>CADAAU010000014.1 GCA_902786015.1 uncultured Coriobacteriaceae bacterium
CGGCTTCACCTTCGGCGGCGTCGGGCACGTCTACAACCCGTGGTCGGTGACCAAGTTCCTGGAGAGCGGCGGCATCCTCGACGCCTACTGGGCCAACACCTCCGGCAACGGGCTCGCCTCCGAGGTCGTGCGCCGCGGCGACGAGGAGCTCAAGGCCGACTTCGAGGAGCTCATGCGCGGCGGCGAGGTGGCCAAGCTCATCGACGAGCAGGTGGTTTTCTCTGAGCTCGCCACAACGCCCGACGCCGTGTGGGCGCTGCTGCTCGCGGCTGGCTACGTCACGAGCCCGGGGCCGGTGCCCAGGGACTTGGTGCACACGAGACGCCGTCTGAGGCTCACGAACCGTGAGGTCGAGGCGACCTTCGACCGCATGGTGAGGGGCTGGTTCTCTCCGGCGCGTGTGCGCTACGACCAGTTTACGCGGGCGCTGCTCGAGGGAGACGCGCGCGTGGCGACGCGCTGCCTCGCCGAGGTGACGCGCGCGTGCGTCTCGTCCTTCGACTCGGGAAACCATCCCTCCGAGGCCTCCGAGCCCGAGCGCTTCTACCACGGCCTGGTGCTGGGGCTGCTCGCGGGCCTCAGGGGCCGCTGGTCGGTGGAGTCCAACCGCGAGAGCGGCTTCGGCCGCTACGACGTCGCGCTCGTGCCCACCGACGGCGCGGCCGGGGCCGACCCCGCCGTGGTGATGGAGTTCAAGGTGTTCGACGACTGGGACGAGGACACGCTCGAGGACACCGTCGCCCACGCGCGGAAGCAGATCGAGGACAAGGCGTATGTCGCCGGCAGATCGAGGACAAGGCGTATGTCGCCGGCCTCGTGGGGCGCGGCATCGCGCCCGGGCGCATCCGCACCTACGGCATCGCCTTCCGCGGCAAGGAGGTGCTGGTGGGGTAGCGCACGCACAGTAGGACACAGCAACGGTCAAGCTCCGACTTGTAGCGAAGGGGCAGGTGCCACGTCCTAGTCGGCAGGGAGAGCAACGCCGAGGCGATATGATAGCGCCTGCGTGTCGCGACATCGTCGCGTGACCGACGCGATGAAAAGGGACACATCTCCATGACACGCGTTCCCGTCCCCGTGGCACGTCCGCACCTTTATACCTGAACAGCGCAATCTGCGAAGGCAATTGCCACTCGGCGGAAAATGGCTACAGGTTCGAAATGGCGTAATCAGCCTCTTCGTCAGTGAATTGCTCTCCGTATTCAGAAACGAGCTGGTCGCGAATCGCTTCCGGCGACATCGCCATATTGTCCTGGTACGACCTTGCCTTGTACAGGGCGTTCTCATTCCAGTCTGCTTGCACGTTGTCGATAGCGTACTGCGCAGCCTCAGGACTGAACTTCTCTCCAAATTCGGAAACAAGCTGATCGTAGACACCCTGTCTCGACATGTGCATCCCATTTGCATACGAACTCGCTTTGCGCAAAGCGTTCTTGTACTCGGTCGGAATAGCAGCCTCGGCTTCCTTCCGCGCCGCCTCCTCTGCCGCGCGCTGCTCCGCTTCCTCTTTCTTTCGCGCCTCTTCCTCCGCTTTTGCCTTTTCCTCGGCTTCTTTCTCCTCGCGCTCCTTCTGCGCCTTCGGATCAACGTAATCCAGTTTGAAGGTTACCGTGGCGTCCGTAAAGAAGCCCTTTTCCTTGACTTCGACCGAAGTGACTTTCGCAACACCCGCTTCGGAACCATCCTTCACGTCATCGGTCACATCCACATCATGGGAGTCGATGAAGCGCGGCTTGAAATCGGTACTTTCGGCAACCTTCTTCGCCTCCGCAGCAGTCTTGTCTTTGCAACCCTCAAGGGATTTCTTGTTGTCTTCCAGCTTCTTCTTCGCCTTGGCGGACTCCTCCTCTGCCGCCTTCTTCTCTGCATCCTTCTTTGCGTCTTCATCAGCATAGTCGCCAACGATCTTCTGGATGCCAGCATTTAGTTCCTTTTGCGCATCTTCCAGTCCTTCAGCATCAATCTTGTATGTAAATGAGAGGTTCTGGCCATCATTTTGTTTTAATTCAATTTCGCCGCTATAGGTAATGTCGCAAGTCTCACCAGGGAGGAGCTTGTCCTGCGATAGATCGGCTTTGACAGTCTTTGCATCTTGTGTTTCCGACGACAACGTGGGCATGCTGGCCCACCTGTCATCCCGAGCTGTCGTGCGGGATAACATATCTCCTATACTCCGGGCGATTCTCTCGGCGTCAAGTATTCCATCAGTCAACGCACGTACGTCTCAAGCGCCGTGGCAGGCGGCGAAGGCATGTTCAATCTTTCGCTGTCAGGCAACGGCATCGCCGTACTCGAGAGCAATGTCCCACGCGAGGAGCTCATCGAAGTCGAGCTCTCAAACGACGAGCTTCGAATCGACGGTCCGATGGCCGTCGCCTGGTCTGCCGGGCTGCAGTTAACGGTGGAACGCTCGTCCCATTCACTTGTAGGAAGCGCAGTTTCTGGCGAGGGGCTGGTCAACGTGTATCGCGGCACCAGCCGAGTTCTAATGAGTCCGGTCTAAATCAGGCGCTTAAGGACGGCACGGTGGGGAGATTCATCCCCCCACCGTACGTGATGTTGAACATCAAGGACATCAGCGAGATGACGAGCTACGGGCGCTCATGCAGAGCATATCGCATTATCTTATGCATCCGCCGGCGTTGCGCCCACCGACGGCTCCGCGGGCTTGGAACACTCGAACTTCGAGCGGTCGGCGTTACCAAGTGCGCATGCCGTGTCGAAAACCGTCAGCATAATGCAGCCCGACTTTATTGCCGTAAGTACGTAATCGATTATGATGCTAAAGGCAGTAGCGCTCGCAAGTGCCTCATTTGGTATTCCAAGTTTTCCAAACAGAAGGCCAATGATCGCAATCATCCCACCAGGCACCGGCGGAGTCACCATGGAGTAAAGGAAGCACATCAGACCCATAAGCGTATACCACGTAATGTCGGCTCCCAGACCAAACGTCTTCATGCTGTGCAGTATGAGCACAACAAGCATGATGATGGTATCCGGCTTGCATAGAATCATGCCCATCGGAATACCAAATGACGTCTGATCTTCATCGACACCGAGCTCGCCAGTGCAGCCCGAAACCATTTTGTTGAGAGCCGCACATGTGGATGCGGTGGTTAGCCCCAGTATCATAGCAGGTCGCAAAACAGTGAGCAGCCTCGCCAGAGGGATGTGGAACCTCACACTTGTGTAGATGCTCCTAATAGTAAAAAACCCGATAACAAGTGCGACCACCATCAGGATCGGAACCCACATGTTCAGCATTGAGGCGATGTTGCCAGACCAGACCTGCAAATTGACCATCACGAAGATGAATGCAGGGATGAATCGGCAGAGCTGCTCCATAAGGAACTGCAAGAGTGCGCTGAGCTCCTCGATTCCCTTGCGCAACGTTTTGCTTGCATTTCCCAGCATCAGTGCGGCGAAGCCCACGAAAATACCGAGTAGGATAATCTGCGATGTATTACCATCTGCGAATGCCTTGATGATATTCGTCGGCATAAGCCCAAGAATCATCTGCGTGATGTCCCCAACGAAGTCTCCCCCACCCTGCGCGTCCCCATCCGGGAGTGAGAAAAAGGGAATGCTGATCAGACATGCAAAAGCCGTCGCCAAGCCGTTATCGCGCAAGAATCTTAGAACAAGTGACTTACCACTGCGGCCAAGTGTGGTCACGTCTCCAATGCCACAGACACCCCAAGCGACGGTGAAGAAGATGAGGGGTCCCGCAAGTCCGCTCAGCATCGCCAGATATACATTGAACAAAGGGGTAACGAACGTATTGAGCGCGTAAGTGCGTCCTTCGTCGGAAATAAGCATATTACCCAAGAGCGCGACCGCGGCACCAAGGACAGCAGCGATGACAATTTGCGCAAGCGAGCTAAGCGGTGGACGTGGCCGCGTAAAGGAGACGATGTTGTAGCCGCCAAGATAGTCATAAGTCGGTATGAATCCTGACGCCTCCATCGTCGCGCGTGCTATGGGTGCATATTCACTGCTGCTTGTCTCGATGTCACGAAGATCATAACGCTCGCCCGGTACCGAAATCCTTAAGCCTGGCTTACCGTGTATGTTTCCCAGCTTGATTTTTGCCTGGACATCTTCGCCATAGCGATGACCCCATTCTACGAGTAGGTTCTCGAACGATAGGCGCCCTGCCAAGACCTCGCGCTGGCTCATTCCCGTCTTTTCGAGAAACGACTGCACTTCTTCGCACGCGCGATCTATTCCTTTTTCACTAAGCGGCAACTCCATCTTCATGCAGGCCTCCTGCGGACGTGAAAGCATAACGCTCTATTCTTGCCTCACACCAATTACTATGTGGTGATGATCGCTTTCACGCGTCTTTATCGTTTGCATCGAGTAAGGCGTCACTGTTCCGTCGACCTTCTTATTGTACTTCAAGGCAAGAGGCTTGTCTTTTTCGGCAAGAGAAATCAGGTTCGCCTTACTGGTCGCCTCTCGTACCATCTGGGCGTCGCCATCGTCCACGCTCTCCAGCAACCTCTCGCGGGCCTCTCCAAAGAAGTCCGTTCCCGCAGGCCGTATCTCCAAATCGCCATTCCTGTCCATAAAGAATTCCAGGAAGTATGCCGTCACAACATCCACGTAGAATATGCTCTCAAAATCGCTGGTCAGCGCATTGGAGACGCTCATATAGGTCCTCTTTGCCGCTGGCGTGGCCTCGACCTTCGCATCGACGCGCTCAGCGATAAAGTGATCGAATTCCTCGCTCGGCACCGGCCTCGAGAAGTAGTAGCCCTGCACGTAGTCACAGCCCATGGCCTTGAGGACCGTATACTGCTCTTCGGTCTCGACGCCCTCGGCTACCACGGGCACATGCAGATAGTCCGCGATGTCGATGATTAGCTCGATCATACGCACGTCCCGCGTTTCCCCAAAGGCACTGCGTATAAAGCTCATGTCGAGCTTGAGCGCGTCGATCGGAAGGCGCGACAGCATGCCCAAGGACGAATAGCCGGTTCCAAAGTCGTCCATCTCGATGCGGAAGCCCATACCCATTCCGCGCAGCTCCTTGGCTGTGGTAATCACCTGGTCCGAATCGCCCGTATAGGCAGACTCAGTAATCTCGAGCATCAGGTCGTCCGCGCTGATGTCGTAGGTCTCCAGAATCTCCCTAAAGATGCTCTTTAGGTTTGGCGTAAGCATGTCTATGCGCGATACGTTCACCGATACCGGCACAGAGAAGCCGAAGCGGTCCTTCCAATCGCGAATCTTTGCAGCCGCTTCGCGCCATACGAACTGGTCCAGATCCAGGATCAGTCCATTGTCCTCAAGCAGCGGAATGAACACGCCGGGGCTGACTATTCCGAGCTCAGGGTGATCCCAACGTACCAGAGCTTCCGCACTGGACAGCACCGGGCTTTCGGGACGAATGTCGAATTTGGGCTGGAAGTACACCATAAAGCGGTCGCTCTCCAAGGATGGCTTAAAGTCCTCCAGCAGGCGCTCCCTAAACAGCTCCGCCTCGTGCATCTTCGTGTCATATATACCGACCGGCTTTTGGAAAGCGTTTCGTACAGTGTTTGCGGCGATCTTTGCATAGTCAAAGCGACGCTCGATCTGCAGCGACTTGTCGACCTCCGAGTACACACCCATACGAAGTCGAACGCGGTTCTTCGATACGTCCTCGTCCACGAGCCCCTCGGACGCCTTTTCAAGGATGCTCTCGTAGTCTTCCTGGTGTGGGCAGTAAATATAGAACGTATCCGCCGCGCGACGACAGCATACGCCGCCTATCTCGCGCGAAATCTGACGGACGCGATTGCCAATTCGCGACAGCACGCTGTCTCCATACTGCTTTCCATAGCGCTCGTTCAACATGTGGAAGTGGTTGACATCGAGCACGATGGCGTCCATCGGCATGTCGCTGTAGTGCTGGTCGTACATACGCACATAGCGCAGGAAGTAGTCAAGGTTGAGCAGGTTCGTCAGACTATCGCGTTCGGTAGACTGGATGATGTTTCGCTTCTCGGTAAGCTCGATGCATCGGTTGACACGAGTCTGGACGATTTCGGCTGTAGGATAAGGCTTGGGAATAAAGTCTATGGCGCCAATCCTCAGGCAGTCCACCTCGGCGCTCTGGTCGGCCGTCATAACGATGACCGGCACACCCCTGAGCTCCTCCTCTTCCTTCATCACCTTGAGGACTTCCATGCCGCCCAGCTTTGGCATCCTCAGGTCCAAGAGCACGATGGCAAGGTCTTCTGTGTGGGTCTTGACCTTCTCTAGCGCCTCGTTTCCATCGGAGGCGTAGAGAATCTCGTAATCGTCTTCGAGCATGCTCCCCAGAATCATCTGGTTGATCTCCTCGTCCTCTACGATGAGAACCTTGCGCTTGAGGTTCATGATCTCTGCGTCTTCGTCTTCCGGGAATATGGGCTTTGCGGCCGCCTCGGCATCCTCTCGCGTGACGGAACCCATACCCTTGAGCAGCTTCTTTTCTTCGTACATCAAATTGTCCGCACGCTCGAACACGTCATGGAAGCTGCCGTCCTGCTCGGAATTGTATTCCGAAAGGCCTCCCGAAACGACGACCTCGTTCTTGCTAATATTCACCACGGAGCGGTCATGCAGCGCCAAAACCAGCTCCTTACGAATGAGGTAGTCACGACCGCGAAGGATGACGACGAACTCGTCTCCACCAGTTCGGAAGACCGGGCTGTGCTGGAAGATATCGCATATCATCCTGCTTGCGCTCTTTATGTAATCGTCACCCGCTTTGTGACCAAGGGTGTCGTTGATGACCTTTAGGCCATTCACATCACAGACGGCAACGGCAAATTCGTCGATCGACCCTTCCTCAATGAACGAATCGATTTCCCGCTGTTGCAGCAGGAACGCATGCTTGCTCTTTACCCCGGTCATGGGATCAGTTAGCGCGATATTGCGTGCCTTATCGCGCTCCTCATTGGCTTTCGCCTCCCACTTTTGTTGGGAAGTGTAGTTGATAAACATAACGATCAGAGAGACACCGAACAGACCGACAATCACAAACACGCTAGTATTGTCGGCTTCGTGAAGCCGCTGGAGCTGTACCGCGAGGAACTCGCTCTGGTCCTGTTCCAAAATCTCTGCGCTAGCAGTGCCATCCATGTAGCTAGAAATCTCGCCAATGATGGCGTTCTCCCTGTCTTCATTGAGCCTTTCCGCCCACGTCATCGCCATCATAACGATGAAGACAAGCAGGGCAAGCCAGACAATAATCGCCTTGCCGAATTTTCTTTCTTCGTCCTTGCGAATGACCCAGTTGAAGTACGCTAGTCCCAAGAACGACCAAATGGCCAAAAGCACGTACGTTTCCGTTTCGATAGAATAGTCACCAAAGGCACTTGGGAAGAGCAGGAATACCGCAAAGACGACGAGGATGGGCAAACAGATTCCACTGATGATTCGATTCCTCTTGACGCCCTCCTGCCCTGCAACCTTGAAAACGGTTAATGACACGGTGCCGTAGATCATGGTGGCGCCAATCGTCGTGGTATCCACAATCCACCCGATTGCCGTTCTTCCCAAGAAAGGTATGGGTAAAGACACAAGCAGCACCAAAAGGATTGCTTGGACAGGAATCTGCTTGTTGCTGAGTTTGGCAAACCGCTTGGGCAGAATACCATCCTGTGCCACGGCATAGCATATGCGACTAACTGCACGCAGCATACCAATGAGGCTGGTAAGGACTAACGCAATCAAAGACAGCATCAGTATATTGATTCCGACCGAGCCAAAATAATGGTTTGCCGCATAAAATGCCGGAAGCCCGGCGAGTCCCTCGAACTCATCCAACCGGCTTATGTAATCGAGCCAGCTATTGCAACCCTCGGGATAGGCAGTCACGCTCATAAGTACTATAAATATGTACAGTGCCGTGGTAACGGATACGGCAATAACGAGAACGCGGAAATAACTACTGTGCTTTAGATTGGTCTCTTCGGTGGAATTAGTAATAGTCTCGAATCCAATAAAGGCCCAAGGCGAAATAAAAGCTATGCGAATGACCTGCTGAAATACGTTCTTTTCGGGAACGAATGCCGGACTCATGGACATTCCGGAGCTGCCCTGCCCCATCATGGCAATGGCGAAACAGACGGTTATGCCAAGGGTAAAGAGTAGCACCATCGCTACCGTAATTCGCGCGGTGGCTTTTTTGCTCTTCATACACAGTAGTCCAATGAGCCACATCACCACGAGAGTGATTACGGCTTCTCCAAGGTAGACGTCATACGCAAATACCGTAAAGAGATATCCCTGTTTAAACACATTTCCTATGAAAAACCGCGCAAACAGGGGAACACTTGTGGCGTTGGCCCAGAAGATGGATATGTAAATCAGAAACATGAACCAAGCGATCAGGAAGGCGCGGTCATAGCCAAAAACCTTCTTTACGTAGTTATATAGACCCCCCGAGCCCGGATAACGGTTTGCCAAAAAATGATAGTGGCTTGACACCAAGAGCATCATGGCAAAGCCCATGAGCAGACCGAGTACGGAACCTGCTGGTCCCGCCTGAGAGAGATAAGACTTGCTGGTTACGACAAGAGAACCCCAGCCTATGGCCGAGCCAACCGAGAGAGCCCAAACTGCCAGAGGTGAAAGATAAGGCTGGAGTTTGGCCGTATCGTTAGTAGCCGTCGTTTTTTCGTTCATGTTACTCGCTCCTCTGCTGGCAATTGCGCTTCTTCAGGGGACTCTGTTTGAATGGTCTGATCCTCAATCGCCCATGCTTGAACTCGCGTTTGTTGCATTTACATGATTACATAGAAAAATAACAGAGTTTCCCGTGAATTTCCATCCCCCATACGTAAGAGGTCCGCTAAAGGAAGGTACTGAACTAACCCTGAATTCACACCTGGTAGCGGACTGTCTGGACAAACCGTGAGCGACGTCCGACTTATACGGTTTGTTTCAAGAGCAAGTCTGCGGGATCCAGCTTTCTACCCGTGCGGTCCTCATAGATTTGCAAGAATGTCTTGCCCTGATCCTCAGGATCTAAATCGACGTCTCGCACGCTGCTGCGCCACTCGTTGTCCTCGGAAAGGCTCGCGTACACGACGTTGTGCTGCTCCCACTCAAAGGCCATGTCCTCAGCCGTTCTGAACGATTCGAAATTGCTTCCATGAATTGGATGCTCATCTATAAGTGCCTGGCAAATTTGCAGGATGTCACCGTGGTCGGTAACCCGATACGAGTCGTATATCGTCCATATATCTGGCTGATAGGAAGCCAAGAATTCCTCACCAGCGTAGTCAAAGACATAATTGGAACCGGTCTCGTCCATCGCGCGGAGGTTGATGACCAGATGCTCGGCAACCGGTTCCAACGGCACCTCGTCCACGGTATCGGTCTGGTCCAGTGAGACGGCCTCCGCTTCGCCATCGTCCGTTGTCTGAGTGCACTCAACGGGCGCTGACTTTTCGCCAGCTCTCGATCCGTCAGGCACCCCCTCCCCCAGTACTGTACACGCACCAAGAAGTAGCACCAACCCCACGGCACAGAGCACATAAATACGGAGCAAGTTGCACATGGCTTCCCTTCCCTTGTGAGATAAACGATTATGGCTTAGCTAAAGGTTGTTGTTCACACCCGTCACAACGCAGGTAGCAACCGCAGCGGACGGGCCGGACGTGGAACGGGGTTCCCGGGGAGTTTGTTCCGCGGCACGGACTCGTTGCGGGCCTAGCCCAGCGCGCGAAACTAGCTCCCCGGGAACCCCGTTCCACTCACCGCCTGATCGGACAGCTTGCCATCGAATATGTACAGTAACAACAATAACACCTAAAACTCGCGGGAGAAAATCGCGAAAAAAGTTCTTGCCATTGGGATGTGAATGCTCTAAAATTAGTTCTCGTGCTAAGGCACACAAACGGGCGTTTAGCTCAGGGGGAGAGCGCTTCCCTGACACGGAAGAGGTCACAAGTTCAAATCTTGTAACGCCCACCATGTATTGACTATGCGGACTCTCTCAAGTGGGAGGGTTCGCATTTTCTTGCTTAAACCTACTATTCGTCTCGCATTTCGTAAACGTCTATACTTGCCGTAGCGTCGGCATTAGAGCTGCGGTGTTACTTCGCCCTGGGTTTCCACATGACCGCTCCGAGTACGCCTAGGGCGCCTGGGAACAAGAGTTGTTTGATGATATCGAACACGTATGGTTCCTGTGTGACCGAAGCCTTGATGAAAGCCACAAGGTTGGCCGCCGCTACGCAGGCTAAGACCAAAACAATCAGGCGCAGGGCGAAGTTCTCGATGTAAGGCATGTCTGGTTCTTCCTTTCCGGAAAGCAGCTATTCGTAAGATTCCACTGCGTGCGCGGCAGCATTTAGGAGCGCATGGCCCAGCACAGCAGCGGCGATGATTCCGACGATGGCTATTATAGGCATAAAGGTGCGGGATTCAAAGCCTATGAGCGGCGAGGTAAGCAACGGCAGCACCGCATACACCATCCCCACGACCATGGCCCGCAGCACTCCTGCGCCGGCTTTGAGGATCCTCGCGTTCACGTCGCCGTCGTTGCCCCAGTCCACATGGGGGTTGCGACAGTCGCTCCATGCACCTACGCACGTCATGAGCCAAGCTGCGCCCAGCATGAGCACGCCACCCGACACGACCACGAGCACGTCGACACCCAGAGTGGAGACAAGGTAGTGCCCGCCGACGGCCATGAACAGCACCGAGAACACCACGTTCACGGAAAACCCGACGATAACCTTCGCGCGAATCTGGGTCAGCATGGACACGGGGATGAACTTCATGTACGACCAGTTCGACCCTTCGCGTGATATGCAGGTGGCGGCTGTCTTGTTGCTGAGGACGCACACGACGGCGAGAAACATAAACGTGGTCAGGCCGAGCCCCGCGACCATCGAGGTAGCGTCTCCTATCTCCACGAGCGCAGTTCCTAGGTTATCCATCGAGTTCGACGATATTATGAAGCTGAGCATCACAGGGGTAACGATGAGCGGATAGGCCACGTAGTAAAGAGCGACTGAGGAATTGCGGATGATTTTTCGGGCCTCTGCTCGCACCAGGGCTCCGAGCACACTGGTCTGCGTACGGTTGCCCGTGCCGTCGTAGGCAGCCGTCTTTCCCGCACCCGATGTGAGCGAGGTCACGATACGCAGGTACAGTACACGAGCCATGATTACGAACACGGCGAAGGTGGCGAGCGACACCAGTGCGAAAAGCGCACAGCTCAGCGGGTCGGAATGCGCGAGGGCATACACCGCGAAGCCATAAGCGGGGAACACCATGACCACGCCGCCCATGACATCGGAGATGCCGCCGAGGGCCGCTGCCGCGTTGTCCACGAGGTGCAGGTTCTGGGAGGCGAGCACTACAACGAAGGATACAGCGAGCGTGAGTACCGTGGCGATGGTTGCAATCGTATCTTTGCGGCGGACGCGTTTGAACAGCGCGGCAAACACGATGGCCAGCATACCGGCGTAGGCCACGGGCGTCATCGGGGCGAAGATGACCGCCAGCATGTAGGCAACCCAGTAATGGGTACCGAACCCGCCGGCCACGCCCCAGCCCGCCAGCGGAGCCGCGATGAGTAACGCCGTCCAGAGGTACGCCGGAGCGAGCGCGGAGAGCGTCTTGGAGAAGGTAATCGAGAAGGGTGAGACGGGCAGCGGCAACAGGTCATTGATGTCGGACGAGCCGAAGAATGCGCCCATCACCTGCGGCAGCGAGAGCACGAACGTGAGCCCGCCGCACGCTAGGAACAGGATGTCGTAGACGGTTGCTTCCAGACCAGCGGTGCCTATGGCGCCGTAGGCGGAGTATCCTAGCCACGCGATGCCAACGAAAACTGCGACGGAGATGAGCGCGGTGCCTGCCATGGCCCCGTTCGCACCAGTGCGTTTCTCGATGGCAGCCCGCGCTCCGCCGATTATCTGAGCGAGCTGCAGTCTCGTGAGCAGCAGGACGCTATTCATCGGACGTCATCTCCAAGAAGATCTGTTCCAGCGACGTGTCCGGGTGCGTAGCCTTCAGCTCATCGAGCGTGCCGTTGAAGAGTTTGCGTCCCCGCGCGATGATGCACACGTCGTCGCAGAGCGCATCGGCCGTTTCCAACACGTGGGTGCTGAATAGCACGGAGTTGCCTCGCTCGGCGTGCTCGCGCATCATCTCCTTGAGTTCATAGGCGCCCTTCGGATCCAACCCGGTCATCGGCTCGTCGAGGATCCACACGCTCGGCTCGTGGATGAGCGCGGCCATGACGTGAACCTTCTGGCGCATGCCGTGAGAGTAGTCGGATATACGCGAGCTCAGGGCGTCGTAGATATCGAAGCGCTTGCCGTATTCCTCGACACATGACGCACGTCTTTCGGCTGGCGTGCCGTAGACATCGGCCATGAAGTCAAGGTACTCGATTCCCGTCAGACGAAGAAACCGGTCGGGATCGTCAGGCACGTATCCGAACTGGCGCTTGGCCTCGATGGCGTCGGTTGCGATGTCGTGTCCATTGATCTTTATGCTGCCCTCGTCGATGGAATGCACGCCGCAGATCATCTTCAGCGTGGTGGACTTGCCGGCGCCGTTGGGGCCGAAGAAGCCCGTTATCCGGCCATCCTTCACCGTCCAGGTAAGGTCGTCGACCGCCTTGGCGCCCTTACCGGTGTAGGTTTTCGATACGTGATTCAGCTCTATCATCGACGCTCCTCGTTGTTAGCGTTCCGATCTGTTTATTCGAGCATAGGAACCAGCCGTCACACAGCCTGCAATGCTTTTCAAGTAATTATACAGTAAGCGGTCAGCATTACTTGCGTTGAGCCCGGTACCGTCCTATCCGAAAACTGCCACATGATCAACATAATTGGTCAGATGAGGACTCTTATTGTATTCGTCTGTTCTGCATCCGGATTATATTGATGAGAAAGGCTTTTGACTGTACTTTGAAGAACGATGTACGAAAAACCGTCCCCACTCTCTGCCGGGTCGAACTTTTCGCCGCCATATGATGCGGTGATTTCCGTGCTTTCGTCCTTTTCGGTATACTCTATCGCAATATGCACGGGAGCATACTCGATCACAGGCCTCAAAATATGGTATGCAAGCTCCTCGAAGGTCAGGTTGATACGATATTTCGCACGAGATGAAATGTCGTTCTGCGAGCAGTAGCCGCCTATCTCCGTTTCTGCGCCCGCAAGGTCGAAATCCGGGCCGTCTATTGTGAATTCGAGCACCTTGAGTCTTCGTACGAAACGCCTCGTCCGGTCTCCCTGCGGGTTATCGAATATCTGATCGGGGGTTCCGTCCTCATATATGCCACCCTGATCCATGTAGAATACACGGTTGCATATAGCCTTGGCAAAGTTCATTTCATGCGTCACTATGAGCATGGTCTTGTCCGTGTTGGCCAAATTGCGGATGACAGACTGCACTTCGCCCACCATTGTGGGGTCAAGGGCACTCGTCGGTTCGTCAAACAGTATGACTTCGGGGTCCATTGCGAGCGTCCTCGCAATGGCGACACGTTGCTTCTGGCCTCCTGACAGTTCATCTGGGTAGTTGGTCTCCTTGCTCGTGAGCCCCACACGCCTCAGCAATTTCATCCCTGTCGCATAAGCCTCGCTCTTCGGTCTTTTTAGGATGTCGATCTGAGCCTGCATGATGTTCTCTATCACATTCAGGTGGCCGAAGAGGTTAAATGACTGAAACACCATACCCATCTTGCGACGCGCCTGCGTCACGTCGTATCCAGAAGCACATATGTCCTCGCCATCTAGGATAATCTTTCCTCCCGTAGGACGCTCGAGCAAGTCGATGCATCGTATTAGGGTGGACTTGCCCGTGCCTGAAGGCCCTATGATCGAAATGACTTCGCCATCGTTAATGACAGCGTTCACGTCGGCAAGGGGTACGGAGTTCTCGTATCTCTTTTCAAGATGTACCAGCTCGATCATTGCTTCTTGCCCTTCTTCTGGTCATCTCCGGTAGGTCTGCGCCCTGAATGGCTCGTACTTCTATCTTGTTCACTATCCAGATCAGAATGGCGGCAAGGATGAAGTAAACCACGGCGATGGCTATCAGCGGGAAGAACGCCTCGTATGTACGGCTGCGCACGATGTCGCCCATCTTCGTCAAGTCTTGCACTGCTACATAGCCGACGACGGCAGTGGCCTTTATCAAGTTCTTGATCTGGGCTTTGTATGTTGGCATGATATGGCGTAGCGCCTGAGGCAACATGATGTTAAAAAACGCCTTCGTATCCGTATATCCGAGCGAATATGCCGCTTCCATCTGGCCTGTACCCACGGTAGCAACCCCTGCTTTGAGCATGTTAAACACGGCCGCTGCAAATATGAGGGTAAACGCCATGACGGATACCGTCACGCCTGACAATTTGATTCGCTCGAACAAAACATAGTAAAGAATCATCAGCAACACCACTACCGGCATACCCTCTATGAGCCATATGCAGAATCGCGTGACCGCGTTTGCAGCACGATTACCGTTGCGGCAGACCATGTAGACGGCAAAGCCGATCAGCGTGCCAAGAATTATCGAGAGAACGGTTATGAGCAGCGTCGTTCCTATGCCGACCGCAAACAGCACCCATCTGTCTTCCGTAAAAAAGGTCTTCTCAAAGCTCTCTTTCACTGAGCTAAAGAAACCTGCTATGCCACCGCCGTTTTGGGAGCCTGCGTCTCTCACTATGATCCCAACATCTACTATATATGTTGGATCTGAAAACCCGAGGGCCTTTTCTCTTTCAGGAGTAACGTAGAGGTTTGCGAATATGCAGTCCACATCGCCTCCTTGAGCAGCCGGCACGATACCATTGTAGTCGTATATCTTGAACTCGATGCTCGCCCCCAGCCATGATGCGAATCGCTTTGCGAGCTCAACATCGTACCCGGACAGTTCGTTGTTTACATAGCAGGTGAACGGCTCGCTAAGACCCGTGGTTCCCACTACAAGGTGGAGCTTCGGGTCTTTTGCCTCCGCGATGTTTGGCATGACCATATCGCGCTTGTCTATCCAGCGCGAGCGTATGTCATCGAGGGTTCCGTCCTTCTTGATTTGCTTAAGGAACTCGTTTATCTTGCCCTTCAGATCAGGTATTTCTGTGCGCGGTGATATGGCCACTGCACTGACGTTGCCTTCGCCAATCGTCCCGTCTAGAAGTCTGACCCCTTGCAGGCCGTTATATATAGCCAACTCCATATTGAGCTTGTTGCCAACAAACGCATCAATTTTGCCCTGAGCAACAGATGTGAGGGCACCCATAAGGTCTTGGGTGTACACGATTTCTGCTTTTGGGAACCGTTTTTCCACAAGGGCGAACTCAGGCGTATCTGTTGCGACCCCTATCTTGGCGTCTCCCCGATTGAGCTGATCGGGGGATGTGATGACCTCAGCTCCAGGGCTGCAAGCTGAAAGAACGCCTGCTATCAATACCAGTATCAAGTTCATCGTAAGGACTGCGACCGATTTTTTCTCCAGCCTCATTTGCCCTGTAGGATCTACGTATTTATTGATCTTCATAAGCCATTATCCCGCTGTTCGCATTATGTCGAAACACCTTGTAGAAACCCGCTCCGATATGCTTTATACGCACTCAAGCACGTTAAGAGCAATTTATAGTAAATCTAACCGTTCTTGTGTTGACTGTTATATTAAATATACTATAGCAAATTCGACGGCCATACCAAGAGGGTCAAATAACGGACTTCTCTAGGCGAATAAAACTGTTAGAATGAACACGCACTCGATGCCGTATTATGGATATACTCAAAATGTGGTTACTCAAAAGGTTAGGACGTTTTTCTCGATAACAAGAAAAAGGCGAAAGAGGGGTAATGGAAACAATAAGCATCTTTGACGCGACGGCTGCCAAGCGAGAGGTGCCGCAAGATCAAAAAGCGTGGAAGTACATTCGGGATGTGTGCAGCCTGAATGACGGCGACTTGGATAAGATGGCCATCATTGACGGAAACAGGAAGTACACTTACAAGCGTATGTTCCGCGAATGGGAGCGCTACGCCTCGGTCTTTTCTGCAATGAACATGACAGAGAAGCAGAACGCTCGCGTAGGCCTTCTTGGATCCACGTGCGCAGAGGTAACCTTTGCGTTCTATGGCCTCAACATGGTGGGCGCGCAGTGTTCCATGGTCGCGTCTTGGTCCGCCTTCAACTTCGCCCGGATTGAGGAGACCATCCGCCAGGAGAAGCTGACGGACTTCATCATCACGGACGATCTGGCTCAGCCCGATCTTATCAGTGAGCTTGTAAACAAGCGGAAGGAACTGGGACTACGCAACGTAATTGTCCTGCACGTTCTCATGGGGGGCGCCACCTCCATGCCCGTGATGACTGCCGCCCAAGAGTTCAAAAACGCAGCCATCAAGGCGCTCTTCTGGCCAATTTGCATGGAGACGCTGTTGATGCGATACGGCAACTACCCTGTGTATTATGCAAAGCAGGAGATGGACGAAAACGCTCTCATCATGCACACCACCGGCACCACGAGCGGAACCGGTAAGCCCGTGCCCATGTCGGACAGTGCGCTGAACGCGGTGGACGTAAGCTTCATGAACCTAAAGAACCTGTCCCTGCCCTTCGACCATCTGGTCACCGCCACCTTGCTGGATCTCAGCAACTCCTACGGCATCATCAACCAAGTTCACCTGCCCTTCGCGATGGGCGCGACGCTTGTTACCATTCCGCTCGGCTTCATCAACCCCTGGTTCCACAAGGCCATTGAGGCCAATCGCATCTCGTTCCTGTTTAGCGCCAGCTACATGTTCGATCGCTGGCTCAAGATGCCCGAGGACACCGAATTCGACTTCTCCAGCCTCAAGTTCGTGGCACTCGGCGGCACCGCGGTGTCGGTTGCGGAAAAGAAGCGCTACAGCGAGTTCCTCGAGGCTCACGGCGGCAAGGACGTGGCCATCATTAACGGTTACGGTCTGTCGGAGCTCGGTGGGGCGTGCGCTCTCCCCACGTCGGACTTGAATGACGATACCATTGGCTACGCGCTGCCGGGAATGGTCATCAAGCTCTACGACGAGAAGACCGGCGAGTTCTTTACGCCTGGCGACAAGGGCGGTGAAGGCGTCCTTTACCTCTCTGGCCCAACCATGGCCAAATGGCAGCTGGACGGCAAGGAGGTCATCAAGGTCGATATGATCGACGGTCAGGCATTTGTGTGCACCAATGACTTGGTGCGCATGGACCCTGACGGACGGATTACCTACCTGGGCAGGGCCAACCGATTCTTTATGCGCGACGATGGCAGGAAGTTCGAGTCCGGCAGGGTGGAGACGGAGTTCAATCGTCTTGAGAACATCAATGGCTGTGCCATCGTGCCTGTGTACTACAAGATCGTGCACGACACCATCCCCATGCTGTGCGTGCAGCCTTTGGACGGATCTGGCGATCCCAAGGATGTCATCCTCGACGCTCTTCGCCAAGTGTTCATCGAGGAGAAGACGCTGTCGGAGGACAACATCCCCGCTCGAGTGTTGTTGACGGAGTCACTTCCCAGGAACACAAACGGCAAGATCGACCTGTACAAGATCAACCAGGGCAAGGTCTCGGGCGATGTTTACATAGTGAATGCGGTCCACGAGGAAGACGAACTCACAGACTTCAGCCTGACTCCGTTTGAGGACGACAGCACGAGCGACGTCGTAGAGATGGTTATTGGCAGCATAACTGCCGACATGAAGAGCAGCGGCTCCAACAGCATGCTCATGAAGGGCATAGAGAAGATGTCCGATTCCAATAATGCATCTGACAGCATGCTCACGCTGGACATGGAGAAACTGTCCGACCCCAAGGCCCTCATTTCCTCGCTAACCTCCTCGATGCCCACGATGCCCAGTTTGCCCATGATGCCGTTCATGCCCATGATGCCCATGTCTGGTGGAGCAGCCTCGGGAATGCCCGAACAGAACGGCAACAGCATAGAGCAGTGGGAAGATTTCAAGACCTCTGTGGATTCGTTCTGGGAGCGGCAGCGTAACATGCAGATGGCGTCCATGAGGACGGCCAAGGGCTGGTTTGACTCGTTCTTTGAATAACTGCTAGAAAGGGCGAATGCCCGGCCACGAACCAACACCCATAAAGCGGGTAGGCGGGATAATCCGTCTACCCGTTTGCTTTTATGTGTAAACCGAATGACTTCGAACCCTAAGACACCTTAACGTACCAAAGAAGTGTCTGCCAGACAGCCCTCTATTCTGCGAGCAGTTCTTCTAGGGTTTCGAACAGCAAGTCGGGTTCGACCGGCTTAGACAGATGGGCATTAAGTCCAGCCTGCATGCTACGTTGCACATCCTCGTCGAATGCGTTGGCGGTAAGCGCTATGATTGGTATGGTTTTGGCATCCACTTGGTCCGAGGCCCTGATGGTCCGTGTCGCCTCAAGGCCGTCCATCTCTGGCATACGCATGTCCATCAGGATGGCGTCGTAGTAACCCGGCTCATGGTCTTGGTACATCTTCACGGCGATTTTGCCATTCTGCGCATGTTCCACGACCATATCCCGCAGAGATAGCACCATCATCATGATCTCCGCGTTCACCTCGACGTCTTCGGCTAGCAGTATGCGTCGATCTTTTAGGTCCACCACAGGCCGAGTCGGGTTGGGATTCTTCTTGCGGAATGCCGCTCGGAACTCGTCCATAACCGTACCGGCAAACAGAGGCTTGGAGGCAAAGGTGTCGACACCGGCCTCGCGTGCCTCCCCTTCTATGTCTTCCCAGGTATAGGAAGTGAGGATAATGATGGGAGTGTCATCGCCCACGATAGAGCGAATCTGTCTGGTCGTTTCTACCCCATCCATTCCCGGCATCTTCCAGTCCACGAGAATCAGGTTGAAGTCCTCTCGGCGAGTGTGGCGGATTCTCACCATTTCTACCGCCTCCTCACCGGAAAGAACAGTCTCGCAGGTGATTCCCAAATGGCTTAGGACAAGTTGCGCATGGTCGCACGCGATGCGATCGTCATCGATTACCAACACGTTCATCTCGTGCGGATGGAGCTCGAATTCATCCGTCTCCCCCACCGTGCGATCGGCTTGAGTCAGAGTAACGGTCACGGTGAACGTCGTCCCCTCGCCCTTTTCGCTCTCCACCTCAATCCGTCCGTTCATAAGCTCAACGATGCTCTTCGTGATGGGTAGGCCCAACCCCGTGCTGCCAAATTTGCTAGTCAAGGAAGAGTCCTCCTGACTGAACGCATCAAAAATATGAGGCAGAAAGTCCTTGCTTATGCCAATGCCGGTGTCGCGGATAATAAAGCGCAGCGTAGCTTGGTCGTTGAATCGTTTTACGTCTTCTATGATGAAGCTGACCGTACCGCCTTCCGGCGTGAATTTGACCGCATTACCAAGGATGTTAATGAGCATCTGACGGAGCTTCATGTCGTCGCCAATGTAATAGTCCTCAATCTTGCCGACGGTCCGGCAATCGTATTGCAACCCCTTGTCGTTGCATTGACCGCTGACGATGGTGTTGACCTGTTCTATCATCTTTGCGAACGAGAACTCCTCGCTCTTTATTATCATGCGTCCTGACTCAATGCGACTCATGTCCAGAATGTCGTTGATGATTCCCAGCAAATGGTGGGCAGATGTTCCAATCTTCTCTAGGTACTCACGTGTTTGCGCAGAAATCGTTGGATCGTTGAGGGCGATATTGTTCAGGCCAATGATCGCGTTCATTGGTGTTCTGATTTCGTGACTCATGTTGGACAGGAACGCAGTCTTGGCCTTATTTGCCTGATTCGCCTCCCTAAGAGCCGCGTTCAGCGATTCTTGCTGATGCGCCAGTTTGCTCATCATTTCTTTTTGGTCGGTGATATCCAAGAATACGCCCACATAGGTAATCGGCGATCCGTCTGGCCTACGCGTGGGCTTTCCGACCGCGCGGTACCATCGATAGCCCCTGTTCTTCGTGAGCAACCGATATTCGACGTCATAGGTCTTTTGACCGGAATAGTCGGCAATCGTCTCGTTGAACTCGTTGAGGACGCGTTCTTTGTCTTCCGGATGCAGCAGGTTGGACCACGATTCCAACACATCGGGAAAATCATATTGGTCGTGGTAGCCCAACATCCGACGAAACTCGTCACTCCAATTTACGCGGGTCATCACCCCGGATTCGTCGAAGTCCATGGTCCATTTGCCGGAACCAAGCATCTCGTGAATCGTATTCAAAGATGCGGCCTCGTTCTGGAGCTGTACGTAGAGCGCGTCAGACTCTCCAGTTTCGGTGGAATGCTCCATCTGTTGTCCCCTCGCTTGGCGCATAACAAATCCTCTGACATCTCGTCGTCCACTCGCCCATTTCCCCATTATAATAAAATCGTGAAAAGGGGGTGGCTTATTATGCATCGGGTTTTACGTTTGCTCTGTCTCCATCATTCTCTTTTCCCGTTTCTGTACCTTCTTGCCGCAGGTGGCAAGATTAACGGCACCAACTGGATGAGCGGAACACACTTCCCCGGGAACTTTGTTCCAAACGGAACAAAGTTCCCGGGGAAGTGTGTTCCGCAAAAGAGAAAGAGGTGGTATGAAAGCTAAAGAGTTTCTCCTTACAGGACTTCTCACCGCAAGTATGTCGTTTGGCCTCGTCGCTTGCAGCCAGACGCCTGGAACAGCCGCATCTACCAACAATGCAGAATCGACCGCCAAGCAGGAGGACTTCTACATCACGGAAATCACCGACGACATCTTTGCTCGCATCAAAGGCAAGTCGTTTAAGGATGACTGCACTCTCCCCCGGGAAGACCTGCGTTACCTCCACGTGCTCCACAAGGACATCGACGGCAAAACCCATGAGGGCGAAATGATCGTCAACAAGCACATCGCCGAGGACGTACTCGACATTCTGCAGGAGCTCTACAAGAACGACTACCCCATCGAAAAGATCAGGCTCATCGACGAATATGACGCCGACGACCAAAAGTCGATGGAGGACAACAACTCGTCGTGCTTCAACTTCCGCTTTATCTCCCACACCACCCGCATCTCGAATCACGGGCTTGGGCTTGCGGTCGACATCAACACGCTCTATAACCCCTATACCAAAGTGGTCGAGGGCAAGAGGATCATCGAGCCCATTACAGGAGAGCCGTACCTCGATCGCGAGGCCTCGTTCGACTACAAGATCGAGAAGGGCGACCTCTGTTATAACCTGTTTATTGAGCATGGCTTCGAATGGGGCGGCGAATGGACGGACCGCAAGGACTACCAGCACTTCGCAATACCAGTCAGCAAAATTGCCGAATGGTACCCCAATAATGTCGAGTAGATGTCACGGCGGGCCAGGCAAGGGAAACACTCCTTTGTCTGGCCTTTTTTGGTCTAAAGATTAAACTCGTGACCAAGCGTACCGTCGGCCACGTCCGCTATTGAGATTTTTCCAAAGAAGTCCCGGACGAGCTCATCGTATTTTGTCCACATGGGAAGCGTCTTGCATCCTTGCATCCTCTCGCACACGGACGCCCCCGGCGCTAGACACGCGACGGGGGCAATTGTTCCCTCCGCTGCCTCCAGCACCTCGAGTACCGTGATCTGTTCCTTTGGCCGCGCAAGGTTATATCCGCCGCCTTTGCCGCTCACGCCCACGAGTATGCCCGCCTGCACCAGCAGTTTTGCGATGTGCTGCAAATACTTGAGCGATATACCCTGTCGTTCGGCGATGGCACTTAGCGGGATGCGCTCGTCTTCGCCTCTCTCGGCAATGTCTGCGAGTATGCGAACTGCATAACGCCCTTTGGTTGAAATCATATGGCCTCCTTCGTTTTATTTATTTAACCATCAAGTTGGTAGGTTATCAAGTTGTTACGAAAATACACCTACCTCTTTGGTAGGCGTATTGTGTCTGACCACAAAGCGATTGCTAAACGCTTTTGGAAAACCCATTTGACGCACGACTTCCTTGAAAGGAGCCCACCATGAGCAACTACAAATTCGAGACCCTGCAGCTTCACGTAGGTCAGGAGCAGGCCGACCCCACCACCGACTCCCGCGCCGTCCCCATCTATCAGACGACGTCCTACGTCTTCCATGATTCCGCACATGCAGCTGCGCGATTTGGCCTAGCGGACCCGGGGAACATCTATGGACGACTTACCAACTCCACCCAAGACGTGCTCGAGAAGCGCGTCGCGGCTCTGGAGGGTGGCGTCGCTGCACTGGCAACGGCGAGCGGCGCTTCGGCAATTACCTACACCATCCAGGCGCTCGCAAAGGCGGGAGAGCACATCGTCGCCCAAAAGACCATCTACGGCGGCAGCTATAACCTCCTCTCGCACACGCTCCCCCTCTATGGCATAGAGACCACCTTCGTTGACGCCCATGATCTCGCAGAGGTCGAAGGGGCAATCAAGCCCAACACCAAGGCCATCTACATCGAGACGCTCGGCAACCCGACCTCCGACATTCCCGACATCGACGCAATCGCGGGCATCGCGCACGCCCATGGTCTCCCGCTGGTCATCGACAATACCTTTGGCGCTGCCTACTGGGTTCGCCCCATTGAGCATGGTGCCGACATCGTGGTGCACTCCGCAACCAAATTCTTTGGTGGACACGGGACCACGCTCGGTGGCCTGATCGTAGACGCGGGCACGTTCGACTGGAAGGCAAGCGGCAAGTACGCCCCCATCGCCGAGGCGAATCCGAGCTATCATGGCGTCTCTTTCGTTGACGCAGCGGGTCCCGCCGCATTCGCAACGTACGTGAGGGCCATCCTCCTGCGCGACACGGGAGCGTGTATCTCCCCCTTTAACGCGTTCCTGCTTCTTCAGGGCATCGAGACGCTTTCCCTGCGCCTCGACCGCCATGCCCAGAACACCGCGAAGGTCGTTGAGTTCCTGAGCAATCATCCGCTTGTTGAGAGCGTGAGCCACCCAAGTCTGCCGGACCACCCCGACAACGAGCTCTACAAGAAGCTCTTCCCACGCGGAGGCGGATCCATCTTTACGTTCGACATCCGCGGCGGGCAGAAGGAGGCGTGGGCCTTCTTGGACGCGCTTAACATCTTTAGCCTGCTGGCCAACGTTGCCGATGTCAAGAGTCTGGCCATTCACCCCGCCACCACCACGCACTCTCAGCTAAACGAGGAAGAGCTCCTGAGCCAAGGCATTCGTCCTAACTCCATCCGACTCTCCATTGGCTGTGAGCACATCGACGACATCATTGCCGACCTGGAAGCAGGATTCGCCGCGATCAGCTAAGTATAGACGCATCGTTCACTCAGCCAGTTAAACATGCCGTGGGCCAACTCACCGGATTGAGTTGGCCCACGACTTTACACATCGTCCCCAGTCCTCCATTATTAATTGAAAGAGATATAGGGAGGAATCTTGAGCTACGATCGTTTTCCACAAACCGTTATAGCCGGACACGACCATGAGGCATGGGAGGGCGTTCAGGCAGTTTCGACCAAGCTTGGTGAGCTGTCACTCCTCACCAACCACACGCTCGTCGTGGAATGCTATCCAGGAGTGCACGAAGAGGTATTTGAGCTCGTACGAGAAGCGTTTAGGCCCGACGTCGTTATCCGATCTGACGACGTGTTTTACGACGGTGATGAGCTCACAGAGCGCATGCGTCCCCACCTTACCGATGACCGCGTGCGCGGCGTCATGTACTATGGCCGCCTTGAGGACTTCGTCAACCCCCAGGCACTTGTTGCGGCACAAACGAGCGTTCATCATGGATATCGCACGCTCGTTTTTGGTGTAGGCGCGGGCATCGTGGCCGAGGCGGACACCTTTGTGTATTGCGACCTAGCACGCTGGGAGATCCAACTCCGATACCGAGCGGGCATGCCCAACTTTCGCGCCCACAACGAAGATGAGGATGTGTTGCGCAAGATCAAGCGAGGCTACTTTGTGGAATGGCGCGTCGCCGACAAACGCAAGATGGAAGTATTCGAGCGGATGGATTACCTGCTCGACTCCAACGCTGCAGGCAATCCCAAGCTGGTGCGAGGATCCGCTCTGCGCGACGGACTTCGGGCCGTTACGCGCACCCCTTTTCGTCTGGTTCCTTACTTCGATCCCGGTGTTTGGGGAGGACAATGGATGAAGAGGATCTGTGGACTCGATCCAACGGTCACGAACTATGCCTGGTCCTTTGACGGCGTCCCCGAGGAAAACAGTCTCTACCTACAATTTGGCGACGTGCGCGTGGAGGTGCCGGCACAGGACCTCGTTCTGTATAAGCCTGTGGAGCTGCTTGGGATGCGCAACTACTGCCGCTTCGGTGCCGAGTTCCCCATTCGCTTCGACTTCTTGGACACGATGGGCGGACAAAACCTGAGTCTCCAGGTTCATCCCATGACAGAATACATCCGGAGCCATTATGGAATGACCTACACCCAAGACGAGAGCTACTACATCCTGGATGCCGATGAGGGAGGAAGCGTGTTCCTCGGACTCAAAGAGGGCGTTAATCGCGAGGCTTTCGCCGAAGACTTGCGTGCGGCGCAGACCGGAGAAGCCCCTTTTGATGCCGACGCCTATGTAAATCGCTTCCCTGCTAAGCGGCACGACCATTTTTTGATTCCCGCGGGAACGCTTCACTGCTCGGCAGCAAACGTAATGGTGCTCGAGATAAGCGCCACTCCGTACAACTTCACCTTCAAGATGTGGGACTGGGACCGCCTAGGCTTAGACGGTCTCCCCCGTCCTATCCATCTGGAGGAAGGCCTACAGAACATCCAATGGGATCGCACTACAAAATGGGTAAAGCAGCACCTCGTCAACGCAATAGAGGTCATCCACAAGGGCGATGACTACCTTGAGGAACACACCGGCCTTCACGAGTTCGAATTCATAGAGACACGACGCTTTACGAGCTGCGGTGTAACCGAGCACGACGCAAGCGATGGCGTAAATATGCTCAACCTCGTGGAAGGGACTTCCGTCGTCATACAGAGCCCCACGGAATTCTTCGCGCCCTTTGTCGTGCACTATGCCGAGACGTTCATTGTGCCGGCAGCCTGCGGATGCTACACCATAGAGCCCAAACGAACGGGAGAGCAATACGTCGTAATAAAGGCCTTCGTGAGGCTGCAATAGCCCGCATTTTTTCAATCCTGTTAGATTCTCGACGAAATGCAGCACAACCTATACGATATACAAGTTCGTGTCTCTACATCTTTCTAGGAGGAAAGCATGAAACTCAAGCAACTTGGCGCTATTTTCTCGGGAGCACTTCTCACCGCCTCTTTGGTGGCCTGCGGTGGCGCACAGAACGCCAACAGCGGCTCCACCTCGACAGACTCTTCTGATGCAGCAAGCAAGACGTTCGTCATCGCAAGCGACAATGGCTTCGCACCGTTCGAGATTCCCCAGGCCGATGGCTCTATTACCGGCATCGACATGGAGATCTTTGACGCCATCGCCAAGGATCAGGGCTTCAACTACGAGATGCAGAACGTCGGCTTCAAGATGGCCGTCTCCTCGCTCGAGTCCGGACAGGTCGACGGCGTCATCGCCGGCATGAGTATCACACCCGAGCGCCAGGAGAAGTACGACTTCTCCGATCCCTACTATGATTCCACGGTCTGCTGTGCCGTAAAGGCCGACAGCGATGTCAAATCTCTAGATGACCTCAAGGGAAAGAACGTCGCGTTGAAGGACGGCACCCTGAGCATGGACTGGGCAAACAGCATCAAGGACCAATACGGCTTCCAAGCGAGCGTCTTTGACGACTCCCCCACCATGTACACCGAGGTGGGCGGCAATTCCGTAGCCTGCTTCGAGGACACACCTGTAATGGCATACGCCATCAAGCAGTATGCCGACACAAACGGCAAGGAGGGCATCAACTTCAAGATTATCGACGAGGTTAAGGCCGACAGCCCGTATGCGTCTCAGTATGGCTTCGCCGTGCGCAAGGGAGAGAACTCAGAGCTTCTAAAGATGTTCAATGAAGGTCTGAAGAACATCAAAGCCAACGGTACCTACGACAAGATCGTTGACTCCTACCTCAAGTAACTTATGCCACATCCCAAATGGGGCAATACCGCCGGAGGATATTGGCCAAAAAGCCGTATCCTCCGGCGCTTTTTCTTTGAGAATTGTTACCAAGTGTATGCGCCCTTGTAGTTTTCGAAGCCTAACGTCATTTCTTTCGGTACGATGAATTCTCAGTTTCACATCATCCCACGGCGAAAGAGGACATAGCATGGACTTCTTTGGGCTCCTACAAGAATCGATGCCAATGCTTTTGCAGGGCTTGGCACTCACGCTAGAGCTTGCGTTCATCTCGCTCGCAATTGCCATGGTGATCGGCATCGTGGCCTCCCTCATGGGCATGTCAAAGAACCCCGTGCTCAGGGCCATCAACGCAGCGTTGGTCGCGGTCGTTCGCGGCACGCCGCTTCTGGTTCAGGGATTCTTTATCTACTTTGGCATCACTGGCCTTCTGAACATCCGCATCTCCGCCTTTATGGCAGGCACGATAGCACTTTCGCTCAATGCGGGTGGCTACCTGTCCGAGATCTTTCGCGGTGGCATCCAGGCCGTTGACCCTGGTCAGCGCGAGGCGGCCCGCAGCCTTGGTCTTTCTGCACGTCAGACCACATGGCGCATCATTATTCCGCAAGCAGTAAGAATCTGCATCCCCTCGGTTGTAAACCAGTGGTGCATCACCATCAAAGATACGTCCATCATCTCGGTCCTCGGCCTTGCAGAGCTCACCAAGGCTGGCCAGATGATCATCTCGCGTACCTATAGGTCCTTTGAGGTGTGGATTATGGTTGGCGTCATGTACTTTGTGGTGATTTGGCTGCTTACCCTCCTTGCCCGTTTTGTAGAGAAGAAGGTGTCACTCGATGACTAGCTCCCCAGACGTCAAGGTCGAGATTCGCGGCCTTCACAAGTCCTTTGGCAACAACGAAGTTCTGCGCGGCATCGACTGCGTCATACACACCGGCGAAGTGGTCTGTGTCATCGGACCGTCGGGATCGGGCAAGTCAACGTTCCTGCGTTGCATCAATTGCCTGGAGGAACCGACTGCCGGCACCGTCAAGGTCGACGGCAACAATATGGACGAGAATGCAAAGAATATCGACGAGCTGCGCGAAGACGTTGGCATGGTGTTCCAGCACTTCAACCTCTTCCCGCACCTCAGCGTGATGGAAAACCTTACCATTGCACCGGTTCTGCGCAAAAAGATGACCGAGGATGAGGCAAAGCGCGTGGGCATGGAACTCCTTGAGCGCGTGGGACTCGCAGACAAGGCGGACGCCAAGCCCAACAGCTTGAGCGGTGGCCAGAAGCAGCGCGTTGCCATTGCGCGCGCCCTCGCCATGAAGCCGGGACTCATGCTATTTGACGAACCCACCAGCGCACTCGACCCCGAGATGGTTGGCGAGGTTCTTGACGTCATGCGTCAGCTTGCCAAGGAGGGCATGACCATGGTCGTCGTCACTCACGAGATGGGCTTCGCACGGCAGGTATCCGACCGCGTGCTCTTTATTGACCAAGGCGTCATCGCCGAGGACGGCACGCCGTCGGACGTCTTTGATCACCCCAAACACGAGCGCACGAAGTCCTTCCTCAACAAGGTCCTCGAAGCGTAAAAAACGACTCTAAGACACAATTGTGCACAATTCGCACAACAGGCCACTTCATCCTGCTGTTTTGCAGTTCGACCAGAAAGTTGTGCACACTAGATAAAATATCCAGTGTGCACAACTCGCATCCGAGCCACGATAACCGCAGGTAAACGGTTGGCGGGCAGGAAGTTGTGCACACTCAGCATGCAGATTTCTGCACCTCGCCTGAGTTTCTGGCGAAAAAACCGCGGCGTTTGCCTTACTGGGTGCCCTCCCTAAACACCAGCCAGTTGTGGGATAGCTGCCACGGCATTCCTATGATCGTCTGGGGCTGCCCGTCGGCGTCACGATACCAGGAGTAGTTCCATCCGCTTCCCATATCGCTGTAGATCGCGTCGGTCACCCCGAACTCCCGGAGCTTCTGCACGAAATCATCGAAGTGCGTAAGGGTGCACGAGTCGATAATGCACGCCCGCTCGTCCAGGATGGCCAGCACGCGGTAGCATCGGAACTCGTGTGTCCTGAAGCTGCCCCGTTCGCCGTCCTTGAGCACGACGAAAGATTGATAGCCCAGACCTCCCCTTTCTGCTGCCTCGCGCACAGCGCCTTCCGCTTCGTCCACGTCCCATATGTGCGCGACGCCGTCCACGTAAGTGAAAGCCCCAAGGCCGCTCTGGGGAGCACCGCGCTCCAGACGGCCATTCGAGGTGTGCCAGCCCACGATGTTGTCCTCATTGAAGCTCAACTGATATGTCGATTGGAAAGCCCCGGCTACACACATCAGGATACTCTTGTCGTCGCGCGAGGGTCTCTTTTCGGTGATGTAGTCCAGGCGATCGTAGTCCGCGTAGTAGATATATAGGTCGTCCGTCTGGAGAATCGTCACGTCCTTTTGGACGTCAGCCACAGCCTGCCGTATCTGCTCTGGCGAGGTCACCGTGGCATCCGCCGTCAGGACGTTGTGGTACTCGCCTGACAGCGTGAACAGGCTCAGAAACAGCATCGGGAACACCATGAGGGAGTTCAGCATGAAGAGCAGGTGTGGCACCACCTTCCGAAAGTGTCCTTCCACAGACCGCTTCTCGTCCACATGCATGTGGTAGACGATGCCAAGGAAGCTTATCACTGCGTTTAGCAACACCGCGTAGTACGGCCAGTCCAATCCGTCGAATATGTAGATGGTGCAGATGTTGAAGATGGAAAGAAGCGCGCAGAAGATGAACCACAGCGCCGCAAATCGGTGTCGTGCCCCTTGCCGTACCATGCCTCTCACTCCTCCGTCAGTTCCGGCGAGTCAATCAGCAGGATCAACTCGGCGCACATGATAAGAATAAAGCTGATCAGCTCGTCGAGGTGCGTAGCCCAAACGTATATGATGTATCCTAGACCGAAGCGCAGCGTGGGGGCGATGGTCAGCTGCACGACCAGCAGAGCCAGCAGGAACAGAATCGCGGCGCGATTGACGAACAGGCGTGTCGCCCCCCGTCGGCGCGCGACATGGATAACGAAATGGTCGAAGCAGACCAGAGACTCCACGAACAAGACCATCTGCTCGACAGCTAAAAAGATGAAGCCCTGCAGTCCCGTGGTTATGTAGACCTCGGAGTCCATCTCTACAAGTTCGTACAAGGCATATTCAGATTGGGCGCACAGCATGCAGAACAGCAGACCAACCGTTGCCCCCTGCATGAGCAGGAGCTCGTGTTTTCGTATGGAGTACAGGAGGGTAGCGACCAGGAGGAATCGTAGCATCCCGTTATAGAAGCTTGCCAAGTCCATCATGTCGCTACTGAAACCGAGAAATAGCATGATCGGCAACAACAGCAGCACCAAAGCCGCCGAAATTGTGGCGGTTCGTTCACTCAGAAAGAACTGTCGGTACCAGCCGATCAAGCTGAACTTTCGTTTTCCCATCTGCACATCCCTTTTCGCCGCACTTGCACCTCATTTTTGCATGATAATACCGCACAAGCTATTGTTAGTGGAGCGTGGAACATAGCAAGAGACGAGTTTTCGTTCAATCCCTGCGGTACGCATTTGCGTACCAGTTTGCAACCGCTACGCAGGAACAGAGGTTTGCGGGGTGCGAATCATCCGCTTTTGCGTAGCCGTTGCGAATCACTACGCAAAGACGGAGGCTTAGGGGTCGCTAATCGTCCGAATTTGCGTAGCACTTGGCAACCACTACGCAGGATAGGAGTCTTATGGTACGCATGACAGAAAGAATGATGCAGTATTGTTTGCGGCATCGAGGGATGATTTCCACGGGTTGTTCAGATATAACTCCTGAACGCGTATCAGACAAGAAGACGCGAGTGTGCACAACTCGCGTCCGCGCCACGATAACCGCAGTTAAGCGGTGGGCGGGCTGCGAGTTGTGCACACTAAGTCAGCGGTTTGCCGCGCCTTGTCCAAGTTTCTGGCGAAAAGAGCCGTGTTACGCTACCTCCACGAGCTCGCTTCCCGTGGCATCGTAGTCTGCAAGCGCCACGCTCTTGATCGCGGGGTCGTCGTAGGTGTTGTAGTAGTACGTGTTCGTCTGTGTCGACACTCCGCCCGTGTACACGGTAATCTCAAATGCCCCGTCGCCCATCTTTGCGGCACCGTCAACCATGGCTACGGCGCCAAGCGTGTGGAAGAGCCTCGAGACGTTCTGTTCCTCCGTATCTTTGACGGGATAAAACGCGTTGTGGTACGCAACCCGCACGAAGCGCGACGGCGAATAGCAATCGCCCGGAATTCCGCGCATGCCACTACCCGAACCATACGCGCTCAGCTCGGCACTCCCCCATTCCACGGGAGAAACGACCTCGGGATTGCACGAGATGTAGCTCCGCACGTTCTCGGCGTGATAGGCAAACGTCGGCTGATTGGTGAGCACGTCGAATCCGTCATGATACACATGCATCCCATCGGCCATGTACTCCACCACGATACTACGCTGCGCATCGCCAATTATCCAGTGCAACAGCGAGCACGGATACTGCTCGTTGATGGGCTTGTTGACAATAGCGGTGTTCTGGAGCGCCTCTTCGACCTCATCGACAGTCGTGAAGTTTGCCACGACCCACAGGGGAAATTCCCATGCGCACACGTTCGTCTTGCCTTCGATGGCCTCCTCCTCATATTGGGCATACCCCGGAAAGTTGAGGCCGGCCACAGCCAGCCCTGCATCATTGGCGCAGTCGAAGTACAAGGGCGTGTTCTCTGCCACGATGCCCATGCCGTATACGGGCCTCTGAATCTTTGTAACGGCGCCAAAGGGCGAGTTTGGCACCCAGCCAGTTGGCGTGATAACCACACGCTGGCCATAGCCGCAGCTCCAATCAAGGTTTCGTCCAAAGAACATGTTGCCCTTGCTATCGGTAAAGCGAATGCCAGTACACATGAAACCCTCCTTGTTTGAGTGCCAGACGAACGCAGTATCAAAGATATCACGTATATTTCAGCGTTCTCAACACTTATTCAGCCGGAGACCCAGATTCCACCATGTACGGCTGTCACTTCGTGTAGTCTTCTTTGGTTGCAAAACCAGCTACATAGTACGTCCGGTCGAGTGAGGCTAAGTCTGCAAGGCTGCTGAACCGATAGGCAAGGTCATTCCTAAAGTCGCTCGACCTACACGAGAATGCCTGCGTCTCATGCGGTCCAACCATCACAAAGGTGGACACGTCACCCATGAGCGCATCACCATTGGCGTTATATGACTCCCACCTTACACTGTGTATGGTCAGCGTGTTATCAGATGCGTTTTCTACCTCGAGGACAAGCTCCTTGCTGTTCGCAGAAGCCTCCCGAAGCTTGGCGCTCTTCGTCAGGGGCATCTCACTCGAAATCGGCTCCTTGACCTTCACGACATACGATGCCTTGTCAAGATCCGCAGTGTTGTCACCCATCAACAATGACATAGTACCTGGTTCGATGGATTCCGACCAATCCGTCCAAACCTCGGACTTATTGCCGTCCGTCGACTCAAAGGTAAATACGGCCTCAACCGAAACGACCGAATCGCTGTTGTTTGTTACCGCGACACAACACGCCTGGTCGCTTGCATTAAAGGTTTCAAAGGCGCCCTTAAATTCGTCCCCTATCTTTTTGATACTGTGCTCGGCGCGAGGCGTCGCCTTTGCCCAAATGGCATACAGGGTCTTTGAGTCCCAGAACTTCCTCTTGTCCCCAACGCTATAAGTCGTACCGTCTTCAATCTTTGGTGCTCCACACCAACCTGCAAAGAAGTACCCCTTGCGATTGAACTCGCACCCAGGTATCGAGAATTCCTCGCCGCTCGGAATCTCCTTTCCAAAGACCGACTTTTCGTCATCGCCGTTCCCATCAAACGTTACAGTGACGTACTTCGTCTTCTTTGTATCTTGTTCTTGTTTGACCGGCTCACTCGTGTTGTTCGGCACCCCCATCATGATGAATGCCCCAATCGCCACGCACGCAATCGCAGCGACGACTGCAATAACAAGTGCCTTTGAGTTCGAAGGCGGCTTCGCTTGGGGAGCGTTGACGACCGCTTTCGGCACATCATCACGTGGCTTGTCCGATTCGTCTGGCTCCTTGCCGCCAGTCTCGCCTTCGCTTATGGACCGCCGATACTCCGCGTATGAGACAACGCCGTGCTTTACGACCGTCTGCTCAGCCTCATCTATGCGGGCACCGCAAGAGGGGCAGAAGCGTGCGTCTGGCTTCAGCTCGGCACCACATTCTTTACACTTCATAGCACGCCCTTCTCCTTATAGCCCGTCACGACAAAGCACATGCTCTATTAATTTGTAGCATTAGTAGCCGATGGCTTCCATGCCAACCCTCCTAGTGGAGTATAGTTTGAGGATGGAATGACTTTTATTTTTAATCTTTGATGGAGGACCCTCATGGGAGACGTCCGCTTTGACACGGTTTCCTACGGCCCACGCGCCTGCGCCCTAATTCCGGCTCTCTTCCTCTCTGCCCTTGTGGCGTATCTTGTATGCAGCGGTGCCGCATCTCACACAGGCAACGGACGATCCAAGCTGGCGACCGTTGCTTGGATTGCCCCCCATATGTTGCTCCTCGCTGCCGCCACGGTTTGGTATGTGCTCGGCATCGGCACCTCGAACGTCATTTCCCTTGTCGCGTTCTGTGGCGTCGCACTCGCCTCTGGATGCCTGTCGTTACGCAAGACCGACCAGCTGCCTCCTGTTGCTCTCCTGCTTGCCGTCATCGTCGCATGTGGCGTGTTTGCGCTCGAGTTCAGCTACAACAGCAAATGGACGACCATAGGCCCACAATTCTGGGCCGTAGAAGGACTGTTGGTCGGCGGACTCCTTTGCGGTCTCTGGTTCCTGAACAGACGACGCGGTATAGGTCCCGCCATCGGCCTTGCTGCCCTCACAATAATCGGCATCATCCAACACTACGTACTGGAATTCCGAGGCACGGCCGTTCTTCCCTCCGACATCCTCGCCATGGGGACCGCACTCTCGGTGAGCGGAGGCTACACGTATGACCTTTCCGACGGAATGCTCAGGGGTTTCTCTGCATTCGTGCTTGGCATAAGTTGCTGCTCCCTTTTGTGGCGGCCCTCCGCCAAGAGCAAGCCTGCCGTCAATCTGGCATGCGGCGCGGGATGCCTCGCCTTCGTTTGCGCCCTCGCGCTGATTCCAAACTACGCAACCGTCTTTGGAGCCCAGCTCGATTACTGGTGGTCCAAGGATTGGTACGAACGACAGGGATTCCTCCCCTCCTTTATCTTTGCGTACCAAGACCTCGCAATCCACGAACCAGAAGGCTATACAGAGCAGAGGGCCGTCGAGGTCCAAGACGCCCTCGCGAACTTGCACCGCAACAGTCCCGCAACCCAAAAACGCCGGCCAACTATACAGGCGCAGTTCAAAGAACGGGAGCCAAACATCATCGTCATCCAGAACGAGACGTTCTGTGACCTTTCGGTTCTGGACAAACTGCAAAATGACTATCGCGGACCGGAGTTTTGGAACTGCGGCCTCGCTGACGCCCTCGCACGGGGCAAGCTGGCCGTTTCGGTCTTTGGGGGCGGCACCTGCAACACCGAGTTCGAGTTCCTTACCGGCAACTCGTTGGCCTTCTTGGGGACGAGCAAGTACCCCTTTACCATGTATGACTGCTCGATATCGGCCAGCCTACCCCGCCAGCTCAAGGAGCAGGGATACAAATCCATAGGCATGCATCCCAACGTCGCATCAAACTGGAATCGCAACCGCGCCTACGAACAGCTGGGATTTGACGAGTTCCTGGACGAGGATGCCTTTGCGGGCGCGGAGACGTACCACACGCATGTGTCGGACTGGGCAACCTACGACAGGGCACTCTCGCTCTGTGAGTCCAACGACGGGCCTGTCTTCGTCTTTGACGTGACCATGCAAAACCACAGCGGCTACGACACGGGCAGCATTCCCACTGACGAAATCCGAAACTACCGCATCGAGGGGCTTGGCGATGAGGACGCCTTTAAGTTGAACGAGTTCCTCGCCTGCATTGACGAATCGGACCGAGCGTTCGAACGACTTCTTACCAAGCTTAGGTCGTTTGACGAGCCCACGATAGTGGTCATGTACGGGGACCATCATCCTTGGATGTCGGCCGACATCAACGACCTCCTCTTCCCCAACGAGGACGCGCTCGTGCATGCGGAGCGAATCCACAATACGGACTACGTCATGTGGGCAAATTACGAGCTCGCAGCCGACATTGACGCGGAATCGGACGGAGGCGACACGAGCTCAGACTATTTGGCTGCCATGATGCTCGATGCCATAGGCGCGCCGACCACCGACTTCCAAGACGCGCAATTAGGCGCGCGCCAGACGGTTCGGGCGGTCAACGCAAGTGGGTATTTGGATAATGCCGGTACATGGCACGAGCTTGGCGACCAAACGAACGACCTCAGCCTCATCGAATACCTCAACTTTGGATCAAAGGTCTAGGGACCAGCAGAGTAATACGCCTAGCTAAAGAACTCCGAGACCACGGGCAACGATGGTGATGAAATCCTGCACGTTGGTGACGACGGTGGTGGCCGTGAGGCTGCCCCTATCTAGCAACTTGTTTACCACGAACTCAGATGCGTCCACCGCATAGAAGAACACGGGGCGAATGGTCCCGTCATCCAATACCCTATACGAAGGCACCATGTTGCCCGTAGCGATGGTGTGCAACATGGTGGCGAGGCAGATGATCGTTGTCGCGTCACGCACCACGTCACGCATGGCGCTTTGCCCCGCATAGGCATCCCCTTTCACCTCGGGTAGCGGTCCGTCATCGCGTATGGATCCCGTGAGCACGAACGGTACGTCTTTTCGAACCAAACTGCACATAATGCCATCGCTTATGCCGTGGTCCTCAATGAACTGCGAGATGGAGCCGCTCCGACGTACCTCGTTGATTACGTCCAAATGGTTGTAATGCCCCAAGGGCACTGACTCTTGGGTATAGATATCCTGTCCGAGTGCCGTATGTAGCATGGCCGCCTCGAGGTCGTGCGTAGCGAGCGCGTTTCCCGCCAACATGCCATCCACATAGCCCTCTTCCACCATGCGCTGCATCGCAAGACGGGCATCGTAGTCAAACGAGACAGCTGGCCCCATGACCCACACGGCTTTGCCGTATTCCCGTTCGTGTTTGAGCAGCTCAATCAGCCGATCGTAGTCGCGTGCATAAGCAGTCTCGCGGCTTCGGCCCTGTCGGAACGTGAACTTGTCATCGTTTACCTTGGACGTGGCATCCTCGAACCCATCCACGTGGACATAAATCCCCTCGGACCCATCCTCGCTCCGCCCGACGCACACCAAGTCCCCTTTACGGAGATTGCAGTTCTCCACCACGTCGATACGACCGTCCGAACGCAGCACTACCGACGAGTCCATGCGGCTGTCCTCGGCAAGACGCCACGCTCCGTTTACCTTAAAGTATTCGGGAAACATGGATGTGCTGTGAAACCCACGCGGGGCAACGCCGTCGCAGGGCGCCTCTTCCCACATTGCATCAGGCGCCTGCGTGAATTGTGACGCCAAGAAATCCGGCGCAGCGTAGCGCGGAATGTCGAAGTTCATGCAATTACTCCGTTCAAGCCATTTTGGGCCAATTAGATGAATCGATATCGGACGGGACGCAAACCCCACTCGTCACCCGACTCGACGCCAAACGCCCTAAATACTGCTGGTGTAATGTCGAGACCGCGGCTGCCTCCTCCGAGCCCTCCGCAATCGGTGACCATCGCAATGACGGTCATGCCCTCGTATTCGATTTGGATGCTGCTGCCATAGAATCGAGACGGGTTTACGGATACTGGCATCGCGACCGTGGGCACGGACTCATCGAGCGGAATGCCCGACGCAGTAGCAGTAGAGCCTGGAGGCGTATTGTCGGCGATCGTATAGGCCGATGCGATGCATTCAATCCAGTCCCCGCCCTCATCCTGGGCAGGTGCCGGCTCTGCGGTCTCCTCCTCTGCTGGTGCTTGCTCCACAGGTGACGGCTCTGCGGGTGCCGCCTCTGTAGGTTCAGGCTCCGCAGTCTCTGGCTCCGCAGTCTCTGGCACGTGATTCTCTGACGCCTGCTGGCGCTCCTCGGTGTCTTTTTCGGATTCCGCAGGGGTCTTCGATGCGTTTGAATCCGATTCCCCCTCCGTAGTCGTCGCGTCTACGAGTTGGCTGGGTGTTTCCGCATCGCTTGCGTCTGCGGGCTTCTCGACTTGCGCCGCCGCCTTGGCCTGTGCGGCCTTCGCATCGTCTTCGGCAGCGCTCGACTCGAGCGCCTCGGGATTCTTTGCTGCCTGGTCCGCTAGGTTGCGAACGTCGCTGAGCGCCTGCTCCTGCGAGTGCTGTTGCTTCACGAGACTTTGCTCGGCCGCCGCCTTCTTTGCGATTGCAGCCAGACGCGCCTCCTCTGCGGCGCGCTCCTTCGCCTCTAGCCCTTCCGCAAGCTTGAGCAACTCGTTCACCGATTGCGAGAGCTCGTCGCACGTGCCCTCGAGCTCGCGCAAAGCATCACGGCGCTCGTCTCGTGCCGTATTAATTTGATCCATGCGCTCCTCGAGGTTGCGCTTGTCGATGTCGAGCCGCTCCACGCAACCCGTTTGCCATTCAGTGACCTTGTTGGCGTAATACAGGCGCGACACAAAGTCATCTATGGACTTGCTCGAAAGCGCGATATCCCACAGACTAGGCATTCCGCCCCACTTATAGCTCGTCTGTACCATATGCCGCAGGTGCCCGCGATCCTCAATGAGCTCTCCCTGCACCGACACGCACTCTTTGGCAAGGTCGTCAATCTGGTTGCTGAGCTCGTCGACCTCCGCACGTCCATCTTCTAGCTGTGCGACGAGCTCCTCCAGACGGGCGTTTTGCGCAGCCGCCTGGCTGCGAACCTCGCTCGATGTCTGCGCCGATTGGGGTTGTTGCTGCGTGTTGGACGTCTGTTCCTCCGCCACTGACGAGGGCATGCCCACACCCAAGGTAACCGCGATAGTGCAGGCACCAACAAACGCGCCACAACAAGTCCTATGCGCCAATCTCATGCAGGAACTCCTCTCCGTAGCTCGCGAACTTCTTTGTCCCAACTCCCTTGATATCGAGCATTTGCTCCTCCGTGCGAGGACGCTGTCGCACCATCGCACGCAAAGTAGCATCCGAGAATACCACATAGGCAGGAATCCCACGCTCGCCAGCAAGGCGTTTACGCAGAGACCTCAGACGATTGAACAGCTCCTCGTCATCCTCGGTAGGCTCCACCCACTCATCGGGCGCGGCATGTTCCACAGCCTTCCGGGCGACCTTCTTTGTGGTGTCAACGGGCACATATCGCATGCCGCCAACGGATTTGCGCGGCTCCTCCCATCCACATACCGAGCACGCCTCGCAGCTATCTGCAACGCCATCGAGGCTTTGTCCAAAATGGCGCAGAATGCGTTTGCGAAGGCAGAACGTACTCATGGCATAGCCGATCATGTCACCCAAGAGGCGATTGCGACTTTGCAGCAGCGTGTTGTACGTCTCCATGTCTCCGCCCTCGGGCATGGGCGTCCGCTCAATGAGGTAGTGCGCCGTTCGAATGTCTCCCTTGCTCCACAACAGGTGGCATTCCGACACCTCGCCGTCTCGTCCTGCGCGTCCCGCTTCCTGATAGTACTCCTCAAGCGAGAGCGGCAACCCATCGTTGACGACGTAGCGCACGTTCGACTTGTCGATGCCCATCCCAAAGGCGTTTGTCGCAACCATCACCTGCACGTCGTCATTTGCAAAGCGAGCCTGTGCCTCTGCGCGCAGGTCATTCGCCATGCCACCGTGATAGCACGTCGCGCAAAAGCCCTCGTCAAGAAGCGCATCGCACAACTCCTCCACGCGCTTTCGCGTCATGGCGTATACGATGCCCGTCTCGCTCGCATGGCGCCCCACATATCCGACAAGCCAGCGTTTACGCTGCGCCGGGGTAAGCTCATGCGTCGCGAGTCGAAGATTGGGTCGATCGAATCCGCTCACCTGCACGATGGGGTCCCTGAGCGCAAGCAGCTCCTCGACGTCCTTGCGAACGCGCCAGGTAGCCGTGGCCGTGAGCGCCGCCACGACCGGCCGCTGCGGAAGCGCGTTGACAAACTCCGCGATGCGACGATAGGCCGGCCGAAAGTCCTGCCCCCACTGACTCACGCAGTGCGCCTCGTCCACCGCAATGAGCGGGACCTGTGCCCGTACCGCAAAGTCGAGGAACATGGGGTCGGTCAGACGTTCGGGGGCAACGTACATGAGGTCGTACCACCCTTTCGCCGCACGTCGCAGGACCTCGGGACGAACACGCGGCTTGAGGGTGGAATTAAAGTATGAACCTCGAATGCCGACCTCGCGCAGCGACCGCACCTGATCGTCCATCAGCGAGATGAGCGGCGAGACGACGATGGTCAGGCCAGCTGTCAGCACAGCGGGGACCTGATAACAGATGGATTTTCCGGCGCCCGTCGGCATCACCGCAAGGGCATCTTGCCCGCGCAAAATGGCCTCTATGACATTGGCCTGTCCCGGCCTAAAGTCATCGTAGCCGAACTTGTCCTTTAGAACGGCACGAGCATCGTCTATCGTGAGCGCCATGGCATCCCCTTTTCCCCGGCTGCATATATGCCCACCGGCATTCCTAGGCTCCAAACACGTACTTGTCGAGCCGGTCGAACGCCTCGACGACCTGAACATGCGGAACGCTCACGGCAATGCGCACGAACCCCGGGCACTCAAAGAGCCGACCGTCGTGCCACGTAACGCCAACGTCCCAGCCCAAGCGCGCCATGTCTTCGTAGCGAACGCCATGCTCGTCGCACCAAGCACGACAGTCGGCAAGCAAGACGTAGGTACCTTCTGGGCGAGCGCATTGCACTCCCTTGTAGCTGCGGTTTATATGCTCCCAAGCATAGTCGGAATTACGTGAGAGAACCTCGCAGAGCTCGTCGACCCACGCCGCGCCTTCTTCTGAGTAGGCACCAATGAGCGCATGCATCGAGACAACGTTTTGGGAATTGTAGTGCGAGAGCGACTCCTCCTTGCGAAGGCGATCGGTGAGCCAAGTGTTGTAGGTCACCCTATACGAACCAATAAGGCCAGCCAAATTGAATGTCTTTGACGGAGCGTACAATGCGACCGTATGCTCATGCGCCCATGCATTCACCTGCTGTGTCGGAGTGTGCGTGTGGCCGTTGAGCAGCAAATCGGACCATATTTCGTCGCTGATAACCCACACATCATGTCGCTCGAATATCTGCATCGCCTGTTCGAGCTCCCATCTTTCCCAAACACGCCCACAGGGATTGTGGGGAGAGCACAGGATGACGCAATGGATGGCGTTGTCTACGATGCGGCGTTCCATATCGTCGAAGTCCATCCTCCACACGCCCCGCTCATCGAGTACGAGGGGGCTGTGTACCAGCTTATAGCCGTTGTTTGAGCAGGCGGCCGTAAAGCCCACATAGGTGGGACTGTGTACAAGTACGTTGTCCCCTCTCGAACACAGAACGTTGAGCGCACTTATTACCCCACCAAGCACGCCGTTCTCGTATCCGATGCATGAACGCGATAGGTCATCTACGCCCTTCCGATTGCGGTGCCAGTCAATAATCGCATCAAAATACGCATCGCTCTCTTGGTAATAGCCAAAGAACGGATGGTCAATGCGCTCATGCATAGCACGCGTGACCGACGGAACCGTGGCAAAGCTCATGTCGGCCACCCAAAGCGGTATGGATGAGAAGCCCTCGCGAGGACGTGCAGGAGCAAACCCCGTCCCATCACCCAGGCCATCTATCGCTATGGCGTCATGGTTGTGTCGATTTGGTATGGTCGTAAAGTCAAATCGCATGGTCTCCCCCTCCCCAAGCAGACAATACGTCTTACTATACTCACGTTCCACATCATGGGCACCCTACAAATCACGGTATGCATAGCGCAGCGGAAGGGATTCATATGGCAAGCAACAAACGCTCGGCGCGCCAATCACAGCGCAAGGCGTTCGAGCAGTCCCTTGGCGACATGGATGACGTATTTGCCCGCGAACGTCAACACCAACGCCGAGCGCAGGAACAACGCGAAGTAGGCAGACGCAACAAGGCATGCGCCTCAAAGAATCGCTATGCGACGCAATCTGAGGCTCGCGATGCCATTTTTGCTTGCGCCGAACACGGACGAACTGGGTTGAGTACTTATCGTTGTCCCTATTGCAACGGCTGGCATCTTACGTCGCATCCACAGTGACATTTCGCACCCGATTGCAGGCCGTCCGACTATGCAGTGGGTAGCAAAGGGCTCCCATCGCTTGCCTCATAGTCGCGCATAACTCAATCGCGTGCTATACTTTTGCTCACACAGTAAAGATGAAAGGATACCCATGTCCGAGGAATTCAATCCCTTGGCCCTCGATAACCAGCTCTGCTTTCCCCTTTATGCAGCGGCAAAAGAGGTCACGCGTCGCTACAAACCGTTACTCGACCCGCTTGGTTTGACTTACACCCAGTACATCACAATGATGGCGCTCTGGGAACATGATGGCATTCCCGTAAAAGAACTCGGGGATCGCATCTACCTCGACTCGGCCACGCTCACACCACTTCTAAAGCGTCTCGAGTCGCGCGGATACCTCAGGCGCGAAAGATCCGCGAAGGACGAGCGATCGGTCATCATTTCGCTTACCGATGAAGGCCGCGCACTTCGCGACCGCGCCCTAGAAGTTCCCGTAGCAATGGGTGGCTGCTTGCGCATAGACCACGACGAGGCAGTGGAGCTCAAGTCGCTGCTCGAGAGTCTTTTGCACACCCTCGGCTAATAAATCCAAGCGGCACAAAACTCTCGGGGAGTCTTGTGCCGCCAACAGAACCTCAGCTGTTTGATGAACTCGTGCTATTTGGCAAGCTCGAACCCGGCATCCTCAATAGCCTTGACCGCACGCGTGGGGTCGCTCACCTTGAGCACGTCAACCGCCTCGCCTGCTTTTGCCGAGAAGCAATAGCCGTACTCGATGTTGAGGTCGAGGGCGTCGAGCTTCTCGAGCAAGTCCGCCAACCCACCGGGGCGATTGGGCACGACCACCGCTATGACCTCGGTGGTTATGGCCCTGAACCCTGCCCCATCCAGAGCCGCAACGGCCTCGACGGGCTTGTCGCAGATGATGCGCACGAGACCGTAGTCGCTCGTCTCGGCTATCGTCAGGGCCTCCATGTTGACGTTGGCATCCGCAAGCGCGCGCGTAAGTGCCGCCAACCTACCCTTGGTATTCTCCAGAAATACCGTTACCTGCTTGATCATTACTGGTCATCTCCCCTCGAGTCAATAACGCGCACTGCTTTGCCTTCGGAGCGCGGAATGGACTTCGGCTCGACGATTCGCACGCGCAGGCCCACCGAAAGGGCACTCTTGAGGCGATCGGAGATGTCGCGCTGGAGCTGTTCGATGGCACGTACCTCGTCGAAGTCGAAGTCGGGGTTCGGCTCCACCTTGAGCGTGACAACGTCCAGGTGATTGCGACGCGTGAGCTCGATCTGGTACCAGGAGGACACCTGTGGGAACGTCTTCATCACGTCCTCGATCTGGGACGGGAACACATTGACGCCACGGATAATGAGCATGTCGTCGGTGCGGCCGTGCAGGCGGTCAATACGACGATGGGTACGTCCACAGGCGCATTCGCCCGGAATAATGCGGGTGATGTCGCGCGTGCGATAGCGGACCACCGGTGTTGCCTCGCGATCGATCGTGGTAAGAACGAGCTCGCCCCACTCGCCCTCGGGAAGAACCTCACCCGTCTTGGGATCGATGATCTCGGCATAGAAGTGATCCTCGGCAAGGTGTAGGCCATTTTGCTCCATGCACTCAATGGCGACGCCCGGTCCCATCGTCTCGGTAAGGCCGTACACGTCGAGCACCTTGTAACCAAGCTTCTTTTCGAGCTCGGCACGGAAGTTGTCCGAGAACGCCTCGGCGCCATGAATGCCTACGCGAAGGTGGAAGTCCTTCTTTGGGTCGAGGCCCATGGCAATGGCCGTGTCTGCGAGGTACATGGCATAGCTCGGCGTGCAGCACAGTATGGTGGAACCCATCTCACGCAGCACGCGAATCTGGCGCTCGGTGTTGCCCGCACTCATGGGAATCGTGGTGCAGCCCGCCTTCACGCCACCGTAGTGCGCACCCAGACCACCGGTGAAGAGTCCGTAGCCATAGCACACATGCATGACGTCTTTGGGGCCTCCGTCAGCGTACCACACACCGCGCGCGAAGCAGTCTCCCCAAATGTCAAGGTCATGCTCCGTGTAGCCACCCACTGTGGCAATGCCGGTCGTACCGCTCGACATATGGATTTCGCGTACGTCCTCCTGAGGAACCGCGAACATCTTGAACGGATAGTTGTCACGAAGATCCTGTTTCGTGGTAAAGGGCGCCTTCGCCAGATCGTCAAGCGACTCGATGGCATAGGGGTCGAACCCCGCCTCATCGTACAGCTTATGGTAAAAGGGGACGTTCTCGTAACACTTGATGACGGTCTTCTTGATGCCCTCGAGCTGGATGGCCTCCAGCTCCTCATGGGGCGCGGTCAAGATATCCTGCGGTTTCTTCATCGCGATCCTTTCCAATAATGCTTTGGGGCCAGTCCCCAAACAGCGCAAAGCGCATGCGGGACATTCTAGGTTCCCATTGTTTCCGTAGCATGTCCCGTTTGCTGCACCTTGGTCACTATACGACCGTCACCATACTTGAATGTGTCTGTAACCGTTTCTTGAGGTAAGGTAGATATGAACCGAATCGAAAGGAGTTGCCATGAACTGGCCCTGGAGACGAAAGCCAAAGGAAGAGCCCCGGATTCCCGACGGCGCCATTCGGCGGCGTTTGCTTTACACCGGTCGAGTTCAGGCCGTCGGATTCCGGTTTACCGTCGACGGCTGTGCGCAGGAGGCGGGAGTTACGGGATGGGTTCGCAACCAAGATGACGGATCGGTCCTTTGTGAGGCGCAGGGCACTCCCAAGCAGGTCGCTCAGTTCCGACGGCTCGTCCAAGAGGCGATGGACAATCCACGTACCTGGATTGAGGGAAGGCTCAGCAGCGAAGAAGCCCTCGAGCCCAAACCCGAGACGCGATTTTCGATTCACAACCTGTAGACTAATGCCAAGCGGGATTCTGATTCATAAAGAACTGGCATACGAAGGAGACACACATGGCAGTATTTGAAGGAGTGTTTGATGCCGCAATAGCGCATGGACAGGCAGTCATCGATCGTTTGCTCGAGGCGGCACAGCGCCGTCCCGAACAATACAAATACGGATGGAAGACCGTCCGCGACTTGGCGCAACTCGCAGGTTCCGGAGCCACGCTCTTCCTGCTCAATTCCCACAAGAAGCTTGCCGTACCCGTCTCCATCGCCACGGCAGCAGTAAGCGCTGGCCTCACCACGATGTCAGCTGTCTTTGACCCCTCTGACCCTCCCTCCGAAGGAACCACCGAAGAGGACGCACTGCGCGAAAAGATCACGACCGGCATAAACGAAAACATTCCAAACATCATTGGTGCCCTGACCGTGGCACTCTCTTCAAACTACAAAGAGACTCTTACGAAGCCGATGGACCTCACGCCACGAAATCCCACCGTTCCGTTTACCACCTTTGAGCGCGTCCGTAATGCCAGCACGCTTTTTGCCGTCTATACCATTGTCGGCCACTGGCTCGAGATGGCGTTCTGCCATCTCATACGACTGGGACTCATGGGTGGAGACTACGATCGCTCAAACACGATGCTTTGGGATTGGTGGCTGCACCCATTCCCCGCGGAAGGCATCGCAGGGCTGCTCATTGCAGGCTGCCTTTCGCCACTGAGCAGGGTGCTGCTCAAGAAGTTTGGTGGACGCATGCTACCTGCAGTCGCCGTGAGCTTCCTTGCAAACCAAATCGTGTGCACGTCAATCGACTACCTTACGGGCATTGTGGCAAACCGCAACTACGAGCTATGGGACTATCGAAACATGCCCTTCAACTTCCAAGGCCAAATCTGCCTGCAGAACTCGCTGGTCTATTCTACAGCCGCCACGCTCGTTACCTGGCTCGCATACCCTGCGCGCGAAGCTTGGCTACGTCGCATGCCGCCCGAACTCATAAACTTGGCACACTCCGCATTCGCCCCCGTCTATGCGTTCTTGTTCCTTACGTACTTTGCATAAATCCTCAAAACGTGTGGCACACAACTCCCCCAGGAGATGTGTGCCACACGCAGGTAACCGTGGCCTATCGAATGATTGTGCCTATGCAGAAATATCCCACAGGCGAATCTCGGCGCTAGGTGCCTCGACGTTCACCGAATACGTCTTTGGATAGTAGCGAGTCGAGAAGGCCAACACTCCGTCATTCACGAACACCTCTATGGACGAAGCGTCGCCCACGACGCGCACCTTGTTGAGGTAGTCCAGACGCTCAAAGCGCTGAATGCGGCCAGCCCCCACGGACTTCTCGTCTTCCTTGGCGAATCTCATGGCAAAGCGGCCCTTATCCCACGTGAGCGTGAGCTCCTCTGCAATGGTGGCCTTGAACTCCCTGCTCTGGATGCCAACGACCTCCATATCAAAGCACCTCGTGTCCTCGGCGCTCATCGAGGCGTTGGAGAATCGCCCGTTCTGGCGGTACCGCTCGAGCTCTCGCACCGGCATTTGCAGAATGCGTCCGTTACGTGCGGTAATCTCGCGCGGTATCGTAAAGCAGTGCTGCCAGCCATCATCTACGGTGAGGTTGGTATAGTACTTCTCATCGGGCATGCCCATCCATCCGATGAGGATGCGACGGCCACCAGCCGTCTCGAACGTCTGGGGTGCATAGAAGTCGAAGCCCGCATCCCAAAGCGCGAACGGCTTGAGCTTGCAGTCACCCAAAATGTCACCATGCAATACAAAATAACCCGACTGGTATACGTTGCGGCGGTCCCATTCCTCGCCAGAGAGTCCTTGCGGCGAGACGGAGAGTACCTTTGCGATGGGTTCGGTGTCGCGACGCGCATCGTCAGATACCTCAAAGTAGTCTGGGCACTCCCACATGTATCCAAAGGGCTCTTTGGAAGTGATGCGATTCACCAAGTGCCAGGAGTCCATATCGTCTGACTCAAAGACGAGCACCTCACCCGTATCGTTCTTTTTGCGAGCCCCCTGCACCATATAGTACTTGTCGCCAGAACGCCAGACCTTGGGGTCGCGCACGTGGTTGGTGTCATCCTCGGGATAGTCGTCATTGCCAAGCACGAGCTTCTTGTGTGAGAAGTGCACGCCATCCTTACTCGTCACGTGGATGGTGTTGGCCTCACGCCCGTTCATAACGTAGTCGTAGCCTTCGGCATCCTCGCGCTTTACGTTGCCTGTATAAAAGACGTGCATGGTGCCATCGTCCTCCACGAGCGCACTTCCCGAATACACGCCACCCACGTCGAACGGCTGGTCGGGATACAGGGCTGTGCCTTCGTATGTCCAGCGCACCATATCGTCACTCGTGGAGTGGCCCCACATCTTTACGCCGCCCTCCGCATTGAACGGAGAATACTGAAAGTACGCATGGAACGTGTCGCCCAGCTGTGCCAGGCCATTGGGATCGTTAAGCCAGCCCACCGGCGGGGTGAGGTGGAATGCCTGGGCATATCGGCCCGGGTTTGCTGCGCCCTCCACGATCTTGCGGAGTGTGTCGAGATCTGCTGCGAGCGGGTTGCTCATACTTGGGCTCCTAGCGTGAATGATGGCCATGCGCGACCGTCTGGCCGCGTGAAACAACCATATCACACTTGGCTATACAGACCGTAATCCCACTACTTGAGCGGTACTTTTAGCATAAGCAATGGGGATACTCCCCATTGCTTGATGTTATCAGCCTGACGGTCTGTGGATGGAACACTAGCGTGACATAAACGGATTGGACGTATCGCCCGGCGCCGAACCTCCCTTGGGCACGAGCTGAATCTGGATGGCTTCAAGGCGATACGAGTATCCGGCAGTGCCCGCGCTTCCGCCGTTTTTGGTCCAACCCATCCAACCTATCCGCTGCGCATGGACTCGATACCACACGTCAAAATGGTTGGCAAGCTCGTCGGTAAGGTCGATTTCGATGGCCTCGAGTCGCTTTGACTCGCCCGTCGTTCCGCTCATCTCCCCATTTGAACTGTAACCTTGCCAGCCATATGTTTGTACGTGCGTGCGATAGCGAATACCACCCGAATACGGGCTCCCGCCCACGTTGATATTGATTCCCTCCAGGCGAAGCGACTGCCCGCTGGTTCCGCTCGTCTCTCCATCCCGTACGTATTCTTGCCAGCCTTGGCGCTGCACGTGCGTACGATAGCTCACGGGGAACCTAAAGGGCGTATCGGTACTTCCCGGCGCAGAAGACCCCTTGGCGAGAATGCAGATCTCTATGCCCTCGAGTCTATACGAATAGCCTGCCGTACCGCTCAGACCACCGTTCTTTGTCCAACCCATCCAACCAAACCTTTGTGCATGGACACGGTACCAGATGTCAAAGTGTTCTGCCATGCCTTCGGTAAGCCTGATTTGTATGGCCTCTAGACGCTTGGACTCCCCCTGCGTGCCACTCATCTCTCCCGAGCTCTTCCAGCTGTCTTCCCAGCCATACGTCTGCACATGCGTGCGGTATTGGATGGTACCGGAATAGGGCGCGTCGTCGATCTTGATTCTGATGCCTTCCAGCCTAAGCGATCTGCCCGTCGTTCCCGACGTCTGGCCGTTCTTCTTCCAATCTTGCCAGCCTTCCCGTTGTACATGAGTTTGGTACTGCAGCTTGTCCTCTACATTGCTTACATTCGTAAGGTCATTTATATGCTCCTCAGCAGCCACAAGCTTTGCGTAGTTCGATACCAAGGCACGCTGTGAGGGCGCAAGCGCATCGTACGCCTTTCGAGCTTCGGCCACCTGGGACGAGTTCGCAAGAGTAAGTTCGCCCACAGAGGGAATCCGATCGATCCTCTCCATGACCTCATAGGCGCGAATCTTGTCATTCTGGTTGTGAACCTCCGACAGCTTGGCTTGTTGTTCCCGCGTCAGGCCATTGTGGATGGCACTTACCGCCGCATACGCATTGACTTCGCCCCATCCATATTCCCAAGACATGGTCGAACCCTTGAGGTCTGTTGCTGTCGCATACAGCAAAGACACCGCATCGTCCACAGAAAGGCTTGGCCTTGCGGCAAACATGAGTGCCAGCACGCCTGACACATGTGGAGCGGCCATCGATGTGCCCGAAAGGGTGCCGTAGGAAGATCCCTTTGTGGAGAGGATGTCGGTACCAGGCGCCGAGATATTCTTTAGAAGCGTGCCGGCTTCGTTGTAATTGGATCCGCTACTGCGTACCACCTCAGTGCCAGACTGCTGTAGATTGATGACGCTTACCACGTTTGAGTGATCACTTGGGTAACAGTTGTACGGAACTTTTTTAGATTTGGAAGAGGACGAATTGCCAGCTGCTGCAACGGTCACGATACCCTTGGCATACGCCTCGTCTATCTTTTTTAGCAACGTATCGTCTGATGACGCGGTTTTATCGACGCCCATGCTCAGGTTCACGATGCGGCAGTTCCGAGAATCCTTGTGCTCCATGACGTAGTCATACGCCTTAATGAGCGAGCTTGTCGAGGCGGTGCCATCGGGACCCACCACCTTTACGGGCATCACGTTGGCATTGTACGAGACCCCCGCAACTCCCACGCCATTGTTGGCAGTGGCCGCGATGATGCCCGCTACGTGCGTGCCGTGTCCCTCCGGCGACCCCCTGTAAGGAGTCACATCCGTATCAGACCCTCCTCTGACCGCATTGTAGGAGTTATAGGGGTCGACGATATTGTCCTTGAGGTCAGGGTGATTGACGTCACACCCAAGGTCAAACGTGGCGACAGTCACGCCATGGTTTGCCTTGACCAACGACCATGCGTCAAAGGCATTGATGCTCTTTAGACCCCACTGCTCGCCCACGCGCTTGTCGTTGACGGAAACCGCCTGCGCCTCCAAACCGTTTTCGAGAGACTCGTCCGTTGACTCAGGATCAGACATGGGCTTGGGGTTGTCTTCACTCGTATTCGTTGTCTCCCCCTCGGCTTTTGTGTCGGTTGGATTCTGTGTATTGTCGGTCTCTTCCACAGGTTCCATCCGGTCATCGGGCGAGGCATCATTGGTTTGGGGTGCATCCCCCTCGGGAGCCGGCGTCTCGTTCGGCTCGCGTACCTCCGAAAGCACCGGATCTGCCTGTCCTGTAATGGCGGGAGTTTCCTCTTGCGCGTCTGCTGCAGCGTCTTGCTCCACAGATTCCGGTGCCGTGGGGTCTGCCATCAGCACATAGGTATAGTTTGGCTGCGCGCCCTCAACGACATTTGACTCAAGAAGGTCATTGACCGCTGTCTCTACTTCTAGGCCACCGTCATAGCTCAGCCGAACTGTGCCCTCGCTCACCTCATCAACACTGACGTTGCCAGCAGCGTCTCCCAACGAATCCACAATCTGCTGCACATCCGTGCCCGCTGGCACGTTCACAAGCACCTCGTTCTCTTCGTAGGTGGCGTCATCGGCCATGACGAACGCAGGAGCCCCCGTCGAAGGCTGGGCGACGTCACTGCTTTTATCCGACTCTTCGTCAGGCGCGACAAAACCATCATCGGGCATGCCGCTCGGCACTTTGATATCGTCATCCACCGTTTCGCTACTACTGATGCTGTCGTTTGCGACGTCGTCCTTCGTTACGTCCTCTTTCCCTGACTCGGGAACAGAGACGGGCTTAGCCTCCTCCGCTTTGCGAGGCACCTCATCTTCCACACTCACCGTAGCTGCCTGTTGCCCGCCCGACGATTGTTGAAGCCCTTGCTCAGTCTTGCTTTGGTACTGTGGTACCAAAAACGCAACCGACATAACAAGAAGCACAAGGCATGCAACGACGAGCATGCGAGTAAGAGACCATTTGTGCATAACCAACCTCCATAAGTCGTGCTCCTAAGCTTAACAGTTAGACGCCTGCCTAACGATAAGGAATCCTTAAGGAGTTGGAAATGCTATTCAGCGTCTTCGCGCGTCACTCGACCGCGAGCACGCTTGACTTGCGAGCGACGGTGCTTACCCTCAAGCCTCTTTTCCTGAGATGACCGGGTAGGTTTGGTCGCATGCCGTATTACGGGCGCTATCGATCGACGCTCAAGCTCATCTCGAATCTTTTGCAAGCAAAGCTGGCGATTGCGAAACTGACTACGCGACTCCCTGCTCACCACGACGATCCCCGTAGGAAGATGGCGCATGCGTACGGCAGAGTCGGTGGTGTTTACGCCCTGACCGCCAGGACCATGCGCCCGAAACACCTCCACTTCACATGACTTCGCCAAACCCTCGAGCGGCACGGCTGCCATGTGGGCGTACTCTCGATACGTATAGCTATTACAAGGTTCCATGCCTAGCACTTCCCCTCAAAGGGCAGTGTGAGCTCTCTTTTGCAAACAAGGCCACCACCCATACATACCAGGCCATCATAGAGCACGGCAGACTGGCCCGGCGCTACCGTCGGGACCGGCTCGTCGAACCTCAAGGTAACATACGGGCCATCAGCCTCGACATGTGTCTCGCGCAGGGGCCCGGTGTGGCGGGTTCGTACGACGAACTGGCCAGATTCGATCGCCTCTCCCGTTAGCCAATGCACGTCTTCCAGCTCGATGCTCTGCGTCCATAACGCCGAACAAGCTCGGTCCGAAGACACGTACACGACATTGCGTTCGCAGTCGGTAGCCACCACGTAGCGTGCCGGTCCCCCACCCAAGTTGAGACCTCGTCGCTGCCCTATCGTATACAGGAATGCGCCATCGTGTTTGCCCAGCACCTTTCCTGTCTCCCACTCCACGACATCTCCCGCCCGTCGCTCAAGGGAATCAAGCAAAAACGTACGTAGGCCCACAGGTCCCACGAAGCATATGCCATCCGAGTCGGGCTTGTTTGCGACATCAAGTCCACGACTCGCACACATCTCGCGGACCTTCTGCTTGGTGGGAATGTCTTGTAGCGGAAACAAGACGCGCTGGAACGCATTGGCTTCGACACGCCACAAAAAGTACGTCTGGTCCTTGTGCTCGCAAGCCGCCCGCGCGAGACGAGGCAGGCCGCCATGCGCTTCTGGGGGAAGCAACCTCGCATAATGACCTGTCGCCACCAAATCTGCACCCCGCTCATAGGCCATCTGCGCAAAGGTTCCGAACTTAATGGTCTGATTGCACATGACGTCCGGATTTGGCGTGTATCCTCGCCGGTAGGCATCTACCACATAATCGACTACTGTGCGACGATAGTCACTTTCGCAATCCCATACTTCGAGGTCTATGCCAAGGCTCACAGCCACTCGTTCCGCATCCGCCAGGTCTTCCGCCCAAGGACACGCGAATCCCGGAAGGTCCTTTGACCAGTTCCTCATGTAGATGCCCACCACGTCGTAACCTTGCTCACAGAGCAGGGCTGCAGCCAGGGCAGAGTCCACTCCTCCGCTCATGCCCACAAACACGAGTTTGCTCATGCGCGCTCCCTCCTTTTGGCCGATCGCACCCGTTCCTCGCACACGCACTCCACTATGGCGGTTGCTGCCCTTCTTACGTCATCTTCGCTCGTCGCACGACCGAGCGACAGCCGCAGGCTGCCTTGCGCAACCTCTTCGGACATCTCGATTGCCTTGAGCACGTGGCTCGTGCGCATACGGCTCGCCGCGCATGCGCTTCCGGTGCCCACGCATACGCCACGCCGTTCAAGCGCGATCACAAGCCGCCTCGCGTCTGCTTCCGGGAAGCTCGCATGAACCAATCCGGGCAGTCGCCGACCTTCTTGCGTGGGACCCGAGAATACCACATCGGATACACCCTCTGCGATAAGTCCCCGAAGCAGCGAAGTCAGCTTGCGGAGCCTGCGGACTTCTTTGGATCGCAGGCGCTCGGCCAGTTCGAGCGCACAGGCAAATCCTATGACGCCTGCCACGTTCTCGGTGCCCGATCGGATGCCGCCTTCCTGGCCCCCTCCTTGCACGAGCGACCGAAGTGCAATGCCATCCGCGTGCCACAGCATGCCGACCTGCTTTGGCCCGTAGACCTTTGCCGCAGACAACGTCATCAGATCGACACCCAACGACGACACGTTGACCGAGACGTATCCCGCCGCCTGAGACGAATCCGTATGCAGCAGCAATGGAGTCGTCTCCCCTGACTCCAGTCTGCGCATGCGCTCCTTGCGTACCAATGAAGCTACCTCGCGCACGGGCTGTATCGTGCCGATTTCGCCGTTTGCAAGACCCACGCTCACCAGCTCCACGTCATCGGTGAGCATCGTTTTGAGGACATTGAGGTCGATAGTTCCGTCCTTGGTCACGGGAACTACCCGGCCCCCACCATTGACGCAACGTTCCAAAACGCTTTCGTGTTCTGTGGCACAAGCGAGTACATGGCCTTCCACAGACGCCAAGGCCAGGTTGTTTGCCTCCGTCGCCCCTGCCGTCAGCGTGACGTTTCCGGGACGTCCCCCCACCACATGAGCCAAGCGCGCACGTGCCGCCTCATAATCGGCGCGCACATTTCTTGCCAGCGCATAGGGGGCTGACGGATTGTAGAAGCGCTCAGACCAATAGGGAGCCATGGCCTTTAGCACCTCGTTGGCTAAAGGTGTCGCCGCCGCATAATCTAGATAAATGACGTCTGCCGGTTCTTCCTCAATCATGTTTCCCCTCACCATATGTGACGTGAACCCCATCATACCCCGTTGTACCGAAATGGCCTAACTTACCGAGCAATTTGGGGACTGTTCATACCCGATGGTAGGCGGCTAGGGCAGGCGATGGGGAGTAGCAGCAGTAGCAGCATTTTGGGGAGGGCAAAAAATTCCTAAAAAAGTGCTTGCATTCTGTCGAGGACTTCCGTATAGTATTCCTTGCGACGCGGGCTTGGCGCAGTTGGTAGCGCGCAACCTTGCCAAGGTTGAGGTCGCGGGTTCGAACCCCGTAGCCCGCTCCATGAGTTCTCCGGCCGGTTTTACAATCGGCCTTTTTAATAGACGGCGAAGTGGCCAAGTGGTAAGGCAGAGGCCTGCAAAGCCTTTATCCCCGGTTCGAATCCGGGCTTCGCCTCCAGATTTTCCGAGTCCGGTAACTCCGGACTCTTTTCTTTTATCAATTTGTAATCCCCAAATCTTTGGCTGGACTGATGTTATTACGATTATCCAGTCGTCTTGCTAAGCTTCACAAGATGGACCTGAGTGCCCATGCCACCTGGTCTAGGACGTATGCTCACAGAATCTACAAGAAGCCGCATAAGAGCAATGCCCCTGCCGCGCTCGATGTTACATCCCAAATCCACAGCATCGGCATCGAATCCTTCGCCACAATCGGTGACGTCAATGACGATGCGATCGCGATACCCACTCACCGTGGTCAAGATTCCCTCACCGCAGGTATGATCCGTAGCGTTGCCTATCGCCTCCCCCACGGCTAGTGTAAGGTCAAATATCTCGTCTTGAGAAAACCGCATTCGCTCGGCAAGCTCGGCAACACGCCCACGCACGATTTGCATATTGCACCCGTCAACGGGCAACGTCGTGCGCCAAAGAGGCAACTCCGACGAGTCAAGTTCCTCTACGTCGCGATGCTCACCGGCAGCGCTCACAGGAACCAGATCATCAATTCGAGAAATCCGTAGCCGGCGAAGAACGCCAGGGGTAACGTTTACTAACGAGAGCAATCCGTTCGCATCGCGCATCCTTCGGATGACTACAACAAGAAAAGACATGCCCCCTGAATCCACGTAGGGCACGCCTGCCATGTTGAGCACGATGCGGCGACAGCCTCGTGCAATGAGGTTGTCGCACACCGTACGCACCGCTGAGGCGGTTCGTGCAGTAAGCTCACCGTATACGGGAACCAGGGCTATGTTCGTCGAGTGTCGCATAAAGCCCTTATTCCCTAAGCGCTGCTGAATTATTCTCCAATTACATCAAATCGTGCTGCGACCAATGCCACGTCATCGTTGAGAGTCCCGCCCGCAAACGTCTCTACCGCAAAAAGCAGCCTGTCACAAATGCCCTCAAACCCCAAGGCCGATTCGCGCGCAACCGCCTCGCGAAGTCCCTCTTCTCCAAAGAAGGCGCCGTGAGGATCGCGTGCTTCGGTGGTTCCGTCGGTATAGAGCAGAAGCACGTCGCCTGACGCTATAGGCACCTCACCGTCAACGAAGGACATGCCCGCGAAAGCTCCAACTACACCTGACTGCACTTCCAACGTCGTGAGCTCGCCAGAGGACGCGCGAACGATAAGGGCTGGAGGATGTCCTGCCGAGCAATACGTCAAACTGCCCCTCTCCAGGTCCGCAACGCCCACAAACATCGTCGCAAACGTCTCGACGCGCGAAAAGCCCAGCAAGAAATTGTTGAGCAGCGTTACCATCCGCGCTGGCTTTACGCCCTCCCAAGCGTACGCACCAAGCGCTGTCTTTACGGCTGACGACACGGACGCGGACTCCACACCCTTGCCCGACACATCCCCCATCACGATGCATGCATGGCGTCCGGGGAGGCGAATGAGGTCGTAAAAGTCACCTCCTACATACGCCTCTTCCGTCGCAGAGCAATAGCAGCTCTCGGCAGAGATTCCGTCAACATGTTGGAGCTCGTTGCGCATGCCCCATTGCAACGCCTGCGAGATACGCTTGTCACGCGTCCGCGCACGCTCTCCCTCGTCTAGCGCCAACACGTCATCGGCTACCGAGCGGATGAACGCGGTGTCGGCCTCGTCAAAGGGTCCCGACTCCAAGTCCCTGAGCAGCAGGTACCCTCTGCACGTATCCTCGTCTGTACCGAGCGCGACGACCACTCCGTCCGTCGGAAAGCCAAAGTCACCGAGCCAGTTGTCAAGCGACTCATGTGACGACGTATGTGTGACACGGGTTTCTCGGTCTGCCGACAGAGCGACAAGGTCAAGTGGTATGGCATGCCACTTCTCGTTAGCCAGCCTTGCAAGCGTCGTACGTTGATGACGATTCCCGGCAAGCTTGACGCACGTTGCGCCTACACCAGTCGCCACGTCTTTAAACACTGTGTCAATGACCTCGTCACTGAGTTCCGAAACCGACATCAGGCGCTCGCGCAACTGCGTGCCCAGCGCCTCCAGATGCTCTGCATGCTGGACTCTCATGGCAGCAAAGGCACCCGCGAGCTGCACCGACAAATACTCGCACACGGCTTCCAAAAGACGAACGTCATTGTCGCCCACGTTGTGCTCGTGACGCCAACCCACCATAAGCAATGCGATGGCGCTTCCCCCAAACCACACGGGATTGAGTACGAAGCTCGCAAACGGAGCGAGGTCCTCAGTGGCAATCGACAGCGTTTCGAGCGATTCTTCCTCTACGACATTTCGCCTGAGCAGCCTACCCTTACGCAGATCGTCTCGAGTCGGACGCATCACGCGCAAGCGAAGTGGGCGCCCCTCGCGGGAAAGCATTTGGATGATGGGATGCGCGTGAGCCATAAAGAGCGGCGCAGGCGCCGTGCCAAGTGCTTCCTGGCCTCCCCTTAGACGAAACCCGTCGTTTTCGGCGACATATGCGAGCGTCGCCCAAGCATCGAGCGTTTCCGAGATTTCCTTTAGAACGCGATCGAATAGCATTCCCACGTCCGTGGAGTCAAGTGTCTCCAGAACGATCCGAAGCGTTCCCGACAGCCGGCGGTTTGCCCGCGAAAGCTCGTCCACCAGCCGCGCACGTTCCTGCTCGTCCGAGGCCTGCGGATCTATGGTGTGTGCCACAAGAAGGTATGTGCCACCTCGCCCGCGCAGGTGATCGCAACGCACTCCGAGCGACACGTGCGTCCCATCCGCACGCTCACACACCAGTCGCGTCGTCGTCCCGTCAATCGAGAAGGGAAGGCTCTTTTCGAATCCCGCAGGGCGCTCCTCCATGGCGACAGGAAACAGGTCGCGCACGTCGGTTTCCACCAGGCCTCTGTCTCGCGCCCTAAACAAACGCTCAGCCTCGGTGTTTGCCAATACGATACGTCCCTCGTCGTCGAACGCGATTACCGCGTCACTCGTCAACGACAGCAACGTCACCAGGGATCGAGCCAAGACGTTGCTGTCGACAACGTCGGCATCCACCAAAGCTAGATCATCGCTCATGCAACGTTACTCCGCATCCGGTACGTATACATCTGCCGCATCGAGGTCATCCAGACCCGCCTGCACCAAACGCGCCTCAATGGGATCGCCCGTAACCTTAAGAACGTCCACCGTGCGCGCCCCAATTGACGCACAGTACGCATACTCAACGTTCAGACGGACCTTTGCAAGCTTTGTGAGCACCTCAGCCAAACCGCCGGGCTCGTTTCGAACCTCGATTGCGACGACTTTGGTGGCGGCGGCCCTATACCCCTTGTCTGCAAGCGCCTTTACGGCTGTCCGCGGAGTGTCACATATGATGCGAACAATGCCGAAGTCAGCCGTATCGGCAACCATAAGCGCATGCATCTGTATTCCCGCGTCCCCTAGAACCTGTGCCATGCGTGCAAGCGTCCCCGGTTCGTTGGGCAAAAACACCGTAAGCTGATCAATCATGGGAGTCCCTTCGTCGTGGCCGATCTATGGTACCCATTATGACAAAAAACGGGCTCCCATAGGAACCCGTCTCTGTGTCTGGTGTCGGAGGCGGGACTTGAACCCGCACGACCGTGTAGTTAGTCACTAGCACCTCAAGCTAGCGCGTCTGCCAATTCCGCCACTCCGACTTGCTCTGCCTTTCGGCAAGAGATACTATAGCACGCCCCCTCCACCTATGGCAACAACTTTTTTTGGCAATTTTGACCGGCAGCCTCCAGGAGCAAACAGAACACGACAGAATGGCCTAAAAGAAGCTTTTGAGAAGCGACGTGACATGACGCATGGTAGGGCTGTCGGACGACAGGTGATTAACAGCAAGTGGCGCAAACGAAAAACTCGTTTGCGCCACTCAATCTTTCTCTTCTGCGGTCCTAGAGCTCTACCGAGGACTTCTTGATGGGATTTGGCTCCGCATAATGGCATGCGCAGAAATGTCCTTTGGAAATCTCGCGCAGCTCGGGTCGCTCCTGCGAGCATTTCGCTTGAGCAATCGGGCAACGCGTGTGGAAGGGACAACCGCTTGGCGGATCGATCGGTGAGGGTGGATCGCCGCGCAGGATGATGCGCTTGCGCGAATGTTGGATGTCGGGATCAGGAATGGGTACGGCACTGAGCAGTGACTGGGTGTACGGATGACACGGTTCTGCATACAAGGACCGCCAATCCGAGTACTCCATCATGTTGCCAAGGTACATAACTGCCACGCGGTCGGAGATGTGTTGCACCACCGAGAGGTCATGTGCGATGAACAGGTATGCCGTTCCGTATTCCTGCTGCAAGTCGCTCAGAAGGTTGAGGACCTGCGCCTGAATGGACACGTCAAGGGCCGAAACGGGCTCGTCGCAGATGATGAGTTTTGGACGTAGCGCGAACGCACGCGCAATGCCTACACGCTGACGTTGTCCACCACTGAACTCGTGGGGATAGCGATTGATGTGCTCGGGATTGAGGCCTACCACGTCGAGCAAGCCACGCACGAACTCAATCCGCTCATCCTTTTTGGGCATAACGTTATGGATGACAAGCGGTTCCGAGACAATCTCGCCAATGGTCATGCGGGGGTTCAAACTCGCGTAGGGATCCTGGAACACGAACTGCATCTCGCGACGCATATCCTTTAGTTCCTTTTTGTTCATGCTTGCTACGTCGTTGCCCTTAAACAGCACCTTTCCGCTCGTGGGCTCAATCAGGCGCATGATGCAGCGTCCGGTGGTAGACTTGCCGCACCCGGACTCGCCCACCAAGCCAAACGTCTCCCCTTCCGCGATGTCAAAGGAAACGTCGTTCACCGCGTGAACGCTACGCGCAGTACCGCGGCGCTTGGCGATAAAGCCCGAATCCACGGGGAATTCCTTGCACAGGTGCTCTACGCGAAGCAGGATATTGGAGTTTGTCATTACATATCTCCCTTCAGCTCCACGATTCGCTGGGCCTTGGTACGCGACGTCTCGGGCGCGTTGGCACGCACGAACGCCTCATCGGCACTATAGTGGCATTTTGAATAGTGGCCAGTCTTTGTCGTGTATACCTTAGGCATCTCTTTGCGACACCTCTCGGTGGCGTACGGACAACGAGGTGCGAAAGCACAACCCTCGGGAAGATCGACTAGCGACGGCGGATTGCCTTTGATAGGCGTAAGCGGATGCTTCTCGTCAATTGCAGGCTCGGGAATCGAGCGATTAAGGCCCCATGTGTACGGATGAATGGGGTTATAGAAAATCTCGTCCCTCGTACCAAACTCGACGGGCTGTCCGGCATACATGACCATGATTTTGTCGGCAATGTCGGCCACGACACCAAGGTCGTGGGTAATCATGATGATTGCGTTGCCGTTCTTTTGTTGCAGCTCCTGCATGAGCTCAATGATCTGCGCCTGAATGGTTACGTCAAGCGCTGTTGTCGGCTCGTCAGCAATGAGGATGTCGGGGTCGCAGGCAAGTGCCATGGCAATCATCACGCGCTGCCGCATGCCGCCCGAGAACTCATGCGGATACTCCTTAACGCGCTGCTCCGCGTTTGGAATACCAACCATCTTGAGCAGTTCGACCGAGCGCGCCATCGCGTCCTTTTTGCTCATCCCCTTGTGCAGACGCATTCCCTCTGACAGCTGTCGCCCAATGGTATACACCGGGTTGAGCGAGGTCATGGGGTCTTGGAAGATCATGGCTATATCGTTACCACGAATGCTCTCGAGCTCGTCTTCGCTCATGTCCAAGAGTGATTTGCCACGATACAGAACGTCTCCGCCTTCGACCTTTCCGGGCGGCATGGGGATAAGCCCCATGATGGTCAGAGATGTAACAGACTTGCCCGAACCCGATTCTCCTACCACGCCAAGCGTCTCGCCTCGGTCGAGCGTGTAGCTAACCCCGTTTACGGCCTTGACGACGCCATCCTGCGTGTGAAAGTACATCTTGAGGTCGTTTACCTCAAGCAGGTGATGACCCTCGGGAACCGGCGTGTCACGGAGGTCGATCCTGTTCTTCTTCTTTAGTCCTAGTCCAAACATCATGCATCCTTCATCTTGACGTCGAGGGCATCACGAAGGCCGTCACCGAGCAAGGTGAAGGCAAGTACCGTGGTAAGAATTGCAATACCTGGCATGATCATGAGCCACGGCTCGGTTGCCAAATAAGTCTGGCCGTCTTGAATCATGATGCCCCACGAGGGATTGGGAGGCACGACGCCCATGCCCAAGAACGACAATGCGCTCTCGGTAAGGATTGCGCCACCAATGTTCATGGTCGCGTACACCACGACGGAGGCAACCGAATTCGGGAAGATGTGACGAACAATGATGCGAGCGTCGGATGCTCCCATGGCGCGAGCCGCATCCACGTAATCGTTTTCCTTTACCGAGAGTATGGCGCTTCGGAACACGCGCGCGATGGACGGCCAACCCAGTACGCCGATGGCGATAAACACGTTCTGTATGCCAGGACCTATGACAGCAAGCATTGCAATAACAAACAGCGTGTAGGGGAACGCAAGGAAGATGTCAGCCGTTCGCATTATGAGCGTATCCCACCAGCCACCATTGTAGGCGGCGAGAGCACCTGCGATAAGGCCGATTATCGTGGAGATGGCCGTAGCCAGCACGCCAACCGAAAGCGAGATGCGCGCACCGTAAATAACACGGCACAACACGTCGCGACCAAGGGTATCGGTACCAAAAGGATGCTCGGGCGAGGGTGGCAGTCGTGACATATCCTTCATCGAGGCAGAGTCGATCTCGGTAGGACTACCAAAATGCTGGGGAACCCAAAGGTCGGCCGACACGGCAACGATGACAATGAAGATGATCCAAATAGCCGCTATAACGGCAAGCTTGTTGCGCTTGAGGCGCTGCCAGGCATCTCCCCAAAGCGTGCGCGAGGGACGAACGGAACCGGAACCCGTACGGGCCTCCTCACTCGCCTCCGCAACGTCGAAATTATTTGTGTTTGTTTCCTTCATGTGTCCTCCCCTACTCGCTCTTCGATCCGTCAAAGCGAATGCGTGGGTCAAGGAACGCATAGCTCACGTCTACAACAAGGTTGATCACCATGACCACAACTACGATTACCGTAACGCTACCCAGCACAATGGGCCAGTCTCGCTGCGTAATGGCACGATAGGTCTCGAATCCCACTCCCGGCCAGTTAAAGACCGTTTCGGTAAGGATTGCGCCCGCAAGCATGCCGCCAAAATCCATTCCGATGTAGGTAACGACGGGAATGAGTGCATTCTTGAGCGCATGGCGGAATATGACCGCCTTGCGCGAAAGCCCTTTGGCCCGTGCTGTCCTAATGTAGTCTTGGTTAAGAACCTCAAGGAGCTGCGAGCGCATGATTCGGGCAGTGTAGGCAGTCGAGACGGCGGCCAAGGTCAGTGCGGGGAGCATGTAGTACGCCCAGTCCTGAAACTCGGCATGCGGACCACCCGCACCAGATATGGGCAGATAGAACGCCCCACCCGTGACGTTCTTGAGGAAGATGCCCCAAAACAGCTGTTGTAGCATACCAAACCAGAACGCCGGCATGGCAACGAGTGCAGACGTTACCGTCGTTACACCAATGTCCCAGGCTGAGTAGCGTTTGATGGCCGAAATCATACCGGCCGCAATGCCGATAATGGATTCTATGACGATGGCCACGAGCGCGAGCTTTATGGTGTATGGATACTTCTCGGCCAAAATCTCGGCGACGGGCTTTCCGTTCTGCTGATACGAACGCCCAAGGTCACCGTGCAAAAGACCTGTGATGTATTGGATGTAACGCTTCCACATGGGGGTCTCGATGGTGTTTCCATTCTCATCGAAAACTGGCTCCCCGTTCTCATCCGTCTCTATGAGGTGATATGCCGCCCTGAGGCTGATCTCTGTCTGTTCATCAAGCTTCTTTTCGCCTGCAATCAGCTTGATGGGGTCGCCGGGGACCACGTTTTGCAGCACAAAGAGGATGAGCGTAACACCCAAAAACACGGGTATGAACTGCACAATGCGCTTTGCGATGTACTTAATCATCTTTTGGACTCCCAAGGTCCTATTCCTACAGATATACGAACAGCGATGGGCTGCCCTTGCGGACAGCCCGATGAATGAGCCGCTTGATGTCTATTTCCTAAACATCTTAGGCGAATTCAGCCTTCTCGAAGTCCGCCTTCGTCTGTGGGTTGTAGTACAGATTCTTTAGACGCTCCGAACCCACGTTGTTGTGAGCATAGTACATAAGAGGAATAACAGGGAGGTCTTTGCCAATCATGGCATTGAGCTCACGATAGGCTGCCTTGCGCTTCTCCTCGTCCAAAATCTTGCGCGCCTCGACCAGACCCTCGTCCAGCTCTTTGTTGCTGTACTTGGAATAGTTGTTCTCGGAAGTGGTGAGGAAGTTGGGATAGATGAAGTTATCCATAATCGGGAAGTCAGCATTCCAGCCCATGCGGCCAATCTGCACGGTACCGTCGCCCATTGCCGAAAGGTATGCAGCCCACTCCATTGAGGACTGCTCGCACTCGATGCCAACTGCCTCGAGGTCACCCTGTACGCAGGACATGATGTCCTCGTGGTCGCCGCCAGAGTTGTACGAAAGCGTGAGCTTGATGCCGCGCTTGCCCTTGTCATCCGCAGGATACTTCTCGTCAAGCAGCTTGATAGCAGCTTCTTTGTCGTACTTGCAGAACTCCCACGCGTTGGAAGGATCGTCGTCAATAGGCGTGGGGAACACGCATGTGGCAGGAAGCCTGGTGCCCTCGAACACGGTGTCTACGATGTTCTGACGATTTATAGCCAGCGAGATCGCCTGACGCAGCGTGAGGTCCTTGAGCACCTCGTCGTTCACGTTGACCGTAAGCCAGTATACGCCGGCTTCCTCGCCCTTGAGGACCTGCTTGCCGGGGTTCACGGTGTAGCCGTCCTCAGACGTGCCGTACTTACCTTCCAGCTCCTGAATGCGGCCAGCAGGAATGTCGGTAAAGTCGATGTTGCCGGCTTCGAACTCACGGAACGCCGTCGCAGGATCCTTCTGGATCGAGAAGTAGATGCCATCAATCTTTGCGGGCGTGCCATAGTAGTCGTCAAAGCGAACCAGATTGATGTATTGGTCGGAAACCCACTTGCCGTCCATCTTGAAGGGACCATTGCCAATAGGAGCAACTGCGAATCCCTCGGGATCGTCGAGGGCTGCCTGCGGAACCGGTGCCAGAGCGTCATGCGTGCAGATGTAGGGGAACTCTGCCATGGGCTCTTTGAGGGTTACCTCAAGGGTGAGGTCATCGACTACCTTGACGCCCTCAATCTCCTTCGCCTTGCCCTCCTGCATCTCTTCGGCGCCCTTGATGGGGTTGAGATGGTACGCGATGACGGAAGGCGTGGACATCGTGGGATCACAGATGCGCTCCCAACCACGCTTGAAGCTCGCGGCATCTACCGGATCGCCGTTGTGGAACTTGGCGTCCTTTACCAGATGGAACGTAAAGACCTTTGCGTCATCACTCACGTCCCAGCTTTCCGCTGCCTTGGGAACAACCTTGCCCGCATCCCAATCAAAACCGGTGAGCGAGTCATACAAGGCCTGCGTGACCTGCATGCCCTGGGTCTCCTGTGCGTTGTAGGGGTCAATAGCGACGGGATTTGTAATATAGTACTTGATTACATTGCCCTTGGAAGCGGACCCACTCGACGCTTCACTGCCAGCATTGGAGCTCGTGGCAGCCGAATCGTCCTTCTTGCCGCAAGCTGCGAGTGCCGCTACGGCACTAGCCGCAATACCACCCTCAACGAAGGTTCGCCGGCTCACATTCAGACCTGACATACGATTCCTTTCTATCGCGTATCCAATGGTTATTTGCATTACACGGCCACAGTATCGTTCCGCAGCCTTTTTGCAATCATATGAAGGGATTCTCTGACTAATTGCTTATGAATGCAATGTCTTGGCGCCAAACGGGTCCTCTTTTTTGGTTAGAGGAAACATTCAGCAAGAAAATGGCAAAAAGAAAGGGCGCCAAAAAGCGCCCCTTCATACCGATTTGCACAAGTTACATGCCAGCAATGGTGCCGACAGGGAACGTAAGTGCCATGACACAGATACAAATCCCAAAAATCACGGCAAAGATAACCGTCAGGCGATCCAGATTCTTTTCCCAGATGCCCGACCCTGCAGTGGCGTTGTACATCGATGAGGCTATCATGTCCGAAACACCGGTGCCCTTGCCAGAATGCATAAGAATCAAGATGACGGTGAAAACGGCAGAGATAGCCATGATGATGAGAAGTGCAATATTAAGAGGACTCACTGTGGAAACTCCTTGGTTGGCCGACAGAACGTGCAAGATAAGATACTAGCACAAATAATCCATGAATTGCAAGAATTAAATTATGGGAGAAATCACCAAGTGGAACAAGCGTTACTGCGTTACTGTTCCCTCCTGGAGGCGAGCGATGGGGATACCCCCTTTTGCCTGAGTGAGGCAAAAGGGGGTATCCCCATCGCTCGCACCAAATGACATTACCCAAGCACCTGCAAGTTCTTCATGCTCATGTCGAGAATGCCGGCCGAGTGAGTAAGCGCCCCACACGAGATAACGTCTACCTTGAGGTCGGCGATGTACTCAACGTTTTCGCGCGTAACGTTGCCGCTGATCTCGGTCATGGCACGGCCTCCAATAAGCTCTATGGCCTCCTCCATGTGCGCGTGGCTCATGTTGTCGAGCATAATGACGTCCGCACCTGCCTCGACGGCCTCCTTCACCATTTGGATGCTTTCGCATTCGACCTCGATCTTTATCATAAAGGAGCAGCGCGATCGAGCCATGCGAACGGCATCCGCCACGCTGCCAGCCGCCTCAATGTGGTTGTCTTTTAGCAGGATGGCATCAGAAAGGCTCTGTCTATGATTGCCTCCCCCGCCTATGCGCACGGCCATCTTGTCGAAGACGCGCATGCCGGGCGTCGTCTTGCGCGTGTCCACCAGCTGTGCCGTGGAGCCAGCTTCCTTTAGGATGTCGACAATCTCTCGCGTATACGTGGCCACGCCACTCATGTGCTGTAAATAGTTAAGGGCTGTGCGTTCGCCCGACAGCAGCGTGCGCACGTCGCCTTCAATCGTCGCAAGCATCTGCCCCTTGCGAATGCGGTCTCCATCCCTCACGAGCGGGGTAACCGTCGTCGTTGGGTCCAGAAGCTTGAAGGTGCGCACGAAGATTGCCATGCCCGCCAAGACGCCATCCTGCTTGCAAAGCAGCTCCACGCGGGCTTGCCTGCGGTCGGGAATAACAGAGTCGGTCGAGAGGTCCCCGCCAGGCATATCCTCCTCGAGCGAGGCGCGAATGTGCTTCTCCATTACCATGTTGAGCGTCGAGGGATCGACGCGCGGCAACTGCTCACGAGTGTGGTCCGCGATGATCTTTTCTGCGGCACGCTTTGCAAAGACGAGACACTCGAGCAGGCTGTTTGACGCAAGACGATTGCGGCCGTGAACGCCTGTGCATGAGGTCTCGCCAACAGCAAACAGGCGCGGCATGGTCGTCTCGGAATTGGAATCGACGTGTATGCCCCCCATAAAATAATGCTGCGCAGGCACGACGGGAATAGGTTCCTTGGTGATGTCATAGCCCTTCGCGAGGCAATACTCGTAGATATGCTTAAAGTGCGATGTGATGATCTCGTTCATTACGTTTTCGAACGAGAGCCATACGAACTTGGATCCTTCGCGCTCCATCTCGTCTAGTATCGCTTTGGCCACTACGTCACGTGGCTGCAGCTCGTCCGTAAAGCGCTCGTAGCGCGAATTGAGCAGCACCGCACCCTCACCTCGGGCTGACTCGCTGATGAGGAACGACCGGCCAGGCGTTCTGCGATACAGCGTCGTCGGGTGTATTTGCACGTAGTCCATGTGTTCCAAGGCCACGCCGTGCTCGCCTGCTATGCGACAGCCATCACCCGTAAGGATGGGATAGTTTGTAGAACGCTCGTACGTACCACCGATGCCACCCGTTGCAAGAATGGTGAATCTCGAAAAGATGTTGAGCTTAGATCCGTCATGTTGGATGCACTTGACGCCAGTACACACGCGTTTCTCGTCTGCGCCGATGTCGTCAAGAAGGTCGACCATCTCGGTATTCTCGTAGATGCGAACGTTGTGTGCGGCACGACACTGCAGAAGCAGCGTCTCGGTGATCTCGCGTCCCGTGATATCTTCGTGAAAGAGGATGCGCGCACGAGAATGAGCGCCCTCGCGCGTGTAGAGCAGTTCGCCTTGGGGATTGCGGTCGAAGCGAACGCCGTACGATATGAGGTCGTTTACGCACTCGCGCGAGTTGCGAATCATTATCTCGACGCTCTCGAGGCGGTTCTCGTAATGGCCGGCCTTGAGCGTGTCTTCAACGTACTGCTCGTAGTCCTCCTCACCGCGCATGACGGCAATGCCGCCTTGCGCAAGCATAGAGTCACACGTCTCGATGTCTCCTTTTGCGATGAGTATAATCTGAGAGCTTCGCGGAAGCTTGAGAGCCGCATACAGGCCACTGATGCCGCATCCGACGATAACGACATCGCATTGGAGCTTCTTCATGTGTGAGTCCCCTTTTCTATACAGCAAGCTCGAGCATGCGCGTAAGCGCTCGACGCGCGCCTTCGGCTGTACTCTGGTCGACGAACACCTCTCCGGACAAGTCACGCAGACATGCGACGACCTTCTGGCCTGTAACACGGCGCATGTTGGGACAGATGGGAGTCGTGGCCGGGAAGTGGAAATGTTTTTTGCCCGCATCTCCTGCAGCTGCAACCCGTCGTTCAATTTCGTGAAGCACGCCGTACACCGTTCCGATTATGTAGTCGGACTCGGAGCCCGTCACGCACCGTTCGATGATACCGGACGTCGAACCAACGTAGTCGGCTACATCGAGCACCCAACTCGGGCACTCGGGGTGAACGCATACCGCCGCCCCCGGATACTCCTGCATGAGGAGCCTGATCTCGGCCACGTCAATGGCCTCGTGCGTGGGGCAGAACCCATCGTTAAGAATGATGTTCTTGGACGGAACCTGCTGTTGAATGTAGTGTCCGAGATGCTGGTCGGGTATAAAGAGTACGTTCTTTTGTGGCAGACGCTCGACTATGCGCAGCGCGTTGGCCGATGTGACACACACGTCCGACCAAGCCTTCATCTGGTTCGTGGAGTTGACGTAACATGCAACTGCCAAGTCGTCGCCATACTGCTCGCGGGCCTCGTCAATCGTCTCTTTGCGCAGCATATGTGCCATGGGGCAGTCGGCCGTGGGCTCTGGCATGAGCACGCGCTTGTTTGGCGAGAGGAGCTTTGCGCTCTCCGCCATAAACTCGACTCCCGCAAAGACAAGCGTCTTGCAATCTATGCTTGCCGCCTTCTGCGCAAGAAAATAGGAGTCCCCCACATAGTCGGCCAAATCCTGAGCGTCGTCCTCAACGTAGTAGTGTGCGAGCACCACCGCGTCATTACGCTTCTTTAGCTCGGCAAACTCCTCGAGCAGTTCTTTGTCTAGCATGACTTCTCCCTTGGTCGCACACAAACAAAAAACGGAGTGCAGGCCAAAACCCATTCTCACCACGGTTCAGACCTGCGCTACCACCCTATTGCAACATATCTTGTAGGGCATCACAAAGCTCGTCGACGTGCTCCCGTTCCACGATGAGGGGAGGCAGGAAGCGGAGTATCGAGTCGCCAATGTGATTGAGTACGAAACCATGGCGCTTCCCATCAGCGCGCTTGAGCCCCTGCTCCACCAGCTCGTTTGCCACAGGCACGTCGAATTGAACGCCTCGCATGAGGCCGGCACCACGCACCTCCAGAACGTGCGGAAGCGCAGAGAGCTGTTTGGCCAAATACTCTCCGGTCGTGATGACATGCTCCCCGACCTCCTCGTCCAAAAGCGTCTGGAGGCATGCACGCCCCGCAGCAACCGCAAGCGGGTTACCGCCAAAGGTCGAACCATGGTCACCCGGTACGAGCAAATCAGCTACTTCAGTCCTAGCGGCAACGCCACCAGTCGGGAATCCACCGGCCACGCCCTTTGCGACGGTTACCACATCGGGAACGATGGACGCACGCTGGAACGCGAACGGGGCTCCCGTACGGAATACTCCCGTTTGTACCTCGTCGACCATGAGCAATATGCCACGCTCGTTGCAAGCCTGCCGCACCGCGCGGAGGTATTCGAGCTCGGCCGGCCACACGCCGCCCTCCCCCTGAATGCACTCGAGCATGACGGCGCACACGGGTCCGGTCTTGTCGCTCGGATGGTCAAGCGCCTCGATGAGTGCATCGATGTCGTTGAGCTCAACGGAGTCGAAGCCAACGGGAAGGGGTCCAAAGCTCTTGTGGAAGACATCTTGCCCCGTTGCCGCCAGCGTCGCGAGCGTACGTCCGTGGAAGCTCTTGCGTGCGGTAACGATTCCCGACGCGCCATCAAGGTGCTTCTCTCCCCATCTGCGAGCAAGCTTAAATGCGCCCTCGTTCGCCTCAGCGCCCGAGTTCGAAAAGAACGTCTTCCACCCATCGGACGTCGAACCTATTATGTGTCCGGACTCGTCTGTTGTCGTGGAAAGCAGCTCAGAGAGAAGCCGTGCGAACTCACCACGATTCTCTTCGTGATAGTAGTTACTGATCTGCCACAACTTTGAGACTTGATCCGTGAGCGCAGCGACGAGTGCGGGATGCGCATGTCCCAGACACGTGCATCCGATTCCGGCCAAAAAGTCCAAATACTCGTGGCCAGCAGCGTCGGTGAGCACGACACCCAATCCCTTTACAAACTCAACACCGTAGCGTCCATACGTGTGTATGACATACTGCTCGTCCAGCGCCAAGATTTCCTCGTTCGCGAACATGTTGTCTCCCCTCAAAAAGAGAATCGGCCGACTGAGCCTATCCCATCACCAAGTCTTGCGAAAAAATCGTGCCGATTCCGGCGTCGGTAAACTGCTCCAGCAAGAGCGCATGTGGGAACGTGCCGTTCATGATACGCACGTCGTGGACGCCGGCGTCAAGCGCCTCTGCGATTGACGTAATCTTTGGAATCATTCCCGTCGTTAGCTCGCCACTCTCCAAAATCAGGTGACATTCGGTACGCGACAAGGAGCTGATGAGGCTCTCTTCGTTTCCCATCTCGCCATACAGACCGTCAACGTCCGTCAAGTACGCTAGGGTGTACGCACCGAGGGCCTGCGCTATCTTGCTCGCAGCAATGTCCGCGTTAATGTTGTATAGCCCATCTGGGCCGCAACCCACGCTTGCTATAACAGGAATATAACCATCCTCGAGCACGCTCTCGATAAGAGCCGTGTTCACCTCGCTAACCTCACCCACATGGCCAAGCACCGGATCGACCTGATGGCATTTGAGGGTCTTTCCATCCGCTCCAGAAATGCCCACTGCATTGGCACCATACTCGTTGAGTAGCCACACAAGTTCTTGATTGACCTTGCCAATGAGGACCTCAGCCACTGCCTCCATCGTTGCGGCGTCGGTAACGCGAAGGCCCTTCTCAAAACGTACCGGAAGCTCAAGCTTGCTCAGCAAGGCGTTAATCGCCTTACCGCCGCCATGAACGAGCACCACGCGCACGCCCATGAGCTTGAGCAGCTCTATGTCGGTAAGAACGGAACGGCACAGTGATTGGTCTTCCATAGCAGCACCGCCGTACTTCACCACCATGGTCTTGCCGCTCATTTTGTGTATCCACGGCAGCGCCTCTACGAGAACCTCTGCCTTCTTTTTTGCTTCTTCGCGACGACGCGCGTCTTCTTTTCTCATAGAAACTACCCTCCCAGACGTCTACGTCCGATAGTCACCGTTAATCGTTACGTACTCATGCGACAGGTCGCAGGTCCAGATTCGGCTCGATGACTCGCCCTTGCCAAGCGATACCACTATGGTAACCTCATCGTTTTCCTCGAAGCGTTTGAGCATGTCGTCTTCATCCATCGGTACCGGAAGGCCAGCACGCAACACAGGAACGCCAAGAAAGTCGATATCGACTTCGTATTGATCGAACTCAATGCCACATTTGCCAGCGGCCGCTGCAATTCGGCCCCAGTTGGCATCGTGACCAAAGATGGCCGTCTTTACGAGGGGCGAATTCGCGATCGAACGCGCCGCCACTTCGGCCTCCTCCTCGGTAGCAGCATTAATCACATATACGGTCACCAACTTGGTGGCACCTTCGCCATCGGCCGCGATTTGCCGTGCGAGGTCCTCGCACACCGCACGGACGGCCGCCGCAATGGCAGGGAACACCTCGGATGCCTCGTCTATTACAGGACCCCCGGCCTTTCCCGTAGCAAACATGATGCACGTATCGTTGGTAGAGGTGTCAGAATCAACCGTCACCTTGTTGAAGGAATGCCCCACTGCCCACGAGAGCGCCGTTTGGGCGGCCGACGACGTAAGAGGGGCATCTGTCGACAAAACCGCAAGCATCGTCGCCATGTTGGGCGAGATCATTCCTGAGCCTTTAACGAACCCCCCCACGTGCACAAGAATCTCTTTGCCTTCGCCACCGTTCAAACGTGCCTGCCAGGAGCTTTCCTTGGACTTCGTATCGGTGGTCATAACGGCACGCGCCGCAGCGTTGGCCGCATCCACAGAGTGTTCGAGCGCTTCGGCGGCAAGGGGAATGCCGTTTGCAAAAGGGTCAAGCTTCGGGAGCACACCAATTACACCCGTCGATCCGACGAGCACGTCCTCTTCGGAGCATCCGAGCCTATGGGCGACGATTGCGGCAGAGTCACGAGCAATCTCAAGCCCCGGTTTTCCCGTAGACGCGTTCGCGTTACCTGAGTTCAGAACAATGGCTCTGGAGACGCCCCGTGATGCACGCGCCTTAGAAACCTGCACGGGCGCCGCACAGAAGCGATTCTGTGTGAACGTAGCAGCAACGGGACATAGTTCGTCAGCTACGACCAAGGCGAGGTCGAGCCTTTGGGGATCGTCTCGGAATCCGGCATGAACGCCCGCTGCGCTCACGCCTTCTGCGGCGCACACGCCACCTTCGCAACGCTCGAATCCATACTCCGCAGCCGTGCCCACTTCGGCGGGAACTTCCAAACATGCAAACGACGTTTGTGTGGAATCACTCATTCCAACCTCCCAACAAGTCCAATAAGCAGCGATTTTACCAGATGCCTGCTGCTCTCTTATCATACAACCTCGAACGTATTTCGGAATTAACCTCGAGTCTGCGGCAGTCGACTTGAATCGAAGCGATACGTATCGGACTACGCAAAGTGCTTACCGTGCAACTCGGTGTCGTCATCCTCCTGTTGGAGAAATTCGCAAATCTCTCGCAAACACTGCGTCTGCGCCTCGCCCTTAAAGACATGACGACCATGCGAGACAACCTCTAGTCGCGCGCTGGAAAAGACCGTCGCTGCACGTCGGGAATACTCCAGCGGGACGGCCGTATCTTCGTCGCCATGCAAAATGAGAACTTCTCCCGCAAAGCTCTGCATATAGGCATACGGATTCGTATCCCATGCAATCTCTCCATACGGCCTTCCCACACGCATGCCCTGCTGCCTATACGACGTGGGAATGTTTTTCTTTGTGGGAAAGAGCTTTCGCGTCTGGTCGTGCAAGTTGAATGATGGATGAACAAGTATGAGCCCTTGTGGCGCCAAGGGGTGCTCGTCTGCAAACATCGTCGCAGCGAGTCCTCCCAGACCTTCACCAAGAATATAGATGCGATTCTCATCCACTACCTCGAATGCCAACAAGGCGTCCACAATCGAGGCAATATCGTCCCGCTCGGTAAGCAGGGTCATTTCGAGTGGATTGCCTTCGCTCTTTGCCGCATAGCCCCCGCCACAGAAGTCAAAGCAACAAACAGCATATCCCAGCTCAGCAAGCGCCCAAGCATAGGGAACGCAGCTCAGGTAATTTGCGCCAAATCCGTGGGCGCATACTATGGTGGGAAGCGGAGCCTGATGCAAGTCAGCAGGAGTGAAGAGCTGACCATAGATGTTGAGGCCATCTCGCTGGGCGATAAGCTCACGGGAGGTGTAGGTCGTGGATGCCGGCATTCGCACTCCTTGCGCTTGTAGTTGCGTGAACAGTAACTATAGCCGATTTTGGCCACCATGACTAACCGCACGATGATTTACCGTGCAAACAAACCAAGCGAGACCCGCCCACCGCGGTGCAGTTCCACGGCGGCTTATGTCCCGAGTCGCACACGCCTCCCGCAAGGGCGGAGGTTATGCCCCCGGGCTCGGACAGTCCTCGCTGCGCTGCGGAACTCGCCCGAGGACATAACCTCCGCCCTTGCCCTTGATTTGTCTGATGAGAAGGGGCGTATGGCTTGCTCAACCAAGTATGCCAGCGCCCGTCACGACCCCGCCGTCTCGGCAGCCCGCGCAAAGTGGAGGGGGTACTTCTTGCACAAAGCACCCCTCCGGCTTTGTGCAAGTGCGCCAACGCCTCCCCCATGGCACTTCGAAGCTGGCAGGAAGCACACAGGGGCGAGGACTGCCTGCTTGTCTTATGCCCGCATGATTACTGTATCTCTGCGTGAGCCCCGTCAATTGCACTGGTAAGTTGGTCGAGCATGTCATGATTGGCGGGAACACTCGACATGATGGCGACGACATAAGGTCCGTTGGCCGCATACACGATGCCACCGTCATCGCTCACGTTCCACAGTGGTCCACCACCATTGACTGAAGGCGTTGATACTCCTCCATCTGCTATCCAACCACCCTTAGACCTCGTACGGTATTGTCCGCCAAGGGTATGGTGAATCGTCGATACGTTCGGTCGCTCGCACCATACGCCGATTCTTTCGACTGCAGGACTCTGGAAGTACAGCTCGTAGGCACGAGTCCAAAGGAGGGCGAGATCACGTGCACTATAGTTGGCCCAAGGCAACGATTCGGCTATCGCGGGGTTTGCACCCGACTCCTGGCACATCTCCCTCATGGGGTCCTTGCCATATGCGAAATACACCTGTTTGTAATTAAAGTCCCACGAATAGAACAGTGTCTCGGTGATGTCGTGTTGATACGCCGATACAACCTCGGGATGCTTGCTCGCAACACTCACAATATACGGTGCCTTGATGGAACTCGCCCCGTAGAACACGCCGTCACAGTTGTATGCTACGCCCTTGCTCGTTCCCAGGTCCATCATCATGAATCCAACGTCATATCCCCGGCCTCGTAAGCCATTAATGGCATCGTACAACCGGTTTGCTGCATCCTGGCTGATGTTGTATCCACCAAACGCAACGATGCTCCGGTCTCCCGGGACCGTGCTCATGGAAATACCTGCCGATCCGTTTTTGATAAACGCGCCTTCCGTGCTCCCCGGGGCGCCCGAGCCCTTGGCCGTGATGCGGACCTCGATGGCCTCGAGCCTCCTCGAGAGGCCCTCGGTTCCGGCCGGGTCGCCGTTG
>CADAAU010000015.1 GCA_902786015.1 uncultured Coriobacteriaceae bacterium
ACACAGCTCCTAGCGGTTGGAAAACAGTAGTAAGAAGGATGGGGTAAGGGACGGGCCCATTCCCTGTTAACCCCCTGTCCACTAAAAGCTTACAGCTCAACCGCTGGGTCGAGGAGGGCTACGGCGGCATGAGCAACGCCGAGCTGCGCCGCAAGGTCGGCCACGAGCCGCGCAGGAAGCACAGGGAGAGGAGGGCCACGCACCACGGCCCCGAGCGCTCCTACCAGGCGTTCCTCTCGCTCCCCGAGGGCGAGCGTAATGTACGACCACGACCGCGGAATCGACCGCTCCGAGATGCTCGAGCTCTCGAACTGCACGTGGGTGACCGAGCGCCGCAACGTCGTCCTCGTTGGGGCAAGCGGCGCGGGAAATTATGTCGGTTCCCCGGTTATGTTGGGAAACGGGCCGTAAGGGCAGGTTGGGGCACCCGTCACGGCCCGTTTCCTTCACATAATGTCAGACGCCTAGCACAGCGTCTTCAGCCATGCCATGAGGTCCTTGTCCTCCGACCAGTCGGGGTATTCGCGGCTCTTCGGCGCGGTGGCGGCCGCCTCCAGCAGCTCGCGCTTCCTCTTGAGGCTCACCGTGGCGTATATCTCGGTGGTGGTGACGCTGCGGTGGCCGAGCAGGTCTCTTATATATACGAGGTTGACCCCGCTCTCCAGCAGGTCCATGGCCTTCTGGTGGCGGAAGGAGTGTGGCGACACGCCCTCTGGTATGGAAGCGCGGGTCGCGCGTGCCCCACGCACGTGCCTGGAGACTATGTCGGAGACGCCGGCCCTCGTGAGGTGCCCGCCCCTCGGGCTGGGGAACAGCGGCGAGTCCAGCTCCGCCGGTCCCGCGTCCGGGAAGAACTCCTCCAGGTAGCGGCTCACCAGCGACGCCGTGGCACGCATGAGCGGCACGACCCTCGACTTCCTGCCCTTGCCGTAGAGCGTGACGGTGGCGGGGTCCTCGAGCCTCACGTCCCGCAGCCTGAGGCCGCAGAGCTCGGAGACGCGCGCCCCGCTGTCGTAGAGCAGCGTGAGGAGCACCATGTCGCGCCTGCCCTTTGCGGTGGCGGCGTCGGGGTGCGCCAGTATGGCGGCCATCCCGTCGCGGCCGGGCACCACCATCTTGGCGGGCGCCGCCTTCCTCTGCCTGATCGCCAGCACCTGCTGGTACTGGAAGAGGCGCGCGGGGTCCTCGCCCTTCACGTAGTTCACGAAGGCCTTGATGGCGCAGAGGCGCTGGTTGAGCGTGCTGTCCGAGCACCCGCGGCGCTCGAGCCAGCGCATGAACCCCTCGACGGCGCCCTTGTCCAGGTCGGCCATGGACAGCCGCTCGGCCCGCCTGCCCACGTCCTCGAAGTATGCGATGAGCAGCCTGAACGCGTCGCTGTAGGACGCTATGGTGTTCGCGGAGAGGTTGCGCTGCCCAGGCAGGTGCCTTCCGAGGTAGGCGGTGAGGTGGCGCGCGAAGTCTGCGTCTTTGCTCACGACGGCACCACCCACCCGCACTCGCGCTCCACCTGCTCGACCATGCCGGGGTAGAGCTCGGCCGTGAGCCTGAGGTAGTATTCTGTGCAGCGCGTGTCGGCGTGTCCCATGTAGGCCGCCAGGACGGGCATGAGCGCGTTCACGTCGGCGCCCTCGGCCACCCACCTCCGCAGCCTGTGGCAGGCAAAGGTAAAGCGCAGGTCGTGGACGCGCGGCCCCTTGCCGCGGCCGCCGTGCGAGATGCCCGCCTCCCAGAGCGCGTCGCGGAAGAAGCCGTACACGTAGCGCACGGTGAGCGGCCGGCCCTCCGGAAGCGACCAGAAGCGGTCGTGCGAGCCGTACTGCGGGTGGGCGATGGCCGCGGCGGCCTCGAAGTCGCGCATGCGGCCGGCGACGCTTCGGTGGACGGGCACCAGTCGGTCCTTGTCGTTCTTGGCGTGACGCACCGTGAGGACGTTCGCCCCGAGGTCGACGTCGCCCTTCGCGAGGCCGCACGCCTCGCCGCACCGCATGCCGGTGGAGTAGAGGAGGCGCAGCACCAGCGAGGCCTGCGCCCTCTGGCAGCACGGGTCGTCACCCGCAAGGCGGTCGGCGGCGGAGAACAGGGACGCGAGCTCGTCGCCGGTAAATATGTGCGGCTCGTACGACCCCCGCCTCGACCAGCCCTGGCCGCGCGGCGCGACGTGGGCGGCATACCCCATGCGCACCATCCACTCGGCAAGGCAGCGTATCTGGCTCACGCGCGCGAGCCTGTTGGCCTCCGACTCGCCGGGCCTGAGCTCGCACCAGGCGTCCACCAGCTCCCTGGGCAGCTCGTCGGGCGCGCAGCCCATCTCTCCGTGCAGGGCGACTATGCGCCGCAGCGCCCGCTCCTCCTTGTCGAACTTGAGGCCGACCGACCGCCTCTCTGCGACGTAGGCGGCGGCGATGTCCGCGATGCTCACGCGCCCACCCCCTCCGGGTCGAGCGGGCAGCCCGCGAGCGCATCGACGTCCATGCGCAGGTAGATGCTGGTGGTGCGCTTGTTCACGTGGCCGAGTATCCGCGATATGTCGTCTATCGGGACGCCGTGCTCGAGCAGCCGCTTGGCCAGGGCGTGGCGCAGCGAGTGCAGGGTCTTGCGGTCGCGCGGCGCCTTGACCCCTGCGGCCTGGGCGCGCTTGCTCAGTATGTAGGTGAGGTTGCTCGTGTCGCCGAACGCGTCGAACGGCGCGTTGTGGCGGACGAACAGCTCGGGGCAGGTGGCGCCTGCCGGCCTGCCGCCCCTCAGGTAGTCGATTACCGCCCACCCGACGTCGTCCAGGAGCGGCAGCGCGAGCGGCACCCCCGTCTTGTGCTGGGCGATCGAGATCCGCCGTGCGTCCCAGTCGAGGCCGTCGATCCGCAAGGACTTGATGTCCGACGCCCTGAGGCCGAGCCTCGCCACCATGAGCAGCATCGCGTAGTCGCGCTTGCCGACCGGGTTGCCGCGGTCGATGCTCGTCAGCAGGGCGTCGACGTCCCCTGCCGTCCATGTCCCCGGGAGCTCCGGGGCGTAGTACGACTTGGGGCTCGGCACCGTCGGCGTGAGGTCGCGCTCCAAGAGCCCGGCGAGGTGGAGGTGCCGGTAGAAGCACCGTATGGCCGTGAGGATGGACCGGACCGAGTTGGCGTGGTTGGACGCCTTGGTGAGTATGTAGTCGTGTGCCGACGCGTCCGTGATGCAGCTCGCGTCGGCTCCGCCCGACTCGGACAGGAACATCAGGAAGTGTTTGATGCGGTTGTTACGCGAGTAGACCGTGGACTCGGAGAGCCCGTTCGCCCTGCACTCCGCGTTGAAGGAGTCGAGCAGCAGCTGCAGTCCCGAGGGAAGCTCGGTCAGACGGAGTTCGCCCGGCATCCTCTTGCACACGCACCCGCAGAGGTCCCACTCGAGCAGCACCCGCATGCAGCGGAGGTAGTTCTTCATGTGGACGCCCTCGGGGGGCGCCTGGTAGAGCCCCTCGATCGACGTGCCGAACTTGTCGTTGATGAACGAGACCGCGAGCCCTTCGGAGAATCCCGGCGCCCCCGTCGACTCCGCGTAGCGCTCTAGGTTGGCGTACATCCTCCTGTACGCGGTGACGGTTCCGTCAGCGTAGCGCAACCTCGCCAGCTCGTCGAGGACCGACTCAACCAGTGGGCGCAGTTCGGTGTATCCTGCCATGTGGCCTCCTATCGTCGTCGCCAATACACCCAAGTACGACGGTAGGGGGTCTGGAGGATTATGTGAAGGAAACGGGCCGTGACGGGTGCCCCAACCTGCCCTTACGGCCCGTTTCCCAACATAACCGGGGAACCGACATAATTGCCATTATGTAGGTTCCTACATAAGGGAAAGACCTGGATCGGGTGCGCGCTCGCCGTCGCCGCGTGCAACGCGTTCCGTACCGTGCGCTACGTGCGCATGCCTGAGATGCTGGACGAGCTTGCGGCCTCGCGCGACGACGAGTGGGCAAAGGCGAAGAAGCGCTACCGCAAATGCGACCTGCTATTCGTGGACGACTGGCTTCTCGAGCCGGTCGGGCCAAAGGAGGCACGCGAGCTGCTCGAGCTCGTCGAGTCACGCTACCGCAACGGATCGCTGATCATCTGCTCTCAATATGGCCCGTCGGGCTGGCACGAACGCATATCTGAGGGTGCCTTGGCGGACGCCGTCATCGATCGTCTCGTTTACAACTCTCGCATGATTCACCTCAAGGGCAAGGAATCCATGCGCAAGCGCATGGCAGAGCTTGGAATGTAGCATGCAATTGCACTGACTGAGAATGTGGAGCTGCACCGCCAGTGCATGGAACAATGTACTGGCGGTGCATGGAACGTCGCACGGCATAGCGCGTCATACGCATCTCGCGCGACCGGAAGGTCTCCCCCAACGTCACGGCGGCCCACAGGGACTCCTTCGGGCTGTTCTTCACGTGGCTCGCCTCAGCCCGCGGCGTGGACCCGACCGACGCGACGGTGGAGGACCTCACGCCGGGGAACGTCAGCCAGTTTCTGGTCTGGCTCGAGCGGGAGAGGGGATGCGCGGCGAGCACGCTCAACTGCAGACTGACCGCTTTCCAGCCCTTCGCCAGATATGCCTCGAGGCGCGACCCCGGCAGGCTCGAGCACTACCGGGCGCTGGCGGAGATGCCGAGGCGCAAGGAGAGGCGCCGCGAGGTGGCCTACCTCACTGCCGAGGAGGTGGGATGGACGCTCGAGTGCCGCGAGCCTGGGTCCGGGACGGAGCTGCTGGTCGCGATGCCGTTCAACACCGGCGCTCGCATCAGCGGGCTGGTCTCCCTTACGGCGGACGACGTGAGGGAGGTTCCCGGAGGGAGGTGCCACGTGCACTTTCTCGGGAAAGGCAGGAAGGACAGGACCGTCCCGCTGTGGGAGGACACGTCCCGCATGCTGACGTGCTACATGGAACGGCATGGCATAACCGGGTCGAGCCACGTGTCCGCCGGCCGCAACGTGGCGCATCTCACGCGCTCGGGAGCCAGGTCAAGGATAGACGCCGTGGCCAAGAGGGCGGCCGAGCGGCACCCCGAACTCGCCGGGAAGAGGATCACGCCGCACACGTTCAGGCATGCCACTGCGATGGCAATGCTATATGCCGGGGTCGATATCGCCACCGTTGCCATCTGGCTCGGCCACGAGAACATCAACACCACGCACAAGTACGTGGTGACGAACATGAGGGCAAAGGAGGAGGCCCTCGAGAAGGTCAGAGTCGAATGGGGCGATGCCGGACACACGCGTTACAAGGCGACGCAAAGCGTCCTGGACTTCTTGAACTCGCTCTGATGGGCGACGCGTTATGTGCCGAGGTCCGCGCCATGGGCAGCGCCTTCGCCGATCTCGGCACATAACCGCGCTCAGCACATATGAGCGCGACCACGCTGCGGAAACGTCGAATTCGGACTACCCGTTCGGATGACCTCGGGATTCAACCGCCGCATCCCCCATGCATCTCTCGATTGCCAAGGCTGTGGCACGGCAACTAGCTCGTTACATAGCTTGGCCGCTCCATGTGACGCTCATTAATCTTTAAGTTCCTGTACGGCCAATTCGAACAGCACGTGCGTGGAGGCAAATTCCAAGAGGAGCCCTCAATCTCGTTTTCAAGGTCCGATGTATGTAACCGGGCGAGAATCATCTATATGCTTCTCATCAGTTGTTCTCTCCCCCACGCGATTAAGAGGCCGTAGTATGCCGGCAAAGGTAAACATAAGAGTATTGAAAGCCAGTCTCACAGCAAGGTCATCAATAATGCAATGCGCAGCAATAATCGCCATCGTCAACACAAGCATATCGTCATTTTCCTTTAGCGCTTTAAATGATGCCACGGTAAACAGAGCGATAATACCGATTGCATATATCCATCCATACTCTACGGCTATGTGGATAAACGCGTTGTCGATATAGTTAGCATAGTCGGGTGATCCTGTCGTATTATAGCTAACTCCGTTTATATCTAGGCCGGCGCCTCTCCAAGGTATTTCTTGTCCAAAAGGCGGCACGCCAAACTCAATTAAGCCGTTGAGGCCCAGACGAATTCGTGCAATTAGGGCTGGATTCAGCTTATTGATAAATGTGTTGCCCGGGTCTATTCCATACAACAGCTCCATGAATAATGTAAACAGGCAAGCAAAAACAAAAGACAGCGAGAGGACAGCGAGAAGACCGCAACTTCTCCAGCGCCTGTACATAGAGAACCTGTATAAAAGTGAGACTATAATTGCCAGAATACCGCAAAAGAAAGAGATTCGTGAGTCTGTGTAGTGATACATCAGGATATTCATCGCGGCGAGCAGCGCCAATTCCCACAAATGGATTTGCTCTGCCCTAATCCAACACACGACAAGAGTAATGGTAAACAGATATTGCGCAGGATACAGAGGATACCTAAAACCTAGGCAGTGCCGAATGCGAGAGGCGTCTTTCCCTGCCCCCAAAACTATATCTTGAATAACGCCACTAGCCGAGCACGCAATCACAAACAGGAGTCCGAAAGTCATTATGCAGGTAGAAGTAAAGCAAACCCACCGCATGTCGAACTTACGAGCACAATAAATAAGTAACCCACCGCACACGAGGCCACTATCGTCCCTAAACACTCCTCCACAAATCATGATGATAAGAATCGCCAAGCATACGGCATCACTCTTACCATATTCGCCCTTCCAAATGCGTATGAGTTCCACGAGGGCGATAAGCAAATAGGTAGTATGTACAAAGTAAACTTTTGTGAGCGACAAACCTTCCCAAATCCACTTGGCAAAAAGAGATGCAGTAAGCATGTTATACAACATCCATATGGCACAGGCAGAGAGAAAGAGGACCTTTTGCACTGCAACAAGTGTCCGGTCTGCCCCATATCGTTCCGAAGCAAGCATACGAAGTATATTCATCGCCTTTCCTCCGTCATGCCAAAACGACATATCATAAGTTTATGATTACTTATTCACAACACTTTTCACAAGATGTAGAACGACTTTACGATACCTGTAAACTAGTGCTAAGGTTACAGCAATGAACGTCGCAAGGGCCGCATATCGTGTAATAGGGTTATCATACACGAGATACATTGCCAGCGTATACACGCTCATGCCCACTAAGACTGCAAGCACCAGTTTTGTCGAGTATACATGCGCATACCCCAGGCGCCAGACAATAAATACGTGAAGAGCCAGCAGAATCATATAGCTCGCCAAAGTGGTATATGCCGCAGCCACATATCCAAATTGCGGAACGAGGAGCCAATTCAGTACAAAATTCGAAGCCGCAGCCGCAATACTTGCGAACGCCATGCCTACCGTCTTCTTTTTGAACTGCTCAACGTTCACATACATGGTGTATATAAACTGGCAAACGCACCCAAAGGCAACCGGCGGCATCACGTACATGGCCCCGCAATACGATTCCCCACCCATAATAATGAGGACTTCAGGGCTTGCCAGCATTACCCCACAGGCAAAATACGCAAAAGCCAGCACATACCATTTGGAGACTCGGCGAATCTCGCTATATTCTTTTGTATTGAGCTTCTCCCCCAACCAGGGGGCAAATGCCGTGTTCATGGACGTCAAAAGTAGTGTAATGAGCGCACCGCAGCTATACGCAACAGAATAGAGCGCATTATCTTCTGGTCCGCAGATCTTGGTTACTATCATTTTGTCCATAGAGCTCAGGAGGGAGAGCGAGAGGACGTGAGGCACAAATGGAAGACAAATGGGCAGTGCGTAAGCCCAATATGCCACAGACACCTTCTTCCCTCGCTTCAAAAGAACCCCCGTAAGAAAGAGCCCTACCAAAACCGTAGGAAGAGCACTGCCAACAATTCTTCCCGTAAGCTTATCGGTCATAGTGACAACCAGTACGACCGAAAGAAGTGCCGTAGAGAACACTACGACTAGACTAGATATTACCGACGCCTTATACCCATAGAAATAACGTTCTCGCGTCTGGTATATGTCTATCGCAGAACTAAAGATTGTGTACACAATCATTATGTTGATGTACTCAATTTGAAGCCCCGTTAGGTCAACAAAGACATCAGGCAGCAAGTTTATTGCCACTGCCCAGGCACAAGTAATGAGTGTACTCAAGGCGAGCATAGATGACACATAGCCATCAAAATCTTTCTCGTATTCAAATCGTGCGCTAATAAATGAGGCGGTGAGCCCCATTGTCGCAAAAATGGCAAATGTGCCCGACCAAGAACTGTAGTTGCTGAACAGGCCAAAGTCATTCTGCGAAAGCAGCCTGGTAAAAATAGGCGTCGTAATAAAGCCAATGCTTTTCGTTATGAAGTTAGCTACGGTATACCAAACGCCCGACTTAAGAGCCTTTGTGTTGTTGTTCTCACTCATCAATCTGTTGCCTTAGCCGCAAAACCACCATTTGATATAGGTTATCCACAGTCAGAACTCCCTAACTGCCCTTTCTTACGAGTAGGTAGGCATCAGTTGAGTCCCTCAGCGACTCTTTATCTGGTATAGGACTCAACTCGAAGGGTTCCCAGTCGGGACTATATGTAAATATACCACTCCCTTTTATTGGTACGTACTCTTCTTCGAGCTTTCGTTGTAGGTCTGGATACTTTTCGATTCCAAACCACGAGGCGTAAACAATGTATTTTCCCTCGTATTCCATAAGGCGTTTGTATTCCGCCGCCTGAAGAGGCCAGGTCTTACCCTCGCTCCATCTTTCCATAGGCAGGTTATAGAAATACCTGCTGTAAGAAGGGGCCTCTACATAAAAGGGCGTCGTCCCGCCATCTAAGAACAAAACCGGCCCATCACCAAAATCCTGCGGGAATAGGCCTACGCACGCCTCCGCAGCAGCATTACGAATACTCGTTTCATTCCTATACTTGGGTGATAAGGCTGAGGAATAGTTAAGCCAAAAGAAGGCGCATGCTGTTACGAGCAGATACGCTACCGCCTTTTTCAGCGAAGCATAGCCATCAAAACACGCCAAGAAAATGGTAATCGCCACGGCGTGAAGGACAACGAGCAATACCGTCGAGTAGTTGATGATACCCCATTGCTGGTATCCATCCCTCATAATCCAACATGCGCCTGCAAGTAGCGCCGCAGAGCAACCACTCGCAAATAGAATCCGATGATCGACCTCGTTTCTACAGCAATCAACGCAACTCACCACACTTGGTAGCATGAGTAAATAGAAGTGGTAGATGAAATACTTATTTGAAACGACAATCAGATCCAATGCCACCAACCACATGAAGGCGAGGAGAAGTACCTTAGTTGCTTCTTTCTTGCGCGCATACGTAATTGCCGAGTACAGGCTGCACGTACTGCCAATGAATACAAACGGCTGCATAACAGTCGACTGCGATAACCCGGCGATAAGGGAATTCAAAATGGACTCCAGCGTTACAAACGAACCGGCAGAGAAGAGCGTTTCCTGAAAGTCTGCTGCCGCCCTCATGTCTACAAACTCTTGCGGATAGACTAAGAGCACCATCAAGCTCAGTGCGATTTCTGCCACCGCAAAGGATCCAAAGTATAGGAGCATACACTTTTTTGTGACAGGCTTATTCTGATTAAGACTATGAAGCGCATAGCCTGCAAATACAGCGAACGGTAGCAGAACAAAGATGCTTTTGAAGAAAAAGAGCAGGGACCCTATCACGCCCGCGGCAATATAAGACCTTCTTGTACCATGCGCAAGCAACGCAAACATCAGAATCGAGAGGACAACACAGGTCATTTCTACCTGCAGGTGGGAGGCCTCGTACGTTGCATACACCGCAAGATACTCCGCAATTCCAAAAACGAGACGGTCCTTTCGATTGCTGGAAACAAGCATTGCCGTTATCGCTATGCAGGCAAGTGCAGCCAAAGCATAAATCGCTTTTACAGCGATTTCGAACTTCACAACGTCACCGTAGTTTGTAAAAAGTCGTGCTGTAAGATACAGCACGTACATAAGGAGCCTGTTTCCGATGCCCTTAAGCTCCCAAGCCTCAAACACCGCCAATAAACCACTATCGCTCTGATATTGAACTTGGCTTGCCGCCGCAATGAACACCTTTATATCGCCGGTAAAGGGCGATGTAATAAAAGAGATAAACATGAGTATCAAAGCACATGCCCCCGCAATGAAGAACCCATAGCGAAGTACAGAAGACATGACCCTGTTATGCGCAAAGCGTTTCACTTGCCCTCCTCGTTTGAGACGCCGCCAATCAGAATCCGGAATGATGGTACCATTGAGCACGGGCAAACCACCCAGTGCGAAGGATAAAAATGAAGAGCCTAATAATAGCTGAAGCGGGCGTTAACCATAACGGCAGCATTGCGATAGCCAAAGAGCTGTGTCTCGCTGCAAAGGAAGCCGGCGCGAATGTCGTCAAGTTCCAAACATGGATAACCGAACGAATTATTACGCACGGTGTAGCCCAAGCGGACTACCAAGTTCAAAACACCGGCAATAACCAGTCACAGTTCGACATGCTCAAATCACTAGAGCTCAGCTTCGATGCATTTAGGGAGATCAAGGAGTACTGCGACCAGATTGGCATAGCCTTTGCTTCCACCGCTGATGAACCCGAGAGCTTAGACTTCTTGTTGAGCCTGGGAATTCCGTTCATCAAGCTCGGGTCAGGTGACCTGAGCAACATTCCTTTCTTACGCTACTGCGGCTCAAAGGGCATGCCCGTGATTCTAAGCACCGGCATGGGCACGTTGGCCGATGTCGATAGAGCCATTGGCGCTCTAAGGAGTGGCGGCACGCATGACATTACTCTTTTGCACTGCACGACTAACTATCCCTGCCCATTTGACGACGTAAATCTACGCGCCATGAACACGCTTGGCACAGCATTCGGTTTACCTGTTGGGTATTCCGACCACACGCAGGGCATCGAGGTAGCCATTGCCGCGGTGTCGTTAGGCGCGACCGTAGTCGAAAAACACTTTACCCTCAGCAGAACCATGGAGGGACCCGACCACATTGCGAGTACGGAACCCGACGAGTTCAAGCGTATGGTCACCGCCATCCGAAACGTCGAGCAGTCCTTGGGAACCGGGATCAAGCAACCAACGCAATCCGAGAAGGAGATATCGGACGTCGTGCTCAAGCGGATTGTGGCAGATCGGTTCGTTCCCAAAGGAACAATTATCAGCGAGAGCGACCTGTGTGTTAAGCGCAGCTCGTCGGGCCTGCCCGCAGAAATGTGGGACCTTGTGGTGGGCACCGAGGCGAGAAGTGACTTTGCCATCGACGAAGGAATCGTGTTCTGATGTATACGGTTTGCGTAGTTACGGCCACGAGAGCAGAATATGGTCTTTTGCGCCCCTTGCTCTATAGGCTAAGGGATTGCAACAAGGTTGACCTGCGACTCGTCGTTACTGGTACACATCTTATCGAACGGTTTGGAAATACGCAGACCGAAATCATAGCAGACGGGTTTTCTAACTATGAAGCCGTGTCTCTTCCGTTGGAGGACGACAGCAAACGTGGCATGGCCGTCGCAACTGGCGTGGCCACACAGAAGTTTGCCCTCCTTTTTGCGGCCATGCAACCGAACGTCGTCGTCGTATTGGGCGACAGGTTCGAGATGCTGGGAGTGGCCACGGCCGCACACTTGCAAGGCATTCCCATTGCGCATCTGTGCGGGGGCGATGTAACCGAAGGCGCTGTGGACGATGCCATTCGTCATTGTCTTACCAAATTGAGCTATCTGCACTTTGCTGGTTGTGCGCAATCTGCGCAGCGAATCATACAGCTTGGCGAGGACCCCTCAAGGGTTTTTAACGTAGGAGAGCCGGGGATTGAGAATTGCCTCAATATGGATCTGCTCGATGCGGCTGATTTGGCAAAACAATACGACTTCGCAGGGTTTCTTGGCGACTATTGCGTAGTAACCTTCCATCCCGTTACGATGGAAAACAACACAGGAGCCGAGCAGCTATCCTCGCTCATTCGCGCTATGGATTCGTTTCCCAACATGTCGTACGTCATCACGAAGGCAAATGCCGATGCCGGCGGCAGGCAGATAAATGACCTATGGGATAAAGAGGCTGCGACAAGAAGCAATTGGCTCGTGGTCACCTCCCTCGGCATGTTGCGCTACATCAGTTCAGTCAAGCATGCAAAGCTTGTGCTCGGAAATTCCTCAAGTGGGCTTGTTGAGGCTCCCGCTTTCGGTGTTCCGACTATCAACATTGGCGATCGCCAAAAAGGCAGGATGATGGCGCAAAGTGTCATTTGCTGCGAGCCCACCGCGTCGTCTATTTGCTCGGCTATGGCACGTGGACTATCGCAGGAGTTTAGGGACAGTATCCGCACCATGGATCTTCCGTTTGGCGACGGAACTACATCACAACAAGTGATGGATGCCATAGTGGCATTCCTCAAAACTCATACGGGAGCTACAGAGAAGAAGTTTTACGATTTGCCAGCGAGGTAATCATGAAAAACATTGCCATTATTCCCGCTCGTAGTGGATCAAAGGGACTCAAGGACAAAAATATAATTGACCTGTGCGGGAAGCCTCTTATGTGGTACACCATACAGGCCGCACTGGAATCAAACCTGTTCGACACTGTAATGGTATCCACCGATTCTGGGCATTATGCTGCCATTGCCAAACATTGCGGCGCAGAGGTCCCCTTCTTGCGCTCGGATGACCTCGCTCGTGACACCAGCGGGTCTTGGGATGTTGTACGCGAAGTGCTCTCCGACTATGCAGAAGCTGGACGGACCTTCGACTACGCCGCTCTGCTGCAACCAACCTCCCCCCTGCGAGATGCGCATGACATTCGCAATGCCTTTGAATACCTGCAGGGGGGCATGGCACACAGTGTTGTATCAGTCACTGAGGTAGAGCACCCCGTGCAGTGGTGCTTTAGGATGGAGCCGAACAACCAAATACTCGATTTGGCCAACTCGCCCTACAATAACTGCCGTCGCCAAGACCTAGAGACCCACTACCGCGAAAACGGGGCCATTTATACTGTGCGCGCTAAAATGATTCAAGAGCCAGACTATGACTTTTACGCGGACAAGTGCTTTGGCTATGTTATGCCGCGTGAACGTTCGGTAGACATAGACACACTAGACGACATTAGGTACGCCGAATTCTTGATGCGAGAGCCACAACGTCACTCCAGATCCTAATACTATTGCACGCTATCCCTCTATTTCAGCGCCGACAACCTCGAATGCTGCCAAGAGCCCTCTGTGTAATGGGAGTTTCAACTTTGCAATAGCAGATACCAACTACAGAACAAACAACAGTATTAATGAGCAGCCCGAGAGGAATGCTCGAAATATACGGGTATATTTTTCCAAAGACTGCCCAGTAGTAGCACATTTGGACGAGGAAAACATCCCATGATGCTTGTCCAAGCGATTCGACGATTGCACAGCGAATCGTCTGCGGCCTCATCAAATGCAGCATCACCGGAACAATAAACATCACAGCAAATACGGATGTCACAGTCCATTGATTTGTAATAATCGGCTCCATATCCGTATAGTTAAATACAGTGATATAGCAAGCACCTAATATCCCCACGAGATAATACCATTTTTTCTTACACTGTGTTTTATCATCTTTGATACAATATAGGTAAAATCCAAAGGATAAGATGAATAAATACCTCAGTGAGCATAATCTGTAAATGGAGGGACTCATCATGAAAACCGTTTTCATTATTTCAAATAGAACATTGGCAATGAAACAGCCAGCTAGTCCCTTAAAATTATGACACTTCACAATGTACCAAACCGCTGGCGATAGTATCACAACTTGCAGCATTACCGGAAAATAGTACGAACCTGGACCAATTCCTCCAAGAAGGAATAATAGCATAAGTTCTTGTATAGAAACTGTGTCACAATCAGATATGGTCACAGAAACAGCTTGGAGAATGTATATCGGCAGAAAAGGGATAGCCAATCTTAGCCATTTGGAGAGTATCTCATTGGGCTTATATAAGCTCAAGATACCCTTATAGTTTTTGTTTTCATATGATAAGGCATTAACATAGCCGGTTATTACCATAAAGATGGGAACGGCCATGTCAATCCAAAACGGAAACAGCAACTTCGCCCTTAGAGAATCCGTCCATGCGTAGTGAGTTATAATTACAAATAGGATTGCAATTCCTTTATAAAAATCAAGGTAACTCAGTCTTGATCGTTCACTTGTTTTGAGTTTGTTGACCATTCAGGCCTCTTTTGTCATAGACCGGTCAGTCATTGTAGTCGCCCAGCAGATCGCGTTCATGGGTCATGATTACCTCATCGTACATGAGCATTATAGAGCCCTCGTCATAGGCGCCCATTTGGTCAGGGTTCTCTATGCCGGAAATGTTGTTTTGAATCAGCTTGAAGAAATCGACCCCCGCACCAAACCCATGCAGGTATGCACCGCCAAAGCGGGGATTGACTTCACTCAAATAATAGACCCCATCCCGATAGAAAAAGTCCATGTCAACGGGGCCATTAAACTCCAGGACCGTGCAAATCTGCCGAATGAAGTCGAATAGCCGCTCGTCCTTAAAGGCAATGGTCTTACTAGCACCGCCAATACGAGTCTCAATCTTTCTCTTTAGCAGAGCCGCTACGGGTTTATGCGAAATTGTGTCTATATAAACATCTGCATCGCAATCCTCGCAGTCCATGAGTTCTTGAATAATGTAGTCGTACTTTGGCTCGCGGAACCTATCTTCGAGCTCGGCAAGCGTGTCTATGCGCTCGGCTCCTACGCTTCCGCTGCCCGTTCGAGGCTTTATGAACACGGGAAGCGAAATCTCATCGGCAGCAAGACCCTCCTTAAAACTGCACAGATTGTCATAAGTAAGCACTGTCGCGATACCCTGGTCTACCAAGTACTCAAACATCTTGAACTTGTCAAAGCACAAGTCCGCGGTCTGTTTATTTGGGCACAAAGCCAGAACGCCACGCGCCGCAAAGTCTCCTCGATGGCTCGCGAGCAGCTCAATCTCTGGGTCAATGCATGTGGTAACAGCCTTGACGTTTTCTTGTTCGCAAATGCGATAGACATAGTCGAGGTACTCTGGATCGCTAATCTTTGGCGTGAGGTAATACTTGTCCCCACCATAGAGCGCGGGTGCAACGCACCAATTGTCTGCCGCGACCACATTCGCGGAGACACCCAAGCTTTTCTTGAGGTTCTTGAGCAGCGTGGTCCTTCTTCCTGCATTTAGGAACAAGTAGCCGTCTGCGCCAGGCATCGCGCTCATTACGCTCTGTTGGCTCGCCTCGCTCACTCCCCATTTCCGACGCACGAGCTGGTAAGTCTCTCCGTCAAACGCATACACATTGGGCAAGAATCGAATGAAGTTGGGGGTAAGCGCCATAGTATACGCACCCTCCCACTTGAACAAAATCCGATCCCCCACCTCAATCTCTTTGTCTTTGATTGTGGTAATTACATCGTTCTCCAAGCAGGTGCATCCACACAAGGTTTGTGTTTGTATGGGTGCATCTTCACGTACACCGATAAGTTCATACACGTACTTGGACTTGTGGAAGAACGGATCTATGTCCAACCGAGTGCCGTCACAGATAAGCAGACGCTCAGCGCCAATACGCTTTGAGTCAATCACCGAGGTAAGGTAGTCGACAGGAGAGGCCAGAAGCGCATTTCCCGGCTCTACGATGAGGGTCACCTTGTCCCACTCCAGCTCCAAGTTGTTTGCAAGCGCCTCGGCGTAATCGTCGTAGCCTGGTTTGCCAGGCATGCGGCCGTAGTATCCTCCACCCATGTCCACATACGAAAGATCGAGCCCATGTGCACGTGCAACTTCCATGGCATATTGGCTCAGGTGCGCATACACATCCGTGCTTCGCGTAGCCGAGGTACGGTGCATATGAAGTCCGCATACTGCCAGCCCCTGTGCGCGTACTGCACGAAGCGCCTCCTGGAATTCCCCATTTTTAACGTCGAAGCCAAATCGGCTTGACCCACCAGTGGGAGAAGCATCGTCCGGTGACACCTCGTCCAAGTCTACGTTTACGCGAATACCCAGCTTGGGAGTTATTCCTTGGGGAAGATCGGAAAGCCACGTTAGTTCACGCTTTGTCTCAACGTTCACATATGCCCCACCGACAAGCGCGTCAATAAAGGTTTCCCTGCTCTTTAGGGGACCGTTATACACAATGTTGCCAACGCTAAATCCAACCGATTTCGCCAGCAGATACTCGTCGGCAGAAACTACCTCAGCATAGCACCCGGCTTCCTTGGCAAGGCCCAGCAAATATGGGAGAGAATTGGTTTTAACGGAATACGTCACTATTGAAGATGGGATTCTCTTGCGCAATGCCGTATTGAACTCGTCGACGTTTTGCACGAATCCTTGTGCGTCTATTACAAAGCACGGTGTTTCAAGCTCGTTCCAGCGAAGCTGCTTCTGTCGTGCACCCGTAACCAATTCTCGCATTGCGCTTCTCCATTCTTTGCGATGCCGTTGGAATGCTATTGTTCTCCCCCAAGCGCGGAGTTCATACGCCTCAGTTCGTCCACCTGTCCCATATCGAGCCAGGCACCTTCCCCAACAGGAAATACGCCGACACCAAGTCCCGCCTCGCGACACCTCATAAGCAAGTCGGGGAAATCCAAGACTTCATCTTGCCTAATGAACGACAGTACTTCTGGCTCGAGCACGCACACGCCCGTATAGATAAGCGACGAGATGGTTGGCTTCTCAGAAAAACCAGTTATGCCGCCACCTTCCTCAATCTCTACCGTTCCATAGGGAATGGTGTAATTCCTTAGGCACACAACAGCTGTTGCCACGTTTCCCGCCTCGCGATGCGTGCGCAAGAGCGCGCAAAGGTCCATATCGACCAAAACATCGCAGTTGGTAACAATGAACGTGGAGTCAATCTTGCCCTCTATGAGCTTTAGGCCTCCACCTGTGCCCCTAAACTCGTCCTCATCAATATAGTGAATCGTGTAAGCATGCGAGAGGTCATCGAAATACGACTTTATCATCTCACGCTTGTAGTTAAGCACAAGCCAAAAGTCGTCGCACCCGCCGTCGCGAAAACGTCCAATGATTCTCTCTGCGATGGTTATACCGCTTACTGGGATTAGTGGTTTGGGAATAATCGCCGTAAGGGGAAGCAATCGCGTGCCCTTGCCACCAGCCATCATCACTACCGGCACGGGCGAATCCAAGCTCGCCTTACGCGCCAGCATAGTGCCATCGGCAAGCACAATATTTACAACGAATCCCTCGTCGTTCACAACTGGCACGGCGGTAACGCCATACTCCAGTGCGACACGCTGCGGCGTAAGGAGATTAACGTTTGTGGCACAGCGAGGTTTGGGGTTGCACGCGTCTGCCACAGTACCCCCTAAGCTGCCAACGGAGAGTATGTGTCGACGCACATCGCCATCAGTTAACGACCCAACCAGCTTACAGTCATCGTCCACCACAAACAGGCATCGCTTCGCGGTATCGTCTAATTGCTTCAGAGCGTCCACGATTGATGCCGACTTGTGAATGAGCAGGTCCTCTGGCCTCATGCTTCTCCCAACAACCGATAGCTTATGCGGAAAGCACTTCCTTGGTCACGGCAATTACTTCCACGACCTCTTCGTCGGTAATACCCGTCGAACAAGGCAAGGTGATGACCTTATCCCACAGCCCCTCAGAAACACTCAGCTCATTAGCTCTTTCGCACGAGGCATAGGGAGCCTGCAAATGGACGGGCTTCCAGAACGCCTTCGCGCCAATGCCACGTTCATTTAGCTTCGCAACAACCGACTGAGTTTTTGCCGCATCCTCAACCACAATGCCCGAGAACCAACATGAGCTCTCGCACCATGAGGGAACGGGGAAGGTAGAAACTCCCCCAATCCCAGCAAACGCTTCATCGTACACCTTGCGCACCGCCCTCTTGCGCGCAACGAACTCATCCAGCCGCTCCAACTGAGCCACCGCAACGGCTGCCTGCAGGTTAGTCAGACGATAGTTGTAGCCAACCCGATCGAAGTCATAATCCGGCCACACGCGTGCTGTTGTGGTGAGGTGATGCACTTCTGCCAGAAGCTCTTCGTTAGTGCCCACTACGAGCCCCCCACCGCCAGCGGTTATGGTCTTGTTACCATTGAGGGATATGGCAGAAAGATCGGCGAGCTCAGCCAAGGCTCGACCTTGGAACGTAGCACCAATGGCGCAGGCCGCATCCGCGATGAGGGCCAAGTGCCATTCGTCACAAATCCTGCGCGCTTGATCCATGTTCGGTAGGTTCCCCAAGGTGTATACGGGCATAAGTGCCGAAACCCTATTCCCCGTAGCCCGGTGATACGTGGTGCCATTGAGCGTGAAGCACGCTCTTTTCAACTCGCGCTCTACTTGGTCCAGATCAATACACCAACTCGTGGGATCGATGTCAAAGAGCCAAGGGTAGGCACCGGCATGACGAATCGAATTCGCTGAGGCTATAAAGGTAAAGCTCGGCACGATTACGTAGTCTCCCGGGCGAACGCCAAGCACCATGAGCGCCGCATGCAATGCCGTGGTGCCCGCGGAGGTAGCAACGGCAGAGGCGGCGCCCGTTGCGGCCGCAGCATCCGCCTCGAGTCTATTCACAAACTCGCCCACCGAGGATACGAAGGTGGTGTCTATGCACTCGTTTAGATACTTACGCTCATTGCCCGTGAGGTTGGGCACAGCAAGAGGAATCATGGCCACCCCTTAGATGTTGTAGATATCAACCTTGTAGCGCGAGAGGTTGTGACGCAAGAACTCAATGGTCTCTGCCAGACCTTCTTCCAACGTATAGCGTGGTTTCCAGTCCGTGAGGCGCATAATCTTTTCGTTTGCGCCAAGCAGACGCTCAACTTCGCTATTTACGGGACGCAGACGTTCCTGCTCACACACGATGCGTGCATTTGGATTGATCTGTCGAATAAGCTCATTGGCAAGCTCACCGATGGAGATCTCTTTTTGGGTGGCAATATTAATCTCTTGCCCAATGGTCTTCTCGGACTCAAGCATTGCAATGAAGCCCGCCGCCGTGTCCTTGACGTAGTTGAAGTCGCGCGTAGGCGCAAGCGAGCCCAAGTGTATCTCTTCTTTGCCAGCCAGCAACTGCGTAATGATGGTGGGAATGACTGCGCGCGCGGACTGACGAGGGCCATATGTATTGAACGGACGAACGATGGTTACGGGCAACTCGAACGAGCGCCAAAAACTCTCTGCCAGGCGATCTGCACCAATTTTTGTGGCCGAATAGGGGGACTGCCCCTGATAAGGATGCTGCTCATCGATGGGCACATACTGAGCGGTACCATACACCTCAGAGGTGGAGGTCACAAGAACGCGTGGAGTCTCCAGCAGGCGTGCTGCCTGCAGCACGTTGAGTGTGCCCTTAACGTTCGTGTCTACATAAGCATCCGGGCTGTGATAGCTAAAGGGAATGGCGATAAGGGCAGCCAGATGCATCACTGCATCGCAGCCAATCATAGCCTCACGCACGCCGTTGGGATCGCGCACGTCTCCCGTAAACACGTCCACATGCCCCATGATATCGGCCGGTAGCGTGTCCAGCCAACCCCATGTGTTGAAGGAATTATAGAATGCAAAAGCTCGGACCTCATAACCGCGCTTTACCAGTTCTTCCGTTAGGTGGCTCCCAATGAAGCCGTCTGCGCCCGTTACCAATACCCTCATGTATACACCAATCTCGTTGTCTTCTTCCGGCTTTTCTTACCAATTATAAACACGATCGCACTACGCTCCGTGACTTATAAGAACCTGTTTGAGTTCACTAATGCTTGTTGGGACCATAATACGTTCTGGGTGCTCGTACGTGCTCAAGAATCTTTTGAAGTAGCTCATCAGCATGGGACTTATTACCGCATCATCATACGCCGCCGCTTCGGAAAGTCCGAACAGAAACACCAAGTAGGGCTCATCGCCAAAAATGCTCTTTGGGGTATACATTGCCGTTGAAAAATGGGAAACAAACACCTTGTTCTGCGTCGGCCTGTTGGCACAGAGCACTTCCCACGGATCATTATAAGGAAAACGCTTGCTCGTAAGCTGGGTCCCCAAGCTTGCCCGAGGATGACTCTTTGTTGTAGTATGCGCCAAATCCATACCATCTATGCAATCTGCCAAAAACAAATCGAGTTTGCGATCTGGGCCATTAAAGAACACGGCTTTAGGATAATCGCCCTTATCAATAAAAGAGAACACATCATTGAAAATAGGCGCGAATTCCCTGTTAAACTGCGGCATGGGTTCAAGCTCACACGTCTGCTGTACAGTAAGGCACATTGGCTGATACAGTAATTGCTTTGAAAAAGGCTCGGGTACAGAAATACCAAGTCTCTTGGTAATGGCTCGTGATATTCTTCCCATCTGATTGAAGGTAGGACGACAATACGAGCCCGCCCCTTCCTCATAGCAAACGAGTTTAACGGCGCTATTGTTTGTTTTTTGAATATGGTCAAAAAGCATGCAAAGCTCAATCGAACACTCATAGGTATATACGCATTCGACTCTCTCGCCAAACGAAAGAGAACGTATGAACTTAAGGCTTTCTTTGCTGCTCTTTGTTATTCTGGGGATGCTTGTAAGCTTGCTGAATGTATTCGTGTCGTTTATCCAGTCTGGATTGAACTCATAAATCTGCACAAAGATGCCGTTTTGGAGAAGCTTTGAGTAATACTGCCTAAGTCCCGAATCATCTGGTCGCATAATAAACGCAATTGCCTTCTCGCTTTGGTGTAAAGCCATCTTGATGTTCATACAATTGAACAGATGGTATTGTGTATATATGCTAAATATTATCATCGAGTTCCTTCCAGTCGCTATAGTGGAAAGGGGCCACAGCTGGAGTCATGAAAAAACAAAATATTGATTCATGGGCTCGTAGAACGCATGGTAGTTAAACACAAATGCAGCAAGTAAAAAACAACAGGCGAATACGACAGCGGTTGATACAACTTTCCTTTGACCAATTCCAACAAGTTGGGGACCATAATAATTAAACAATGCAAGCAGATAAGGCGCCGATAAGAGAATTATGAGCTGCGTATTGCGCGTAAAGAGGTCATACTGCAAGAAACACCCCAGAGTGAAAAACACGGTAAGGCAGAAAAAATCGTTGTATTGCCTGTATTCTTTCCCCAGCAAACCCCTCTTCCTGCAAACGTGGTAAATGGTAAAGAGAGCGGCAATATACAGCGCGAAGATAAACACGCGCTTGGGTTCGTAGGTCGCTATACCCTCCTGATAACGCAGGATATAGCGAACGGTTTTATACAGCAACTGATCAACATAGGGAATAAACGTAAAATGAGACAAGAGTCCTTGAATCATGGGGAGAAAAACAAAGCCGAGAGCCGTTGCTGCATATACCACCCATCTTGGCAAAAGCTTGCACGCGAGCACCAAAAGCCTGATGACTACGAACAACGCACCTGTCATATGGATTTGGCATACTACGAAGTAAAGCACAGCACAATAGACCTTGTTTGCATTACGCACCAAATCCTCGTATGCAATAAAGGCAATAAGTGCGTAGGCAAGCATATTCCGTATGGTACTTACAGATCTAAAGTCAACAAGCATAAGCATAGCGACAAAAGCTGCGGAAACTGCAAACTCAGAAGCCTTCATGTCCTTACCCATGCGCGTAATCTTGAACGCGCTGATTCCGTAGACTAATATTCCCGTCACAACAGGAAGAAGACGCGCGACTGGAATCCTTGTTATGACGAACGCATACGCAACAAAGGCCTTTGAAGTCCCCTGCAGCTGTTCAAGCAATTTATTGTAATTCGCACTGGAAAAAAGATCTCCAAACGCAACGTCTTTGAGTGATCCGAGCAATTGGTAATAGCGAAACAGGTCGTATTCGGGCGGAGGCGCAAAAAAGAAATAAATCGCGCTAAGGAGCACTGAGAGCAACAAAAAGTATGCAGTTTTGAACCTGCTGGGAGTGCAGAATGCAAAGACTGAAACTGCAGATATGCACGCTAAAACTATCATAGGCATTTCCCCGAATGCGATTCGAAACTCAGACGCTCAAGCAAGGCATCGCGTATCGCAGAGCTCTCTGTGTCGATATCGTAACCAAGCTCCACAAGTGTTTGAACGTTACTCCGTGGTTCTCGTTTTCCCTGCAAGCACGCCTCTGCCCAACGTTTGTTATCCTCCTTCAAGTCGAGCGAGGTGGCATTGGCCACACATAGTATGCGCTCATCTAGCCCGGCAGAGACAACGCAGGGAAGTCCGTTTGCCTGAGCCTCCAAAACCGCGTAAGGCAGACCCTCATGAAACGAAGGAAAAATAAACGCGTCGGACGCACTCAGTATGGCTGGAATATCATTGCGAACGCCAAGGAATCGAACTCGATGGTCTATGCCTAGGTCTTTCGCAAGTCTTTTGAGCGATTCACGAAGGTCGCCATCCCCACAGAGAAGTAAGGTTGAGTCCTGTTTGTATTCACAAATCTCCTTGAACACATGCAAGATCTTTTGGTGGTTCTTTACGGGTGAGAGATGACCGACGTGTACTAGTACAAAGCTTTCCCCTATGCCTAGGTCATGGCGAATCTCTTCACGCTTTTGACAGTCATAGGAAAACTTGTGAATGTTGAAGGCGTTTTGCTTAACTTCGAACGAAACTGGCGCAGGATAGAAGTATTCTCCCGCTCGAGCCGAACAGGCATAGAAATCGGTTGCGATTCCTTTTATTCGTTTCCGATTGAGTGAGTGCATGACCGCCGTAAACATGTTGCCCATGTTTTCCGTTGCATGGCTGTGCACAATTCGAATCGGTACGCCTAGTCTTTTTGCTTCGTCAAGGTCCTCTACCGAGCTCAGCGTAGTCTTGTGTGACCACAATACGTCATAACCCTCGCTGCGCAACACTAGGCGTATCGCCCTCACATGTTTCCGCGGCGATTCGCTTCTTTGTGGGACGTGGTGTACCTTGCATCCCCTTTCGACCATTTCCTCCTCGTATGCCATGGGATAATCCACCGTCAGAAAATCAACGGTTTCTCCGAGTTCAACAAGCTTTCGGGCTAAGCCAACAATATAAGCCTCTTTACCGCCCTTTCCCCACGACATTCCAGACATCAGTATTTTCATAACTCTACACCCCACTGTCATGCGTCACGCACAACGTTGTACACTCGTTCGCAGTTTGAACTATCATATAGAGGGAAGTAGCGCCCATGCTCGCGGAGGAATTCCTCAGACACCGCACATCCTTTGGCAAGATATTTCTCTAGTTCTCGCATGACTTCATCGAGTGTTTCCATGCTAGGACCAAACGCATTGTTCCTATAGTCAAAATAACCTTCTGAGTATTGTGCCTTACGGAACAAACCATAGTCGAACTGATAAAACACCACGGGCTTTTTCATGTATACGAAGTCCATAAATACACTGGAGTAGTCTGTCACCATGAGTGCCGCCTGTTTGAGCAAATCCTGGATGTCATATGCGCTTGCGTCTGCAACCTGCAAGTATTCGTTACTCGTGGGAAAGTATTCCATGTATTTCTGCATGTTTCTGTGAGGATAAAACACGAACCGAACGTCATATCGCTCGCCCATACGTTTTAGCTCGCTACTTGCAAGAAATTCGGACCACCGTTTAAAGTAGTCTGTCTGGGCAATAACTGTGGTGCCTTCATATTGTTCAAGACGGTAGTCCTCATCAGCAATCCATTCACGCCAAGTAGGCATGACCAGCACAAGTTTTGGATCTGGCTCAACATTGTGCAAATTGTCAAAACGACAAAAGCCCGTATACTCCACACAGTTTCGTGGATAGCCAAAGACAGACTCGACGAACTCGTACTCTGGACGCGCACCGCAAATAAACCGCCACATGCGCGTTGCCTCATAATAAAGCCATTTTTGGTCGTTGATAGTTATGCCATGCTGGAGGAAAATACGCTTGTCCTTAAGCAGGCCATACACCTCCAGCGCATAGAAGATCGCAGCGTTTGGGTTGCCAGCCTTCTGGCTGCTAATCTTTTTGCTTGAGGCCAAGTATGCAATCCAATGCTTAAGCGTTCCGTATTCAACCCATGGGCCTAATGCCTTAATTTTCTCTACATCGGGAGACTTGCCGGATATTGCATACAAGCAGTCTTGCTCGGGATGTTCTTCTCGCACGTACTTGTAGAACCAATAGCCATTATCGCGAGCCTCATTCTTATCCTCGCACACTATCCAAAGGTCTTTGTGCTTACGCTTGTAGAAAGGCATACATGCTAGCGCAACGGGTAGCTTCCATACTTGCGCAATATCCTTGGCCTTCACTCGCCTAAGCTGATATAAGAAGTGGCTCATTTTGTACCTCCACCCCGCCTGGCCCTCCCATACAACATGGATGAAATTCCCCTTACGGTACCCACTCCGTAGCCCGCATGCAGCAAGAAGAATACTGCAGGCAGCGCGGCGTAACATGCCGACTTTTTGGGCGCAGCAACAAACGTGCTCAGCGTCATAAGCGCATCAACCGCTCCGTAGGCAGCCCACAGCGTAAGCGCAGGCCACACGATGCCCACAACCGCCAATGCACCGGTCGCACCGATGGAGAACACAAAGCCGCAGGGCACTAAGTGAAACAGGGAAATGCATCCTGGACACACAAAGAGCGTCTTGCCAATCCACAGTCCGTTAAGATGCTTTTGCCTCAGCATTGCCTTCAGGCTATTGCGTGTTTGGTAGAAGGACGTGATGGCAGGGTCATAGCAGATTTTATAGCCCGCTTGGGCAACACGATAGTGATACTCGTTGTCTTCGGTTCGTTGGAGGTCCTCGTTAAAGAGTCCAACCTTGCATAGCACCTCGCGCCGGTACGCAGCATGAAAGACCGACTTTACATACGTAATCTTTTCTGCAGCTCTCCTATACGATGCGAATCCTGAGCCAAACATGGCCTGCTCCGCACCAAGGAGCATACTTTTCCAAGGCGTCTCTTCATCAATAATATTCGCACGCGGACCGCCACACACAAATTCACCAGCATTGATGCGCTCGACGCTCCTTTGAATGAAATCCTTTGGAATCCGTGCATGGGCATCAATGCGCAACAGCATATCGGCGGTTGAATTGGTAATGACAATGTTCCAGCCAGCGGGTTGAATGCGTTTGGGGTTATGAAGCACGAGAACTCGTAAGAAACTCGATTCGCATCGGTCTTTAAAGGCCTGCATAAGATTCCACGTATCATCAGAAGAGTCCCCGTCAACGAGAATGACCTCGATGCGGTCCTTCGGATATGTTTGACTAAGCAAGTCGTTGAGCAAGTCTGGAAGATACTGCTGCTCGTTGTAGGCAATGATTCCAAACGTTACCGTTCGTACCTGGGGCAACATATTCCCACCTTATCTGTATTCCTTGCCCAGCACTGCGGCAACAGTCCTAAGCATCGTTGCCATTTCTGCGGGGAAGCTGAACTCCTTGATACTTTTGAGGTTCCATTTCATCTTTTGTGGAAGAATCTGCTCAACGTATGCACGATCAACGTTCTCTGCCGCTTTGAGCAACTTGTCTTCGTCTTTGAAGCGAATTGAAGCTTCGCTGGTGATTCCCGCTGGCAATAATAGCGTAGCGTAATACTCGCACTCGTACTTCTCGACATACTTAACTGCCTCGGGGCGCGTACCCACAAAAGACATATTGCCCACCAAGACATCAAAGAGCTGCGGAAACTCGTCTAGACGTAAGCGCCTTAGCTTAGAGCCCACCTTAGTGATTCTCGTGTCGTTGTCCACGGTTACAGCGCTACCAATCTTGTCTGCATTAGAGATCATGGTGCGAAACTTGTGAATCCTAAAGCGCTTACCGTAGGTGGTTACACGCTCTTGGCGATAGAGCACCGAGCCTGGACTATCCAGTTTAATACACGCGGCAATAGCAATCATAGGAAGTCCGAGCAGCGCGATAAGCGCAACGCTCCCCGTCACGTCGAAGCAGCGCTTAGCAACAAGCTGGCCTCGCTTCTCCCACAATGCCTCCCAGTAAGGACGCACCTCGGGGACGCGCATGAATTCTGGCAGCTCCTCCCAACGCCGCAACATAACACTCATTTGCCCTGTATTACGTCTTTTAGCGTACTGCATACATAGTCCACGTCTTCATCGGAAAGCAACGTGTGTAGTGGCAACGTGATGAGGTTGTGGTAGTAATCATAGGCATTGGGAAAGTCCTTGATATCCCATCCGAGGGATTTGTAAGCCGTCATCATAGGTAGAGGCTTGTAATGCACATTCGTTGTCACGCCACGCTCTGCGAGCTCGACAATAATAGCGTTACGCCTGGCTTCGTCTGCGCCCGGAATACGTGTGAGGTAGAGATGATTTGAGCTTCTTTGATGGTGCGTGCTGTGATTGAGATGGAATATACCCAGCTCGTCGCATGCCTTGTCGTACTTCTCGATGATCTGTCGCCGACGCCGCACCAGACTCTCGTACCTGTCAAGCTGACGCAGTCCAATCGCGGCCATAACGTCGGTCATGTTGCACTTGTACCAAGGACCTACGATATCATACTCCCAGGCACCAACCTTGGTCTTTGCCAAGGCATCCTTGCTCTGGCCATGAAGGGAGAGCAGCTGGTACATACTGTACAGCTCTGCGTTCTGTATTCCTGGTAATGGCCGCCATGCGCTCGCACCACCTTCAGCGGTAGTGAAGTTCTTGACCGCGTGGAATGAGAACGACGAGAAGTCCGCAATGGCACCGCTATACGTCTTTTGTCCATCAACGATTCTGCTAGCGCCCAAAGAATGAGCGCAGTCGGCTACTATGGCAATGCGACCCAAGGATTGTTGGACACGCGACGAAAGATTGCCCAGCGGCGTGCCATCAGACTCCAAGGGGGCATAGAGGTCCTTCTTTTGCTCCACGATGCGGTATAGACGCTCGTAGTCGCACACAATACCGCCAAGATCTACTGGCACGATAGCCTTTGTCTTTGGAGTAATTGCTTCCTCGACTGCCTCGTAGTCCAACTCAGGACAGTGGGACTCCAAATCACCATCTTGTTGGATGTCTACAAAAACTGGCGTGGCGCCACAATGGATGGCAGCGCTCACCGTGGCCGTGTATGTGTAAGCAGGTACGATTACCTCATCGCCAGGGCCCACACCCAGAATCCGTAGGTTAAGTTCCTCTGCGGCAGTTGCGGAATTCAAACAAACGCAGCGATTACCGAACCTGTCAATTGCATCCTCTGTTCCGCAATCAATATCTGTGCGGCCCGTTTGAATATAAGAGGCAAGTCTACGCTCAAGCAATTTGGTCCTAGGACCCGTAGTAATCCATCCGGATCGCAAGGCATCTGCAACTTCGTTAATCTCCAACTCACTTATGTCTGGAGGGCTAAATGGTATGGGTTGTCTCATTGCAGTTAACTCCCAATGCAGCTTCGAGGTCTTTGATGTCAGTGCTTCTCCTCACGTTATAATACCTCAAAGCCGGTACAGCCATCCAAGGCAATGGATGGGCGCATAAATGAACACACGACGGTCTGCCTTGGGTCGGCCCACCTTGTAATCGCCTAAGTATTTCTTGGCTTTAGCACTCTAGAGCGACACGTCAATCAGAGACTCATAGGTATCGTCTTTGTTGCCCACTTCTTCGGGGTGATAGGTGTCCACCACTTTAGATACCAGCAGGCGAATGCTTTGGTCGTTGGAATAGGAAGCTGACGCAAGCGTAACCAAATCACGCAAAAACGCATCCTCATCAAACGCTATGGGTTGACCCACATGGATGAGTTCATTGTTGGTCTTGCGCAGGCCCTCCTCTGCCATAAGCTTCTCTTCATAAAGCTTTTCGCCTGGACGCAGGCCAGTATACTTTACCTCTATGTCCACGTCGGGCGTATAGCCCGAAAGACGAATCATATTGCGCGCAAGCGTGTCTATTTTTACGGGGCTGCCCATATCCAAAACGAATATTTCCCCACCGTGAGCATAGGTGCCAGCCAACAGCACCAGACTCACTGCCTCTTGAATGGTCATAAAGTAGCGAATTATATCGGGATGGGTAACAGTAACGGGCCCCCCCTGTTCGATTTGCCTACGAAAGATTGGGATCACCGAGCCATTGGATCCGAGCACGTTGCCAAAGCGTACGGCAACGAACTCGGTGCGGACATCGTCGGGAAGGCCCACCATGTCACCCGTTTTGCTCTTTGGATGAGCCGCAAGCTGCGGAATGTCATCAGCTTTACCAGCTTTAATCTTGGCGTCGAACGTCTGAATCACCATTTCGCACATGCGTTTGGAGGCGCCCATTATATTGGTTGGGTTAACGGCCTTATCGGTACTGATGAGCACAAAGCGTTCGCATCCAAACATCATGGCAGCGTACGCCGTCTTGTACGTGCCAATGGTGTTATTCTTTATTGCTTCGCAGGGACTGTCTTCCATCAACGGCACATGTTTGTGTGCCGCCGCATGATACACGATTTGCGGACGATACGTTGCAAACATATCCAGCATTTTGCGACTATCGCGCACAGAGCCGATCAACGTTACTAGATTTAGATCGGGATACGCATCACGTAACTCCAGCTGTATGTCATAAGCGTTGTTCTCATACACATCAAAGATGATTAGCTGTTTGGGACTATGCGACGCAACTTGGCGGCACAGCTCCGAGCCTATGCTTCCGCCGCCACCAGTAACCAGCACCACCTTGTCGTTGATAAAACCGAAGACCTCTTGTAAATTCGCGCGAATGGGTTCGCGCCCGAGTAGATCTTCCACCTCCACCCTGCGCATGTTGCTCACCGAGAGCTGACCGTTAACGAGCTGATACATACCTGGAAGCTGCATCAGCTCACAGCCCGTTTCGGAACAAATTGAAAGTATGTCACGTTTTTGCTGAACGCTTGCGCTGGGAATGGCGAGGTATATTTTTTGCACCTCGTATTGCTCAACAGCCTGCAGAATATAATCGCGTCCGCCAACAATGGGCACGCCATCCATGTAGCGTCTCCACTTGTTGTCATCGTCATCAACGATACACACCACGCTCTCGTGTACTTTGTCGGAGCGCATTATATCGCGTAATATCAGCCGAGCCGCATCACCCGCACCCACGAGCATAACTCGCGTATCGGGCCCCGAAGACTCATGACGAGCCAAGAGGATGCGCAAAAACCGCGGGGTAAAGCGTACAATCACGAGTAGCACAAATTGGATAACGGCACCAAAAGCGTAGTACGAAAGCGGCATTCGTGCGCAGAGAAGCGTGATGAACACCGTGTGCAAGACCGATGACGCTACCGACCCTACGAACGTACGCACAAAATCAGTGAAACTCGCCTGCGACCAAATAATGCTGTACATACGCAGTGCCCAAAACAGCATGACGGACACGAGTGCACACGGCAAGATGAATTGTGAATACGGTTCTAGGTACTCTAATGGTATTGCACTAAATACTCCATCAAAGCGAAAGAGAAGCGCCAAAAAGTAGGCGATACAAATGGCAGCAAAGTCATAGAGCGCCATGCACAATGCGATGACCTTCCATCGCTCAAAACGTGCACCGCGATGCCAGTGCTCCAAAACTCTCCACCTCCCTGGCTAGTTCTACCACCCCGTAAGTAAACCAACAGTTTACACCATGCTATAAGCTGTCACTTCATAATGCTTTGCGCCTCGAAAGGCCACCATAGTGTCTGTGCCAGCATTTAATATGCGCGGGTATAGACGCAGCCAAGACACGTTATGTCATATTCGGCACACAGCTGAACTAGATTCCATACGGTGGATGCTTTTGCGCTCGCATCCACACACATAATAGCGTTATGTACAGGCAGCAGCTCGCGCTCGTCGAAGTCATTGTCGATAGTCAGTATGTCAGCACTTATGTCGTGGGCACGGAATGAAGATGCGAGCACTTCGACCGCGTTTTGATCACCGCAGACGCGTAGGATATGAATATCGTTTGTACCGGCATGCGCACATACGGAACTTGCAGTAGCAATCGTACGCTTTACCTGTTCCTCTTCGTTTCCATACTTGCCGAAGCGCATTTTACCCACAATTCGACTATGGAACAGGCGGTCGAGACCCTTAGGTGCTCTGGATTGGTACACCTCTCCCAGCAAGCGGGTAGAAGTATAGTCAGCTAGTGCCCCTGCTGATTCCACCCGTCCACGCACGAAGAGCAGCAGCACGTAACAAACGGCATAAGCCACCACGCCAAACACAAAGCCCACAAGTACGAATTTAAAGCTGAACTTCGGTGATTCGACCTCTTGGCCTTGTGCATCAGCAAGTTGCTTATCGGCCGTTTGCTCACCGTCGCCTTGCTCCACCTTTGCAAGTGCGTTTGCACTATCCGACGTCACGCTAAGCTCATCCGTCTTTGAAGCCTTTTGCGCCTCCAAAATGGACACGATTCTATTGTATGCGTCTTTTTGTTCGTCGTTTAGTGCGGCGACAGCGGTCTTGATTTGTGTATGATAATAATTGATGTCGCTGACAAGCGATGTACGGCGGTTAATAGCGTCGCTATTATATGTTTTGACATCATTTTGGGAAAAACGATTAATTGCGTGACCGCCAGCTCCTTCCGGCAATTCGGCTTGTACCTGCTTGACGTATTCATCGACCGCATCAGCCACCACGGCGGCATCTGCGTCTTCGGGCAGAACAATACTTACAGAAAGAATCGCCGATCTAGTTTCGGAATCTGGAATTGAACTGTTCGAAATGCTCACCAGCTCGTATATATAATCCGAGTCTGCGTCAAGATTAAGAACCTTTCCGAGGGAGTCCATCCGTGAGTCTTTCTTCAGCAAAACGCTGTATGCGTCGCAAAGCGACGCAAGATCGACTCCTTCATTGCAATCAAGACGATAGCCTAGATACAGAGTCCGCTGATTGGTGGGATCCAGGTTGAGCAAGACAGATGAGTCAAGATATTCTGTTTGCATATCCGCTAGTTGTTGCTGCTGCAATATTGTCTTTATCGCTGATGCGTCTTCTTCTTTGAGTTCGGCAAGCACTTGCTCAATGGATTCATCCTTTACGACTTCTACTTGCTGGCTTTGCCCCTGTTCCGAAGCGAGCTTCTGCTTATGCGAAATGGAGTCTTTTGCGAACTTGATACTGGGTACCAACACTGCAGCTAACACCGCACAGAGCAGCATCGCTTTCCATTGGTCGAGTAAGCCCCAGAGGACATCAGACAAGCCAATTCTTGCCTCTGGCTGTTCTTTCTCATTCCTAGGTTTGGCCATGAGCAAATCCTCCATATAGTTCACGAGATAAAAGCCGTGGACAGGATACTATAGCGTCTTACACGTAAATGATTCTTATGACAATTAAACCGATTTGTCGTATTTGTAGCTACCCTCTAAGTCCTGCACTCATCCTAACACTTGTTATCCTAAAGCGCGCGGTCAAATGTGTCGGACAAACAAACCAAGGGTTGCGGTCGCGTGCGCAAGTACGGTCTCACTGCATTAATCGATGTCGACAGATTCGTTTTTTGCATTGAAATAGGTTGTATGAACTAGAGTTCCGTCGGCGTCGTAGTCATACTCCACCGATGAATAGCCCCCGAGGTCCGCTGGTCCACCATCTTTGTCGTAGTAGTCCAATCGCGAGTACCTGTCTTCCTCGTCGTAAGCACACTCGACAGCGTGATAGCCTTCCGGCCTCACCAGCGGCTCGCCATCTGTGCCGTAGTAGTCCAAGCGCGAGTACCTGTCTTTCTCGTCGTAAGCATACTCGACAGCGTGATAGCCCTCTGCCCTTATCACCGGCTCGCCATTTATGCCAAAAAACTCCTCACGAGAGACCCTTCCCTTCTCGTCATACGCATACTCGACAACATAGAAGCCCTCTGGTCTCTCAACCTGCTCGCCAGCCACGTCGAAGTATTCCTGCCGCGTGACCTGTCTTGCAGCGTTGTACTCCCTCCGCACCATTGCATATCCATCGGTATTCATCACATGCTGTCCGCTTGTGTCAAAACACGTATCGCTCACTCTGTTTCCATACAAATATGAATACTCTATGGCGAAATAGCCTTTTGGCCCCTCAACCTTCTCGCCTGTCGATGAGTATCTTTCCTCTCTCACGATTAATCTATCTGAATTCACGTATTGATATACTACGTCCTCATCTTCATCGGCGCAAACTAACGCGAGCATTTCGACACCTATAGAATCGATTCTTACTCCAGGCACATTAGCTTTCAGACGCACCTCAAAGGCATCACATTGTTTTTTGACGTCGAACGTTATCGTGACGGCAGTTTGATCTGCATAAACATCCTGGCTAAGCTTTGATGAGTCTAGAATACTCCCAACCAGGTCCATCGTCCCAATCTTTCCTGCCGCATCCCCTTCGTATGTGTAATGAACAGTCACGGTATACCTTCCGGGCTTCAGCGAAGCTCCAGGACCGCGCAATACATAGTCCGGTTTCTCGCCAGACACAAACACCATATTGTCGCCCTCATAATAGTTGCTTGCAAAACCCACCTCGGGCTGGAGCATGGTCGTTCCCGGCAAATACCAGTTGTTGAAGCTTTGCATGTGGGGAATCTTCGAACGATCGCTCAGGCGATAGATGCCAAATGACCCATCCTCAAGTACCTTTTCGCACCCGGATTCGTCAATCGACATTTCCGTGGTCAGAACAACGTAGTCTACCGATTCAATCTTTCGCGGCCCAATTATGGAGATGCCCGTGTCGTCCATCCCAACCTCCGCCAAGTCAATGCCTTGGTCAGTCTGGATGCCTTCCAACCTCTTGCCCGATGCAAAGATCGTGTTCGGATATACCAAAAAGGTGTCCGCAACCTTAGCGTTATAGTGCACTTCGACATCGTTGTAATCCACCTTGTTTGGAAGCGTTACAACGAGGAACGTGTCTCCTGGATTTTCGCGAATAAACTCCTCGGTTTGCTCTATGCCCGAGTAATCGTACTCGTATGTTATTTGAATGAGGCCGTGCATGGCGTAGTGGTCATACGCCACAACAGCAATCATCACCCCAAAGAAGCATAGGCAGAATACTTTTTTGTGACCCACACGCAAAAGCAGCAGGCCACCCCCCACAAACAGCACAACCAATCCAACCCAAAGCTTCCTGTGGAGCATCCAATCTCGAGCCCAATACAAGAGGGACGTGTCCATCGCGCTACCGATTATCGCACCTTGGAATGCAATGCAGAAAGCAAATGTTGCGACAATACACAGTACCGTCGGCATAAGTGATAGTCGTATTTTGTGGGAAAGAGCATACAAAAATGGAATGACGTAGAGAATCCAGAGATATGCGACATAGCGCTGATGAAGACGAAAATCAGCCATTTGGGCAATCTCTGTAGTACGAAGCGACGTATACGTCACACCAACATTTGCAATAAATGCCAGCACCAGCGTCAGTACAAGCAACCGCCTTGCTGGCACGTTAAGCTTACGGAGCGAAATCAAAGGCAGGATAATTGGGAAGATTCCAACGGCCAAAATCTCCGTAGCCCAAGTATAGATGTAGCACCATGCATACTTTGATGGCTCTGCCGTTAATAAAGCGACGACCCTTGAGATTATGCTGGTAATCTGGTCACTAGTGCTCTGATACTGGTTGAGCAAAACAAGCGCCACAGCAAACAGCACGCCTATGAGGATGCCCCACATCAGCCGCTTCGTTTTTTTGCCACCGCCCCTCCTGCCTCGCACAAATTGCAGGACCCTGAAGACCGCAAAATAGACCCCGAGTGCAATGACAATCGGTATACCAGCGCCTTTTATGTTTACGAGAGCCGCTGCGAATACAAACAGCAGGACGATGTTCACGATTCGGCTTTTGCGGGGCACGTTTTCTTCGTCCACGAGCCGATAGAAGAACCAGATAGTCCACAGCGAAACCGGAAGCCAGAGATTCTCGGTCATAAACGTTGCAGTGAACTCCATGTCGGGAAGCACAAGATATATGAGACCCGCCACAAGCGCAAGCTTGTCCTCTTTTAGCACGCGCTTTCCCAAGAGATACGTTGGAAAAACGCCGCTCCCTATCATGAGCGCGTTCAGCATTGCGATAAGCCTAAACTGCAGCAATCGACTAGAGACGAGCAGCCCCGGCGCAATCAGCAAACTATACAAATATCGTGTATGACTCGTGTACGGATCGCCATAAATGGCCGGAAATCCCATCCCCTTTGCCAGACTTTGGGCTATGCCGTAGTAAATCCACTCATCCTCGTAGGTTTCCAGATGCTTGCAATACCCGTTGACCACCATCTGGATGAGAACAAACAGAGCATACATGATGATGAGGCACCGTAATGTGCCAATTTTGGATAGACGCCTAGACAATGCGTGGCCCGTCATGCCTTCAAACCTTCCACACCCAAGAGCTCATGTCACCATGCTGTATAGCGTTAGCCCCCTCGACCGCGAGCCTGCGGCGAGGAGGCTACCCAACACTATACGTCGAACACTACAGTCGCTTCAACGCATCAATGGCATCAAGCCGCTCAATCATTTTCTCAGCAGCGGCATCCCATGTCCATTTGCTCAGCGCAACCTCAGAAGCGTGCATTCCCTTGGCCGCCGCTTCTTCTCTGTGCTCATACACGTAGCGCATCAGGTGAACCAAGTGATCCTCGTCGGGGTGCGCCCATTGGAAACCTTCATAATACGGGCACTTTGCCTCGGCATCGATGAGCTTCTTTACATCGATGGGATATCCCACCTCTTCATTGAAGAAGTCGGTTTGCGCACTCCAGTTGGTTGCGATGGTAGGCACACCGCAGGCCATCGCCTCGAGTATGGGCATTCCCCAACCTTCGCCCCTTGTTGCGGTTACGAAGCAATCCGCAGAACGATACAACACGGGCATTTCGTAGTCTTGGAACTTCGTGTTGTGCAGAATCACGATGTCGGGTGATCCGGGTCGATTCAGGTCCAGCTTCTCGAGTTCTTTGTGCACGTCAATGCCGGGATCGTTGTTGATGAGCTTGCATATGAGGACCACGTCATCAGCGCTCGTAAAGGCCCTGTTGTATGCTCGGAGCAACAGCTCGGGCGCCTTGCGCTCTCCCCACTCAAACACGGTAAGGAACGCATATTTGTTGTGATGCTTATGGCCCTTAATGTACGGGTTATAGTAGTTCGGGTCAACGCCCAGCGGAATGGTGTACATAGGCACGGTAACTCCGCTGTTCCTAAAGGTCTCTACGTTGAATGACGACGGCACCCACACCTCGTCCATCATGTTTGCCTGCCGTGCCCACTCCTCAGGTATGCCTGTAACCTCTAGCATCGTGTAGCCAATTTTGTAGCTACCGTCGTTCTTTTGGAACACGTCCCCCTGCCCGTATACGACCTGAGGGAACGACGTATCGAAAGCCCGACCACGAATCGTGCTCGTGATGTAGTCGCCGCCCTTAGTCGGCTCTTCGACGGGGAAAGGCGTGCCTTTGCCGTAGACGTATTTGTAGCGAATGTCGACGTCTTTTCTGTCGAGCGCCAGAATGAAGTTCTTTGCAGAGACGGCATATCCGGAAGGAAAGTTCAGTATGGAATGCCAAGCCATCTGCCTCGTGTATCGTGTGGCGAGTCGATTGCCCCATATCCCCTTGAACGTCTTCTGTGATTCTTTGAACATCCCAGATAGCGGAACCTGATTTTGTGTCGTAGATACATTCTCGTAGTGAATGAGGGTAACGTCGCCACAGCACACAACCCTGTATCCGTGATCCAACGCTCGCAGGCAATAGTCCGTGTCTTCAAAGTAAGAGAAGAACCGGTCGTTGAGTCCGCCAATCTCGTCCAGCACCTCACGCTTTATGTATGCAACGGCAAAGACGACTCCCTGCACGTCTCGTGTATACGGATACTGGCCAATGTCTCTTTGGCCACCACCCTCCTGCTGTCCCCAGAACGTCTCGGGATAAATATACGTGCCCGCATGCAGCAGCTCGTTTTTTTCGTTGATGAGGCGACATCCCACAACGCCAATCTTGCTGTCCGAGTATGCACACGCTTCGAGCTTCGAGAGCCAGTCTTGCTGAGAAATGACGATGTCGTTGTTCATGAGGATGATGTCGCCCGAATCAATGCGGTCGATAGCCACGTTGTTTCCGCCAACGAACCCGAGGTTTTTGCCGTTCTTGATCAGCTCAATCCACGACAGGGACTCCAAGTACTCTATGGTGCCGTCGGTGCTGCCGTTATCTACGACATACACCTTCGTTTCGTCGTCCAACGTACCCTTGAGCGAATTTAAGCACAGCTTTGTATATTCAATACAATTCCAAGTCAGTATTACGATACTCTTTTTCATGATTTGCCTCATTTGGAAGGTTTGCGGCACACAAGTACGTAGTTCTTGTGCCCGGCCATCAATTCACTTGGGGTTTCGTCCAGCTCGCAGTCTACGTAGCCAGGATTGGCAAGCGCCGTTTCCTCAACCCCAAATCCCATGTGCTCAACCATGGCTTTGAGGACGGTCGGATGAATGAGGGTTTTGCGACTTGGGTCAGCATGGTATTCGTCACACCGCGTGTCGACTGCAAGGGGATTACACGAGCTAATGAGGAGCAGCCCATCGTACTCCAGTTTTTGGAATGCTTTCCCGAGAAGCTCAAAGATGTATTCACCACTGTTATCCTCGAGCAGCTCCATGCAGGCAATCGCTCCTACGGATCGATTCTTTAGGTTGGAGAGGTACTCAACGGCATCTGCCTGTATTGCTTGCGCTCCCCTCGCATAGCATTGTTGCACCATAGCGGCACTTCTATCGACACCATAACAACGCGTCACGCCACGCTCTTGCAAAGCCAACAACAAGTCGCCGCATCCGCATCCGAGGTCCGCAACCATGCTCTTTTCCTTGAGCAAGTCCGCATACCTCGCACAAAGAGCAGCTGCGTCACCGTCTTTTTCCTTGATCATGGATGCGTATGTCGCACAGTAATCGTCATAAAGCGCACGCTTCTTTTGCGCTTCCAAAAGACGCCTAGAAAGACGCTGATTCTCGTTATAAAGATATCCTAGGGCCTTTCCATACTCATTCATTAGTCTTAATGCGTCCGCATTGTATCTATTTAGCCTTTCGGTCATCGGATGCATATACCAGCCAATGCATTTCCTGATCACTCTCTTGCCAAATCGCTTAATCGGCGATAGCACACCCTCCCCCGAATACAGGTACTCGGGATCAAATGGATAAAGCTCCCATTCGCTATTTGTCCTGTTATACAGTTCCAAACCCTCTTGCGCGCCCATTGAGAAGAAAGCATAGTCAGCGAGAGCGTCATTGGTATCCGCCGAATCCTCAGAACTATAGTTGATATTCAATACGTACTTTTCAACCTCAGACATGGCATCTTCAACGCTGTTGAATCTTCCATCTGACCCGTCTATAAAGCCATACATGCAAATTCCTTAGTGTTTTGCCGCTATTGTGTGCCTTTACCATACAACAAGTGCACAACTACGCGCTTCACCTCGTCCGCTCGTCCACGATTCTCTATTGAATCGCTATTCGTTACCGGTGGAATGCTGTTTAGTTCTGGGAATCTGTGCTTTGGGTCTTTGGGTTGTTCTAAACTTGCATGCGTCAAAAGGAATCTGTACTTCTACATCCTGGAGTCACCATGAATAGTTCGCTGCAAACGCGATTGACAAAAATCATAACCGAGAAGCGCTTTAGCCTGGCAGTCATCCTCGTCTCCTTTGTTTTTGTCATCGCTACCATAGTAAAGTTCATGCCCATGAAGTTTCACAGCGACTCAGCGTTTTATGTGCTGCTCGCAAAAGAGCAGATGGCGAGCGGGTCGATGTTCCCGCCAGGCATGTGCTACAGTACGGCCCTTTTTGTCTTCACTCCCAACCTCATCATTATTCCCCTTCTGTTATTTATGAAGGATTGGATACTGGCCAGGTCGGTGGCCATATGCATCGTGTGGGCGTTTTTGTTCTTTTCTATTTATAAGATGTTTGTTGTAAAGAAAGAGTCCCAGTGGCTCACGGCGGCAATCGTGTGCTCCTTGATTGGCATACCGATGCTCGGTATGCCCGGCGAATGCATGGACGTACTGTTTCAACAGGGCGGATGGGCATTGCTGCTCGCAGTGATATGCGCATACGTTGGCGTCGCCCACTACATCCTCACAAACAGAGACGAGCTCGAGATGATTCTGCATGGCACGGGATCCAAGCGGCGCGTAGTCCTCTTGCTCTGTGGCTTGCTCCTCATTACTACTGTGCCAAACTTTGGCGAGTTGCGTCTTATTCCAATCGCTGTGTTTCCGTTCCTCGCCTCCTTTCCGCTTTTGCGATTGTTGGAGCGCTCCACCGACGCGCGGGCGCTGCCAAAGCGCCTCTATGTGTCCGTACTCTGCACGACGGTCCTCGGCATTGTGATTGCCGTCCTTGTGTATCGCACATTGAGTGCACTGTATTGGCCCGCCGACAACCAAGTCAGCCTTACGGTCGACAGTAGTACAACCCTTACAGAAAACATTGGCCTCTACATAGAGTCGCTGTACAGTCTGTATGGTGAGTTCTTTCCCGCCAAGCTTATGAGCACGGCCGGTATTGTAAAGATGATCAGTTATTTGTATGCCACCCTTTGCATTGTCGTTTTCCCCGTTGCGTCCCTTCTAAAATTTCGCTCATTCAAGAGTTCGTTTTCTCGTTACGTCATTCTTTTTGCCTGGATCTGCAATATCCTCCTTTTCGCGCTATCGGTTCCAACCGGAGCACTTGCTACGACGGCACGGTATCTCATTCCAACCTATTTCTTTAATGGGGTTATCGCCGCAATATGCGTAAACGAAATAGTGCATACGCGTCCGAAGTACGAAGGCAGAGCACTGGTCTGTGCCGTAATCGCATACGCACTCATTACAACTGGCTTCTTTTGGAAAGCAAGTACACCGACTCTGGAATCCGACGTAAAGCAGCACCAGGAGCTGGTGGGGTTCCTCAAAGAGAACGATTTGGAATACGGCTACGCGACCTACTGGAACGCATATTCCAATACATGCTTTGCCAACGGCGACGTGGAGTTTGTTGCCTTTGCCTCAATTCTGGGCGATGCGGTAGGAGATCCCACCGCCATCTTCCCATGGCTCACAAATCTGCGCTGGTACGATGTTGAGTACCATCCAGGGCGCTGCTTCATCCTGCTGCAGAACGGGGAGAAAATCGACGAGAAATGGTATGGCCGGGCATCAGAGAAGCTGACGGTTAATGACTTCACCGTGTTGGTCTACGACAAGAACATCAATCTGTATGAGAATGCTTAGTCGAATGAGTCGATCGTACGTATGTACTTCCCTACGATTACATCCCACTTGTAGTTCTCTTCTACGTACTTCTTTCCGTTTTCGCACATGACCTTGTATTCTGCGGGATGGGTCGTCAGGTAATCAACCGTAGCGGCATACTCGCGAAAGTTAGTGAAGTACAGACCCGCATTGCTCCGTCTGCAGTGCCCCACCAGCACCTCGCAATGCCCCGAAACCAATACCGGCCTTCCCATTATCATGCTTTCCAAAACCACCATGGAAAGGCTCTCGAACCTAGAGTGAAGCACCAACGCCAGCGAGCTGGCCATAACGGCAAACTTCATTTCTTCCGAAACAAAGCCGAGGTGGATGATGTCGGGATGGTCTGGAACCGAAAGCACCTCCTTGCCCATAAGCACGAGCTTGAGGTTGCCGCCACGCTCGCGTTTATAGCGTTCAAAGAAGTCAAACATCTCTTCGCAGCCCTTGGAAGCGTCTATGCGCCCCGCATAGACGAGGTATTCGCTGCCGCGAATGGATTCGGGCAGCTGCGGAAGCTCACCCTGCGGAACGTCAATGCCGACGCCAAAGATGTCTCCGGGTATGTTCTTGGTAACAGGAAAGCGCTTGTTTGCAAAGGCCCGCTCTTCGGGCGTGTTCCATGCAATCGCTCGCGCATTCGCAAACACCTCGTCGTATACTCGCAAGTATACGGGCGCCTCATCGTGTACCGTAGGAATGAGCGCGGCATTTTTGAGTCCCAGCGGCATACCGCGTGCCGTAAGGTAGTACAGATACGTCATAAAGAAGACGGTTTTGTATTGGCTCGCCTCCTGGGCCAACACGTCAATCACGGTTGGGCAATAGGGACCTTGCGCATCGATCCATCGCTGCTCCATGAGGTCCGGATGCCTAAAGCGCGAGAACACCATCTTACTGTACAGCGCAAACTCACGAGGATTTCTTTCTTTCTTTACCGCGAAGCGCTTCACGTGCACTCCGTTGATGTCCTCGGTCCCTGGCTCATAGACGTTTTTCCACGTTACGTAGTCCTGAGCGCAGGTCGTATAGACCGTCACGTCATAATAGGCGCTTAACCGCTCCGCCACTTGACGACAATGCAGCTCCGAGCCACCATTGACCTCTAGCCCATAGCGTTGACAAGCGAATGCGATCTTTTGTTTTTGAGCCATTTATGCCACAACACTTTCAAAGTAGTCGATGTACTTCTTTACGATTGAGTCCCACGCAAAGTTCTGACTCACGAACGTATGCCCATTATGGCCCATTTGGTCCGCGATGGATTCATGCTCCAAGAGATAGGTCACACACCCCTCGAACTCGCCGTAGTTCTGGAAGTAGAGACCCCCGTTAGCGCGAACGGCAAAGTCGCGCGTGACGGGACATTTCCCATGTACCAAAACCGGTCGATGTGCCAGCCAGCTCTCCATAATCACCAGCGAAAAGCTTTCGTTCATAGACGGGTTGCATAAAAACGACGCCGCTGCGTAAGCATCGTACTTGTCCTGCACCTCAACGAACCCCAAGTCGATGATGTTCTGTGGGTCAGGATTGCGGACCTCTCCCCCGCCAATGAGAACGAGCTTGAGACCGTCACCATGCCTGCGCTTATACTCCTCGTAGTATTGGATGAGCGTATGGACGTTCTTTCCCTCATCCTTGCGGCCCGCATACAACACGAACGGAGCGTCGATGCCAAACTTTTGCCTGAACCGCTGCGCATCGCAAGACCAGTCGGTGTCCACGCCGATTCCCATGGTTATGTTTGTTTGGCCTTTGGTATTGAACAATCGCTCGGCCAGCTCCCGTTCCGGCTCGGCATTAAAGACCATCCCCTTGACCTGCGAGAACGCCTCGCGGAAGCAGTTCATGTATGCGTAGGGCTCGTCGTGGAAGCAGGGGATCAGGACCGACTTGGAAGGTTCGACTTGGCACCCGTAGTAGGTGGTGCCAAACATGTAGGGGATGAACACAAAGAGCGCATAGCGATCCTTGTTCTTGGCCATGTAATCGTAGAGCCGAGGGCTGTTTATCATTTCTTTGCAGTAGACCTTCTCTCCGCGCGGAGAAAGGCGCTGTCCCTGCATGAGCTTGTAGTTCACCGCGTCGAAGGCGCGTGTGTTGCGCCTGCGCACCTTAAAGCGGCGGACGAGTATGCCGCCTTCGGTCGTGGTTCCCTGCTTGTGATAGTTAACGTTCCAGTTGTCCGTAAAACTCTTCACGCACGTGGAAAGAACCTCAAGAGGCACCCCCGCAGCCTGGAGATGCTTTACCACCCCGCGCAGCTCCGCCTCGGCACCCCCACTTATTCCCTCGCCATACCAAGGCGAAACAAACGCAATTGGTTTATTGAACAAGGCTCACCACCTACGCAATGGTCCGAATGCATTCCATGAATCGCTTGGCTACAACATCGTGCTCGAACGCCATGAGTCGAGTCCTTTGCGTGGCACGCACGTGCGAACGCAGCGCCTCATCCTCTATCACGCGATCAATTGCGGCGGCAACGTACTCCGGGTCTTTGTCCTCTAGCAACAGTCCACTGCCGCCCAACGTTTCGGGAATGGCCGTACTGGCATACGCAACGATTGGCACGTCAAACAGCATGGATTCAACCAACGGCACACAAAAGCCCTCGTGCTCGCTCATGCACACAAATACGTCCGCGAGCTTATAGTAGGCGAGCACTTCGTCGAATCCAATGTGTCCTGGAAAGATGACGTGCTCCGCAATTCCGAGGTGTTGTGCATAGGACTTCAGGTCATCAAGATAGCACTCCATGCCGCCGCTACTACCCACCAAGAACAACCTGGCCTTGGCGTTATAACGCCTCCGATAGCAGTAGAACGAGCGGATTATGTCCTCGTGCTTTTTGTTTGGCGCTATGCGGCCAACAAAAAGCAGGTTTGTCCATCCGTCACCGGGGTACTGTTCCATTACCTTGCGGTTCGGCTCACGCGCATAATCCTCAAAGGGGATGATGAGTGGGCACACGTCAATGCGACACGTGTAGCCGAGCTCGCGCAGCCCCTCTTTGTTGTAGGCGGAATCCGCGATGCAATACTCTATCTTGTCGGCCAGATAACGCATTCCTTCGTAACCACGCCTCACCAGCTCGCACGCACGCCGCGAGTATCGCTCGAAATACTGCGGCGGAGTTATGTTGTGATAGATCATCGCTTTTCTTCCACCGTACTGTGGAAGATCGTAGTTGAGTTGCGAGCCCGTTGACCCGTGGTAGAGCATAATGTCCTCCGACGAGAGGGCATGCATTTTCCTCACATCGGACGCCATCCTTTTGGGCAGCTTCTTGTCTCGGTTCTCGGCATAGATTCTTGTGGTAAGTCCATGTTGCTTCAACACGCCATCTATTGCCAGAGCATGGTTGCTTACCGCATCTCCCCGCGAAATGGTCGGCAATACCTGTACGACCTGCATGCGCTACCTCTTTGCGACGATTCCATAGTCCTGGCTGCCAAACAGGAACCCAGAGACCCTGTTGATTGCTTGGTTTATTTCGTCCAGATTTTCGATCGCATCGCTCTTGATTTCGGGCAGCTGCTCCAGCCCATGCTCTGGCAAAAGCAGCTGGACCTCTTTGAAGCCAATCATTTTTAGAAGGTATTCCATGAGCATGGGATGTACGGGCTTCTCGTGAGTGGGATCGATGTAGAAGGCATTCGTAAACATCGAGACACACATGGGATTAGGCGTCTCCAACACGAGATAGGCACCCTCTTCGAGCTTGTCATAGGCCAGCTTGCAGAGCTTCTGTATGTTTTCGAACCCAATGTGCTCGATGACTTGAGCGCAGAAGATGCCGCCCAGCTTCTCCTCCATCTGCTCGAGCATGGCAATACCGTCACCAATGCGAATGTCTATGTCGTACAGCTTGCCCGTAACCTCATACTCTGGAAACATGTCGGCACCAAAGGCGTCTATGCCCTCGTCTTTGAGGAGGCGCAAGAACTCGCCACGGCCGCATCCGAGGTCGAAGACTTTGCCTGACTTATCCTTAAAATACGGAACGTAGACGCGCTGACGATCCATGATGTCGTTTTGTGTCCCGCGGAATGCGTTCTCGAATGCAAAGTAGTCAAACGACTCCGCCTCGTTCACCCGTTCGTACAGTTTGCCTTCGGACTCCTCATAGGCACTCGTTGTGGTGCTGTTCTCGACTGGTGCGCTGGATGTAGGCACTACCGCAGTAGACTTGCTGACGGATTGCGATTGTTGAATCGTGCGAGATATGGACTGCACCAAGTCATCGAGCGATCTCTCGAGTTGAAATATGCGCGCTTCCTGCTGCGCGACGTGCGCCTCCTGCTCGGCAAGACGCGCATTCAGAGCCTCAAGCTCGCCAATACGATTATGCAGGCCGTTCAGGGCATCTTGTATCCTGTTGAGCTGGACCTGATGATAATCGGCTATGGCATGTGCGATGTTCATGCCCTCGGCAAGGTGGTAATTCAAATCATTCTGCTCTTCGCTCATGGGGAACAAGATGGGCTTGCCCGCCTTGCGAATGATTCGCTTTACCAGCGACTTAAGACCTGTACCCACTTCGCGATAGTAGGGCACGTAGTGGTGCTTCGCAACAAAGCTCGCCTCGCTTGCAAATTGCTGCAGCCTTCCATCGTCCGTCTCGATAATGCGTATGGGAAGGGTGGGGTCTACGGCAGGAGCGACGCTCGGTGCCCGCACCTCCTCGAAGCTAGGCGCCGGGTCATAGTCACCAAGCTCAGCCTGCTCACGAATCTCGCGCATGATTTGCTCGACGTCAACGGTTGTTGTCTCTTGGTGTTCCGCCATTGTCATTCCCTTCGAAAGGCCGTGTATTCACCTTATTCTTCGGCTATGTGCCACTCGTGCTCCAAACGCATAACCCCGGCATCTTTTATCACCGAGAATACCGTAAATCGCAGACAGGCACGATAGTAGTCGTATGCGAAGCCATCCGGCTTGTGGATGGCGACGTCCAAGTCATATTCGCCCTCAATGAGCGTGTTGTTGGTAATATCCACGACGACGGTGCCAGAGTCTCCAAGCGACTCCGCCTGAAGGGGGATGTTTTCGATGACCGTGTTTGTGCCATAGCACTGCAGACCATCGTTGCGGATGATGCCAATGCCAAAGGCCGGTTCCTCACAAGGCCGATCGACCTTGTAATTCATCACTATCTTGAAAGGCTGGCCGCTCTCAAGAACGGTAGTGGTCGTACCCTCGCGGTTCTCAATATGAATGGATGTAAAATACATGTCCTTGGAACCCCAACGCATACCGTCATCCGCTGTTTCACCGGATTCTTTTGAACCCCTAGAGTCTGAGCCCCCTTTTCCCTGGTCATCGCCCGACGAACGGTCTTCCGTCGAGCTTTCCTCATCGGCCGAATCACTGAGCAAGTGGTTTTCTCGGTCGTTTAAATACCGCAGGTACTTTTGGTGCACGTCAAAGGGCGAACCCTGCTCGCGAATCTCGCCGCTCTCTATCCAGATGCTCCGCTCGCAGAACTGCTCAATTTGTCCCAGTGCGTGCGAGACAATAACGATGGTCGTACCTTGGCGCTTGATCTCGCGCAGCTTGTTGAGACATTTTGCCTGATAGGACGCGTCGCCTACGGCCAAGATCTCGTCGATAAGAAGGATGTCGGCGTCCACGTTGATGGCAACGGCAAATGCCAGTCGCATATACATACCCGAGGAATACGTACGCACGGGATTGTCTATGTATGAGCCAAGTTCCGAGAAGGCAATGATTCCTTCGAGGCGCTTATCGATTTCGGCTTTTGACAGGCCAAAGATTGAGGCGTTGGTGTAGATGTTCTCGCGGCCCGTCATGTCGGGATGAAAGCCCGCGCCAAGCTCGATGAGGCTGGATATGCGCCCCTTCATGGTGATTGTACCCGAATCGGGATACAGAATCTTGGTAAGCAGCTTGAGCGTCGTACTTTTACCACAGCCGTTCTCGCCAACCAAGCCAACGGCTTCGCCCTTGCGAATTTGGAACGATATTCCCTTGAGCACCCAGTGGTCGGAATGAGCGCGTCGCTTTCGGAAGAGGGCACGCTCCTTGAGCGTGGCGCCTTTGTCGCTATACACACGGAACTTCTTTTTGACGTTTTGGACGTCTATGACTACGGGCGGCTTCTCGGTTTTTGTGCTTGCCATTACATTACCTCCGAGAAGCGACGCTTGAGCTTTCCAAACACGAGCAAACCGACGATCATGAAGACAATTCCCATGAGCACAGCGGCGCCAAGGGTGTTGATGTGAGGCACCGCACCAGAGTACATGATGTCGCGGTATGCCTGCATAATGCTCGCCATCGGATTGAGCAGGAAAACGGGAAGAAGCTGTTCGGGCACGACGGAGATGTCGTACATGATGGGCGTCATAAACATCCACGCCATCGAGAGAATACCCAAGATGTGCTCGAGGTCTCTAAAGTATACGTCCAACGCACACACGATGAGCGTGATGCCCAGCGCAAACACGTACTCGATGATCATAACCAAGAAAAGGCACAACAGCGTAAGGGGGGTGTAGTGCACGCCCGAGAAGAGGCTGACGATAAAAACGACGATTTCGCAGTACAGCATGTTCACGAAAGCGGCTGTTACAAATGAGACCGGAATGACCTCGCGCGGGAAGTATATCTTGTTTACCAAGGACTGCTGCTGAATAATGCAGCTGGCACCTGCCGTGAGGCAGCTCGATAGAAAGTTCCACGGAATGAGCGCCACGAACAGGAACAGATAGTAGCGCTCGATGTTTGATTTGAGGATTATCGAAAACACAACCGTGTACACGAGCAGCTGACAAAGCGGCACGATGAACGTCCACAAGAATCCCAAAACGCTCGCCTTGTATCGCCCGCGCAGGTCCCTATTTACGAGGGACTGGATCATGGAGCGATACTCCCACACGTCCTTGATAGTTTGCAGCATTGCTATTGCTCCCGATAGTACGTTAGTGTGTCCTTCAGTATAGCCTCCAAGGGCAATTCCGGCTCCCACCCTGTATCGTTGGTGACTTTTGTGTGGTCACAACGAATCACGGGCGTATCGCTTGGCCGCATTCTGGAGGGGTCCTGGCGCACGGGCACATGGCAGCCCGCCATGTGCCGAAGCATGTCAAGCACCTCCTGGGCGCTATGCACCGTGCCCGACCCAACGTTGTAGGCCTCGCCCGACTGACCGCGCTCCACGATGAGCCGATAGGCGCGCGCAATGTCCTTTACGTGCGTAAAGTCGCGCTTAGCCTCCAGATTGCCAACCAACAGCTCATCGCGCTCGCCACGTTCCACGGCCACGATGCCGCTCGCAAAGTCGGGAATCATAAATCCCGTACGCTGACCCGCCCCTCCGTGGTTGAACGATCGCGTGGCACAAATGTGCATGCCGTAGCTTCGAACGTAGAGCGCCGACATCTCCTCTTGGGCGCGCTTAGAGATGGCATAGGGCGTCATGGGGCGTAGCGGCGTCTCCTCGGTCACGCATGCGCCATTGGCCCCAAGAGCACCATACTGGTCTGACGAACCCACCATGAGCACGCGCGTATGCTGTGGACTCACCGCACGAACGGCTTCCAGCACGTTGATGGCACCCACGACGTTGACTTCCATGGTAAGCTGGGGCCGCCTCCAAGACTGTCCCACGTCTGCCTGAGCTGCCAAGTGAAACACCGCGTCTGGACGTACCTCGCGCATGACGGCAAGCACGCTTTGGGCATCCAAGAGGTCGACACGCTTCGTTCGGGAGCCCTCCACCAAATCGGCACCGACAACCTCGTATCCATGTTCCTCGAGCTCAGCGCGCAGGTAGGTGCCCACGAACCCCTCGCTGCCCGTAATCAACGCCTTCATGACTCTGCCACCTTCTTACCGATGCGATCTTGCATCTTTTGTTGGAGCATTTCTGTATACCGAGCGATGGGAGAGCTAACGAGCTCCTTCTTGTAGGCGCGGTATGTTTTGTTGTGTATGGCCCACAGGGGCTTAAACCTCACGACACGCATGCCTATGCCCTTTCCAGCAAACGCGTTTCTTGCTCCACAAGATGCAACAGCCGTCCTTTGGGATCGGAGTTCTCGAACGCCGTTAGCTGAGCGCACTGCTTCTGTAGTACCTGTGTGCGGAAGTCGCTCTCCTCACGCACCCGCTTGACTGCCCGCGCCATCGAGGCGAAGTGCTTTCTTGCAAAAAGAAGGCCATTGTCCCCAAGCGTCTCGGGCACGGCAGCTGCGGCATAGGCCACAATGGGCAAATCGCTGCGCATGGCCTCTATGAGGGGGACGCAAAAGCCCTCATGCTCGCTCATGCACACAAGGGCGTCTGCGTTTGCAAGATAGGCGGCCTTCTCTTCTTCCGAAACCGAGCCGGTAAAGACGACCTGATCGTCCGCAAGTTTGAGGTCGGCACAAAAGCCCTTGAGCTTTGCGTAGTACTTTTCCATTCCCTTCCAATTGCCCACGAGGTAGAGCTTCGCCAAGGGATCATGCCGTAGCACATGCCAGTACACCTTGATGATGTCCTCGTGCTTCTTGTTTGGAGAAACGCGCCCCACAAAAAGAAGCTTTGTCCCCGCATGGCTAGCGAGTTGCCGCGCAAGGGTCTCATCGGGCTCTACAGCGACGTTTTCACTTTGAAAGAGTATGGGAAGCGTTTGCACGCGCGACTTATCCACGCCGTAGCGTACCAGTTCCGCGCAGTTGTATTGCGAAACTCCCCACGCGAAGTCCATTTTTGGGGCATACTTCTTTATTTGATATCGACCCACCAACAGGTTTGCACATACGACCGGATCGTACCCCACAAAGTACTTGGAGGGCGTGATGTTGTGATAAAGAATTCCCCTGCGACACGGCAAGTTAGCCACCTGCCCAATCAGAGGATTATACGAGGCGTGATGGAGAATCGCGAGGTCTTGTGGTTCAAACAACGCAGCGTCAAACGGCTTTGCCCGAGACTCAAGCGACTCATGGGCGGACACGCACATGATCTCGCTCTGATAGCCCGCGTCTCGAAGTGCGTCATCTATGGCGAGCGCGTCATCGCCTATGGCGTCGCGCCAATTGAGGCGAGGTACGATTTGAACGACCTTCACGCGATTTCGATCTCCTCCCTTTGGCCGTACGCAAAACCTGGAAGAGAAGACATCCCTCTTCCAGGTTGCAAGACCCTTTATAGGTTCGCTGCCTCCCGTTTGGCAAGGGCGAGGTCGTGCTCGGCCATGATGCGGCAAAGCTCCTCGCAGCTGGTGGAGAGCGGGTCCCAGCCAAGCACCGTGCGAGCCTTGGTGGGGTCGCCCCACAGGTTTACGACGTCAGTCGGACGGTAGAACGCAGGGTTCACCTCGACGCGCAGGGCACCGGTCTTTGCGTCGTAGCCCTTCTCGTTCACGCCTTCGCCCTCCCAACGAAGTTCGATGCCCACGTGCTTAAAGCTCCATTCGCAGAACTCGCGCACCGAGTGCTGAATGCCCGTCGCGACGACGTAGTCGTCGGGCTCGTCCTGCTGGAGCATGAGCCACATGCACTCCACGTAATCTTTCGCATAGCCCCAGTCGCGCAAGCTCGAAAGGTTGCCGAGCTCGAGCTTCTCTTGGAGTCCGCAGGCGATGCGACCGGCTGCGCGGGTGATTTTACGCGTGACGAACTGCTCACCGCGCCGCTCGGACTCGTGGTTAAAGAGGATGCCGTTGCAGCAGAACATGCCGTAGGCCTCACGATATTCCTTCATCATCCAGAAACCGTACTGCTTTGCCACGGCGTAGGGGCTATACGGGTGGAAGGGGGTCATCTCGTTCTGTGGCACCTCTTCGACCTTGCCATAGAGCTCGGAAGTAGAAGCCTGATAGACGCGCGTCTTTTTCTCCAGGCCCAGGATGTGTACCGCCTCGAGGATGCGCGTAACGCCCAGCGCATCCACGTCGCCCGTATACTCGGCTGCGTCGAAGGACACGCCCACGTGGCTCTGTGCCGCAAGGTTGTACAGCTCGTCGGGCTCCACGGCACGCACCACACGGATGATGGAAGACGAGTCAGACAGATCACCATCGTGCAGGATAATGGAACCGTCCCTCAACAGGTGGTCGATGCGCCCGGTATTGTGTTCGGCAGAACGGCGAACAATACCATGCACCTCGTAGCCCTTGCCTACCAAAAGCTCAGCAAGAAAGCTGCCATCCTGCCCGGTAATGCCCGTAATGAGTGCCTTCTTCATCTGTACAAGTCCTTTCGAATAAAGACGCATTGCGCTGGTGACCATACTAGGATACTAAAGGGGGTCGCTCACCCATATTGAAGCCCTAAGACTCCATCACTGCCAGAAGTTGCCAAAGCGCTCGACATCTTCTTCCACGAGCGGCCAGCCCACCTGCACCTCCATAATGTGCAGTTCGCTTATGGCTCGCGCGGAGTGCATCTGCATGGGCTCGATGCGCACGGAGTCGCCCACCTTTACGTGGGTGACCTCCTCGTTCTGCACGACCTCGCCCTCGCCGTTCGCTATGATCCACATCTCTGCGCGATGTGCGTGGCGATGATGCGACAGCTGCTGGCCGGGGAGGAGAACAATCTCTTTGGTGAGCGTGTGAGAGCCGTCTTCGTAGGAGCCCTCGTCTATGACGCGATACTCTCCCCAGCGTTTGCGCTCGTACATGGGGCGCTCGGCCGACGCCTCCTCCACGATCCCCTTGATGTGGGCGCTTGCCTCCTTGCCCGAAACCAGGATTCCATCGGGTGTCGCCGCGACGATAACGTCCGAAATTCCTGCGACCACCAAAGGCAGCCCCGTCTCGTTGACTGCATGCACGTTGCTGAGGGTGGCCTCATCCGCCCACACCTTGCCTGCGTAAGGCTCGATGAGCTCCTCGCTCAACGTGTTCCACGTGCCGAGGTCCTTCCACGCGCCCGCATACGGAATCACCGCGACAGAGGCAGCCCGCTCCACAACCTCATAGTCAAAGCTGTTCTTTGGAAGGTCCACATAGTTCTGGCGAAGCTCTTCGTACGACCGCACGGAGGAGTAACGCGCCATAATGTTGAGCAGGTGGCTGAGCTTGAACGCGAACACCCCGCAATTCCAAAGGGCACCTTGCTCGATGAGCTCGATGGCAGTCGATTCGCTGGGTTTCTCGACAAAGCGCGTTACCGGACGCACGGCATCGGTGCCATGACCTGTTTTGGGAACGATGTAGCCATATTTCTCGCTTGGATAGGTGGGCTCGACACCCAACAAGACTAGCTCCGCGTCACCGGCCTGTACCGCGGCATCGAGATTTGCCACGTTAGCATAATACTCCGGGTCTGCATACGTGTCGATGGGCATGACCACAACCGTCGAGTCGGGATCCGCTCCCTGTTCCCACGCGATGTTCGCGGCGGCAAGCATGATGGCCGGAGCCGTGTCTCGACGCTCGGGCTCGATGGAAAGGGCATACTCGCCCTTCATCTGCAGACTCAGCGCGTCGATTTGCTGGGCACTTGTCGCAACCGTAATGTGCACGGAAGGATTCTGGCCACGAACCAAACGGATGGTCCGCTGCACCATTGACTCGTGGTTTCCCTCGTCGTCGCGCAGGACCTTGAGGAATTGCTTGGAACGCGCCCCATTGGAAAGAGGCCATAGGCGGGTACCCGAACCACCCGAAAGCAATACGACGTTTACGGTCTTTTCCACGATGACTTCCTTCCTTAAGCGTGCAGCATATGCTGCGCGGCATCCACAATGTTTTGAAGGCGCTCTTTTGCCTGTTGCGCCGTGCTTCCACCAGCGAAACAATAGGCCTTGACCTTGGGCTCTGTGCCGCTCGGGCGCACGATGAGCTTGCAGTTATGTTCGAGATCAAACTCGATCACGTTCGCCTGGGGGAGCGTTTGCGATGCATCGCCCGGCATGGACGCACCCTGCGCATAGTCCGTAGTCTTCTTTACGGCAAGACCACCGATGGCCTTTGGGGATTTGGCACGAAGGCCGGCCAAGATTCGTGCGATGGCCTCGCTCCCCTCCGTACCAGGCAATTCTGCAGCCACTTGATGCGCGACCATATGTCCGTATCGCTCGTACAGGTCGTCCAGAGCCTGAGCTAGATCCCTGCCCCGCTCCTTGTGGTACGCGGTAAGCTCGCATATAAGCATGAGCGAAACGACCCCGTCCTTGTCCCGAACGTAGGTACCACGCAAATAGCCACAGCTTTCTTCCATGCCCAACAGGAAGTCGGACGAGCGTCCCTGTGCCTCCAGGAGGTTGATCTGCTCGCCAATGTATTTGAATCCCGTAAGCGTCCGGCGCAGCTTCACGCCGTTTGCCGAGGCAATGGAGTCGTGCAGCGGCGTCGAGACGATGGTGGTCGCAGCGATGGCATTGCCCTCATGCGGTATAGCCCGAGCCAAGAAGTCAAACAGCAGCAGGCCAACCTCGTCGCCCGAAAGCAGCCTCATGGAGCCTTCGTGAGGAACTGCCACACCTATGCGGTCGGCGTCGGGGTCGTTCGCCACGGCAAGGTCGCATCCCTCGCGTAAAGCCAGCTCCATAACATCTGCCATGGCTGGCGCATGCTCTGGATTGGGCTTGGGGCACGTGGGGAATGTGCCATCGGGGTCGCGCTGCCCTTCCACTACCCTGCAGTCGATTCCGCGCGTCTCGCACACTCTTTGCACGGGCACGAGTCCCGTACCATTAAGCGGAGAGTATGCCAGCTTTACGGAGCTGCAGTCCACGCCGATGGACTGCCCGACAACGGTCTGCACATAGTCAGCGAGCAACTCCTGAGGAGCCCACGAAATGGCACCGCCCCGCAATCCCTCGTCAAGGCTTATTGTACGCACGTGGAAGGGGTCAATCTGGGCAATGCACGCCTGAACGGCATGCGCAAGCTCGTCCGTCGCCTGGTCCCCCTTGGAGCCATAGACCTTGAATCCGTTATACTCCATGGGATTGTGCGAGGCCGTGAGGACTATTCCGGCGTCTGCGCCAAGCCAGCGAACCGCATAGCACAGCACCGGCGTAGGTTGGTGCTCCGCAAAGACAACTGCCTTTGCGTCGTACGCGGCAAGGACCCGCGCCGCCACCAGCGCGAAGTCGCGCGAATGAACGCGCGTGTCGTACGCAATGGCCACCACGGGTACGTGATCGCAAACCGCGTGCAGATGCGTTGCCAGACCTGCCGTTGCCCGCGCCACGGTAAGGAGGTTCAAACGGTTGGGGCCAATGCCCATGAGCGCACGTATGCCACCGGTTCCAAACGTCGCGTCGCGCGCAAATGCATCTGCACGCTCGTGCGCGTCTCTAAAGCTGTCCAGCTCCCAAGGCTCCACGTTGCCCTCAAGCGCCTCGAGCCATTGTTGTTCGTTGCTTTGCAAGGCAAGCTCCTTGTGCGATTAATCTGCGAGTTACGGACATACGTGGGAAAGTATAGCAGGTAGCTTACGAGATGCATGACATAGGCACAATAGTACGCAATATGAGCACTTTGTGGACTGTCTGGCGAGCAATGAGTGGAACAGAGTTCCCGGGGAACTTGTTCCGCGGAACAAGTTCCCCGGGAACTCTGTTCCACAAACCCCTTGGGCAATCGCCTGGCTACCGGAGTACCTCTTGGAGCATTCCTGCAGACTTCTTCCACGAGAATTTTCTTAGCTGCTCCTCCGCAGGGCCAACGGGCTGTTGCAGAATTTCCGTTAGGTCTACATCTGGGCGCGTTGGGTCTATGTAATGCACGGCCTTTCCCAAAACCTCGGGCAGGCTCGTCGTGTTGGACGAGACCACCTCCGCACCGAGAGCCAGCGCCTCTATGGGTGGCAGCCCATACCCTTCGTAGATCGAGGGATACACAAACGCACGACAGTTCTGTATGAGCGCACAGGCATCCTCGTCCGAGATGAACCCCAACAACATCACGTTTTGCGGCTTTTTGACTTCATCGGCCTCGTAGCGCATTCCCGCCACCGCAAAGAGCATGTTTGGATTGTTCTTTGCCGCCTCATAAATCCAGCGGCCGTTCTTGTTGCGCGAAAGCGTTGCCATGGAAAACAGATACTCGCGTGGTTTGAGCCGGGGATACCGGTCTTGCCAGTCAGACGCCGGAGTATAGCGCAGCACATGTTGCCATGCTGCAGGCACCACGTGCACCTTTCCCCTAGAGCGTGGGTAATAGCGCTCTAACTCCTGCTTGCTGTACTCACTGTCGGTAAGAATCGCGCGTTCCCTGCGGGCCAAGATGGCGTATTGCGCACAATGCCACAGGCGCGACACGCGGTTTCTTGTCGTCGTATAGAACTCGGGGCATGCCTTGTACATGATGTCGTGAATCGTCGTCACACCTGGCCGCGCAAGCAGGGGTGCCACGTTGCAAAGGTTCAGCGGTACGTAGCCGGGGTGAAAAAGCAGGTAGCGGGCGAGGTCCACCTGCTCCCAGGGAATCCCGCTCAACCTGCCATAGCGCTCGACCCTGATGCTTGTATAGCTTGGAATGTCGTGGGCATCCTGCGGCACCACCAACACGACGTCGTCGTTTGCATCGAGCAGCTTGTCGAGCTCGCACAGGAGCTCACGGGCATAACGAACGATGCCCTGCATGCGGTCCGCCGCAAACTTGCCGTTGATGACTACCTTGAGCATGCGCGCCTCCCAGCTAACAGGCCATAGTACTTCAAGCGATGGGGACACTCCCCTTTACTTGAGCACCCTTTGCTTGGCTTAGGCCGTATTCTTCCAGCTTACGCGAGACAAAGGTGCCAAATCGCTCCCTAAAGACCTCGCGCGAGAAGCCACGGGCGTATTCGGCAATTTGCTCGCGCGTATATGCGACATCCTTGCGTTCGAACTCCTCCATGCACGCCACCAACGACTCGACTGTCTGCTGCTCAAAGAACATGCCCGTTCTGCCATTCCTCACGCTCTCGAGCGCGCCGCCTTTTCCAAACGCCAATATGGGCACGCCCGCACTCATAGCCTCCACAGGTGTCAGACCAAAGTCCTCGATGCCTGGAAAAAGAAACGCGCGCGCATGAAGGTAGAGGTCGACAAGCTCTTTGTCCGAGACGGCGCCACGGAACTCGACGGAAGGTCCAACAAGCTGTCGGAGGTTCTTTTCTTCCTCGCCGCCCGATCCAACAACCACGAGCCTGCGGCCCAAGCGATTACAGGCTTCGATGGCCAAATCGACACGCTTATAGCTAATAAAACGAGACACGACCAGATAGTAATCATCAGGCTCGCATACAGCACCAGCCTGCACGGGAGACGCCGGGTAAATGGTCGTCGAGTCCCTCCGATAGTATTTCTTTATGCGACGTCCCACATAGTCGGAGTTCGACACGAACTCGTCGACCCGCTGCGCGGCCAAGAAGTCCCATTGACGCACCTTGGGGATGATGTGTTTCATTGCAACCTTGCGCACAGGGTCTGTGCTATCCAAGTACTCGTAGTAGCGATCCCACACATAGCGAATAGGAGAATGGCAATAGCAGATGTGTAGCGCGTCAGGTCGTGTAATGACGCCTTTGCAACAGCTCATGCAAGAGCTTATAACGAGGTCATAGGACGTAAGGTCGAGCTCTTCCCATGCCTTGGGCATCAACGAGAGGAGCATCTTGTGGTGACGCACCGCACCAGGAATCTTTTGGAGCGACGTCGGACGAATGTCGCACTCGCGCGTCCACTCCGGCGCTCGCTCACGATCGTACACCAGCGTGTAGATGGGCGCATTTGGCCACAGCTCGTGCAGGTCGAGCATGACGCGCTCGCCACCCGCATTCCCAATAAACCAATCGTGTACCAACGCAACGTTGAGACCCTTTGAGCCTTCATGCATGTGCGCCACCCCACCCAAGAAGTGCGTCTTTAGGAACTGTATGGGACATAATACGCCATGCAGCGCTTCTACACTGCACCATCACGCTTGATAACGCCGACAACGGTGCGCAAAAGGCACAGCACGTCCAGATACATGCTGCAATGCTTAACATAATAGTATTCGAGCTCGAGCCGCTCTCGATAGTCAATGTTGCTACGGCCGTTACAGGCCCACCAGCCCGTGATGCCGGGCTTCACGCGCTGGTAGAGCTTAAGGCCACCATGGCTCTCGAGCTCTCCACGTACCAACGGGCGCGGACCAACGAGGCTCATGTCACCCACCAGCACGTTCAAAAGCTGGGGCAGTTCATCTAGGCTGGTCTTTCTGAGCAGTACGCCCACGCGAGTAACGCGCGGGTCGTTTTCGAGCTTTTGGCTCTTGCCCCACTCCTTGTTGTAGCGTTCGACTTGCAGCAATTGTTCCAACATCTCGTCCGCGTTGGGCACCATGGAACGGAATTTCCAGATATGAATGATCTTGCCGTTTTGGCCCACGCGAGTCTGACGATAGAATATCTTGTCTTTGTCCCCACTAATCAAATAGGCAATCTTGACCAAAAGCGAGATGGGCACGAGGAAAATGAGGCCGAGCAAGCCAAACACAATGTCGAACGCGCGCTTAAAGACGAGGTAGATGAGCTGGCTCTGCTCAAACGAGAACGCGCCGACTGCAAGTGCTTTATAGATGCCAACGTCGTTGAAGTACTGGTCTTCGGGCAAAAAGCCAAGCGTCGATTCCACGACAAGGTTTACGTTTACGGCATTCGCATGCAGGCGCTCCAACACGCCTGACTCCACGCGCGAGGGTGGAACCGCCACCAAGACATCCTGAATGTTGTTGCGAAGTATAAACTCACAGTACGATTGATCTATACGGGGAATGTTCTCACCGGCAAGGTGGAAAGACGTACGGAGTCCATCATTCGCATCGTCTACCAGATGAATGCCTTTGATGTCGTAGGGCACAAAGTCGCCGACGGCCACGTTGTGAACAGTCTCTTCAATGGTGCTTGAATCGCCAATTATAAAGAGCGAAATCCGACCGACGGTCTCTACCACGATCACACCGCTGAGTAGGAGTTTTTTCCACACTATGTTGAACAGCGCCGAAAACACAAAGTACAGGCCATACATGTAAAACGAAGTTCCTCGCGAATACATGGCGCCGACTTTGAGCAGGTAGAACACGAAGGTCGCAATGAGCATGTTTGTGATAGTGAGCTGGAAGGACCGCACGATTTCCATGTAGTACGGTCTTCGCAGGATGCTACTGTATGGCCGCGTAATAAAGGTGAGGGCTATATTGAGCGACAGAACAAAGAGAAGATAGCGTGGCCACTCCGAAGTAAGCCAAAAGAACGGGTGATCGAACACGAGGACATACGAAACCCAGAAGGCGAGAACGAGGACTATCGTATCGATAATTATAAAATCTATATGCTTTGTCCACGAATACTTGTTGAGTAGTCGCATGTCGTCTCACCCCCTCACTCGATACAGGTTTTCTTATGGTATCACAGAGGGGCACCCTCTAAAGCGACTGAAGAATGTGTTCCGCACGTTGACCATGTGCTGTGAGGGTGATGGACCGCGCGGGTTCCTCGCCGGGAGCGGCCTCATCGTCCAGACGCGTAAGCACAACGTCGAGGCGGTCGTCGCCCAACTGATCCAAAAACTGCTCTCCCCACTCGATGACACACGGTCCGTCGTCCCCCAGCACGTCAAAGATGCCCGTATCGTCGAGCTGCGCAGGGTCGTCGAGGCGATACAGGTCGTAATGATACAGCGGCATCGAGGCGCCCTCGTATACCATGCCAATGGTGAAGGTGGGACTGCACACGTCGTCCTCGACCCCCAGAGCCTGGGCAATGCCCTTGGTGAGCTGGGTCTTTCCCGCGCCGAGGTCGCCCGTGAGCACGAGCACATCGCCTGGTTCGAGCCGTGTGCCGAGCTGACGACCCACCTCGATGGTCTGCTCGGTGGAGCGCGTTACGAACGTGGCGCCCGTGCGCGCGTTCGGCGCCACGGGCTTCTCCGTGCTCATTGTACGCCCCCTTTGCCGGGACCCGGCTCATGCTCGGCCAGCCATTGGCCCAGCAGACGGAAGTCATCCTCCAATACGGGCTGCCACTCACGGTGATAGATTGCCGCAGCGGGGTGGAACGTTGGCAGCACGGCAAAGTGACCCGTCTGGTGGAAGCGCCCACGCAAGCTCGTGATGCCCATCTCGGTGCGTAAGATGAAGTGCGCAGCAAAGTTGCCCAAGCAAACGATAACGTCCGGCCAGATGGAACGCACTTGTTCGCGCAGGAAGGGTGAGCAGGCCATGATTTCCTCGGGCTTGGGATTGCGATTGTTTGGCGGTCGGCACTTGACGACGTTGGCGATGTAGACATCCTCGCGGCGCAGGCCAGCAAGCGTAAGCAGTGCGTCGAGGTTGTGGCCCGCCGCCCCCACAAAGGGCTCGCCCTGCAGGTCCTCGTTGCGTCCGGGACCCTCCCCCACTATCATCACGCGCGCGTTAGGGTTTCCGATGCCAAACACCAGGTTGGTACGTGTCTGCCCCAGCTCGCAAAGCTGGCAGTTGCCCATAAAGGAGCGAATCTCGTCGAGAGTAACTTCTTGCGGACCCTGCTGCTCGTGTCCGGGGATACGCATGACGGCCATGGACTCGTCCTCCTCCGTTAGATACGCACGCGGCTTCCTGCGACCTCTGCCGCGCCCCACCGCCGCGCTACACATAGACCTTTTGCAACCTGAGGCCAAAGTCGCAAACAACCTCGTAGTTGATGGTATCGCGCCTCGTGGCCATATCGTCGGCGCTTATCATCTCGTTTCCGTCGGTACCCAGGACGGTGACTATGTCGCCATACTCAACCGCACGTGTGGGACGATACGCGCGGATGTTGTTGACGTTCACCTCAAACATGAACTGATCCATGCAGATGCGCCCAACCTGCCGGCAGCGCTCCCCGTTGACCAGCACGTCCATGTTGCCCGAAAGCGTGCGAGAAAGTCCGTCGGCATAACCGATGGGCACGGTGCAGATTTGGATGTTGGGCGTCGGCACCCGGTAGGTTGCCCCGTAGCTCACGCCCGTTCCGACTTCGGGACGCTCCACGCGCGTGATGCGCCCGCGAACGCTCATCACCGGCTTGAGGTGCACCTCGCGCCGCGTCACCACGGTGGGATGCAGGCCATAGAGGCCCACGCCCACGCGGCACATGTCCCAGTGGACCTCGGGATGCAGAATGGTCGCCGGCGTGTTTGCGCAATGGACCAGGCCGGTTTCGAACCCGGCGTCCTCCAGCGCACCCACGGCCTGGTTGAAGCGGCGCACCTGCATCTGATAGTCCCAGTCGCCCGGCACATCTGCGGTCGCGAAGTGCGTAAACGTTCCCGCGCATTCGATACCGCGATGGAAGTCGATGGCATGGCGCAGCTCCACCACGTCGCGCCAGTTCACGCCGATGCGCGTCATGCCCGTATCTATTGCAAGGTGATAGCCCGCGACCTTGTTTGCTGCGGCCGCGCATTCGCCAAGCTCAAGGGCGAAGTCGGACTCATAGAGCGCCGGCATCAGGTCATACTGCACGATGCGCGGTATCGTCTCGCGTGGCGGTTCCGACAAGATAAGAATGGGCTCGCCTATGCCCGCCTCGCGCAACTCGATGCCTTCGGTGACCGTCGCCACCGCAAACTGGTCGGCGCCCGCACGACGCATGGTCTTTGCGCACTCCACCGCGCCATGTCCGTAAGCGTCGGCCTTCACCACGCACATCATGCGTGCATCGCGGGCGATGGAACGGCGCAGCGCCGCCGTGTTTTGTCGCAACGCGTCAAGATCAATCTCTACCCAAGCCCAACGGTCCTCGGGAGGCATTGCCCCACGTACCATGGAATTCTCCCTTACGCTTCTTGGTCGTCCACAAAGGACGCCTGTTCCTCCAACGTGTCGATGGCCAGCCCGGCCGCATTGGCCACGTCGAGCGCCATGACGCCGCGCGTTCCCACGATCTCGGCCGCAATCGAGGCCGCATATCCGTGGATCTCGCATGCAAGAGCGCACATCAAGGGCAGGCTCTCTCCGTCAAACCTTCCGGCACCACGCGCCAGCGACGCGGCCATGATGCCCGCAAGCACGTCTCCCGAGCCTGCTGTGGCCAGCGATGCTGGACCCGGCTTGGGGAGCAGCGCGATGTCGACGCCCACGCAGGCGGTCGCCGTCCCCTTGGCCACCACGCACACCTCGTTGCCGCCCTCGGCCCACACGATGCGGCGTGCGGCCTCAAGCGCGTCGGCAAGCGACGAAGGGGGATTCTCGGCACGACCGACGAGCCGTCCGAGCTCACGGCGATGCGGCGTGAGCACCAGCGGAGAAGAACGACGAATGAGTTCGGGAAAGCGGTCTAGGCGTCCCGTGGTGAGCTGGGCAAGGCAGTTGAGCGCGTCGGCGTCGAGCACCAGCGGCACGTCGCAGTGCAGCAGTCCCGCAACCACCGTCATCGTCGAGGTGTTTACCATCATGCCCGGGCCGGCAATCACGGCGCCGCTACGTGCGGCAAGGCGCGAGAGCTCCTCGCGTGCGTCGGCGGCAAAGGTGCCGTGCTGGGGGTCGTAGGGCAGCCCCAGGACGGGAATCTCGACAAGATGCGCCTGTGCGATGGGCACCACGGGCTCCGGCACGGCCAGCGTGACGTAGCCGGCGCCGGCACGGGCGGCTGCCTGGGCTGCGAGGATTGCCGCTCCGGGATAGCGCGTGGAGCCACCAACCACCAGAACCGTGCCGCGAGAATACTTGTCGACGGCGGTGAGCGGCGGCACGGTGACCTCGATGTAGTCCTCGACCTCCACGCGCCAGGCTACGGGATCAGCCTCGAGGACCAGCCCCTCGGTCTGCTCGGCAAGGGGCGCCACCACGATGGCACCACACACGTCGCGGCCCTCATCCGAAAGAAGGCCGGGCTTGAGGCTGAGCATGGTAACGGTTATGTCGGCCATGACACACGCGCCGGGGGCATGGCCCGATTGCGCCGAGAGTCCGCTCGGCACGTCCACCGACACCACGCGCACGCCCGAGGCGTTGATGCAATCGATCCAAATGTCGAAGGGAGCGCGCGGCTCGCCGTGGAAGCCCGTGCCGAGCAGCGCGTCCAAAATGACGTCGGCGCCCTCCAGAAGCTCCTCGAGTCGCTCGCGCGGGGGCGAGACCTCGAATTCCACACCCGCTCGCTGGGCCCCCACGGCCACGACGTGCGCGAGGTTGGACTCCACGCGCTCCGGCTCGAGCGGCGTGACCACCTTTACCGCAAGGCCCTGCGCCTTGAGACGCTCGGCCGCCACCCAGCCGTCCCCGCCGTTGTTGCCAAAGCCCGCCAGGACGACGACCGATGACACGTTGTCCATGCGTGCGACCTCCTGGGCCGCCGCCGCTCCCGCGCGACGCATGAGCTCCGAGAGGCTCACGCCCACTCCCGTGAGCGCCTCTTCCACCTGCCGGACGTCCTCCACGTTTAGAACGGGCTGCATGCCTCATCACTCCCCATGTTATGTCTCGAGAAGGCCAAGGCCGCTGTGGCCCTGGCCTCACCTCGGCTCTTGCTATTCTTGCACCTCGACGCGCTCGAGCTCGTCGAGGACCGAGCGCGCCTCCCTAAACGACTTTCTGAGCTCGGCCTGCGGATCGGGCCGCTGCTCTTGTTGGGGCCGCACCTCGTCGGTAACGGCCACTGCGTTTGCCACCGCCACGTCGTGCGTGTACGAAAGGGACAACGCGACCTCGCGCACGCCCTGCTCCGCCGCGACCTCGGCCGCACGGCCCGTAAGCATTGCCTGAGGCTGCCCGGCCTCGTTACGCACCACGTACACGTCGGCAAAGCCAATTCCGCACGAGAAGCCCGTGCCAAGCGCCTTGAGCACCGCCTCGCGTGCGGCAAAGCGGGCCGCATAGTGCTGCGCCGGACGTGCCATCCGGTCGCAATAGGCACACTCCTCCGTCGTGAACACCCGCTTGGCAAAGTTCGGGCGACGCGCAAGAACCTTCTCCATGCGCGCAATCTCGACCATGTCGACACCTATTCCTGCCAGCGCCATGCTCTTTTCTCCTGCCTCCATGCGAGCGAGCCTCGGTGGCAGGCCTCACGAAAAACGGCCCGCCAAGAAACTCGCCGTGCAGCTTACTCTACCGTTACGGACTTGGCCAGATTGCGCGGCTTGTCCACGTCGTAGCCGCGCTCGCGCGCAACGTAACGAGCGAGGAGCTGTAGGTGGATGACCGAGACGGCCGGGACGATGAGCTGGTCGGGGCACTGCGGGACCCACAGGACCTCTTGGCACATCTTGGCGACCTTCTCGTCGCCGTCGGTGGCCACGGCGATAACCACTGCGCCACGCGCCAGGCATTCCTGGATGTTCGAGACGGTCTTGTCGTGCACGTGGTCGGCGGGCACGACGGCAACCACGGGGAAGCCGGCCTCGATGAGCGAGATGGGTCCGTGCTTCATCTCGCCGGAAGGATATGCCTCGGCGTGCAGGTAGCTGATCTCTTTGAGCTTGAGCGCGCCCTCGTACGCCGTGGTGGCACTCACGTTGCGCCCGAGGAAGAGCGAGGAGTGCTTAGCACGGAAGCGACGGGCGGCCTGCTTGCACTGCCAGCGGCGCGAGAGAACCTCGCGCATGAGGTCGGGCACCTGCTCCATGTAGTGATAGTACTTTTGGACCTCGGGCAGGGTCATGGACCCGTTTGCGAGGGCAAGACGCAGCGCGAGCAGATACGAGGCCAGCATCTGGGCGGTGTAGGCCTTGGTGGAGGCCACGGCCACCTCGGGGCCGGCCTGGATGTACAGGGCGCCGTCGGCCTCGCGAGCCGCCGTGGACCCCAGCACGTTGGTGATGGCAAAGACGTTGCAGCCCATGCCCCTCATGCGACGGGCGGCGGCGAGCGTGTCGGCCGTCTCGCCGGACTGGGTGATAACGAGGCACAGCGTGTGGTCTGTTACTAGATAGTCCTCGTTGTAGTTGAACTCGCTCGCATACTCCACCTCCACGGGGACGTGCGCCCAGCGCTCGATGGCCGTCTTTGCGATGAGTCCCACATGATAGGAGGTGCCGCAGGCGATGATGACGATTTTGTCGATGGCGGCGAGTTCCGCACGCGAGAGGCTCAACTCGTCCAGCTCGATACCATGCTCGCCCAGGCGATCCTTGAGCAGGCGCTCGATGGCCTCGGGCTGCTCGCTGATCTCTTTGGCCATGAAGTCGGAGTAGCCGCCCATCTTTGCAGCCGAGGCATCCCAGTCGATAGTGAAGGAGGAGGGGTCGGTGACCTCACGTCCGTCGCGGTCGGTGATCTGGATGGTGCCGTCGGGCGAGAGCGTCGCCACGTCGTAGTCGTTGAGCTGGATGACCTTGGAGGTGACGCTGGCCAGCGGCATGACGTCGGAGGCGGCATAGGCGCCGTCCTCGGTGGTGGCAACCACGAGCGGGGAACCGTTGCGCGTTACCACCAGGGTGCCGGGAAGGTCCGCACACACGACGCCCAGGGCCCAGCTGCCCTCCAGACGGTCGCAGGCATTGCGTACGGCCATGGCGAGGTTGCCCTTGGCCGGCCCCTCCCACGCTTCTTGGATAAGATGCGGGATGACTTCCGTGTCGGTGTCGGACTGGAACACATGGCCAGCTGCCATCAGCTCGCGCCTAAGCTCCTGGAAGTTCTCGATGATGCCGTTGTGGACCACAGCGATGCGACCGGAGCCGTCCAGATGCGGATGGGCGTTTTTGTCGGTGGGGGCGCCATGGGTGGCCCAGCGCGTGTGGCCTATACCACAGGTGCCGGTGGGATTGGCCGCGGCGGCACGCTCCCTCAGGTCGGCCACACGCCCAGCGCACTTCACGCCGTGAAGATTGCCCGATGCCGACACCACCTGGATGCCCGCCGAATCGTACCCGCGATACTCGAGCGTCTGCAGACCATCAAGCAGCCATTCCGCCGCCTGCTTCCGGCCGGTATATCCCACGACACCACACATGTTTGTCTCCTGTCTGTTGCGTTTAATCAGCAGGTAAGAGTATAGCCGATGAATGGCAAAACGGGATGAGATGGGAAAGCGGCACAAACGAACCGTTTTCAGGCGAGGCAGCGAGGCGGACGGGCATTTCGTGCGGCGTCCTGAGCTGGGATTTACTTTCGTGCGGAAGGGCGACCCACACCAAAAGCGATTCCAGCTCAAGAGGGCCGGTTTTGAGCTGGGATTTCCCTTCGTGTAGCTTTTTGAGCTGAGATTGACTTCTGTGAGGGTCTTTCAGCCACACAAAGCGCGATTTATGCTCGGGACGGCCGGCTTTGAGCCGAGATTTACTTTCGTGTGGTGTCCTGAGCCGAGATTGACTTCTGTGAGGGCTTTTCAGCCACACAAAGCGCGATCTCAGCTCGGGACGGCCGGCTTTGAGCCGGGATTGCCTGAGGTGATGGGACTACTCCCCATCACCTCGCCGATTGGAGCGATAGTAGGCGTCTACCACGAGCAACACCGCAAACGCCTGGTATTCTCGCGCCTCCGAAATGAGCCGCGCTCGCACGGTATACGTCTCGTCGCGCCTCCGCACGAGATACTCTTCCCATTCGCCAGAATCGATGCAACGCCTTATGGCGCCTCGACAGTCCTCCGTAAATTCCTCACCGGTTTCGGCCAAAAACTCTGCAAACAATCCATTGGTGTTGAGGTACTCGTCCGTGCTCCCACGTCGGCGTATGATAGCCGCCGCAACATCGCTGGGCATGTAGCGCCCATCAATGTATGGATGGGGATCGGGCCTCATGAGGTTAACTCGGCCAACATCCTCATAGAATGAGTGCTTGGCAAGTGGTTCCACCGGAGGGTGCGCATCGTTGGCAAGTCCCTCGATGGATTCTGGGAGGGGACTCGGTTTTCCAAACAGGTACCCCTGTGCGCGACCACATCCCAACGATCGCAAGAACTCATACTGCTCCTGTGTCTCGACCCCTTCTACCAGCGTCTTTATTCCTAGCTCCTTAGCCATGTCGACGACCTTGGCAAGCATTATGGGTGCATTGCCGCCGTCCTCAAGCCCGCGCAAGAATGCCATGTCGATTTTTACCATGTCGAACGTATAGTCCTTGAGCACGTTGAGGCTGGAATATCCGCTCCCAAAGTCGTCCATCCAAACCTCGATGCCCAGCTCCCTAAATCGGTCGACTTCTTCGCGAAGAAACTCCTGATTGCCTGTGAGCGCACTTTCGGTAAGCTCAACCGCCACGTTTTGGTACGGTATGCGGTATTCATCCAAGATCTTTGTGACCTCGGCAACGATGTCGCAAAGCTCAAAGTCCAATCGGCTGAGGTTTACGGACATGGGAATGTAGGGTTTGCCCGCGTCTACGAGTTCTCGACAAGCACGGCAGGCATCTCGCAAGACGGCCAGGTCCAGCAAATGCACGAGTCGCGCCTCTTCGAGCACGGGGATAAACTCGACCGGCGGCATGACGCCCTCACCCGGGTCTATCCAACGCGCCAGCACCTCCACGTCGCACGTCTCTCCAGTTGCCACGCGAATAATCGGTTGGCAGAATGCCCGAATCCAGCCCCGCTTTATTGCCTCGTCAAAAAACTCGAGCACGTAACGGCGCCATATAATTCGATGCTGAAGCACGTCATCGTATTCGCGCATATAGGCATCCCTGCGGCCTCGCAGCTCGTCACACGCCGCCTTGGCGCGGTCGCACGCCACGCCGGCATCTGCGTCGTGGCGCCCAAGCGCATAATAACCCGCTCGCAGCCAAATGGACGTGTCCTTGTGCTCGCGACGAAACGCTGTGCGCACCTTGCTAATGCCCTCGACAACCTCATCGGCTTTTGCAAGCACGACGAACTGATCCGCCGTCGCACGAGCAACAAGTCGTTGTGGAAACGACTCCACGACCGCCGACGCCATATGCTCCAAAAAGGTATCACCGGCGGGATAGCCGTAATACTGATTGTAGTGTTTAAAATTCTCGACATTAAAGAATATGATGGCATACTGGTCCATTGCCTCGAACAGGGTTCCCGCAGACAGCAGCGCATCCACTTGCGCGCGGAACTCCCTAAGACTGGGCATCGAGGTCAAGTCCGTGCATGGCATCGTATGTCTCTCTTTCGCGGTTTCGACCGTGGTTTATAAATATGATAGCTCATCAGCTATGAAGTGTGCGCGAGCCGTTGCCACGCAAGGAAAACGAGTAGATCAGGCGATGGGGAGATTCATCTTTAGCGTTTAGCGCGGGGTCCCCATGAGCTTCAGCACCTCACGTACACCACAGCCGAGCGTACTCATCTGGCACACCCCTTCTAGCCTCTTTTCAAATAGTGTACTCGTTCGCACAGCAGCTCGTCGCAGATCTTGTTGGGATCGGACTCACAGAAGTCGCGCATCAGACTTCCCAGCTCGTCATCTCCACGATACGAGGCGCTGACGTAAACTCGGCACAGGGGCATTTTCGTACGGAGGCCGTCGTCAAAGCGATACCCTTAAGCACATGGCAACAGACTTACGGGCAAGGAGAACCGTCATGCGCGACATCAACTACGTCAGTTTGAGCAAGGCCATGTCGAAGGCGCTGCGCCATCGACCAGAGCGCATTGGAATCGAACTTGCCCCAGACGGTAGCGTGGAACTCGTCACGCTCATCGATGCCCTCAACAGCCGTGGCGGCTGGCCGCGCACGATTGTGGAAGCGGACATCCTACACGTGGTCGAGCATGGGAGCAAGGACCGATTCGCTGTAGAAGACGGACGCATACGTGCTCGATACGGGCACTCCATCCCCAGCCTCATAGCGCGTGAGGCCGCACAGCCTCCCGCAATGCTCTATCACGGGACATCGACACATGCCGCCGAGCGAATTGCGACCGAGGGACTCCTGCCCATGGGTCGCCAATTCGTCCATTTGTCCACCGACGTACCTACCGCCATACAGGTTGGGAGGCGGCACGGAGACAGCGTGGTCGTTTTGGACATAAACTCAGCTAGAGCCTTTACTGATGGTGTCGATTTTTACCAAGGAAACGACTCCACATGGCTTTGTTGAGTAGTAACTCGTTTTGGTACCGCTGCTCGGCCAAACGTGGTACCGACAATCAGCGCGGTTGGTACCGCATGTAGGCACGGTTGGTACCATTCATCA
>CADAAU010000016.1 GCA_902786015.1 uncultured Coriobacteriaceae bacterium
CAAATAGACTTCTATTAAATCCGCAATTTCTGTTTCGTCATCGACTACTAATATTTTATTAGACATGAAGTCACTCTCCCTTCAAAGAGTATATATTATGGCTGAAATGGCAAAACGGAGCAAAATGCGGTAAGTTGCGGCAACGAATCATAGTCAAAACGTAGTAAAAACCGGGTAGTTTTACTACTCTTGGCAAGACGGTGCAAATCGCGGCAAAGTGCAGTCATGAGTATCTGAAAAACCGTCATTTTACTTTCATGAAAACCGTTTAGTCCATCTCCCACTTTGAAATCCAGCTTGGATATTCCCAAATTCACCTCACGCTGAACGCTGTCGAAATCAGATACAATCTCGTCCAGCTCGTGTTCACTGAAAAAATACTCCACCAGCCTGTTGGAAAGGATCTGATTGATCCCTACCCAGTTTTCATCATCGGAAAGCAGCACCGCCTCGATATCATATTTCAGCTTGCGTTTCGGATCGTCGTGATATGACAGGAGACAGGGCAGATTTTTATTCTCCACGTCACCGATGCGGTTTGTCGTCGGGATATGAGCAATCAATTCTTCCCCGCCTATATCTACCAAAGCAGTGAACTGACTTTTCCTTTTTAACATTGTTCCTCTGATCAGAGGCTTCTCAAATAAATATGTGCTCATTTCTTCACCACAATGGTCAGCATAACCAGATCTTCTTCACCGGTGTTGATGATAGCGTGCTCTGACCCTTTCGGACAGATGTGCATGACTCCCGGTTTTAGATCTTCCTCTACACCGTCACAGATCGCTTTGCCCGTTCCGCTGATGATGTAATTCATATCATCTCCAGAATTCTGCGTGTGAGTTCCAATGCTCCCACCCGGATGAATCACTGTCGGAATGATCCGATATGAATCATCATTATACATGCGGGCACTCATCATGCCGGTGCCGTTATTCATCCCCGGAAAGAGAAAAGCGTTCATCAAATGCCCGGACACCGTCTCCTGCGCCACCTGCCCCTACAAGGACAAGAAGCAGGCCCCCATCATCAGTTGGGATGGACTCGTCGAAACTGGTTATGAACCTGTCGGCAGCGCCCCTGTGGATGAGCAGGTCGCGGCAAAGCTGGAGTACGAAGGTATCAAGGCCATGATGGATGCTGAGGACACCCGCATTGCGCGAGCGTTTGAGATGAGGACATTGCAGGGTTACACCGTCAGGGAAATCGCTGCAGTGCTGGAAGTGTCAGAGCCTCGCGTCTACCAGTTGATCGCCAGAGCCAAGAAGATCGGCAAGGAATATCGTAAGAACAACGACTAAAACAGAAAAAGGCGGCATCGGACCTGATCACTCCGGTACCGCCGCTTTCTTTCTGCCCGTCAGTAAAATCATAGCCACGACCTACCCAAAATAGTAAAATCGTTGACTCGTTTTCACCGAAAAAGTAAAATCATTGACTCGTTTGCGAAAAAAGTAAAATCGTAGCCACAACCCTGCCTCTGCCGGGAGTCTGGATAAGTTTCCGCATAGAATAAAAGAAGGGCTCCCATCACCCGGAGCGTAACCGGCCCGGTGACGGAAAGCCCTTGATTTCAGGCTTTTCACGGCCCTTTTCACCCTTTATGTGTTAGTAAACAGACAGTCTCGACGTGATACGTCTGTGGGAACAGGTCGACGGGCGTGATGTGAGTTGGTGCGAACGTGCCATGGTGCGCGAAGCGAGCTAAGTCGCGGGCAAGTGTCGCAGGGTCGCAGCTCACATAGGCGATTGCCCGGGCAGGCTGCTCGCTGAGCTTGTTGACAACGTCTGCGGCAAGTCCGGCGCGTGGTGGGTCTACGACAATGATGTCTGCCTCGGTATCGGGGAACTCACGTCCTGCATCGCCGCCTATTGGCTCGACATTACCGAGCTGAGCGGAATCAAGATTGCGTCGAAGATCGCGGACGGCAGGGCCATACGACTCTACGGCAGACACCCATGCACAGCGTTCTGCGAGCGGTAGGGTGAAGGTGCCTGCGCCGCAGTACAGATCCATGGCCTCGTCGTCTTCTTGGGGGCTGAGTCCTTCGATGACGAGCTGCAAAAGGCGTTCGGCGCCTGCCGTGTTCACTTGGAAGAACGATGGGGCAGAGAGCATCATGGTGTTGTCCCCCAATCGCTCTCGCCAATGTCCGCGGCCGCTGAGCACCTCTACACCCGAGACTTTGCGAGCCTTCTTTGGTCCCTTCGAAAGCACGCGAACGACAGACGTTGCCTTAGTCGCGTCGTGGAGCACTTTGGCGGCCTGGGTACGCGGGAATGCGCCGGGACTCGTCCAAAGCGCAATTTCGACGTCACGCGGACGGCTTGAGGTGCGTATCCCCACGCGCTCTAGCGCGATGTTATGGGAGCCCGCGAGGTAGCCAAGTGCACCCGAGACGGAACGCACCATGCGCTTGTAGCGCTTGTCCAAAAGTAGACATTCGTCTACCTTGACCACTGCGGGCGCCCCGTCACTCGCGGCGACGGCGTGCATGCCGAGTGTTGCACGACGGCCTTTGCGCTCGAAGGCGAGCTCTACTTTGTTGCGATAGCCCCATGCTGGGCTTGGGGATTCGCAGGGATCAACGAGCGTCTCGGCATCGCGTGGGTCCATGTGACCGATTCGTACAAGCGCATCCACGACGTTGGCACGCTTGGCCAAGAGCTGGCTTTCGTGAGAGAGCGAAGCCCATGGGCAACCGCCACAGATTTCTGCATAGGGACATTTGGAAGCTACGCGTTGGGGAGATGGCTCTACGATGCTGTTGACGACTGCACGGCTGAAGGATGACCCGCTCTCGACGATTTGCGCATCGACGACGTCACCCGCCACAGCGCCCTGCACAAACACGACCTTGCCATCGGCGTCGTGCGCGATTGCGTCGGCGCCATAGGTCATGCGCTCGATCTTGAGGGTTTGGCTCATCGTGATCTCCGGCGTCGTGAGGAATTGGTTTGGCTGTCGCGTATGGCGTCTGCTCCGGAGCTTATGGCCTTGCGCATACCGTAAGCGTGCGCGATATGCTTGAGCTCGAAGTCTGATTCGCCGGCATACGTTTGGATGCGAACATCCGCATAGTCGAATACCCTACCAAAGAAGGTTGGGTCTACGGTGACGTCGGATACGTTGGTAAGGTCACAGACTTGGTCTTTGATATCGACGATGCCGGTACGAGCATAGAGGCGCCGATTGGTAACTATGATGTCGGTATCGAGATGGGCAATGATAATGGGAATGCGGGTTATGACTGCAGCGACAATGCAAAGAACTAGTAGGACGAGTCCCACCATTGCGTTGTTGAAGAAGTACCAAGAAACAAAAAGCGCGATGATACCCAAGAGCAACAGCCAGCTGCCGCCCAAGATGACGGGAATCCAGGATTCCTTTGCGTGAAACACCTCGTGCTCGTCGGGGCTGTCGAACTGAATGCCACGAAGCTTACGTTTGGCCATGGCAAGTCCTCTCACTCGGTCAAAGAATGCATTAAGCTGATGGTACACCAAGTAGACGTCAAATCCGAAGGGGGAGACATGACACCTGACGAGCGTGCCGATATGGCACGAGCCAACTTCCTGGAGGGATACAACTGTGCCCAGTCCGTAGTGGTTGCCTTTGAGGATGTGCTGGGGACCCATGGCATAAACAAAACGACCGCAGCGTGCCTCGCCTCGCCTTTTGGTGGGGGCATGGGACGACTTCGAGAAGTGTGCGGCACGGTGAGCGGCGCGCTTATGGTGCTTGGACTTGTGGATGGCTATGACGATCCAGAGGCTTTCGAGGAAAAGGCGAAGCTCTATGAGCGGGTACAAGCGCTGGCAGCTGCTTTCCGCGAGGAGAACGGAACGATTTTGTGTAGGGAACTTCTCGACTTGCCCGAGGGACCGGACGCGTCTGTTCCCGAGAAGCGCAGTGAGCAGTATTATCACAAGCGTCCCTGCGCCGAACTCTGCGCATGTTCGGCACGCATCTTGCAGGAGTATCTTGACCAACGCTAATACGACCCACATGTAGCGGCGCACCCGTTGAAGATACTCCCCAACGGGTGCGCCACGAGCGCTCTGGCTTGTTTAGCCCTCTCTGGTTGTTTAGCCCTTAAATAGGGTGCGGAATCCGTCGCCAAACAGATTTAGGGCGCGACGGAAGCGACCCGGCCGCTTGACGATGTTCTGCGAGGAAGGTGCTTTGTTTTCGGCTTCGCGTTCTTCGGTGCGGGCAAGCACACGCTCTTGCACACGCTCCTGGACGCGTGCCTGCGCGCGTTTGATGAGCGCAGGCGTGGGAAGAATCTCAACGGACTCTGGCTCTGTGTCTTCCACAAAGGCGTCTGCGGGACCAACTTCGGAGTTCGGCTCCGCCACAAGAGGCTCTTCTATGCTGTCGGATCCCGAAACAACGAGCTCGTGAATGGGTGTACCGTGGAGTATCTCGGGAATGGGAGGGACCACGCTTGCCTCTGGCACGAGGGGAACGTCTTCGTTGTCGCGTGCTTTGCGAGCACGGTCGTAGGCAAGGACAATGAGCGACTGCTGGGCGTCTACGAGTGGAGCTCCTTCTTCGCGGGCGACGGCTTCCCACGTACCCTGGGAGTTGAGCTGGCGAGCCTTGACGTTATCGGCGAGTTGGATGTTCATGTACTGCAACACGAGAGCACGACAGGTGGGATCGAGTACCGGATATGCAATCTCCACGCGATGCTCAGTATTGCGCGTCATCATGTCGGCGGATGAGAGGTATATGGTATCGACCTCAGCACCAAATGCGTAAACGCGGGCATGCTCGAGGAAGCGCCCGACGATTTGGCGAATCACAAGTCCCTCTCCCGTACCGTCCACATCCACGATGCAGGTGATACCGCGTATGACGAGGATTACCTTTACACCAGCCTTGCAAGCCTCCACAATCTTGTCGATGACGTCGCGGTCGGTGAGAGAGTTCATCTTCATGAAGAGCTGCGCGGGCTGACCGGCTCGCGCACGATCGATTTCGCGGTTCATGCCGCGTACGATGAGGGGCTTGAGCCCTTCGGGTGCAACACCAAGGTAGCGATAGGTACCACGAAGGTTCCCGAGCGAGAGGTTGCGGAAGAACACGTTGCCATCCTCCGCGATGCCCTCGTGTGCGGTGAGCAACATGAAATCAGAGTACAGCTTGGCGGTCTTCTCGTTAAAGTTGCCGGTACCCAGGCACGTGATGCGTTTGATATTGCCGTGCTCGTGGTAGGTGACCTGGCAAATCTTTGAGTGGCACTTAAAGCCCTCGGAACCATAGATGACCGTGCACCCCGCAGCTTCCAGACGTTCTGCCCACTCAATGTTGTTGGCCTCGTCGAATCGCGCGCGAAGTTCCATGAGGACGGTGACGTCCTTCCCGTTTTCGGCTGCCTGAATCAGGCTCTCGCACAGATGCGACTGTTTGGCGACACGATAGAGAGTTATCTTTATGGAGATGCAGTCGTCGTCCTGGCTCGCCTCGCGCAACAGGTTGAGGAGCGGGCTCATGGACTCATAGGGATAAAACAGCAGGATGTCGTGGTCTTCCACCTGTTCGCGCATGGGGCGCGTAAGGTCGGCCATGGGACTGGCCTGTGGTTCGACGGGCTCGTTGGTAAGCTCGCGATGATGCTTTTCGGGTATTTTGCCCTCAAGACCATACACGTATCCTAGGTCGAGCGGGACATTGCGCACGAACACCCTGTTCGTCGAGAGGCCTAGCTCCTCTCGAATAAAGTGCTTGAGGGGCTCATCGAACTCCCCCTGGATTTCGAGCCGAACCGGCTGGAGACGAAGGCGCTTCTTGAGCACCTTGCGCATATGCTGGCGGTAATCCTCCTCTTCGCCTACGCCCTCGCCGTCTGGGTCGACATCGGCGTTGCGCGTTACGCGGATGATGGCCGTGCTGGTGGATTGATACGAACCGAAACAGGTATCCACTTGACTGGCGATAACGTCCTCGAGCAAGATGAACCGGAACTTGGAGGGCCGGCTGGGCAGCTGAATAATGCGCGGTGCGTGGTGAGGCATCTCAATAATGCCAAGTACGCCAGTTTCATCCTGGCCATCGAGCGCGCACACGACGTAGAGGGATCCGTTGCGCAGGTTGGGGAACGGATGGCGCGGATCCACCATGAGCGGCGATAGGATGGGGGAGAGGTTCTTTTTGAAGTAGTCTGCGACGAACTCGGCATCTTCTTCCGTCATGGCGTCACGCGTCACGCGATTGAGGCCGCGGGAGCGCAGCTGCGCCTCGAGATCTAGTTCTGCGCGTTCCTGACGCTCTACGAGTGGGGGAAGCGTCTGGAAGATGAGTTCGAGCTGTTGGGAGGGTGTCATACCACTCTTGTTGTCCACTGGCTCGTGTTTGAGCGAGGCGAGGTCAGAGAGGCCGCCCACGCGAATCATGAACCACTCGTTGAGGTTCGAGCCAAATATCTCTACGAACTTGAGGCGTTCGAACAGCGGCACCGATTCGTCAAACGCCTCGTCGAGGACGCGGTTGTTGAAGCGGAGCCAGCTGACCTCTCGATTCTGAGTGTAGGAGGTGTCCACGCCACCGCCATGGCGATGTCGGCCGGCGCCAAGTCGATCCATTGTAGCCTTGACCGCCTTGCGCGCCTTCTTTGATGACTCGTGTTCGTAGGCGCTCGTGGTAGCGGAGTATTTGTCAACTTGCTTGCCCTTGGGGGTGAGCTTTTCTTTGCGGGCCGCTTCGATTTCGGCCCGTTCGCGATCCTTCTGGTCGTTCTTGCTCTTCTTTGCCATGAGGCCTCCCAGCTCGACGTTCATGCGAACTTCTATTATGGCGCGAATTGGCTTGTGTTGCCACAGACGAATTACTGGCGTGGATTGTGTACCGCGAGCGGTCTTCTGGGGATCGGGTATCTCTTGTTGCTTTGGACTTGTTTGGCCGTCTCGTATAATGATTGAAATGGAGAGAGGAGATGCGATGCTCAGTGTATGTAGCGAAATTGGAAGACTACGTCAGGTCATGCTTCACCGTCCAGGGGGAGAGCTGCTAAACCTCTCTCCGCAAAACCTAGAGCCCCTACTCTTTGACGACATACCTTATTTGGAGGTGGCGCAGGAAGAGCACGACGAGTTCGCGCGGATGCTTGCTGCGGAAGGTGTTGAGGTACTGTATGTGGAGGACCTCGTTGTACAGGCATTGGAGTCTCGAGCCGACCTCCGTGAACAGTACATAATCGACTACGTTCGAGAGAGCAGGCTTGCGGGAGGACAGGTGACGCACGCCGTCCTCGACAGGTTGCGCAGTATCGAAGACATGCACGCTTTGGTCCAAAAGACCATAGTGGGCGTACGTCGTGACGAGCTGGAATTGGACGACAAGACATCGCTCGAGCTCGCCGATATTGTGGGTACGGCGCAAAGCGGGAATCCCGATCTTGTAATCGATCCTTTGCCCAACCTGTACTTCACGCGTGACACATTCACCATCGTGGGAAACGGCGTCAACCTCAACAGCATGTACAGCGAGAATCGTCGGCGCGAGACGCTGCTTTCACAGTATCTATTCTCGTATCATCCGGCGTACAGTCATACGCCGGTATGGTACAGGCGCAGCAGTCCCTATCATCTGGAGGGGGGCGACTTCCTCAATCTAACCGAGCACGTGGTTGCGGTGGGCATTTCTCAACGTACCCAATCGGCGGCCATCGACCTCTTTGCAAAGGGGGTGTTTTGGGACGGTGATATGGAGTGTCCCATCGAGGAGGTCTTGGCGCTGCTCATCCCCGATACGCGAGCGATGATGCACCTCGATACTGTATTGACCCAGGTTGATGTTGACGCGTTTTTGGTGCATCCGGGCATTTTGGGTACGATCGAGGCGTTCCGCGTAACTCGTGGCGCCCATTCCGGCGACCTCCGTGTGGAGTTGCTTGACGATCCTCTTGAAGTGGTGCTCGGTCGGGCTCTTGGCTTGGGCAAAGTTCGTCTTATCCGCTGTGGCGGAAACGACCCCATAGCCGCCGCCCGAGAGCAGTGGAACGACGGGTCAAATACACTGGCAGTATCCCCTGGCCGTGTGTTCGTGTATCAGCGGAACTCCATCACCAACGACATTCTGTGCAAGGAGGGAATCGAGCTCCTGGAGATTCCGTCGGCTGAACTCAGCCGTGGACGTGGAGGTCCGCACTGCATGAGCATGCCCTTCATACGAGACAACCTCTAGCCGTGGAACAGGGTGTGGAACAGGGGACGTGTTTTTCGTTCCACTTGTGGAACGAAAAACACGTCCCCTGTTCCACGTCAGACAAGGCATTGCCGTGATTGTGCTTGTTCGTGAGCGCTGTTGTTGTAAAGTGGATGTTTGTCTCACGAACGAAAGGACATCACCATGGGCGTAAACCTCAGCGGCCGTCATTTTCTTAAGCTTTTGGACTTCACTCCGGCGGAGATTGAATACCTTATAGACCTTTCCGCCGACTTCAAGCAGCTCAAGCGTGCGGGTGTGCCGCATCGACACCTTGAGGGCAAGAACATAGTCCTCCTCTTTGAGAAGACCTCCACGCGTACTCGGTGCTCGTTTGAGGTTGCGGGCCACGATTTGGGCATGGGCGTTACCTATCTAGATCCGGCAGGCTCGCAGATGGGCAACAAGGAGTCCATTGAGGATACAGCGCGCGTTTTGGGCCGCATGTACGACGGCATCGAATATCGCGGGTTCGACCAGGCGATAGTGGAGGAGTTGGCGCGCAATGCGGGTGTCCCGGTATGGAATGGCCTTACCACTGAGTTCCACCCCACACAGATGATTGCCGACATGCTCACCGTGCGCGAGAAGTTCGGCCATCTGCGCGGACTCAAGCTCACCTTCTTTGGAGACGCGCGCAATAACGTTGCCAACTCCCTCATGGTGGTGTGTGCCAAGCTTGGCATGCGATTCTGTGCGTGTGGTCCTGTGGAAAACATGCCCGAGCCCGAGCTCGTTGAGCAATGTCGCATGATTGCGGATTGCACGGGTGGCGCTATCGAGCTTACCGACTCGGTGGAGCAGGGTGCCGCCGGAGCCAACGTGCTCTATACCGACATTTGGGTCTCGATGGGAGAGCCTGCGGAGCTTTGGGAGGAGCGAATCAGGCTTCTCTCGCCGTATCAGGTAAATGCTGACGTTATGGCTAAGGCGGCGGATGATGCCATCTTCATGCACTGTTTGCCGAGCTTCCACGACACAAAGACCACGGTAGGGGCCGACATCGCGCAGCGCTTCGGCATCAACGAGATGGAAGTCACCGACGAGGTGTTTGAGTCTCCGCGATCCGTCGTGTTCGACGAGGCCGAGAACCGCATGCACTCAATAAAAGCCGTGATGTACGCGACGCTCAAGTAGCGCAACACAAGCGTAAACGTGCCCGACGCACCCTCAGGGGATAATCCTCGGAGGGTGCGTCACCTGTTTATGGGTCGCAAATCTTGTAGAGTCGCATGTCGTCGCCCTCCGCAAGTACGATACTGAACCCGGGCGTATGGTCGTTGATGGCGCCAATGCCACGCCAACGCGGTTCATGCCAATCGTAGTATTGCCAGAGCCAAGACCCGTACTTGTAGGGAACGCCTTTGTCGAGCATAAGCACGTAGGTCGCACCCGTGCGACGGACGGCCTCCTGGACCGTTTCGCTTTGGGCGTAATAGCAAAGGCTCGTGCGGATGACGTTGGCATCGTAGGTAAGCCCTTGTGCATAGATGTTTCGGTAGTAGGTGTTCATCCCCGTGGCGCCATATGCCCACACGCTTCCGTCGTTGGGGAAGTTTATGATGAGCGAATCGGGGGGAATTACCTCAAGGGCCCGTTTCACGAAATCGATTTCCTCGGTGGGGAAGATTTCTTCTTCGTAGCGCTCACGGACCAAGCTCGCCGCCTGTCCAAAGGGCAACTCGACGGGTTGCTCCATGAGGGGCATAGGCAGGCAGGGAAGATAGATGGAGACGACCAAGAGCACGAACGCCACGCGGCGTGCGCTGTGCAAACGCGGCTGCGGGCTGGAGGATACACGATGCGGCAGGATTGCGTTCAGACCGAGGGCCACAATGGGCATGAGATACAAAGACATATTCACGACCATGCGCCGCTTGTCTGAGTACCAGAGTGCGGACAACCAGTGCTTGGCAAACCATACGTCCATGCGTGTGGCAAGGTAGCCCAAAAAGAAGAAGAGTACCGGCAGGAGGAACCAGCGGCGCTTCTTTTGTTTAAAGAGGGCTACGCAGCCCATGGCTACACACAAAATCATGCCGAACTGAATATTGGAGTCCGCGTACTGAATGCTAAACAAGCCAGTTATGGCCTCAAGGAAGCCAACGCATTCGGTTTCGGTATAGCCAATGACCGAGCGCAGCATGGGAAGTTGGTAACAGGTGACCCAGAACGAGATAATCACGAACGTGTAGCCCGCAAGCACCTCGATGCGCCGCCAGCCATATAAGGAATTCCAGATTACGTGGACGCCATACCAGGCCATAAAGACATACGCGGAGAACAGCGTGGTGGGGTGGGTAAGTGCCAAGGCACCAAAAGATACGAGGCAAGAGACCGCAAATGACGGCACGTGCTTGGTGAGTTCTCCATGCTCGATAAGGGCCATAAGAGCGGCCATGGCACAGACCTGCAGCGATATGCCAAGCTGGTTGGGGTAGAGCGGACCGGTAAAGATGTAACTCCAAGGCCAGTTAACGAAACCCATCATGGCGATGCCGCCCATGAGTATGGTACGCCTCCGACTGGGAAGGAGCACCCTCATGAAGGCATACGCGCCGAGGGGGAATACGACACACATGGAAATGGCAACGATTGCGTTGACGCATACCATGAGGTCGGAACCACTTACCAAGCTGGTAAGCACGACAAGGCACGTCCAGGCGCTGGGATAGAAGCCCGGTTCGTTGGCTATAGATTGAGCATAGGGGGGAGATGCCAAAAACGTGCTTGGGTGGAGGGAAGACCATTTGCCCGAGTCGAGAAACGAGCGAGCGAGATTCAAATGGGTGATGTTGTCGTGTCGTGTTGCGATTGCCCCAGCTTCAGGTAGTGCCAAAACAAATACCAGCACGCACAAGAGCGTGGCGATGGTGACGTAGAATACGGGCGCCGCTAAATCGAAGGGAATGGTGCGGCCAAAGAGCCTTAGGGGTTCCTTTTGGCTGAGGACTAGTTGGTCTGGCTTGCGATACTTGCTTGTTCGCGATACGCCAAAGACGAGCGCCGCAACCGCCAAGGTCGGTACGGCAATCGTCAGGATGTTGCAGCCAATTCCAAGTCCGTAGTAAATGATCGGAAGGCTTGCGAAGACGAATACGCTATAGAGTGGAGCGCAAAAGAGGGCGAGAGCGCGCGAGAAGCGCATTCCCCTAAATAGTAAATACCCTGGTCCGTACAACAGGAGTAGGGCAACCAATGCTGCCCATAAGAAGCTTCCCCACATAGCTGCCGTTTCTCGCAATCGCGTTTTGCCTTAGTAACGATACCTCATAACGACGGCGGGCAGCTCATCTTTTCCAGCTATGTAGTCTTCGAGCGCATACTCGGGATCCTTGCCATGAAACAACGCGCAATTGCCGCAAAGGTCGCAGTTGGAGATGCAGACGTAACGCGTGCGCACATATTCGCGCCGCTCCTCCTCGGAGGAATCATGGATGCTCGGTGCGCGCATATTCGTTTCTCCTTATTTGACGCGGGACAAATACACTTTTGCAATATGGCATGGTGTACCCTTCGGGAAAGCTCTCCGAAGGGTACACGCGTCATTTGCTAGAGCTCAAGCCCTCCGGCTGCCTGCACTCCCGGTACGGCGGGGATAGTCGAGAAGCCCTGCTCAAGCTCCTCGTCGGTGGGGATGTGGTCGACCATTCGTCCCTCGTTGTACGCCTCGTAGGCGGTCATGTCAAAGTAGCCAGTACCAGTAAGGCCAAACAAGATGACCTTTTCTTCTCCGGTCTCCTTGCAAGCGAGTGCTTCGTCGATGGCGGCGCGGATGGCATGGGAGCTCTCGGGTGCGGGGAGAATCGTTTCGAGCTTGGCGAACTGCTCGGCGGCGGCAAAGACGTCAGTCTGCTTTACGGCGATGGCCTCGAGGAACCCGTCGTGCTTGAGCTGCGATATAACAGGGCTCATACCGTGATAGCGTAGGCCGCCGGCATGGTCGGGGCTGGGGATGAATCCGTTGCCGAGTGTATACATCTTGCAGAGCGGGCAGGTCTGACCCGTGTCGGCAAAGTCATAGGCAAAACGGCCGCGTGTGAGTGATGGGCAGCTGGCGGGCTCAACGGCAATAAAGCGCGTGTTGGGCTTGACGCCGGTGAGCTTGTCGCGCATGAAGGGTGCGATGAGGCCTCCCAGGTTGGAGCCGCCGCCGGCGCATCCGATAACCACATCGGGATATTCACCGAGCTCCTCGAGTGCGGTATAGCTCTCGAGGCCGATGACGGACTGGTGCAGCAGGACTTGGTTGAGTACGGATCCGAGTTGGTAGCGTCCGCGGTTCTCGGGAATGTGGAGCGCGCGTTCAACTGCCTCGCTGATGGCTGTGCCAAGAGACCCGGTCCGGTTCTCGGGATTCTCGAGCAACTTGCGACCGATTTCAGTCGTGTCGGACGGGGAGGGCGTGACGTTGGCGCCAAAGGTCTGCATCACCGAACGCCGGAACGGCTTTTGCTCATAGCTCGCGCGAACCATAAAGACGTCGCAGTCAAGGCCGTAGTGGGCTGCGGCCTCGGAAAGCGCGGTGCCCCATTGGCCCGCTCCCGTCTCGGTGGTAATGGTCGTCAGGCCTTGCTGGGCGGCATAGTAAGCCTGAGCAAGTGCTGAGTTGAGCTTGTGGGAGCCGCTCGTGTTGTTGCCCTCGAACTTGTAGTAGATCTTGGCAGGAGTTCCGAGTGCCTTCTCGAGGTTGTATGCGCGGCAAAGCGGTGACGGACGATACACCTTGTACATCTCTTGTACGCCTTCTGGGATGTCGAAGTAGCGTGTGTCGTCGTCAAGCTCCTGTTTGCAGAGCTCCTCGGCAAAGACAGGGGAGATGTGGGCAACCTCGGCCGGAATACCGTTGGGAAGCAGCATGTGCCCGGGCTTGTTGGGCATGTCGGAACGAAGGTTATACCATTGGGTCGGAATCTGGGACTCAGAAAGATACGTGCGATATGGATCCTGCTTGGCCATGATGAGCCTCCTTCTGACGCGTGCGCCGCGCCGTGCGGAGGATGGGCAAACAAAAAACGCCCATCCTCGACCTATGGGTCTCGAGGACAAGCGCGTACGCCTGCGGTGCCACCTCGATTAGCGGGAAATCCCGCTCGCTCTATGGAAGGCCGCCACCTTCCTGCTCTGTAACGGGAGCTCCCGTCGCGACTTCCACGGCATGCCGTTTCTTCGCGCCCTCGGCGGGTCCATTATGCCTACCTGCTACTGCTCGGATCTCAGCTGCCCGAACTCTCTGTATGAGCCTCAGTCGGTTTTACTTCCGCCTCATTGGTTTGGTGACGCTATGCGATTGATTGAGTATGCTAACGACTCGGGAATTCTCTGTCCATACGCGAAACGACATAGAAACGAAGGGATAATGCAAAGACCTGCATAGAACGGCTGGCCCACGATTTTCAGTTTTGGGAAGTGACTTCGATCGTAAATCGGGTTTTGTGTGGTAGGGAGGCCACACGAAACGAAACTTCAGTTCAATCGTGGAGCCTGAGCAGAAATCGGGTTTTGTGTGGCTGAAAGGCCCACACGAAACGCTATCTCAGCTCAAAATGCCACACGAAAGGGAAATCCAGCTCAAAACCGCTCGTCATGAGCCGAGATTGGGCTTTGTGTGGCTGAAAATCCCACGCGAAAGTCAATCTCAGCTCAGAGTCCCACACGAAACGAAATCTCAGCTCATCCGCGAGGACCTTGAGCACAGATCCGGTTTGGCGTGGCGTTATGAGCTGGATTTACGTTTCGTGTGGCATCTCGGCCCTCACCAAATACCATCCCTGCTTGGGTTCTTGTGAATGGCCGCGGAGCGCAATCGATGGGGAAGTACCCCACCGCCTGCAGCCGAGACTCGATGCTGTACAGTGCTGATTGCGGATTAGGCAACGGCGGTCTGGCGTGCCGGTCGTTCGGCAAACACCCATTTGCGCTGGCCGTTGTAGTTGAGGAAGAAGAGACAGAAGTCCACGAATGGCTTTGCTTGCCATTCGGCGACCCCAAACCCCGTGTGTGCCATCCACACCCCAAGGCTCGATAGCGACAGAATGCTCAATTGGAGCAGGGCAAAACGCGGAAAGCTCTCACGCTTGCGGCGAGGAAGTTCCAAGCTACCGTTCTTGAACACTACCTTGTTGTTTATGAAGAAGTTCACGCTCATGGATACGCAACGTGCGATGCATGAGGCCAGCAGGATGCGGAGGAAGTCCGCGCCCACAAAGTGCTCGCGCAGGACGGCAAAGAGGGTCCAAGCGACGAGTTGGTCAACGAGCGTGCTCGCCATGGAGGAGCACGCGAAGCGCCCGAAGCGCCAAAGTGATGTCTGTGTTTTATTACTCATAGTGCGAGGTATGCTAACAGTATTATTGCGTGAACACAGAAAGTGCACGTAAACAAAACAGCTCCCCCAAAGAATGCCTTTAGGGGAGCCGTAGGAAGCTATATAAGATCGCTAGTCGCGACTCATGATCCGCAGGACGCGCAGGAGAATATTGATGATGTCGATAAAGATGTCGGCGGCATAAAAGATGGCGTTTGGTAGCGTGGGTTGGTCGTTTGTCATGCAGTATGAGTCGTATCCCAAGAATCCGCAGAACAGGAAGATGGTGATGTAGTCAAAGATCGTCTGGTTCATGTGGAAGAAGAGCGTGCAGATGAGCTCGGCAATAATCAGCGCGATGAGACTTCCAACAAGTACGCCGCCGATGCGAGAGAAGAATTCGGGGAACAGAACTCCCAAAACAAGGAAGATGCCCGAAATACAAGCGGTAACGGCAAATGCATAAGCGATGGTGGCCTGGGTGTAACGCTGCAGGGTGAGTGCCAAGGTTGCCCCAAAGGTGAGGGTAAAGATGAGGAAGCCACCGGCAGACATCCCTACGTTCTGCTTGGACTTGCCGGATGACATGACGCCAAGTCCCACGAAGGTGAGGATGACAGTGACGATGTATCCAATCATGTTGCCGCCACTCAGGAAGGGTAGGCGGCCGCTTGCAGCGAGCAGGTACTCACCCCAGGTGATGAGGAACGCGACGGTGAGTATGCCGAACGTTAGGGCGTTATAGGCACGTCGGCTGATGGCGGACGCAGCGGATTGCTGGCCAGCCATGGAGATCTGTCTATCCATGGTCTTCCTTTCTGTGGTTCCCGCGCTTACACGCATGTACAGACGTATTGATTATTGTACCCATTTAGGGAGTTGAGAAACATTGTTTAGCCCCTAGATTCTTGGGTATAAGGAATCTGTTTGCTCGCAATCGAAGGAGAGGAATCCATGAAGCAGTTTCGCACCGAGAGCAAGAAGCTCCTTGACCTTATGGCCAACTCCATCTACACCAATCGCGACATCTTCTTGCGTGAGCTTGTTTCGAACGCGTCCGACGCCATCGACAAGCTCACGTTCTTGAGTCTTACCGACAACAGCGCAAGTCTGGCCGACGAGGACTTGGAGATTCGCCTGTCCTACGACAAGGATGCTCGCACCATCATGGTTTCGGACAACGGCATTGGCATGACCGCCGAAGAGATGGAAGAGAACCTAGGCACCATCGCGCATTCCGGCTCCGAGGAGTTCAAACAGGCAAACGGCGAGGCACAGGGTTCCGAAGTCGACATCATCGGTCAGTTCGGCGTGGGCTTCTATTCTTCGTTCATGGTTGCCAAGCAAGTGCGCGTCGTGTCCCGTGCATTTGGTTCCGACGAGACCTACGTGTGGGAGTCCGACGGTGCCGAGGGCTACACCATCGAGAAGGCAGACGAGCAGCGTGCCACCCATGGTACCGACGTCATACTGACGTTGCGTGACGAGCCCGAAAAGGCGACGGGCGAGGATGAGGAAGCCGAGCAGGGCTTTGACACTTATCTGAGCGAGTGGGGCCTGCGCGACCTTATTACACGTTACTCTAACTACGTACGTCACCCAATCCGCATGATGGTCACCAAGAGTCGCCAGCTGCCCAAGCCCGAGGATGCTCCCGAGGACTACACTCCCGAGTACGAGGATTACGAGGAGCTCGAGACCCTCAACTCCATGACGCCCATTTGGCGCAAGCGCAAGCAGGACGTCGAGCAGGACGACTACGACGAGTTCTACAAGTCCACCTTCCACGACTGGGATGCGCCGGCGCGCACGATTCCCTTCCATGTGGAGGGCACGCTCGACTACTACGCGCTTCTCTTCGTGCCCGGCCGCGCACCGTTTGACCTTTACAGCAAGGATTACGAGAAGGGTCTAGCGCTTTACTCCTCCAACGTCATGATTATGGAGAAGTGCTCCGATCTGTTGCCCGACTACTACAACTTCGTGCGTGGCGTGGTCGATAGCCCCGACGTGAGCCTCAACATCTCGCGTGAGACCCTGCAGCAGAACCGTCAGCTTCGCATCATGGCCCGCTCGGTCGAGCGCCAGATTACGCGCAACCTGCAGGACATGCGTGACAACGACCGCGAGGAATACGAGAAGTTCTTCGAGAACTTTAGTCGCGGCCTTAAGTTTGGCATCTACAACAGCTATGGTTCCAAGGCTGATCCTCTGGCCGACCTGCTCCTGTACTGGTCGGCTCGTGAGGAAAAGATGGTCACCTTCGCAGAGTACGTGGCTGCTATGCCCGAGGGCCAGGAGGCCATTTACTACGTTGCCGGTGACTCCCGCGAGCGCATGGCAAAGATGCCCATCGTAAAGACCGTGCTCGACAAGGGCTTCGACGTGCTACTGTGTACGCAGGATGTAGACGAGTTCACCTTCCAGGCCATGCGCACCTATCGTGCCGCCGCCATCGCAGGTGACTCCGAGAACAAGGGCCAGGATGCCCGTGACCTCGAGCTCAAGAACGTTACTTCTGGCGACCTCGACCTTGCCTCCGACGAGGAGAAGGAGGAGGCCCAGAAGGCCACGACCGAGCACGAGGATCTTTTCTCGGCTCTGGCTGGCAAGCTTGGCGACAAGGTCGTGAAGGTCGCGGCTGCTGCGAACCCCTCTGACGCACCCGCTCGCATCACCACGGAGGGTCCGGTCTCACTCGAGATGGAGCGCGTGCTCGCGCAAGGCCCCGAAGGCATGGAAGCTCCCAAGAGCCGCCGCGTGCTCGAACTCAACGTTTCGCACCCTGTGTTCCAGAAGCTCGTTGCCGCCCAAGAGGCGTCCGACGACGAGAAGCTCGCGCTGTATGCTGGCCTTCTGTACGATCAGGCGCTGCTCGTCGAAGGCCTGCCGGTGGATGACCCGGTGGCCTTTGCCCAGAACGTCTGCAGTCTGATGTAAGACCAGACCCCCAACAGGGAAATGCCTTCGCGCGGCACAAGCGAACCGGGTTCGTTTGTGCCGCGCGACTCTGTGCCTACCATGCTCTGTATCGTGTACAATGTCTAGGCTTAGACGTACATGCATATCGAAAGGACCTTTCATGCCCAACGAGGGGAGCTACGAAGCGGCTCTGCACCGCAGCAATCAGATCCAGGCCGACCTGAGCGAACATCCAGACAAGTATTGCATGCTCACGGGCGACCGACCTACGGGCCGTCTCCATCTGGGCCACTACTTTGGCACGCTGCGCGAGCGTGTGCGTCTGCAGGACCTTGGCATTCGCACCAACATCATCATCGCGGACTATCAGGTGATTACGGACCGCGACACTACCGAGCACATTGCCGACAACGTGCTCAACATGGTTATAGACTATCTTGCCTGTGGAATAGATCCCAAGCGTACGATGATTTTTACGCATTCTGCCGTGCCGGCTTTGAACCAGCTCATGTTGCCGTTCCTCTCGCTCGTGAGCGAGTCGGAGCTTCACCGCAACCCCACCGTCAAGGCGGAGCAGGAGGCAAGTGGTCATGCGCTCACGGGTCTGCTCCTTACATATCCCGTGCACCAGGCGTGTGACATTCTGTTTTGCAAGGGCAACATCGTGCCGGTTGGGCGCGATCAGCTGCCCCATATCGAGCAGACGCGGCTCATTGCGCGGCGATTCAATCAGCGCTACGGCAAAGTGTTCCCAGACGTTGACGGGCTTCTGACGAGCACGCCCATGCTCCCGGGACTTGATGGCCGCAAGATGAGCAAGAGCTATGGCAACGCCATATCGCTCTCTATGACCGATGCCGAGACCACCAAGCTCATTCGCAAGTCTCGCACGGACTCCGAGCGCAACATCACCTTTGATCCCGAGAATCGCCCTGGTGTCTCGGCGCTGCTCACCACAGCAGGCATCTGTACGGGTCGCGACCCGCAGGAGATTGCCGAAGAGATTGGCATGGGAGGTGCCGGACAGCTCAAGCGCTACGTGACTGAGGCCGTCAACGGATACTTTGCCCCCATGCGCGAGCGTCGCCGCGAGCTCGAGCAGGACATGGACTATATCCATGACGTACTTGCCGATGGCAATCGTCGGGCGAACGAGATCGCAAACTCGACCCTTAACGAGGTCCGTGCTGCGATGGGAATGATCTACTAGCCGGGACTGAGCTCTCGTCTGGCTTGGCGTGGTGCTCTGGGCTGGATTTTCTTTTCGTGTGGTTCGATTTGCTGAGAATGACTTTCGTGAGGGTGGATTGGCCACGCGAAAGTCATTCTCGGCTCAAATATGCTGACTTTGAGTTGAGATTGACCTTTGTGTGGCGTTTTGAGCTCAGATGACGTTTCGTGTGGCAAGCGAAGCCACACGAAATCGAATTTCAGCTCAAGCAGGCCGGGTTGGAGTAGCGCGTATCCCAAAAGACTGCGCCAAAAGGTTGGGCAGAGTCTTTATTGTGCAGGTTTGTACACCCCTCCATTCCTCGGGGAACGCCTGTTGGAGTTCGTCCTCCAAGAAACGCTGGTCGAGCAGCAGCACCACGCCGTGGTCCTTCTCGGTTCGGATGAGACGGCCTACGGCTTGCAACACTTTGATCATGCCGGGATATGTGTAGGCATAGGCAAAGCCCTTGTCTTTCTTGGCATCAAAGTAGTTCTTTATTACTTCGTGCTCGTCTGAGGCGGGAGGCATCCCCGTACCCACCACGACAACTCCAATGAGCGCCGCACCGGGAAGGTCGATGCTTTCGCCAAAGATTCCACCCAGTACACAGAGGCCGATGATGCTCGCTCCTGAATTGTGCGGTTGACGGAATTTGGCAACAAAGCGCTCGCGTTCGTCTTCGCGCATGGCGGGGCGTTGTCGCAAGACGCCTATGCTGCTGTCCGTGAGGGGGCTCAGGGTCTTTGCGACTTCTTCCACCATGGCGTAAGAGGGTAGAAAGGCGAGGTAATTGCCGGGGCGTGCATGCGTCAGCGTTATAAGGTACTTGGCGATAAGAGCGTAGAGCTTGGGTCCGCGCCGCGAATAACGGGCGTTGACGTCCGACCCAATAAGTATTTGCCGATGCCGACTATCGAAGCTGGACTGCGCATACAAGGACGTGTCGTCGTCTTGGGCTGCAAGCAGCTTGCGGTGATAGTCCATGGGCAGCAACGTGCCCGAAAAGAACACTGCCGCCTTTGCCTGTTTGAGGCGTTCGGTGAGGTCATGGCTCGGATCTACGCAGTAGACCTTGAGCTTTCTGCTACCGTTTTCTGTCCGGCCGAGGAACGTGACGTACCCGGTTTCGGCCCGCTGAAAGGCACCAAGAAAGGCTCGGGTCCGCAAGCTCGTATCTCGTAGAGCGAGGAAGAGCTCTATCGCCTCGCTTGGGGAATCTGTGCCGTGTCCGTCTGCGCTGGTTCCGCCTGGGGTGGGGGAGATGTATTCGAGGGCAGCATCGAAGCCGGTTGCGAGTGCCGTAAGCGCATCGACAAATGCGTCGCTTACGTGGACCGCTTCATGATGCGGCCGATTGCCGTCCCTCCTCGTTTCGTGTTGTGTTTTGGCCGTTAAGACCTTATTCCATCTGGGAAATGTGGCGATGACGGCGTGCACGGTCTGCAACAACTCGGAGAGATCCTTCCGTGTGCGCAGGACTCGTTCGAGTTCTTTGAGCTCTGCCATGGTGAGTTCGGCACTGTACATGCTGCGCATGCGCTCCGGCAGGTTGTGCGCCTCGTCGACCAAATACACTACGCTGCTGTCTGGTTCGTCCGCAAGGCCGATGAGTCCTGCGGAAGGGGCAAACGCATAGTGATAGTCGCAAATAATGATGTCGGACCATTGCACCATGTCGCGCTGGAGCTCGTAGGGGCAGACGTGGTGCCGCGCAGCTACCTCCTCAATGCTGCCTGAGTTGAGTACGTCATACGTAACAATGGCCTCATAGAGAGCGTCGTTGACTTGGTCGTAGTGTCCGCAGGCAAGCGGGCACTCGACGGGATTGCAGAGCGACGCCAGGGGACGGGAGCGCATTTCTGTGCCCTTTGTTTTGGTACGGAGGGGACAGATTTTATTGCGGGCTGTAACGACCAGCACATTTGCGGCGAAGTGCTGCTGCCTGAGCAGATTCAGGCATTCGAGGACGGGGCCGCGCGTCACGGTCTTGGCCGTAAGGAAGACGATATGCGAGATTTTGCCAGCACCCATGGCCTTGAGCGTGGGATACATGGTAGCAATCGTCTTACCGGAACCGGTAGGTGCCTGCACGTATAGGCGCTTATCCGCGCGGATGGCGTCGGTAACAGCATCTATTATTCTTTGCTGACCAACTCTCGGTTTGAGGGGGAACTCAAGAGCAGAAAGGGAACTCTCTCGCAGCTCGTCGTGACGGACCCTCCATGAGGCCCAGCGTTGTGCGGCGTCGAGAAGGGAGAAGAACCATGCTTCGATATCGGGTACGCTTCGCATGCGTTCGATTTGACGGACCTCGCCGGTGGTCATGCTCGCGTATGTGAGCCGGACGTCGACTTGCTCTCCGAACGCAGTGGAAAGTACTGCAGACCCTCGTTTGCTGCGCAGGTAGAGGTATGCATAGCAGAGCGCCTGGGCCATGTGGGTGTTGATGGGGTTCTCGATGTCGGACACGTCACGCGTTACGCCTTTTATTTCGTCGACGATGAGCGGATGGACTCCATCGTCAATGATGCCGTCGGCCCGGCCTTCGACGCGAAGGAAAAAGCCCTCCTGATCGCTCACGCTCTCTTCGTGAATGTCGAGGCGAGCGGCGTATGGGTCGAAGGCGTGACCGGGAAAGAAGATGGAGCACGCAAGCGGTACCTCTGCTTGGTAGGCATCGCCTCCTGCGGCCTGCAGCGTTCGGTGGATGTTGCTTCCGGACTGCATTGCCTCGATGCCGCTACGCCAATCGCCGTTTGAGTCTATATCTCCCGAGCGAAGGAGGAACTCGACGAGCCTACGCACAGACGTTCGCAGCGTTCGCATATTGCCTCCTCAGGTGTGTATGTCGGACTTCCAATCATGGTAATCCAAGTTGCTGTTTAACCCAGCGGCGGTCTGCCTGGATGCGTGGTGGTATGCGGCTAGGGCAAGCGGTGGGGAGCATCCTCATCGCTTGCCTCCGGAAGTGAACAGGGAACAGTTCTAATCCGTAACTAATTCAATTCCCTAAGGTGGGAGAACGACTATGTCGTATTGCAATGATGAGACCAAACAGGAGTATTATAGAAGCACTAATGTCATACATTGTGCAGGTTGGGAGGCCCCGTGGATATCTTGATTCGCTTCATGATAATCGTGGGCAGTCTCCTCATGGTATACAACATCTTTCGTTGCTATGGGTTCGTCAAACGGATGCGCGGCTCGAGCGCATGGAATCGTCCCCAGTGGTATTTGTATGTCCCTCTCGCGCTGCTAATTGGTTTTCTTTTGGGATACGTTTTTGTGGGGCTGGTTGGCGACCCCGATCTGGTGATTGCAGGAATCCTGTTTGGTGGTAGCTGGTTCGTGTTCATCGTTTTGGGTCTCTTGTATGGCATCATCGATCGACTGCGAGAAGAAGAGATTCTTTCGAGGTCGCGTTACGAATCCGCTCAAGAGGAACTCGAAACGATGTCGAGAAAATACTTGGCGGTGTTTCATGTCAACGTCACGCAGGACGTCATCGAGAGCAGGGGTGGAACCGGCCTGAGCGAACGCGAACGACTGGTGGAGACGTTTACGGGACTCATGGAATACAAGCAGGAACAGCTTGTGGATCCGGCCTTCGACGCGAAGAACACTCAGCAGTTTAGTCGCGAGGGTCTGCTTTCCGCATTTCAGCGCGGGGACACGGTGTTGGAGAAGACGCTGTGCTTGCTGGAGGAAGGGAGCCTTCCCACCTTCGTCCGTCTGGTCTTTAGGCTCGCGGCGAAGCCGGAGACGCATGACGTGATGGCGTTTATTACCGAAGAAGAATGCAATGACGAGATGGTGAGTGGCGTCCTGCTCAACAAGGCTCTTATTGAGCAGTTCGACATGATTACCTATTTGTGCAGGGGCCACTACGAGGTGGTCATTGGCGACAGCAACAGGATTCGTCGTGGAAGCGTTTTTCCGTATGAGCGCAGCGGCGACTACGAGCACTACCTTCGGGAACAGATTGCCCCCGTAATCCAGGGAAGCCAAAGCGAGCGAGAGGCCTCGCTTGACGCATTGAGCTTGCAGCAGATCCAGAAGAACCTCGACGAGCACGAACCGTATGAGGTGAACATATCGTGCTTGGTCGATGGGGGCGTGTACTACAAGCGCTTTGTGTACTATGTGGTCGATAGAAGGGCCGGATTCTACCTTCTCCTCAAATCCGACACGACGGAAGCCCGCAAGGAAGAGATGGAGCGAAATGACCGCTTGCGCGTAGCGTTGGAGGAGGCGCGGCATGCGAGCTTGGCAAAGACGACATTCCTCTCGAACATGTCCCACGACATTCGCACGCCCATGAACGCGATTGTTGGGTACACGCAGTTTGCTCTCAAGACCGATGACATGGGCGAGGTCAAGAGCTACCTCCAAAAGATAGACGTCTCGAGCCAGTACTTGCTGACGCTTATCAACGACGTGCTCGAGATGAGTCGCATCGAGAGTGGTCGGCTCGAGTTGGAACTTGCCCCCATGAACGTCGTCGAGGTGATGGACGACCTTCGTGGCGTGTTTGACACACAGATGGCCGAGAAACGCATTGCATACGAGATACTGATCGAGAGCATCCATGACGAGTGGGTCATGTGCGACAGGTCGAGGCTCAATCGCGTCTTGCTCAATTTGCTGGGCAATGCCTATAAGTTCACGCCTGAGGGAGGCTCCGTCACGGTATGTCTCACGCAGCTTGAGTCCGAAAGCGACGACGTAGCCGTCTTTGAGCTGAGGGTAAAAGACACGGGCATTGGCATGTCGGAAGAGTTCGCCAACCACGTGTTCGAGGCATTCGAGCGAGAACGAAACACGACGGCCAGTGGCATCCAAGGCACTGGCCTTGGTATGGCCATCACCAAGCGCATTGTGGATACGATGGGCGGTACCATTGAGGTGTACTCCACAAAGGGCGTGGGCACAGAGTTCGTTATTCATCTTGCTTTTGATGTGTGCGAATCAATACTCGATCAAGTGGTGGAGTCAAACAAGGGCGACGTGGACGATATCGAATTCGAGGGAAAGCGGATTCTTCTGGCGGAGGACAACGATATAAACCGCGAAATCGCAACCATGTTGCTTGAGGAGTTCGGTTTTGTGGTGGACGAGGCCGTCAACGGGCGGGAAGCGGTAGACATGCTCGTGGAGGGCGGACCGGGCTACTATGACATCGTGGTGACTGACATCCAGATGCCTGTTATGGATGGCTACGAGGAGGCTCGTACGATTCGCTCCTTGGACGACGCGCGTCTCGCTCAGGTCCCCATCGTTGCCATGTCGGCTAATGCGTTCCAAGAGGACATACGCATGGCTACGGAGGCTGGCATGGACGGCTATATCAGCAAGCCCATAGACGTTGAGGATGCGCTGGGCACGTTGTACGACGTTCTGGCGAACTCAAGGTCCGCTCAAAGGCATGAGCATTAGCGAGGAAAGCCGTTACCTCTTGGTGGGCTGCGTGTTAGGACGTCGTGCGCGCATAGCTTCGAATCAGTGCCTCGGCGATGCGAATGCCATCAGTTGCGGCGCTCATGATACCTCCGGCATAACCCGCGCCCTCTCCACATGGCCAGAGCCTTGGAGTGCTTATCGACCTGCCCTCTTTGTCGCGCGTGACGCGAATTGGGGAGCTGGAACGAGTCTCGACGCCCGTAAGCACGGCGTCTTTGGCCGAGAAGCCATGCAGTTTGCGGTCCATGCGAGGTATGGCGGCCCTCAGCGTCTCCACGATGTAGGCTGGCAGGCAGCCGTCGACTGACTCCCACCTGACACCACGTGGATAAGTGGGTATCACGGCTCCAGGCGACGTCGAACGGCTCTTGCTGAGGAAGTCTCCTACCAGCTGTGCGGGTGCCACAAAGCCTCCTCCTCCCAGCTCGAAGGCCTTTTGTTCGCAGCATCGCTGCAGCTCGATGCCGGCAAGCACATCGTCCCCCTCAAGGTCATCGGGAAAGACGTTGGCAAGAAGACCAGCGTTGGCGTTTGTGCCGGCTCGGTCCGAAAGGCTCATGCCATTGGTGACCACGCCCTCGTTTTCGCTTGCCGCTGCCACCACGAAGCCACCGGGACACATGCAAAACGAGAATGCGCTACGCTCCGAAGGTAGATGCTCCGCAAGTTTATAGGGTGCCGCTCCCAGTGCGGGATGACCTGCCGCGGACCCATAGAGTGCACGATCGATTGCCTGTTGCACATGCTCGATGCGGACGCCCATGGCAAAGGTCTTGCGTTCGAGCGAGACGCCTCGGTCTCGAAGGAGCAAAAAAATGTCTCGCGCGGAGTGCCCGCATGCGAGGACGACGTCGTGGGTGTTCAAGATGGATTCCACGCCGTCATGCTCCAGACGGACGCCTTTGACGCGACCGTCCCTCAGGAGCAGGTCGGTGACGCGTGTCCTAAGGCGCACTTCTCCACCAAGGCGTTCGATTTGCTCAACAATGCTCGTCACGACATGAGGCAGTACGTCACTTCCCACGTGAGGTTTGGCATCCCACAGGATGCGCCTTTGTGCTCCCGCCTCAACGAGTGTCTGCAATATGAGGCGGTGCGCAGGGCTTTTTGTTCCGGTGCCGAGCTTGCCGTCCGAGAAGGTGCCCGCACCACCCAATCCGAACTGGATGTTGCTTTCTGTGTCCAGATTACCTGTGTCGTTGAAGTGGGCGACCTTGCGCGTACGCCGTTCCGCATCGTCCCCGCGCTCAAGGAGTATTGGCGCAAGACCTGCGCTTGCCAAAGCCAGAGCGCAGAACAGGCCCGCGCATCCCGCGCCAACGACAACGGGTCTGTCGTCCATGGTCACCTGCCGCTCAGGCAGTTCGTATGGTGTCTCGTCAACGATGCGCGCAGCCTTTCCGGCTCGTTGTATGGCATGCCGCTCGTTCGACTTCAACGAGAGCCGCACTGAGAAAAGCACAAAGATGTTGGAGCGCTTCCTTGCGTCAATGGATCGGCGGCGCAGCGAAAGCTGTTGGATGTCGGATTGTTTCACGCGCAGTTTCTTTGCCGCAGCGTTCCGACAGGCCGCCAACTCGCATTCTTCGGTGCCGTCGAGCTTGGTGAGGGGGATGCGGATTCCGCTGAGGTCAATCATGCCGTCACCTTCCTTGCGGCGGCAGTTCCCGCCACCATGCCGCTTTTCCATGCCCATGCAAGGTTGAAGCCACCACATGGTCCGTCGATGTCGAGGGCTTCTCCACAAGCACCTATGTGTTCGTCAGTCGCAAGCTGTAATGACGTGGGATCGAACGCCTCGACGGCGAGACCTCCTCGTGTAAGCTGCGCCTGTCCGCCTTCTGCAGGTCCCAGCACGCGATAGGTGAGTGCCCTTGCCTGTGTGAGCGCACGTTCACGAGAACCCGAGGAAGCAAGTAGGGCTTGGGAGATTGCGGGATCGAGCAGTCCGTCGAGCGTCGTGCGACCGAGCTTGCTGGCGCGTGTGTCATCGATTCCCGGCAGCAGGTCCAGCACGATGGTGTCGTTCGGCCGTGCGTGGCGTGAGAAATTGAATATCACGATGCCCGATAGCCCATACGCGCGAAACAGCACCTCACCGCGTTCTTCAAGAAGGACGCAACCTTTGCGCTCGAGTCGCGCGCGTACACGAACGCGTCGTCCGTCGAGTTCTGTCAATAGAGGGCCATCGCATGCGAGCGGACAAAGTGCTGGCGTTGCGGGTTTCTCGGGAATTCCAAGGTCCAGCAGGGTGGTGGAGCCTCCACCCGTGGCGATTATGAGGCTGTGCGCATGCAGATGTGCATCGTCCGGCTTTTTGAATTCGCAGCAATACGTGATGTCGAGCCCGTCTGCCGTCCGGCGGATACGTCGAACGTCGCGTGCTGGTGCGAGCGTGACGCCTGCCGCCTGCGCTCTCGTGAGTAGTATGTTACGCACGGAGGCCGCTTGGCGGCTGAGCGGGTAGAGCCGGCCTTCTTCCTCCTCTTCCCATGCGAGTCCGCAGGACTCAAAAAAGGAGAGCACGTCAGCAAGCCATGAGTTCCCACAGACGGCTTCGACGAATTCCGGATGGTTAAAGAGCGCCGGATTCAACGAGGTGTTGGCAAAGTTGCAACGTCCGTTGCCTGTCGCTAGAATCGTGCGTCCGCACTCTGCGTCACGTTCGAGCACGACGGTGTGAGCGCCGTATTCGGCAGCATGGATCGCCGCCACGAGACCTGCCGCTCCACCGCCCACGATGCAGACGTCGGTTTGGGCGGGAACCACGACGGAAGCTGCCCGTTTGAGCAGTTCAGCTCGTCTGCGTGCTCGTTGTGCCATGTGTCCTCCCTGTATGCCGAGTGTGCTAAGCGATGGGGATACTCCCCTTTGCCTTACTCGTGGGCCCACAAGCCAGCCTACGGGCCGTCCAGGCAAAGGGGAACAGTCCCCATCGCTTGCCCCGACCACATGCCACCACGCATTTTAGACTGCCCGCTGCCGGATGTGAACGTACTTTGATGTCGATTGCGTTCTGTTAGTCGGAGATGTCGGTATCCAGTACGATGGTAAAGGTATAGCCGGGGAAGCGATTGCGCAGCATGCTGAGGGCGTCGGCACGCACCTCTCCCCGGTCGGGGGCATCGAAACTTACCACAAGGTCGAATGTCGCGCGCTGTTCGTCTGTGTCGACAAAGAGTCCGTGTACCTGCAACACATAGGGGTTTTCTTCAACGAGCAGGTCCAGCGCCTTGTGGATTGCGTATACCTCCGAATCCTCTGCCGTGTTCGTTGAATAGATGCCAACGGTGTGAATAATGACCTTGTGCTTGTCGTAAACGGCGGCCTGGATGTCGCGTGTAATGAGGTCCACCTCGCGCGCGTCGATGGCCTCATCCACCTCCACGTGCATCGAGCCCGTAAGCCGCTGTGGCCCATAGTCGTTGAGGATGAGGTCGTATGCTCCCCGAACACCGTCAACGGAGCATGCCGTTTCCTTGATGCTGCGTGCAAGCTCGTCGTCCACACGCTCTCCAAGCACCTTGTTGAGCGCCTCACGGAGCATTTCGATACCGCTCTTTATGATGACCACCGAGATGATGGCACCAAGCCACGCCTCGGTGCTCAAACCAAACAGGATGTAGATTCCTGCGGCGACGAGCGTTGCCGCCGAGATTATGGCGTCGAAGCTCGCGTCCTCTCCCGAAGCAACGAGCGAGCCCGATTGCAGCTTTTTACCAGCCGAGACGAAGTGCCTGCCCAGCAGTATCTTGACGACGACTGCAACGGCTATGATCACGAGGCCGATGGTATCGTACTCGGGCGTCTGGGGCCGGACGATGCCCTTTATGGCCTCAAAAAGGGAAGTGAGACCTGCCCAGAGTACGATTCCGGCAACGACCATCGTCGTGAGGTATTCGTAGCGTCCATGGCCATACGGGTGGGTGCGGTCCGGCGCCTTGCCGGCGAGTTTGGTCCCGAGGATGGTGATGGCCGAGCTTGCCGCATCCGAGAGGTTGTTGACCGCGTCAAGGGTGATTGCGATGGAGTGCGAGAGTATGCCAACGGCTGTCTTGAAACCTGCGAGGGCAACGTTGGCAATGATGCCCAGCGTGCTGGTGCGTACGATGCTCTTCTGACGAGACTGCTCGTCCATGTGTCCTCCTGTCGCTCTGGATGGCCTCGATCCAATGGGACTTGCTACATCGTGTGGCTGTTCCTGCTATTCGTGCTGTATGGCCAAGATTGCCTCGGGTAGCAAGTCGTCGGGAAGCTGCGTTTCGGCGGTGCCTTCGTCGCATGCCTTGGCAAAGCGCTCGTCGATGGGAAGCTGCCCCAGCGCGCGCAGGCCGTAATGTGAGGCGGTCTGGTCCAGACGACTTGGTCCATACGGCTCGACTTTCTCGTTGCAGTGCGGACACGTGAAGTATGCCATGTTCTCGATAAGGCCAAAGATGGGAACATCCATCATGTTGGCCATGTTCACGGCCTTTCCCACGACCATCTGGACGAGGTCCTGCGGGCTGCTGACGATTACGACGCCGTCGATGGGCAGCGACTGAAACACGGTGAGCGCGACGTCGCCCGTTCCGGGAGGCATGTCGACGAGCAGATAGTCGAGCTCGCCCCAGAAGGTCTCGGCCCAGAATTGACGCAACGCTCCCGCAAGAATTGGTCCACGCCACAGCACGGGATCGTCCTCATGTTCGAGCACGAGGTTTGCGCTCATGATCTTTATGCCGCCTTCGGTTTGGACGGGGACGATGAGGTTGTCCATACCAAGTGCATGCTGACCGGATAGACCGAACATCCGTGGAATCGACGGACCCGTAATGTCGGCATCGAGCACGCCGACCCTCATTCCCTTGTGTGCAAGTTCACGAGCAAGGATGCCGGTGACGAGCGACTTACCGACACCACCCTTTCCCGAAATCACGCCAACGACATGATGAATCTTGCTGAACTGGTTCATCTCGAACGATGGCTCTTCCTGTACGGGCTGGCCATGGCTGCGTGCGTTCTCGAACTCGCGGCGTATTGCCTCTTCCTCTTCTGGCGTCATGTGCCTTCCTCTCGTCTCGTCTGCCGTGTGAGGCAAGCGATGGGGATACTCCCCTTTGTCTTACTTATACTTCCTGTGTGCTCGTCCAGGGGTTGTTGGGCAAAGGGGAGTATCCCCATCGCTTGCCAGTCAGCCGCCGTGTCTGAGTAACACTGGCCCTTTATTCTACAAGAGCGATTTGCCGCCGTGGCGGCCATCTCCGTAAAAAACGTAGTACTATATGGTAAGTGCAGTTCATGACACGGAGGCAGTGGCATGCACCTTACGGTTGAGGCGATTATCGGCAACATCGTCGACGTTACAGCGTTTGTGAACGAGCAGCTTCGGAACATGGGATGCTCGCGGCGCGCGCTTACGCAGATTGACGTTGCTTTGGACGAGCTGTTTAGCAACGTGTGTCGGTATGCCTATCCAGACGACATCGGTTCCGTGACGATCCACGTCAACGAGCTGCCAGAACAAAACGCCGTGAGCATAACTCTTGAGGATGCAGGCATGCCGTTTGACCCTCTCTCGCGCAAAGACCCCGACATCACGCTCGGTATTCACGAGCGTGGCATCGGGGGTCTTGGTATCTTTATGGTAAAGAAGACCATGAATGACGTCTGCTACGAGTATCGCGATGGCCTCAACGTACTTACGGTCACCAAGACGCTGTAATCTACGGCCATGATTGGTATGTAGCCTACTTCTCGCGTACGGCCTTTCCCGATAGGTGTTCAATCGACAGGCGAAGGATGACGACTCGGCTGAGGTTGCGGGCGATGTCGCCCTCGGTGTCGTAGTCCTGCGGAAAGTATTTGTCGGCCAAAAGATGAAGCGTATGGCGAATCTCCTCTTCGTCCACGACTCGCGAGACGCGGCCAAACGCAATCACCGACTTAAAGCACAGCCACCACTCGCCTTCGTTTTGCACCCCATCGTCTAGCACGCAAAAGCTGGCTTTGTCGCACGCATCGAGGGCGTCGAGTTTGTGGCCCTCGCGTGCGCAATGAAACAGAAGGCTCTTTCCGTCATACACATAGTTGAGCGGCATTCCATAGGGGTAGCCTTCGTCTCCCAAAACCGAGAGCACGCCGCGCGGTTGCTGCAAAAGAATCCGATCGCATTCGGATCGCTCGAGCTGTTGGGCGTGCCTACGCATTGCTCTAAACATGGTGCTCCTCTCGTCGTGGTCTCTGTGTAAAAAGTGTCCCACACCCGTCTTAGTCTAGAGCCAAGGACAACAAGAAAGGAGCACCAATGCGCATCATTCACACCATACTCTGCTACTCCATTGCCATCCTCTTGGGCATCGCGCTCATTCCGTTCTGGCTTGCCTTTAGCAGGGCATAACACCTTGGCCTGAACCAAAGAAGCGTCAATCCCGCAGCTAGGCACGGTCGCAGGATAGGGGCCTCGCCCCTTCCTGCGCAACGGTTACAATGCAAACAAGGAAACACGCCCTACCCGAAGGAGGCGTCATGCTCAAGAACGTTGCCATCGCAAGCAAGCCTGCCAAAGAGGAGATTTCGGAACGTCTGGACGAGGAGCAGGCGAAGCTGGCCGCGAACCAGATGCGTATACGCTCGGCACAGGTTCCCGTCGTCGTCATCTTTGAGGGGTGGGGCGCTGCAGGAAAGGGCAGTGTGCTCGGAAAGGTCATCAAGGACATGGATCCCCGATTCTTCTCCGTGGCGACGCTTGATGCCAAGCCGACTGAGGAAGAGCGCATGAGGCCGTTCTTGTGGCGTTACATGGTCGAGATGCCCGCACAGGGACAGTTCAAGTTCTTTGACACATGCTGGATGGAGGAGGTCACCGACGGCCTGGCGCGCGACGAACTCGATGGCGCCGCGTACGACAGACGCATCGATTCTATCAACATGTGCGAGCGCCAGCTCGTCGATAACGGTTACTTGGTCATGAAGTTCTTCTTTCACCTGAGCAAAGAGGAGCAACGTCGTCGCCTCGATGCGTTGAGCGCACACAAAAACACCCGTTGGCGCGTGAATGAGGACGACTACCGCGAGAACGAGCAGTACGACCGCTTCCTCCACATATACGATCGCTATCTGCGCGACACGAACCGATCGAGCGCACCTTGGTACATCATCGATGCGGAAGATGGGCGAAAGTGGGCGACGCTCCAAGTGCTCGAGTTTCTTAACAACGGCATCGAGGTCGCCATCCACAACCGGGGAGCCTCGGCTCCGCTGCGCCAAAACGTGTTTCCCCTCAAGCACGTCAAGCCGCTCTCGGCAATTCCGCTCGACAAGACCATGGAATTCGAGGAGTACCGCAACCAGCTCAAGGAGCTCCGCGGGCGCCTGCGCATGCTGCACTATGAGGCATATCGCAAGCGCATTCCCGTGGTCATCGCCTACGAGGGATGGGATGCGGCAGGAAAGGGCGGAAACATAAAGCGCATAACGTCAGCGCTCGACCCGCGCGGGTACAGGGTGTATCCCATTGCGAGTCCCGAACCCCACGAGAAGGCCCGCCATTATCTGTGGCGCTTTTGGGAGCGACTGCCCAAGGATGGCCACATCGCCATCTTTGACAGAACGTGGTACGGCCGTGTGATGGTTGAGCGCATCGAGGGGTTCTGCTCAAACAATGACTGGAGGCGTGCGTACAACGAGATCAACGAGTTTGAGCACGAGCTCGTTGAGGCGGGCACGGTTGTCATTAAGTTTTGGGTACAAATCGACTCGGAGACGCAGCTCGAGCGTTTTACCGATCGCCAAAACACACCCGAGAAGCAGTGGAAGATTACCGATGAGGATTGGCGCAACCGCGAGAAGTGGGACCAATACGAGCAAGCCGTTAACGAGATGCTCGCGCGAACCAGCACGACATTCGCTCCGTGGCACGTGTTGGAATCCAACGACAAACGATATGCTCGCGTCAAGGCAATGCGGATCGTGGTGAACGCCATCGAGAAGGCCTGCAGGCGCAAGTCGTAGCCACGTGCCGTTGCCCTGCCAATGAGTGCGCGGTTGTGAAGGTGCATGTCGTATACTGGATTCACATAAGGAAGAGAACCGAAAGGGGCGTTGGCGTGACAAGGTATTTGGTACTCGACATTGGTGGCACATTTATAAAGTATGCCGTTATGACCCAGGATGCTCAAATCGAGCTGCAGGGAAAGGTCCCTTCCGATACGAGCGCGGAGGAGGGTCTTCTTGCCTCGATGAGACAGATTCGTGCGACGCTGGACGATTCGTACGAAGGTGTGGCAGTCTCGATGCCCGGGCGCATTGGCACCGAGGATGGAGTGGCCCACACTGGCGGTGCCTTTACTTGGATTCGCGAATACCCGGCTGCCCAAAGGTTCGGGGAAGTCTTTGACAAGCCCGTTACCATAGCCAACGACGGAAAATGTGCCGCCTATGCCGAAAGCTGGCTGGGAGCACTGTCGGATGTGGATTCCGGCGCCGTCATCGTGCTCGGCACGGGCATTGGAGGCGGCATCGTTCTCAACCATGAGGTGCTGATGGGCGCGACTGGCGGCGCTGGGGAGCTGTCGCTCTTTTTGGCGGACTTCGATTCTGCAAAGAACGGCGCTGCGTTGTTTAGTAGCAACGCTATTTGGACCGAGCGGATCTCTGCAAAGACGCTGAGCAGGCAGTTTGCCACGGCAAAGGGGCTCGATACTGCCGACGGCGTGATGCTTTTTAACGCATATGACGAGGGCGACGAGGATGCCAAACGCATTCTGGATGAGTTTGCCAAGCAGGCGGCTGCGGGCATCTTGAGCCTGCAGTCGGTGCTGGACCTTTCGCGCTATGCGATTGGCGGGGGCATCTCTGCGCGTCCCGAGACCACGAGCTTTGTAAGGGACGCGGTGGACGCCCTGTTCGATCCGGCCGCATCGTTCCTGCCCTTCGGCAAGCCCGAGATCGTAACGTGCAAGTTTGGTAACGAGGCAAACCTCATCGGTGCCCTCGCATTCCATCTGCGTTCTGTGTAAAGGAGTGTTGCATTATGAGAATTCGCATGAGATACGTCGCGGTGGGCGCTGCTGCAGCCGGCGTGGTTGCAACTATGAGCGTCCATGCCATCATTCGCGCGATCCGCAAGCATCACAAGCGCGTGCTCAATCGCAAGATGCGTCGCATCATGACCGATGTTTTGGCGATGCGTGGGGAGGACTTCATCCCTGGTGGCGAGCTCGGCATGTCCTTGTTTAGAAGTCGAATCGACCGTTTGGACGACAAGCAGCTGGCCGCACTCTTCGCCTTGGTGCAAGTCGGCTTCTTCGTTAAGGCATCGGGAATCGATCCCCTGCATCCTACCAAGGAGCAAATCAAGAGCGCGGTCGAAAAGTATTTGTTCGAGGAACGCTTTGCGCCCGACTCTCGTAACAAGCTGTTGGGTGAGCTCGACACGTCCGATTCGTATGCCGCACTTTCTACGGCGTTCCACATTTTGGCGTCGCACTAGTATTTGGAGCAGCGCGTTTCGCATCGAGAGGAGCCATTGTGAGCAAGAAGTTGGAACTATATTATTATCCCGAATGTCCCTATTGCCAGCGGGTATTGGTCGCAATCAGAAGGAATGGCTGGAAGGGAATCGAGCTCAAGAACATCCATACCGACCCCGTTGCGGACGCCACACTCGTGAGGGTGGGCGGCAAGCATCAGGTGCCCTGCCTGTTTATTGACGGTGTTCCCATGTACGAGTCGCTCGATATTATCGCATGGCTCGAGCGCGAGCTCGGCTAAACGATGTCACAACCTTAGACGTGCCGCATGTATTGCAAAGCGGGGCGCCCGGAATACTCTCCGGGCGCCCCGACTATCGAGTTTGGTATGGCGTTTGCGTTAGAGGAGGTTCTTGATGGCCTGCTCGACCTCGTCCATGCTTGCCGTGGGCTCGAAACGGGCAACGAGGTTGCCCTCGCGGTCAACGAGGAACTTGGTGAAGTTCCACCTGATGTAGGCCTTGTCACCGTATTTTTTGTTGTTGGCGTTCGAGAACTTCTCGAGTGCGAGGTTCTTGATTCCCTTGCCAAAGCCGACGAAGGGCTTCTCGGTAGCAAGTGCCGCAAAGAGAGGATCGGCGGTGTCGCCATTGACGTCGATCTTTTTGAACTGCGGGAACTCGGTGCCAAACTTGAGTGTGCAGAACTGCGTGATCTCTTCATCGGACTCGGGCGCTTGGTTCGCGAACTGGTTGCAGGGGAAGTCAAGAACTTCGAAGCCCTGCTCACGGTAGGCGGCGTAGATGCGCTCGAGGTCATCGTACTGGGGGGTGAAGCCACATCCGGTGGCAGTGTTTACGATGAGCAGCACCTTTCCCGCATACTGATTCAACGAGACGTCGCTGCCATCCTTGGCCGATACGGTGTAGTCGTAATAACTCATTTTCTGTCCTTTCTCATAAACATCGTGCACAATTAAATAGTAGGCAATTGATTAGGTCATGTCAAGCAAGAATGTCGAATGTGTGCAGACAAGATGGTCGGTGGTTGCCGTTCATTCCTGGAGGCAATCGATGGGGATGCTCCCCTTTGCCTTGCAGACAAAGGGGAGCATCCCCATCGATTGCCAGGCGGCATGCTGCCGGGTATGTAACGGTAGGTGTGCTTCTCCTCTCGATCGACGGACGACTGTGGCTCCCTTTGTCGGGCCGCATAATAAGGTAGAATTCGAGTGTAGTAGGGCGTGAAGGGTGGGGGAAAGCCATGCGCGTGGACGGTTTTAAGGCACAGAAGGAAGCCAAACGGAGACCCCTCGTCTTTTACGAACTCCTCATAGCTCTCGCAATCGTTGTGATCGTCCTCGTCCCTCAGCTGGTAGGAACGAATACCGTTGCTGATCCTTCACAGGGTTTGAACGAAGACGGTTGTCCCACGACTACCAAAACGCTCAAGGAGCTGGAGGCTCCGGGCACGCGCTTCGCAACCATCACCAACAAGGAGTGGGAATCAGAGATCGAGAAACGGTTTCCGCAAGGGGAGCTTCGCCACTACAATTCCTTTTCAGACTGCTATAACAGTCTTGCGTCTGGTGAGGTCGATGCCGCAATGGGCTTTATCGACGAGCAAAAGGCGGTCGCCGAAACGCATCCTGGCTTGGCATACATAGTGCAGCCCTTCGCAACCGTCGACTTCGGCTTTGGCGTGCAGAAGGGCGTGCGGGGCGATGCGTTGTGCGACGAGCTCAATCAGTTCTTGGCCGAGCTCAAGAGCAGCGGGGAATACGAAAAGCTCAAGGCCAAGTGGGAGGACAAGAACCGCAAAAGCGACGTCATGGGGGACTATAAGTTTTCGGGCGAGAAAGGGCCGTTGAAGATTGCGACGAACGGCTTGTGGACGCCGATGACGTACTACGAGGGCGAGAAGCTCACGGGCCTCTTCATCGAGATACTCAATCGTTTCTGCGAGACGCGGGGATATACGCCCGAGTACGAAAGCGTCGCAAAATCCGCAGAGATGACCGGACTGGCCTCCGGGACCTACGACATCGTCGCTGACTCGGTTACGATGTCGGCAGAACGGCTCCAGAGCATCAACATTACCGACCCTCTGATGAAGGATGACTACTATATTCTTGTTAAACGGGAGCCCGTCCTTGTGGAGGTACCCAAAGCAGAGCAGTTCTGGAAGGACTTGGAGGCGAGCTTCAAGCGCACATTCATAACCGAAGGGCGCTATCAGATTCTCCTTTCTGGACTTGGCGTCACGATCGCCCTGTCGGTAGTCGCCGGCCTTCTGGGCACGATACTTGGCATTCTGATCTGCTTCCTGCGTATGCGCAAGCAGTCGCTTGTAAGCGCGTTCGCAAGTCTTTATGTCCGAATCTTCCGCGCGTTGCCTGTGGTCGTCCTGCTGCTCGTCCTCAACTATCTTGTGCTCAAGGACAGCGGTTTGGGGGCCTTTTGGATTTGTGCCATAACGTTTTCCATAGAGTTCTCGGCCTATTGTTCAGAGATCTTTCGGTCGGGCATCAACGCGGTTCCAGAAGGACAGTCCAAGGCGGCTGCGGCGCTTGGCTTTTCTCGACCCAAGGCGTTTCGCAAGGTCGTGCTTCCGCAGGCCCTTGTCCACATATTGCCGACCTACAGCGGTCAGTTCATCGCTACGGTCAAGATGACTGCCGTCGCGGGATACATCTCCGTAATCGACCTGACAAAGGCCTCCGACATTATTCGCTCCAGAACCTATGAGGCGTTCTTTCCGCTGCTGTTGACCTCAGCAATTTACCTCATCCTGTGCGGGGTGCTCATAGCGTTGCTCAGGGTTCTGGAAAGGCGGATCAACCCAGCTAGAAGGCGCATCAATTCCGAGGTCGTAAAAGTTGTCGAGGAGTACCAGTCGCAGAATGCAAGATTCAGCGAGGAGGCGGCAATCGGCGACAGGCGGGGGAGTGGACGAACGCTGCTCGAAGTCGAGCACCTAAAGAAGAGCTACGGTGAGGTAAACCCGCTTACGGATGTTTGCTGCGAGATTCGCGAGGGAGACGTTGTTTCCGTCATTGGCCCCTCTGGAACGGGAAAGAGCACGTTCCTGAACCTGATCAACCATCTGGAGGAGCCGGACGGTGGTTCGATCCTGTTCGAAGGGGAGGACACGCTCGCGCCGGGATATGACCAGAATCGGCTTCGCGAGAACATCGGCATGGTCTTCCAGTCGTTCAACCTGTTCTCGCACCTGACGATCGTGGAGAACCTCATGCTTGCCCAGACCGAACTCCTCAAGCGGGATTCCTCGGTAGCTTGCGCCAGGAGCATGGAGCTTCTCCACATGGTTGGATTGGCGGACAAGGCCTTGAGCCTGCCCGAGCAGCTTTCCGGCGGCCAACAGCAGAGGGTCGCAATCGTGAGGGCCGTCGCGATGGACCCCAAGATTCTGCTGTTTGACGAGCCCACATCCGCACTTGATCCAACGATGGTGGGCGAGGTGCTCATGGTCATGCGCAATCTTGCCAGAGAAGGCATGACCATGCTGGTGGTAACCCACGAGATGCGCTTTGCGAGGGACGTCTCGAACCGCGTGTTCTTTATGGACGAGGGGGTTATCTACGAGGAGGGGAGGCCCGAGGAGGTCTTCGGCCACCCGCAGAGGGACAGGACCCGCCGATTCATAAACCACCTGCGGGTATTCGAGACGACTATGCGAGCGACCGGGTTCGACGCGATGGACATGGTCACGCGGATCGCGAGCTTTGGACACCACCACATGATATCGGGGAGGCTCGTAAACAAGATGCTCACAATTGCGGAGGACTTGTGCATGCAAACCATCCTTCCACAAATGGGTCCGAGCGAGGAGTTGCATCTGGCGTTTGAATACGACGACTCGCGCGGTGAGAGCATTGCGGTGGAGATAACCTTCCCGCAAGGAGACAAGGACCCCCTGGCAGATGCTGACGAGCTCGCCCTTGCTTTGGTCCGTCGCGCCAGTCCGGACTTGTCTTGGGCTTGCGCGGACGGGGTCTCGACGGTTAAGGGGCACCTTGTGGAGACGAGCGCCTAGCGAGGAGGCTACTGCGCTGGTAGATGACGCCACTAACCACAACGACCTCGCCAGTTGCGACGGGCGGATCGACCACGCTTGCCAAGACCAGTGACCCCTCATCGTTTGCGGCTGCGGCTGCCACGGCTGGTATGAGCGTCGTGGCTGTTCTTGCTGGGTGGCGCAGGCACCGCTGTCAGCGGGAGGCGTAGATGCAGGTTCATGTGAACACTAGATGGGATGACTCGCATAATATGAGATAGAGAACGAGACGGTTGCGTTCCGCCTAGTGGCAAGCATAAAGGGAATGCGCAAGCCAGTATGCGAGTCGTCCGTGGCGTCGCCCATTCTACCTCGCGGAGGCATACGGCGCCTTTTCAAGGGACAATTAGTGCGAATATTAGACCGAGCCTCTTGCAAAAGCCCTGTTGAGCGGACGGCGCGATTCTAAAAATCGCACTGTGTATTTCACACAGTGCGATTTTTAGAATCGACGAATCGTGCCAGCTGGGATTTTGCTGGCCGGCCTTGCGGAAATTCGCACTAATCTGATTCATAAATCTTCTAGGGTTACTACTGGCCCCCGGCACGGCCGTCGTACTCGACGTCCATGAGCAAATCCGACATCGTCACGTCCAGGCCAGAGGCAATCTTGTACATGTTGTCAAAGGCGACGTTGCGTCGGCCGTGTTCTATGTCGATGAGATAGGTCCGGTTGATACCAATCATAAGGGCAAACTCCCGCTGCGACAGGTGCTGCGCTTTGCGGAGCTCCTTAATGCGTATGCCAAGTCTGGCACGTGCGTCTGCTATGTATCCATCGGTTTGCATACCCCTGAGGGTATAAGGCTGAAATAACTTATAGGTCGACAATAGGTGACCTATAGCCGACTATTTAAAAGCGGGCACCGATTCAATCCTTGTTTTTCTGAAAACAGTCCCAACCCTTCGCTATTTTAAAAAGTCGACTATGAGTAACGTTTTGAAACACGAAGGAGAGCGCATTGGCCAGGCTGGAGGGGGCGTACATCACACGCGAGCAGTTTTTGCTGCGCGAGATGCGCATAGCTTGCCAACTGCATCTGGAGGGCCTTTCGGATGGGGAGGTCGTCGAAAGAATCAAGGACGAGAACCTCATCCAGTACCCGACGGAGCGCATGGTGAGCAACATCGCGCGGGTGTGCGTAAAGCGCATCAACGCCGTGGGAAGCGAGCGGATCGTAAGCATCATCGCAACGGATACACCCGAGGCGGCGGCACAGGCCAACCTGTACGCCATGATGTGCACCTACCCGCTCGTCCGAGACTTCATGGTAAACGAGGTCGGTCGCCGCTACACCGAGTATGACTATGCTCTCGGCCAGATGGAGATGAACGCCTACATCACGCGTCTCCAGTCCGAATACGAGAACATGGCCGAGGTGTCGGAGAGCACCCTTGCAAAGATTAAGCAGGTACTGCGCAAGGGGCTCGTGGAGTGCGGCATGCTTGCCAGCGCACGAAGCGAAGAGCTCGTGCCCATCTTCCTCGACTTCGATTTGAGGGATGCAATCGTCGACAAAGGCGACGAGGCGGCTCTTATCGCCTTCAACGTGCGGGAGGCGATGTAGGTGGCTACTCCCATGCAAGAAAAGGACTTCGAGAACCGTTGCGACCGCCTGAAAGAGCGCCTGCAAGACCTCGACTTCCTTGCCAACAAAGGCCTGGGCAACGAGGCGGGCATCTTTACGTTTTGCTATGACCCCACGCTGGAGCTTGAGGCGCGCGACTTCTTCGGTCATCTTGTATCCGACTCGCGGAGCGGCAAGTTTGGCGCAAACGGTGTGCATGCATGCGTGCACGAGCGGAACCTCTACGACCTGCTCCTGCGCATCTGCGAGGGCAAGCGAATCCTCGACCGCCTGCCCAAACAGGAAGAAAGGCGCGGCCAAACCGCCATGCTGCGGCAGCTCCAGCGAATCGCAACGCCGGAGGCGTTCGTGGCAGCTATGGACTGGAATCCGCACGAGCTCGGAGACGTGCTACTCATTACGGGCGTGGGTGAGGTCTACCCGTTCGTGCGCGTGCATAACATATTGAACAACATGCAATCGACCTTCCGCGACGTGCCGGTCGTGGTCGCCTATCCGGGCGTCTATGACGGCAGGTCGCTTTCTTTGTTCGGCCGCCTCAAGGACGGCCACTACTACCGTGCGTTCGACCTCATCTAGAAGGACGAAAGGGCATCACCATGCAGATCCAGCACATGTTTGCCAAGGACATCAACCGCTACATCAACGGCGTTGTGGACGTGAGCGAAGACAATGCCATACGGCAGGAGCTCGAGGAGTACGTGGTGACGCGCGAGTTGCAGCGGCACTTCGACGACTTCTTTGAGTCGTACGAGCGAGGGCTCGACAACCCCGCGCGCAACACGGGCGTGTGGATACAGGGCTACTTTGGCTCGGGTAAGTCGCACTTCCTCAAGATGCTCAGCTATCTGTTGGAGAACCGCACCGTCAACGGCAAGCCGACTGTCAACTACTTCTCCGACAAGTTCGAAGACCAGATGACGTATGCAAAGATCGAGCGCGCGTCGCGCGTAGAGGCCGAGACCATCCTCTTTAACATCGACCAAAAGGGTGGTGGCTTCAAGGAGGGCGAGACGGCAAAGACGGCCGTCCTGCGCACCCTCGCGCGCGTGTTCTACGACCACCTCGGCTTCTATGGCCGCGACTACAAGCTTGCCCGCTTCGAGAAGATGATTGATGCCCGCGGCAAGACGGACGAATTCCGCGCAGCCTACGAGGACATTGCCGGCAGTCCCTGGGTGGAAGACCGCGAGAGCTACGAGATGTTTGCCGAGGAGCTCGCAGAGGCGGCGAACCGCGCCTGCGGGCTCTCGATCCAGTCCGTGTCGGACTGGGCCGACAACACCGATGCCGTGACCGTGGACTTCGGCGAGCTCGTGGGCGACATCAACGAGTACTGCGAGCGCAGGGCCGCCGAGTGCGGTGGCCAGTTCCGCCTGCTCTTTATGGTGGACGAGATGGGCCAGTACCTCAACAGCGACGTGAACCTCATGCTCAACCTACAGACGTTCGTGGAGCAGATCGGCGCCGAGTGCCGTGGCCGCGTGTGGATGGTCGTTACGAGCCAAGAAGCCATCGACGAGATGATGTTGGTCGTCGGCCATGACTTCTCAAAGATTCAGGGGCGCTTTACCACCCGCCTATCCCTCTCGTCGAGCAGCGTCGACGAGGTCATAAAGAAGCGCGTGCTCGACAAGACCAACCAGGCCAACATCTTGCTGCAAGCGGAGTACGACCGCAAGTCACCCGTGCTCAAGAACCTCTTTACCTTTGAGGACTCGCGCGGCGACCTGCGGGGATACGCCTCCGAGCTCGAGTTCACCCAGAGTTTCCCGTTCGTGGGGTACCAGTTTACCCTCATGCCCAACGTGCTCAAGGAGATCCGCAAGCACGGCTATCAGGGCAAGAGCCTCTCAACGGGCGAGCGCAGCATGCTCTCGAGCTATCAGGAGGCCGCGCAGTCGGTGGAGGGCGGCGACGAGACCTCGCTCGTGCCCTTCTGGCGCTTCTTCGACACGCTCGAGAAGGAGCTGGACCACGGCATCAAGCAGGTCTTTGAGAGGTGCCGCAAGGCGGCGGACGGCGACTACGTGATTCGCCACGAAGACATAGACGTGCTCAAGACGCTCTACCTCATCAACTACATATCGGATGTGAAGCCCACGCTCGGCAACATCGCCATCCTCATGGTAGACAACATGGAGGCCGACAAGGTGGCCCTGCGCGAGCGCGTAAAGGCCTCGCTGGACCGGCTGGTAAAGGAGAACTACGTCTCGCGCACGGGCGAACGCTACGCGTTTCTTACCGATGAGGAGCAGGACGTCGCCCGCGAGATTCGCGACGAGCAGATAGACCCCAGCGCTGTCATCGACCGCGTAAAGACCATCATCTTTGACGGCATCTACAACGTGCGGCGCTATCGCAAGGGAGCGAACGACTTCCCGTTCGATCGCTACGTGGATGACGCGATTCACGGCATGTCCCAGGGAGGCATGAAGCTCAACGTCATCACGATGGCTAACTCGCAGCTGTGCGACGCGAGCGACACGGAGCTCGACATGGCGTCGGTCGGCCAGGCGCTCATCGTGCTCGCGACCGAGAGCGACTACTACGACGTGCTCTACAACGCGGCAAAGATCAAGAAGTACTGCCAGACGCACAGTCGCGAGGCAATGCAGGCGACCAAGCGCAAGATCGTGGAGGCCAAGGCCCAGGAGGCCATGGAAGCCGAGAAGCAGGCGCGCGAGCTCATAGGTGACGCCATCGTGCATGCGCGCTGCTTTGTGGACGGACACGCCCTCAAGGTGGGTGCGGCCAACGCAAAGCAAAAGATCGAGGCCGTGCTCGACAAGCTGGTGGACGCCATATTCACCAAGGCATCTCTCGTCGACACGCCCGTATCGAGCGACCAAGACCTGCGCGACATCTTGGCCGGAAAGGACCAGCGCGGCCTTTCGGGCATGGGAGGTGCAAACGAGGGCGCGGCCGACGAGATGGAGCGTTACCTGGACGCCCGGTTCCGCACGTATCAGCCCACGACTATGGGCGACGTGCAGCGCAGGTTCCAAGGCAAGCCCTACGGCTGGCGCGAGATAGACGTGGCGGCCGTGATGGCTCGCTTGCTCGCAGACCGCAAGGTGAGTCTGACCTACGGTGGTGCACAGGTGCCAGCCACCGACAGCCACGTCGTCGACTTGCTGCGCAAGCCAAAGGAGGTCGACAAGGTCACGGTAAAGAAACGAGACAGCCTTCCCGCGGCACTGGTCTCGAAGTCGCGCAACCTTCTGCGCGAGCTGGACAGCTACATCTCCATACCCACCGACGAGGACGAGCTCGTAGAGGCCGTCAAGAACTGCATGCAGGGGCGTATGGATCGCTACCGTGCGCTCTACGCAAAGGAGTATGCCAACAATGACCAGCTCCCAGGTCGCGAGATCGTCGAGGAGGCCATACACCTCGCGTCTTCCGTCATGGAGAACTCGGCCGACGCGAAGTCGCTGCTCGAGGAGTTCGCCGACCTGGAGGACGACCTGCTGGACAACGCCGAGGACCTGGAGGACGTGGAGCGTTTCTTCAACACGCAACAGGCACACTTTGAAGACGCCCTTGCGCTCGTAAAGACCATGGGGGAGGAGCGGTCCTACATCGAGGGCGAGCGCAGCATCCAAGACGCCCTCGCCAGAATCATGGACGTCCTGGGACTTCCAAAGCCGTATGGCCGGATTAAGGACCTGCCAAGCCTGTGTGGCAATACGCGCTCGCTCTATGGGCAGCTGGTAAAGGATAAGCGAGAGGTCGTCCAAAGGAAGCTCGATGACTCGCTTTTCGAAATCGAGGAGTACGCGGCCGCGGTTCCTGAGCACGCATCCAAGGACGTGGAACGGATCGTCCGATCTACAAAGGACGAGGCGGAGCGGCGTCGGATGGAAATCGCGCACGCCGACACCTGCTCAAAGCTGGATGCCCTCGGTGCGCAGCTTGTTACATGGGAAGAGGCACAGCTCAGAAAAATCGATGCTGCGCAGATCGAGAAATCCGGACAAGGCGACGAAGTCACACCGCCAAAGCTCAAGACCAAGGTCATCAGTCGCAGCACGGTGCTTCCCGCCAAGGCGCTTTACAGCGAGGAAGACGTGAATTCGTACGTGGAGGATTTCCGCGCGCGGCTGCTTGCGGAACTCAAGGACAACGACAGCATCCGTCTGGGCCAGTAAGGAGAGTAGCATGGCACGACTCATCGCAGACAAGTACGAACAGCACAAGGCCGAGACGAACGCCCGCTTCGACCAGCTCAAGGCCAACGAGGAGGAGCTCAATCGCATCTTTGCCGAGATCTACGACATGGTGGGCGAGGTGCCCATCGAGGTGGAGGACAAGTACGTGAGCGTGACTCGCATCTTCGACACCGCGGAGGAGATTCCGGAGAGCTTCAAGGGCAACAAGTACGTGCAGACCAAGCGCGACGTCATAAAGAGCTTGCTCTCCTATGCGGTGGGCTGCATGATGGGCCGCTACTCGCTCGACGAGGACGGGCTGATCTTGGCGGACCAAGGCGCCATGCGAGCCGATTACCTCGAGCGCATACCAAACCCCACGTTCATGCCCGACGACGACGCCATCATCCCCATAACGGACGAAGACTACTTTGGCGATGACGACATCGTGGCGCACACGGTGGAGTTCGTCCGCGTGGCCTACGGCGATGAGAACCTAGAGGAGAACCTGCAGTTCATAGCCGACGCGCTCGGCGGCAGGGGCAGCTCGCGACAGGTTATCCGTACCTACTTCCTGCGCGAGTTCTACAAGGATCACTGCCGCACCTACAAAAAGCGCCCAATCTACTGGCTGTTCGACTCCGGCAGGAAGAATGGCTTCAAGGCCATAACCTACCTGCATCGCTACACGCCCGACCTGCTGGCTCGTCTGCGCACCGACTACGTGCACGAGCAGCAGGAGCGCTATCGCACACAGATATCGAACACCGAGACCGCGCTGGAGACCTGCGCACGCTCGCAGCGCGTGGGACTGCAGAAGCGCTTGCGCAAGCTGCAAGACCAGCTCAAGGAGACGAGCGCCTACGAGTAGAAAGTGCACCACTTGGCAGACCAGATGATCGCCATCGACCTGGACGATGGCGTAAAGGTCAACTACGCAAAGTTCCAGGACGTGCTGGCAAAGATTCGGTAGGGGAGAAGACGATGAACGACAACGCGATCAAGAACTACGCCGTGTGGGCGCGCCGAGAGCTCATGGCCGAGGTGGAGAAGCGCTGCGCCTGGTGGGGCGTCCGCGAGGGCGCCGACGCGGAGGCCGACGCGATCGACGGCCGCGTGCTCTCCGCCCAGGAGCGCGAGCAGCGTCGCAAGCTCCTCCAGATCGCTGCGTCGGACGGCTATGTCCAGCTCGTGGAGCGGGCCGCCTACACCTGGTTCAACCGCCTGCTCGCCATCCGCTTCATGGAGGTCAACGACCGCCTGCCGAGCCACGTGCGCGTGCTCTCCGCCCCGGACGGCTCCTTCGAGCCACAGTGCCTCAGGGAGGCGCTCGACCTGCCGCTTGCCGCCCTCGACGGGGCAGAGGCGCTGCGACTCGTGCAGGAGGGTGACGACGAGGTGCTCTTCCGCCTGGTGTTCCTCGCGCAGTGCGACGAGCTCGCGAGGTGCATGCCGGCCGTGTTCGAGCCGGTGGGATCGGCCATGGAGCTGCTGCTGCCAACGGGGCTGCTGCGCGCCGACGGCGTGGTGGGCAGGCTCGTCACCGACATAGACGAGGACGACTGGCGCGAGGGCGTGGAGATCGTGGGCTGGATGTACCAGTACTACGTGAGCGAGCGCAAGGACGAGGTGTTCGCCGGCTTCAAGAAGGGGAGGAAGGCCGAGCGCGACTCCATAGCGCCGGCAACGCAGCTCTTCACCCCGCACTGGATTGTGCGTTATCTTACGGAGAACTCGCTGGGACGGCTTTGGATGCTCAACCACCCCGAGAGCAGGCTCGCAGAGCAGATGCCCTACTACGTCACGCCCGACGAGGAGCACGAGACGCAGTTCAGGCGCATATCGTCGCCGGAGGAGATTACCGTGGTGGACCCCGCGTGCGGGTCGGGACACATCCTCGTGTACGCGTTCGAGCTCTTGCTGCAGATGTACCGCGAGAGCGGCTACCGCGACCGCGACGCCGTGAGGTGCATCCTCGAGAAGAACCTCACCGGTCTGGAGATTAGTGACCGCGCGGCCGCGCTGGCCAGCTTCGCGCTGACGATGAAGGCCTGCGAGTCCGACGGCCGATTCCTGCGACGTGGCGTGACCCCGCGCATAACCGTGCTCGCGCGCGTGGAGTTCACCGACGAGGAGCTGGACCACCTGCCGCACCTCTCGTCAAAGAAGGCTCTGCTGGACGCGGCGGCGCACCTGGACGAGTGCGGAAGCCTGCTGCAAGTGTCGGATTCCGACATGGACGCCATAGAAAGGGACCTCGCGTCCCTTGCCAATGGTGCGTCATTATCAAAAGGCGTGACGTTCTACGAAGGCAACGCGGAGACGAAGCTTTGCCAGCTGCGCGCCGAGCTCGCGCCGCTGGCCGAGCGCTACGACGTCGTGGTGGCCAACCCGCCGTACATGGGGCTCAGCAATCTTGCACCATGGATGGCCAAGTGGGTGAAGAATGCATACCCGTACACAAAGAGGGACCTCTACTCGTGCTTTATAGTAAGAAACGTTCTGTTCGGCCTAGATAGGGCGGAACTCGGTCTAGTGACACCATATACCTGGATGTTTATTTCGACTTATGAGCAACTTAGAAACCGACTAATTAGCGAAAACACGATTACGTCGCTTATCCAATTGGAGTACAACGCTTTTCCCGTTGCGATGGTACCCGCTTGTACAATTACCATTCAGAAAGGGCGCATTCTGGGATATAAAGGCGGATACATTCGGCTCTCTGATTTCCCAGGAGCAGACAACCAAGCGCCAAGGGTCTTGGAGGCCCTTGCCGACCCCGAGTGCGGGTGGTTCTATAGGAGGAGTGCGGATGGTTTTGAGTCGATACCTGGAAACCCAATTGCATACTGGATAAGCGACGCAATGATAGGTGCGTTCCTGAAGAATTCGTGCGTAGGCAGTTACGTAGACACGCATCTTGGTATGGCTACATGTAATAACGAGCGATTCTTGCGATACTGGTGGGAACCTGCATCGCGGTATTGTATGGTTCCTTCTTACTATCCTTATTCGGACGATGTAAGGCAATGGGTTCCGTATAACAAAGGGGGACAGTTTAGAAAATGGTATGGTAATGACGACTGCGTTGTCAATTGGTCTAATGCTGGTAAGACGCTCAACGACGCTGGCGCGGTCATGGTCAAAGAGTCATTGCGATTTCAAAGAATGGCGTCTTGGACTCGTGTTTCGAGTGGGGTATTAGCGGTAAGGATTAAACAACAAGGCTTCCTCTTTGATATGACTGGGCCTGCAGCATTTGGTGCTGAAAGTGATTTACTTGTGGCAACGGCGTTCCTCAATTCGTCTGTAGGCTTGGCTTTTGCACGCATAATGTCTGCTAGTCTAGATTATCAACCAGGACAAATATCACAGTATCCTTTGTTGCGTAATAGTGCGCATGAGCCTCATATAGGAGACCTTGTGAGGAAATGTATATCCATCTCACGATCAGATTGGGACACATATGAAACATCGTGGGACTTTAGAAAGAATCCGATAATGTAGGAGTATGTTAATGAATAAACAGGATGCCGAGTCATTGTTGGCAAATACGTTTTCAGATGAGTTTACGCAAGCGCTATTAGACGCAATAGAAGATGGAATTAGCTGTTACATAAACAGGGGTAACGGCCTCGCTTTTTTGACCGATTGGATGCGAACCACAATAGAGCCTCGAGTGTTCGGGGCTTCTGTGCTTTCGGCAATAGAAAGAGCCGACTGGTCCCATTTTGACATTGCGTGCCAACAAGAAAAGCACTCATCTTCTAGGCGTATTGCGCTTAAAAAGAATGACGGTTCGGTGTTGATAGACCTGTTGCCATATGGTAGAGAGTTTGTAAGTAAATATGCTAAAGAACGGTGTAACCTCAACCAGCCACGAGGAACCGCAGGAAAACGCTACATAGTCATATCGTATCAGGTCGATGCAGAGAAAAACCTTATACAAGTCGTTGCACAGGTTCCACGAAAAGACACAACGACAATTGCATCAATGTTTCTGTTCGGGCAAGAAGACTCGTAGTCAAAGTTAAAGTTAGAACATACAAAAGCGAGTACACCACGACTATGGTCTTTCCAAATGAAAAAAAGTTACCGTTCAATGCCTTTCGGACCTCTGGCATGATAATGATGATACGCTGGCATTGCACGCAGTTTGGCAAGGCATCCCACTCCAAACATGTGGGTGGCTATGCATGTCGGGCACCCTCGACTGAGTCTTGGAACGGCTCCTCCTCTTTCGCACTTAGTGAGATGCTGACGTGGATCTGCCACCAGCAAGTCTGGAACAAGTGGTCTACCCCCCGTTCCATGGCATGTTAGGTCAAAGGATGTCTACCAAAGTCCCAAGACGTTTCGCATAAATTGATGTCATCCTGCGACATCTGCCTCAGTTTTTTTACTTTGACAATGATTTCTGTACTCTGGCGCTCGTCAAATTCAGCGAATGGAACGATAGCAATTTGACCAACCTCATAGTTCAACGTAGGTGCCAATAAGGACAGAGCAGCTAACGCGCTGCTCGAATTACAAAGCGCCTGAGCAATACAAAGGATTCCGTCATCGGCAAACATGCAAGCCCCAGCGACTTCAAAGAGCATGCCAGCTGGTGCGTATCTGAAGGAAATTACTCCAGACGAGATCTTCGACCATGTAACTGCCGGTTTAAAGTAATCACTCTGGTTCTTGATTACGAAGTCAGGTGTGCTTAAGTATGGGTACTTACGCAGCACCTCTGATTTCATCCCTGTGTCATTGTTTGACCAATCAACCACCTCGTCGTAAACGCCGAACCATTTTCTGAATGCCCCGCCACGTATTATTGGAAACCACTTTGAGCCAGACGCGAGTGCAGAGCTATGCGATCGACATTCTCTGTTGGTATTCCTTTGCGATATTTCCCACCATTTACGCAAGAAACGATTATTATTCGTTGTTGCAAGGCCTTGTCTGGGTGTTGCATATTCGCCTAATGTAGCCAGATTATTGAAAGCCCTAAACATTGAATCGCTTGCCCAGTACGCGATCGGGCTTCCCGGTATCGCCTCGAACGCGGACGCGTCCCTCTGGTAGAACCACCCGCACTTGGGGTCGGCAAGGGCCTCCAAGAGCTTTGCCCTTTTCTCATCTTCCGACCCCATGTCCACGAGGCGGAGGTAGGCGCCTGGGACGTCCGAGACTGCCGAGCCGAACACGGTCGCGGTGGTGGAGACGACCTCGCCACCTATGGCGCTGAACGCCCGGGTCCCGAGGTGCGCCATCGTGAGGATCGAGTGCTCTTTCAGCAGCCCCACGCGCATCCTCTCGTAGCTGCCGAGGAACATCCACGACTGCATGGTTACCATCGCGCTGGCGCCGTCGCCTCCGCAGAGCGAGAAGCCCCTCTCGATGAAGCAGGTGCACAGGTCGCGGTACTGCTGTGGGTAGCGCTTCTTCACCCAGGCTCCCTGCCACCTGTTGAGGCTCGAGCTCCCCATGTACGGCGGGTTGGCCACGACGACGTCGTAGCGCGCGGCGAGCGGCGCGAGCTCCGCGCGCAGGCGGTCCAGCTTTTCCTCAGCCTTGCCCTCGAAAATGGTCGCACTTTTGGCAAGGGACGCGAGGTGCCCAGCCACTGGCCATGGCGTCAGATGGCACAAGCGACTCGACAGATACGACGCCGAAAAGCCTTTGCCGTCGTACGGCAACAGCGTCACATGGACGGCTATACGCCACGATCGTAGCGTGCGACCAAATCCAACTCGTCATCGGTAAGCTCCCGCGCGTGTAAGGTGGCCGATCAACGACGCACTGACCAACGACTGTGTTTTTGTCAAGTGTTTTTGAGCCACTTTCCGTCACGGGAGCAAGGCGACTCGCCTCCGTGCCAGAACCCCTGGCGGTGCATCGTCGGACGTGCTGACGGCCGACGGTGCGGAGGAGAGCCGATCGACTACCTCGAGCAATACGGCTGGGACGGGTGCGTCTTGGCCCACGCCGTGTTCGACGAGCTGGACGCCAACGGCGGCGCCGAGGTCAGCGCCGCCATCGTGGCCGAGGCGCGCCTTTGCAACTCGCGCAACGTCGACCGCTACAGGTCCCTGACCAAGGCCGGCAAGAGGAAGAACGTCGCGAAGGTGGCGGTCGCGTCCGAGCTGGTTCGCCAGATGTGGGCGATCGGCAATATCGTGCGGGGAGAGCTGCAGCAAGGCTGATTCCGCCACCCACAATAACATCGACGGCGACTCCGTCCTGGTTCGGGGCGTCGGAGAGGCTCGCGCTGACGCTTTGCACCCCAAGGCCAGCCTTGGCGCGTGCGACTGTAGACTAGCACCTACGGGCGAACAATCCCCATGCCGAATCACGCGAAGTGTGGGCCACGCACGTGGTGCCCACGGATCTGAAACTGCCGCAACGCCGGCGTCTTCAGCGGGGACGCTCTCCAGTTGGGGCGGAATGCCGATGGTGCAGCCCGACCCCAGGCCGACGGGCTTGGGGTCGGGCGAATTTGGCACTTGACACGGTGCGGGACATATGAGCGTCAATGCATAGGCATCTAGCGATTCCGAGTATGCAAATCGATTATCCTCCAATCGGTAAAACGATCGACGGGAGGATCGGCATATGGGGAGGATGAGCAGGGACGAGAGGCTCTCCTAGGCCGAGGAGTGCCTAGCAAGCGGCACACCAGTCGCGAACCGTCATCCCGCTGGCTTCTCACTCCTCGACCTGCCTAACCCTCTCTTTCTTGGAAACTTGCTTCACAAAGACCTCCCATCACATGGACGCTGACGGGAGGATTGTCACGTGAGTTGGATTCGGATGCTAGATTGTCGATACCTTTGCTTTTTTCGCTTGCCGATTTAGTTGGAGTAGGCGCGGCAGTGGAAACAGCTTGTTGGATAATGGAGCACTATAGAGGTACAAATTGCCATGCTTGTGCTTGTACAAGTACTCGGTTGCTGTTCGGATAACATGCGGGATGTGTTGATGGATGCCGTCTATGGGAGGCTGCAATGAGCAAGGGAAAAACAGTAAGTGGCGCAGTATCAATCGTGCTCTTAATTGTTTCAATACTGTCTTATTGGGTATCGTTTGCGAGCCAGCACCGAGCAAATAACGCCAACGAATATGTGGGGACATCCTCGACGGTAGAAGTGTCCAACGCAAGTGGATTGACCGGCGGGATAAACTCGAAGAGGACATGGTTGAACGAGAGTTACACACAGGAGTGGCGAGTGGGCGGACTCGTATTGAGTATGCCCGATTCGTGGCATCTCGACGAGGACGAAACCTATTCGAACTCGAGCAAATCGAGAGGTGTCGTGGTCGATAGCTTTGAAGGTGCATACGAGCCGGGAGTCAATACCTATTGCAACGATTTTATTGAAGTGGCCAAGGCTAAATATGGCATAGAGGGTTTTGAAGTATTGGACGACCCTCAAATGGTGAGCGTGAAGGATTCAAAAAATGTAACGGCAGCAAGGTTCTCTTACAGGATCGAAGACACTTCGGGTGATTCTCTCTACGAAACCATTGAGGTTATTTCGATGCCAGACAAGACAAACTACGTCTATTGTATCTCGACCCAAAGAGAATGGAGTGATGCCGAGCTTCAGTTCAAGCACATACTCGACACCATTTCGTTAGATAATTAAACGATGGGCAAAAGCGTGCAAAAGCTCACAATTAATCTGAGCAAAGTGTGGGTCGAGATTTGTTCGAAGCAATCGGCTGCAACTGCGTGCTCGCTCGGATGCTCGACTTGCTTATGCTGAAGCTTTTAGGTCCCTTTGTCTCCAAACGAAAAAGTTGTCTGCAACGCCAAAAGCTCGTCTTCGTCATAGACGTAGACGATATGTCCCGCACCCAAGCGGGCGGTAAAGTCCAAGAAGAAAGGCTCTGACCCGTTCTTTCGCGGGCTCGAAGAAGTTACGCTTGTGTTGTCATGCAAGAGCGGACAAACCTACCACAAACAGGGAAAGGTTCCTTTCATGCACATGAATCGTTGCGAGCGTATTGTGCTGGGAAAGGGCAACAAGCAAAGGATTGTGCACTTTGACGCTCGGCCCAAGGTGCACCTGCAGTAGTACCTGGATTTGCGCAACGATGATTGCCCTACGCTCTTTGTGTCATTTTCCAATCCAATCAAGCGGTTGGAGATAAGTGGGGTAGAGAGCCGCCTGCGCATGCTTGGCAACCAGGCGGGCGTCGATCGCGTACACCCGCATCAGTTCCGATATCCAAACCGAGATAAAATCCAAACTCCGCTGGACTTCCGGGTTCGCCACCTCGGCACGTAGGCCAGTCGGAGTTTGGATTTTGTTATGCTCTCCTAGCCTTTCCCAAGGCCAAGGAAGTCGACGAGGGTTCCGTCGGGCTTTCGCCACTTTTTCGTCTTCTTCCTATCGTCCTCGCTCTCCAGGACGGCCATGGCCTTGCTCTTCTGCCGCATTTGCACATCGAGGTAACGCATGGTGGTCGAGAGCTGCTCGTGGCCGAGCATGTGCTGCACCTCGATCACGCTCATGCCCGCATCCAGCCAGTGAGAGGCACAGCCATGCCACGATACTAATCGCCAGCGGCGTGGACGTGAAGACCGTCCAGACGTGCCTAGGCCACTCGTCCGCCGAGGTCACGATGTCCATCTACGCGCATGCCATACCGCAGTCGGACTCCGTGGCGGCGGCACTGGACTCCGAGCTATTCGGATGATGCCGACGGTGAAACGTATGGAGTATGGTGGACGTGGGGTTGGGTGAGAGCCGAGTAGCAAGCGCGTGTGGGCGCTGTGGCGGGTGTAGACGCCGGCGCGACTGGAGGTTAGGCGCCGAGCAGGGAGACGGGGATCACGAGCACGCCGTCGTCCCTCCGATAGGCACCGCTCCTGACCTCGAGTTTTGCGGAGGCCAAAACGCCCACGTTTGTGTGGTATCGCAATGGCGATCCAGTTGTCATCATTTGCGTGTTACGCGCAAACCCAACATCCAAAACTTGCGTGTTTCGTGATTATGCGAGGTAATATGCTACAGCGAAAACCGTACGAGAACTTGCTCGAGTGGAAACGCGCCAGCGCGGGGAGGACCGCCCTTCTCGTGAAGGGTGCCCGTCGCGTGGGAAAGTCCACCATCGTGAGCGAATTCGGCCGCGGGGAGTACCGCACGTGCATCGTCGTCGGCTTCTTCGAGGCACCGAGGAGCTAAAGCGGGACTTCCGGGACCTCGCCAACGACCTCGACACGCTCTTCCTGCAAATCATGGCACGCTACGGCACCACACTCTACGAGCGGGAGTCCCTCATCGTGTTCGACGAGGTGCAGTGCTTCCCATTCGCGCGCGGGATGATCGAGTACCTTGTGGCCGACGGGCGCTGCGACTACATCGAGACGGGCTCGCGCGTCGGTGTGCAGCATTTGGTACATCCCAAGCAGATGCGAGTGGATACGGACTGCGTCTATTTGCCCCTGTACATGGCACATCTGATGTAGGTGTCAGTACCGGGGCGCTTGTCTACACGTCATTAATTGAAGGCGTTCGTGGGCAGTTACGTTTTGTTTGCGAGTGGCGCGAACTCGGCGCTCAGGCGGGCCAACTTCGACTCCGTGTTTCCAGCGAATATGGTCGCCCGGTTGGAAAGGGGCGCGAGGTGCCGTCCCATCAGCGGCGCAAACATAAATAATCGGCGAGAGCCGTCGTATGGTGGCCGCGCTCTGCGCGACACACGCTCCCAGATCTTCGCGAACTCAAGCGCGTCGACCAGTCACAATAACGGTGATACCTGTTTCACCCTCATTCAGCGTACAAAGATGTCACTTGCCGTCACTACCTTCAGGTCCGGAGCTCCCTCCAGCTTCTTGCGCGTACCGGCGCTAACGTCACCCTTTGTGAAGAGGTAGAAGTAACGTTCCTGCCACCCGCCTCGTATGAGCTCCGCGCGGTGCCTAAGGGTTTCTATGGCCTGCGTCTCGTCGAAGGCGCTGCGCCACTTGCACTCGCCACAGGCGATCTGGCGCGTGGTCGCGTTCGCGGCGACGAGGTCGATGTCCACCTGTTCGCGCAACGCAGGGTCGGGTCCCCACCAGCGCCCAAACGACGTCGCCAAGAAGGGCAGCTGCGCCTCGCGGTTCTGCCTGGCCACCCACTCGCGGCACACGCGCTCGAACTGCGCTCCTTCGTATGTCGACAGGGATTGCCCGTTGCAGACCCCCATGGCCACGGCGCGACCGGCACCAAGCTCCACGGCCTCTGCCGACGGCCCGACGAAGCGATACCAAAAGGCGAAGAACGGGTCCGCTATCGAGTACAGGCTCCTGCGTGACGAGCCGGGGCTCTCGCCAAAGGGGACGCTTCGCTCGACGATCCCCAGGCTGAGGAGCGTCTTCAGGTATTGGCCAACCGACTCCCTCGCGACTCCGGCTCGCTCCGCTATGGCCTTGGGGACGGTCGCCCCATGTGCGATTGCCGCAAGCACGGAGTTGTATAGCGCCGGTTCCCGCAGCTCCTGCCTCAGCAGCATCGACGGCTCGCTGTACAGCAGGCCCGAAGTCCTAAAGAACAGCTTCATGACGTTCTGCTCGTATGAGAGGTCGTGGCTTATCTGCTCGAGGTAGTACGGCGTGCCACCGAAGGTCGCATAGTACCGAAGGCACTCTTCTGGGCCCTCGCTTGGCAACATATGCATCGCGTCCCCATAGTCGAACGGCTTGAGGCGTATCTGCGCAGTGCGTCGTCCAAAGAGGGGGCTCTTGCTCCCAAGCACCTTGCCCTCCATGAAGCCCTCATTGCTACCGCACAGGACGAGACAGCAGTTCGTCTGCTTGAGCCCATGGTCGATTGCGATTTGCAGGGCCGAGGGAAGCGAGGGATCCGCCGTCGCGGCGTAAGGGAACTCGTCGAAGACAAAGAGCAGGGGCTCCTGCTGCCGTGTCGCCTGGTCCGCCACGAATTCCAGCGCATCGACCCAGCTTCCGAATGCCCCGGCGGATTTGGGTATGCCAAACCTCGCGTATGCCGCCTCGGAGAAGCGCCTGAGGTTCAAAACGCTGCTCTCTTCCTGCGCCGTGAAGTACAGGGGCCTCTTGTCGCGCGAGAATTGGTCAAGCAGGGTCGTTTTCCCCACTCGGCGTCTGCCGTAGACAACGACCATCTGGAACCCCTCCTTGGTGTAGAGCTCTTCCAGCGTTTCCAGCTCGTCCACGCGTCCGACGAACATCGCACCTCCCTATGAAGCCCCTTCTCTTGGTTACATATTAGCAGAGCTACGATTCTCTTAGCTACGATTCTTCTAACGATAGAATGACGCGCATGGTTCATCAACCTCACGCCCTGCCAGATCGGCTCCCGTATGGACACGTTGGCAGGCGGCCCCTTGTCGCAGCGTCCCGAGAGCGATGTGGGACGCTTCGCTCGAGAAGCTGAAGGGCAAGGACGCCTACCTGATACGCTCCGAGTTCAGCGCCGTCGCGGCGCTGTCCGGCTGCGGCATCGCATGCGCGTGGCTCCACTGGACATGTCGCTCGTGCGTTGAGCGTCCGCGAGCAAGGACACGGTCATCGACTACGTGTCCTACGTGCGGGATTCCTACCTCGTCTTCTCTATTTCCAACCACTTCGCCAAGTTCGCGGAACGCGAGAGCGTGCCCAAGTACTACTTCTCCGACAACGGCCTGCTCAATCTGTTCCTGTTCCAGAAGGACACGTCCCTTTTGGAAAACGTTGTGGCAGCCCATCTGCATCGCCTGCACCCAGACGGCCTGTACTTCCTCAAGTCGCCGACCACGGGGATAGACGTAGACTTCTTCCTCCCGGACCTGGGCATGGCAATACAGGTCGCCTACTCGCTGGACGAAAGCTCGACCGAACGCGAGGTTGGCAACCTGATAAAGCTCGCAAGGGGCTTCGACCTTGCGCGCCGGTTCCAGATCGTCACGTACGGGGACGAGCGGTCGATTGAGGCCGACGGCATTGTGATCGACGTCGTGCCGGCATACAAGTTCCTGTTGCAACGAGGTGCTTAGCAATTCCAACGGGGTGTCGTCGGGGCTCGACGACACCCCGTTCCATGCAGTCGGAATGTTTCATGTTCGCGAGGGTTCGCGAGGAGCCATTCCATGGACACGTGGAATGACGAATCGTCCTTGCCCTTGTGCAGAGCGCCTTCAGCGCACGACTGACAGGGACGATTGCGTCTGTAAAGTATTACAGCTACAATTGCTCCTGTAATACTTTACAGATAGGAGGCGCGCCATGGAGGAGGCGGGGTCCGCCACGAGACTGGGCGCAATCGTGCGCCGTCGCAGGCTCGAGCTCGGGATGACGCAGGAGCAGCTCGCCCTGTCTGCCGGCGTGTCCCCAAAGAGCATAGTGACGCTCGAGACGGGAAGGGCGGCCGGCGTGCGCCTCGACAAGCTCAGGGCAGTGCTAGGCGCCCTCGGCATGTCGCTCTTCGTTGGCGCGCGTCCGAAGCGACACTCGACCTCCTACGAGCAGCTTTACGCGTCGCTGGTGCCTGAGGGAGGCGACGATGGCGAGGGGTAGAAGGCTGCGGGTGCACATCTGCGGACGTCCGGCCGGCGTGCTTTCCAGGGACTCCAACGGCCTGCTCTCCTTTCATTACGATGGCGACTACCGAGGGCCGCAACTGTCCGTAAGAATGCCGATCGGCGACTCCAGCTATGGGAACAAAGTGCTCGTTCCGTATCTCGCGGGCCTGCTGCCCGACGCGGACTCGCAGCGGGAGGCAATCGCTTCGGAATATGGGGTAAGGGCGGACGACTACTTCTCCATGCTAGAGATCATGGGGCTCGACTGCCCCGGTGGCGTACAGTTTACGCCAGTGGGCAGGGATGACGAGGTTGGTCGCGAGTTCGCGTACGAGCCAGTCTCGGAGCACGACATAGCCGAGCGCCTTCGCGCCATACGCGGCAGCGGGGACGAGGCGTGGGCGGCGCCAGGCGAGCACTGGTCGCTTGGCGGCAACCAGGGCAAGTTCGCGCTCGCCCTTCGCGAGGGACGCTGGTGCTCCTGCAGGGGATCCGCGCCAACGACGCACATATTCAAGCATGGGGTGTCGGGCATGAGGCTCGAGGCGTTGGACGAATATGTTTGCATGAGGGCGGCGAAGGCGTGCGGCGTGCCAGCCGCCGAGGTGGATTATCGCCGCTTCGAGGATCAGCCCGCCCTCGTGGTGAGGCGCTACGACAGGGTCGAGACCCAGGACGGCACGGCTCGGATCCATCAGGAGGACATGTGCCAGGCGCTTGGATTCATGCCGAACAGGAAGTACGCCGCCGACGGCGGACCGTCCACGCGAGACGTCGTTCGCCTCCTCGGCGGCCTCAACAACCTAGGGGCGAACTTGAGCGCATTCACCAAGATCCTCTTCTACAACTGCCTCATATGGGGCATCGACGCCCATGCTAAGAACTATTCGATACTGATTGGGCACGGCGGACAGTTCGTGCTGGCACCCATGTACGACGTCGCGTCCGCCCTGCCGTACTTCCCAGGCCACTTCAAGGGCAAGCTCGCCATGTCCATCGGCGGCAAGAACCAGTACGGAAGAGTCAGCGCCGGAGCCATAAGGCGCTACGCCGGGGCGACGGAGCGTGAGGTCGCCGAGATATTCGCGGATGCCGGATTGACCGCCGACGACTGCTTGGGCATGATGGCCGACCTGGCGAAAATGGTTCCCAAGGCGATCGAGGAGGCCTTCGAGCTGTCCCCCCACATCAAGGGGGCGGAGACGCTCCGCGCCCGCATGGTGGAGCCGATAGCGGATAACTGCAGCATGATCCTTTCGGCACTGTAGCCCGCGCATATGCGATCTGAAGGCGTACGCGAAGTGGTCTGCGGGCTCGAAGGAACGCGTTGCATGGCTTTGGAAGCAAAGGTGATGCCATAGTACTGAGAATGGCCTTCTGACTCCTTGCATTGGGTTTGTTCCCTGTCTCCTCGTATGTTGTTGCCGCTCGGTTTCTGTCGATGCAACATACCCTGATATCGGACAAGACTGCAAAGGGCTGTTTGCATCACCCCATGTAACCATGGAATGACTCCTCGCGTCCCTTGTTCGCTCTCACAAGGGACGCGAGGTTCCGGGCCAAACATATGAGGGACGACTCGTCTCGACGAGACACAAGTTTACTGGGAACTCAGACAAATTGATGGGCCAAAAGTGGCAGCTAGCGGCAACCGCTCCTTAGCAAGGGGGCGCAGGGGTATGCGGACATTCAACTGGGCGTTGGCAGCGGCTTTCGCCTGGATGGGCATACCACCATGCCGTTGCTTAATGGGGCTCAGATGGTCGGGAACGCCTTCCAATGGGTTTGCGTCGCGCTTCACCATTACGATACCGACATCGAAGCCTCTTCAACAAACGGCTCATTGGGCCCGAAGCCTCCGCGATCACACTAGTGACAGCAATCACCGCCATTGGAGCCTTGCGTCCTATATCTGGCATGTTCGCACGATGCGCGAAGCACCTCCGCGGTATCGCAGGCCGGTGCTACCTGGTGACGGGAAATGGCCTTAGGTCCCAGACGCCCGTCAGGCGGCTCACGTCCTCAAGACTCCAGAACTCGCTCTCAGCGGCGAAGAATTCCGATTTGCGCTTCTTGAATATCCGGAACGGCACGTCGCCCGAGTTGTCGTACATGTGCATGACGTCGGACGCCTCTACAACACTTGAGATTAGGCTCAGCGCCCTGTAATAGCGAGTGCGCACCTTCTCCTCCGGCACGCCGTGCCCGCCCGACATCTCCCGCGCTCGGACACGCGCCACGTTGATGTCCGGGGACGCGGTAAGCACGTATATGCAACGCACGAAGTAGCCGCGCTCCCCTGCGCGACGCAGTAGCTCGAGGTTGCGCGGAGTCGAGAGAACTGTCTCGAAGGTAAAGTTCTCGCCACTGGCCAGAAGGCCCTCCCGGAGCTCCTCGGCCCGGACGGCGGCCTCGATGTCGGTGCAGTGCGTGGCACGCTTGATGTCGTCCGCGTTGACATAGGTGCCCCTCAGCTGTGCGAGGGATGTAACCGTCGTCTTTCCGGAGCCGTTGGGTCCGGCTATGGCCATGACCTCAGGAAGCAACGACATACTCCTTGTGGCCGTCCGCGTAGAGCAGGTACGCCCTCTTTGTGCGCGCGTCATACTTGGGCAGGGGGACGCCGAGTATGAGCTTCTTCTCGTTGGCGCGTCTCACCGCCGCGGCGAACCTCCTGTCGAGCTCCTCGTCCTCCAGGCCGAACATTCTCTCGTCGTTTTTGTCCGACATCCAAGCCTCCTTGCCTATGATAGTTCAATTGTATCAAAGGGCGAGGTTTTGTTTGCGCCAATCGTACCGAGCGCCCGACGTGATGCGGGAACGATCGGAGTTTTTCTCAAAGCGCACTAGATAGAGGCTGTGTCTAACGTGGCTAGGCTCCTCGCGTCTCTTGCCAAAGAACTGTCGCTCTTCGAGGGCAGCGCGGAGCAGAAGCTGGCCCGCCTGCGCGCGGAGCTCGCGCTGCTCGCCGCGCGCTACGACGTCGTGGTGGCCAACCCGCCGTACATGGGCGGGTCCAACATGAACCGGTGGGTGGCGGGTTGGGTGAAGAAGGCGTACCCGTCGGCCAAGAGGGACATATGCACCTGCTTCATAAAGAGGGGCGGGGCGTACGTGAAGGAGAGGGGCTACGTGAGCATGATAACTGCCTCCTCGTGGATGTTTATATCGTCCTTCGAGCAGTTCCGCAAGGAGCTGCTGGCCTCCGGATCCATATGCTCTATGATCCAGCAATCGACGCATGGCTACGCCGGGGTCACGGTCCCGACCACCATGTTCGTGTTCGCGGACTCACAGCCGGGCATCGTCGGATCGTATATTAGGCTCGAGGACTTCGACCGCCCGCAGTGGCAGGAGGAAAAGACCTCAAAGAGCCCTACCATCTCGCGGTAGGTCGGCACATCGCTTTGCATACCTTCCTGCATGTTTCCTCCTTCGTCGTAAGCGGAGGCAACATTGAACTACGCACGCCCTTGGCCTTGGCATGCTGCCGACCGTTGAAAGGGGGTTCCACGACGACACCGTATGCCAACGCCTTCCTCGGCTGTATGGCTGGTCTGCCGGCTCTTGTATGTTTGGTGGCGGAGGGGACGTTGAGCCCGAGTTCCCCTAGTATGGGTCTGGCCCTCCGCTTCACGTCCTCGTCTATGCGCATGGTGGCTATTGGCGCGGTCGATCCCGTCCTCGAAGTGTGGTTACGTTATATGTTCCGTACCCAGAGATGCAATTCATATCACGACGCCAGCGGATTCGCGGCCCCGGCGGAGGCACGGGAGGCCATATTCCGCTCCCTCACGGAACCCCTCTTTGCGGATTTGCTCGATGTCCGAGCTGCGCCGACGGGAAGTGAGCCGAAACGACTCGCGAGGAGAAGGCAGAAAGAACGATTCTTGGTTTCGTTGTATTAGGCAGCCAGACTGGCATATGAATGCTTCAGAGGTTTCGAAGGGGCTTCCTCCAAGTCACCCAGGATCGTTCTTTCACTCTTTTGGCTGCGATATCGCACAAGGCTACCACTCCCGCTAGGGGTTTCAGGGCCTGGCTGCCCCGGTATGCAGTTCTCGCTTGTGGCATGCAGTTATCGGTATCGGCCAAAGATCTCGTCATGCGTTCCCGTGCGCTGGAGGACCGCGACCCCGTCGCGTACGGCCCACACCAGGAGCCAGTCGCCCACGTTGCACACATGGCACTCGTTGGAGCCTGCCCACCTGCCCGAGAGCCTGTGCATATTGTGCCGACGCAGAAGCTCATCGCGCGCGGCGAGGTCATTCCGAGCTATGAGCTCGAAGACCTCGCGCAACGGCGCGACATCCCTGCGCCTTGCCATCGCCTTGTAGTCACGCTTGAAGCGCGCGGTGAACTCGAGGTCGAGGCGCGCCATACCCTACGCCTCCAGCGCCTCGACGAGCTCGTCGACGCTCCCAAAGCGCCTGCCCCCACCGTTGGCGAAGATTTCCTCGGTCTCGCGGATGGCCTCGAGGCTCGCGTCGTTGGGCTCCTCGTAGTTGAAGGAGAGGGGTATGCTGCCCGTCCGCGCCATCTGCGTCCAGAAGGCTCGGGTGGCGGAGGCGAGGTCGAGCCCGTAGCTGCGGGCGACCTCTGCCGCGCGGTCGCGCGTCGCCTCATCCACGCGCACTGCGTACGATACCGTCATGGTCTTTCCTTCCGATCCGTGATGTTTACGCATGTATTATAACTTACCACACACGCAAACAGAGGACGGAGAAGGCAAATGCGCGGATTATCCGTAGGGTCGCTTGTGGCGCTGCCAAGGCTCCTCGCGTCCCTTGTGAGAGCGAACAAGGGACGCGAGGAGCCCTGTAAGTACTAGGCGGGTGACACCACGTCCCTGTTTGTCTTGTAATACGCTGTTCGTCCGGCAACGCTCTTCTCCAAATAGCTATGATCGACCAGGTTGCCAAGTATGTGCTTGCGGAAATAGCTCGAATCGCTCAGTCCGATCGTCTGGGCAATGTCTTTGGCGGTACGCGCCGTGGTGTAGCAAGCAGATAGTATCGCCTCGTCATGGGTGCCTCCGTTTGGGACGGGGGCAAACAACAGAGCTGGCAGGTCCGTGCTCACGACGCCGCTGCCATACGTCAGGTCTGGGAGCACGAGCGTAAAGTGGTCTGATGTCGAGAAGATGAATGGCCGGTGGCTCTCGTCCACGTCTCGGTAGTCCTCCGCGACCTTGTCGAAACCTGTACCTGCTGCCTCCATTACGCCGCAGCACACGAGTACGCCGCGTATGAGCTCGTTGCGCCGCTTCGAGATGATTGACGAAAGGTCGTATGTCCTCTTGAGGCACTCGCCCTGGAAGAAGCTTCCGGGCGACGATATCTCGAGTCGGTCGGCAAACATATCGACCTGGATTTGCGTGCCGTCAAGGAAATAGTCTCGATGCGCCACCGCATTGATTACCCCTTCGAACAGCGCCCTTGCTGGGAATGCGTCTATGTCGATGCGAGACGACGACAGTTTAACAATGCCGTGGTTCATTCGTTGCCTAACAAATTCGAGCATATAGTCGATCGTCGAGGTGAGCGGTCCCGCGTAGCGGTTTACGGTAACGATACGCTCGCTTCCCTTGGTGAGTCCTGCGAACACCGAGCACTGGACAGACGTCTTTGGGTCGACGCAGCCGTCCCGGAAAAGGGTTGCTCCGTTGGCAAGCCGTCCCTCGGCATCAAAGAACCCGAGCGAACGTAGGGCCTTGTCGGTGAGCGACCGACCGTCGCCATGCACGCGATGAAACTCGATGAGTCCCTCGAAGTCTTCCCGCCTGTACTCCTGATCGGAGGGGAGCGTATCGTAGGCTGCATTGTGGCTCGCGATGCTCATCGATATGATTTCCTCGTAGGTTGCACCGTTCGTGAAACCCTCTCGACGCATGTAGATAGAGGGAACGTTCTTGAACTTGAGGATGACCGGCCTGACTGGAGATTCGCGGACAGCAACGTCGAGTACATAGAGCTCTCGATTGCCATTGCGATACCGCACGAACTCGACCTTATACGGCGGTCGCGGAGATACGTGCTGGTTGATCTGGTTGTTGAAGAAGTTTCGTTCCGAGTCCGCCTGTGCTCTGGTAAAGCCGATGAGTTTGTTCGTCTTGTCCTCCACGCCTATGTAGAGGTGTCCTCCCCGCGCGTTTGCGAAGCCGGCAATGCTCTTGAGCCAACCCTCAACGTCATCGCGATTGAGTCTGGCCTTGCACTCTGTTTCGATTCCCTCATTACATCCCGGCTCACTATTTCCTCTAAGTACATGGTCAGTCTCCTTCGCTATGGGTTCAGTGTGACTTCAATAGAACTTCACTATATACTTCAATTCTTCTTCAACAAATCGTGAAGCAGCTGTCGAAGTGCGTCGTCTTTCCCAATTTATCCGGTCGCAAGAACGGCTTCGAGGTTCTTACGCGCCTGCATCGATACGCTCCCGACCTGCCGATTGACACCGACTTCGACAGCAACGTAAAGGTCAACTACGCCAAGTTCAAAGATGTCCTCGCATAGATTGGGTGGGGAATACCATGAACAGACCAGCTATTATAAGTCAAGTGACATTCTGAGTTTTTTCTTGTATGCCAAACGAAGGCGTTTGGTACGAAGAATGATGAAGATGAACTATCACGTG
>CADAAU010000017.1:0-5111 GCA_902786015.1 uncultured Coriobacteriaceae bacterium
GCGACCGCGCCTTCCTCGCGCGCGTCTCCGACGACATGCCCAGCGAGGTGGCGACGAGCGCCGTCAACCAGCTCTGCTCGATGCTTCGCCGCCACCACGACGTGGCGCCCGTCGTGCTGCTCGACGAGTACGACGCGCCGATGGAGTGCGCCTGGACGCACGGCTACTGGGACGGAGCGTCCGGCTTCATGCGCCAGCTCATGAACGCCACCTTCAAGACCAACCCCGCGCTGGGGCGCGGCCTCATCACCGGCGTGACGCGGGTCAGCCGCGAGTCGATCTTCTCGGACCTCAACAACCTGGTGGTCGTGACCGCTTCCACGCCCCTCTACCAGGAGAGCTTCGGCTTCACGCAGGGCGAGGTGGACGCGGCGCTGGCGGAGTACGGGCTCGCGGGGAAGCGCGAGGCCGTGCGCGACTGGTACGACGGCTTCACCTTCGGCGGCCACGGCCACATGTACAACCCCTGGTCGCTCACCCAGTTCCTGCAGCTGCGGGAGTTCAGGGCCTACTGGGCGAACACCTCCGGCAACGGCCTCGTCTCCGAGGTCGTGCGCCGCGGAGACGGCGACCTCAAGGCCGACTTCGAGGAGCTCATGCGCGGCGGCGAGGTGGCCAAGGTCGTCGACGAGCAGGTGGTCTTCTCCGAGCTCCGCACGCGCCCGAACGCCGTGTGGGCGCTGCTACTGGCCGCCGGCTACGTGACGAGCCCGGGACCCGTCCCTGAGTTCCCCGAGGACGAGCTGCGCCGCCTGCGGCTCACCAACCGCGAGGTACGTCGCTCGTTCGACCGCATGGTAGAAGGCTGGTTCGGCGAGGCGGGCGCGGAGTACGACCGCTTCTGCCGGGCGGTGCTCGCGGGCGACGCCGAGGCCATGGAGGACTACCTCGCGGAGGTCACGCTCGCATGCGCGTCGTCGTTCGACTCGACCACGCGGCCCACCGAGCGCGGCGAGGCGGAGCGCTTCTACCACGGCCTGGTGCTGGGGCTGCTCGTCAAGCTCCGTGGCCGCTACGCGGTGGAGTCCAACCGCGAGAGCGGCTTCGGCCGCTACGACGTCGCGCTCGTGCCCACGGACGGCGCGGCCGGGACCGACCCCGCCGTGGTGATGGAGTTCAAGGTCTTCGACCCGCGCCGCGAGAAGACTCTCGAGGACACCGTCTCCCGCGCGCGGCAGCAGGTCGAGGACAGGGGTTACGCGGCCGGCCTCGTCGAGCGCGGCATCGCGCCCGGGCGCATCCGCGCCTACGGCATCGCCTTCCGCGGCAAGGAGGTGCTGGTGGGGTGACCCATCAGAAGGGACAGTCCCTTGATGGGCCCGAGGCAAGAAACTGTCTCTGAGCCTGGCATGGATCCCTTCTGGCCCGTGCCACCTCGTTCTTAGGAACCCCGTAAACGGAAACATCATTCTCTACGACGTGTTTAGCAGGCCTCTGCATATGCAGAACGTCATGAACGTGCATACGGGCATGACCTATCTGGACATGTTCTTAGGACCATGCGCTACATCCGTTCGATGATGTCGGCAAAGTTGACCTCGAAGCCGGGGAAAATCTCGGCGGGAACCGTCTCGGAGAATGCGTACGTATCCATCACTGCCGCGTTGCCGAAGCGGTACGCGAGCACGCGTGCGCGCCGCGGGTCGCAAATCCAGTACTCGCGCACGCCTGCCACGCGGTACAGATTGAGCTTGGAAATGTAGTCCATCTCGGGATTGGAGGGAGAGACGACCTCGACCACAAAGTCCGGCGCACCCTCGCAGCCGCGCTCGGAGAGCTTGCCCCGGTCGCACACGACCGAGACGTCTGGCTCGACGAACGTGGTTTCGTCGGCGAACAGGTTCACCGCGAACGGCGCGGGATAGACCTTGCACGCCCCGCCATAGGAATCGATATGGTTCTTGAGCCGTGCGCTGACCTCCATAACGATTTCCTGGTGCGCCCTGCTTGGGGAGGCGAGGTCCCACAGCTCGCCGTCGATGAGCTCCGCACGCACGCCTTCGGGCAGTGCCCAGTAGTCATCTGCCGTGCAGTTTTCCTTTGGCAGTGGCATGGCATCCCCTTCTCGCGAATCGCGCCTCAAACTCCATGCCACAAGTATACGCGTATGCAAGACGTGTCATGGGGGAGGAACTGTCACACACGTGAATGGTCTCGGCGCAGCGCGGATTACGCAAGTTATCCCCGCACCGACACGAAATGCGTCATGCAGAGGGGAAAGACGAACGATACGTAGAACATCTGGAGAAAACTGGAAAGGATGGCGCTGGGTAGCCCCGGAATCCAGCTCTTGAGCAAAGACGCGAGAATCAAGCTGACGACGTAATAGCCAAGAAGGCCAACCGTAAGACGCGTCATCCTCGTCATCATAGGCACGTCGGTCGAGAAGCCGACGTAACGCCTTTCCAAAACCCATCCCACCAGGAAGCCGACGCACCAACCAACTCCTTTGTACGTGTCGTTGGCCATCTTTGCGCCATCAACCAGTAGGTTCCCCGCCGCGTCAAAATCGACCGGATAGGGTTTGATCGCAGCGAATACGGCCACAGCGATGGAGATGGAGATGCCAACACACATAACCAGTATGTCCTTTTCTGGATGCGCATTGAGCCAAGCCGTCAGTTTGCCGGTCAACCACATGACAAGGAGCCCGCCCCCATCCCTATCAGCACGTCCTGCGGAGTGTGGACGCCAAGGAAATTGCGACTAAACGCGATGAGCACCATGATAATGACCATTGTGATACGCAACGCTTTGGAGAGCTCCTTGCGTATCGCAGCTCCGCCATAGAGCGCTGCGGCGTTCATGCTGTGCCCGCTTGGGAATGAATATCCGGTCGCCGCTGCCTGGGCATCGACATCTGGAATGATGCGCGGATCGCGAATCCAGGGTCGGTAGACGCAAGCCGTCACCTTTAGGAGCCGTTTGCCTCCCTGTGCCATGGGGACGGAGGTTTTGACACGCTCGAGAACGGCGTGGGCACCCCATTCCGGCATGTCAACGCCCCCGCCAGTGTGTCAACGCCCCCGCGGCACCCCCAACTCATGTATATTGATACGTGCAGTTGAGTCGTTTTTGTTCATTGGAGAAAACATGCACGAATTTGAAGAGAAGCACCCGTGGGTCTGGCTGGTTTTGGGGCTTTTGCTAACGATGCTCTCATATGGCATCTTCAACACTGGCATCTGCGCCTGGATCTTTGCCATACCGCTCATCCGGTACGTCAACATCCGCAAAAAGTGGTCGTCAATCATCCTGATGCTTGTTGGGATGGTGCTTGTGGCCAACATCACGTTCTTCAGGCTCGTCAAGGATGACCCCGATATAATGAATCAGGTGTTTTGCACTTTCAACGGCATAAGAATCTGGTTCCCGTTCTTCGTCTACTTCCTCTGCAGGTATTTTGGAGCCAACAAAATCGTCTCCTACTTCGCGTTTCCGGCATCGGTGGCTATTGCCGAGTTCTTTATAGACAACCCATTCGTGTCGGTCATGACCTCGCTCTCCGTCTCGCAGTTCTGGAACCTTGGTCTCATGCAGTTCGCAAGCGTCACCGGCGTGGTTGGCGTCTCGTTCATAGTGACGCTGTTTGCCTCGGTCGCGAATTACGTCTGGGAAGAGGGATTGCGCAAAGAGACGATCATGGTTGCCGCTGGATATGGGCTTGCCGTGGTCGCGATTACGGGCATCGGTATGTTCAGCGTCGAGAAGATTACCACGCTCGATCAGACGGTTAGGGTGGCCACAAGCGTAGAGAATATCAATTTGCTAGCCAGCGACCCGTCGGTCCTCAACAAGTACACCGGCTCAGATGAGGAGAAGCTGCTCCAGGCATGCAAGGATGTGATCAGCGAACGCGCCAAGCAGGCCACGCAAAACGATGCGACCCTCCTGGTGTTTCCCGAAGACGCGTTTGGATGCACGGAGCCCTCAGCCGATGCGTTTATCCAAGATGTGCAAGGCATCGCAAAGGACAACAAGATCAACATCATACTTCCCCTGCTCAGGTTGCCTGTAGAGGAGGGCGCAAAGCAGAAGAACACGCTGAACTTCATAAACAGCAACGGCGAACTTCTCAACACCTACCTCAAGAACCACCTCGTGCCGGTCGTGGAAGAGCCGACCACGCAAAAGGGTGACGGCAATACCCCCGTCATAGAGATAGACGGAGTGAAGTACACGTATCTGATTTGCGCTGACTACACGTCGAACTCGTATGCCTACAACGGCAGGGAGGCCGACATCTTTATCAACCCGTCCTACGACTGGAAGGCATTCCAGTACTTTACGTCATATGGGGTACAGGCACGCGCCATCGAATGCGGCTTCTCGGTTCTTAGGAACCCTGTAAACGGAAACATCATTCTCTACGACGTGTTTGGCAGGCCTTTGCACATGCAGAATGTCATGAACGTGCATACGGGCATGACCTATCTGGACATTCCAAAGGAGGGCCGACAAACCATATACGGCACCATTGGCAACGTGTTCCCATGGGCCTGCGTAATCTACTCCGTGGTCGCACTGGCCAGCGGCTTCGTGCTCAAGGCGAAAGCACAACGGTCTTAAAGATCGATAGAGTATCGAAACGACAGCCCGGAGCCTGAGCGCATACGTCAGGCTCCGGGCTGTCATTGGTAACCGGGCCACATGCCACGAAGCGCCACGCGGCCTGCCGCACATCGCTAGACGGCGAAGGGGGTCAGGCTCCGTTACGCCTCCTCGATGAGGCAGGTGTGCTCCTTGGCCTTGGCGTCGTGCGTGTCAATGCCCCCTTGACACCGTGTCAGCTCCTCCGTCCCCTGTCACCTGGCGCGCTGGGGCAGACCTGCTGGTGACGTACGACAAGGGAATGCTTTCCAAGAGCATTGTGCCCACGGTGACGCCCAAGGACGCAATTGCCTGGCTGGAGGCACTCTGAGGCCAGACTGGAACAGCATATCTGGCACCTGCGCGTCGGTTGCAAATTGCATGCTAGCTTTCCCCTTGAAAAAGAGACAGTTTCTCGAGCGAGTTTGAGACGCTCGGCCCGGCGCTGCGTATACGTAGGCAACGACAGCGAGTTGCAGACTCCGCAACAGGAAGGAAAGCATCATGAAGAACGAGAATCG
>CADAAU010000017.1:5144-59298 GCA_902786015.1 uncultured Coriobacteriaceae bacterium
GCGATGCATCATCACAAAACGAGGCACGAACCCAAACCCGACTGGACCGAGATCGACCCCGAAGACGGCTCTTCGGGCATCACCTACACGTGGTAGGAGACCCATCGAGGCCACGCAAACAAAGATCCACGTAATACAAAATGCAGCAAGATAAGGCTCCCCAATCCGGGAAGCCTTATCTATGGTCAAGCGGCCACCGGCTTGTCACATCGTTTCGCCCGCTCCTCGAGGGAAGGGCCGTCGCGTACCCGTCGCACGGGGCTGCCACACGCATTACTTCCCCAATCAACACGATGAATCGTACGCATTTGCTGCTGCCCATTGGGGTGTACAATTGTTATGCAGTATAAGCACTTTGGGAAAGGAATTAAATCATGCAAATCACCGCATTCAACCCGATTATTCTCACCAAGAATGCCGCAGAAGCCGTTGCCTTGTTCGAAGAGCTCGGCTTCGCACAAGCGCACACCAAGACTCTCGCCGAAAAAGGCATCACTAGCTTTGACCTTAAGTACGGCGAGGACTTTCGCGTGGATGTATCGCAGGTCGACAGCCTGCCTCAAGACTTGACGGCGATTCGCATGAACGTGCGCGACTTCGACGAGGCGTACGACTTCCTTATCTCCAAAGGCTTCAAGGACGTCAATAAGGGCAAGGCCACCGATACCGGGTCCTCAAAGGGCACGCTCATGATATCGCCCTCCGGATTTAGCATCAGCCTGTCTCAGCACATCCGCAAGTAAGGATACAGAGCAAAGATGCTGATTACGCATCCGCGTCGCCCCTATAAAGCTCCGAGCTCGCTTCAGCGACAGAGACGTCAGCTTTGATCACATGGCATCATACATTGAATGAACTAAGCCAAGTATGGCAGGTTGTGCCTTAAATGTACGAAATTATCGAGGTACGCCGATTATCAAACCTTGTTTATCCATATAGAACATCCTCTATACCCACTATATGCGCAATTATTCGTACATTTGAGCCATAACCTGCCATCAACGATCATAATGCTTGAACTCGTGATGTTTGAACGACCAAAGGTCTGTGCAACAGAGCGATGGCTCGCACGTCGACCAAAGGAAGGAGAAACACCGTTCCGATCTGCGAAAACGTTACTGATCGCACCTCACACAAGACGGATAGCGTGCTCAGTCCTGCGTAAAACGAACCATGTGTCGGTTGTAGCCGGTAGTTACGAGATACGCCTTATCGTCAAGCGACGACACAATCCCGTTCAGTAAGGTTCCATTGATACCCTGAATCTCTTGGTCGGGATCGATGGCGTCAAACAGTTTTCCCGAGTCGCGTTCGATGATGAGCACCGAACCGGGATCAAAGAAAAGCGAAAGCTCGATGAGAATCGGCTTTTTTGCACCCTCATTTGCGTCGAGGACGGCCTGACCCATCTCCTCTACGAACAGCGCCGCTCGTGAGGCCGCCTTTTTCTGGTAGCCGCGTGCAAGCAGAATAGACTCGACTCGATCGGAAAGCGTGGCTGCTGTCTGCAGGGTTAGCGTGTCGTCCAACACCTCGATTTCCGAATCCATATTCTTGAGGAGGAAGGGGAAGTTGTCCTTTCCGAAGCGCAGGTACACATAGAGGTAGGCACAGATGAGCGCCAGTATGGGGGCTACGGCGAAACCCGTCCACATACCGTTGATGCCAAAGGCGAGCGAACCTAGAATCGGCAGGAGTATGTAGAGGATGCCGTTATGGAGGCATGCGAAGCAGGTCGCCATCCCAACATGGTCGACCAACATATAGTAGGAGGTCGTGAGTGACACCACGCTGCAGAAGGTGAAGCCAAGCGAAACGATTCTGAGCGCCGTTATCGACGGTGTTAGCGCGGAATCGCTCGTAATCCCAAAGAGGGCGCAGAACTGTTTTGTGAAGACCCATATGAACAGGGTCGCTATGATGCCCTCCACAACGGCAGCCTTTATCCCGGACTTCATGACGCGCTTGATCAGAAGATGGTTCCCCTCTCCAAAGTAGGTCCCCACCAACGGCTGCAGTGCCATGCCCACGCCGTCCATAACGACGGCAAACTCGATCAGGTTGACGACCACGGCGAGAGTGACCTGGCCTGACTCCCCAAAGCAGCTTGAAACAAAACCAATCATCACGTAGTCCATGAGTCCCCAGCAAATGTAGACGGACGAATCGACGATGCTGTACCGCGAAGTCAAGAGAAAGTCCTTAAAGGAGAGATGCCAGACGAAATGCAGCGTGTTCTCCTTGCGGAAATAGTGCCATAGACAAGTGAGGATGCCGAGCCCGTTGCCAACCACAGACCCAAGGATGATACCCCGCATTCCCATGAATCTTGTCAGTATGATGGAGCAAAGGATGTTGCCGCCAATCTGGAACCCATAGCAGATGTTGTTGCAGAGTTCATCCCCATCGCTGTAGACCATCTGTTCGAGATAGAAGACTACAATCATCAAGAAGGCATTGAGCGGAGCAAACTGATAGTACTGAAGCGCCTGGTCCAGGATGTCGCCCGTGACGCCACTCAACCCGAAGTAGACGTCTCGCATGACGGTAATGAGGAGCGCAGAGATTAGTCCAACACCTATGCTAATAATGAGTCCCTGCCCATAAATCTCGTCGGCCCGGCGTTTCCTCATGGCTCCGACCTCACGCGCAAAGACGATGCCGACTCCCGTCGACCCCAGGTCTCCAAAGAAGGTGATGATAGCCGTTATCGGTGTGATGGCATTGATGCCGGCAACACCTGTCGGGCCTATGAAGAATCCAGCGATGATGCTGTCACTGAGCAGCATCAAATACATCACCGCCTTGGTGAAGGTGCCGGAAATCAGCATTGCACCGAACTTCTTTTCGCAGAACCCTCTCATGTGTAACCACCCGCATCTCTTGTCGCCACCAATTTAGGCACCGCACTCTTTTATAGCTTTTGTGATTGATGTGGTGTTAGCTAAGGCGACGAGACCCTGCGCACAGATCGGACTTTGCGCATGTGCCGTCTTGACTACCATACCTCAATGTGTCAGTTTAACTTTTTTTATCCAGAATTGAAAGAATGCGGACGAGTAGGCTCCTTGGGAAAAGGCTCTCGTCGTACAGGGGGCTCGCTAGTTGACTACAAGCGCCCGAGTTCGTATCCCGTTGGCTACGTTGGCTACCTCACCATGCGCGAATTCATCGCACGAGCTTCAAACATGTTGGCATCCACTCGCTCTTACTGGGATACGCGAAGCGGTGGCAAAATGAGCAGGGTGCGGACCGAAGGCATCAGTGGAGGTGCTTATTCACCCCAATCGTTTGTGAAAGAATCCGCTAGGATGGACATGGCGAGAATTGGAGGAACTTAAGCAGAAACCAAGCCGTCGAAAGATTGCTGGGACAAGAACGTCCAGAGAGCATATACCTATAGGAAAACGAGATGCACAAGGAGCACACGATGGGATTCAAAGACATAAACCCCAAGAAGAATGTTCACGCGAAGTCGCGCGAGGCCAATGAGGAGCGCATGGCATCTACGGAGGATGGTGGCGTGGAACTCGCCGACGAGCGGCTGGAGGACCTCGCGGGAGGAACGGCTGATCCTAGCGAGGGCATATGCCCAAAATCGAGTAACAAGAGACACTATTGGTATGACACCGGCGAGACGCGTCCGAGCAAGTTTTGGACAAACGAGCACCCCGATAGGAAAATGCGCTGCAAGTGGTGCGGCGAGACTATGTGGCAAAGGGTATTAATGGCCTAAAGTATGTCAACACCTCCGCATGTGACAAGGGGACAGATGCCTTGTCACATAGCACACGAACCACGTGTGGCTCGGGCTGAGTCCGCGTTAGAGTAAAACACACGGCTGTTTCGGATCTCTTGTCGGGGGCGTTGCACGCGGGCTGTGCCCGCAAGGCGAAAGACCAGGCCACGACAACGAAACGGAGGGTTGGGGCTTCTCCCCGCTCGGCCACGCGGGAGGCGCAGGCGAGGCCGATGGCGATTCGGGCAAGAACTCGAGCTGGGCCACGCTCTTGGCACCTTGACGCAGTGTGGTTGCGATGCGGTCGGTCCCTCTGACACTGGTCAACCGCATCTCGTAAGACGAGCCACCCGCGCGCCGTCCAACCTTGGAGAAGCCAGACATTGTGCGGCAGGGGAGGCCCTGTTTCGATGCCTTCGGCAGGACCTCCCAGGTCCGTCAGTTCGGGTCATATCGTCTAGCGCTGCTCGAAGTGAGCCTGTCCCTCAGACTCACTCGAGCGCAGCGGCGTGCCTAATTGCGGATGTGCTCGGTTACGGTAATGGTGAACCCAGAGGGTGAGGCCATCATGGTGGACTTGGAGGAGCTGGTCTCCGTGATTTTGTCGCCCTGGACGTTCTTGAATCCCTTGGACTCGAGAAGCGCGTAGGCCTCGTCGAAGTCGCGGACGTTCATCTGGATGGTGATCATGTCCTGCGGAAGCCGGTCGGACTGTACGACTATTACGCTAAAGCCATCGGCGTTCTTCATGGTGACGGACGTAACGTTCTTGTTGTTGATGCCTTCCTTCTTGTGACGACGCTCAAAGCCAAGAGCCTCGAGGGTCGCGATGACGTCGGCTGACTTCGGGGTGATGATGCTCGGGCAAAAACGCGTAATCTGCATGGCGGTTCTCCTCTTTGTGACAATCTATACAGCAATACCAGCCGACGGCCCCATCGCCGACATGCCGTTTATTGTACAGAGAGAGCAGCCTAACCATGATCTAATCCTAATACCCGTATGCTTTAGGTATGCTTTATACACGATTTGCGTGTTTCGACCAGTTTGGTCAGATGCCGCCTCTCGCTTGCCCCGAACTCTCGACGTCCCGCCTACCATTAGTGGAAAGCCACGTCCCAACAGGCAAGGTTGTCTGAAAGCTATCGGCGGCGTGGGGAGTCTCCTGCACAAATCGCACGTCATTTGCTTACTCACGCCAGTGACGAGTGCTCGCTATCAATAAAGTCGCTTCTTCTGTCTCGCAGGACAAGTGCGCATCCATTAGAGTTAACAATATGCTTACTGCGCTCGTTTTCTTGTACGCCGTTCTTGCGGCTGCGGTAAGTTCCATGCCGCAACACTTTCCAGGGCTTGCGGTTGAAGCCGACCTTACGGTGGGCGTTGGGGCGGCAATGATATCTTCCTGCATGATTGCGAACACTGCGGGTAAAACTGTTATGGGATGGCTTACCGACCGCTTGAGCCGCGCCGTGCGGAGGCATGGGTGGTGCCGGGATTCTGGGCGGGAGAGTTTCTTATGGCCCGCGGTGCGGGCTAGGCGCGGCAGTGCGGCATACGGAGCAGGCTGCGTTCCGCCGCTCGCCCCGGATCCCTACCGCTCGCGGTCCACGGCGTTGCGCACGGCATCCCAAAGCTGCGGCACATCCTGCAGATATCATACGAACCGCAAAATGCAAAGGACCTGCACGATTGACCTACGCAGAGAAGACCTTCTTTCCCTCGAAGTAGGTCGCCTCGGGCCTGGCCTCGTGGATCTCCGTCTCCGGGCAGGATAGCACGTCCTTGTCGACAAGGAGGAAGTCCGCGTACTTGCCCTCGCGGATGCTGCCCCGCTCGTCTTCGAGGAACATCTGCCGAGCGCAGTTGATGGTCAGGGCGCGGAGGGCCTACTCGCAAGTCACGAGCTCCTCGGTCCACATGGGGTCGCCGCCCGTTTTGGAGCACACGCCCGTTACCGCGATCTCCATGATGCCGAACGGGTCGTCGGGACTGCCGCCCAGCGCGGGGTAGTCCGAGTGCAGGGATGCGTTGACGCCGTTGTCGAAGAACGACTTCATGGGGTAGGGCTTGTCGAGTATGTCCGCAGGAATCACCTGCCTGAGCGACTCGACCCCCTCGTGGGACATGCAGTGCCAAAGCATGCCCGAGGTGACCTGAATGTTGTGGTCCGCCATGCGCTTGTAGTCTGGCGCGTCGACGTTGCGAACGTGCACGAGCGTGTTGCGCAGCTCGTCCTTGCCGCCGTTGACGTACGCGTTCACCGTGCGCGTGACACCCTTGTCGCCCATAGCGTGCGTGTGCACGGTCAAGCCCTGCTCGTTGGCCTTGCGCGTGATGTCCGTGAATTCCTCCTCCGTCCAGATAGCCGTGCCCTCGTGCCCGTCGGGATACCGGTCCACAAACCCGGTGCCGCTTTCCACCGTGCCGTCCATGAAGAGCTTGACCCAGTTCGTCTTCACGTGGTCGGAGGCGTGCTTCTTGGCGTCGACGGCCTTGGCCAGGGTCGCGTCCACGTCCATCCAGCTGTCCATCTCGTAGGCCGTGCCCAGAACGAAGTGCATGTTGTGGGCCTTGTCCATCTGCTCGGCGACGTTGTAGAAGTTGTCGTTAAAGAAGTAGGACGTGTAACCGTCGAGATACATCGTGTAGCCCTCCGACAACAGCGTTTCCTGGATCCGTTCCATGGCCGTCTTCGCGACGTCGAGGTACAGGTCAACGGGGATTTCCAAGCCACTCAGCTCACTTCACATGATTTAAATGATACTAACTTAAACAGAATATCACAGCGGACGTGGAACAGGGTGGTGGAACAGGGGACGTGGAACAGGGCGATGGAACATCCAAAACGTTGATGAAGATTATGCGACGAGTTATCATACAAATGATCATACGGCGGAATTCGCGCCGTCACTACGAAAGGAGTATGGTATGGAAGCACTGAACATGGACCAGATACCCGATGAGTATAAGGATCTGATAACACCCGAGCTGCTGGAGAAGGCAAAGCAGTGCGAGACTGAGGAAGAGGCCATTGCTCTGCTAAAAAGCGATGGCGTGGAAATCCCCGACGATGTGCTGGAACAGGTGGCCGGAGGCGGCTGGTGGTGTGGTGGCGGTGGCTGCAACTGCGACTGGTACCACTTTTAGGATGCCTTAGCACAAGGTGTGCTAAGGCATCCCTTGTGCAATCATAGATTGATGCGACTCCCATGCAATGCTTGTGGCCTAGTTTTGCGCGCGCATATGCGCGTAGAGAGCCCTTACAAGAGCTTGGGGGTCGTCTTTGTATGCAACGCACGCCTTGGACTCGAAGAGTCGCCGGTATGGGCAGCCGCCCACGCATAGGGGTAGCCACACGCAGTCCAGGCACTCCGCGTCGGATGTCGGTTGAGCCGTGTTGAGGAACTTCGTGAGGTTGTCTGGAGAGGCCGCCGTCGCAATGGGGTCGGCGGGATTCCAGTCGTGCGCAGTCCCAAACGACAGGGCGGGCTTATCGACGGCCTCCCAGCACTTATGGAGCCTGCCCTGCTCGTCGATGCCCACGTCCCACAGCGAGTGAGCGCCACAGAAGCCGCCGCGCGCGGGACCGAAGTGCCGCACCTGCTGAAACACCAACAGGTCGCCCATGTTTGCGCCGCGCGCGAGGTCCAACTGCTGGCTGCGCATGTTTGCTGCGGCATTGTTGCGCACGAGCGCCGGGAAGCACGTGATGTCGTTGCCCGACGCGCGCGCCACGCGCTCCATATATGCCCTGAGCTCGTCGAACTCCCCTTTGTTGTTCTCGTGCACGTTGCAGCGCACGTGGACCTGGAACCCCAGCTTGTTGTTACGCAAGTTCGCAACGATGCACTCGAAGGTGGGCCCTCCGTCTGCAAGGCGCCGCGTCGCGTCGTGCATGGCCCCGACTCCGTCGACGGTCACCTGGACGTGCTGGACTTTGGCCGCCGCGAGCATGTCTGCGACTTCCTGCGTGAGCAGGTAGCCGTTCGTGATGATGCTTGCGCTGTACGTGCCACCACGCCGTTCCGCGACGGAGATAAGCCGCGACGAGAGCGACTCGATGACGCGGGGCGCCAGCAGCGGTTCGCCGCCAAACCACGTGACACTAAGCACTTGGGCGCCAGATGCATCCAACATGCGTTGCGCCAAGGACACGACGTCGTCTTGGACCTTGCGGCTCATCGCCTTTCCGTGGTGCGCGGAGAAGCAATACGGGCAGTCGAAGTTGCAGCCCATGGTGGGGCAGATGGTGAGCGAGACCCCCTGCGGACCGGCGCAAGCGGCCCTACCCAGCGTTTGGAGCGCGGCCCGCTCGTCAAAGTTGACCATAAGCCCCCGCCGCGCGAAGCGCGCGACAAAGGGATGGTCGCGCGGCAGGTCGTCGGCCTCGGCAAGAAGCGCCCACTCGATCGGCGAACAGATGCCGCAGGTACCGTTAAAGAGGTTGGCGACGGCAACGCCCCGCGCGCCGGGCACCGTGGCCCAAATGAGGTAGCGCGACACATGCCACCCGGCCTCGCCTGCGGTTTTGCGGCGCTCCCCCATGTGGTCGCCCTGCCCATGCACCATCGCGTCGTTCCTTTCTCCGTGCATCGCTGCGTGAGGCGTTCTGGCTGCGCCCGGCGGCGCTCCGACCGACCCCAGCTCCGGCCGACTCCAACCGTTAACGTGTCCTTGGAACTTTGTGGTTTGTTAGTATAAAGCATCAAGCACATCAACCGATACGCATGCCCCACCAACACGGTGGGGCGCCAGGGGAGCGCGCCATGGCTGTTCCGAACCAGATGGATATGTTTGACCTGCTGTACATGCTCGCCGCCGCGGACGGGAGGGGCGAGGCGTTGTTGGGAGGACGACGCGAGCAGCTCAGGTCGCTGTACGAGCGCACGCTCATTGGCAGCGCCCGCCCCGCGCTGTACCTTGAGTTCCCACTGCTTGGTGAACCTTCCTTTGACTTTCTGTCGGTGATCGAGAAGGTGGAGCCAGGCGACACGTTTGATCACGGGGCGGGCTACGGGTATCAGAAGGCCTTCGATTGGTTCTCCACCGTTTGCGAGGACAAAAACGTAAGCATGGGCTTCGAACTTGACCTCTCGACGGGAGAACGGGAGCGTGCGGGCATCTACCTGCAGCAACGCCATCGCTCGGAGCTGGTCGAGCCCTTTTTGGAAAGCGTCGACGAAGCGTGGCGCTATCCTGCATACAGCGCCGTCCAAGAGGCAATGCCCGAGGGATGGCTCCCTGCCTACGTTGCCCTCTTTCCCGGCAGGAAGGGCTCGCCCACGCGCATAGGTGGATACATGGCCCCTGCCGAGCAGCGCAGATGTGCCGAGGATCCCGCACACATAGGCGAGTGCCTGCGTCGCATTGGGTTTGATTCCTTCGACGAGCAGATGCTTGCCCAGTGTGCGCAGCTCATGGGTATGGCGCCCAGCATAGACGTGCAGTTCGACATCATGGAAGACGGGACCTTGGGCGACACCTTTGGCCTATCCCTTTCTTTTAACGAGCTGAGTAAGCGAGCTGCACGCGAGCAGATGGAGAGAGGTGTTGGTCAGCGGATTATGTCCACCCTCCAACAATGGGGCCTCGCCGACGACCGATGGCGCCTCCTGAGCGACGTAACGTTCGCAAAGCAGTACCCCTACGTGCGCGAGGACGGGTCGACGGGATCTTTGGGCCTATGCACACTGCTGAATTACGCAAAGGTCAAGTTCAAGAATGCGCAGATGCAGCCGGCAAAGTTCTATTTGCTCTTGGCTGCCCATGAGTTCTAGGGTGCTAACGTTCACGACGTTCACGCGGCACATGGGTTGTCGAAATCCCGCAAGCCGTACTCTTTTAGAGACGCCGCAAACGCAAAAAGCTGACCCTTTGTGCCGGTGTTGGCGTAACCGGTATGCTGAAAGGCAAAGCTTCCCGCAAGGGCCTCCCTAACCAAGTACGTTTTTCCAACGCGCCTCCTCCCGAACACAGCGATGAACTGCGACTCGTTCGCCTTGAGGGCTGCTTCTGCCTTAATGAGGTCCAGCGCCTCTTCGGGGGTCTCGCAGGCCAAAAGCTTTGCCTTCTGCTCTTCGGTGAGCGTGTCAAAATCCATTGCCGGTCCTTTCTCGTGAACCTTGCGAATGTCTGTTACAGATAGTCGTAACCTTTATTGTAAGGTTCTTTTTTGGGCAAGAAGCGACACCGTCAGGCGTCAAATCTTCCCAACCAGACCGCTTACGAACCAAAAGCCCTTGCGGCCCGTTCGCCTCGTCCGTGATCTCGCAGACCTGAGCTTCTACTTCGCGCTCGACACGGGTGCCCGCGCACGTTCGTGTCTACGATGATCTATCAGAGATACAAAAAAGCTCCCCTTGGTGGGGAGCTCGTCTTTAAGTGGTACGCCGTGAGGGATTCGCCGCCTTGCCTTCGGCAAGGCTCATAGGGTTCGCGCTAACGCGCTCACCCCTGCGCAAGCCAGAGGGCTTGCGCAGCCCTTTCGGGTTCGAATCCCTGTGGCACTTCCTAACAAAAAAGCTCCCCTTGGTGGGGAGCTCGTCTTTAAGTGGTACGCCGTGAGGGATTCGAACCCCCGACCTCATGATTCGTAGTCAGAGGATCCAGAGTCTGCACATTTATACATGAAGGCTTATCCACTTGAATAAACGTGAATAAACAAGCATCATCTCTTTGGGAGGCGGTAGCGATGGCGCGTGCTGTCTGCGCGCTCCATGGCCTCGAGGTCACCCAGGCAAAAGTAGGCGCTAGACCCTTTTTCCAATAATAGAAGCGACGTCACGCGACCCGTGCATAAACGCAATTATGGAGACAGCCTTGCAATTGTCATCGACAAGATAGTAGAGTTCGTATCCTCTTACCATGCAATGACGAACCTGCAGTCCGATTGCCTCGCTTACATTAAAGTCGACGCCGAATAGGCGAGGATTGTCGGCTAGCAGTACGAGCACTTCCTCGTAGCGGTCAAACAGGGACGCGGCGGCGCTGGGAGCGCCGAGAACGTTCACGAGGTAGTCAATCGCCCTGTTAAGGTCCCGCTCCGCTGGGCTCGCGACTTGCACCCTATAGGCCATACCTGCTCCTGAGCGACGACACGGCCTCGAAGGCGTCGCGGCACTCTCCTCGGGTGACCGCGTCGATGCCTTCCTGCACAAGGGCGACGGTGCGGCCTATCCGGGCCTCGGCCTCCAATGCCTCGAAGACCTCGGCGCTCATGATGACCATGTCGGCATAGCCGTTCTTCGTCACGTGTACCGGCTCTCCAGACTCATGGCAAAGCCGAGAAATCCTTGCTGAGTCTTTGAGCTCCTTGACGGGAACCATCTGCATGACCTTCTCCTTTCGCACGTAACATAATTATACTCTTATTAAGGGATAAAAGGGTGATGGTTGCTATATCCACGAGGTTGCATGCGTTCAAAGGACCTGTATGAAAAAGATTGTTATGTATCACATAGCAAGGCCGCTTGCGAGCGTCGGAGTGACTGAGGTGTGGGAATGCCAACCTGCAATTTGCGTCGGAAACGAGCGCCAGCGTGATGCGGCAGAGAGGGTTGGGGCGGACTACGTCCGATGCGCAAGCGAGAAGCTGGCCTGGTGGGTGGGCTGCACGGACGACGGCAAGACGAGCGCGAGGCGGGCGCTGGGCGACCTAAAATCAACCCAGCCTATGCGGTCCATCGGGCAAGCTCGTCGTCGGTTGCAAGTACCTTGTGGGTGCCCGCGACCGTACGTTCATGTCCAACGGCATAGTCCACGCCCTCTGCCTTGCAGTCGTAGGCCACCGGACGACGACGCTTCTCGAACTTGGGGTTCGGCAACGGCACCGCGCTCAAAAGGCTCTTGGTATACGGATGGACGGGATTCGCGAAAATCTCGTCGGCCGTGCCCGTCTCGACCAGGTAGCCCATGTGCAGCACGCCAATGCGGTCCGAGATGTACTTCACCATGGAGAGGTCGTGCGCGATAAAGAGGTACGCGCAGCCGGTCTCCTCTTGGATGTCCTTCATGAGGTTGACGACCTGCGCCTGAATGGACACGTCCAAGGCCGAGATGCACTCGTCGGCGATGATGAGCTTGGGATCCATAATGAGCGCCCGGGCAATGCCCACGCGTTGGCGCTGTCCCCCGCTGAACTGGTGGGGATACAGACTAGCATGACTCTTCGAAAGCCCCACCTTCTCGAGCAGGGCGCCAACGGCAGTGTCACGCTCGGCCTTGCTGCGATAGCGCCTGTGGATGTCGAGCCCCTCCCCGATAATGCTGGCCACCTTCTTGCGTGGGTTCAGGCTGCTCATGGGGTCCTGGAAGATCATCTGCATGTCGCGCCGCAGCATGCCCTCGGTGTCTCGGTCGAGCTTGCCGGAAATCTCGCGACCCTGAAACACGACGCTTCCCGAGGTGGGATCGTACAGACGGATGATGGAGCGGCCGATGGTGGTCTTGCCCGACCCGCTCTCCCCCACCAGGCCAAACGTCTCGCCGGGATAGATGTCGAACGACACTCCATTTACCGCCTTGGCCGTAAACGTCCGCGAGACCCTGAAGTGTTGGGTCAGGTCCCTGACCCGAAGCAGTGGTTGGCTCATCGGCGCTCCTTTGCATCCTCGAACGCGTGCGCTATGCGGACCTTGAGCTCCGCGGGCATCTCCACCTTCGGCGCGTCGGGATGAAGCAGCCACGTGGCGGCATAGTGCGTCTCGCTCACCTGGAACATGGGCGGCTCCGCCTTCTCGTCTATGGCGAGCGCATAAGGATTGCGTGCAGCGAAGGCGTCGCCCTTGGGCTCGTGCAGCAGGTTTGGCGGACTGCCCGGAATGGAGACCAGCCGCGCGTCGCTCGTGTCGAGGTCGGGCATGGCGGCAAGCAGGCCCCATGTGTAGGGATGCCGCGGATCGTAGAATATCTCGTCCACCGTGCCAACCTCCACGATCTTGCCCGCATACATGACGTTGATGTGGTCTGCAACCTTGGCCACGACGCCCAGGTCATGCGTGATGAAGATGACCGAGAGCCCAAGCCGATCCTGGACCTCCCTAATAAGCTCCAGGATACGCGCCTGGATGGTTACGTCGAGCGCCGTCGTTGGCTCGTCGCATATGAGGACGTCCGGATCGCAGGCGAGCGCGATAGCGATGACCACGCGCTGTCGCATGCCTCCTGAGAGCTGATGCGGGTAGCTCCTCATGCGCGCCTCGGCGTGCGTGATGCCCACGAGCTCCAGCAGCTCGAGTGCGCGCCTGGCCGCGGCCTGCTTGTCGACCTTCCTATGGAGCAAGATGCCCTCCATCACCTGCTTGCCTATGGTCATGGTGGGATCGAGGCTCGTCATGGGGTTCTGGAAGACCATGGCGATGCGGCGTCCATTGATGGTGCTTCTCATCTGTCGCTTGGGCATCTGGAGCAAGTCGACGATCTCCTCGCTGCCGTCGTCGTCCACGTAGCGGTAGAGAATCTGGCCGGAGTTGATGGTCGCGTTGCCAGCGAGCAGGCCCACGGCCGCCTTCATGGAGACGGACTTACCCGAACCGGACTCCCCCACGATGGCCACGGTCTCGCCCTTGCGAAGCTCGACGTTTACCCCGCGGATGGCATGCACGACACCTGCGCTCGTCTTAAAGGAGATGTCGAGGTCTATGATCTGCAGGACCGTCCTGTCGCTTCTCATGTCCATGGACCGACCTCCTTACATGTCCTCGAGCCTAGGGGCCAGAGCCTCACGAAGGCCGTCGCCAATAAAGTTGAAGCCGAGCATCTGCAGGGCAAGCACCAGGATGGGCGAGAGGATCTGGTACGGCAGCGTGGATATGTTGTTGAAGCCCGTGGATATGAGTGAGCCAACAGAGCATTGCGGCAGCATGATGCCAACGCCCACGAAGCTTAGAAACGCCTCGGTGAAGATGGCCATCGGGATGGAGAACATCATCTGTGTGATGATGGGACCAATGGTATTGGGCAGAATCTGCCGAAAGATTATGTGCATGCTCTTGGCGCCTAGCGTGCGACTCGCAAGGACGTACTCCTGCTCCTTGAGCTTGAGCATCTCGGCGCGGGCGATCTTGCTCATGGGAATCCATTCCGTGAGCAGCAGCGTCACGATGACCAGTCCCATGCCCTTGGGCATAAAAATGGCGAGCACGGCCACGATAACCAAACTCGGGATGGAGACCGCGACCTCAACGAAGCGCTGCATCACGTTGTCGACTATTCCGCCAAAGTAGCCCGAGATGAGTCCGTAGCTCATGCCAATTATCATATCGATGAAGATGGTGACGAACGCGATGACGAGCGAGACGCGCGCGCCCTGCCAAGTTCGCGTCCAGAGGTCGCGGCCCAGGTCGTCGGTACCAAAGAGGAACAGCTTGCCGGCGAAGGGTCCCTGCGCCGTGCCCGGGGGCGCGATGCCCTTGGCTACGGTCGCCTCGTTCACAGGGTCACGGATAATCTGGTCGTAGGCATAGGGACTCAGCAGCGGCCCCAGCACGGCCAAGGCAATAACGGCCAGCACGAGCACGAGACCCACGACCGCACGGCGGTTGCGGAAGAAAATCGTGGCGACGCTCTTCCAGTATCCTTGGGACGCGAAGTTCTCGTCGGCGACGACGTCTCGGCCGGTGAGCAGCTCAAAGTCCCCAGCAACGGGAGTGTAGGTTGTGTCCGCCATGGCTTATGCACCTCCCTTTCCGCTTGCCGCAACGCGAACGCGCGGATCGATGACGCCGTACAGAATGTCGATTAGCAGCATCGTGCCGATGTAGAGCGCCGAGTACAGGATACCGAGCGCGAGCACGTAGTTGTAGTCCACGCCCTGACCCGCGATGGAGTCCACCATGAGCTTGCCGATGCCGTTGATGCCATAGATCTTCTCCACGACGAGCGCGCCTGTGAGCAAGTTGACGACCAGCGGCCCGATTACGGTAACGATGGGGATGAGCGCGTTGCGCAAAACGTGCCTCCGCACGAGCAGGCCTCCCGTCATGCCCTTGCTCTCTGCCAGGTGCACGTAGTCGGAGTCCATGACCTCCACCATCTCGTTTCTCGTAAAGCGCGCGATGATGGACATCGCGAAGAGCGAGAGCGAGATCGATGGCAGAACCGACGAGTAGAGGAATTGGCTCGGGTCGAAGAAGTACGGAAGCAGCGAGATCTTAAAGGAGAAGCAATACTGCAGGAGGATAAAGAAGACGTATCCCGGCACGCACACGCCGAGAATCGAGAAGACGGTGCAGAAGCCGTCGAGGAAACGCCCCTTGTTGAGCGCGGCCAAGATGCCCAGGAGGAGCCCTACCGCCGTGCCCTCGAGGATGGCGATGCCACCGATGCTAAAGGAGTTGTACGCACAGGTCGCGATTACCGTTTTGATGGGAGCACCAAAGTACAGCGAGGTGCCCTTGCCAAAGTCTCCGTGCAGCACGCCCCCGATGTAGCGAAAAAACTGCACGAGGACGGGATCATCGAGACCCATTTCGGCGCGCTTGTTGGCAATTTGCTCTGCGCTCATGCGCTCGGAGGGAAATGGGTTGCCCGGCATGACGCGCACGAGCACGAAGAGCATAAAGGTTATGAGAAAGAGCGTGACGAGGGACGTTGCCACGCGCTTTAGAATATATTTGGCCAATCGAGCTCCTTTCCAAATCGTGCAGTACCCATCGCGAGCACTCCGGGCGGTTCTCCCTCGGAACAGGCGCAACCTACCCGAGCCGCCTGTCCCTACGTCACCCTGGCGTTCTTGAACGCGCGGCCAACGCCCACGGGATGGAACTCTACGCCTTGCACCGCAGGGTTTATAAGGCTCACGTCCGCCTTCGTGAAGAGCGGAGCGATAACGGCCTCGCGCATGACCAAGCTCTCGGCGTCGTGGAGGGCAGCCCAGCGCGCGTTGTAGTCGGAGACGAGGCGGCCTTTGGTGCAGTCGGCGATTATTCTGTCGTACTCCTCGCTACTCCAGCGGCCGTAGTTGCCGCTATTGCCGGTAACCCACATGCCGAGGAAGGTCATGGGGTCGGCGTAGTCGGGCGCCCAACGCGTGAGCGCAACGTCAAAGTCGCCGCTCATCAACTTGGCCACGCGCTCCGACTTGGTCATGCCCTGCAAGTTGAGCGTTAGGCCCACCAGGTGGTGCTCGACCTGTTCCTTGATGGCCTGGGCGACTTTCTCGATCTCGTCGCCCTCGTTGTTGCTGTAGATCAGGGTAAACTCGAAGGCGTCGGTCTTGAGCTCTGCCTTTGCGTGCTCGAAGAACTCCTGCGCCCGCTTGGGGTCGTAGCCGACCCATTCCGAGAACATCGCCTGGTCGGCCGAGAAGTCCTCCCCGGTGGTGGCACTGAGCGCATAATGGGGCGGCACGGCCGTGTAGGTGGCCTCCGAACCGTCGTCGATGTAGTTTTTGACCAAGGCCTCGCGGTCGATGGCGTTGGAGATGGCGAGGCGCAGGTTCGCGTTGGCCAGCATACCGCCCTGCGCATTCTTCTTGGTTTGGGAGAAGGTGAGGAAATGTAGGATGCCGGAAATCGTGATCTTGAGCTTGTCTTTGAGGCTGACGTCCTCCCGGGCAACTGCCACCTGGTCGCCGCCGATCATAACGATGTCGAGGTAGTTTGACTCGAAGGCCATAAGGGCGCTGTCGGAGGAGCCGACCACCTGGTACGTGAGCGAGTCGAGCGCGATGGCGTCCGCATTCCAATAGGTGGGGTTCTTCTCGAGAAGAAGGTTCGCGGTGCCAAGGGAGTAGCTGGTCAGGTCGAATGCGCCGCAGGAGAGGAACGTGTCGGGACTGGTGCCGTACGTGCCCTCCTCAAGACTCGTGTAGAACTGCTCGTTGAGAGGATAGAAGAGCGGGAAGTACATGAGCGTCATGAAGAAGGGCACCTGGGTCTCGAGCTCGACCACAAAGGTCTTGTCGCCCTTGGCGGTGACTCCCAAGGTGGTCTCGTCCTTCTCGTCACCGGACACGATGGCGGCAGCACCCTTGATCTGGCCGATTTCGCTCATCATGTAGGCGTAGGCGCCGGCGCCCTTACAGATACGACGCCACGCGTAGACGAAGTCGTGTGCGGTTACGGGGGTACCGTTGCTCCACGTGGCATCTCGAAGGTTGAAGGTATACGTCAAGCCGTCCTCGGAGACCTCGTAGGTCTTGGCGAGTGCAGGGATAACTGCGCCTTTGGGATCCACTTGCATGAGGCCATCGATGCAATCGGCGATGACCTCGTACGAGACGACGTCAGCCGCGAGGTTGGTGTCGAGCGACATGACGTTGGTGTTTAACATCACCTTTATGTTTGCGCCCGTGGCACCCGACTTGTCTGCCGATGCGGAGCCTCTTGCAGCGCCACAGGCAGCAAGGAACAGCGACGACACCGAGGCACTTGCGGCACCGAGAAACGAACGACGCGATACTCGCACAGCCATAACACCGTACCCTTTTGTAGGAATGGTCGATTTTCTATACTATTTATTATATGCGCTCGTCATTTCTACTGTACGACTTTGATGGCAAAGGGGGTATCCCCCCATGAACACATCCCAATGAGCATGCGGCCGGCCTGAAGGAAGGCGGCTCCGCAAGGCTTATTAAATGTTACAGTGTTGGGGTATGAGAGTGTTGGAGTGTGGTGGCGCCGGCAGGGTGGCCGGCGGGCCGGACGAGAGGATAAAGGACATGAGGGGGAAGAGGTTGGTAGCCTGGGCGCTCAGCGCCATTATGGTTGTCGCGCCACTTTCGGCATGCGCGCAGCAGCCCGCGGGGGGCGGCGCGGCGGAAGGCCAGGCCGATGAGGAGATGAACCGCGACGTCGGGCCAGAGGTCGGTGAGACCATCAGCGTCGATGCCAACGACGAGGGCATCTACACCGTCACCATTGCCGAGAAGAACCTGACGGAGGACCAGGGGCTCGCCGAGGAGGTCGGCCAGATCGCGACGGCCGAGGAGGCTGGGGTGGAGATCCAGCAGGAGATGTCGCGCGACGCCGCGGAGGCGGCCGAGGAGCCTGTGGCCGGGGAGGGCGACACCGCTCAGGACGCCGGCGTGACGGGGGACGAGACCGGAAAGTCCGCGCCCGAGAACGGGGCCGTGGAGCCCGCGGCCGATAAGGACGCCGACGCGACCCAGGAGGCCGAGGCATCCCAGGACACCGGGGCGCCCAAGGACGGCGCGGCCAAGGAGCCCGCGGTCGAGCCTGGCGCGTGGAGCCTCGCGTCCGTCAAACGCGAGGACGTGGTCGTGAGCTACAACGTACCCGTCGATGTCGCGGAGGGCGAGGAGCCGCAGCACGAGACGCGCCAGGCGGAGGTCACCGACTTCGCCAACGACGGTGCCGCCGTCAACCTCACCTTCAAGGGCGAGGGCCCCGACGCGTCCGTGGACGCGTACACGGTGCGCTTCGCCGGGACCGAGGCGTACGCCGTGGTGCACGTCGCGCCGAAGGACAACGGCGTGGTGATCGAGGCCGTGGACTACAACGCCCAGGTCGCCGAGCTGGGCGAGTACGAGCCGAGCTTCTCGGAGAAGGACATCGCGCTTCCCGAGGGCACCCGCCTCGAGGACGGCGAGCTCGTCGTTACCGAGGACGCGCCGGAGGCCGTGCAGGAGGCCCTGCTGGAGTCCGGCTTCGCCGAGAGCGAGATGTCGCGCGCGGACGATGGCAAGAATAGCGACAAGCCCGACGACGAGGGGGAGGCCAAGAACGCCACGATCGAGTACATGCAGAGGTGCAAGGAGACCGAGTGGGACTACGAGAACTACGACGCCGTGGCCCAGTACGTGCCCGAGGTCCTCTCCGAGGTCGACCCCAAGGCCGGCCAGGTCGCCGATCTCGGCGCCAACGCCTACCGCATCGCCAGGGGCTTCTACCGCAACGAGTGGACCTACATCGCCGAGGGCGGCCTGGGCGTGCTCAAGATGTTCGGCCTGTTCAAGGGCGCCGGCGGCGGCGTCTCCAACGAGCAGATCCTCTCCGAGGTGCAGAAGGTGGGCGTCGAGGTCACCGAGCTGCACTGCCTCACCAAGGCCATGAAGGCCGAGCTCGACGAGACGCTGCGGGCGACCTACGAGAACAGCATACAGATATTCGACAGCGCGCTCAACTCGATGCACGCCAACGCCGACGTCGTGCAGAACATGCTCACGCAGGGCGCCATCCGCGCGGCGGCCGACGGCATCGAGCCCCCGGCGGAGGACTGCTCCCCCGAGGAGGAGTACAGGTACAACTACGACCTCGTCGAGTACATCGAGAAGCTCGAGGCGGCCGGAGGCTACGACAACAGCGCCTTCAAGGGCTTCACGAAGCACATGGAGAACCTGGCCTCGGACTTCACCAAGGTGACCGGCGAGGTGGGCGACCCGAACAGGTCCGGCCCGGTGGCGACCTACGACAAGTACTGGAACCTGCACTTCAACTACGACACCCAGGCCTACTACCTGCGCCGCTCCTACCGCGCCAACATCGAGTACGAGCTCAAGCGCGCCTTCGGCCTGCTGGAAATCTACTACAACGTCTTCGCCCCCGCGACCAAGGGCAACTACCTGTCGTACAACAACGACCTCTGGAAGGCGCTCGAGCGCCTGGAGAATCAGGACGCGGGCACGAGCCCCGAGGATGCCTTGTCGCCATGGCCGTACGAAAGCCGTAAGTACCTTTCCGGTCCCGTGCGCTGCAACACCTTCGACAAGACGATCGAGTCCGTGAAGATCACCTACTCTGAGAGCGGGAACAAGATAGGCGCCGACATACTGGAGGAGTACGTGCAGAGGCTGCACGGGCGCAGCGTGGAGGACGACCTGAAGCTCGCGGGCCTGTGGCGCGACTCGTGGGCCTGGAAGAAGGGGGACGGGTCTTACGATTACTTTCCACACGGGCTGGGCTTCAACGGGACGGGCTCGACTAAGGACAGAACGTACAAGGCCGACATCATCGCGTACGGCAGCGGCCAGATATACAAGCAGCAGACGACGTTCGCCAACAACAAGGACTTCAGCGTGTTCGACGACGATGTAAAGCAGTGGATGATGAACTACATCTGGTTCTACTTCAAAGAATAGCCACGTGGCTTCGTAAGGTAACCGTGTTCCGCAGGAGCACGCGCGCCCAAGCGACGGCCCCCGGACGGCAGACCTGCCATCCGGGGGCGTTATTCTTGGCTGCGGTACGCGCGTCAAATTTTGTGATAGCGGTGATTCATCGTTCATCGTATTATTTAGTGTAGATGCTCCGCCTGAGCATTGCGAAGGCGGCGTAGTCGGTGAGGTGGTGCTCAATGAACGCAGGGGACTTCGTGGTCGTAGCCGTTTTGGTCGCGCTGATTGCGCTTGCGATCTGGCTCATGCGGCGCTCGCGCGGGTGTGGCGGCTGTGCATCCTGCCCCTATGCGAAGGGATGCACCAAGCGATGACCGGCAAAGGGGCTGTCCGAGGATGCGCATGATGAGAAGAGCGGCGAACAGATTGTACGGCGTTTGGAAGGCGCGCGTTGTGGCCTGCACCGTTATGGCTCTGGCCGCTCTTCTGGTGTGTGCATCGCTCACGTCGTGCAGTGGCGTAGGCCCGGGGTCCGAGACTTGGACGATTTGCCTCTATCTTTGTGGCTCGAACCTCGAGAGCCGCCAGAGCTGGGCATCAAAGACGCTCGAAGAGATTCGCGAGGCTGGCGTGCCAGAGAACGTCACCGTGGTGATCCAGGCCGGCGGTGCGAAGAGGTGGCACTCCGATGACGTGTCGAACGGAACGCGACTCGTTGCGCATGGGCATGAGTTGGAAGCCGTGGGTGACGTCGGGGACGTGAACATGGGGGAGGCATCCACGCTTACGGACTTTCTCACGTTCTGTGCCGAGGAGTATCCTTCCGACCATGCGATGGCTGTGCTGTGGGACCATGGCGGGGGGCCACTCAAGGGTGCCTGCTTTGACGAGAAGAACAACTTCGACGCACTCGAATTCCCCGAACTGGACGAGGCGTTCGCGGCGGGCGTAGCCGCGCGTGGTGGTAAGCCGTACGATTTGGTGGGCTTCGACGCGTGTCTCATGGGGTCGTTGGAGACTGCCATCACGATGTCTGATGACGCGTCCTGGCTCGTCGCATCCGAGGAGTTGGAGGCTGGGCAAGGCTGGAGCTACGTCGAGCTGCTTCATTCACTCAGATTGGGCGTGGACGCGCGCGCAGCGGGCATCGCCATCTGTGAGGGATACAAGGCAAAGAGCGTCAAGTACAAGAAGGACGCAACGGCCACGCTGTCGGTCATTGACCTCTCCAAGGTCAGGGCAGTGGAAGACGCCCTCGACGAGCTCATCGATGCCCTGCGTGCCGAGTATGGCGGGACCAAAGTGGTGCGTAGGGTCGCCTATGGCGTGCGGAACGCCGAGTCCTTTGGAGGAGCTTCTCACAAGGAGGGTCACACCAACCTCACGGACCTCATCGGGATCACGAAGGGCATGCTGTCGCAGCCTTCCTACCAGAAGCAGCAGGAGGGGCTTGCGGCAGCGATCGAAGAGGCTGTGGTCTTCTCCGTGTGCGGGGATGCGACAACTGGTGCGAACGGCCTCTCGATGTGGTATCCCATATCGTCGTCGGCTTCTGAGGTTGCCAACTACGCCAAGGTGTCCCCGCTCGAAAAGTACGCACAGCTTCTCGCGTCATTCTTTGCCGAAGACCCCGTGCCCTTGAAGTTCTTGGACGAGGTGAAGATGGACAAGGACGGTGGCGTCACGATGACGGTGGACCCCGCCTGCGCCGATGCCTTTTTTGACCTCTATGTGGAGAACCGCCGTACCGACGGTACCTACACCGATACCAACGTGGACATTGCAGACGACTGGGACAACCTCTCGTTCACCTACACCCCTGCACTCGCGGTGGCCATCACGCTCGACGGGATGGTGCTCGACGCCAACGTGGTGGGATACGGATTGGGATACGAGACGTTCTCGTCTCCCATTGAGGTAGACGGGAAGAGGACGAACCTGCGCACGACGTGGGTGGAGAACGAAGAAGATGGCGGCCACTACGAGCTGCTGGGCACGTGGGACGGCATTGACGACCTCAACGGCCTCGCGGACCGCTCCATGGCCGACCTCGCGCCGGGGAGCACCGTGTCTGCAATCTCGCTGGAAAGCGAAGAATTGCGCGAGGACATCGTTGTTGGCAAGCAACCCAAGGTGTCGGAGACCCCGCTCGCGCCCGGCTCGTACGAGTTCCGCTTCGTGGCCATCGACCTTATGGGCAACGAGTATCCGTCGCAGGAGGTTGCCTACGAGGTGGCCGAGGACGGCACCACGACAATTGTTTCTGTGGGTGGCGTGCCAACATCGTAGAATGGTGCCACGGCGTTTAAGCGAAAGGAGTCGCACGATGGATGATAAGAAGCAGCTGGAGATCCAGGAGGCTCTGCAAGGAGAGGCAAGCGAGCCCAAGCAGGAGGAGCGTTGCAAGCTGGCGAAGGATGAAGTGGATGGCGTGACGGGCGGTCGTCCCCCCGTACACGTTCCGCCGCAGTAGGCGCAAGAAGTGGCCGTCACGCGTCCACTCGCTGCCGCCTAACGAGCTCTGCGAACAGGCCGTCCTTGGCTATGAGCTCGTCGTACGTGCCACTCTCTGCGATTCTTCCGTCATCGAGGACCAGTATCCTGTCGCAATGTCGGATGGTCGATAGCCGATGCGCCACCACGATGCGCGTGCAACCCATGGCGTCGAGCGCATCGGTTACCTGTCGCTGGGTCTGGTTGTCCAAGGCGCTGGTCGCCTCGTCGAAGATGAGCAGCCTGGGCTTGGGGGCTATGGCGCGCGCGATCATCAGTCGCTGTTTCTGACCGCCAGATATTCCGCCCTGTCCCTCGGAGATAAAGGTGTGCATGCCCATGGGGAGCGCCCGGATGTCGTCGGCAATGCCGGCGGTCTCGGCGGCTTCCCACGCTTCTGCAACGGTGAGTTCGGGTGCCGTGATTGCGATGTTGTAATAGATGCTGCCTTGGAACAGCCCGTCGTGCTGCATGACCGTGCCGATTCGTCTCCTCAGTGAGGGGAGGTCCAGTCTGGCGATGTCCTTTCCGTCGATGTACACGGCCCCTTGGTCCGGTCTCTCGAAGCCGAGCAGCAGTCGGATGATCGTGGACTTGCCACAGCCGGACCTCCCGACGATGGCCGTGTATTCTCCCGCGCGTATGTTGAGTGTGAGGTCCTTGAGTACGAACGGCGTGTCCGGCCCATATCGGAACGACACATGCTCGAAGCCCACATCGCCGTGTATGTCGGTGACCACTTCCTTGTCGCCGGATGTCTCTGGAACCGCTTGGAGGAAGGGCTCAGCCATTTGCAGCATGGGCCGTATGCTCGCCGCCTGTGTCAGCTTGGCAGAGAGCGACGTAAACGTCCCCATGATCATGCCGTAGGCGGTGGTAAAGGCGAAGTACGAAGACTGGTCGACGCCGCTTCTGACGGCCAGATAATACAGCACGATGTTGGAGACCAGCGTTATCCCCAGGCTTATCACGCTGCTCACCTTGATGAGCAGGGGCGGGTTGTAGGTGAGGTCAGCCTTCTGGGTATAGGTGTCGAGCCACCGCGCGAACATCCGTCGTTCTGCGCCGGCCAATCGAATCTTGCGGATGCCCGAGATGACGGCATATGAGATGCCCGATTCCTTTGCGTCCGCCTCCATGCGCCGCCTGCTGATGTTGATTCCTACCAGCGCTGTAATCACAGAGAAGGTCACCGTGATCAGTATGGCAAGCAAGGCGGGGACTACCAGTGCCGGTGCGAAGGCGAATATCTGGGTCACGTACAGAAGCGATGCGAGCGAAGAGATGCCTGCCGACGTTATGAGCGACAGGAGCAGGGTGCAGAGGCTGTTCACGGACGAGAACCTGCTCTTGAGCTCGCCCGGACTGTAATCCTTGAAGAAGTCCGCAGGCAGTGAGAGGAGCCGCATCATGATGGAGGCCTCCACCTCGAGGCTTGCCTTGGCTTCGAGTCTCGATGAGAGAAGCGTCGCCGTGCCACTGATGAGCTGCTGAGAAACGGCGGTGCATACGATGCATATGGCAATGCCGACGAGCGCCCGCACCTCACCACTTGCAAGCACGGGTCCGGTGAGGATGCTGACGAGCCTTGGCACCAGGGTGCCCACGAGCGCTACGCCCAAGGCGGCCATGCCCTTGACTTCCACATCGCCGAGGGTGATGCACTGCCACATGTAGACGAGCAGGTCTGTGATGCCCAGCTTTTTCTGCGGTAGCGGCCGATAGAAGCACAGTGCGTCCGCAGAGAATTGTGCGGCAGTGAGCGCGTTCACGCTCACAGGCAGCCCTGTCTCGGCATCGGTGTACCAGTATCCTGCGATCTTTCCGGGGATGAGCGCGACCGGCCTCTTGCCTTCGCGGGTGTGCGTGAGGATTGGCCCGATGGAGTCCTTGTACCAGCCTTTGTCCAGTTTGACCTCTCGATACATCACCCCATGGGGCCGCAGGCAGTAGTCGAGCTGTTCATAGATGTCGGTAAGGGATTCGGGTACGTCGACCATCTTGTAGCGATAGTACCGCATGATGCGCTCTATTGCGTTGCTCGCGGCAACGTGGTCGTCGATGGCCTTCTCTGCGGATTCTTGTCCGATGACGACGCTTGCGACCTTGAGGAGTGAGTCGCTCATGCGCTGCTCGTCGGCGAGTTGGCGCTCCTTGATCTGGCTCTCGACCAATCCCATGCCGCTCACCTCCTCATTCGAACGCGACGAGCGTTGCGTACAGGCCGTCTGTGGCCATGAGTTCGTCATGCGTGCCACGCTCTACCACATGGCCTGCGTCAAGCACGATAATCTCGTCGCAGTCGCGTATGGTGGAAAGCCGGTGCGCCACCACGATGCAGGTGATGCCACGGTTGCGGATATGCTGCATCACATGGGCCTCGGTCTGGGCATCAAGTGCGCTTGTGGCCTCGTCGAGGACTATGACCGTGGGGTCTGCAGCCAACACGCGCGCGATTTCGATGCGCTGTCGCTGGCCGCCCGAGAGACCTTTGCCCCCGCTTTGCAACTTGCGCTGGTAGCCGCCGGGCATCTTCAGGATGTCCTCGTGGATGCCCGCGTCGCGCGCGGCAAGGATCATCTCGTAGTCCTCGATTGTGGGATCGAACATCTTTATGTTGTTCTCAATCGTGTCGTCAAACAACGTGATTTCCTGGTCCACGACCGACACCGAACTCGTTATAACCCCGTGTGAGTAGGCGGCTCGTGGCTTCCCGTCGAAGAGGACCTCTCCGCTCCATGGCTGGTACAGTCCAGATACGAGCGCGGCGAGCGTGGACTTGCCGCAGCCCGAAGACCCGACGAGCGCAACGCTGCCACCATGCCTGACCTTGAGCGAGAAGTCCTCGATAAGCGGAGCCGCAAGGCGCGAGTAGCCAAAGGTGACGTTTCTGAGCTCTACGTCGCCGCGCAGTTTGACGAGGTCCGCGTCCTCCTGCGTGGGCGTTTCCTCGAGTCCTACATCGTCGGGATATGCCATCACGTCGTCGAGGTACTCCATCTGCGTGCGCATCTCTTGGATGGTCTGCGAAGCACCGATCATGGTCATCGCCGGCGACATGAATGACTGCAAGAAGCCCTGAAACATCATCACCGCGCCGAGTGTGAAGGACCCTCCCATGGCCAAGTGCACGCCGAGGATGAGCACGATGGTGTTTGCAAGGGACGCGAGGAAGGCCGGCAGTGCCCCGAGGTACTGGTTGAGTTTTGCGGTTCGTACATTCTGCGCGTTCACCGATGCCTGATAGCCTGCCCACTTGCGGAAGAATCCGAGCTCTGCGCCGCTCGCCTTGATGGTCTCGATTTTTTCGATACCCGCCACGGTGAGGGAGTCGAACTTGCCCTCGTCCCGGATTTGAGCGCGCGCGATGTTCACGCGCCTGTTTGACACAAGCCTCGACACCGCCGCATTGATGATGATGGTCGCAATCCCCACGGTGGTGAGCAGCAGGCTCTGGTTGAGCATCAGCGCAAGATAAAAGACCACCATGGCTGTGTTGATCGCCGCGGGAGCGAAGGTCTGGATCAGCGTTTGTGCCACAGCGGCGTTCATGGATGCCCTCGCCTGGATGTCACCGGCAAACCTTTGCGAGAAGAACTCCATGGGCAGGCGCATGACCTTCCACATGTAGGTGGTGCTGCCCACTACCCCCATCTTGCCGTTGATCCTCAGTGAGTAGATGGCCTGGACCCATGCGGCGATGAGTTGAAGTACGGCGAGCGCGATCAAGGTCACCGTAAAGGGCCCGAGCCAGTCGGGGTTGACGCCCGTAAGGAGACGGTCAAGGAAGATTCGCGCCGTGACGGAGTTGACGATGCCAAAGAGGTAGGCGATGACCGTGGCTATGATGACGAAGGCGGTGGCCGCCCCCGCGCCCGATAGGTTTCTCTTTGCGAACTCGAGCAGGCTCTGGCGCTTTCCGCTGGGCACGAAGTCCTCCGATGGGGTCGGGATAATCACGACGCCGGTGAACGACTCGTCGAACTCCTCCCAAGGTATCTTGACTGCACCCCTGGCCGGGTCGTTGAGATAGACGGTTGTGCCGCGGAAACCGTCGAGCACCACAAAGTGCTCCATGTTCCAGTGGATGATGCAGGGGTACGTCCCGTCGTCCCTCAGGTCTTCCGGTGATGTCCTGTAGGCTTCCACGTCGAAGCCATAGTGCTCGGCGGCCATCCAGATGTTGCTGGCCTTGGATCCGTCGCGTGACACGCCGCAGTCGACCCTCACTTGCTCGAGGGGAACCCACTTGCCGTAATAGGCCATCACCATCGCGAGCGACGCGGCACCGCACTCGAGCGCTTCGAGCTGCATCACCACGGGTACCTTCGCCACGCCCTTTTTGCGTGGCTCCTTGACCTTTGCGGCATGTCTTTGGAACCCGTTCATTGCCCGTCGCCCGCGGTCTAGCTGCTCTGAAGTAGGAAGTCTATGGCGTGGGTCTCATCCACAACTACCGTGCCGTCGTACGTGCCGTCGGGAAGCTCGATGTCCGCGCGACCAATCGTCTTGCCATACTCGTCGGTGACGACCGACTCGATAGGATAGTCCTGCGACGATACCGTCACGCTCATGCCCTCGTCGATGGCGTACGGGTCGTCGACGCGCACCATTGCGGTGTCGTTGCGTACGACAACCGAGGCATACGCCCTCGTCGGTAGCGTTCCGACGAGAGCCCAAGCGAAGAGGCCCACGAGCAGTACGACGACGGAGACAAGGACGACCCATACGCTCGGGTTGGTTACCTTGAGGTAATCCGTGAGCTCGTCCGGCGAGGACAGCCTGTCGATTGCCTTTTGCCTGAACAGCCCGCCGTTGTCATCCGCCATGTGGCCTCTTCCATACATGCTATCGAGGGCGCCAGACAAGCAAGCCTGTCGCCCCCTTGCGAACGTACTTGATGCCGAACGCGGTTACGCGAGGCCGTTCCAGACGAAACGTACGAACTCGCGCTCTTCCTCGGTGTTGCAGTATTGCAGGACCCAATCGAGCGTCTTGCCGTCGTGCTTGGCGTCTACTACGATTTTGCGCAGCTTGGTCTTGTTGATCGTGACCTCTACCGTGCCGCCCGTGACGTCGTCCACGTCGTCGATGCCCAAGGTCTGCTTCTCGTCTGCCATTTTTGTGCTCCAATCCACAGAAACAAGGTACGCATACGAACGTCCACGCCCCACATACATCTGGCATAAACAATCGAGATTGTAGCATAAGTGTCGTGGTGGCAGACGGGCCTCAGTCGCAGAAGTCGAGCTCCTGAGTAAGGAGATATTCCACGAAACGACTGGTGGTGAACGCGGCAAACATCTGGTATTGGTCGTCTTTCTCGGCGTTAGCGTAGTCGCAGATGCTCTTGACCACGAACGCCTTCGGCCTAGGCTCGAGTGCCTTGGATGCCGCGAGAAAGACACTGTAGGACTCCATGTCCAGACCCACCGTTGTGGGATTGAGGGACCGGACTGTGAGGTTGACCACAAACTCGTTCGCCATCACTGACGTGCCGCACGCCAAAGGTCCTGACTGCAGGTGGAACTCGCACGCGCCAGGCTCACAGAGATGGTCTATGACTTCCTTGAGCTTGGGATCCAGGTGCATCGCTTGGGGGCGAGGCAAGAATCCAACATCGCCGAATCGGATCTCTGACTCATCAGGTCCGACAACTTTGCCCGTCGAATAGTCCCATACCACGTCGGGTACCAGTACCTTACCGGCGCTTCGCGCCTCCCGTTGCCCGTAAGTTTTGAGGAGCGTTCTTATTCCGACTGGCGGGAAAGTCCTTCCGGTCGCATTTTTAGTTACTGATGCCCATAACCGTTATCGTCTATTCACGGCACTTTGCCGGTGTTCAACGTTTTTGTGTCGTTCATGTGTAGGCGCTTAATCCCATCTCAGTCACACCCATCCCCGCCACAAGCGTCCGCATGGGGTTCCACAGGCTTCCGACAACGTTGGGGCATAGGTTGGGATACGAAAACAGGTCAGACCCAACTTGGTGTCTGACCTGCGGAAACTCTGGTGCGCCGTGAGGGATTCGCCGCCTTGCCTCCGGCAAGGCTCATAGGCCTCGTCGCTGCGCTCCTCGACCTCATGATTCGTAGTCAAAGAATCCAAAGCCTGTGCATTTATACACGGATGTTTGTTCACTTGAATAAACGTGAATAAACAAGCATCATCTCTTTGGGAGACGATAGCGTTGGCGCGTGCTGCCGGCGCGTTCCATGGCCTCGAGGTCGCCCAGGCTAAGCAGCTCGTTTATGTATTTGATTACCGTTCCGCGCGAGCGCCCACAATGTCGCATTACCTCGGTCGTGCTGACGAATCTTTGTTCGGCCAGTAACCCCATAACGGTGGCGATCACTTGGTCCCGGACTGGCAGCGTTGCCTCGCTGCGAGACACACGTCGCCGGTAGAAGGTGAGGTAGAACGCGCCGATGGTGTCCTTGGGCTCGGGCGCAGGCATAAGCGCCTCTGCCAGCTCCGCCTCTATGGTCTGGTATCCCGTGCCCCTATTTTCCGCCACGAAGCTCCCGTCGCCATATGGGGTGCTCTCGAGAAAATTGGACAGATGCTGGTTGCGTGTTGCGCTTATGCCAGTTTTGCCAAGGGTCCTAATCGTCACGTTTCCATAGAGCCCTCCCGGGTTTATTATCTCCAACCTGTCTACGTAAAGGTCAAGCTGTACGGGAGTGCCAAGCGACAACGGCGAATAGTCGCGGTGCATGAGTGCGTTAACGATTGCCTCGCGAAGGGCTATTGTTGGATAGTCTGGGACATCTCGTCGGTAAGCCCCCTCGACAAGGGCGCCCGAGCGCGTGTTTTTGATAACAGCCGCAATGGCATCTTCAACCATGTACGGAATGGGACCGACCATAGTCGCCGAGTCCAAGAGCCGTTGTCGTGCTACGGTGACGTCCGATTTTCTCGTTCCTGGATAGCATGCGAAGGACACGTTGAGACGAGGGAAGAACTGCTGTGGGTATTCTCCGAGTGCCATGAGTCCGGCAATTGTTGGCCGGAACCCGCCAGCGCCATCGGGGCGAATGGCCCCAAGCCGAACGAGTGCTTCTTTGTCAGCAAGTTTCGCAAAGTTGCGCGAATGAATCCGTCGCTCTCGAGCAAGCAGTGCTTGGACTAACGCCTCGTCCAAATCTGATAGCTCTGCGTTCTCTACGATTGTTTCGTCATGTCGTGGTTGGCGGTGCTCGTCAATCAACCGGTCAACCTCGTAGGGCGAAAGACGCATATCACCATCGCCAGTACGAATGTAGGACCCTTTGTATCGATCGCTTGCCTTTATGTAACAAGGCTTGTCCGAAGGTCGCATTGCCGGGACTGCGGCAACGACGACGGGATGTCCTTCAAAGAGGAGCACGTCTATGTTGGGCCTAACAGGCGGGTGCAATAGCTCGTTGCATGCGTGTGCAAGAGAGTCCTGTATTGCCTGAGCGTCGAAGCCATCAACGGAAGCAAACCCGTTCTTTTCGGATATACCACAGATGATATATCCTCCTGACCCATTTGAAAATGCGGACAGCGTCCTGGCAATGTCCTTAGTCAATTCGCGTTTGTTTGATTTGACCTCATATTTTGCAAATCGACGCCGATAGCACGCATGAGCATGATGGTTTCAGTGAGCTCGCTTCCAGATAGCGTCATATCAATAGCGGGGTCGCTCATGGTCGCATTCCCTTCGTAACGGCTAAGAGAAGGATACTATCTACACCAGACTTGTACAAGCATTTGTTAATTTGCTTGTACAAATGTATAAACATGTATGAATGACTTCAATTGACGAGTAAGCTTGCCGATACACTACTTCACCTCGACGGTCTGATATCGGCTTCCAATCTCCGAATGATCTCGAGGACTCTTCGGAAGATTGTCTCGTCTGTAATGAGTTCCGTGAAGCCATCCTGACCCCTCGCGGGTTCGAATCCCTGTGACGACGGCGGCAGGCTGGTCGGCCAGTTGAAGGAAAACGCCAGGCTGGATGTTTACTCCAGGTGCTTCTCCCTCTATGCCTTCGTGGCGCAGTCCGTGGAGCCCGAACCCGTCAAGCCGGAGTACAACCCGGAAATCATCACAGTGGCCAGCCTTACGGCCACGGGCACGGACCGGATGAAGCTGAGCTGGATCAAGGTGAAGGGCGCGAATTACTACGACGTGTACTTCACTAAGGAGGGCGGCGAGCCTGTCCTGCTGGAATCCGTCGGAGGAAATCGCAAGAGTTTGACCATCAAGAATCTGGAAAAGGGCACGACCTATGTCGCCTATGTGCAGCCGTGGAAGCAGGTGGGGGGAGAGAAGATTCTGCTCGGCAATCCCAGCCCCGTGGTGTACGCCGTGACCAATGGCTCTGCGACGGAGGTCAACGCCAAGGGCGTATATGTCAACAGCAAGCGCATGACCATGATGGCGGGCACCGAATACACCCTGAACGGCTACGTCAAGGGCGGCGCGAAGGGCAAAAAGCTGGTGGAGCGCGTGGCTCCGCTGCGCTTCTACAGCGATAACATTAACGTGGCCGAGGTCGCCCCGGACGGCGGCCACCACGCCCAACAACCTATGGCGTGCCTGCTCACCCCGCAAGGCTATACCGTCGGCTGGGGCTGCTACCCGGATGTGTGGGTTTGAGGACGCCCCGCTCCACCAACCTGGCCACGCGCTTGGCAAGCGTTGAACGCGAAACAGACAGATGCCGCGCAAGCTCGGTAATACTTGCGCTCCCCAGCTCCCGAACGGACTCGACGATGCGCATTTGCTCCGCGTTCAAGTCTGGTTGGTCCACAGGTCGAGCCGCGGCGGACGCAGCGGATGTCGTCCTGGCCACAAGCCGCTCGGCGCGCCCATCGCCTCTTGCCACAAGCGTAAGTCGGAAGTAGCTAACGAGATCCTCGGGCTTCGGTGCCGGCATGCCCGCCCGCGCGAGCTCGCCTACGATGGCCCGGTAGCCCGTCCCGCGATTCTCGGCCACGTACCCCAACTCGGTCGGGGTGCTTTCCAGCAGCGTTGCCAGGCGCATGTTGCGGCTCGAACCTCCCAAGGCGCTCTCCATCGTGGCTATGGTCACGGACCCGTAGAGCCCTCCAGGGTTTGTGACCTCCAGTCGGTCCCGATAGAGGTCCACGAAGACCGGCGTCGCGCAGCCCTCCTCGGAGTAGTCGCGGTGCATGAGGGCGTTGGCCACCGCCTCGCGCACAGCGACTGGAGGATAGTCAGGTACGTCGCGACGAAAGGCGCCCTCCACCACGGCTCCCGTTCGCGCATTGCGCGCAACGGCTGCCTCGAGGTCATCGATGATGGAGGGAATGGGCCCCACGAGCGTGGCCGAATCAAGAAACCTGCGGCCTCCCAGCGTGTCGTCCTTCGTGAGTCCCGGATAACAGGTAAAGGTAACGTTCAGGCGAGGGAAGAACTCCTGGGGATACGTCCCTAGGGCAAGAAGACCCGCCAGCGTGGGACGGAGCATGCCTGCCTCATCCTGGCGCGCGATGTGGAGCTTCTTGATCATCGTCGCGTCGTCCATGTTCGCAAACCCCCGGGCATGAACCTTCCGCTCGCGAGCAAGAAGACGCTGCAGCAAAGACTGATCGAGGTCGTCCATAGTGGCCTCGTCCACCAAGCGCTCGTCGTGGCGCGGCTGGCGATGCTCCTCCATCAAGCGGTCCACCTCGTAGGTTGTGAGCCTCCTGTCGCCGTCGCCCGTGCGGATGTAGGACCCTCCGTAGCGGCTCGACGCGCGAACGAAGCATGGTTTGTCCCTGGGTAGCAGCTCCGGGATCTCCGCCACCAGCACCGGCGCATCATCGATTACGTACACGTCCATAAGCGGGCGCACAATCGGCTCGAGTTTCTCCATGCACATCGAGGAAAGTGCGTCCTGAATCTTGCCGACATCAAATCCAGCGGCGGGGACAAACCCCTTGCGCTCGTCGACACCAAGGATGAGCATGCCGCCCGACCCGTTGGAGAACGCGGATATGGTGCGTGCCAAATCCTTCGTGAGGCCACCAATGCATGACTTTACCTCGACGGTCTGGTTGTCGGTTCCCGACTTCTGAATGACCTCGAGGACTCTTATAAGGCCTGCCTCGTCTCTGATGGGTTCCACGATCCTAACCTATCCTAACCTATCCTAACCTATCCTAACCTATCCTAACCTATCCTAACCTATCCAATCTCCTTCGGCAAGCCAAGGGCTTGATACGCTGCGGTCTCCAAGAAGGGCGTATAGGTGATGAGCGACGTGGCTTTCCACCACGGCGTATCAGACGGAGGAGGTGGTGTATCAACTCATTCCCCTAACAGATTCCAAAGCTCGCGCCTCCGGTCCGCGCGCTGTGACGGACGTTTAGAGGACGTTTCGGAAGTTGCAGATGTTGGTTTTGGTGACGGAGTCGAGATATAGCGACAGCCCCGTCGTCGTTTGATGAACGACGACGGGGCTGTGACCCTGGCATTCCTTCTGGGTTAGCTAGCCGACGATGCAGGCAACAGACCCGTCGTAGCCGTCGGGCACCTGGCCGGCGGGCAGAATCTGGACGTCGATCGCTTCGGCGCGCCTGGAGAGTCCGGTCGTACCGGCAGCCTCGCCGTCCTTTGCCCGTAAGTTTTGAGGAGCGTTCTTATTCCGACTGGTGGGCAAGTCCTTCCGGTCGCTTATTTATTTTGTGATGCCCACAACCGTTAACGTCTATTCACGGCACTTTGCCGGTGTTCAACGTTTTTGTGTCGTTCATGTGTGGGCGCTTAATCCCATCTCAGCCACACCCATCCCCGCCACACGCGTCCGCATGGGGCTCCATAGGCTTCCGACAACGTTGGGACAACGTGGGGACATAGGTTGGGATAAGAAAACAGGCCAGACCCGATATGGTGTCTGACCTGCGAAAATTCTGGTGCGCCGTGAGGGATTCGAACCCCCGACCTCATGATTCGTAGTCATGCGCTCTATCCAGCTGAGCTAACAGCGCGTGCAAGTAAAGAGTTTGGCACGACAACCTCTTATCGTCAAGTTGTACGCAGTTTCTTCACATCCCTGCGACGGCCACGCACAAAAAAACGTCCCCTTTGCGGGGACGTCGTCATAACCTGGCGGAGAGCTGGGGATTCCCGCGCCGCGCTGCGCGCGACGCTCCAAGTCCTCGTCGCTGCGCTCCTCGGGCCGCAAGGCTCGCGCCTTGCGACCTCCCGGTTCGAATCCCTGCGACGGCCACGCACAAAAAACGTCCCCTTTGCGGGGACGTCGTCATAACCTGGCGGAGAGCTGGGGATTCGAACCCCAGATGGCATCACTGCCATACTCGCTTAGCAGGCGAGCACCTTCGGCCTCTCGGTCAGCTCTCCAAAGTGCGTCCTTTAGTATAGCGCAATTCCCGTCACTCGTGTACTCAAATCTTGACTTTATTCCTGATTTGCAAAATGGAATCCATCGCTTTCTATGGGACCATCTTGAGCACGCCTTCGGACGGCATCCCATGTAAACCGTTCGACCAGCTCATCTGCGCTGAGCGTCTCGCCCTTCTCGGCCAGTCCAACTCCAGCCGCCAGCTGACCTATTAGGCGTTCCGGCCCCCTCTCCTGACCGCGAATTGCACCCAAATCAAGGTCCCGATCGCGCTTGGACAGCCTCCTGCCATCTGAGGCAACTACCAAAGGAACGTGCGCATACTCCGGCTGCGAAAATCCCAAAAGCCTTTGTACATAGATTTGACGTGCCGTCGATCCCAGAAGGTCGTCACCCCGAACCACCTGCGTCACACCCATGAGCGCATCGTCTACCACAACCGCCAGCTGATACGCTATAACGCCGTCGCTACGACGCACCAAAAAGTCCCCGCATTCGAGCGCAAGCGCCTCTTTGTGCTGCCCACACACGAGGTCGTCATATGCAATGGTCCCCGCCGCGTCACTCGCATCAGGCACACGAAGCCTCACGGCTGGCATCCTCACCAGCGACCTTTGCGCCACCTCGGACGGCGAGAGCCCACGACAAGTACCCGGATATATATAGGTCCCATCCGATGCGTGAGGTGCTGACGCCGCATGCAGCTCAGCTCGCGTGCAGAAGCAGGGATACGTTAGTCCCTTCCCGCCAAGGGCTTCTATGGCCTCAGTATATACCTCCAGCCTGTCGTGCTGATAATAAGGGCCTTCATCCCAGTCCAGCCCCAGCCAACGTAGGTCTTCAATCAGCAGCCGGCTGTTCCCGGGGTTGCTCGCGCGAGGGTCGAGGTCCTCAATCCGCAAGACGAGTCGTCCTCCTGCAGACCGCGCGCCAAGCCATGCCATAAGCGCTGCAAACACGTTTCCCACATGCATTCTTCCCGAAGGCGAGGGCGCGAAACGTCCCACCACGCCATTTTCCATGGACTGTCCTCTCCTCTCGGTTGTATACGGGAAGCATTTCACCAATTTAAGACAAAATATTATTGAATTCAGTACATCATTCTTATAATATCACGTGTTGTCCGAACACAACTGGAGATCCCATGTTCGAGCACGTCTTGATTCCAAAACCCAGCGAAGAGGGCGCGACGATCCTGTCGGCCGCATTTAAGGCTGCGATGTCGGCACCAAACCCCTCCGCTGCCACGCCCGCGCTTATGGAAGTTCTTGGCAAAACCTTTTCTGCCAAGCGCGCCTATATTTACCAGTTGCCACCAGACAGCAGCGAGTTTTACTGCAGCTGCGAATGGAGCGCTCCTGGAACCGAGCCCATGAACGACATTACTCATGGCATTACCAAAACTATGGCCGCTCGTTGGTTTGGAGACGGTAATGCCAGCTCGCTTCTGGCTATCCGCAACGTCAAAGATGTCGCTCGAGTCAGCCCACAGTACGCCGAGTTCTTTGAGCAACGCAACATGAAAACGCAGGTTCTTGGCAAGCTCATACGCGGGACGCATCCTATGGGCGTTTTGGGCTTCGACGATCCTGATCCACAGAAGTTCGATCTTCTTTGCGGAATCATGTATCCTATCTGCGCATTTGCCGCATCGACGGTAAACTCGCAAAACCTCCTCGGACGCATTCGCTCGGCAGGCATGGTAGACAAGCTCACCGGTGCAGGCACGCGTCTTAGCTTCTATCAAAAGGCAGAAAGACTACCGACCCATCTATGTGTTGGTATGGCCTACCTCGACATCGCTGGTCTTCAAGGTGTAAACGACGTCTGCGGTCACGACGCAGGCGACGACCTCCTAAAGACGGTACGGCAGATACTCGTCACCGAGTTCCAAGACGATCAGATATTCCGCATGAGTGGCGATGAGTTTCTGGTTATGGCTGAAGGCATGCCCGAGCAGCCGTTCTATTTGGCGATGACTCGCATTCGCGGTCGTTTGAGCGAGCTTTCGACCTACGTTGCCGTAGGCACCAATTGGCAGCCCAAGCTCGGAACCGAATACGACTCGTTCGTCAGACATGCATGGCTGGGATGCAGCAACGACAAACGCGAGTGGGAGCGACAAGGCGGACAGCGGCTGGGTGACAGCTTTGGGAACGCAACTGACAAGACCATGAGCGGTGCAAACGGATTCGAGTCGGAGTCACACATGGGGAGTAGCCTCGACATTCCGTGCTATTTGAACGACGAGTTCTTCCGCCGCGCGCACATCTGGATGACCCACGTAAAGGCAAACCGAATCGCGCTCATTGCGCTCGACATCAACTACTTTAAGCTCTACAACGACATCTTTGGACGCACGGCAGGAGACATGCTGCTAGAGAGCTATGCCCATGCAATAAACAAGATATCCAAAAACCAGCACGGTCTTTCGGGATATTTGGGCGGTGACAACTTTGCGCTCATATTTGCTTTGGACGACGACATCGACGAGGCTTGGGTTCAGTCAGTCATCGAGATTGGTTTGGGGGAATGCAGCACTGCCGAGGGTTTCGCTCCTTCTGCCGGCATAGTCATTACAAGCGAACTCGACACAGGCATGACGATACTCTACGACCGCGCGATCGTCGCACTGCAAGAAGTCAAGGGAAGCTACACCAACCACGTGGCGTTTTATGACGAGAAGCGCTATGAGCGTGAGCGTGAGAACCAAATGCTGCTTATTCGCGCCCAAGAAGGCCTTGCCAAAGATGAGTTCACGTTCTTTTTGCAGCCCAAAGTCGACATTACGAACAACAAAGTGGTCTCTGCGGAAGCGCTCGTTCGTTGGTATCGTGACGGCGAGCTCGTCCCTCCCTTCAAGTTCGTGGAGCTCATGGAACGATCGGGTTACATATTTGCACTCGACCGATACATTTGGGAAGCGGTGTGTATATGGCAGCGCTCACTCATAGACCGAGGTATCTCCCCAGTTCCGGTTTCGGTAAATGTGAGCCGAGTCGACTTCTACTTTACGGACTTGGCTACGCACTTCCAAAACATGGTTCAAAGGTATGATCTGCCGCCTCGCCTGATTGGCGTAGAGATAACTGAAAGTGCATATTCCAAGGATAGCGACCTCATCGACGAGGCGATTCGTCAGCTGCAAAAGTCCGGGTTCCTCGTGTTTATGGATGACTTTGGCAGCGGGTACTCATCACTCAACATGCTGCGCTCGGTCACCGTCGACGTACTCAAGATGGACAAGGGCTTCATTGACCACGCCGATATTCACAATGGTTCCGACGCCATCATTTCCAGTGTCATCAACATGGCCCACCGGATGGGTTTACCTGTTATTTCGGAAGGTGTCGAGACCGAAGAACAGAGGGACTCGCTCCGAAAGATGGATTGCGATTACGTGCAAGGGTATTATTACTACAAACCTATGACAATCGAAGACTTCGAAAGAATTCTGGAGTCTGGAGAGGCCGTCGAGCTCGGACATTCGGACAATTTAATCCTTGCGCTAAAAAATTCGCGCGACTAGAAGGCGTCGTTCAACACTCCCCTTCTGTGAGTCTCAGATTAGTGTACATGACTTTTTGACCAGCTTACAAAACACCTGTTGAGGGGTCTTTCAGATAATTTTGGTGTACAGTGTGTAAAATAGCCACTGCACACCAAAAATTTTTGGATACTACGCCAACTGCGTTTATATGGATTTTAATCTTTTTGGTGTACACTAATGGAAGTTCGCCTACTGAGGTCTCCGTCAGAAAGCTCATCACCACAGCTCTCGGCTTGACAGATCCGCACGGCCCGGTGTCCACATTGCCTCAAATAGGCTCTTACGATCACGAGTCAGGTCGGTATTTGCAAATGCAGACTCATATTCTGTCGTATCAATACCATAGTAGTATTTTACCGTCTTTAAGATTTGCTTGGTGAGCTCATCGAGGCCATAGTCGTCGGACAGATCTTCCTTGGTAATGGGAAATACGATACGCCCACTGACGATGAGCTCTCGATCTCGCCGGTTATCGTCGACGACTTTTTCTCGTATACTTCGAATCTTTTGTGCTAAGGCAAGCTGTGCATCGAGGCGTTTGTCTCCTTCCAGTCGATCGGCCAAACGAACAGCCTGAACGAGGCCTCGAAAGTCGATGTGTCCCTCACCGTCGTAGTTGATGCCTACGGGGGCTATTCCGAGTGTAATGTCGGGGTATCTGTGCTTAGATCTGCCTGGAAGCGGGTCTTCGTCTTGTGCCACCAAAACTCTCTCGTTAAGTGTCACGGGACCCAACCCATAACCAAGCTCATCGATCGGCAGGGAATACATCGTCGCCAGCAGTCCCTCAGGGGCGCTCAGGGCATGGTCGGAAATGTATTGCAAAGCCAAGCGTGCCTTCGTTATACCTGTTAGTCCCACAACGGCATCAACGTACTCTTGAAGCTCACCGACACTTGTGATTGCAGGTATATGGTCGAGCACCGCACCGCGTGCGGGATTATCGGGCGTGCGCGCGTAGTTGCCGCACAACTCATAACCGAGCAACACAAGCGCAGGAAGCGAAATAATCTCTGCCATCTGTACAAACATGAGGGATGGCGAAACCACATTCGCATGCTCGTCCAGCCAGAGTACAGAGCCATTGGGCAAAGCACTCGAACATACATGATTGCAAACCGTTTGCATCCTAATTCGGTCTCTTTGGTTGCCCACCAGAACGTCAAGTTTGCACGCTGCGCTTGGAACCTGCCAGCACCAGTGTTTTTCTGTAAACTGCAGTTTTCCCCATCGCTTTCCGACCCATGGTTTCGCCTTGCTCAACTCGGCATGGTTCAGAGAGCGCCAGTCGGTCTGACTGAATCGCAGCGTTCGATGCGCATGGAGCGCGCTACTATGTGACAACGTAATTCCCATGGGGGCTTATAGTAGCGCGTTCCTCAATAGGATTTCAATATGTATGCGACATTCTATGATGCGGCTTTGGCCTCAACGAACCAAGCCCCACGGTAGTCATCATACCAAACATATGTTTGTTTCCCACCGATGAGCACGGTATACCGCATGCCCGTGCCACCGACCTTGAGGCTGTGGGCTTGTCGGCGCTCCGTGACCTTGTCGATACGAAATCGCCTGCCGTCTTCCCAAATGATGGTTTTGGGCGTTACGAGACCATCCGCCGACGTGAGGCTGACGACATCTACGTATTTCTTTTCTCGGTCCGAACGAGCGCCATACACCCGTCCGTCCTCGCTGATATTTCCACGGTTGCTCATGATGTCTTGCCTATCCAGCTTACACAACAAGCTGGAGCGCGGGATACGCCATGTTGCCACGCTCGTATGGACGATACGCCATCGATCCGAACATACCGCCGTTCAAGTATCCATAAGGCACGTTCCAAACGTCCAAGTCGTCCATAAGGTCGGCCAAAAATCGCAGGTCGTCTGCAAAGTAGCACATCAGAAGATCCTCGATGCTCTCACTCGCCTCGCCCTTTAGGCAACCTGCCAGATGTGCTGCACAAAGTTCCACGTAATCGGTTCTTATCCAGACACAGTGGTAGTGATTGGACGTTCCATACACATCGTATGTAAGGGACCCAGACGTCTTTTCCCCTACCTCGATTTGATCATTTCTTGCACGAAACGTAACACACCTGCACTCGTCATCCTGTTGTACCTCAAGCAGCGTAGACTCCCTCATATAACCTCCAAAGAACATTTGTTCCCTTAATAGTATAGCATACAACCGTTCTATAAGGAAACATTTGTTTTGGAATCGTCACCGCATATCTCTAGGCGTGTGTTCACACCCCAATGTCACTCAGTTAGTGAGTGAATGCAAAGGGGCGAGACCCCATCGCTTGGTCGCACGATAACGCCGGGCCGATACGGTAGTCTACGTGAGTTGTTGGAATATAAAAAACGCGCAGACAGCGGCGTTGCGTCTGTCTGCGCGTTCGAGTGTTTTGTAGCAGGCTCTATGTGATGGTCTGGACCCCGCCCATGTACGGCACAAGTGCCTCGGGTACGGTAATGGTTCCATCCTCGTTCTGGTAGTTCTCGATGACGGCCGCCATCGTGCGTCCCACGGCAAGGCCGGATCCGTTGAGCGTATGTACGAAGCGCGTGCCCTTGAACGCAGCCGGGTCACGATACTTGATGTTTGCCCTACGAGCTTGGAAATCTCCACAGTTGGAGCAGCTAGAAATCTCCTTGTAGGCGTTGTAGCTGGGCAACCACACCTCGATGTCGTACGTCTTCCGCGCGCTGAACCCAATGTCGCCCGTGCAAAGTGTGACCACGCGATACGGCAGACCCAGCTTCTGCAGCACGAGCTCGGCCTCGGCTGTCATGCTCTCGAGCTGGTTCATGGAGTCCTCGGGCTTGGCGAACTTCACCATCTCGACCTTGTCGAACTCGTGCACGCGAATGATGCCGCGCGTATCGCGTCCGGCCGAACCCGCCTCCTCGCGGAAGCAGGGCGTAAAGGCGCAGTACCACAGCGGGAGCTGGTCGCCGTCGAGCACTTCGTCTCGATGCAAGTTGGTAAGCTGGACCTCGGCCGTAGGAATAAGATACATGTCCTCTCCCACGTGATACAGGTCTTCATCAAACTTGGGCAGCTGGCCCGTTCCAAACAGCGACGCGTAGTTGGTAATGACGGGCGGCCACCACTCCTTGAAGCCCGCCTCGTTGTGACAGTCAATCATAAAGTTGATAAGCGCACGCTCGAGCCTCGCGCCCAAGCCGCCTAGCACATAGAAGCGCGTGCCCGCAAGCTTTACGCCACGATCGAAGTCAATAATCCCCAGTTCAGGCCCCAAATCCCAGTGTGCCTTTGTCTCGAAGTCAAACTCGCGCGGCGTGCCCCAGCGACGAACCTCGGGGTTGTCGGAGTCGTCGGCCCCAAACGGCACTGACTCGTCGGGGATGTTGGGGATGCCTGCCACCAAATCAAACAGCTGTTGCTCGACCTCCTTGCGACGCTCGTTGAGCTCGGCAATGGTGCCTTTGCTCGCCGCCACCTTCGCCTTTGCCTCCTCCGCCTCGTCGCGCTTGCCCTCGCGCATGAGTTGGCCAATCTGCTTGGAGGCCGCATTACGCTCCGCCTGAAGGCGCTCCACCTCCATGATGGTCGAACGACGCTGCTCGTCGAGCTCAAAGAATCGCTCACGGTCCCAGTGGGCGTTTTGGCGAGACGAGCATGAGGCATCGACCACGTCGGGGTTCTCGCGTACGAATGTTATGTCGAGCATGGGCATCCTTTCTTTGGGGCGCCTTACGTTTGGTCGCCTTTCGTGCAGGCTCAGCACAGCTAAGTATATACTTGTGGATGCTGATTCGGCGAATCACAAAGAAAGGCTTTCCGTCATGGACGCAATCAATAACTTCTTTGGCTGGCTGTTTGGCACGCGGACGGGCGTCGTGACGCTCATGGTCGGCGGCGTCGTGCTGTTCTTGATTATTGCGTGGCTACTCGAGAAACGTACCCGAGCACGGTTCTATAACCATCAAAAGGAACCCGGTGACTGGGATCTGTTTGACGACGAGTAGCCTCGAAACATAGCGCGTAGGCGAACGCAAAAAAGGAGTTGTGATGTCCATACACAAAATCGTGGTAACCGGCGGCCCTTGCGGAGGCAAGACGACAGCACTCAGTCGAATCCAGCGCGACTTGAGTCACTTGGGCTACAACGTCCTCATCGTCCCCGAAACTGCCACGTCGCTCATCTCGGGTGGAGTGGCTCCTTGGACCTGCGGTACAAACGAGGACTACCAGCTCTGTCAGATGCGCCTGCAGCTAGAGAAGGAGCGCGTGTTCGAACTCGCCGCCTCAACCATGACCGACGAAAAGATCCTCATCGTCTGTGACCGTGGCGAACTGGACAATCGGGCCTATATGACCGAAGAGGAGTTCGGACGTATCATCCAGAAGCTCGGAGTGACGGAAGCGGACCTTCGCGACGACTACGACGCAGTCTTTCACCTTACGACGGCAGCAAAGGGCGCCGAGGAGTTCTATACGCTCGACAACAACGCAGCTCGATACGAATCGGCCGAGGAGGCACGCGCGCTCGACGACAAGTTCATTGCGGCATGGACAGGCCACCCCTACCTGCGTGTAGTCGACAACAGGTCGGATTTTGAGGACAAGATGCGTTACCTCATCCGCGAAATCGCCTACTTTTTGGGGGAGCTGGAGCCGTTCGAAATCGAACGAAAGTTCATTATCGACTATCCCAACATCACTTGGCTCGAAAGCCAGCCCGCTTGCCAGAAGGTGGAGATTTCCCAGTCATACCTGCGGTCGGACGACGAGCGGGAGGTACGTATACGCAAGAGGACGACTAGCGGGGCCAGCACGTACTCCCTCACCGATAAGCGCCTGAGCCATAACCGCAAGAGACTGGAGACCCGTCGACGGCTCACGGATCGGGAATACCAAGCGCTCCTCGATCAGGTCGACCCTCACTTGCGCGAGATTCGCAAAACGCGCTATTGCCTCACCTACGAGGGACAATACTTTGAGGTGGACGTCTATCCCTGTTGGAACGACCAAGCCATATTGCAAATCGAGCTTTCTCATGCGGACGCCGAGGTTGTATTGCCACCCCAGCTCAAAGTACAACGCGAGGTGACGGGCGACCCGTCCTATCGCAACGCCATCATCGCCGCTCATCCGCGCGGAGCAACGCACTAAGATACAAAAAGGACCCCGAACGGGGTCCTCAATCATCGATGGTGCGGGCGAAAGGACTTGAACCTTCACGGGGTTGCCCCCATACGGACCTGAACCGTACGCGTCTGCCAATTCCGCCACGCCCGCGTGCGCCAAGTTAGCATAGCACAATGGCATTCGTGCGTCCAGCAAAAAATACGAATCCAAAAACGCATGCCCCAGTGTTCGTCACCTTTTCGGCACACGAACATACAATAGGTAATATTGGTGTATCGACCCTCAGCACAAAAATCGGCTACAATGGGGCGTACGCGACAAACACAGCAAAAACGAACAAGGACTCGTCGTGCAGCAGACTGAACGTATATCACAATCATCATCTGCCCAAGTGCTCTTGGGTCGCTATCGTGTACTCGCCGTCAACAACCAAGGCGGATTTGGCACTGTCAACGTCTGCTGGGATGCTCGTCTGCAACGACGCGTCGCCATAAAGCGCATGCCGCTCAGACTTGGCGCGCATTCCTCCTCCGCGGCCTCGACCATGGCAGAGGCCCTTGCCGAGGCTCGCACCTCGTCCATGCTCCAACACCCCAACATCGTAACGATGTACGACTTCGAGCGAGACGACAGTTATTCGTATTTGGTGATGGAATACGTCGACGGCCTGAACCTCGCCGACTTCTTGGCGCGCGTTGAGGGAGGGGTGCTGACCTTTGACGAATGCGCCCATCTGGTGGACTCACTCGCCTCAGCTCTTGCATTCGCGCACGAGAACGGCGTTCTTCACCTAGACATCAAGCCAGCGAACATCATGGTGGATCGTACCGGCACCGTAAAGCTCGCCGATTTTGGCATGGCCTCGCTCGCCTCTGCAGCAGGCTACGGCGGAGCTCGTGGCGGTACCGTGGGATACATGCCACCCGAGCAGATTACCGGCGACCTCGTGGACGAGCGAACCGACATCTTTTCTTTGGCAGTGGTCGTTTGGCAAGCCCTCACAGGCCGTTGCCCGTTTGCCGCACAGACTGCCGAACAATCGCTCGCTCTCATCGAGCGGGGTCCGTCGCCAGCACTGAGCCGCCTGGAACCCGACCTTGCCGGGCGCGTAGAAGAGGCCCTTCTTCATGCCCTCGACCCCAACCCCGCAACCCGCACGGCATCCGTAGAGCGCTTTACGCGCGAGCTCATTCCCGCGCTCGGGAGTCCCACTGAGGGAGCCGCCTCGCTCAACGATCTTTTGAACCAGGCCGAGCCAGACGACGAGCCCGATGCCGAAGAGGATTGGGAGCGCCTGCAGGTCCCCCTTCCGGCCCGCATGCCTTGGCTCATACCCACCTGCCAGCGCATCTTGGCCGCTCTGGCAACCGGTTGGTTTTCTTACCAGCTCATCCCCTACGTCGTGCCCGACGTCAGCAACGCACCTCTTGTTGGTGCGCTCGTCCTCGCCGGCGCGAGCGCTGCATGGCCTCCGCTGAGCGGGGCCTTGGCCATAGCATTGACGTGCGCGGCACTATTTGTGCAACGCACGACGCCAAATATCGCGATGGCACTCATCGTGAGCTCCATGGGTCTTTTGTGGTGGGCAATCTCCGGACGACGCTCGTACCTGAGCGGCCCCGCGCTTCTTGGCCCATGCTGCGTCCCCTCCCCATTCGCTAGCGTCGGGCTCAGCGCCTTTGGCCTCGGTCCCGCGTCGGCATTTTTTACCGGGACTGGAGGGTTCTTGTTTTGGATCCTCACTTCGTCGGGCATGGAGGCGGGCTTCGACTTTGACCTCATGGGTCTTTTGCTCCGTCAAGCCATCACAACGCCTCAAAACTGGATTATAGCTTTAGCGTGCGGCATGGCGGCCCTTGTCGGCTCGCTGATTTCGCAAAAGCGCACGTCCGCACGCATGATTGTAGGACAACTTGTATCGTGTCTTATGCTTGTGGGTACCTATGTGTTGGTAACCAACATGGAGAATGACGGCATACAGAGCACTCTGGGCATTACGTCTCTCGTTGTTGCGCTAAGCTTAGGAGCTACCCTGTGCATTGTATGCGCCTTAGTAGGTGATACCGGCCAATATCAGGAGGGTGATGATCAGGCATGAACGTGCTGACCATATTTGACCAACGCATTAACGCCATCTTTGAGGAGGGCGCTCCCGGACAGCGCAAGCCTTTCTCCTTCAAGCGTCTTGCCAAGCGCGCGGTTCGCGAGATGGAAGACGAGACCTTTGTCATTGACGGAGTCGACACTGCGCCCGCCCTCTATACCGTTCTGATCTCGGCCAAGGACGACGCTCTAATGCGTCCGATGTACGCCCGCATCTGCGAAGAGATCTCTCAGCTGGTCGAGGCGCAGGCAAAGAAACGCGGCTACACGTTCGTTGGTCGTCCGCTCGTCAGGTTCATGGTGGATCCCGGTCTTCGTGGCGGTAGGTTCTCGGTGTTTGCCGAAAACATCGATCCGCGCACGCTCGCCCGTCTACGCGACGAGGAGAACGTGTACCTTGGCATCACCCCACCACGCGACGTTCACTTTGGCCAAGGTTTCGTTCCGCAACCCATTCCCGTCGAGGAGGAGGAGCCCTCGCTGGTGTCCTCCGAGGTTGCGTTCGTGGACGAACCCGTAGAGGATGAGCCCGACTTCGAGCTAGAGGTCGAGCCGGAACCGATTGTCGAAGAAGAGGTCGTGGAGCCCGAGCCAGCTCCCGTCCCTGAGGTCAACAACGATTCTGTCCCCACCTTGGGTTCCGAGCCCTTCTTTAGCCCAAATGCGCAGGTCACGCCAGAACCCATCGTTCCGGATCCCGTCGTACCCGAAGTGCCCGAAGTGCCGGAAGTTCTTGTTGCGGATCTACCTTTGCAGGACGAGGAGCCAGAGGTTATTGCGCCCGAGCCTGTTGAGGAAGTCGAGGAGGCATTCGAGGAGCCAGCTCCCGTCGATCCGATTCTAAACATCGAGGAGCTCGAGGTAAGCCCCACGATGCGTAGGAAAGAAGACCCGACCACCGTCGTTGACGTTGCGCCGGAGCCTGTAACGACCGTCGTTTCGTCGCATCGCCAGCCCGACACGTGCACGCTTACCGACGTTGCCACGAAGCGTACGTATCAGGTCTTTGTTAGTCGAACCCCCATCGGTCGCGAGCGTCGTGAAGGCGGCATCGTCCTGCGCGACCCCAACGCCTCACGTCGCCATGCCGAGTTGGTATACGAGGACGGCGTTTGGAAGATTCGCGACCTCAACTCCACCAACGGCACGCTCGTAGACGACATGGACGTCCACGAGGCCGTCCTTGCCGATGGCGACGTTATAACCATTGGCCTTACCAACCTAGAGTTCAAGGTGAGCTAGCATGGTCGACCTTGTCCTCCTTGCAGGTCGCATAGTACTGGTTGCACTTCTGTATTTGTTTTTGTACTTTGCCATGCGCTCGGGCATCGGTCTGGTGCGGGGACAACGACGTGATGCCGCGATTTGGGCAATCGACGTCGAGAAGGGCTCCAAGCAGCTTCGCGGCCTACACGTAGACATTTTGGGTCCCGTGGTCATTGGCCGTTCTCCTTCGTCCGACATCGTCATCGACGAGCCGTTCGTATCTGCCACGCATGCGCGTTTTACCTTGCAAGGCCCAGCGCTCGTGCTCGAAGACCTCAACTCCACCAACGGCACCATGGTAAACGGTCACCTTATTGGTCAGCCGGTTACCTTGCGCGATGGTGACGAGGTTCAAGTTGGCGACACCATCATGAGGGTGAGCCGACGATGAGTGACGTCAACGAGGTCGTGGAGCAACAGACTACTGAGGTCGTCAACGCACCCGGACGCGACGAGATGCCCGTGGAAAACCGACCCGATGCCGATACCAGTACCGGCAAGACCGAGCATCTTTCGTGGGGTGCTCGATCCGACGTGGGACTCGTACGCGGACACAACGAGGACTCTTTTTTGGTACGAGCCCCGCTGTTTGCCGTATGCGACGGCATGGGCGGTCATGCCGCCGGCGAGGTTGCCAGCCGCATTGCCGTAGAGACCATCGCAGAGCGCGCGCCCGAACATGCCGACGAAATCCTTCTCGGTGCAGCCGTGGAGGCGGCAAACGAGGCCGTACTCGAGGGTTCGCTTTCGGGCAAGGGCAAGCCCGGCATGGGCTGCACGGCTACCTGCGTCTATGTGGAAAACAACCTCATGTCGGTAGCTCACGTGGGCGATTCTCGCGTATATTTGCTGCATGGGGGCATCCTCGTGCGCATCACCCACGACCACAGCTACGTTGAGGAACTCGTGGACGCCGGAGAGATTACCGCCGACGAGGCGCGGGTGCATCCCTCTCGCTCGATCATCACGCGTGCGCTGGGCTCAGACCCCGACATGTACGCCGACCACTTTACCTTGGACGTCTCTACGGGTGACCGCATCATCATATGCTCCGACGGCTTGTCGAGCATGGTTCCCGACAAACAGATAGAAGAGTTGGCAGTCTCGAGCGTCACGCCGCAGGCTGCCGCAGACACGCTGGTCTCGGCTGCGCTCACCGCCGGTGGGCACGATAACGTCACCGTGCTTGTCGTGGACGTGGTCGAAGACGGCCTGGGCGAGATCCATCGCGCGGAGCGTCGAAAAAGCATCATCGCCTGGGCGGGCATCCTTCTGCTCGCTTTGGTGATCGCGGGTTCGGTGGTTACCATCCTGGCCAAGAACTCGTGGTACGTGGCAAACAACAACGGTACCGTTGGCGTCTTTAGGGGTATCAACGACGAACTGTTTGGTATGCCGCTGTATGAGATGGTGGAATCGAGTTCCGTCAAGGTCTCTGACCTTCCCGTAGCCGTCCAACAACAGCTCGATACGGGCATCGGAGTGGCCGACCGTGACGAGGCCGTCCAGACGGTCGAGCGCTATCGCGACCAAATAGACGCCGATAAGACACGTGCTGCCCAGGCTGCCGAGGCCGCAAAGGGCTCTGCGGGTGCAAACCAGAGGACCGACAACCCGGATCCTGCAAACAAACCCGCACCTTCTGCCGAATCTGCAGACTCAGCGCCCTCCGAGGCGGCCGCAACTGGACAGCAGGCTGCCGAACGAGCCACCGAATCGGCCCGTGCCGAGGCAAATGCGGGAACGGTAGGAAAGGAGGGAGAGTAACGTGGCACGAGTTTCTTTGCTCACTCGTCGCACAACTGAACTTCTCCTCCTGATTGCCGGCGCCTTGCCCGTGTTGCTCATCTACGGCATGTACCTCTTTACCGCAAACGCCCAGCTCGAGCTGACCGTTGAGGCGTTCGCTATCCCCATCGGCCTCTTTGTTGCCTTTGCCGGCGCCCATATTGCCATCCGTTTCTTTGCGCCCGGTGCGGATCCCGTCATCTTGCCCATAACGTTTGTACTTGCCGGAATAGGCATAACCTTCGTCACGCGACTTCGGCCCGACTTGGCAGTCAACCAGGTGATTTGGCTGTTTCTTTCGATTGGGGCCATGGTCGCAACGCTCGTTATCGTGCGCAATCTGGATGACTTCGCGTCATATAAATACACGCTTGGCATCGTAGGCATCGTTCTGCTCGTACTCCCGATGATAATAGGCACCGAGCAAGGCGGCTCGAAGCTCTGGCTGACCTTCGGTCCGTTCTCGTTCCAGCCGGGCGAGATTGCAAAGGTGCTCATCATCCTATTCCTAGCGGCCTATCTTTCCGAGAACCGAGAGCTGCTCTCGGCATCGACGCGCAGCATAGGACCCATCGCACTTCCCAAACCCAGGATGCTTACCCCGGTTCTCGCGATGTGGGGCGTCAGCCTCCTCGTCGTGATCTTTGAGCGCGATTTGGGCAGCGCCGTGCTGTTCTTCACCTTCCTCGTCATCATGATCTATGTGGCGACTGGACGCGTGAGTTACGTAATCTTCTCCCTCGTACTGCTGGCCGTGGGCGCCGTGTTCTGCTACTACGCGTTCTCTCACGTGCGCAATCGCATTCAGATTTGGATTGACCCCTTCTCTAACCCCGATGGTGGATACCAGATCATTCAGTCCCTGTACTCCTTGGCAGATGGCGACCTCGTAGGCACCGGCATCGGTCGTGGCATGCCGCGGCTCATCCCCGTCGTCGAGTCCGACTTCATCTTTTCGGCCATCGGCGAGGAGATGGGTCTTTTGGGCGGATCGGCCATCCTCCTTTTGTACATGGTGCTCTCGGTACGAGGCTTTGCCACAGCAGCTCGTGCTAAGTCCGACATGTCGGCCTTCACGGCCGTTGGCTTCACCACCGCCATCGCCTTCCAAGCGTTCCTGATCGTAGGCGGCTGCACGCGACTGCTCCCGCTCACGGGCGTCACCCTGCCCTTCATGAGCCAGGGCGGCAGCTCGCTCTTGGCAAGCTTCATCATCGTCGGTTTGCTTTTGCGCGCTGGTGACGAGGCTACCGGTCGCGAGTCACTTGTGGAGAGCTTTCACACAACGGTGACCCCAGCATTGAATGAATCAAAAGACGATGAGGCCCAAAAGGTAGCTGCCGTCGCGCATGGCAGCAATGTCCGTGGTCGATTTGGCATGGACACACCGGAGTCTGGCGTGCTTGGACGCGTGGCCCTCGGCAACCGCCTCACGGCCCTCATTACGGTGTTTACCTTGCTGTTTGCCGCCCTTATTACGAATCTTACGTACGTCCAGGTTATTCAGGCCCAATCGTATAGGCAGATGCCCAACAACAATCACACCATAGCAAAGAGCTATCGTGTTCAGCGCGGCGCAATAATCACCTCGGACGGGCAGACGCTCGCCGAAAGCGTCGAGAATGACGACGGCACCTACAGACGTTCCTATCCCAACGGCAGCATTGCGGCACACACGGTGGGCTACCTTTCGGAGCGCTACGGCGCCACGGGCATCGAATCCACCATGAATGACACCCTTCGTGGCAAGGAGAACTTTAGCAGCCTACGTAACGCACTCGACTCGTTGGCTGGAAAGCCGACGCCCGGTGCTTCCGTGGTGCTCACCCTCAACTATCAGATGCAGCGAGCGGCCGAGGCCATCCTTTCTGGGTACCAAGGTGCCATCGTGGTGCTTGACCCGCGCACGGGCGCCGTGCTCGCCAAGGCATCCAACCCAACGTACGACATGGAAGCCATTGGAGAGGTAATCGAATCCTCAGAGCAGGGCGCAAGCCCCTTGGTGGACCGAACCACCCAGCTCTACACGCCCGGCTCGACTTACAAGATCGTCACGCTTTCGGCCGCACTGGATGCGGACGTAGCCACGCTCGACGAGCCTCTTTACAACGCACCGGCGTCCCTCGACATTGGCGGACAACCAGTCTCCAACGACCATGAAGGCGAGTACGGCGAGATCAACTTGCGTGACGCGCTTTCGCTTTCTGCAAATACGGTGTTTGGTCAGCTCGGAACCCAGATGGGTCCCGATACGCTCGTACGGTATTCCGACAGCTTTGGGTACGGCAAGAACCTGGGCCTGGACTTTGCATGCCAGCCCTCGCTCATGCCCCTGCCCGGAGAGATGTCGGAATGGGAGACGGCTTGGTCTGCCTGCGGTCAGCCCGTGGGAGTTCACGCAAGCCCAGCTGGTCCCCAAACCACCGTCATGCAAAACGCCGTCGTTGCGGCCACCATCGCAAACCAAGGCAAGGCCATGAACCCCTACGTAGTCGATCATGTCCTCTCGCCCGAAGGAGCAACGGTTTCTAGCACTACCCCACGCGAGTTAGGGCAGGTCGTACGACCCGAAATCGCCACGCAGGTAGGTGAGGCCATGCTCAACGTCGTCAGCGAAGGCACCGGAATGGACGCCCAAGTGGACGGATATTTGGTGGCTGGCAAGACGGGCACTGCACAGGTCGGAACAGACTCGATCAATTCCTTGTTTATTGGATACGCCCCCTACGACAACCCCACCTTGGCAGTCTCGGTGTGCATCGAGGGCCAGGGCGAGGATGTACGAGGCGTAGCGGCAAGCGTAGCGGGCGAGGTTCTTTCGCAGTGCCTCAACGTGCAAGCATACGGAGCGGCCCTATGACAAGACGTAACTTTGGCGGAGCAAATGTACCGCATGTAGATAACAAGCGCGGCCAGGAGGCAAGAACGATGGGAGCGCAGATGTCAAATAGATCCATGGGTGGCCGATACACGGTTCAGGACAAGATAGGCACCGGCGGTATGGCAATCGTCTACCGCGGCCTTGACGAGGTTCTTGGACGTACCGTCGCAATTAAAACCATGCTTCCCCAGTACGCCAACGACGAGTCGTTCGCCGCACGCTTCAAGCAGGAGGCTCAGGCGGCAGCGGCTCTACAGAGTCCCTACATCGTAAGCGTTTATGACTGGGGTCGCGACGGTGACACGTATTACATCATCATGGAGTACCTGCGCGGCACCGACCTCAAGAGCGGCATCCGCAAGCATGGCGCCCTGGACTGCAGGAAGGTCGCGCAGATTGGCTCAGAGATTGCTCAGGCACTCCGTGTGGCCCATCATCACGACATCATTCACCGCGACATCAAGCCGCAAAACATAATGGTGCAACCAGACGGCCACATCAAGGTGATGGACTTCGGTATTGCACGCGCAAAGAACAGCCACCTTACCACCGACAACTCGGTGCTGGGTACGGCCCACTACGTCAGTCCCGAGCAGACGCAAGGTCAGCCCTTGGGTCCGACGACCGACATCTACTCCTTGGGCATCGTCATGTACGAAGCCGCCACCGGTCAGGTCCCCTTTGACGGTGATGACGCTATCTCTGTGGCACTCAAGCAGGTCAACGAGCCTCCCAAGCCACCTAGTCAAATCAACGCGCGTGTAGATCCGGCACTCGAGGCCATCATTCTCAAATGCATGCAGAAACGTCCCGAGGACCGTTTCCAAAACGCAGACGACCTCAACCATGCGCTTCGTGATTACATGGCCGGAAGGCTCCAGTCGGTCACTGAGGCAACAGCCGTCGTAACCCCTGCCGTCACCGGCCGGGTAACGCGTGGTCGCACACCACAGAACAACGCGCTCACGCAGCGCCAGCAGCGCACTGGTCACCTTTCGGGCGAGACGACCGGACACTATCGCACGCGCAGTGCGACCGAGGCCGAATACAACCGTCGTCATCGTCGAAACGTGATTATTGGTATCATCGTGACCTTGTTGATGATTGGTGGAATCGTTCTTGCGGCTTTCCTCATAGCGCGACGACCGTCGACTCACGAGGTTCCCAAATACGTGGGACTCTCTCAGGAAGAGGCAGTCAAGCAGATCAACGACACCTCCCACTTTAGACTCGGTACGATAAAAGAGGACTTTAGCAGCGACTATGATCCCGGTATCGTCATAGACCAGAACCCCGACGAGGGCAACAAGGTCCGCTCGGGATCGTCCATCGACCTCGTTGTTTCCAAGGGCAAGGAACCCGCCCAGTCCGTAACAGTGCCTAACCTCGAGAACATGCAGCCGAGCGAGGCGGAAGCTGCCCTCGGCCAGCTTGGCCTTATTGCCAAAGCCGGTGAGGAAGTATTCTCTGACCACATCGAAAGTGGACGAATTGCAGAGCAGAACCCCGCACCGCAGAGCGCTGTGAAGGCGGGCGATACCATTACCTACAAGGTCTCCAAAGGCATTGACGCCGTAGAGATTCCGTATGTCGTCGGCATGTCGCAAAACGATGCTGAGGCAGAGCTCGATGCAGCCGGCTTCTTGTGGGAGGTCTCATCACACGAGAGCGATACGGTTGCTGCTGGCTTGGTGAGCGCTCAATCCGAGACCGGCAAGGCAAAGCGTGGATCGACCATCGTCATCACGGTTTCGACCGGTGCGGCACAGGCGACCATTCCCGACGTGGTGGGCAAGTCCGAGACTGCCGCCATCAGCGAACTCAACAACGCTGGATTCTACGTTACGACGGTAAATGTGCCGACTGCTGATGCCGCAGCTGGTAGCGTGGTGTGGCAGTCACGAAGCGGGCGCGAAACGCAGGGCGCAACCATCCAGCTTGGCATTGCCACCAAGCCCCAAACTTCGGAATCGAACAGCTCAAACTCCAACTCCAACTCAGGTTCAAGCTCCAACAGCAGCAGCGATAGCAGCAGCTCAGGCAGCGGAAGCAGCTCGAGTGACACCGACAGCAGTTCGAGCGACAATAGCGGAACCAACAATGCCAGCAGCAACGGAAGCAGTAGTGGCACCAGCAGCGGCAGTGGGAGCACAAACGGCGCCGATTCCAATTCTACAAACTAGCGTGCTGACGCTTGAGCATCATAAAGGAGTGCTATGGAATTAGTTAAGCCTCTCCCGTTGTATTTGGACGGCCACGCCCACTATACGCTCACATCGTATGGACCTGCTTCCATCGTGCTGGACCGTCTGCAAACCTCTGACGAGGATGTTGAGCTCGCCTTGCAAGCCACCGTCATGCGGATGGGTGGACATCCTGGTGACGTAAATGATGCTTGGGTTCGCAAAACGTTTAGTGGACTTCATGGCGTAGACGAACTTCGAACGCTCATCAAGCGTCAGATTGCGGATTCTGACGAGCAAGTGCTCGAGGAACAAAAGACCGAGAAGTGTATCGTGGAACTTACCAAGCGATTGGTACAATCCGTGCCGCAACGCGATATCAGCGCGATACGCGAGTCGCTTGTAGGTGCGCTCTGTCTGGACCTCAAGGAGCGGAATCTCACCTTAGATCAGTTCCGCATTCAGTCGGGTATGACCGAAACCGAAATGCAAATCATGTTTGACGAAGAAGCCCGTCAGGCGGCCGAGCAAGAGGCGGCTTTAGATGCACTGGTGGACCATTATCGGTTGAACATTAGCGACGAGGAGCTTGCGTCGCTTATTGCCGGCGATGCCAACTTGTCTGCCTCCGACATCGACGGGATGCTACGCGAACTCAAGACAAACAACCAGTATAATGACGCCCGCTCCTTTGCCCTCAGGAACCTTGCTCTACGTATGTTTATGGATGAGGCACGCTACACGTATCGCATCGAAACAAAGGAAGAGGCTGAACAAAGGCGCGCTCAGATGCGTCGTGAACTGCAGATTGCAGCCGACATCCCCACAAAGAAAGAATATCCTCATCTCAAACTCGTGTAGGAGATTGGACAAAATACGCCGCATGCCCCGCAACCTTGGTAGGTTGCGGGGCATGCGGCGTTTTGAGGATGTGGGAAATGCTACTCCTCGGTAGCCTCCGCTGCGGGAGCAGCGGCCTCTGCCTCGGCAGCCTCGGCGGCAGCCTTCTTTGCGGCTTCGGCGGCAAGCTTCTTTGCGTACTCGGCAGCACGCTTGGCCTTCTCGGCAGCCTTCTTTTCGGCTGCGGCCTTCTTTGCTGCAAGGAGCTCGGCGGCCTTCTTTGCGCGTGCTTCCTTGGCGGCAGCGGCGCGTGCAAGCTGTGCTGCAGCAGCGCCACCAAACTTGTCGGCAAAGCGCTGGACGCGTCCGCCGGTGTCGACGAGCTTCTGGGTGCCGGTGTAGAACGGGTGGCACTTGTCGCACAGATCGAGCCTCATGCTCGGAACGGTAGCACGCGTGGTCCACGTGTTGCCGCAGGAGCAGCGAACGGTGCACTCCATGTAGTCGGGATGGATACCTTGCTTCATAGGGACTCCTAACGTCGTTTCTGGTTTCCGACCAGAACAAGGGTTTACGCCAAGGCACAGGGCAGGACGCCTGCTACCTCAACGGTCAAGCTGCACTAGTCTATCCCAAATTCATCCCCTTGGCAACAACCTGCAGCTATTGCCCACAGTGTCCGCGAACGGAGTTCCCGGGGAGTTTGTCTGCCAGACGATGGGGATAGGGGCTGTAACAAAAGCCTTCGGTTTGGTTGGCCGGTCGCGGAGATTGTGAGAGCCGTCGCGACCGGCCTCTTTCCATCGTCTTGAGCGAGCGGGGGAG
>CADAAU010000018.1 GCA_902786015.1 uncultured Coriobacteriaceae bacterium
GCCACCAGTCCCTCACGAAGCCGGTCTTGTCCACGTAGAAGCTCCCGGTCGCGCGGATTCCCTCGAACCCCTGCGCCCCTATCTTTATCGTGCGTGCCATGTAGGCCTCCCTCGTTTTCCGTCCCCTCCAGTGTAGCACGCGCCCGTCCGGGGCCCACCTGGCGGGGGGTGTCAGGGGGAACGGAGGAAGTGAAATCGGAGCCACGTCGCGGGCGCGGCCTGCTCGCGGGGACGGGGGGCCGAGATGTACCACGGCGAAAGTCTAGCGCACACGAAATTGGATTGCGCCTAGCGCATAGTGTGGATCCGGAGTACGGGAGGAAGGTACTGCACGGCGAGGCGGAGACGCTAACACACTCCGCTCGCCAGCTTCCGCGATGTCCCAACGCTGCTTTCATCTTCGGATGAGCCCTTCTACGATTCTAGTCACAAGGGGCATTGTGGTCGTCGAACCATTACTGCGGAACTTCAAGGTATCATGTTAGTCAAAGCGGGACGGAAGCAGGAGAGCACAAATGAAAACAATCGTCATTACGGGGTCGACAAGGGGATTCGGACTCTGCCAGGCAAAAAAGTTCAAGGAGCTGGGATGCAACGTCGTCGTTTCCGGCGCAAATGAGGAGAACCTCGCCGCAGCTCTCGAAGAGCTCGAAGGGATCGGCCCGGCAGAGACGAACGTCATTGCCGTCCCCTGCGACGTCACAGACCCCGAGCAGCTAAGGAACCTGTGGGACCAGGCAATGCAGGCATTCTCCGCCGTGGACATCTGGGTGAACAACGCCGGCGTCAACTCCCCCAACAGGCCGGTATGCGAGCTCGACGAGCGCGAGATCTCGTTTATCTTGGACGTCGACCTCAAAGGAACGGTCCTTGGGTCGCGAGTCGCGTTTGCCGGTATGGTGCAACAGGGCTTTGGGCAGATATACAACGTCGAGGGATATGGGTCCAACGATGCCATGATGACCGGACTGACCATGTACGGGACCGCGAAGCGAGCGGTCACGTACTTCACCCGCAGCCTCGCCAGGGAAAGCCAGGACCTGACGGGAGGAAGGGTCCAGGTGTGCAGGCTGACGCCGGGCATCATGATCACGGACTTCATCACGCACGCCAACGGTGGCGCGGCCATCGTCGAGCTGTCCGAGAAGACCAAGAGGGTCTACAACATCCTGGGAGACTACCCTGAGACGATCGCCGACTACGCGGTCCCGCGCATGCTCGCTAACAAGAAGAACGACGCCGATGTCGTGTGGCTCACCCGCGCACGCGCGTTCTCGCGTTTCCTCACCGCCGGCTTCAGAAAGCGCGACTTCTTTGCGTAGGACGTGTCGCGGGGACGGGACGGAGGCGTTGACACACGCTGCCACATGTGCCAAAAAGGAGGAGTTGATACGCGTGGGCGGTGCACGCTCCTCGGGTAACCACGGACACACCTTGCGGACAGGCCGATTGCGGCGGATGGCCAAAAGCTAGCCAGCACTTCGACCGTGCCCATCGGCGACTCCGATTCGACTTAAGAATGACGATGCGGGGGTTAGGCGATCTGCCAGTCGGAGAGCCGCCGCGAGTGCGAGTCGAAGGCGCAGCCGACAAGGTGCACCTGGCGCGTGTCGGCCGAAAAGGGCTCGGCGTAGCCGCGCTTCTCTATCTGCGCTAGGGCATCGGCCGCCGTACCGTCGCGCTTGAGCTCCATCACGTAGACGTGAGACGTGCCCTCTACGACCACGTCCGCCCGGCCGCGAGCCAGGCGTACCTCGCAGCTCACGTAGCGCCCCAGCAGAGAAAAGACAAGCCAAATCACGGCCTGGAAGTAGTTCTCGAAGGGGTCGTCCGCGCGCGTGTAGGGGATAGACGCGAACAGCGCGGCAAGTACATTGCGCATGCCGTCGGTGTCGCCAGCTTCCACGAGGTCGAGCAGTGCGAATACGTCGGTGCCGCGTGCCTCGGAGTAGCCCGGCGCCCACGCAGGCAGCAGGCCCTCCTCCAGGCCGTAGCGCACCTCGGCGTTGGGAACGGCCAGCGTGTAGCGGTCGGTCCTTGGGTCTGCCGACTGTATGGTGAGATAGCCAGCCTGGAACATGAGGGGGATCGGGTCCGGATCGTCGGCGCGGTAGTCCGAGAGTCGTCGCCCGGTCGAGCGAATGGTCCCGTCGGTGAGTCTCTTGGGGTCGAGACGTGCCTCTCGCATGCGGCGTACCAGAAACGTTGGGGTGCCCGTCTGGAACCAGTAGGAGCCCAGCGCTCCCTCGGCCAGCGCGTTGAGCAGGCTGAACGGGTTGTAGAGTCCCGGGCCCTTGGCGTGGAAGCGGTAGCCGTCGTACTGGGCACGTAGGGCCTCCAGGCATCCGGCGGAATCGGTCCCTAGCGAGCCAGCCATGGATTCAACCTCAGGTCCGAAGCCCCGCTCCAGCTCCTCCTCCGTAACGCCACAGATACCGGCGTATGTGGCCGAGAGCGAGATGTCCCTGAGCTGGTTGAGGTCGCTGAATATGGAGACCTTGGAGAACTTGGTCACGCCGGTGAGGAAGGCGAACCTCAGGTGGTCGTCGGCACCCTTGAGCACGGAGTAGAAGGCCTTGAGCGCCGTGCGGTTTCGCTCCTCGAGCACTGGATCTTCCATGGCCTCTAGCAAGGGCTTGTCGTACTCGTCTACCAGAACGGCCACGCGGTGGCCGGACTGTGCGTGGGCGCGCTCGAGGAGTCGGCGGAGGCGCGAGCCCGCCGGCAGATCGCTCCAGTCGTCGCCCCACGACTCCTCAAGGCCGCGCAGCAGCTCGTCGAGCTTCTTCTCGAGCCCGTCCTCGCGGGTGTAGTCGCCCCCGTTGAAGTCGAAGTGGAACACCGGGCGGGCCACCCACGGCTCGCGGCCATCGCGTACCGCCGCGTCCGTTTCCAGTCGCTCGATGTCGAGCCCCTCGAAGAGCTCGCGCCTCCCCTCAAAGTAGGCGCGCATGGTGGAGACTAGCAGGCTCTTGCCGAAGCGGCGTGGGCGGCTGAGGAAGTAGGGCACGCCAGCCTGGGCAAGATCGTGCACGTAGGCGGTCTTGTCCACGTAGACGAACCCGTCCCGCCTTATCTTCTCGAAGCTCTGGATCCCTATGGGCAGCTTGCGCATCATGGCGCCTCCCTCCGCCGATGATATCGACCCAATTCTAGCACGTGCGGAGTCCACGCCTGGTAGGGTGGATTGCCACTATGGGGGCGCAGGAACACAATCGAGGGCGTGGAAGCCGTCGGCGCATACGTGAGCTCTGAGCCTCACGCTGGCGCGTTGCTCACCATCTACACGGTGGGCGTCAGGGAAGATGACATGGCTAACGTGTTCGCCTGCACCGACGAGGTGCTGCCCGGAGTCGACCGTGCTGGAATATTGGAATATCCCTACGGCATTGCTTCTGGCGAATCAGACCATCACGTAAGCGTGCGGATGAACTTGATGCTTTCCGACGATGCGGCGGTCGTCGAGCATCCGGCAGAGCCGCTCGGAGTCGGTCGCGAGCAGCTCTGCTTCGCCCTTCCACGGCGTACGCGACCCTCGTCTGCCGCCCTGTCTCATAGATACGCCCTTCTGGCGTAGGAGCCGAGAGCGACGGTCGAGGCATTATGCAGAAGCGAGGACGTTTGCTGGTGGTGGCGCCGCCGATGCCCGGCGTTAGCAGGATGGAGTTCCACACCATGATGCTGCGGAAGCTCGTGTCGAGCCTGCCCATGAGTCCCATGCTCAACTTGAGGAGGCGTACCAGCTAGACGAGGTCGGATTCGGCGAGCGTCACGTCGGCAACCTCGCGTGCTATGGCCGTGCCCGCGGCCATGGCCACGCCCACGTTCGCCTCGCGCAGGGCGGGGGAGTTGTTGATGCTGTCTCCCACCATTACCACATGACTGCCCTCCCTTCGGAGTTTGCGCACGTAGCCGTGCTTGTCCTCGGGCAGCATGTCTGCCTGTCACTCGGTGATGTTCGCCGCCATCGCCACGCGCCCTGCCGACTGCTTGTCGTCTCCCGTGAGCGCGGCCTGGTTCACCATGGCCGTCCCCTTGGTCACCGTTCCGTCTATGGGCACGGGCTGGCCTGTGCGCACCACGATGAGGTCGCCCTTGGCGAGCTCGGTGGCGGGTACCGAGGCTTCCTGTCCGTGCTCGATGCGTGCGGCGAGTTCGGGCACCGCGAGCAGCGAGTATATGAGCTCGGTCTCGGAATGCGCACGCGTATAGTCTTCCATCGACTCACCCACGTCCAGCAGGAACATGGTCTCGCTTGCCGTGCTTGTGTCGCCCTGGGCAAATGCGGCCGCGATTGCTGCGGCGTCGAGCGTAGACACGCCGAGCTTGCCGCCTGCAAGTGACTTTAGCGCCGCAAACAAAAACTTCCGGTACTGCCAAACGGCATAGATCAGGTCTAGGGGAGCGGGAAGCAGGATACGCCTAACCAGGAACCCGCCCACGTGGGTTGCGACGTCTAACGCGAGGTCATGAGTGCGAGTTCCCAGAGCGTACGTGTAGTCGGATCGCGCTGCCACTGGAAGCCCCGGGACCTCGTCGGTCGGGTCACGAGGTGGCGCGCGTGCCATGCAGCCTGCCCATGAGCGGCTAGTACGGCCGTGAGTGCGAGCGTGGAAGAGCGGGTGCCGAGAAAGGAGGACATGGGGAGCCTCTACTTCAACGACCACTCATTTTCGCGGCGTAGGTAGGTGGGGAAGTGATGTGGGTTGTGCGAGATTCATGCGGTGGATGCATGTGGCAACAGCAACAGGTGCCACGGGGACGGCTACGGGGCGCTTTGGATGGTATTTCGAGTTGTGTGGCTGTGACTGCCACCCAGAGCTACGCAAAGGAGGAACACGTTTGGGGTTGGGGCGCGGGTGGCGTGCGCGCTGGTGGCTGGCGACGCGGCCAGCTCCGGTCCCAGGCGACGCTGCCAACTCGGACTGGGGGACCTTCCAGCGCTGCCGCTCGGCCGGCCCCGAGCCGCACGTAGCCCGGGACCTGCCGCCGACCTATGCTTCGCGCGACGGCTGCGCAAAGGCGCAGCTCTCGCCCATATAGGTTGCGGGTGGCTCGCTTTGCCCCTTGGGCACAAGCACCACCTGAATCGCCTCGGCGCGCGTTCTTCGCCCAGCCCATCCAGCCGATTCTTTGTACATGCACGCGGTACCACACGTCGTACTGATTGGAGAGCTCATCTGTCAGGCGAATCTGAACAGCCTCAAGGCGCTTGGACTTGCCGGTGGTGCCGCTCGTCTGGCCGTCCCTCTCCCAGTCGCTCTGCCAGCCCGTAGTCTGAACGTGCGCTCGATACTCAATCGAGCCCCTATAGGGAAGGTTCGAGATACTGAGCTGAATCGCCTCAAGACGCCTTGACTGGCCGGTGGTACCCGCCACCACGCCGTCACGCACCGTATCAAGCCATCCCAAGCGTTGCACGTGCGCGCGGCAGTCGACAGACGGATCGTGGGATCGTGCGCCTGCCACTTGGCGTACAGGGTGAGGTCGCCCGTCACCTGCGCGGAGAAGTCGTAGGCCCTCGTGAGCGCCTGGTCGGCGTACCAGCCTTCGAACGCATGGCCGGCGCGAGTGGGATCCGAGGGTCTCGCCGCCGCAGAGCCGTAGGCCACCCTCTGCGTCGCAACAGCGGTGCCCCCGTTGGACTTGAACGTCACGGTATACACGTTGACCTGCCACTTGGCGTACAGGGTGAGGTCGCCCGTCACCTTGGCGGAGAAGTCGTAGGCCTTCGTGAGCTTGGCGTCCGCAAACCAGCCCTTGAACGCATGGCCAGTCCGAGAGGGCGCCTTTGGCGTCTGGGCCTTGCTCCCATGGGTAACCCTCTGCGTCGCAACAGCGGTGCCCCCGTTGGACTTGAACGTCACGGTATACGTGTTGACCTGCCACTTGGCGTACAGTGTACGGTCGCTCGTCACCTTCGCGGAGAAGTCGTAGGCCCTGGTGAGCGCCTTGTCGGTGTACCAGCCCTTGAACGTGTAGCCGGCCCGTTTCGGGTTCGCGGGCATCGCCACCGCAGAGCCGTGAGCCACCCTCTGCGCCGCCACCGCAGAGCCTCCGTTGGACACAAACGTTACGGTATGCGTGTTGGCCTGCCACTTGGCGTATAGGGTGAGATTAGCCGTCACCTCCGAAGAGAAGTCATAGGCCTTGGTGAGCTTGGCATCAGTAAACCAGCCGGCAAACGTGTGCCCCACGCGCGTTGGGTCAGCGGGCTTTGTGACCTTGGACCCATAGATAAAACCCTGTGCCTCCACGTTGGAACCACCGTTAGACTCGAATTCCACCGTATAGAAATTCACGTTCCACTTAGCGTACAGCGTGAGGTCTTGCGTGACCGTGGATCTAAAGCTGTATGCCTTGCTGAGCGCCTGGTCGGCGTACCAGCCCTTGAATGTGTGACCAGTACGGGTGGGATCCGAGGGTTTTGCAACCGTAGAGCCGTAGGAAACAGACTGCTTGTCCACTGCGCTGCCATCGTTCTTTTCGAACGACACGGTAAGCGGCGGGTGGTTGTACTCGTTGGTGATGACAAGCTCCGCCTGCGTTGCCTTGTCCTTGGAGGGACCATACGTCACCGTCGTCTGGAGCGTTGGGCGATTCTGCTCGGAATTCGTGCGCGTGACGACGACACGCGCCCAGTACGTGCTCGTGTTGTACCCCATTTTTGCAAACGGCGCCAAGGGGCTCACTTCGTTTATGGTGTAGTAGTAGGTCCCGGGCTGCACGAAAGTTATGGGTTGGAAGGATGCGGTCCCGCCAGCCACGGCCGTCGCCGTACGCACGCCCGGAAGGATGTCCCCAATGGCGGCGTCCTGCTTGGCGAGGCGGAAGGTGAAGGACTCGTTACCGTCGTATCCCGCCCCCGCAACCTTCTTCTTCACTTGGAGCACGGCTGTCTGCTGAAGCTGGGTATTGGTGAAGCTCGCCGTCGCGCCATGGATCCCGATGGTGCCCATCTCGCCCGTCGCCGACGTCGCGAAGCCGATCGCGGGCTGCTGGCTCACGGTGTAGCCCATGCCCTGCGGCAGGTCCGAAATCATCTTGAACTGTCCGTTCACGAGCCCGAACCGTGCGACACCGTTTTGGAACAAGAGGTCGCCGAATTTCGCCGAGACTCCCCAGTCTGAGAGCGTGACCACATAGCCGAACTCTACGCCGTCGATGGGCTTGTCCTCGTTGTTGCATACGCTGTTCGTCACCTTGAGCGTCGCGTCCTTGCGCTTGTTGGAGAAGGGCGCAGTAGCAACAGATCCGCCTGTCGCAGCCACCACGCCCGTGGCCACCAGACCATCATCACTCGACGGCGTCGTGTCGAAGCCCGCGTCCGCCTTCTGATCCACGCGGTACGTCACACCCGCGGGCAGCCCCTCCGCCGTTACGGTCTGCTTGTTCCTAAGCGTCTTTGTTGCCCTGCCGTCCACGAAGTGCAGGCCACCATAGGTGCCACTAATGGGCACGTCCTGCAGCGTAACGGCGTCCTGCAGCGTAACGGCGTCCTGCAGCGTAACGGTGTAGATGAACTCGCGCGAGGCGTCGGCCGGGAGGTAGGACTCTACCGCATTGCTTATCCTGAGGCCGCCGGTCTTTCTCACGTTGCGCCAGGCGACCGTGGCTGCGCCCTTAGTGGGAACCGTTCCGGATGGCCAGTCCACGGCACCGGAGCGGAAGTCATCGTCGGCTGTTTGTGAGATGACGTAAGAGGCGCCCGCAGGCAGGCCCGTCAGCGCCTTGGCCTGTCCGTCGGTCAGCGAGAAGGTCGTCTGCCCGTGGCCCTTGTCATCGAAGGTGATGCCATCGACCGTCTGATCGGCCATGTCCGAGCAGTCCACTTTTACCGTAAACTGGAACGCCTTGCTCGCGCCATGGTCTGCGGGCACGTCCGAGACGACCTGGTTGCTCACCACAAGGCCGCTGGCGGCGTACGTGTTGCTAAACGACGCGGTCGATTCCGCCGTTCCTATCGAGCCCACCGCGCCCGAGCTGGTGGTGAGGTATCCATCAACCGGCGATCCATCAACCGGCGTCTGTTCCACGGTGTACGTGATACCCGCTGGCAGGCCCGAAGCCGTCTTCGACTCGCCGTTGACCAGCGTAAACGTCGCCGCCCCGGGATGATCAAACTCCATCTCACCACGCGTGCCACGCACGCTCTTGTCCGACAGGCGCACCGTATACTTAAACTCCGTAGCCGATCCACCCGTCACGGCATTGCTCACCGTGAGCGAACCCGTCTGGCGCGTGTTGACGAAGGCAAGGGCTTGCGCCTCTGCAGGCACGACGGCCTCCTTTATCAGGCTATCGGTCGTGAAGCCTGCAAGTTGTTCTTGTCGCGCTGTGCACACGATGCCCGTCGGCAGCCCCGTCAACGCCTTTTTCTGCCGGTGCGAGAGCGTAAAGGTCGCCACGCCATCAACGAACTCAAGATCGCCGTAGGTACCCGAGATGCTCCGGTCCGAGAGCTCCATCGTGTACGAGAAGGGGCGCTGGTTGTCGGAGTTGGAGCCTTGGCTCACCTCGTTTGAGACCTCAACGCTGCCCGTCTTGCGCGCATAGGCAATCTGGACAAGACTCAATTCGGTAGCGGAGAGCGAACCCTCGAAGCCCTCGTCCGGGCCTTCGAACTCAGTCACCTCATCAGCCATAACCACATACCTCGTACCGGCAGGCAGACCCGTGGCGAACCTCGCTCCGCCGTCACCGATTGTGAACGTCGCCTGGCCGTTCTTGAAGGTCATCTCGCCGTAGGTGCCGTTGAGGCTATCCAAGTTCGTCAGCCTCACCGTAACGGGGAAGCTCCTTCCACGATCCGACGCTATCGGCGACGTTACGGAAGCCGAGACCAACAGGCCTCCCTCAGCCCGCACGTTGGTAAGAGTCGCGCGCGCCTTCACGGCTTCGATCGCCCCCGTGGTTCCGGAAGTCGCAAGCGAGAAGCCCGGTAGCTCAGCCTGCGAGACCTCGTAGTCCACACCAGCGGGAAGGCCCTCGGCAACCTTGGATTCCCCGTCGCACAGCGTGAATGTCGCAACGCCATCACGGAAGAGCATATCGCCATACCAGCCGCTTACGGTTGCATCCGAGAGCCTCGCCACGACCGAGAACGCCTTTGTCTTGTCAGCCGCCGTAGAACTCTTGACTGCCAGCGCAACCTCTAGGTCGCCCTCCTGATGCGCACTGGTAAACCTGGCCACCGACCAATACTCGCGAATGGTGCCTTCGCGAATGGTGCCGGCGACACCATTCTTGTACGTCTCAAATCCCGCGACGGGCGTCTCCTCCACGGTGTAGCCCACGCCCCGCGGCAGACCCGTCGCAATGCGCGACTCCCAATGCTTGAGCGAGAACTTCGCGACGCCGTTCGTGAAGGTCATCTCGCCGTAGGTGCCGTTGATCGACGGATCGGTAAGGGTCACGGTAAAGTCGAACGGCTGCTTGGCGTCAGACAGCGTGCCACCTTGTACCTCCTTCGTGACTTCGAGCACCCCCCACTTGCGCGTGTAGGTGGCCGACGCCTCTACCGTAACGGGTTGGTTGTCATACCCAAGACTCGGGACTGTAACCAACTGGGAGTTCTCAGAGGGCTGGCAGTCAAAATCGTCGTCCTGACCCCATTGGATCTCGTAGTTGCCAGCGGGCAAATCCGTCGCCAGCGCCGTTTGCCCGTCCGCAAGGGTCAGCCTCGCAACGCCCTGCTTGAATTCCAAGTCGCCATACGTGCCAACAAATGAGCTCGGTTCGTCGCCTTTGGCATGAACCTCTACGGGGAAGCCCTTGTCCTTGTCGGTCGCGGTGGGGGATTCTACCTCCACGCTCAACGCCAAGCTGCCCTGTCTGCGCGTATTGGTAAATGTCACGTCGGAGACTTCTGAGGATGTGGTACCTATATAACGGCTCCCCTTGGTAAGAAAGTCACCCTGCGACAGACTGTCGCCCGATGGGCCTTCCTGTATGACCGTATACCCAACCCCTTCGGGTAAGCCCAGAATCGTTCGTGGCTGTCGTCCCACCAAAAAGGTTTTGGATTCGCCGTTCTCAAACTTTATTTCCGAGACGGTATCGTTAAAGCTGGTGTCATCGAGCTGGATCCTATACACAAAGTTTAGATTCTGATCGGTTGGAACGGGGCTCTTCAAGACGCTGTTTATCCGTATGGTGCCATAACGTTGTTGCCACTGCGCTTTGAGGTTGAGGGTGTGCGCTCCCCCTCCCGGCACCATGTATTGCTTGAGGTCTGAATGCTTATATGCACCTGGCGTCAGCACACAGGATTCTCCATTGCCCTCGCAGAGCCAATTATTGAAGTCGTAATGCGGATGCTCCCACGCCGAGGGTTTGATGACGTACGTCGTGTCAATATGTCCTGCGGCATTATATATCTCCGTCACGGTTGTGCTGCGGTTTTCTCCACCGTTCTCGCTGTATACGAAGTTGATTTTCTGCGCACCACACGGACAGTTGCCATCCTCATCAAAGACATGCGGTTCCTCGCCATTTGAGCCATAAGCACAGTAGATGCAGCCATACCAATGAGTCGTCTCGTTATGATATGTTGGTTTATTGCCAAAGCCCGAGGGATGGGTGCATGGCTCGATGCACACGTAGTAGGCATGGCAGACATCGTATTGTTGGTCCACATTGGCAGCTAGGGCACCCGAATCGCTTGGAGCGTTCTTGTTGTAGAACACCCTTTCGCCAGGACGCACGATTATGGAGCCTTTGTCGGTACCGTGCTTTCCGTGACCGATGGCCTGCACGCCACTCATGCCATCGCTGTTGACAAAGGCCGTCACAGTCGCCGCGTGCTCAATGGTAACATCGGCACCCTTTGCATCGCTACCGCTGCCCCCGCCGATGCCAGCAGCATGCTTGCCGCCATGCACCGTCACGTTTGCGTCGCCGCCTATGGTGACGGTGCCGCCGTCGCCGTTGATGCTGCCGCCAATGCCGGCTGCCTCGTTGCCACCACGGGCGTCGACTGAGCCGCCCGAGATGTTGACCGTCCCGCCGTTGCCGGTGTTTCCACCGCCGATGCCAGCGCAACGGTCGGCGCCCACAGCCGTAACCGAGCCGCCCGAAATGTTGACCGTCCCGCCGTTTCCACAATCGCCGCCGCCGATGCCCGCACCCGAATAGATGCTGTCAGCGATCGTCGTCCCGCCAAAGGCACTAACGGTGCCGCCCGAGACCTCGACCGTGCCGCCGTGGCCATTCTCGCCGCCGCCGATGCCGGCCGCACCATCGCCTCCGTTTGCCGTCACATTGCCGCCGAGAATTTTTGTGACGCCGTTACTCACGTCGTCACCGCCTCCGATGCCGGCGCCCAAGACATTGCCCGTTGCGGTAACGGTGCCGCCACTTATGGTTACGGTGCCAACACCGCCGGCGCACTCGTTGCCGCTGCCAATGCCGGCAGCCTCAACGCCGCCGGTAGCCTCCACGGTGCCACCCGTTATCGTGACCGTTCCGGAGTCCCCACCAGCCTCGTCGCCTGAGCCAATGCCGGCACCGTAGTCTGCACCCGTGGCCGTTACTTCGGTCTCGATTCCGTTTGCCGCCGTGCTCTGGGATATGGTGATGGTGCCGCCGGCGCCTCGATCGCCACCGCCGATGCCAGCGCCGTATTTGCCGGTGGCCTTTGCGATTACGGTGCCGCCGCGAATGTCCACGATGCCGCAGTCGGCCTCGTTGCCTCCGCCGATGCCTGCTGCCTCGTCACCACCGGTCGCCTCCACGGTTCCTCCATGAATCACGAGAGCGCCGTTGCTCTCGCCATCGTTGCCACCGATGCCTGCCTGACCGGAATCGCCCATGGCAACCAGCTTGCCGGACTTTCCCGACTGACACCACACGTGAAGTCGCGGCGAGTACCTTTGGATAATGTGGATACCGCGCTCAAACGTGAGCGTGACGCCATCGCCTAGGATGAGGTTGGCGTCGCCCGTCACCTCAATGCGATTGTGAAACGGGAGACTCTGCTTCGCCACATACCAGCCAGCCTGAAGCTGGGCGCCCTCTTGGTCCTGAATACTGGAGAAGTCGTTACACCCCTCGGCAAACTTCATCTTGCCGTCCTCGTCTATGTAACGCACCGTCTCTGCCTGCGGCGTCATTGTTGGCGTCGACTGCGTGCCTAGCTGCGTCGCAGCGTTCTTGCCGACTTTGTCCTTCGTGCTGGTGGGGGTCGCCTGCTGCTGCGCGTCGCCCGGTTGCGCGGCGTTCTTGCCGGCTTTGTCCTTCGCGCTGGTGGGGGTCGCCTGCTGCTGCGCGTCGCCCGGTTGCGCGGCGTCGGCGATGGAACCAGCACCGACCCCGGCCGTGGGCTTCGTCGTTCCCTCTACAGGATTCTCCGCGGCGGCTTTATTCCCTGGCTCAACCTCCGACTTCTTGGCGTCGTCGGTCGCACCCTTGGACGCAGGCGTCGAACCAGGCTCGGTACCAGGCTCGGGCTCCACCGTCCCCTCGACCGCCTCGGGACCGGAGGGTTCCGCTGGGTCCTTTTGCTCGGCCTCCCCCGCCGAGCCGACCTCCAGCGCGAGCGTCGCCGGCAACGCAACCTCAACGATAACCGCGTCGCCCTCCACGCGCTGCTCGAGCGGTGCCGCGGCCTCGTCTGCCACTTCGTACACGCACGCCACGCGGCCGTCGACCAGAAGACCCTCTCGCGCGATTGCCACGGTCGCCTTCGTGCCTTCCGCGGTCTGCAGCTCCTCGTCTCCCGCCGAGAGCACCCTCACGGTCATGACCTCGCTTGTTTGCGGCTCCATCCCTTCGGGTCGCGCCGCGGCGACAAGGTTCGTCGCACGCTCTGCCTCCTCGCCTTGCGAGCTGGCTACGTCGAGCTTCGCATCTTCGGGGAACGTTCCTTCGGCCGCAGAGACATGCACCCGCGTATCGCCCAAGTCGGCCTCCCGATCGAACGCGGGGCGAGCCGGTGCCTGAGCGTCGGTCTTCTCTGCGTCTCCCTGCGACGCCACACCCAACGCGACGGCATTCTCCGCCGTCTCCGTTACCGTTTGCGCGAAGGCTCGCGAGGCGTCCACCCCCAGCAATTGGAGCACAAGCATCACGCTCGTCACCCACGCGAAGATCGCCCTCAGCGTTGCTCTTCCCTCATTCTTCATCGTGCCCGCCCCTTCTTGCATAATTGTTATTCTCACTTTAGCACAGGCATCATTTAGGCAGAGCGTGACATTTAGACAGAGCGTGACCGCAGTTCATCGCCCGTGCGTCGTGGCCCGCGGGCCTCGCTCGCGTGCCACCCTCGCCGCCAGCAGGCCCGCGCGACCGCTGCCCGCGCCCCGTGGCCGCGCGCCGCTGCCCGAGCGTCACACTCGCCGCCAGCAGCTCGTACGCCGTGGCCGCGCGCCGCCCTCGCCGCTCGAGCGCCATGGTCCGTGTCCGGATGCCGCGCCGCCCGTCGTCGGACGCCGCACAACCTGCAGCCTGAGCGACACATCACACGCTGACCAAAAAGCGTCTCAGCGCACATCTGCGCTACGCACAAATAATGGGAAAACAATATGAGACGCACTGCCACTCTCCGCGTAACAATAGACAAGGTGCAGGTCGCACTTAAAAAGATGAGGGGAGACCAATCATGCTTTGCAAGACAATCATCGGTACCGCATCTGCAATCGCACTCGCAATGACACTCGGAGTCGCAGGGCCGGTTCACGCGCAGACGGCCAAGACGACCCCACGCCACAGCACGTCGCAGTCGCAAAGCTCCTACATTGGCGGTGACGCGGCAATGAAAGCTGCCCTCAAGCACTCCGGCATCCCCGAGCGAGACACCTACGACATGGACGTCGACCTCGATACCGATTCCGGCCCCGTCCATTACGACGTTGAGTTCAAGTCGGACGGCCTGGAGTACAACTACGACATCGACGCGATGACGGGTGAGATAATCAATTTCCACGCCGCGGTCGATGACTAACGGAACGCGATAGAAGCAAACCACGCGCAAGGGTCACGTTAAGATGGGGACGTCGACTACGTGTTGACGTCCCCATCTCCATGTGGCCGTTCCCTCATTTTTCATCGTGCGAGCTTCTTATTTCTTAATGGTTAGCTTCACTTTGACTTAGGTATCACTCAGGAAGGACGTGACTGCAGGTCACCGTCTGCGCGCTGCGGCCACCGGATCCGTGCGCCACTGTCCCGACACCGCCAGCGAAATGTTGCATTCTGCGGAGCGTTTTTCGTGTAGCACGCAAATTGCGACATTTGGGGGTGACCGGCCGCACGTGGCGCCGAGCGCAGCCGCGCCGAGCTTGCCGCTCGTAAGTATCTTGTGCACGACTTGGTCAAGAACGGCGCCGCCAAGCAGATGGCGGACGGCAGTCGTGCTCATAGATTCCCCAATAGATTGAAACTTCTAACTAAAAAGTAATCCGTATCGGCTAATGGAACTTCATGTCAACAAATACCAGCCTTTTCAATTGGCGGACGCTCGCTCGGGAGGCGGCAAGTTCCTAATTCCGTTGTTGCAAGCTCGCGCCGTCACTGGAAGCCCCGGGATCTCATCGGTCGGGTCACGAGGTGGCACGCGTGCCGGGCAGCCCGCCCAGGAGCAGCTGGTGTGGTCGTGGGTGCGGGTGTGGAAGAGGGGATGCAGAGAAAGGAGGACATGGGGAGCCTCTACTTCAACGGCCGTCCGTTCGAGCGTCGGAGGCGGGTGGGGAAGTGACGGATCTGTAGGGCTTTATGGCCACAACGCTTTAGCAAACGAGAACGGCACATCCGGAAAGTTATCTGGTTCACGTATTACCAAAACCTCAATATATGAAGGATTTATGAACGATTGCATGGGATATGTCGAATTGGCCCCGTGGTTTTAATTTCTGTCCCATACGGGATTTAGCATGTTTAAAAAGAGAACCCCTTGCGGGGTTCGAGCCTCATACGAGGCGCCTCCGAAGAGACATTTAGGGCAAGCCTTTATTTTGACTCGCAGCGTCGTTTTGACTGGTATCAAAACAAGACGAGTATAGCATGAAAGGAGCGTTCGAAACACATGAATTTGCGCAAAGCCGAGAACTACAATATTGGCCTTGACCTCGGCACCGCCTCAGTGGGCTGGGCAGTAGTTGATGATGGTGGTCATCTCTATCACTTCAAAGGTAAGCCGACATGGGGATCGCGATTATTCAGTCAGGCGCTTACTGCGGCTGATCGTCGTGTAAAGCGCGGCCAGCGTCGGCGCTATGATCGGCGCCGCCAGAGAATCGATGAACTGCAGAGGATCTTTGCACCCGCAATGGAGTCTATCGACGAGGGATTCTTCGTCCGGCTTAATCAGTCCAGATTGCTCCCAGAGGACAAGGGGTATCGGTGGCCCCTCTTTGGCGAGGGCGAGTTAACCGATCCGGAGTACTATAAACAATTTCCCACCATCTATCATTTGAGAAGTTATCTAACCGGAAGCGAGAAGCAAGCTGATTTGCGTCTGATCTATCTCGCAATGCATAACATTGTGAAGTATAGAGGCAATTTCCTCTACGAAGATGCAGGTTCTTCGCTTAAAGCCTCAAACGCAAATGCTGGGTCTGCAGCAAAAGAGCTAGTTGCCGCAGTCGAGGAATACCTTGTTGAAGTCAAAACAAGCTTGCTTACGGCAGAAGACCGGCCCTCCCTTCATTTGGATCCAAAAACCTTTGAGGAACATCTTGATGAGGCTACGCATAAGCGCTCAGCTGATCGAGCAGCGCTTTTGAATTCGCTACAGCCGGAGAGCAAAGAGGCTAAAGCGTGGGCAAATGTGTTATGCGGCGCGATTTTTGGGTGCAAAGTGGAATTTGCGAATCTTTTTGAGGGGCTCGAGAAGGGCGAGAAAACGAGCTTCGATTTGCGAGACGAAGAGAAGCCGACACAGTTTGCGGAAGAGGCATGTCCCGATGATGCGTTAAGGTTGTTCGAGGCAATCCAGAGAGCATACTCCGCGTATGTGTTGTCAGGGATACTGCGAGGGAATACAAGCATTTCACAGGCAATGGTGAAATCATACGAACGACATGGAGAAGACCTCCGTACATTGAAGGCCCTCTTTAAGGACTACTTGAGTAAAGACGAGTACGATACGTTTTTTAGAGGCTCCGTTGACGAGCGTGGTGAGTATGACATCAACAGCTTGCGGAGAGGGACATATACGTCATACGTGAGCGGGGAAAACAAGGCAAACAAGAAGGGCACGTCGCACGAGGAATTGCTCAAAGGAATTCAGAAACTTTGCAAGTCTCATAGCAAGATTCTTGAAGATCCTCGGTATCAGACAATTGCTGAGCGAATTGCAGCTGGTGCCGATGGCGACTTTCTTGCCAAGCAGAAGACTCGTGACAACGGTGCCATACCGTATCAGCTTCATCTGGAGGAACTGGATGCGATTATTAAGCGCCAAGGTCATTACTATCCGTTTTTAGCCGAGAATCGAGACCTCATAGAGCGGTTAGTGAGTTCTCGCATACCGTACTATGTGGGGCCGCTCTTCTATGGCAATAGTCCATCATCGCACAAATACGCGTGGTCCGTACGAAAACCAGGCATGGAGAATGAGCGTGCCTATCCATGGAATGTCGATGATGTCATTGATACGGATAAAACTGCGGAACTCTTTATTCAGAGGATGACGGGGACCTGTAGTTATCTATATGGTGAGCCTGTACTGCCTAAGCGGTCGCTGCTCTATGAGGAATTCTGCGTTCTCAACGAACTCAATGGATCGCGATGGGGAGAACATGGCAAGAAGCAGCGCCGATTTGATCATGTTGATAAGGCGGCGATTGTTGAGGATCTGTTTAAGCGGTATGCGAGCGTGACCTACGGACGTGTGAAAGAATGGCTTATGCACGAGCACGGTATAGTTGATGCTGAGGTCTCTGGCGCACAGGGTGTGGCGGGATATGAGTCGAAGCTATCTACATACAGGGATTTTTGCAGAATTCTAAATGTGCGGAAGTTGGAAGAGTCGTGTCTGACCTTTGAGGAAATGGAAGAGATAGTTCTTTGGAATACCGTTTTCGAAGACCGAGACATATTCCGACGAAAGCTAAGGGCGAAGTATGGTCCCGACGGTGATGGTAGGCTTTCCAACGCCCAGATTCGCAAGCTCGTGAACAAGCGATACACTGGCTGGGGCAGGCTTTCGAAGAAGTTTCTCACAGGCCTTAGGGCTGAGGCTATGGTAACCACTGGTCATGTGAGCATAATGGATGTGTTGCGTGAAGGAAATCCAGAGGCGCACTTGGATCAGATGGTTTTGATGGAAATCATTTCCGACAAGCGGTTGGGATTCCAAAAGGCGATTGATAAAGAGAATAAGTCTCGCTTCGAGCAGGTGGGTGCATCATTGGATGTTAGTGATTTGCCTGGGTCGCCTGCTTTACGTCGTTCAGTGAATCAGGCCGTGCGTATCGTAGACGAGATTGTTCGCATTGCTGGTAAGAAGCCAGAGCGCATTTGCATTGAGGTGACACGTGATGATGACATGGCGAAGAAGGGCAAGAGAACCACAACGCGATATCGCCAACTAAAAGACGCCCTCAAAGCCTTTAAGTCAGATATCGCGTTGGCGGGTGACTTGGAAGAGCATAAGAACGAGCTGGATGACGATCGCCTGCTGCTTTACTTTGAGCAACAGGGTAAATGCATGTATACAGGCGAGCCACTAGATATTAGGCAGCTAAGTACCTACCACATTGACCACATCATACCTCAGGCATATATAAAAGATGATAGTCTAAGCAATCGCGTTCTTGTGAAGGGCGCGGCAAATGAGCGAAAGCTCGACTCGCTGCTGTTGCCCGAGAAGATAATACGCGCGCGAGGACCATGGTGGAAGGCATTGCTCGATGCAGGCCTTATGTCGCGCAAAAAGTACGAGAATTTAACTTGCAAAAGCTTGGGTGATAGGAAGCTCGAAGGCTTCATTGCGCGTCAGCTTGTGGAAACAAGCCAGATTGTCAAGTTTGTACGGCAATTCTGCGAGCAGCGATATCCAGGTGTAGAGGTCGTGTCCGTTCGCGCCAATACATCGCATGGCATAAGAGATAACCTTGACCTCATCAAGTGCAGGGATCTAAACAATTGCCATCACGCACACGACGCGTTCTTGGCTTGTCAAGTTGCAATATTTGTAAATCGCTGCTATCCCTCGTGGCAAAACGGGTTCAATCTTGCGTTGATTCGAAAGTATGTTAAGTCGTTGGACAGGTCATCGATTGGGAGACGCCTACCAGGGCGTTCTGGCTTCATCGCGGATAGGCTGACGTCGGTGAAACCATTTGTGGACGAAGATACTGGTGAGATACTATGGGACGGCAAAGAGCAATGTGCGAACATCGTACGGACGATGGGATACAAAGGCTGCTTTGTATCTCGAATGACAGAGGTAAGTACAGGTGCTTTTTGGGATGAGACTGTCTATTCGCCACGTGATGCCAGGAATGGAAAGTCGCTCGCAGTACCTCTAAAGTCGTCGAAGCGCGGGGGGAATGCCGAAGGATACTTGGATCCAAAGAAGTACGGTGGGGTGAGCAGCGTAAAGCAAGCATATTGGTTTATCTTTGCAGCGAAGAACAAAAGAGGCGTGTATAAATACTTCTTCGAAGGGATGCCTATTCATTTAACCGCACATGCAGATGTGGAATTACAGGAATATGCAAACACAATTGCGGCTGAAAAGGGCTGTGGAGAGGCTGTTATCTTGCGTAAGCGAGTGCCTTTACGCCAGAGAATGGAACTCGACGGTACTCCATATTATCTGTATGGCAGCACTGGCGGACAGAACGAGATACGTCCAGCTAATGAGCTGGTGTGCAGTAGGGCGCTGCATCCATTTGTATCGGAGCTCCTCAATAGCAAGGGTGATAATTGCGCTCTTAGTGATGATGAATACTCAGAGGTTTACAGCTGGCTCGAGTCTTCTGCAGCGATACTATCGCCAAAGCTAGCTGCGATTATCAATTTGAGTGAACGTATCTCTTCATTCGAATCCTTGGATGCCAACTCTAAGCGTGAAGTTCTTGTCGCGATAATCAAGAAGCTTAATGGATCGACTCAGACACTGGATGTGAGCAAGATTGGTGGTGCCAAGAAGGCGGGATTCCTATTAGTTGGTGTGTCAGGCAAATTGTCATCAATTACATGGGTTGACCAATCGGTGACCGGCATGTTCGAGATGCGGACGACGTTTGAGGACTTGACTCGTGGGCTTTAGAGCAGTTTGTATAGAGAGCAGATGCAAGTGTTCGTATGCTGGTGGATATCTCGTCGTGACTACGAAAGAAGTTACGACGAGGATTCACCTGTCGGAAATTGAATCCGTAACGTTCTGCACCAACAAGGCCTACATCAGCGCATATCTCTTATCAGAACTTGCAAAAGCGAAGATTCCGGTGGTGTTTGTTGACGAGAAGTATCTTCCTGTTGCGGAGAGTTTGCCTATGCATGGGGCGCATAACAACTCTGCACGTATTGCCGAACAACTTGAGTGGAGTGTTCCGCAAAAGAAGCGTTTGTGGCAACGGGTTGTAAAGGACAAGATACTGCTGCAATCTAGGATACTGGAGTCATATGGACTGTCTGACGCGGCCGATGTGCTCAGGACTTATCGCAAGGACGTGCGGTCCGGTGACCCATCTAATAGAGAGGCTGTTGCCGCGGCGCTTTACTTTAGCGAGTTGTTTGGCAAACCGTTCAATCGTGATCTTGATTGTCCGCTCAATTATTCCTTGGACTATGGCTACAGCATCGTGTTGTCGAGAGTTGCTCGCGAGATAGCTTCGCGTGGTTACCTAACTCAGATTGGTATTCACCATAGGGGCAAGCTTAATCCTTGGAACTTGGCCTGCGACTTCATGGAGCCTTTTCGACCGTATATTGATATTGTCATTTCAAGAACAGATAGAGATCGTTTTGATACTGAGACAAGACGTCAACTTACATCGATAATGAGTGACTATGTAATGTACAAGGATGGTAAGTATAGATTGGGAAATGTTATTGGCTTGTATGTAAAGGATTGTTTGGAAGTGTTGAGTAAACGTAGAGATATCAATGAAATAGTGTGTTATGAGCTCTGATGAAAACTCGGGTTAGATATATGCGTCTGATAGTGTTTTTTGACTTGCCCATGGAGACGTTGTCGCAACGTCGCGAGTATAGTCGTTTTAGGAAATGGCTTGTGAAGAATGGCTACCTAATGCTGCAGAAATCGGTATATGCCAAGCTTGCAATCGATGGGAGGATGGTAACAACGCTCATGCAACGACTAGAGGCCAATAAGCCAAAAGAAGGCATAGTGCAAGCATTGCAGGTAACGGAAAAACAATATGCTTCGATTCACTGCATTGTGGGAGGATCAGTCATAAGAGAGGAACTGAGTTCGACTGATGCTCTGGTGGTGCTATGAGACTTGAAATTCTCAGGCTAAATGCGAGGGTTTCAATTAAAGCTGGAGTGCCGTCAACTCTTGAAATCCACGACCGAACGATTTTCACAAAGGTGTGCCGTTCTCTGATTTCTGAAAGAGGGAGGTATGCGGAAGAGCCATATGTATTGATGACGCGAGATGGGAAGGCGGTGCCGGCTCGAAAGAGCATGCTTGTTCTTTCTGCGTTGCCAAATCTCCCACTCCGTGATCGAGCGCTAATGTCGAAGTTGTATCAGCATATCGCTCTTCAAGTGGAGCTCGACTCCAAGAAATATGAGCTCGTGAATGAGCTGGCACGTCGCCTTAGTGAAGAGCTTGAGCACGTGACGGATGGTATGTGGGGAGATTATTCGTTTGCGGGCGAGTGGGCAATTGGCGCATACTGTAAGGCGATGAGTTTTTCGCCGGTGACGGATGACTCATATCCGCTCATTGAGAATTGCATAGCATTGCTGGGCCTATGTGCAGATATCGGTTTTGAGTGCCCAATCGTGATGGTGAATGCAAAGAGTTTTTTGGAAACAGAAGAGCTTGAAGAGCTTTTCGAGCAAGCTTTTTTCTTGGACAGTAAGTTGCTTCTTTTGGAGTCATGGAAAGACAGCCGTGTTCTAACAAGAGAAGAGAAAACAATTGTTGACCTGCATTTTCTTGTAGAATGATAGCTGATGGACCAGTCAATCGACCGCCCTAACGCAGCGGGGTCAAGCGCTAATGGTTTTGGCGCAGCGTCGTTTTGACTGGTATTGCAACTTCGGATCTAGCTTGCACGCCTGTGGCCTTGTTTTGGCGCAGCGTCGTTTTGACTGGTATTGCAACTTGGACTGAGCGGAGCGCAGCGTAGCGAGGGTTTTGGCGCAGCGTCGTTTTGACTGGTATTGCAACGCAGGAGCATCAATCTCATCAACAGCAGCGTTTTGGCGCAGCGTCGTTTTGACTGGTATTGCAACAAGTAGCGACGGCAAGAATGGATATGGCAGTTTTGGCGCAGCGTCGTTTTGACTGGTATTGCAACAATAGTACGAAGCGAAGAGGCTCGTCTCGACCTTTACCCTGCTGGTATGGTTTTGGCGCAGCGTCGTTTTGACTGGTATTGCAACAATAGTACGAAGCGAAGAGAGAGCCGCGAGTTTTGGCGCAGCGTCGTTTTGACTGGTATTGCAACGGCGCTGACCTCTCTGCCCTGCTCAAGATTGTTTTGGCGCAGCGTCGTTTTGACTGGTATTGCAACCTTTTGCTCGCAGGGGAGACAGAACGCCCCGTTTTGGCGCAGCGTCGTTTTGACTGGTATTGCAACAAGATGGAGGCCAAGGCCGAGAACGCCATAGTTTTGGCGCAGCGTCGTTTTGACTGGTATTGCAACTCAAGGTAAACGCTGTTCGCGATGACGTGGTTTTGGCGCAGCGTCGTTTTGACTGGTATTGCAACTCTGTATGGCTCTGTATCTCTACCCCTACGTTTTGGCGCAGCGTCGTTTTGACTGGTATTGCAACAAAACCCGTTTTGGAATAATGCATAAGCCAGTTTTGGCGCAGCGTCGTTTTGACTGGTATTGCAACTATATAGCTGGTATTTGCACGACAAGACAAGTTTTGGCGCAGCGTCGTTTTGACTGGTATTGCAACACGTAGTGGTCGTGGCTCCTGACTCTACCGTTTTGGCGCAGCGTCGTTTTGACTGGTATTGCAACAGGCTCAGAGAGTGAACCACATCTCTCCTGTTTTGGCGCAGCGTCGTTTTGACTGGTATTGCAACCCATGGCATAGCGCACATGCTAAGGAATGAGTTTTGGCGCAGCGTCGTTTTGACTGGTATTGCAACCATCTTGTCGCTATTGAGGATGAAGGACTTGTTTTGGCGCAGCGTCGTTTTGACTGGTATTGCAACTTGTCACTGTCAAGGCCGTGGACGATATTGTTTTGGCGCAGCGTCGTTTTGACTGGTATTGCAATAGTCGAGGTGATAGTCCACCTGCTGAGGTCGTTTTGGCGCAGCGTCGTTTTGACTGGTATTGCAACAGCCGTGATGAACCGCCAGACTCCATAGGCGTTTTGGCGCAGCGTCGTTTTGACTGGTATTGCAACGGCATCGTAAAAGAGATCCTTACTACACTCGTTTTGGCGCAGCGTCGTTTTGACTGGTATTGCAACTGGCAGGGTAGCGGCACTAATTACTCACTTGTTTTGGCGCAGCGTCGTTTTGACTGGTATTGCAACAGCATCCGCCTCGAGGCCATAAGGATCGCGTTTTGGCGCAGCGTCGTTTTGACTGGTATTGCAACATATCGGAGAGCGTCGTGCCTCCCCTGCTGGTTTTGGCGCAGCGTCGTTTTGACTGGTATTGCAACCGTAGTTCCAGAGTCTCACGTGGAAGTCGGTTTTGGCGCAGCGTCGTTTTGACTGGTATTGCAACACATGAAGAGCCTACCGCCGAAGGGGAGAGTTTTGGCGCAGCGTCGTTTTGACTGGTATTGCAACTCATGCACCCGCCATGAGCGAACCCCCGGGTTTTGGCGCAGCGTCGTTTTGACTGGTATTGCAACTTCGAAACTCGTAGCATCGTCCGCCTGCAGTTTTGGCGCAGCGTCGTTTTGACTGGTATTGCAACTTATCGCCCAGCACTACGAGAAGAAGTATGGTTTTGGCGCAGCGTCGTTTTGACTGGTATTGCAACGAGATGGACGCCGAATCGGACGCTGATGGGTTTTGGCGCAGCGTCGTTTTGACTGGTATTGCAACAATGTAACGTATGACACAGCATCAACCGGTGTTTTGGCGCAGCGTCGTTTTGACTGGTATTGCAACCTTGGGGTTTGGCCTTGGTTTTGACAAACGGTTTTGGCGCAGCGTCGTTTTGACTGGTATTGCAACAAAGGAGATTAGAAAATGGCAAGGGCAATGTTTTGGCGCAGCGTCGTTTTGACTGGTATTGCAACATGTTGCTCGACAACTGGGAGAAGTGCATGGTTTTGGCGCAGCGTCGTTTTGACTGGTATTGCAACCTCACGTTGGCCTTGTTGTTCGCGACTGTGTTTTGGCGCAGCGTCGTTTTGACTGGTTTTAAGGTGTTTGATGCGTCGTGATAAGAGCCAAGTTTTGCTGCCTCATTCTTAAAGGAATGGAGTAAATGGATGTCTATGGGATTGCCGTTCTTGTCCGTTGCGAGCGCAAGATTATTCAGCGCGAGGGCTGAGTCTGATGCGCTCGTGATTGATGCAATGAGTGGTGCGAAGCTTGTGCCCAAAGCCGCAATAATAGTTATAGGAATGCTCTTCGCTCGAGTTACGTCCGGATGTCGGTATCTTCCAGATGGAAGTGAAGCTCACGTACTTAATTGGCAAGATTAGATGCCATGAGGTGCCTTCCGCTATTGGACAACGGACCATTCAAGTGTGGCAGTTCTTTCATTTATCTGGCATGCCGGCGTACGGGGATTGTGCGTGCAGGAATTGATTGAACCATTCATTGTGGATGTTGGTAAAAGTCGAGATTGGGTGTATACCGCCGAGTTCGAAGGGGAAGTGAACTACGGTTTTGCCTGGTGGATAGTCATGTTGGATCCGTGCTCACTACATTGCGACAGTCGACGTAGCGTTGCTCCTCGCAGCACAGGTGCGCCTGACTCAACGTGCGGCCAATCTGCGAATGCCCTGAAGACTCGAGGCCTCTTCCAACACACTTATGAGGTCCGATGCCTGATAGAATGTCCCACGACGCGCGTTTCCCACCTTTTGGAGAATCCCCCTTTCGCACGCAACACCAATGAGGTTGCGTGCTGCCCGGTTGGTGATTGCAAGGTGGGCTGCAACGTACTCGACGTTGACGACTGGCTGCTCCACCAAAAGGGCGGGAAGTCTATGCGAAGACGAGCCCGCACGATCCGTGTTCAGCGAGTTCCATTCAGAGAGCACGGAGTCGACGTCCGTAGCAACGCGAGACCCAACGACGACTGCGAGCTCCAACGCGTCGAGTAGGCATTCTATGATCGGCTCGATTTGTCCTTCATGGTACATTTCGAGCGCGTGCATGTACCTTTCCACGTCGTGGAGCAGTCCTGCCGAAACGGGCAGCGACGCGTGGATGAGGACCTCGTCCATCGCGAGCATGCGATGCAGGAGTACGCGGCCCGTGCGCCCGTTGCCATCCGTGAACGGGTGTATCGTTTCGAACTGTGCGTGGACAATCGCCGCCTTCGCCACGGGCGATACGTCCTCGCGCGCTCCGAATGCAACAAGGTCGTCAAGGTAATGGCTCACTCTGGATGCATGCGGGGGTACAAAAAAGGCGCCGTGAGGGCTGTATGGCGAGCCACCTATCCACACCTGCTCATCACGCAGCCCTAGAAGCTCGCCGGTTCTTGACATGAGCGTGTCGTGAATGTCGCATATCGATTCGACGCTGATGGGGCTATCCTGCGCGAGTGCCTTGCGCATGGCGGATACGTTGTTTGCTATGAGCAGGGCGTTGGACGGTGCCTGATCCGTGAGTTCTGCGAGCGCAACATTGCGCACGCTCGACGTGAGGCGCTCGATTTGCGAGCTTGACGAAGATTCGCTTCTAAGGAGCAATGCGGGCAGGTTGTATTCACGTGTTTTCTGAGCCTCATCAAAGCGTGTGATAACTACCTGGACCTCCGAAATACGCTGCAGAAGCGCGGGAGGCAGGTCGACCGCTTGGTTGGCGATGGCGGCGGGTAACGCAGCCTCGTAGGTGGAAAGTATCTTGCGCCTGCTGTTTTTTGGAATGAACGCAAGATCGTCTGGGTCTCTTTTCCAAGCGTGCGTCTCGTATGTGATGGTTGGCCACATGTTTGTGTCAATCCGTTCTTATGTCCACATGTTTGCGCTAACGGAAGTGAATGCAAGTATACTTCCGTTAGCTTATCAAAAGGGAAGCGTACTGGCAAAATCCCGGCAGGTCCGGAAAACGGATTGGCGTGCATGTGGCCGTCGAGAAACCGCGCCAAGGGGATGCTCACCCATCTGGGCATAACGTCGCCGGTACCATTGATTTGATGGTGGAAGGTGCGAGACAGCCTGGCAGAGCATTGGGCTTTTTGGCAGCTGACATTGGTCCTGGGACTGCAAAACGGCCGAGCACCCAAGACAAAACAAAGCGCATGAGCGCACAAGCGAGCGAACTCATGGGCCTTGCCAAGTTCGGGCGCATTAGGATGATCTAGAGCGACGCAACGCGGCTGCGGCAAAGAGCGTAAGCGCTGTAAGCGCGAGTGTGAGAGCAAGCGTTTCTCCGATGTCTCCGGTACGGGGCGTGGTGGTCTGCGTCGAGACGCCCGTTTGCCCAGATGCACTTGTGGCGACATTCCTGTTGCCGGGTCTGTTGGAGCCATTGGCATTGGAGCTCGAATTAGGTTGGCCCGAGTTGTCCGGCGCCGAATGCGACGAGTCGTCCGTTGGCGCTTTGGGAGTCGCTGCTTGCTTCCACACCGCCGTAAAAGTGTGGTTCCCCCTTGGGATCGGGCTGCGGGCTCCAGCCCCGGCTCGATGGCGTAGTGCACCTGGCTGTACCCAGCGTATCTCCCTTTGCCAAGCAGGGTCACATCGTATTCTCCAGGATCCTTGCACGATCCGCTATCGCCCCAGTCCTTCCAGGTGTAGTCCACGCCCTACTTTAGAACCTCTCCGTTAAAGACCACCTTTGGCCCTTGCTTTTGCCCGTTGTATACAACCGGCTGCACCTCGCACAAATCGATGCGGTGCAACCGTTCCTCGGAGGTCTCTGCTCCCTTTGTTTTGTCCGTTATATTGAAGACGTGATGATATATGTCCCTGACGACGTATTCCTCGTAGACCGCGTCTCCGTCGTCGTTCGTATCTCGGATATCGGAGATATTCTTGATGTCCTCCAGCACCAGCTTGATGGACGCCGCATTGCTTTTGGCGGTCTGCATGCTCGTCTATGGCGTAGCCATAGGCAGAGCCCTCGCCGTGGTCCCAAAGGACGAGGTTGTACTTTTCGGCTGGAAAGCTGGCGACCCCGTAATCGATGAAGGCCTTAAGCGTTTTGGGATCCGACATCAGCTCGTCTTTTGACTGCACGGCCTCGTCTCCGGACCCGGTTATGCCGTTGCCATCGAGAAGCACGAGCTTGGATTTGATGGGTCCGCTCCTGGAGGCGTTTGATCCGGCTGTGGATCAAATGAGGTTCGTGTCGATCGTCTTCAGTATCCTGGCAGGGGACTGACCCGATACGAGGAGACCCCATGCCCAACAGTCAGAGTCGTAGGCACGAACTGCGCCGACTTGGATATAGCGTACGCGCCTTCGACCAGCACGTCGAATCCGTCGCGGACGAGCGTGAACAGGACTATCTGCGATCGCTGCAGACGGGATTTCTGGACAAAGGGGCTTATCCTTCTGCGCCCTATGCCCCAAAGCTCCTTTACAACGATAAGGAGGCGTCAGAAAACGTACTTTCATCGTTGGAGGTCGAGTTCCAACGATGCGAGCAGTTCGACATCTCGGTGGCGTTTGTTACCAAAGACGGCGTGACGGTGCTCATGAACACCTTGCTCGACTTGGAGCAACGCGCGGTGCCTGGGAGGGTACTGGTCAGCACGTACTTGGGATTCAACGACCCCGACGCACTTGCGCGGCTGAGGCAGTTCACAAACATCGAGCTGCGCATCTTTGAGGGGTCGCTTCATTCCAAGGGATATCTGTTCAGCTCCGATGGCATGTGCACGCTCGTTATTGGCAGCTCGAATCTGACGCAGGGAGCGCTTCTTGCCAACTCCGAATGGAACCTGCTGCTAAAGACATATGAGTACGGGGCAATCTGCGCTGAGACACGGCAGGAGTTCGAGCGTTTGTGGACTTCCTCGCACACAAAACCTGTGGCCGACGATTGGCTTGAGACCTACCGTGCGAACTGGCGAAGGCCCGTATCGCGAAGGTCGTATCGTTCCCGCGAGAATGCGGACATCATTGTTGGCGCATCGGCGATTGCCAAGAAGGCGCGCATTGAGCCAAACAAGATGCAGATGGAAGCGCTAGATAATCTCAAGCGTTTGCGCGAGCAGGGCAAGAAGCGAGCTTTGCTCATCTCGGCGACTGGTACGGGCAAAACATACCTTGCAGCATTTGATGTCGCGGCGGTCAATCCCCGACGCATGCTCTTCGTTGTTCATCGCGAGCGAATCGCGAAAGACGCAATGAAGAGCTTTGCAAGAGTCGTCAATCCTCGTCGGCGACTTGGTCTTTACGTCGGCAATGCCAGAGACCTTGATGCGGACTATCTGTTCTGTACGATTCAGTCATTGTCTAGGCATGTGGACGAGTTTGATTCTCGCACATTCGACTACGTCGTGTTTGACGAAGCGCATCACGTTGGAGCTGGCAGCTATCAGCGCATCGCGACCCACTTTGAGCCGGAGTTTATGCTGGGAATGACAGCGACGCCCACGCGCAACGATGACTTCAATGTATATGATTTCTTCCACAACAACATTGCTTACCAAATTACGCTGCAGCGTGCTCAGGCTGCAGACATGCTCGCTCCCTTCCATTACTTTGGTATTCAGGACTTGGTGGTCGATGGGGAAGAGATCGACGAGGTCGCGAACTTTGCGCGCCTCACGTCAAAGGATCGCGTGGAGCATGTGCTCAACCAACTCGAGAAGTACGACGTCGACTCGGTGCGCAGAGGGCTTGTCTTTTGCTCAAAGATTGAGGAGGCACATAGCCTCGCAAGGATGTTCAACGAGAGGGGTTATCGCTCGCTGGCTCTGGACGGCTCGTCTTCTGACTTACAGCGCGAGGATGCCATCGAACGCCTTGAGTGTGATAGGTCCACAAGAGATGACTGGATCGAGTTCATCTTTACGGTAGACATCTTTAACGAGGGAGTGGACATACCATCCGTCAACCTCGTCATCATGCTACGCCCCACGGAGTCGGCTATCATCTTTGTGCAACAGCTCGGACGTGGCCTTCGCCTACACGAGGGCAAGGACTATGTTCTAGTGTTGGACTTTATTGGCAACTACAAAAAGAGCTATCTCATTCCCATTGCGCTCTCGGGCGATCGTACCTACAACAAAGACAATCTGCGACGCTTCATCCAAGAGGGCAATCGCATCATTCCCGGTTGCTCGACCATCAATTTTGACGAGGTGTCGGAGAAGCGGATCTACAAGTTGCTCGACGAGGAGAAGTTCGGCTCGATTCGGCTTATACGTGGTGAATACGATGCGCTAAAGAACATGCTCGGCCGCATTCCCTCTCTTATGGACTTCTACGAGAATGGCGCCATAGACCCCCAGTTGATCTTCAACCATGGGAGTCTGGGTTCGTACCATGCATTCCTCGCGAAGTACGACAAAGAATACGAAGTGCGATTCTCTAAAACCCAGGAGCAGATGCTTCGCTACGTGTCGCAGAAGCTCGGGGCGGGCAAGCGCGTGCAGGACCTGCTACTGCTCAAGCTCTTGATCGATAACCCCATGGTCTCAGAGGAACGCTTTGCCCAAGCCGTTCACAAAGTCTCGCCATCGCTTCCTGTGGCGGCGTGCTCGGTGCGAGGAATGCTCGATGGGTCGTTCTTGACGGGCGGACAGGCAAAGACGTTTGCCCTTTCCAAGTTCCTGAGGGACGGTAGGGGCGACTTCAAAGTGTCCGACCTGTTTGCAACCGCGCTTGAGGATAAGGAATTCCGTAGACAGCTAACGGAGGTCGTCGACTATGGCATCTTCGTAAACGGAGAGCGCTTTGCCAACAATTACGACCACACGAGTCTGGTCCTCTATCAGAAGTACACGTACGAGGACGTGTGCCGGCTGCTGGAGTGGCGGCGCAACGTGAACGGTAACTCGATCGGCGGTTACTTCTATGATGAGGAGACGAACACGTTCCCCGTCTTCATCAACTACGAGAAGAGCGACGACATCTCGGACACCACCAAGTATCAGGACCGATTCGTGAGTCCTTCGCGGCTTATCGCCATCTCAAAGAGCCAAAGAAGGATGGACTCAAAAGACATCGTACGTCTCCGTCATGCTGAGGAGACAGGGATGCGGACGTTCCTCTTTATGCGCAAGAACAAGAGTGACACGGAGTCTAAGGAGTTCTACTATTTGGGCGAGATGCGCCCGACTGGAAAGTTTGAACCCATCATGATGCCTAACGGCGACAAGCCCCCAAAGCCGGCGGTGGAAATCGAGTACGACTTGTTGACGCCAGTCCGTGACGAGCTATACGACTACCTGACCTCGGGAGAGGGGTAACGGAGTTACTGCGCACTCCTGGAGGCAAGCGGTGGGGATTATCTCCACTAATCCGTGAACAGTAACGTAACCTCCGGTAACATCATCGTACGAGGGTGGGCCTGCTTTTTTCTGTGCGGCTCATGTTTTGTTCTCAGACCTGCTATAATCCAAAAGCTGAAGAACCTTGTAGTCAAAACGCACGACAGAAGGGCTCTACTGATGGGCGAACTTTTTAGGCAGCTTCTTACACCCGAGATTACCATGGTGCTCATCCTCATGGTGGTGTGTGTGGTCTCGGTTTATCTTCTTTCCATCGTGTACGTCATACGAGATTCTGCACGCCGGGGTGCGGAGCCACGTGCTGTATGGGCACTCATATCGGTCGTTCCTATAGTCGGCCTTCTTGCCTATGTTATCCTGCGCCCGAGCTCATATCTCATAGATCGCGAGGAGCAAGATTTAGATATCGCGCTTCGCGAGCATCAGCTGTCGCACTACGGCATCTGCCCCAAATGTGGGTCCCCCATCGACCGCGACTTTGTGGTTTGTCCGATGTGCAATACTCAGGTGCGCAATGTGTGCCCCACCTGCCATCGTCCGCTCAATGCCGACTGGAAGGTGTGTCCATACTGCCGCACTCACATTCAGTAGTTTCCAACGCAATAGCGATCGTTATGGAATCGGGCGCAGTTTTGTAGCTGTACCCGTTTTAGTGCGAGCCCTCTTCCCATATGACCTCCCGTTACGCAAAAGCAAAATGAGCGTCTCGTTAAAGTGTCAAGTAGATTCAACGAGAGAATCCAAGACTGAGGGAGGCTCACATGCTGTGCATAAGTGGCGAGACCAACACACTGAAAGGCGCGGTGCTGTATGAGCCGCAACAGATTGCTGCTACGGAGTTGGCCGCGGGGCAGCAATTGGCCTTTCCTTGGCGTGGCCTTGAGTTTGGCATCGCCGTCGCTCTCATTCTGGTTGTGTCGATACTTCCCGTTGCGACCGTCGGAACTGTCGAGTTCACCAAAAGCGTCACGATCTGGAGTGCACTGGGCTTCTTGATGGATATGATATCCATTGGTTCTGGATCTCATACCGCTCTCATCATTACTGCCGCGCTCTTTACGCTATTGGGCGTTGGCTTTGGAACGATGGCCGACACAGCCGTGTCTTGCGTGGACGAGACGAAGAGGGGAAAGCGAATCGGTGCGAGCTGGGGTATGGTCGCGTTTGGAATTGGCGTGGTGGCGCTGGGGCAGTTGGCTGGACAACAAGTTTCCTATTGTGGTTTTGACTTTACGGTGTTGCATGTTGGACCTGCCGTTTGGGCGAGCGTCATAGGTGGTCTGGCATGTGCCGTCATAGACTTTATTCGCAGCGAGATGGACGAGTAGGCCGGTTGCCACCGATTCGATGATGCCGCAACTCCGAGCTCGACTGCGATGTGGGACGGTTCCGATGTGCTCGAATGTTACCATAGACGCTCACTTCCACTTGAGTTGCAACTTAGATGGGAAAGGAGAGGGCGGACTATGGTCAAGCGTGTAAAGTTTCCTGTACCGGAGCCAGAAGAGACGCTCACGGAGGCAGAGGAAAGGATGCGCGCTCTCGACGAGGCGGAGCAGGCGATTGACGCGGCTTTCAAGAGCGGCAAAGCCGAACGGGCGGCCATTACGAAAGCCGCGCGTGACGACGCGCTGGAGGCGGTCCGCAAGGTCGAAAGCGCAATGGAGGCGGATGCCGTAGCCGATGAGGCTGGGCGTCTTGCCGTGATCGCCCAGAACATGGGTGATCGAGAGAGAATTGCAAATGCTCGCAAGAAGGCGAAAGGCGCTCGTCGCGACGCAAAGCAGGCCCATCGAGAGGCGACTAGGGCGGCGAAGGAAGCCTATGACGTCATTAAGTTCAGCCAGCCTGGAAAGCTCGGCTTCATGCGCTTCGTGCAGGTCATGTATGCGATGCATATTGCTACGACCCTGTTTGCGTTGATTCTCACGTCTAGAGACGTCATCACATACAATTCGGTTACCATCGTGGACTGGATTACCATCATTCTTGAAGGCGTCAGCTTCTGGTTCTTTGTAAACTATTATAAAGCCGCAAAACCGACGGTAATTTTTACTGCCGCATTTGACCTTGTTGCATACGTGATCATTAGCATTACGGGCGGGGCGTTCTCGTTTATGGGAACGCTCACAAACACCGTATGGAGCATCTTCCTCATATTGTATTTCCTGCTCTCAAAGCGTGTGGATGACGTTCTGGTAAACGACTTCTCAACACATAGGCCGAGCGCTCAACCGAAGGCGCAAATCCAACGTAGCGGCTGGCCATTCGTGCGAAACCTCATCATCTACTTCATTATTTTCTCGGTTCTAGGACACTGGATGGAAGCTGGCATGTGCCAGTTCATCCGTCTTGGCTGGGTAAAAGGCGAATACGACCCTTCAAACACGATGCTTTGGCGCGACTGGCTGTACCCGTATCCCATGGAGGGCGCGGCTGTGGTCGTCATTGCCCTCGTGCTCTATCCGCTCTGGCAACACCTTCTTAAGCACTTTGCACAAAAACCCATTATTGCCTGTGTGATCAGCTTCTGTGCGAATGCGCTGACGTGCTCGATTATCGAGTTCTCCATGGGCCTTATCGTGAATTCCAACCATCAACTGTGGAACTACAGCGACATGTTTGGCAATATCATGGGCCAAGTGTGCCTACAAAACACACTTGCGTTTGGCGTTGCGGCATCGATAATCGCGTGGTTCGTTTACCCGATGCTCGAGAGATGGCTGGCGCGCATTCCCAACGATACCATGAACATAGCGTTTGTTGTCATCGCGATCATTGGTGGGATTCTATGGTCGCTCTACATTATCGATCCTCCCGAGAATCACCAGGCAGAGCGTCAGGTCCAAACGCAGGAAGAAAAGCGACTCGCCGAGGGTGAGCTGGCTGGGTTTGGTTCTCCGGTAAGCACGTTGCAGACAGATCTTGATTCCGCGCAAGAACTTTTGGATTCTTCACAACATCTGTCGAAGGAGCAGCGCCAAAAGATTCAGGATGCGATAGATGAGTTACAGGGCGACGTGAACGACTTGCAGGGAGCTGCCAAAGCGGTCTGAAACTCATGAGGAACGCTACACGACTCCCGTTTTCTGGAAACAGAGAATGGGAGTCTTTTTTGAGTCCGAAGTGAGTTTTGCGCGGACTAGCCCTTGATGTTTCCGCGTGAGATATGCTCCTCGATGATGGGGGCTATTACGTCAGCGAAGAGCCGCTCGGAACCTAGAGCTGTCTTCCTCTGTCGGCCGTATACTTGGTTGGCATTCACTCCATGTTCGCGCCAATCCGATCCTTCGTTGCTGGAATTGAGGAGTACGGGCTGAAGGTTGTCCATGGCGTGGGCGAACTTGGACTCGGGTGTCTGGTATGCCTCGAACTCCTCAAAGAGGGCCATGAGCTCGGTCGCTTGATCGTCGGGCAGCAGACCAAAGATGCGTTGCTTGGCCGCCTCTTCGCGTGCGGCTTGCGTCTTTAGTGCGGCCTCGTCGTAGGCATATGTGTCTCCGGCGTCGATCTCTACCACGTCGTGGATGAGGCACATGAGCATGACGCGGGCGATGTCGATCGGTTCGTTCGCATACTCACGCATGAGCCACGATATTATGGCCATGTGCCAGGCATGCTCCGCATCGTTCTCGCGACGACCGTGCCCCGAAAGATGGGTCTGCCGTAGAATGTTCTTCTCTTTGTCGAGCTCAAGGGCAAAACTCAGTTGTCTTTGAAGGCGCTCGTCCATATGGGTGCTCTCCTCTCCAAAGAGCCATGTGCGCATGTGATGCGCCATGGCCTCAAAAGTCTGCTGAGTCGCAGGATCCAAAAAGTGTCGGGACAGCATCTGCTCTAAGTGACCTTGCTCCATGAGGATTTGGCGGCTTATGGGAAAGACGAGTTCCCACGCAAAGCAAAGGTGCCCCACTAGAATGTCGGCGGGGAAGGTTCGTATGCCACGGGGAATGGTCCTGTGCTCGTAGAAGATGGCCTCGACCTCGGGCGATATGGCGCTTGATTCCATGTCGTTCTTCGATACGCCATATATGTCTTCGATTGGGCAGACGCAATTCACCTTTATGATGTCGACCTTATCCGCATCGCGCAACACGTTGCAATAGGCTCGGGTACGGTCGTCCAGGTTCGTAGGCAGCCTATAGGAGCTGTGTGTGGCAATTGCGGTGCGTAACAGGTCGTCCTCGCCCTCGTCCACGAAAGATCGGATCTGGGGTCCGTGCGGGTCGGCATTGCCAAAGAGGACTTCTACTCCAAGTGCAGCGTGGGGGACCGAGCGGGCATCATTAAACGTATCGAAACGACGAACCTGCTCAAAGCGGCCTATGTCATGCAAAAGACCACAGAGCCAGGCAAGGTCAGGATCGAGCTTGTTCGCGCTTGCTATGCACTCACAGAGTTCGGTGACGCGCAGCGTATGGTCTATCTTGAGGGCAATGCGCGGATTGCTTGGGTCGTACTTCTTTACATATGTATCAAATGCAGACCGCGCTCGTTTGCGATCAATCACGGTGAACCCCTTTGAGCGTTTCTTGTCGTACGAGGATGTCCAGTATACATGTTGCATTCACGAACTCTTTGTTGTTGGTGTATCCTATACAGGTTTCCACTAGCAGAGGAGTGTTTCATGAAAGTCCTGTACAACGACGGTCACGTGGACGAGATCGCACCTGAGGAGGAGCTGCACGTCATCCGCCACAGTGCCTCGCACATTTTGGCCCAGGCCATCAAGCGTCTTTATCCCGAGGCAGACTTCGGCTATGGTCCTGCCACCGAGAATGGCTTCTACTACGACATCGACCTTCCCGAAGGTGTAAAGCTCAGCGAGGATGACTTCCCGGCGATAGAAGCCGAGATGCGCAAGATCTGCAAGGAGAACCTCAAGTTCCAAACCTACGAGCTTCCTCGCGAAGAGGCCATCGCCCACATGCAGGAACGTGGCGAGAAGTACAAGGTCGAGCACATTGGCGACCTCGACCCGGAAGCGCGCATTACGTTCTACAAGCAGGGTGAGTACGTGGACATGTGTGTAGGCCCGCACCTCATGTACACCAAGGCGCTCAAAGCCTTCAAGCTCACGGGCGTGAGTGGCGCGTATTGGAAGAACGACGCCAACAACAAGATGCTCACGCGCATCAACGGCGTCGCGTTCCGCTCTAAGGCCGAGCTGACGGAGTACGAGAGGCTTCTTGAGGAGGCAAAGAAGCGCGACCATCGCCGCATTGGACAAGAGATGGAGCTCTTTATGTTTGCGGACGAGGGTCCGGGCTTCCCGTTCTGGCTGCCCAACGGCATGCGCCTCAAAAACGCCCTTATGGACTACTGGCACGAGATGCAGGACGCCTACAACTACGACGAGGTGCAGACACCCATCATCCTCAGCCGTACGCTGTGGGAGACCTCAGGCCACTGGGATCACTACAAAGAGAACATGTATACCACGCTCATCGACGACGAGGACTTTGCCGTCAAGCCGATGAACTGCCCAGGCGCTTGCCTCATCTACAAGAGCCGCCCGCGCAGCTATCGTGACCTGCCGCTCAAGCTCGCCGAGGCGGGTTTGGACCATCGTCACGAGATGCGAGGTGCCCTGCACGGCTTGTTCCGCGTGCGCTCCTTCACGCAGGACGATGCGCACCTGTTCATCACGCCCGATCAGATCACCGAGCAGGTGACGGACACCGCTCATCTGATCACGACCTACTACGAGCAGTTTGGGTTCCCGTATCACATAGAGCTCTCTACGCGGCCGGCTGACTCCATGGGCTCCGACGAGGACTGGGAGCGTGCGGAGGCTGGCCTCAAGGAGGCGCTCGACTCCATGGGCGTGGACTATATCGTCAACGAAGGCGACGGTGCGTTCTACGGGCCAAAGATTGACTTCCACCTTAAGGATTGCCTTGGCCGTACTTGGCAATGCGGCACCATTCAGTTGGACTTCCAGCTTCCCCAGAACTTCGAGCTCGAGTATACGGGCGCCGACGGAGAGAAGCACCGACCCATTATGGTGCACCGTGCGGGCTTTGGCAGCTTCGAACGATTCATTGGCATGCTCACCGAGCAGTACGCGGGCAAGTTCCCCACGTGGCTCAGCCCATGCCAGGTCAAGGTACTTCCCGTATCGCAAAAGACGCGCGATTATGCCAACGAGGTCGGAGCAAAGCTGCGGGAGGCCGGAATTCGCGTCAAGGTAGACGAGCGCGACGAGAAGATTGGCTACAAGATTCGCGAGGCCCGTGCGATTGACCGCGTCCCGTACATGCTCATCTTGGGCGAGAAGGAGAGCGAAGCCGGAAACATCAGCGTTCGTGACCGCACGAACAAGACCCATGCCTCCTCGCTCGAGGACTTCATCTCTGAGGTGACGGCCGAGATTGCCGAGCGCCGTGGATAACGACTATCCCTCACTTGATTCGCTTGTTGACCTGCGAGGGGAATATGGCGACGAGCGATGGCGTGTGGTGTCCGACATTGCGCAGGTGGTGGCAAACTTCCTTCGCTGTCATCCACGTGTCGAGAACGTTCGCTATCCCGGACTCAAGTCCGATCAGCTCTTTACCGAAGCCTCCCACAAACTGGTGGGGGGCTTCGGTCCCGTTGTCCGCTACCGTGTGGCGGGGGAGTGGCACGAGCTTCTTTGCGAGTCCTGCGACCCTAAGGTAGCGGTGCTGGAGCTCGAAAGAAATCTGCGAGTCGTCTAGCGGCGCAAGCGCGTACAGTTCAAATGCCCACTGTATGCCATAGATATTCTGTTGCTTGGTTGTTTTTGTGGTTGTCTGTTGCTCCTTCCTATAAGATTTCATCAGTTCCAAACAAAGGACTAAGGAGGAGCAATGGCAGATCAGGAACAGGTCATCGCCAGCGTTGACGACCTCAATGCCCTTATCGTGCGCATGCGGTCCGCCCAGGCGGAGTTTGCTACGTTCACGCAGGAGCAGGTCGACAAGATCTTTTACGAAGCGGCACTCGCGGCAAACAAGGCTCGCATTCCGCTCGCAAAGATGGCTGTCGAAGAGACCGGCATGGGACTAGTGGAAGACAAAGTCATAAAGAACCACTATGCCTCAGAGTACATCTACAACAAATACCGGTCCACAAAGACCTGCGGCGTAGTGTCTGAGGACCCCGTCGCCGGCATCAAAGAGATCGCTGAGCCCATGGGCATCGTGGCGGCCGTTATCCCCACGACCAACCCCACCTCGACCGCGATCTTTAAGTGCCTCATCGCACTCAAGACCCGCAATGCCATTATCATCAGTCCGCATCCGCGCGCCAAGGGATGCACGATTGAGGCTGCCCGCATCATTTTGGAGGCCGCGGTGGCCGCAGGTGCGCCGCAGGGCATCATTGGGTGGATTGACGTGCCCTCCCTCGAGATGACGAACACGCTCATGCGCGAGTCCGACATCATCCTTGCGACCGGTGGTCCCGGCATGGTGACGGCGGCCTACAGTTCCGGTAAGCCGGCCTTGGGCGTAGGCCCTGGCAACACGCCGGTCATCATCGACGATTCGGCCGACATCCGCATGGCCGTCAACTCCATCATCCACTCCAAGACCTTCGACAACGGCATGATCTGTGCTTCCGAGCAGTCCGTCACCGTCGTAGGCGACGAAGCCTATGCTGCTGCCAAGGCCGAGTTCGAGCGCCGTGGCTGCTACTTCCTCAAGGGCGAGGAGCTCGATCAGGTGCGCAAGACCGTCATCATCAACGGCTCCGTAAACGCGCGCATCGTCGGCCAGTCCGCCTTCAAGATCGCGCAGATTGCAGGCGTTGTCGTGCCGCAAAACACAAAGATCCTCATCGGCGAGGTCGAGTCGGTCGATCCTTCTGAGGAAATGGCGCACGAGAAGCTCAGCCCGGTACTGGGCATGTACAAGGCCGCAGACTTCGACGAGGCCATCGCCAAGGCCGAGCGCCTCGTGGCTGACGGCGGATATGGTCACACGAGCTCGCTTTACATCAACCTTGGCGAGAAGGAAAAGATCGCCAAGCATGCCGCGGCCATGAAGACCTGCCGCATCCTCATCAATACGCCTTCTTCCCAAGGCGGTATCGGTGACCTGTACAACTTCCAGCTCGCACCGTCCCTCACGCTGGGCTGCGGCTCTTGGGGTGGAAACTCCGTTTCGGGTAACGTCGGCGTCAAGCATCTGCTCAACATCAAGACGGTCGCAGAGAGGCGGGAGAACATGCTCTGGTTCCGTACCCCCGAGAAGGTCTACTTCAAGAAGGGCTGCATGCCGGTTGCCCTCGACGAGCTTGGTACCGTCATGGGAAAGAAGCGCGCCTTTATCGTCACCGACCAGTTCCTGTACAAGAGTGGCTTCACCAAGTCCATCGAGGCCAAGCTCGATGCCATGGGCATCGCGCACGCCTGCTTCTACGACGTAGAGCCCGACCCGACGTTGCAGTGCGCGCAGCGCGGTGTCGCACAGCTTGCGGCGTTTGAGCCCGACACCATCATCGCCGTGGGCGGTGGCTCTGCCATGGATGCCGCAAAGATCATGTGGCTCATGTACGAGCATCCCGAGGCCAAGTTCGAAGACATGGCCATGGACTTCATGGACATCCGCAAGCGCGTCTACACGTTCCCGCGTCTGGGCGAGAAGTGCTACTTCGTCTGCATTCCCACCAGCTCCGGCACGGGCTCTGAGGTCACGCCGTTCGCCATCATTACCGATGCCGAGACCGGCATCAAGTGGCCGCTTGCCGACTACGCGCTGCTGCCCAATATGGCCATCGTCGACACCGACAACATGATGAGCCAGCCCAAGGGCCTCACCTCGGCATCTGGCATCGACGTCCTCACGCATGCGCTCGAGGCGTACGTCTCGATCATGGCGAGCGACTACACCGACAGTATGGCTCTTAAGGCCGGCAAGCTCGTTATGGACTACCTTGCGCGTGCGTACGACAACCCCGACGACGTCGAGGCCCGCGATCACATGGCCAACGCGAGCTGCCTGGCCGGCATGGCCTTCGCCAACGCCTTCCTGGGTGTCAACCACTCCATGGCCCACAAGCTCGGCGCCTTCCACCACATCCCGCACGGCTGGGCCAACGCCGTCATCCTCACGCGTGTTATGCGCTACAACGCTGCCGAGGTACCCACAAAGATGGGCACCTTCCCGCAGTATGAGTACCCCCATGCAAAGGCACGCTACGCCGAGTTCGGCCGTGCGTGTGGAATCACGGGCGCCAACGACGACGAGGTATTCGAGAGCTTCGTAGACGCCATCGAGGAGCTCAAGGCCCACGTGGGCGTACATCCCACCATCAAGGACTTCGGCGTGGACGAGCAGTATTTCCTCGACACGCTCGACGACATGAGCGAGCAGGCGTTCAATGACCAGTGCACCGGCGCCAACCCGCGCTACCCGCTCATCAGCGAGATTCGCGAGCTGTACATGGATGCGTACTACGGTCGCGAGCCAAAGAGCTACGAAGAATAAAGAATGTCCAAAGAGGGGAGACATCCTCTCTTTGGCCTATCGAGTAAGGGAGTGACAGATGATTCTTTCAGATGGCAAGGTAGAGCTCGTACGGCGCCACAACAAGGTCGTGTACCAAGACGGCAATCGTCTGGTAAAGGTATTCAATGAGCAGAAGCCCGGCTCCGATGTTTTTAACGAAGCACTCAACGACGCACGCGTCTCGGAGGCCGGCGGCCGTGTGCCCAAGGTGCTCGAGGTAAGCCAAATCAAGGACGGCGAATGGGAGGGCAGCTGGGCGCTTGCTCTTAAGTTCATTCCCGGAAGCACGCTCGAGGAGCTCATACAGCAAGACAAGAGCAATCTCGAAGAGTACCTCGAGATGTTCGTACAGCTGCAAATCAACATCCAGACTGCCGACGCGCCGCTTCTCAACAGGCAGAAGGACAAGCTTCGCCGCATGATCAACGGGTGCAAGACCATCGATCCGACGGTGCGCTATGACCTGCAGATGCGTCTGGACGGCCTTAAGGGCGGCACGAAGGTGTGCCACGGTGACTTTGTTGCATCCAACGTCATTATCCCCGACGATGGAAGCAGTCCCTATGTCTGCGACTGGGCGCACGTGACGGCAGGCGTGCCCGAGGTTGATGCGGCACAAACGTACCTGCTGCTGCAGGTAAAGCACCCCGAGCGTGCCGATATGTATCTGGACATGTACTCAAAGATGAGCGATACGCCCAAGCAGCTCATCTTCCACTGGGTGCCAGTCGTTGCAGCCGCAGAGCTTGCCCGCGGTCGCCAGAAGCGCGAGAAGTTCCTGCGTAACCAAGTCGAGTCTGTCTTCAATGACGTGTAAGACTCACATATCGGGTGCGGTAATCTCTTTTGTGGCCGTTTTTGTGCTCGCGCTGGCGCTCCTCGTGGGGTGCCGGCGCGAGCCGTCTCCAGAGGCCGTGAGCGAGGTAATACGCTCGGCTACTGAGCAAGAGCTTGCCGCCTTTGAGCCGCAGTCTGAACTCGAGAAGCATCTCTTTGGCCATCTGACGTTTGACCTCGAGCCAGTTGAGGTAAACGAAAACGACGCTACTGAGGTCGTGCACGTATCGAACGTGGACCTCGGCAAGGCTATAGAGAGGGCAAATGCCGCCGTGACGGAAGGGGAGCAAGTCGAGTCCTTGGGAGAGCTCTATCAGCAGCAAGAGGACGGTCAACTCTATGACGAGGTGCGCAACATCCTGTATCGCCAGATTGACGAGAGCAAGGACGTCGTAAAGACTGACGTGAAGCTGCACTTCAAACGCACCGGAAACGACTGGGAACTCGACGAGACAAGCGCCCAGGAGGTTGCGAATGCGGCGTTTGCGGGACTCGCGGAAGCTATGCCCGAGCGTACGTAACAAACCTGTATGGGATGCCCTCATCCGTTATAGACGCGGGTGAGGTCTCCTCGATTGTCCAGTTGGAGTCCTCGTCAAGGTTGGGAAAGAACGCGTCTGCATCACGCAGCGTTTCGTGTACGGTTACGTAGGCGCGGTCGCACTCGTCAATGAGCTGTCTATATACCTTCTCACCGCCGATGATCCAGACCTTGTCTGGGTCATCATGCGCTATTGCGGCATGAAGCTCGTCGAGGTTGTGTACAACCTCGACGCCATTGGGGCTATAGTCAAGATTCTGCGTGAGAACCACGTTCCGCCTTCCCTTGAGTGGTCCTCCCGGGAAGCTCTGGAACGTCGTCCGGCCGCATACGACGGTGCCGCTCATGGTCTTCTCCCTAAAGAAGCGCATGTCATCACGATTGCGCACAAGGAGTTTGCTCTGATGACCGATGCCCCAGTTTGCGGTAACCGATACGATTGCGTTCATGGGACCCCTCCTTGCTATATTGCGACAGGGATGTTTTTCACTTGCGGCCCGTGCTCATAGCCCTCGACGATGAGGTCGTCGGTGGTGAAAGCATAGAAGTCCGTCACCTCGGGATTGAGCGAGACTTGCGGCGCCTTGTGTCTCTCGCGCGCGATGAGCTCCCGTATGATGTCCACGTGGCGATCGTAAATGTGCGCGTCGGCGATCATGTGGACCAGTTCGCCGGCAACCATGCCGACACTCTGTGCCACCATCATGAGCAGAATGGCGTATTGGCTCACGTTCCAGTTGTTTGCCGTAAGGACGTCTTGGCTTCGCTGGTTGAGCACCATGTTGAGGGTAAGGCGTCCGTCTTTGCGGCGATCGTCGGTAACGTTATACGTGCAGCTGTAGGCACAGGGATACAGGGCCATCTCGCTCAAGTCATCAAAGTTATAGAGGTTGGTTATGATCCTGCGAGAGAACGGCTGCTCGCGAAGGTCCTTGAGCACGCGATCCATCTGGTCAAACTCTCCATCGGAGTACTTGGATACCTTGGCCACTTGATACCCATATGCCTTTCCGATGGAGCCATTATCGTCTGCCCACGCATCCCAAATGTGGGATGCAAGGTCGCCAACGTTATTGGACTTGCGCTGGTAGATCCACAGTATCTCATCCATGCAGCTTTTTAGGGCGGTACGACGAAGCGTGAGGGCGGGGAACTCCTCGCGAAGGTCATATCGGTTGACCACGCCAAAGCGTTTGATGGTATAGGCTAGGGAGCCGTCGCTCCAGTGCGGCCTTACTCGCTGTCCCTCGGTCGTGGTCCCGTTGCACAAGATGTCTTGGCACATCGTTACAAACAGATCGTCTGCCCTGCTCATAGAAGCCTCCTCAAGCCATATGGAATTCGATCCTATCGATGTGCCGACGCTTCCATGCCCTCTTCGAGCAGATCGGCTGCGTCTTCGGTAGCCTCAAGCACGTCGTCGTCCAAGTTCCACAACTTCTTTGTCTGGATTTTGTCTTCTGTCGTATCGAGAAGGGCCAGCTCGCGCTCCAGACTATTCCACCTGTCCATCGTAGAAGAGAGCGCATCGCCAAGCACGTCTTTGACGTTTCCGTCTGTGGCGCCTTTGACTTCGGGAACCGTCATCCCCGAGAACTCCTGCGAAGCTTTCTTGCAGAGCTCAATGGCCTCTTTTACCTTTGCAGCGCGTGCGCCTTCGTCGTTGAGCGCCGCATAGAGGGTATCGGTCACTTGCTTCGTGTAGTCCTCGTCTTTGTTGACAAGCGCGCGAACAAAGTCGTGAACTTCTGCGGGTACGCCGGCGTAGGCGCTTGCGCTGACCATGTCGTCGATGGTGGTGCCATACACCGTGAGGTCAAAGCCGAGTGCCTCAGCCACCGTGGCATACGACCCGCTCTGATTGTTGGGCGAATTAGTTCCCGTAGTTCCGGTTCCTTGAGTCCCGGTCAGGTCTTCCATTTCGTCGTAGTATTGCTCAAGCAACTTGTCCAAGTCAGAATTCTCGCCGTCAAATGGGAACTCGCCTGTGGGATCATTGAGGGTGTAGCCGCCAGATGCCTTCTCTTGTGAGGCAATGCCTGCGGCAAAGAGCGAGGCACAGCTCGAGGAAACTGCGGCAACGATTAAAATCAATGCGACTGCGATGCCGGTAACAATGTAGGCAAATGGGCCTGATTTTGAGTTATCGGAATCCGTCGTTGCGCTTGCGGTCTCGAAAGACTCTTTTTTATCACTCTTATCACTCATGAGACAATCTCCCTACTTGTTGTCCCGTTCTGGTTCTGGTCTATGCCACGACACTATGTTAGCGAAAAGGACGTCGTACGGTAACACCTACCAATGCTCGCTCATAAAGATGAAGTCCCAATGAACGCCAAGAGACAAGGCGAGTGCCTGGGAGGATGGCTCCCATGAATCCGATGCGAGCTCGTTTTTGCTAATCCAAACAAGGTCTTTGCCTGTTGACGCAGCATCGTCTGCGAGTTCCGCGACGTAGCAGTCCAGTGGGATGGCCGTGCTGTCTGAGGGGCGAACCGTATCAAAGAACCAAGTGGTCGCGATACTGCACCCCAGCTGGGTTTGCGCCAACCTCCTACACGTGTCAATAGACGCCTCGTCCTCAATCGGACGCGTTTGGGGGAATGACCACTTCCCATCGTCACCGGCGCTTACAAGAAGCTTGTGCCCGTCGGTCACCATCAGGCAAACGTCATGCGGCAAATCGCTCATCGTGTCTCCTTCGTTTTTTGGCTGTCGGTGTCTGTGCGCTTGACGCGGACGATGGCGAAGCTGTTTCCCTCGGGGTCGGTGAGGTTGATTCCGTAGCCTTCGTCTTCAGTGTTGAGCGATGCGACGATTGTGTCGCCAAGATGGGCGGCGACTTTGTATTGCACGTGTAGCGTGCCAATGGAAAAGTCCTTTTCGCGGAGTCGTATTGCCTGTTCCGCTATGTCGACGTACTGCATGTTGTTGACGTGGTCGTTGGTGTCGATGAGGCGCTCGGTTACCGGCACCTCGAACAGCGATTCTCCCTCGCCGGCTAGACGAATCTTTCGCTTGGTGGGAGGCAAGTCGGGCCTGCCTTCGCTGCCGACGAACTCGAATTCGGCCTGTGGGATGCGAGCGGCGCGACCGAGCGAGGTGCTGAAGGCCACGACGAGCGAGTCCGCGGTAACGACGGCGTTGCCTGCCTCGTCCTCAATGACGAAGGCACGCTTTGCAAGGGTCGAAGTCATCTCGTAGCACCAGGTTTTGATGCAAATTCTCTCGCAGTAGGCCGGTCGCCTGTCTATGCGAATCTGCCATGTGAGCACAAACCACGCGAATCCGTGGTCGGCACAATAGGCAAGGCCATGTCCGATCTCCTCGCAATGGAACATGGAGCAGTCTTGCAAATAGTTGAGGATTGCCGGCGTCGACAGCTGTAGGTTGTCGTTGCACTCGCTGTAACGGACTCGGCTCGTAAAGGAATACATGGGGTGCGGCCTCTTTCAGTCAAAAGTTCAATAAAGAAATGCTATCACGTTACGCATGGAATTCTCGCCAAATGCATGTGACTCCTACAGAATTAGTTTTGCCATGGGACAATGAGGGTGAGGCATAATTGAATCGTAGCTTGTTGCGAGAGAAGGGTGCGAGGCATGGCAGCGATACAGGGCGTTATATTCGATATGGATGGATTGATGTTCGACACGGAGCCGGTGTGGGGCCAGTGTTGGGCACCCGTTTGCGAGCCCTATGGCTATGAGGTCTCCGACGAGCTCGTGGCTGGCGTGCGTGGATGTGCCGGCGATACGATGTATGCTGCTCTTCGCAAGTATTTGGGTGACGATGCACCGGTCGAGAAGATATGGGTGGATGCGAAGCGCTATGTTCAAGACTATGTGATGTCACACGCGATGCCCAAGAAACCAGGCCTCGACGATTTGTTGGAGTATCTGCACGACCGTGCCCTGCCGATGGCGGTCGCGTCGGGTAGCGTCGAAGAGGTGATTCGGCACAATCTGAATGCGGGTGGCATTTCGCACTACTTTGACGTGCTTCTCTCGGGGGAGAGTATTGGTCGTGGCAAGCCCGATCCGCTCATCTTCTTTGAGACGGCCAAGCTGTTGGGTACGCGACCGGAGCGGACTTTGGTGCTGGAAGACAGCTTCAACGGCGTGGAGGCAGGACACAACGGTCATTTTGTTACCGTGATGGTTCCCGACTTGGCAGAGCCTGACGATCGTATCCGCTCTATGGCCACGGCTGTTGTAGATCGGCTCGATCAGGTTATCGACCTCATGGAGGCGGGCGAGCTCGGTTAGGCTGGCGTGCTATACTAGCCTGCCATGAGCGTACGAGCAAACATAATCAAGAGCCTTAAGGCGGCAGTGCCCATTATGCTGGGGTATATCGTCATCGGCTTACCCTGCGGACTCATGGAGAATTCCATCGGATTGCCTCCATGGGCCTGCTTCGTGATTTCTTGCACGTTCTATTCGGGCGCGGGACAGTTCATGATACCCAACATGCTCCTTTCCGCGGCGCCGCTCTATTCGGTCATTGCCAGCGTCTCCTTTGTGAACACCAGACAGATTCTGTATTCCGCGGCTTTTGCGCCGTACTTTAGTGGCGCGTCACGCCTGCTTTCGTTTCTTTTTTCGGCCACGGTCACGGACGAGAGCTTTGGCGTAAACATGGAGCGGTTCTCTAGCGATTCGCGCTGGACCGGCGTAAACGCCTTGCTCGTCAACGTCTTCTCGATGCTCACATGGGCGAGTGCCAATGCGGTGGGATGTGCCTTGGGCGCGATACTGGACCTACCACTTGCGATTACCTCGTTTGCCATGACCTCCATATTCATTTGTCTGCTCGTGATGCAAAAGCTCTGCAAGCAGACGGCGGTAGTCATCGTCGTGGCCTGCCTGGGCGTGGCCCTATGCAAAGTTGTTGGCCTTGGAGGTCCGGCAATTCTTTTGGGCGCGGTAGCCGGTGTGCTGGCCGGACTCGTCGTGGGCTCTGGGGGAGGGGATGAGGCGTGAGCACCCAAGACTTCCTCTTACTTTATGGTACCGTGCTCGTTACCATGCTGGTCTGCCGTTGCGTGCCGATGTTTGTGCTCAAGGGACGCGATCTATCGCCTAAGGTAAAGGAGGCTATTGGCCTTATTCCTGCGGCGGCATTCGCGGCGCTCGTCGCGAATGACCTGTTCCAGCCATCCGTGTTGGCGACCGACGTCGTTGCTGGCATGATTCCGTTCGTAGCGGCGATCCCCGTGATTGTCGTTGCAAAAAAGACCGACTCGCTCATCTGGAGCGCGCTCGTAGGCATGGCTGCCTACGCGGTGCTTATGTTTTTCTGCAGATAATACGAATATCGATGCCAGGTACCGAATACCGATTCAGATTCCTCGCAAATTGTGTATGTTATTTCATATGGGTTACACAATTGAAAGAGAGGGGTTGGTAGCAATGGCGTTTCCAAAGGGCTTCCTATGGGGCGGCGCAACGGCGGCAAATCAGTACGAGGGTGCGTGGGACGTAGACGGCAAGGGCGCAAGCATAGACGACCACATTCGCGGTGGCGACGGCGTTCACGGCATCCCCCGCCAAATCGATGAGGTTCTCGACCCCGACGCGCTGTACCCCAGCCACGAAGCCACCGATTTCTATCACCACTACGAAGAGGACATCGCTCTCTTCGCCGAGATGGGCTGGAACGTGTTCCGCATGTCCATCAACTGGTCCCGCATCTTTGCAAAGGGTGACGGCAAGGCGCTCGAGGCAGGACTCGAGTTCTATGACAAGGTCTTTGACTGCTGCCTCGCCCATGGCATCCAGCCACTCGTGACGCTTTCCCACTATGAGCTTCCGTATTCCCTCATTGAGCGCTTCAATGGGTGGGCGAGCCGTGAGCTCATTGACATCTTCTTTAACTATGCAAAGACCGTTATCGACCGCTATCACGACAAGGTCAAGTACTGGCTCACCTTCAACGAGAACAACCTTGGCTGGTCCGACATGGGCACCATGCTCTCCACGTCCATGCTTAAGGGCTTCACGGGCACCAACGACGAGATCAAGACGCAGCCGCAGGACCGCGTCAACGCACTGCACTACCAGTTCCTGGCTGCGGCAAAGACCATCAAGTACGCGCACGAGAACTATCCCGACCTCAAGATGGGCAACATGGACTGCTTCATCCTGAGCTATCCCGCCACCTGCGACCCGGCAGACGTCCTGCTCAACCAGCAGAACATGCGCAAGTCCAACTGGTATGCCTCCGACGTCCAGGCACGCGGCAAGTACCCGCGCTATGCCAAGGCGTTGTGGGAAGAGTGGGGTGCCGTGCCCGACATCCAGCCGGGTGACGAGGAGCTTCTGTACGAGGGCAAGATAGACTTCTACAGCTTCTCTTACTATATGTCCAACACCGTCACCACGCATGAGGGTGCCGAGCAGACCGCCGGCAACATGAGCTTTGGCGGCAAGAATCCCTACCTCAAGGCGAGCGACTGGGGCTGGCAGATCGACTCCACCGGCCTTCGCATCGCCCTCAATGACATCTATGATCGGTATGAGCTTCCCCTGATGGTCGTGGAGAACGGCTTTGGCGCGTTGGACGAGGTTGTCGTGGAGGACGGCGTGGAGCGCATCCACGACCCGTACCGTATCGACTACCTGCGCGCTCACGTGGCAGACATGGGTCGCGCCATCGACGACGGCGTAGACCTCATTGGTTACACGTGGTGGGGACCCATCGACGTCGTGAGCGCTGGCACGGGTGAGATGCGCAAGCGCTACGGCTTCATCTATGTCGACAAGCACGATGACGGTACGGGCGACCTGCACCGCGCTCGCAAGGATTCGTTCTACTATTACCAGAAGGTAATCAAGTCCAACGGAGAAGACTTGGCCTAAGCATCTGGACTAACAAATAGCTTGTTTGGACAGGGGACGGACGCGATTCGCCCCTGTTTGTTTGATTAGACTCAACATATGCACCTTTTGCCTATTGAGCAGTGACGATGGTCCGGCTCTAGTCCGCGTCGCCCTTGCGCGTGCGTCCATTAGGAGTAATCTTTATGAGGCTTGGTCACAAACAAAGTTCAGAAAGGTGGCACAATATGAAAAGACCTCGACTGCCAGCCCTCATACTCGCTCTAGCGGTTGGGATACTGCTGCTTTTACGTCCCATCGCCCTCGCTGAGGAAGCAAAGGAACCCGCGCCGGAGGCATCCACAAACGCGACCGGAGAGGGGGCCGTTACCGTTTCTCGTGGCGGCGACGTGTTTGAGCTCGGCAACGATGCCGTGTGGTTTGGCGAGCGTCTGTCGCTCTCGAAGGCGACGGTAAAGAATGACTTGCTTGCTGCTGGTCGGAACATTTCGGTTGACAATGCAAAGGTGGGTGGCAGCATTCGCGTTGCGGGTCAAGACATTCTGGTTTCGAACACGACGCTGAAGCAAAATGCGACGGTTGCCGGCGAGACGATTCAGTTTATGAACACGCAGGCCGAATGCGTAGCCGCTGCAGGACGATTCGTTAGTTTTGAAGGCTCGTGCAAGCGATTCATTGCCTATGCCAATGACGTCGTCATCAACGGCAAGGTTGAGGGCGATGTAGAGATAGGGGCAAGCCACGTAGAAGTCGGGCCAAGCGCACGGATTACCGGCACGATGCACGTGACCTCCGGCTCCGATCCCGTCATCGACAAGAAGGCGCAGATCGGTGACGTGCAGGTGACGTACGAAAAGACTGAGGAACCACAAGTCGAAGAGTCGCAGCCCACAGAAGAGGAGACCAAGGAAGAGAAGGCCGAAGAGCCGCAGGTGAAGGAAGAGGAGCCCAAGGAAGAGGCACCTGCCGAGGAGGCACCCCAGCAAGAGGCGCCAGCTGAGGAAGCGCCCCAGCAAGAGGCGCCCGCTCAGGAGGCACCTCAGCAGGAGACTCCTCAGGAAGAAGCGCCAAATCCGCTTGCGGGCGTTTTTGCGGTGTTCGGAGCCGTGTTTACGGTACTGGGCATCGTTAGCACCATTGTTATTGCGCTTCTCTCAGAGTGGTTGTTCAAGCGACATACGGCAGATGCGGCCGAAATGGTGCGCACCCGTACGGGAATTACCATTGGAACGGGCGTAGTTGGAATGCTCGTATCGCCGTTTGCACTTATCCTTCTGTGCATCCTCGTTCTGACGCTTCCGGTGGCTGGCATTCTCGCTCTTACGCTTGGTGCGATTGCTGTTGCTGCCAATGGCTTTGCCGGTGCCTCGGTGTTTAGGCTTGCCTTCCCCAAGCTAAACCGCTTCGTGTGCGCGCTTGTTGGTGGTGCGATCATGGGCGTTATGGGTGCCATTCCCTTCATTGGCACTATCGCGGGCATCGCGGCGTATGTGTACCTTCTCGGTTACATACTGCAAGTCAACTATTTGCGACTGCGTGCTGAAAAGCAGGACTAAACGTCCAGCCGCAGGCAAGAGGAACGCCCCGTCGCTTGGTGCCAAGTGACGGGGCACTCTTCCAAAGACTTCTATCTGACCTGTGACAGATTAGGATTGCGAACGTTTAGTATAGGTGCGGGAATGTCGGGATTGCGAGGGCCACGCGCGCGGAAGGGGTTGAGAGAACGTATGGTTATTTACTTTAGTGCGACAGGCAACACGAAGTATGTGGCGGAAAGGCTGGCCGAGCTTCTGGAGGACGAAGCTTGCGACCTTTGCCCGAGGATTCGTGGCAACGACTTTTCGCAGGTCGACTGTGGCAAGACGTTGGTGGTATGCTCGCCCGTGCACATCAGCGGTCTGCCGAAGTTCTTGTCCGACTATCTGAAGAGAGTTTCGTTCTCGGGACCGACGGTAGCCTACGGAGTCCTTACCGATGGCGGGTATGCGGGTATCGCGGGCCATCAACTCAAGAAGATCTTGAAGAAAAAGGGAATGCGCTTTGGGGGATTCGCCGAATTCGTGCTTCCCGGCATCCACATCACGAGCATCACCAGCAGGAAGATCGGGGTTGAGGAAATCGAGAGCCGCATACGGGTCACTTCCGAGCGGCTGCCCGAAATTGCCCGCGCCATAGGCTCCGGGGAGGCTCTTACTGGTAAGCGCACGTTGCTCCCAGAGGTTGCTCTTACCGAGGCGCTCATGCCCGGACTTCGCTTCGTAGGCTTGCGGACGCGCAAGTTTTGGGCGAGCGACCAATGCGTGTCGTGCGGGCTCTGCGAGAGGGTCTGTCCGGTCGTGGCCATAACGATGTGCGACGGTAGGCCAACATGGAATATGTCGCATTGCGCGCACTGCATGGCATGTATACACAACTGTCCGAAAGAGGCCATAGAGTACGGGGACATCACGAAAGACAAGCGTCGTTACACGTTCGCCAAGTACCGATATGCAGCACGGGGGCAAGAAGAGAACCTTTAACGGCAAGGACCGCGGGCAGCCATGGGTGCTCAATTCGACGATGCTCCCTCTGGCGTCCAAACACGCGCTGCGACTTCAGTATAAACAAGACTTTGCGCGGCCATCGGGTCCGTTATCCTCATATTCTGCTCTGCAGTGGGCATTCCGAGAGAAAGACGTTGTTGGCAAGGTCACGCAACGAGAGATCTCGTAGATAGTCCTGCAAGATGGGAAGCGATTGCGAGGACTGCGGGCCGATGATGATGCACGACACCAAATCCTCGATGGTGACCTGCGCGCGCAGGCACATGGTCTCCAAATCGAGCGGGTAGTACTTCTTGATACGCTCCTTGGCCACATGATAGCGCGGCTTCATGTCGAAGTCATCCGCATGGAACGGCATGACCACGAGCCGGATTTCCCTCTCGCTCGAGAACGACGGGTGCTTGAAGGAAGCGGAGTCGCGCCAGGCCTCTCGTACCTGCGCGCGCAACGACTGATTGCGTTCCGAGATCTCGTCGCTCGCGAGCACCAGGTCGTGTATCTTCCCTACGAGCGGATGTGACTCCATGTGGTCCTGGTAAAACACCTCCTGAATCGTCATGGCGCCGCCTGTCATGCGCTCTAGGACCTCTCGTCGCATGCCCAGGCAGACGCCTCGTCCTCGGTTGGCGTAGCGCTCCCACTGGGCTGCGTCGTCGCGATACAGGGAGAAGCACGCGGCGTAGGCAGAGTACTCGAAGCGCTTTTGCCTGAGCTCGTCGTACATCGCCTGCAGCTTGAGGGCCTTCTCGTTCCTGCCCTCGGCCTCCAGCCGCCGGCACGCGGACTTGAAGATGCCCCTCATGAAGAGCTGCATCTCCTCCGCATCGTTCATGTTGAGCACGTTATTGAGACGAAGTTCCTTGTGGCACAGGATTCCGTCCAACGCGACGAAGTCCGTGTAGTGATAGAGGATCTGTTCCATCGCTCAGCAGGGCAGGCTGGCAATCACGGTGGACTCGTGGGCGATCTTCGCTTCGTCGGCCGGGGGGTCGATCGTGGTAACATGCATGACGCATCTCCTTTTCTGCGGCTCTGATGTACTCCATCTTAGTCGGTCGACTCCAGATCAGGACGGACGAAACCACAAAAAGGCAATCAAAGCGAGGAGGGGACAAAGCCACGGAAGGTGAGTGCATTTTGCGGTTCTGGGATGCCTGTGGGAGTGACGTGTTCGCCGGGGTGCTCGTAGCCCTTGGGGCGAAGCATCCGAATTCGGTAGTGGAGCTTGACGCCACGTGCCTCGATTGGTAAGAGCAATGCGGAACGTGACAAGGGACAGGCCATTTGTCAGCATTTTGGCTACAGAATGTGCCCCCGCAGGTAGAGGGAGCCCGTGCCAGAGATGAGCACGGCGCTTCCCGTGTCCTCGCACCACACCGTGCCGCCGCGCGTTGATGTCTGGCGGCACACGAGCTCGCGCTGGCCTAGCCGCTCGCTCCAATACGGAACGAGCGCCGACTGCATGGAGCCGCAGACGGGATCCTCGGGAATGCCGATCTTCGGCCAAAAGGCGCGCGCCACATAGCTCCACGTTTGCGAGGGGGCGGTGACGTACACGGAAAGGCCGTGTTCGAGCTGGGCGATCTTCGACATATTCGGTCGCATGTGGTTTACGATCGCCTCGTCGTCGAACACAAGCACGAGGTCGCGCTCGGTGGCGAGTACCTCATCTGGCATCGCGCCGACGGCGTAGGCCATCGCCTGCTGGAAGGGGAATGACTGAGGAGGAATGCGGGGGAATTCCATTTGGATGCGGTCTCCCATGCGCTTGCACGCGAGGTCGTAGCCTTTATATGGTGCATAAAAGTGCAGCATATGGGCATTGGGCTCGTAGAAGCGGAACAACACGAACGCGATGCCAAACGTGGCATGCCCGCAGAGGTCTATCTCGTTTGTGGGCGTGAACCATCGCAGCATGTATGACCCTGCTTCCCGGCGCACCGCAAAGGCGGTCTCCGAAAGTCGGTTCTCTGCGGCGATTTGCTGCATGAGCCCGTCGTCGATCCATTCGTCCAGCACGCACACGCCCGCGGGATTTCCCTCAAATGGCCTGCTTGCGAAGGCGTCCACCACATAGTACGGAATCATCGCTCTCTCCTTTTTGGTGTTGGAATAAGTCTATGGGACGTTACCGTTACTTGTTGTGATCTCTGCACCATAAGACGATGTTAGAGACGAGCCCGAGGTCGACGCGGCCGTAGGGGAGTTGGATGGCGCCCTTGGTGTGCCTGTAGCCCATGCTGTCGAGTATGGGCGCAAAGTGCTCGACGGCCTCGGGCCTGGGGTAGATGCCAACGTGTCTCTTGGCGCCCGCGAAGTGGATAACGTTCTTGCCGAAGGTCGGCATGCCCCAGCTGATCCGCTCGGGCTCCTCGGGGAGTGCGGCGCGTATCGTCTCGTAGACCCTCGTAAGGTCCTCACGGGCCTCTCCTTCGAACTGGCCTATGTAGGCGCGTATCTCTTCTCCCACGTTACCCTCCCTGTGCGATGCGTCTCTGCCACCATTCTACGTCGTTTTGCGCAAGGGCGATGGTGGTAAGCCTGGTTCGGTCGTTTAATTCCCATGGCATTGACTACGGCAGCGAAGCGGAGAGGATAGCTGTGCGTCTGTTTGTGCTTAATACGCGCACACACACGGCTCAACGCTCTTCGCATAAACGATAGAATAGGTCTTGATATGACTCGGAACTTCTTGGTGCGATTGACGAACAAACGTTAACTTGCGCTTAGCTGGTTCCGCATTCGGAGTGGTGGAGCCTGAGCTTAGGAGTCCTCGGTGGCGCATGCGTCGGAACTGCTCATGTTTATATTGGCAATTGCTATCTGCCTGCTCGTTGTATTGAGAATTGTGCGATCCAGGCGCATAGCAAGAGAAAAGCGCGCCGCTGAGGAGCGGGAGCGGGTCGAGAAGACCATGGCCAAGCTTAACGAGCTCATTCCCGAGGTCCAGAGGCTGTGCGATGAAATCTCCAGGCTCTATAACTTCGACAGTGGTTACCTCATAAAAAAGGACTGGGACGCATTGTTGGCGTCCGCAGAACCAACCATTGCGGCCATATCAGCGATTCCCAAAGAGATAGTAGAGTCAAGCGAGCATAGCCAAACAGTTGCCTACTTGCTGGAACGCTGCCAAGACACGGCTTTCCGAGAAAACCGTAATCGAGAATACAAGGACCATGAGCTCAAAGCCTGCGACTCACTGTTGTCGGATATCGATGGCGGCAAGTCGCTCGACCCGCAACAACGTGATGCCACCATTACCGACGAGTACAGCAGATACCTCTGGAACTCACGGAGGAGAATCGTCGCGCCTACCAGCCCGACTTCTACCTTACCGACTACGACATCTGGCTTGAGCACTTCGGCGTTGACGAGAATGGGCGCGTTCCTTGGATGAAGACGCCCATAGAGGAACGGGCATACCTCGATGGAATGGAATGGAAGAGGAAAGCTCACGCGGCATGCGGCACAAGGCTCATCGAGAGCTACAGTTGGTGGAACAATGACCAAGACCTGTTGAACAAGGTAGAGGCACTGCTCAGGGCAAATGGTGTTGAGCTTACCATCGACCCAGAGCGCAACGCGGCTATATGCGGGGACCTGCTGCGTGACGAGAGATACTTCCATTCCATGGCGCAGCTCATATCGACCTTCATCTCCCTTGTCAAGTCTTCCAACAGCATTGCACAAGAATCAGGAACTTTAGGTGCAAGGTAACCGATGCGATAGAACGCGTGCAATAGGTATGCCGGACACAGAGACGCGCCATCCCCGGCGCGTCACGCGGTCCTCCCTAGTCCGCACGGCTCTGTGCATCGGTAGCGTGCCCATTGGGATCGAGAGATTCGCGGATGTGGCCGTTGCCTTCGACGGCGGCAAGCACGTGGAGGTGGCAAGCGCAACGGAATAGCTGGCAGTACTTCCTGCCGATTCCTCGCCCACATTTATGCACAGCGCAATTATACTAAAGATACTTTTATCCATAATGGTGGCTGTAGCATGGAGGTATGCATTCGAAGTGTATCTTCTGGTGGCGGGGCCTTAGTCCCTGTGACCTCATAGACATACATAACCTACATCCTCTGGCCTGCCAATTACTGCGAGAAGGGAGAAACGATGGATCTCAATAACGTATCCGAGCATCTGATGGAGGAGGCGCGTAATTGCAAGACGCCCGAGGAGCTGCTCGACCTTGCCAAACGAGAGGGCATTGAGCTCTCTGATGAGCAACTCGAGGGAGTCGCAGGGGGCCAAGACTGGTGTGGCCCGTTTGGTTGCACGAAGGTGAAAATCTGCTAGCTAACAAATGCAAAGGAGCGGGTTTCTTGTCACATCGTGCGCGAATGATGTGACAAGAGACCCGCCGCTCATTCAGACTACCGTTGACGCGAACGTATGCACGTGCGCATAGGCGCCTCAAATGCATACCAAAATGCATGGAACTCCACTGGTCTGGGAATCGACTACGTCAACGTCGAGGAGCACCTCCTTGGGTTGTGAGGTAGGTCAATCGGGCTTCAGGCATGGACTTTTAGGCGCAAAGTGAGGTACTATTAACGCAGTTTATTTCATTTAGAACGACATATCCTGCGTTAAAAGTACATCCATTTGCCTACTGACAAATGTGAGGAGGGTCATGTTCAGACGAAAGTACGAAGTAGCGCTGATGGAGTGGAAAAACCGGCCAAACAGAAAGCCCTTGCTCGTTCGCGGCGTGCGCCAGTGTGGAAAGACGCACCTGCTGAGGCATGCCGCCGGAGCCATGTTCGACAACGTCGTCTACGTCAACCTGGAGAACGATCCGGCGGCCCGAACGGACTTCCTGGCCGGGCTCGATCCCCGTCGCATCATCACCTCTCTCGAAGCGAGGACCGGGCAGAGAATCGTGCCGGACAAGACCCTCATCGTCATCGACGAGGTGCAGGCATGCGAGCAGGCCTTGACGTCCCTTAAGTATTTTTGCGAGGATGCATCACAGTATTACGTTGCTGCTGCGGGCTCTTTGCTGGGGGTGGCGATCAACCGCGACAGCTGGTCATTTCCCGTCGGGAAGGCGGAGATGCTCGACATGGCTCCGCTCGACTTCGAAGAGTATCTCTGGGCACGGGGCAAGGACAGCCTTGCGCAGAGCATCCGCATGGCGTTCGACTCCATGACCCCCCTCGTCCCCAGCCTCCACGAGGAGGCACTTCGCCTCTACAGGGAGTACTTGGTCGTGGGAGGAATGCCCGAGGCGGTGCAGACGTTTGTGAGCACCAGCTCTGTCATTGACGTCGCCGAGAAGCACCGCATCATCTTGGACGGATATTCGGCCGACACGAACAAGTATGCCTCAGTCGAGCTCAGCGCAAAGACCAGGGCTTGCTTCGATTCCATTCCTGCCCAGCTCGCGAAGGAGAACAGGAAGTTCCAGTACAAGGTGGTGCGACGAGGAGGCAATGCGTCTCTGTTCGGGGACGCGCTCGATTGGCTCGCGCTCTCTGGTACCATCATGCGATGCACGCGCGTCTCGCAGATCGAGAGTCCCTTGGAGGCGTTCGTTGACATGCCGAACTTCAAGATATACCTCTGCGACACGGGCCTGCTCGTCTCCAAGTCGGGCGCGCAACGCGCGGACATACTCAACGGGCTGGCATCGACGTTCATGGGCGCCGTAGCCGAGAACTCGGTCGCCCAGGCGCTTGCAGCCAACGGGTACAGCCTGCACTACTGGACGCGAGACAACCGTGCCGAGATCGACTTCGTCGTCGAGCGACAGGGATGCCTCTCGGCGGTTGAGGTCAAGTGGGGCGAGAACACCAGGGCCAGAAGCCTGGCCTCCCTGCGGGAGAACAAGTCGGTAAATAGGCTTATCAGGATTTCTGCCAAGCCATTCGGGAACGCGGGCGACATGATGTCCGTGCCGCTCTACGCTGCGCATTGTCTGTAAGCAAGATTGGGGCGGCTGGCCTGAACACGATTGCGACTCGCCGATAGGATACAATTCTTGCACGAGGTCCACAGGCGAAGAACTGATTGGAGGAGAGATGCGCGCCGTTGGCGTAACCACTCCGGATGCTGTTCTATACGACGCGCACATGAGCCAGTCTGATGCGCAGGAGTACGTCCGTAAGTCCGTTGCACTTGCATAGTCAACACACTTAGGTCTGGTGGGTTCAGGGTTTCAGACGAGGTCATATGCTATGTGTTGCGTGTTGCTGGCGAGCGATGAAAGGTTCTGGCGTTTGCGGCAAAGCCGTGAGTGACAATATAAGGTGTGTGGCATAGAGCAAAGAACTGAATGATATTGCATAGGGGAGGCGTCTATGGGCTCCAGCAGGATAAGGAACCTCGCGACGGGCGTGCGCGACGCGCTGCGCGCCGAGGTGCCGGCCAGGCTCGACGCGGTGCCTGCCAAACGCGACGTTGCTTGACGCAAGAACGAATCACTGGAGGAGGGCAAGATTGTGGCGCTCGACATTCCTAAACTCTTGAATGGGCTTTTATCGCGTCCCACGGAGGGGGAGTGGTACGAGTTCAAGGAGAGCTGGTTCGAGCCGTACGCTCTTGGCGAGTACATCTCGGCGTTATCGAATGCTGCCGCACTTACTGGCCGGGAATGTGGCTACTTGATATGGGGCGTATCGGACACCACGCATGAGGTCGTGGGAACTAGCTTCATGTGGCGGCGAGACGTCCGTGGCGAGCCGCTTGAGCACTGGCTGGCTCGCCAGCTCTCGCCAAGCGTCGCTTTCGCCTTTGACGAGGGCGAATTGGATTCGGCGCGGGTCGTCGTGCTTTCGGTTCCTGCCGCTAAGGGCGTCCCAACGTCGTTTGCGGGAGTGCGTTACCAACGAGTCGGATCCAGCAAAGTCAGCCTGGTGAAGCACCCAGAGCGCGAGGCACAGCTGTTCAGGACGCTATTTATCGGCCCGCCGACCATCGAGAACACCGAGTCGTCCGATCAGGAGTTGTCGTTCACACGGCTCTTCACCTACTATGCGGGCCGTGGTATCGAGCTACGACATGCGACGTTTGCGAAGAACCTCGGTTTGCTCACGAGGGACGGTACGTACAACCTCCTCGCGCAGCTGCTCTCCGACAACAGCCGCATGCCTGTGCGTGTCTCCCTGTTCCGAGGCGCGGACAAGGCGTCTCCCATGTACTCCGTGCGCGAGTTTGGCAACACGTGCCTGCTGCTCTCCCTCGACAAGGTGCTCGAGTACGGAGAGGTGCTCAACGTGCCCCAGGCAGACGAGCGCGATCGCGTGGTGGAGCGAAAGGAGATCCCGCTCTTTGACGCCGAAGCGTATCACGAGGCAGTCATAAACGCGTTCGTTCACAACGCATGGGTGAGCGGCAATGCGCCCATGATCAGCGTGTTCAACGACCGAATCGAAATCCTCTCCCGCGGCACGCTGGCTCCCGGACAGTCCATGGAGGGCTTCTTCTTGGGCGAGTCCGTCCCGGTGAACAGGGCGCTCTCGGACCTGTTCCTCCAGCTTCACATCAGCGAGCGTTCCGGTCGTGGGGTGCCCAGGATCATTAAGGCGTACGGGCGCGACTGCTACGAGTTCCGCGAGAACTCGATTGTGGTCACCATCCCCTTCCGGCGTATAGACGCGGTGTCGGACCAAGAGGTGGGGGATAAAGTGGGGGATAAAGTGGGGGATAAAACAATTTCCGCACCGCGAGACGCCAATTTGAACGAAACCCAATGGCGAGTCCTTGTTCAGATTCGCGATAATCCCCATGTGACTCACGAGCAGCTGATGACGATCCTTGGGTTGGGTAGAACGAGCATACAGAACGCCGTTTCATACCTTCGGGAGAACGGATATATCGAGAGGGTCGGATCAAAAAAGACTGGTTGGTGGCATGTGCTGCAGTGATGTAGGCCTGTCACATGTTTGCAGATAAAAGAGCGAAGTTGTTGTAGGGAGAGAAGACCATGGACTCCAGCAGGATAAGGAACCTCGCGACGGGCGTGCGCGACGCGCTGCGCGCCGAGGTGTCGGCCAGGCTCGACGCGGTGCTGGCCGAGGGCAGCCGCGAGCGGCTCGAGGAGACGGCTCGCGTGCGCGCCTTGGAGGCCGACATCAAGGGGTACGGGCGCGAGGAGGTGGTTGAGAGGGCCGCACACACGTGGTTCAACCGCCTGAGCGCGCTGCGCTTCAGGACGCCAACGGCTACACGCCCACGCCCGTGGTCACGCCCCGCGAGGGCCTGACCCAGCCGGCCGTCCTCGCCGACGCGGGCCAGGGCGTCTTCGACCCGGAGTACGGCGTGGCGGCCGACGTGCGCCAGCGCGTCGTGGCGCTGCTCACGGGCGCCGCGCCCTCGGCCAACGCGGCGGAGGACGCCTACGCCCTCTTGCTGCGTGCGGCGTGCGCACGCTACGCGGGACCGATGTCCTACCTCTTCGCCGAGGACGTTGCCTCCTCTCGGCTCATGCCGGCGGGGCTCCTCGCGCAGGGGTCGCTGCTCTCCCGCGTGGTGGAGGGGCTCGACGAGGAGGCCTGCTCGTCGGTGGAGGTGCCGGGCTGGCTCTACCAGTCCTACGTGGCCGAGCGCACGGACGAGGTGTTCGCGGGCTACAAGAAGAGGAAGAAGGCGCAGGCCGCAGACATCGCGCCCGCCACGCAGCTCTTCACGCCCGAGTGGATTGTGCGCTACCTCGCCCAGAACAGCCTAGTAGAGCGTTCCCTAATAAGCCAGACTGATTTTGGGCTTCTCTGAGGCGTCTATCTCGTCCATCCTGTAGCGCCAGCGGTGGACGACCGGCACCCTGTTGACCTCGCCGAAGTACAGGTAGATCCTTCGCGCGAGCTCGGCCTTGCTCTCGACCCTGATGCCCTTGAGCATCTGGTGTGCCATCTTGGCGAAGAACCCCTCGATCATGTTGAGCCACGAACCGTGGGTCGGGGTGAAGACGAGCTCGAAGCGGCCCGGGTGCGCCTGGAGCCACGCCCTCGTCTCCTTGGACTTGTGGGCGGAGTGGTTGTCGAGCACCAGCCTGATCACGTCGCCCTCGGGGTAGTGCTCGTCCAGCCTGGCGAGCAGGCGGCAGAAGTCGGAGCTCTTGTGCGTGGCGCTGACCAGCGGGAACGCGTGCCCGTCCTCCAGGTCGATGCCCGCCAGCAGCGACAGGGTGCCGAGCCTCCTGTACTCGTAGTCGCGCCTCACGGCGCCCCTGCCCGCCTCGTTCGGGACGGGGCGCAGGTCGGGCGAAGTGACGGCGACGGCCTGTATTCCGGGCTTCTCGTCGCACGAGACCACGTGCGTGCGGCGGGGGCCTCGGGCGAGCTCCTCCGGGGTGCCCACCTCGTCCTCGGCGCCGCAACCTTGGAGGACATCTGCGCCGCCGCGCTCACGGTGACGGACCGCCCAAGCTACAAGGCCATAAACACGCTGGCCAGGAACAGGTCGC
>CADAAU010000019.1 GCA_902786015.1 uncultured Coriobacteriaceae bacterium
CCCCATTTCGCTGCCCTACAGAGAGTTCTACGGTCAGACGTCCAGCTCAGAGTAGGTGCAGCTCAAGGTATTACCAACTTTCTGCAAGAGGGGATTTTTGAGCCGAAATCGCCTTTGGTGTGGGGTCCTCTGCCACACGAAACGCCATCCCAGCTCAAACATTGAAGCGAGTGCTTTTGTTCCTCGACCGAACGGTTGGCATAAGACTTCTCGTAGACGGAAGCACTCGTCGATCACTTGAATCCTCCCGCTACACCTCATTCCGTTGTACACTTGTGTCTATCACACTAAAAACCGACCAAGGACGTGAATTATGCCCAAAGAGAACAATGAGCAGGGACAGCTCAACATCCCGTCTTTTTTGCTCAGGCCTCTTGCAGACGCACGGAAAGCCCAAGCAGCGGAAGAAGCCTCGGATTCCAAGGACACAGACGAAACGCTCGATGATGCTGCAGACGATGCTCAGTCCAAGCTTGATGCAGAAGCGTCGAGCGACACCGACGATAACGACTTCGACGATGACGCGACTACACAAGACGACGATTCGGAATACGAAGAAGATCTTGAAGATTCCTATGGCGAGTGGGCAGACAATGATGACGCGGACGTAGAGTCCCAGATGGAGACCGACGAGGACGAAGAGCCGGAGCTCGAAGACTACGAGCTGGAATCCGAAGTTGCCGAAGCGGAACTCGAAGACGACGAAACCAACACAACGAACCCTGAGGAAGTCGCAGCAGCCGAAGTTGTAGCTGTGGAGGCAGGCGTCGATAATAACGAGGCAGACGAAGTCGACGCCATCGAATCCGAAGTCGAGGATGTTGACGTAACGATGGATGACGAGCAGTTCGAGGATGACGCTACATACGCAGCCCCCATTGAGGAGCCCATCAGGAGCTTAACTGATGAAGACGCCCTCGCCAAGGATGACGCCGAAGTCAAAGAGGGTACCGAGGCAGAGGAGCCCGCCGAGGAAACCAACGACGAAGACACCAACGCTCCAGAAGAGACTTCATCACCAGAAGACGAGCTCGACGCCATGATGAAGTCCGTCATGCAAGCCGTAAGCATCACGGCCGCAATGCCTGAACCCGCAGAGACCGAGAATCAGGACGAAGAAAAGCCCAAGGTCGCGGCTTCAACGGATGCCGTCGCGCCCGATCCATCAGCGTCGCTCCAAAAGAGAATTCCCGATCCGGCCATTCTTGGGCAGAGCGAGCAGGACCCCAAAGTGGCAATCGATTCCAAGGGGGAAGGCGCATCAAAGCCCAAGCCCACGCGTCGCCCCAAACGTCGCCCACGCCCTGACTCCGTCTCAACGCAACGGCCCAATCGCGACGCCAAGCGCAAAGCGCGTCCCAAACCAGAGCCCGAACCGGCCCCAGCAGCTCCCGCAAAGGACGAGGTCGAAGACAATACCCCCGTTCCAACCCTCGAAGAAGACCTCAAGACGATGCGTTCCGTCGAACGGCGGCTGTTCGCCCACCGTTACGCCACGCTCGAGCTCGACGCATTCGGCGCGTCGATTGATCCCAGCAAGGCCACAGCCGACCGAGCCGAGGCACTTGCCATTCTGGCCGAAGAGGACCACGAGCTGCTCAGCGCACCCGAGGTTGAGCCGGCACTCGAACGCCTTGCGGCACGGTCTGCCGAGCTGACACCGACTGTCGCCGCGCAGGTCAATATCCTTACACGCGACCGGAACCACCTCGTAAGAGTGCCAAAAAACCTGAACTCAAAGTTCGTGCGCCTCTCGTCCGAGTCGTACGACGCATGGGTAAGCGCCCGTGCAAACAACGACTGGCGATCCTTTGCCCCCTATCTGGACAAGCTCGTCAATCTCAAGCGAAAGATTGCGACGGCACAGAATCCAGATGCGCATCCATACGACACTCTTCTTGACGAGTTCGAGCCTGGAACCGACCGCGAATTCTACGATTCCTTCTTTGCGCAGGTCAAGGAGTGCATCGTCCCCTTGCTCTCGGCCATCACGATGAGTGGACGCAAGCTCAGCCGCTCGTGCGTGGAAGGCCGCTTCGACCAGCGCCGTCAATGGGACCTTGCTGACGACCTGTGCATCATCATGGGCATCGACGAGGACGCGCATTACCTAACGTCCACGGAGCACCCCTTCTCGGAGGCAATGACAAGCAACTACGCTATTACGGCAGCTCGTATTGAATACGATAACGTAATGGGTAACGTATATACTATGTTACATGAGCTTGGCCATGGACTCTACGAGCAAGGCGTAGATGAATCTCTTAATCGCACGTCGCTCAAGGGCGGCACCTCCTCGGGCATGCACGAGGCCCAAGCGCGCTTCTTCGAGAACTACGTCGGTCGCGACCGCTCCTTTATGTTCCCCCTGCTCGAGTTGTTGCGCTACCGTTTCCCCGGCCAGATGGGGCGTGTGACCCCCAACCAGCTGCATCGCGCCGTCAACAGCGTCACGCCATCGTTGATTCGCGTCGACGCAGATGAGCTCACCTACCCGCTTCACATCTTGGTGCGCTACGAAATCGAGCAGCTGCTCTTGAGCGGCGAGGCAACCGCACGTGAGGTCCCCAAGCTCTGGGCAGACCGCTACGAGTCGTATGTGGGTATCCGCCCGAAGGACGATACGACGGGCGCCCTGCAGGACGTGCACTGGGCAATGGGAGAGTTTGGCTACTTCCCCGCCTATGCACTCGGCAATGCGTATGCGGCGCAGCTTCGCGCAAAAATGATCGACGATGGCATCGAGTGGGACAAGCTGCTCCGCGCCGCAGACCTCGCCCCCATCCGTGCATGGCTCAAGAAGCGCATCTGGCGTCATGGCCGAGCAAAAACGGCACAAGAGCTCATGAAAGAGGCTTGCGGCGAGCCATTCGACGCCAAGTACTACACCACATATCTCTCCGACAAGTTCGGAGCGCTCTACGGGCTAAGAAGGGACTAGCATGAGGGCACTTCTTCAACGTGTGCTTGAGGCATCGGTTGAGGTAGACGGCAAGGTCGTAGGCTCATGTGGCCACGGCCTTGCCGTGTTTGTGGGTGTGGGCGAGAACGATGACGAGGCATCGGCCGAGCGCCTGTGGCACAAGATCTCTGGCCTACGCATCTTCGCCGACGAGCAGGGAAAGACAAATCTTTCGTTACGGGACGTCCGAGGCGAACTGCTCATCATCAGCCAGTTCACGCTTTACGCCGATTGCAGACGCGGTATGCGCCCCTCCTTTGCCCACGCTGCAAATCCTAACGACGGTGAGCGGCTCTATGAATACTTCTGCGAACTTGCCGAACGCGACTTTTCCCATGTGGGACGCGGAATCTTTGGCGCCGACATGAAGGTGAGCCTTGTCAACGATGGCCCGTTTACCATCTGGCTCGACATGTAGGGATTGAGCTTGACCCAACGAGCCCGGTTCGAACCCGATGCAAATGTGTCATTTTATGCTCACGGTACTTCACAAATCCTTCATAGTATGGCATTATCTTTGCGCAGCTTCTAAAAACGGAAGAAAGGAATCATCATGAAGCTTGTCGACGAGTTCAAGGAGTTTATCAACCAGGGCAATGTCATGGACATGGCCGTTGGTGTGATCATCGGTGGAGCATTCACCGCCATCGTCAAATCCCTTACCGACGACGTGATTCAGCCAATCATCCAGCTTGCCGCCGGTAGCGCACCCGACGTCTCGGGCGTCATGATTCCCGGCACCAACATCAACATCGGAGCTTTCTTCAGCGCCATCATCAACTTCCTGATCGTTGCCCTCATCGTGTTTGCCATGGTGAAGGGCCTCAACAAGTTGCAGGAGGCAACCGACGCAATCACAAAGAAAGAGAAGGAAGAAGCGGAGGCCGCTGCCCCCACCTGCCCCTTCTGCCTTGAGGAGGTCAAAGAAGGCGCCACGCGCTGCCCGCACTGCGCCGCCGCATTCGATGCCCCGGCAGAGGCCAAGTAACAGTCCAGCCATACGCACCACCAACGCCGCCTTGCTCCAGTGGTTTGGAGCAGGCGGCGTTTTTTTGGCACAAGCGAACCTGGTTCAAGCGTGGCGTTGACGGTGAATTCTGGCTACGCGGTAGAGCGAGGCGCAGGGTATGTCTCTTGTGCGACGCGACAGAGCGTGCGCAGGGTATGTCCTGTGCAGTTCCACAACAGAGCGGGGGCGGGGGTTATGTGCCTGCGCGAGTTCCGCAGGCGAAGCCGAGGACTGTCTGAGCGCAGGTGCATAACCCCCGCCCCCGCCCGGGCGAGGACTGTCCGAGCGCAGGGGACATGCCCTGCGCCTCTGCGTGAAACCGAAGCCCCAGAAACATAACGGCGGCCCGCCGACACGAGCCGCCCAAGGAGAGGCATCCGCACGGATTCGCATGTTCGACACGAGGGGAAGCACGTGACGCCGGGGGAAGCGTCAAAGCGGGCACAAGCGGAGAGGAAGGAGAGGGTCTTGTTTTGCCCGTGCAGTGTCGTCCTTTCTTTGCGTTCCGTTTTGGACTGGTAACAGTAAAGCACAATAGTTAACCATGTGCAACATTTTTTCCGATTTCAGTGCTTTTATTTACGTGTGAATTTGCCGTTATTCCGCGTCCTTCATCGTGTCCTCACAGGGTCACCACGTTTGCCTGTCACAATGTCCGTGTCGAAAGGAGCCTTCATGAGACTGATGGATCGCTTTGTATCTGCAGTTGTCACGACATCGATTGTTGCTTGCGGCCTGATGCCCACACCGGCCATCGCAAGCCCCAAGGACGAGATGGAAGCCGTCCGCCAAGAGATGGAAGCCTATGGCGAGAAGCTCGCCGAGCTCCAGACCGAGCTCGTAAAGGGTGCCGATGAGCTCAACATCACCGAATCGCAGATTGTCGAAAAACGTGCAGAGGCCGACAAAACGCAAAAGAAGCTCAAGGAGTCTCAGGCAACGCTCGCCAAGCACATCCGCGAGAACTATCGAGCCGGTCGCGCAACGCTCGTAAGCGTATTGCTTCAGGCCGAGACTCTCGAAGACCTCGTGAGCAGCTTTTATTACCTAGACAAGGTGTACGAGCAGAGGACGGGCGAGATCTCGGAGGTCCGAGACCTCCAGACATCATACGAGGAGCAGATTACCCAGCTCGAGGAGCAAGAAGAAGAGCAGCAACAGATGCTCGAAGAAGCTGCCGAGCAGGCTGTTGAGTACCACGAGCACATGGTCGACCTGCAGGCATACTACAACGAGCTAAACGCCAAGGTCCAAGCTCAGTTAGCCGCCGAGGCCGAGGCGGCCGCAGCAGCCCGTAGGGCCGAGGCACAGGCGATGGCGCAAGCGCAAGCCCAAGCCCAAGCTCAGGCAGAAGCCGATGCCAAGGTCAAAGCTGATGCCGACGCCAAAGCCAAGATTGATGCCGATACCGATGCCAAGGCAGAGACCGACGCGCAACAGGCGCAGCAGACTTCCTCTTCCACAAACGAGTATGGCGTCATCACCGACGGCATGGAGAACGCACTTGCCGTGGTCACGGAAGAAGTTCCCACAACCACCGAGAGCACAAAGACCGAGACCTCCGAGACGAACACCCAGAAGACTGAGGACGGCGACAAGACAGACGCTTCCACAGATCAGACGGAGCAGTCCAAGGAATCCGATACCCAAAAGTCAGAGGAGCAGAAGACGGACGAGTCGAAGTCAGAAGAGACGAAGTCAGAAGAGACGAAGTCCGACGAGTCGAAGTCAGAAGAGACGAAGTCTGACGAACAGAAGACCGAAAAGACCGACGAGTCCTCCGACAACAAGAAGGCAGAGGACGAGAAGGACAAACAAGAAGAGTCAACTGCTGAAGCCACGCCAAAGAACGAACCCGAGCAGCAAACGACTCCCGAGCCAACGCCCGAACCGACTCCTGAGCCAGAGACGCCCGAAACCCCCGCGCTCAGCAACGATAGCTCTCGTCAGGCTATCATCGACAAGGCCTACGAGTATCTTGGCGTTCCTTACGTGTGGGGAGGCAAGTCACCCGACGGCTTCGACTGCTCTGGCCTGACGACGTACGTGTACGAAAACACTGGCATCGATGTTGGCGGCAATCGTACGACCTACGCCCTCATCGATTGGATGCAAGAGAACGGCACGTGGAAGACATCCATCGACGAGCTGCAGCCTGGCGACATGATCTTCCCGTCGGCCGGACACGTAGCTATCTATTTGGGCGATGGAAAGATGATACATGCGCCCCATGAGGGAGACGTCGTGCGTGTTGCAGACGTGTATGCCTTCTACGGAGGCGGTTGGGCAGGATAAGCGCCCAAAAACGCATTGTTGACGACATGGTTTCCCAAGAGGCGTTCCTTTTGGGAAACCATTTTTACCATACGAGGAGGAAGCATGCTCGAAATCGACCAACCGTGGGATGCGTTTGTCATCTATGTGAATGCATACTATGCAGTGCAAGAGGCTTACGACTCCGCACGCAGGAACTGGGAAAAGCCAGCACCCGGCCTCAACACATTCGTCCGTGACGCCAACCCGTTCCTCTGGGACGAGCGTGGGTCGGCTGAACCCGAAATCTACGAGCACTTCTCTGCATCATTTCTTGAGCGCTTTGGGACGCAGGGCTGCACCGCCGCTGAGGGCCGCGCCTTCGCGTCGGAGTGGCTTCGCGCACTGGAAGGCGAAACCTATGGACACCATTTGGTTGCCTCGCTCGACGAGATAGCAGACGAGCGAGCATGGGAGGAGTCGTGCGAGCCCATCGCTCGTCAGCTCTCCTCTCGCGCCGCCCATCTGGAGCGTACCCCACAGGATGAACCACTCGTCGAGGAGCTCGACCCCCTCCCCCAGTCAATCTCGGAACAAAACATCGAGGCGGTCATCGAGCTGCTCGCCAAGGGTGACCAAGCTTTCGCCGCTTCCCTGCGAGCGCGCCTACACGACGAGGAACAGTCGTGAGCCTGCGCTCGCTTCTGCATCAACTGCGACTCCGGCTTCTGGGTCGGAGGGAACGGACCATGTTTGGCACGGCATGGATCTACCGTTGTCGCTACGAGGGCAAAATCGTTCGTATGCTCGATGTCAGCGGCTCGCTGCAATCTGCCACCTATCTTGACAATGACAACTGGTGTGACCTAGCGTTTCCCTACATGCGACTCTACGACCGCGTCTTTGACACCCAGCCTTGTCCGCAGGAGATCCTCATGCTGGGCGGTGGCGGGTTCGCCTTCCCCAAGCATGTAATCGCACATCGATCGCCTGCCCACATCGACGTGGTCGAGATAGATCCGGCCATCGTCCGTATCGCATACCAGCACTTCTTTGTACGCCGGCTCGAGCAGGAGTACCCAGAAACAAAGTCGCGCATGAGGGTGTTCCAGACCGATGCCCTGACCCACCTCCAGAACTGCCATAATGCTGGACGGCGCTATGACGCCATTCTTAACGACTGCTACGCACGCCAACAGCTCGATACGTCACTCGCCACGCCAAAGGCACTCGAGATTGTCGCGGACTGCCTCTCACCCGAAGGTTTGTACATGATAAACGTCGTCAGCGCACTCGAAGGAAGCGAGAGCGAGCCGTTGATGATCCTCGTGAACGCACTTACAACGGTCTTTGCATACGTCGGAATTCTACCCTGTGGGCGAACTGAGCCAAACCAAATCGACAATGTTGTCGTCATTGGCTCACACAATAATCCACATATAAGCGATGCGATAACCATCTTTGAGGAGCTTGGGTAAGAAAAGCCGTGCACGCTGTGGATGCACTCAAATGCTAGCTTTGCTCCAAGTTGCCACGCTCTACGCACAAGCGTTCATCCGCCAGCGAGAGCAGCTCTTCGATGTCGTTAGACTCGGTGTTGATGGCCGATCCCAACACGCAGCCAAGTCTCACGGCGATTCCGTCGACCTCGCGGATGTTCGTAACCGTATTCTTTACCAGCTCACATACGACCTCGCTGCCCACTTCAGTCGTAATCTGACTGATAACCGCGAATTTGTCACCGTCAATTCGAGCAACCACACTGCTCACGCCACAGGCCCTTGCCAGCTTGTAGGCAACGCTCTTTAGGATGCGATTGCCAAACGCGCGACCATATATTTCGTTGAGTCCTCCCATGTCTCGTATGTCTGCAAGAACGATCACGTACTCGACACCTGTTTCCTCAAACGCATCTTGGTACGACGTCGCCGAAGAGATAAGCCCACGAAGATTGGAAATCCCGGTGAGTTGGTCAGTCTCTGCCAACCGAACGAGGTTTCCAAACGAAAGGGGTTGTTTGTCGGTGCTCTCGTTGCCCTCGTCGGTAAAGTACCCGAGCAAACCGATAATCTCTCCGTTACGCATCAAAGGCACCTTGCTTGCCGCTATGTGATGCACTTCACCGCGTGCTATACACGTACCCCTTGCGTTGAGCACGGCCTCGCCATGTTCTATAACCCGCATCTCGTCACTCTTGAATGGGTCGGTCTCCACATGCCAGCCCATTTCCTCGTCGTTCTTGCCCAGTACGTCATTCGTGGACTCGAACTCGTAAAACTCGAGGAAGTTGTGATTGACTCCCACGAACCGGCGATCGGCATCCTTCCAAAAGACGCCTGCAGGAACGAGCTCCACCAATGAATCCCAAAGCAGCGACTTTGGAATCGTCGTGTTCTCGTTGACCGTCTGGATTACTGTTTGATTCAGGTGGCGCATGCAGGCCAGAATACCCCTATTCTCACCCTCTTGCATGGGAATCAGCGCCGTTACCATCCATCCGTAGGTCCCCCGTCCTTCCAGGACCCTAAACGCATCGGTGATGTGCGCCCTCCTACTTGCCCCAATTCGACTCATCACTGTCGAAAAGTCCATGAAGTTCAAGAAACGATCGCGGTCGGCAGGGTGAATCATGCGCCTTGCAAATCGATGGACATCCTTTGTCGCATCATTTCCACCATGCATGGCAGGAATCGACGTGTTGCCCCTAAACACCGTCGTTCCCGTTCCCTCTTCGAGGTCAACCGCGTTGACCTGATCGTAGACGGCATACAGACAGCGGAGAGCTATTTGGAACCGCTTGTCCTCATCCACATTCGTAAACTGAGACAGGTTCACGAGGGAAACCAAGAAGGCGTCGACGCCATCTCGTGACGCCACAAGACGCATTCGCAGTACGCAGTGATGCCCATGAATGATGAACTCCACCGTCTCGACGCTACCTGACTGCACCGCCCTGTCTATTGATTCGTACACGATGCGTGTACGTCGATACTGATGTTCCGAAACGAGCATGGCCGCTTGCTCTATCGTGCCAAGTCCGATCTCGTTCAATACCTGCTCGAATCCCTCGTTCGCCGTAACGAACCTCAGCACGCCTGCCTCACGCTCGATGACGGCAAGCGGAACCACTTCGACTTCCGAAACCTCTTCTCGCCACAGATCATTCGGGAACTCAAGAGGTTTTGCCGACAACGTGTTGACTCTACCGATGCGGTCGTAATACCCACGCAGCGATGAAGGCTCAATAACGAGCTCACCCCGAATGATGCGTTGAATATTCTCCTCGGACTTTTGGGGTCTGCCCATAAGGTAGCCCTGCATGAGCTCGCAACCAATGTCACGCATGAACCGAAATTGCTCAGGAGTCTCGACACCCTCAATGAGCGTCTGCATGCCCAACTGCTTGGCCATGTTGACTATGCTGCTTATGATGACGCGCGACTTTGGCTTGGTCTCGAACTCGCGCAGGAAGTCCATATCGATCTTTACCACGTCAAAGACATAGTCCTTGAGTGTATTGAGCGAGGAATAGCCACTGCCAAAGTCATCAAGCCACACCTGATATCCAGCATCTCTAAAACGTTTGACGGCTGGTCCCAAAAGATCTGCATTCTCGTTGAGGGCGCTTTCGGTAACCTCCACATGCAGCATCTGTCGTGGCACACCGTACTCACGCGCCGTAGCGTCCACGACATCGAACACGTCCGTAAGCTCGAAGTCCAGACGACTGAAGTTGATCGAGACGGGCACCCTCCACTGGCTCGATTCCAGCGAAACACGGCGCCACTCCTCGCACACCAAACGAACGATATGTGCGTCGAGCTTATGGATAAGACGCGCCTCCTCAAGCACCTCAACGAACACGGCCGGAGACAACAGTCCATAGCGCGGATCATCCCAGCGAGCAAGTGCCTCAAATTCACACGCATCACCCGTGACAGAGCGCACGATGGGTTGATAGTAAACCTCGATCCAACCGTTCCTGATTGCGCGATCGATGTTGTTCTCTATGTAGTGCTTGCGCTCGACATACCATGCAAGCGCATCGTCATACCACCTGAACGTTCGATCGTACCTATGTGCGATACTGTCACAGGCGATCTTTGCGCGATCGCACGCCGTGCCGATGTTGGTCTCCTCATCTTCTATGCGCAGAATACCTGCCTTGAGCTCTATGTTTGCATTGCGCCCATAGGCATGGAGCTGCTCGCGTACATCGAGAATCGATGCCTCTATGTTCAGGCTCTCGCACACGAGCAGAAAGTGGTCCCCCGAAATGCGCGCGACCAAATAGCCGGGAAATGCGGCACGAATCGAAACGGCCGTGAGCTTGAGAAGCTGATCTCCAGCATGAAAGCCATAGTGCTCATTAAAGATACTGAAATTCTCTAAATTGAAGTATACAAGGTAGACATCACGTCCCTGTCGTCTGCCATACTCTATGTATCTTCCGGCATACTTCCGGAAGTACATCATGTTTGGAAGATCGCACAAATCGTCATAATCCGGGCGCGCAATCGGAGTGTGTTGCGACATGGACGCTCGTTTCTATTGGATGGGGACTCCATACAATTTAGCATGACATATTTGAGGTACCATGTGCGTGCACAGAGGAGAAACAGGTGTTAAAATCCCGAAATTCGCTCAAATCCAGACATGATGCCTTCGCACTTGTCCTTGCGGCAGCCCTCTTTTATGTAAGCGACCTCGGCTGTCCGTTCAAATTCGCGACCGGCATCTCGTGTCCCGGATGCGGTATGACACGCGCATGGCTCGCTTTCCTGAGCGGAAAGCCCATGCTTGCCCTCGCGTACCATCCCCTGTTTTGGAGTGTGCCCGCAATCGCTGCCATAGTGCTTCTACGATCACGTCTACCACGCTCGCTCTTCCACACCGTACTTATTCTTACGATTATTGCGTTTACTGTCGTCTGGATAGTGCGTCTCGTTACGCCAGCCGACTCAAACGTGTTATTCTCAGGAATGCTCACAACGGATGTCGTATCCGTCGACATGCCTGCGTGGCTAAGCTTCGTTCAAGCATTTGCCCCATAGGTCACGTTCAAACAGAGGAGTCCCATGTATTGTCCTCATTGCGGTTCTTCGGTTCCCAGCGGATCGCTTTACTGCTCGGAATGCGGAGCAAAAATATACTCGGATCAAGCGGAGACGAAGTATACCGGGCCGCAGTCCTATGATGCCGCACCTCAATCCCAGTATGTCGCACCCCAGCCTCAATACACACAGCGACAGTACGAGCAGCCATCGCCAAACCCGAACCCCTCGCCCGCTGGAGCCGCAGGGCCGCTGCAAACCGATCGCGACATCGCGATGTACATCATCCTGTCCATCGTCACCTGTGGCATCTACGGGTATTGGTTCATCTACAAGCTGGCACAAGACACCAACCTCGTATGTGCCAATGACGGCGAAGAGACTCCCGGTCTACTCGTATACATCTTGCTTTCCATCGTTACGTGCGGCATCTATTCTTACTACTGGACATACAAATTGGCAAACCGCCTGCAAAACAATGCCCCCCGCTATGGGATAACCATCGCCGAGGGAGGATCGGACGTTCTGCTTTGGCTCGTGCTTGGTTACTTTACTTGCGGTATCACGGTGTTCATTGGCATGCACATCCTCATCAAGAACATGAATAGCATCTGCGCAGCCTACAACCAGACACTCGCCATGCGATAGGAGTCCAGCATGTACATTCGTAGGGCACAACCAAAAGACATACCCGAGCTACACGACCTGTTGTCCCAAGTTCTGGAAGTTCATCATGCGGGACGTCCCGACCTCTTTAAGGCCGGAACGCAAAAGTACACCAACAACGAACTCGGCCAGATTATCGTCGACGATTCACGCCCCATATTCGTTGCTATAGACGAGTTTGAGGCACCGGGTAAGGTTCTTGGCTATGCATTTTGCATTCATCAAGAGCATCCCAACGACAACATCCTCACCGACATACGCACCCTCTATATCGATGACCTATGCGTCGACCAAAGTGCACGCGGAAAGCACGTAGGCACACAGCTATACCACTACGTGCTGGATTACGCACGCGATTATGGCTGCTACAACGTCACGCTCAACGTCTGGACGTGCAACGAGTCCGCACGCCAGTTCTACGAGAAACTAGGGCTCGTCCCACAAAAAATCGGTATGGAATACATTCTCCGCTAGTCTCGACATCGAAAGGAACAAAACCGTGGCCTCAAACGATCCCAAACACATGGCTCCAGGATCCGTCCCTCGCAAGCATCCCATAGTGTTTATCCTTGTCATCGCGGTGGTCATAGCCGGTCTTGTGGGAGCGGAAGTCTTTGCAAGACCTTATATCTCCGAGTTCTATCACTCCGTCAAGGACCGTCTCACGCAGTCGAACTCGCAGCAACAGCCCGCAGCTCCCAATCCCTCCACGCAACAGGCAGAACCCACCGAAGAAGAGAAGGCGGCTGCAGAGGCGGCCAAGAAGGAAGCCGAGAAGCCCAAAGGGCCCGTAACCGTAGAGGCCATGATGATTGGCGACATCCTCATGCACGACCCACTGGTGCAAAGCGGTGCACAGGATGATGGGAGCTACAACTACGACTTCCTGTATCAGCACATCAAGCCCTACATCGACGCGGCTGAGCTGCGCATTCTCAACCAGGAAACCGTCATGGGACTGCCCGAGGCAGGCTACTCGATGACCAACGGAGGCATGGGACCCATCATGAACTCGCCCACCGCACTCGCGGACTCCGAGATGCGCTTTGGCTTCAACATGATTCTCAACGCGCACAACCACATCTTTGACCAAGGGTATGCGGGACTTGCCCACGAGATGGACTACTGGAAGGCGAACTACCCCAACGTGCCCGTCCTCGGCGTCAACAACCCCACCGCCCCCGAGACTGACAAGTCCCAGGACTACGTGAACAACATCTACGTGTACGAGAAGGACGGCTTCAAGATTGCCTTCCTCAACCACACCTACGACACCAACGAGCACCCTGACGTCGAGCGCGACTACCAGCTCTGTTCGTACATGACCGAAGACAAGGTTCGAGCCGACGTGCAGAAGGCTCGCGACCTCGGGGTCGACCTTATCGTTGCCTGCCCGCACTGGGGCCAGCAGTACACCACCGAGACCTCGGAAGAAGAGAACACGTTCTCCAAGCTCTACACCGACCTTGGCGTCGACCTCATCTTTGGGTGCCACCCGCACATCCTGCAGCGCTGCGAGATGCTGCGTAACGCACAAGGACACCGGACGCTGTGCTTCTATTCCATGGGCAACTACGTCGCCAGCCTCATGTCTCCCGAGTGCCTCATCGGTGGCATCGCGCGTGCGACGTTCGTGAAGGAAGCTGACGGCACGGCACACGTGACAGCAGCAAGCCTCGTGCCCACGGTCATCTGCAACACCTACGGCCCCAACATGACGGCCTTCCCCATCATGGACTTCTCGCCCGAGATTGCCGCACAAAACAGCAGCGGCATGACCCAAGAGGGTGCCCATGCATTCTGTGCCGAGGTGTTTGGCCCCAACTACAACCCAACCACCGGCATCTACACCCAAGACATGAACGATCAGGGACGACTCGTCTAAACCCCCTTCCCGAGTCAAAGATGGGGTCATGCGCTCGGGCAACCTCTATCTGTCGCGGGGGCGCAGGGTATGTCCCTCGTGCTCAAACAGTCCTCGCTTCGCTGCGGAACTGCGCGCGTGGGACATACCCTGCGCCCCCGCTCTGTTGCCAAGGCAAAGTGACGCAGGCGATGGGGAGTATCTCCTTTGCCTGCATTAAGGCAAAGGAGATACTCCCCATCGCCTGCCTCGTGGTTTGTTTGTGTCGGCGAGAAGGGCTATTATGGAGAAAAACCTCTAACGCAAGGAGCGTCTATGGCAACCGGAGCTGCAAACCTCATAGCATTCGAGACGGCACTCGATCAGCGCGATATCAAGTATGTCGAACTCGAGAATGCCGCACAGCCTGCCGTACGTATCGGCTACAACATGGAGAACATGAACCACTTGGACGTGTTCTTTTGGTTTGACCCAGACGGTGAGACGATGCACTTTGGCAGTGGCGTCATAGCGCACGTACCCGAAAACAAGACCAAGAAGGCTCTTCGCGCCATCAATGCGGCCAATGTCAACTATCGCTGGCTGTCCTTTTTCCTCGACAAGGACAACGACATCGTGGCGAGCGGAGACCAAGTGCTTGCGCCCAACGTTGTGGGCGACACCTGCTTTGAGCTGCTCAACCGCACGCTCAGCATTTGCGACGAGGCCTATTCCCAGTTCATGAAGGCCATCTGGAAATAAGCAGCGCCCATGAACTGCACGGAACCAGGGAGCCGCCTCCGTTCAACGGCAAGAGGCGGCTCCCTGTTTTTGTTGTGCCGTATGTGAGTGCTAGTTCGTTTCGGCCAGATTGACGAGTTCCAAGAACTCCTTGCGCGTCGCATCATCGCCCACGTCAACGAGGTCCCGAATGCTCTTGAAGGTTGTGGAGCCCTTATACTCGGAATCCCTGAGCAGCATGCCAAACTCACCGACCGCTGCCGCAAAGCGCCAGTCCTTGCCGGGATCCTCGCTCCACTCGCTCTCGGACACCACGAGCTCCTGCTCGCGCACGTCGCCGCCACTCGCCGGTTTGTAGCGGAGCTTCGCCGTGAGCCAGTCTCCCGATTCGTTTCCCTGCTCGGCCTTCGTGCTGTACTTGAGGTCGGAGGTCGGAATCTCCATCGGCGAGTCCGCCTTTACGACTTCGTATAGCACGCTAAACTGGCTGCGAGGTCCAACCTCTCCTGCGTCCTTCGCATCATCCTTGAAGTCCTCGTCCGCCAGAGCACGATTCTCGTATCCAATGAGACGATAGCCCTTGATTTTGGCGGGATTGAACTCGACCTGCACCTTTACGTCGTTGGCAAAGGGTACGAGGTTGGCTGTGAGCCGCTGCTCAAAGACGCGCTTTGCCTCGGCCTCGCAGTCGATGTAATGATACGATCCGTTGCCGTGGTCCGCCAGGATCTCCATCTTGTTGTCTTTGTAGTTGCCTTGTCCAAAGCCCAAGACCGAAAGATACACGCCCTTGTCACGCTGCTTGTCCACGAAGTCGTGCAGGTCGCTTTCGCTCGTCATGCCCACGTTGAGGTCCCCGTCGGAGGCCATGACGATGCGATTGACACCGCCCTCGATGCGGTTCTTCTCGGCAATCTCGTACGCCGTCTTGAGGCCAGCCTCGCCATTGGTGGAGCCTGACGCCTTGAGGCCCCGTATGGCCCTCATAATCGCGGTGGCGTCGTTGCCCTTCGCTCCCTCGAGCACAACCTCTTCATGACCCGAATACGTCACGATCGATACGCGGTCTTTGTCGCTCAGGGACGAGACGAGCTCGCCAAATGAACTCTGGAGGAGCGGCAACTTGTCGGGATCGTCCATGGAGCCCGAGACGTCGATGAGAAACACGAGGTTGGAACCCTTGTCGGCCACACTCTTGTCCTCGTCGCCTGTGGCATAGCCCAAAACCAACAGCTCAGTGTCGTTGTTCCATGGGCAACGTCCCATGCGCGCCGTGATGCGGAACGGATCGGAGCCCTCTGGCTTAGCGTAGTCGTAATCAAAGTAGTTGACCATCTCTTCGATGCGAACAGCACCCTTAGGGATGGTGCCAGACCTTACCGAGAAGTCATCGGGAACCTCGGCGATGTCCACCTGGTCACCAGAATTGGCGTCCTTCTTTTCGCTATCCTTCTGTTCCTTGGCTGGTATTTTCCATCCGTCCTTGAGCATACGACGAAGATTGGCATAGCTTGCCGTGTCAACGTCGGCCGATATGGTGGAAAGAGGGCTCGTTAGCGTCGAGACGAATCCGGACTCCTCCACCGACGCATATTCTTCGGTGTTGAAGTCGGGGACCTCAACGGGAATCGCCGACTCTGGCGCATACCCCTGTGCCACCAGACCTTCGCTTGGCTCCGATTCCATCAACACGGTATCTTTCGTTTCCTGCTTTTGGTCGGGAGTCGCCGGACTAGGCTCGGGCTCGGAAGGTATCTGGACATTGGTTGGCTCCTCCGAACGACTGGCAAAGGGCGTGGGGCTCAGTCCGCATGAACCCAGGCACAAGGCAAGCGCCATCGCACCACTAACAGTAACCGCTCCAAATCGCTTCATAACCTCGCTCCCTTCATTCGCACGAAATAACGCATTGTGTTGCATTGGCCTGTCGGAGCTTTGCCCAACGCTTTGGATACGAGGACCATCCGGACAGGCCATCTCTACCATAGCATTGCCTTGACATGGTCTTCCATGACAAGCGCACATCATCAGCAAGAACGCGCAGTCAAGCTCTGAGCCAGACGCAGCAGGCTCTGGCCTTACTTCGACCGCAGGCTCTCGAGTGAATCGAACCTATTCACACGAATGAGAATTTGATCGAGATCGAGCGCTGCCCACAGAAGTGCTCCGTTGCGATTTCCCGCATGCACGCGTATGTTGTGCGTTCCTGGAAGCAATAATGAGGAGGACCATTCCATGGCGGTGATATCGGCATAAGATATCGTAACGGTTCTTCCCACCAAAGGCGTCACGCGCATGCAGTTCTCGAACGTCATGATCTTGTAGCGACGCAAGAGAATGAGGCTCGCAAACAGCGTAACAAGAAACCCGTCAAAGAAGGCCATAACCACCACCGTGTTTGCGGTGAGGGCACCAAGACTGCACAGCCATCCCACGAGCACGCCCAATGCACCCATAAACAGCATCGCCGAGACGATTCCCCATAGCAATGTGGCGGCCACCGTGTACGTATCGTGATGAGCGTGGTGCCGCTCCGAGAGATTCGCACTCCCCCTGAGTACGATCACCGCAGAAATCAGCGGAATCACCACCGCGAGCAACATAAGAACCCAGTCGATGACCATGGGCCTTAGGGCTCCACGAGCCGACGACGCACAGCTGCCACGTCCTCATCCGGCACGCCGCATTCGAGCAGGTAGTTCTCGATTCCCTCGTGTTCCTCATCGAGTAAGTCGTATGTCTGCTCCATCACTGATGGTGCGGAATCCAAGAGATGCCTCCACTCGCGCGCCTTGGGATTGTCCCACTGCGCTTGCCACATGGACGAGCGCATGAGGTTGACGCATGTCTGGGCATAGTTCGCAACGATGTCCCACTTGTCTACACCCGCAAGACTCAAAAGCAGCATGGCGAGAACACCGGTCCGATCCTTGCCCACCGCACAGTGGAAGAGCACGCATCCTTCAGGCGCCTCGGCAATGAAGCGGAAGCAGTCTCGCACACCCTCGTAATTCTCCAAAATCATGCGGTAGAGATGGGTCATGGACCAGTCCTCAGGATTCTCCTTCACGCGATCAAAGCCAATTTCAGCGATATTGAGGTTCAAAAGCGGTATGTTGACGTTGATGACATCCCGGCCCAGTTTGCAATCTGGATCGTCCGACACCTCACGAGGATCGCGCAAGTCGATGACCGCGCGTACACCATAGTCGTACAGGAACTTCTCATCACGAACCGTTAGAAGAGACAGGCCGTCGGCGCGCAAAAAACGGTGAAAGAGGGTCTGCTCGCCATTGGCGGTGGGATAGCCACCCAATTCTCGGACGTTGTGCGCTCCGTCGAGTGGTAATCGCACCAGGCATCGTTCGTGAGGTTCCATAAGTTCCCTTCGTCGAGCTCAGTATTGACTCATTACTTTACCTCAAACATGGAGGCGGAGCCATAGTACACCAACGTATCCGTCGCGGGCGTGTGGGTGACCTTGTGCTCGGTGAAAGCCATCCGAGGCAAGTGCGCAGGGTATGACTCCGTGCTCAAATGGACTTAGCCGGGGCGGGGACGGAGGTTATGCGCCTGGGCTCAGACAGTCCTCGCCCCCGGCGGTGGCTCGGGGTATGTCCCCGTGCTCAAACAGTCCTCGGCTTCGCCTGTGGAACTGCGCGCGGGGACATACCCCGAGCCACCGCTCTGCTGCGGAAATGGAACGCAGAAGAGAATCCACCTCGGTCAAAAACTACACACGGTTTGTCTCAACTATTCTATTTCATTATTTTTCAATCTAAATATAGCAATTTAGAATACAATAGACAAACCGTGTGTAGTTCGGGGATGTCAAGAAATGCAAGTCGGTCCGAAACGTGAAAAGGGGTGCCAGCTGTCGGCACCCCTATGCAAATGGTATATCTGAACCAGCTATGTTCGTACCGTTCCCTTACAAGCCAGCCTTTTGCAAGGCCTCCTCCATGCGGTCGTACGGCGTCTGCATGTCGGACAACTCGTCGCCCTCCAACACGAAGCCCTTTCCTTGGCGGAAGTTCTCCTTCGCCACGCTGATCATGAGCTTGATGCGGTTGAGCTGGTTGACTTCACTGGCGCCGGGATCGTAGTCGACGGCCACGATGTTGCTCGTTGGATGCATCTGGCGCAGTCGCTTGATGACGCTCTTTCCCACCACGTGGTTGGGCAGGCAGGCAAACGGGGAGGCACACACGATGTTGGGCGTTCCGGTTTCGATGAGCTCAATCATCTCTGCCGTGAGCAGCCAACCCTCGCCCATGGTGTTGCACAACGAGAGCACCTGCTCGGCCTTTTGTCCCAGCTCGAAGATCTGCGTCCACGGCTCAAAGCGCTCGCTTGCCTCAAGCATCTTGTTTACGGGCTTGCGGATGGCGTCGATGAACGCGATGCCAACGCCATGAGTCAGGCGCTTCTTGCGCTGGGTGCCCAGCTCTTCCTTGAGGTTGATCTGGTTCGAGGTGCCAAACAGGAAGAAGTCCACCAGTCCGGGAACGTTGGCCTCGCAGCCCTCGGATTCTATGACGCGCACCACGTCGTTGTTTGCCGTGGGGTGGAACTTCACCAGAATCTCACCCACAACGCCCACGCGCGGCTTGGACCGGTCGTTAGCCAGAGGTAGCGCGTCGAACGCGTCTACCGTGTCCTGGCACAGACGGAGGAACTGCTTGCGCGAAGCACCCGGCACCTGCACCTTGGCTCGCGCCATCAGCTCGCCGTAGAGCCTATCGGCCGCACCCGGCTGCGCCTCGTAGGGTCGCGTGCGATACAGGCATTGCATGATGAGGTCGCCGTATACCAGCGCATAGATAGAACTCATCAGCAACTTGGGTTGCAGGATATTGAACCCGGGATTCGACTCGTCCAGTCCACCGGCTACCGAAAGCGAGATGACCGGGATCTCGGGATGGCCGGACTCCTTGAGCGCCTTGCGAATGAGCGCGATGTAGTTCGTGGCACGGCAGCCGCCACCCGTCTGCGAGATGAGCACGGCCGTCCTCTTGAGGTCGTACTTGCCCGAAAGAACCGCATTGATGAGCTGGCCCGTTACCAAAATCGACGGATAGCAGATGTCGTTGTTGACGTACTTGAGGCCCACGTCCACGGCACCGGGGTCAACCGATGGGAGCAGCACCACGTTGAATCCGCCGTTTCGCAACACTGACTCGACTATCTCGAAGTGGATGGGCGACATCTGGGGCGCAAGGATCGTATAGCCCTTGTCCTGCATCTCCTTCGTGTAGCGCACCTTGTTGAACGCGGCACTTGCCGACTTGCGGTAGACGGGAGGCCTCCTGAGCAAGTCGGTGCTGCGCGCCTGCTCCAGTGAGCCGTCTGCCATGTGAACCGACGGGGGCTCCACCTCGTCCACCTCTCCTCGCTCCACCAGCAGCTCGAGTTTCTCTCGCTCCTCCTCGAGCGCCGCAATGAGCGAGCGGATGCGGATACGAGCTGCGCCGAGGTTGGACACCTCGTCAATCTTTAGCACGGTGTAGATCTTGTCGCTCGCTTCCAGAATCTCCTGCACCTGGTCACAGGTAAGGGCGTCGAGGCCGCAGCCAAAGCTGTTGAGCTGAATGAGATCGAGGTCGTTGCGCGAAGCGACGAAGCGAGCAGCGCGATACAGTCGGCTGTGATACATCCACTGGTCGACCACGCGGATGGGACGCTCGGGCTCCATCTTGTGTGCAACGCTGTCTTCAGTGAGAACCGCAAAGCCAAAACTGTTCACGAGCTCTGGTATGGCGTGGTTGATCTCGGGATCGTTGTGGTAGGGTCGGCCTGCGATGACGATGCCATGGGCATCGTGCTCTTCCATCCACGCGAGCGTCTCGTCGCCCATGCGGTGCATGGCATCCTTGAACGCAAGGTCCGCCTCCCATGCCACGTCAACCGCCTCGTTGATCTGCTTGCGCGTGATGTGGGAACCCCGCACGCGGCCCTTTCCTGTGGCTGCATCCTTCTCGCGCTGCACCGATATGACCTCGTAGAGGCGACGCTTGAGCTCGCGTTTGTCGTCGTAGGGCAAGAACGGGGCAAGGTACTCTACGTCGGGCGCGGCAAGCTCGTCCACGTTGAGCTCCAGCGCCTGGGGATAGCTCATGACAATGGGGCAGTTGTAGTGGTTGGTGGCCGTGTCGTCCTCCTGGCGCTCCCAGCGAACACATGGCATCCAAATGAAGTCCACGTCCTTTTTGAGCAGATTCATGATGTGGCCATGGCTCAACTTGGCGGGATAGCACACACTCTCGCTGGGCATGGACTCGATGCCCGCCTCATAGATGCCCTTGTTGGATTGGTCCGAGAGCACCACGGCAAAGCCAAGCGCGTTAAAGAACTCGTGCCAAAACGGATAGTTCTCGTACATGTTGAGCGCACGTGGAATGCCCACGACTCCGCGAGGAGCGTCCTGCGGAGCCAAGCCCTCGCGATCAAAGAGCAGCTCGTTCTTGCGTTTGAAGAGGTTCGGGGCCTCCACCTTGTCCTTGCGCGAACGGCCCGAGCCCTTTTCGCATCGGTTGCCGGTAATGAAGCGACGGCCACCGCCAAAGTCGTTGATGGTAAGAAGGCAGTTATTGGAGCAGCGGCCGCAGTGGACCTTGGTGAGCTTTACCGTAAGCTCGTTGAGCGCGCGCCTGTCCAGAACCGTGGACACACCGTCCTTGCCGGCGCGATCGCGCGCAAGAAGAGCCGCGCCATAGGCACCCATGGAGCCCGCGATGTCGGGACGAATGACCTCACGACCAGTAAGCAGCTCGAACGCACGCAGCGTCGCGTCGCTCATGAAGGTGCCACCCTGCACCACGATATGGGCACCGATCTGGTCGTAATCACGCAGCTTGATGACCTTAAAGAGGGCGTTCTTTATGACCGAGTACGAAAGGCCGGCGGCCACGTCACCTATGGTCGCGCCCTCCTTTTGGGCCTGCTTCACGCGCGAGTTCATAAACACCGTGCAACGGCTGCCAAGGTCAACCGGCCGCTCTCCGCTGACGGCGGCTTGGGCGAACTCCTGCACCGTCATGCCCATGGAGTCGGCGAAGCTCGCTACGAACGACCCGCAGCCAGATGAGCAGGCCTCGTTGAGCGCGATGTGCTCGATGACACCGTCACGTACCTGAAGGCACTTCATATCCTGTCCACCGATATCAAGAATGAACTCGACATCGGGCACGAACGCTTGGGCGCCACGCAGGTGTGCCACGGTCTCTACCTCGCCGGAGTCAGCGCGCAGCGCCTGGATGAGGATACCCTCTCCGTAACCCGTCGTGGTAACGTGACCAATCTCGCAGTCGGATGGTAGGTGGTTGTAGATGTCGTTCATGATTGCGCGGGCCGTGCCGAGGACGTCGCCGTTGTTGACGTCATACCAGGTGTAGAGCAACTCTCCGTCCTCTCCCACCACGGCGGCCTTGAGCGTAGTGGACCCGGCATCGATTCCTATGAACACACGGCCATGGTACTCGTCGAGCGTGCCCTTGGGGACAACCTCCTTACCATGTCGCTCGCGGAACATCTTGAGCTCGTCCTCACTCGCAAACAGCGGCTCCAGACGTGCCACTTCCGAGCCCTGAGTGTCCTTGAGGGCGGCCAACGCCGAGATGACATCGGCAAACGTAACGCGCTTATCGGTCTCGCCAGCAAGGGCTGCGCCCGTCGCAACGAAGAGATGAGCGTTCTTTGGTACGATACGATGCTCTTCGTCGAGGTTGAGCGTAAGGTAAAAGCGCTCGCGCAGCTCACTGAGGTACTGCAGAGGTCCACCAAGAAACGCCACGTAGCCCCGGATGGGATGCCCGCAAGCCAGACCGCTCACCGTTTGGTTTGCGACTGCTTGGAAGATGGAGGCCGCGATGTCGGAGGGAGAAGCCCCCTCGTTGAGCAGGGGTTGCACATCCGACTTTGCAAACACACCGCAACGGCTTGCGATGGGATAGATGTGCGTCGCATCCTTTGCCAACTCGTTAAGGCCGGGAGCATCTGTCTTGAGCAGCGAGGCCATCTGGTCTATAAACGCACCAGTACCACCAGCGCACGTGCCGTTCATGCGCTGCTCGATGCCATTGTCGAAGTAGATGATCTTTGCATCCTCTCCGCCCAGCTCGATCGCACAGTCGGTCTGCGGGATAAGTGCCTCAACGGCGCGCTTGCTCGCGATGACCTCCTGCACGAACTCTAGGTCGAGCCACGTCGCAAGGAGCATTCCGCCCGAGCCGGTAATGGATACGCGCATGGAGGCGCCTCCCACGATCTTCTGTGCCCGCTCAAAGAGCTCCTTTGCCGTGGCGCGAATGTCAGTATGGTGACGCTCGTAGTTCGCGTAGACCAGATTCGAATTGGCGTCGATTACGGCGAGCTTCACCGTCGTCGACCCTACGTCAATGCCCAGACGCAGGTCAGCGTGACGTAGGTCCACCGGACCGGCTGGCTTGAGCTCGGCACCATCTTGGATAAGCGCGATAGCGGGCTTGGCGGCGCTTTGGGCCGCGTTCGAAACGGAGGTCCTAACCATGAAAGAGTTCCTTTCCTTGCTCCGCGATACGGACGGTAAGCTGTGACATGTCGAAGTTGACGGGTCGTCCATAGAGGTCGCCCGGACGAACAAAGAGCAGCGCGGTCATGATGCGTGCCATGATGTCGTCTGACTCGACCATTCCCGTGGTGAGCCAACGGACGAGCACGCCGACCTCGGCAGAGATCACGAACGTAAGGTAGTAGTCGAAGCCCATTTCCATAAATGCCGAGAAGCCGTCGCGCGCACGGTCCTCTACGACCTCGCGCACCACGTGCTTGAGCTTTTCGACGAAGGCCGGGTCTCCCCCTTCGCCCAACAGCGCCGATAAATACGTGCCGTTCGCACGAAAGTATGCAAGCAGCTCAGGTGCCCCGGGACAGGCATCAAACAACTGGAGGGCCTCTTCGAGCTCAGACAGGCTCACTTGCGAGATTCGTCGCACCAACGGCGCGATGTCGGAGACCGTCTCGTCCTCTATAGCCGCAACCAGCGACGGTATGTCGCGATAGTGCGAATAGAACGTGCGACGCGTAACGTCCGCTCGGTGCGCAACACTCGTCACCGTCACGGCACTCATGTCACCCGTCGCATGGATTTCTTCCGCGAGCGCATCACGCAAGGCACGCCTGGTACGGATGCTTCGGCGGTCAGTCGAACTCATACAATTCCTTCACACATCGTATACAATTGCTCAACCTGAGTAATAGTACCCATAACGAGAAGAAACGTGCGCCCTGCACGAAACAAGCACACCGCATACACGTGATGTCAACAAACCCGATTCGTCGTCCCAATCTGTCCTCTCCCCGGGGCTTATGCTCCCGGTTCGTCGTCCCAATCTGTCCTCTCCCCGGGGCTTATGCTCCCGGTTCGTACACCCTCCGGCAAGGGCGGAGGTTATGCCCCCGTGCTCGAACAGCCCTCGCTGCGCTGCGGAACTCGCCCGTGGACATAACCTCCGCCCTTGCCCTTGATGTGCCTGCAGAGAAGGGACACATGGTTTGTCCCACGATGCAGTTCCACATCAGAGCGGGGACGGGGGTTATGTGCCTGAGCGAGTTCCGCAGGCGAAGCCGAGGGCTGTTCGAGCGCAGGTGCATAACCCCCGTCCCCGCCCCGGCGAAGGCTATCTGAGCTCAGGGAGACAAACCATGTGCCCCTTCCGATCAATTGTTTCGAGGGCCTGCACTCCTTGTTACAATCGCGCGACCTTAAACGCACATGCATTATTCTTTAGTGGTCAAATTCTACCGACAGAGGAGGAAAACCATGAAGGTAGCAATAGCCGGATACGGTAATCTGGGCCGCGGCGTCGAAGCGGCCGTCACGAACGCTCCCGACATGGAGCTCGTGGGCATCTTTACCCGCCGAGACCCCAAGGATGTTTCTGTGGCAACGGACACCCCCGTCTACGGATGGGCGGACCTGCAGGGCTTCGCCGGCAAAATCGACGTAGTCGTCATCTGCGGCGGAAGCGCCACCGACCTGCCCAAGCAGACCCCCGAGCTCGCTGCGACCTTTACGGTCGTCGACAGCTTCGACACGCATGCCAACATCCCCACTCACTTCGCCAACGTCGATGCCGCTGCAAAGGCAGCTGGCACGGTCGGTGTCATATCGTGCGGCTGGGATCCCGGCCTCTTCTCGCTCGCGCGTCTGTATGCGAGTGCGGCGTTGCCCGAGGGTGCCGACTACACCTTCTGGGGCCGCGGTGTAAGCCAGGGGCACTCCGACGCCATTCGTCGCATCCCCGGCGTGCTCGATGCCCGCCAATACACCGTACCGGTGCCCGCAGCCGTTGAGGCAGCCCGCTCCGGCAAGAACCCCGAGCTCTCCACGCGCGACAAGCACACGCGCGAGTGCTTCGTGGTCGCCGAGGAGGGTGCCGACCTTGCCGCCATCGAGAAGGCCATCGTCACCATGCCCAACTACTTCTCGGACTACGACACCACCGTCACGTTCATCTCGCAGGAAGAGCTCAACGAGAAGCATGCGGGCCTTCCCCACGGCGGTACCGTCATCCGTAGCGGTCGCACCGGCCTCGACAGCGAGTTCGGCGACACCATCGAGTTCTCGTTGGCCCTCGACTCGAACCCGTACTTCACCGGTAGCGTGCTCACGAGCGTCGCCCGCGCCGCAGTCCGCCTGCATGAGCACGGAATGGTCGGCGCCTTTACGATGTTCGACATCCCGCCCGCGCTTCTCTCGCCTCTGAGCGGCGAGGAGCTGCGCGCCCACTTGATGTAGGCTTTAGAAGCGTTTGAAGCTGGGCGGCCATTCGGGTGCACTTCCGAATGGCCGCCGTGCTATTCTCGAATGAACCAACGTAAGGAGGAGCCATGCTGTATTCCAACCTCTCCCTTAACTCCCAAGGGCACCTTGCCATTGCCGGACTCGATGCCTGCGATCTTGCCGCCGAGTTCGGCACGCCACTGTACGTTCTGGACGAGGATCGTGTCCGCGGCAACTGCCGTACGTACGTCAAGGCGATGCAAGCGCATTTCCCAGAGGGCTCCATGCCGCTCTATGCGGGCAAGGCGCTATGCTTTAGGGGCATCTATCCCGTAATCCAGAGCGAGGGCCTTGGTGCCGACGTCGTCTCTGCGGGAGAAATCGCAACGGCGCTGAGCGCGGGCTTCCCCGCGAATCGCCTGTTCTTCCACGGCAGCAACAAGACGGACGCCGAGATTGCCTACGGAGTCGAGCAGGGCATCGGCTGCTTTGTGGTCGACAACTCCAACGAGCTTGCCGTACTCGGACGCGAGGCGTGCGAGCGTGACATCACGCAAAGGGTATTGTTGCGCGTGACCGTAGGTCTCGACCCGCACACGCTCGCAGCGATCAACACCGGTCGCGTAGACTCGCAGTTTGGCGTACCCATCGAGACGGGTCAAGCGCTGAGCTTCGTTCGCGAGGCCCTCTCCACACCCGGTATAGAGGTCATCGGCTTCCATAGCCACATTGGCAGCCAGATATTCGAGCCAGACTCGTTCTGCGACCAGGTCGACCGCCTGCTCGCATTCGCGTGCGACGTGCGCGACGAGCTTGGATACGTTGCCAGCACGTTCAACCTTGGAGGCGGCTTTGGTGTGCGTTACGTCATCGATGACCCCGAAGTCGACCTCGCCGCAAACATCCGCGTAGTGGCGGAGCACCTCAATGCGGGTTGCACAAAGACCGGATATCCCCTGCCCCGAATCCTCATGGAGCCGGGCCGCTCCATCGTCGCCGACGCCGGCACCACGCTCTACACGGCTGGCGGCACAAAGGAGATCGAGGGCTACCGTAACTACGTTATGGTCGATGGTGGCATGACTGACAACCCCCGCTATGCGCTCTACAAGAGCGCATACACCGTAATCAACGCTAGCCGCGCAGTCGAGGACGCCGACTACGTCTGCACGCTCGCAGGTCGGTGCTGCGAGAGCGGCGACAGAATCGCCGAGGACATCCGCGTCGCGCGCCCACGACGCGGGGACATCATCGCCGTGCTCACCACGGGCGCATACAACTTTGCCATGTCGAGCAACTACAACCGCGTGCTTCGCCCCGCCCTTGTCACCATTCGCGAGGGAAAGGCGCATCTGGCCGTACGTCGCCAGAGCATCGACGACCTTCTTGGCCTCGAGATGCTCTAACTAACCCCTTCCCTCAGGCCGTCAGAAGACATCGCACATACTTCTACAGCAAGCCGGGGGTGGAGGTCATGTACGTGTGCGAGTCTCGTTGACGAAACCGAGGACCATCTGAGCACAGGCACATGACCTCCACCCCCGACGCAGTGAGGGCTGTCTGAGTTCGGCGCCCCACCTATATACTTATTACCGGCATGCCCGTCTCGCTTATTGTAACTCCCGCGCCTTTGGAACTGGTCTCACCGGAACCGGTCGTCGTAGTCGTGGGGGTAGCTGTAGCCGTGCTCGCCGAATCCTCGGTGGCCGTGGTCCCAGTAGTGGTCGTATCCGTGGTCGTCGAAGTTGCGGAGGAGCTCGAGGTCTCATCGATTGGCGCATAGAGCGGATCGTTCTCGGGCGTCGAGAAACGCAGGCCATCGTAGCCAATCTGCTCACGCAGCAACAGGTAGCGCGGGTTGTCGCCGCGATAGTCTTCGTGCGGATTGCTCACCGAGGTCCGCAGCGTGCAGTTCGGGTGCAGGGCCTGGTATTGGTCGAACTGCTCCTGTGGCACGGAGTTGGGATATCCGCACCAGAAGCGCTCAAGGTCGATGTCGTACAGGCACGAGATGTCCGATATGCCAGGGTTGTTGCAGCAGTTGAGGTGCTTGAGCTCATGGCAGTTCGCAAGCGGCGAGAGGTCGCTCACGGAGTTCGAGAAGATCTCGAGGAACTCCAGATGCGGGCAGTCCGCCAAGGGCGAGATGTCGGTGATGCCGCCCAGGATGCAGATGAACACCTCGAGGTCGGGCATGTAGCTTACGAACCAAATGTCCTGCAGGTCGCTGTTGTGACCGAGGTCGAGGTACTTTACCTTGTTGCAGTACTTGAGTGCCTGGTCATTCTCGGGCGAAAGCGATCCCAAACTCTCGTTGCTCGCAAAGATGCGCGTCTCGTCGGTACGGCAGGTGTATCCCGGGCCAAACCACACGCGCCACACGACCTCGGTGTTGGGGAAGTCGTTGCGAATGCCGGCCATCGTCTCGTCGTCGATGCCGCACTGGTCCATGTCGAGGTACGTGACCCACGGCATCGATGCCATGAGCTCGCGCACCTCGGCACCGTTGTCGTTCATGGGTACCTGACGGAAGTCGAGCGTGGTGTCGTTGATGTTGAACCGCTTGCCAAAGGAGGTAAACGTGTAGTTTACCGTCGCGTTAGGGTTCGCCTGCTTGATGGCAGAGGCTCCCGCCAGCTTGGCATGCCCTTCTTCGTCACCGATGTTTACGGTCTTGAGATTGGCCATACCGCTCGCAAACGGCGCAAACTCCGCAAGCTCCTGAGGCGACGCACTGCTCAGGTCGACCTCGGAAGCGTCAAGCTGCACGTTGAGAGGGCCAATCTGCGAATCGCCTCGCAAGGCAATGTTGGGGCACGCCTCTCGGAAGGCGCTCATCTGCTCGGCGGTCCACTTGGAAGAGTCGATCTTTACTGCCTTGATGTCGGTGGCATATTTGAGGGTCTGCTGTGCGAGCTGCACGGCAGCATCGGGACTGTAGCCCGTGAGGTCGGCGACCTGAGCCCCCTTGTCGACGGGAACGTCGGACGGAAGCACTGCGGTACAGGTAACCTCGATGTCTGGATGCGCCTCGCCCCACGCGTTGATTTGATCGAACCCGCCGGTCGCAGAAAGATTCGCCTTCTTGAGCGACGAAAGCTGCTCAAGCTTTCCCAGCTCCTCCGGCTCGATTTGCAACGTGACTTCTTGGGCACCTCCCATCACGACACCGTGTTTAAAGAACATGATGGTATGCGAGAGCAGCAGACCGACAGCTACCGCCGCAATTACCACGACCACACCTAGTGCAATAAGAATACGTTTCTTCATGGTTCGAGTATCCATTCACGAGAGGCCATACTTCAACAACAAGCGGTATTGTAACGCGGCGCATCGACCAATGGGCCCACAATCGTCCGATGCGCTATCTGCGATATGCTAAATGCCACGATTGAGATTTCCAGTCGCCACAAATCACGTTATTATTAGTCCGTCACATAGAGAGGAACCCGTCATGAACCACTATATGCCTACACGTCTCTTTACCGGACCATCCTGCATCGAGCAACACATCGACGCTCTGCGTGCGCTCGGTTCGAGTTGTGTCGTCATCACCGATGCAACCGTCTCGCGCCTGAGCGGGGCCTTGGATGACGTCCTGCACGCACTGGACTCCGTCGGCATCGCGAACGCCGTGTGGGACGGAGTCACGGCAAATCCACCCATCTCGTCTTGTATCGAGGCGGGGCGTTTCGCTTCCGAGAGCGGTGCCCAGTTCATCGTAGGCGTGGGAGGCGGGTCGGCTTTGGATGCCGCGAAGGCGATTTCTGTCTTTGCCTCCAATCCCGAGCTCGACGAGGAGGGCTTCTACGCGCTGCGCTGGAACAAGAGCCCGCTTCCCATCGCACTGGTGGGGACTACGGCTGGTACGGGCAGTGAGGTCACTAAGGTATCGGTCCTCACCGATGGGCTTGGACGCAAGCACAGCATCCACGACGACCGCCTCTACGCCGCCGTGTCGTTTGGCGATAGTCGTCACACGCATTCGTGCCCCCTTGCGGTGACGCTTTCTACCGGCGTTGACGTGTTGGCACATGCGACGGAAAGCTACTTTAGCCGCAAGGCCGACGAGATTTCGCGAGCTTGCGCCGTACGTGCTATACGTTTGGCTTCAGAGCCGCTGACCATCGCGGCTGCAGAAGAAGCGTTGTCGAGCGATCATCGCACACAACTCTACGATGCCTCGATTCTTGGAGGCCTCGCCATCAACACCACGGGCACGTGCTTCCCGCACAACGTTGGATACTACCTCACCGAGAACTACGGCATTCCACATGGCTTCGCAAGCGCCGCGTTCCTTCCTGCGATGCTCGAGCGCGTGCACGACTACGATCCAGCTTATGCCGCCGGTTTTTATGACGAGGTCGGTACCGATGAGCAGGCATTCGTGAGCCTCATAGAGGCGTGCCTGCCAACCCTCAACGTCCAGATGTCGAACAAAGAGATTGAGGCCGCCCTACCCCGATGGGAGAACAATGGGTCGGTTCTCAACACCCGCGCAGATATCTTTGTGGACACGATCCACGAGATTCTTTTGTCCCTGTTCGTCGAGCACTAAGGAGAGAAACAACATGATTCGCAAGAAGGAAGACCAAGCCATCGAGTTCCGCTGCATCCGAGGAGGCAACGGAGAGACCGAACAGCACAAGATTTGCGAGAGCGTTGAGGAGCTTTACGGCAAAGGCCGTCTGTTCAACCACATGATCCTTGCGCCGGGCAACAGCATCGGAGAGCACGTCCACGAGGGAGACAACGAGATCTTCTACTTCCTCTCGGGAACCGGCGAGTACAACGACAACGGCACGACCGTACAGGTCAAGCCTGGCGACACCACCGTATGCAACGATGGAGAAACCCACAGCCTCGTAAACACCGGCGACATTCCGCTGGAGTTCATCGCATTGATTCTGTACTCGTAAACCAACCTACTGAATGCCCACCCGCGATGGGCCGTACAATTCCCGGCCACCCTCAACGGTGCGCCACTTGAATAGATTCATCTTATTTCGCCCAAACCGGCCGCCTATGCATAGGCGGCCGGTTTTATTTCAAGTACCTCATGCATGTTTGATATTGCATGCAGTATCGTGCAGGTATCTTGCAAATTGTAGCTACATATAGTCACGGTACTATATTTAGGCTATGTACTCTCTACTCATGGAATATCGGGCGAACATATCGGCAAATCAATCGAGCGACACCGAGCTCGTAAAAGTCGCGTTTGGCGAAGTCATCGAGAGACATCGGATCGATGCGGATTTCGACCAGCGTCCCTTCTCCAAAATCGTGGGCATCAGCAATTCGCATCTCCGAAAGATCGAGGCAGGAGCTACATGCCCCACGCTCATAACAGTCTGGAAGCTCGCATCAGTCCTAGAAGTCGATCCAGGAACACTCGTTACCGAAGCAAACGAGGTGGTATTGACACGAAAAATGAAGCAGAGCCACAGAAAGCCGCCCAAAGCTAACTTATAAATATATTTCGTTATTATTCGATGGCAGATGGCTGCTCAAATGACGCGAAGCGCGGCTCGGAGACCGACCTTCGCACCCTTTCGGTCTCACCGGATTTATGGTTCACAGAATTAGTGTACACCAAAGTGATTTAATTACGTATATTCCCAGTTGACCACCTTCCTCAAAATTTTAGGTGTGCACTGTGTAAAATAGCCAGTGCACACCAAAACTTCTGGTAGCTGCGCTCAACTGGTCTTTTGTGCTTTCAGGTTATTTTGGTGTGCACTATTGGAAAACGACCCGCGAACCACCACTCTCGTATGAGGTTCCGCAGCGTCGGTCCCCCAGGATTCCCCCTATCGTTCGGCCAGTTCGCCCGAACGATACGCCAAAAGCAGCTCTTCCAACTCGGCAATCTCCTCGCGTATACGCATTCCCGTATCGGTATCTGCCACCATCAACGGCGCATCAGACCTATCTTCGATCGTGGTCTCGTGCGCACTAGCAATGTCATCGTTTGCCATAAGTGCAGCCGTCACCCCATGAAACGGACGATGCGCCTTGAGCCTAAGTCCTCGTGCATCTGCAATGAGCGTGTATCCCGCGATGCCCGTCGCCTTGTGATATGCCTGGCAAAAGCCACCATCTATAACAAGAAGGTGACCATCAGCACGAACGGGAGTATCACCGTCGACCTCATGCACAGGCGTATGACCATTGACAATGCGCGCATGCGGTCCTTCCAAGCCAAACTCCGACAATACGCGACGAGCAACCTCGGCGTCTCGCGTCAGGTCGAAGTAGGGATCCTGCGGCTCGTTCCACGCCTCAGGATCGGCCACATATGCCCGCTCGAACGTCTTCATCACGCGACCCGCAAGAGGTGAGTGGGCACCGCACCACAGGTACCACATCCAGTCGAGCGCGAGCTGATCATGCGTGTGCCACGCTCCACGCGCAATGCGCTCCACATAGTCCAAGTACGCACGTCCCGTACGAGCCTGACCGTTGCTGATGACCGACGAGAAACTACCGTCCGCATCGAGCGGCACGCATCCATGAAAGAGTAGACGTCCGTTGCAGACCTTGTATACCGAGCCATGATCGTACAAAAACTGCACATGGCGGCGCAACCTATCGGAATCGGCAAAGGCAGCCACCAGCCCGTCCATCACCTTGCGCTCTTCTTCCGTAAGCTCGGCAGGATGCGCAGGTTCGAGCGTCGGAAAATCGGTAGTAGAAAGCGGCCAGTCACGTCCATCAATGCGCACGGTGCCCGAGCTTAGGTCGATGGCCCCCAAAAGGCATCGATCCTGCATCCCCCAATTCGGATGCCGCGCTATAGTCTGCTCGATAAGCTTAAACAGTATGACGTTGATGGCTTTCTCGATGCGATGCACGCGTTCCTTACCCGGCTCGTGCTCGTATGTCGCGTCCGCAAAGAGCGCCAACTCACGCAGTGAAACCCCATAGCTGCTTTCGAGCACGCCGAGCGTGTCGTAGTGCACGCAAGTACGAACCACCTGCGCCATACACACCTCGCTACCCGCCGCTGCCCCCATCCAGGCGATATCGTGATTCCCCCATTGCACGTCCACGTTGCCGTAGTCCATGAGCTCATCCAAAATGCGATCGGCACGCGGACCGCGGTCATACACATCTCCCACCACATGCAAGGTATCCACGGCCAGGCGCTTGATGAGCGTCGCAAGAGACCGAATGAAGTCCTCCGCCGCCCCTGTCTCGACAACCGACTGTACGATACGCCGATGATAAGTATGGTGGGCCGAATCGCGCCCCAGACTGACGTGTAGTAGTTCGTCGATGATGTAACCGTAGTCTTGGGGCAGCATCTTGCGCACGTGGCTTCGCGTATAGTTGTCCGAGAGCGTTCGAGCCAAATAAATCAGGTGCCCCAACACATCGTACAGCCACTCGGGAAGAAGGTCACCCAACGCGCGCATCATGTCGAGCTTCTCGTCTGGATAATAAATCAGCGTGCAAAGATCAGCACGCGTCCTAGCATCGAGCGTGTCTGAGAAGAGCGTGTTCACCCGCTCTCGGATCACACCTGAGCAGTTGTTGCGAATGTGCGTGAATGCCTCCAACTCACCATGCATATCACTCACAAAGTGCTCCGTGCCACAGGGCAGGTTCAGAATTGCCTGCAAGTTGATGATCTCGGAGTATGTGGCACTCGCCGTGGGAAACTGCCGAGCGAGCAAGCGCAGATAATGTAGGTCGCTCATGGTTCGCATCCTCTCTGTGGGCTTATACGAAAGCGTTATTCGTACATTAGGATAACGCTATTCTGAGCTTTGTAGAAGGTTTACCTCGGACCCGGTAGGAGCAGGGTTATGCCCCGAGTCGCACACGCCTCCCCGCAAGGGCGGAGGTTATGTCCCCGTGCTCGGACAGTCCTCGCTGTGCTGCGAAACTCGCCCGGGGACATAACCTCCGCCCTTGCCCGTGATTCGTCTGCTGAGAAGGGACGCGCGGTTTGTCCCACGAGGCAGCTCCACATCATGTGTCAACACCTCCGTCCCCATGACACGCCGATGTGTCAACACCTCCGTCCCCATGACGCGCTTCTTCAGTTCCGCGGCAGAGTGGTGGCGAGGGTTATGCGCCTGCGCGAATTCCGCAGGCGAAGCCGAGGACTGTCTGAGCACAGGTGCATAACCTCGCCCCGCCCAGGCTAGGACTGTTTGGGCACGGGGACATGCCCCGTGCCCTTGCCCTGTTACGGAACGCTATTGCAGTTTAGAAGGCTATGCGGTTGCCTCTACTGATTGCGAGCCTGTGCTCACGGTATAGGTTGAGCCGGATTGCATACCGGGGGCGCTTGCTACGACGCTCTGGAAAGCCTTCGTGGGCGAGAAACTCGCGAGAACCTTGCCGGAGGCATCCTTGATCTCGACGGCACTACCTGCGGTTCCTTGTACCGAAGCGGTTATCGCGCCTTGCGTCGAGGAGCTGCCGAAGCCTTGCACCATGCCCATGGAGCCCACGGCTATCACCGTTCCACCTGACACGGTGACTTCTCCGCCCGCGTCTATGGCTCCATCGCCCTCGCTCGTCGGGCCGGACACGTACAGCTCGCCACCAGTAACCGTAACAGCCCCGTTGGAGTCGATGCCGTCTCCTCCGGCATCCACCACGACCTTGCCGCCGGACACGGTAATGGAAGCGGTATCGTCGCGCTCGAATCCACCGCCGCCTCCTTGGCGCATGTTCTGGGTGCCGTCACCAGAGCCCATCATCTCTCCCATCGCCATCTCGCGTCGGCCACCACCCATACCGTGTCCGTGCATCTGCCCTTCCTGCGGCATCTGACCATTCTGGGGCGATTGGCCGTTCTGGGGCGATTGCCCATCCTGCTGCATTTGCCCGCCTTGCGGCATCTGGCCGCCCTGTGCACCGCCTTGGCCTTGCCACGCGTCATCAGCCGTCGTGCCATTGGGGTTGCCCGCTGCGTTTATGCCGTCGTCGGAGGCAACCACATCCACGTCGCCACCGTTTACTTGGATGCGAGCGCCCTCCAAGCCCTCATAGCTGTCCGCCACGCGTATCGTTCCAGCATTGATAATCAGGTCATATTCGCTGTGCAGCCCGTCGTCATCTGCCGACACCGTGATGCTGCCGCCATCAACGAGCAGGTCATTACTCGTGTCGAAGCCGTCGCTTCCCGCGTCGATGGTCCATGTGCCGCCCGCCACATACGCAAAGCCCTTTTGACCGTCGCTGTCGTGCTCGACGTGCACGCCATCCGACCCACCCGTGAGCTTATACGTGCCGTCCTTGACCGCAAGCGAGTCCTTGGCCTGGATCGCATGGCCTTCTGCTGTAATGTCAAGCGTGCCGCTCACCAGAGTAAGCTCGTCTTTTGCCACGAGGCCATGTCCCTTTGCGGAGGTCACCGTGAGCGCGCCCTCGCCGTTGACGGTAAGGTCATCGCACGCGTATACGGCCCCGTCAAGCGTATGGTCGTCTTCGCTGGTGGCGTCACCCGTCGAAGCAATCGTGTTGGTAGACCCCTTTGCTAAGGTCACAAAGACCTTGTCGGCGCTCTTTACGTACAGCGCCGTGCCAGAGGAACTGGAAATCGAAACGCTATCGAGCACAATCTGGACCTTTTCGGTATCGGGCACGTCCACCACCAGGCGGCCGTCAGAAAGCGAGCCCGAGACCACGTAGGTCCCCGCCGCCTGTATGGTTACCGTCGATCCGTCGACCTTCACACCGTTTGCGGCCTCGGTGCCCGAATCGGACAGCTTGATGGCCGTTGCCTTCTCGGCGTCATAGCTCGCGTCGAGGTCACGGTCGGAGAATAGACTCGCGGTGTCGATCGAGAAGCTCTCCGCCCCTTCGAGCACGGCCGTGGTCGTGTCGTCGGTCTGTGTCTGGGCAGCATCCTGAGTCGCATCTTGGGCCGTCGTTGCCGTTGTTTGCTCGGCCTGCGACGCACCCGCCGAGGCCGTCTGCGAATCAGCAGCGCCCTGGGCTCCGCAGGCAACGAGCGAGAGGGTGAGCATTCCGGCAGCCCCTGCCGCCACGATGCGTCGCGCGGCGGAGCGGAAGAACGTAGACGTGCGAGGAACGAGGTTCTGGCTAGAGTTCTGCATTGTTTGCCTCCTGATGAGAAATGACGATTTCGAGGTTTCCGTTACGGCAGCGCAGCTCGTCGATGAGGGCACGCTGTTGCGAGAGGTCTCGCATGCCGATGCGATACACGAGCCGATACAGGCTTCCCATGTTTGTGGTTCGAACGCTTTCGAGCTCGTGGTACACGGCATATTTGTCGAGCAGGTCGTCAAACAGTCCGGTAAAGTCAAGGTCCTCCGGCACGGTAATGCGCAGCGTCCTGTCGCTCGACTCCCCCAACGGGCCAGCATCGATCACTTGATATGCAAGTACGACCGCACACATCACGGCCGTGACGATGGCCGCCCATGCGACGTATCCCATGCCTGCCACCAGGCCGATGCACATCGCCAAGAAAATAAAGGTGATGTCGCGAGCGGAACCTGGGGCGCTGCGGAAGCGCACGAGGCTAAAGGCACCTGCCACGGCCACGCCAGCACCAACGTTGCCGTTGACCATCGCGATGACTACGCACACGATCGCCGGTAGCAAGGCAAGCGCAATCACGAAGCTCTTTGTGTGACGGCTCCTAAAGCAATACGCGAGCGCCAACACGAAGCCTAGCGCAATGGCACACCCCATGCTGGCCAAGAACGGCATCAGCTCGAGTGCCGTACTCGTGGTGCCCGTAGAAAAAAGTGATTCAAACATCGGTCTTGCTTCCTTTCTTCCTCACTAAGCAAATGCGATGGACGAGGACGGAACGGGCAGGTACGCAGGAGCGAGGTCCCTCGAGCGTGCTTTGCGTAGGTCGGGCACGCCCCGCAGGAGCCCTTGGCGCTCAAGCATGCGCTTGTAGGCAACACCGACTTTGGAGAAATGCACCTTAAAGAGACCCTCGCCCGAAAGAAACTCCGAAAGCCAGAGCGGCATCGCGCCGCCTGCCTTTACCTCCAGCAGGCTCAGGCCATCCTCGAGGTATTGTTCTCCCTCGTCGCTCACGTCAAGGCGCAGGTCATGTGTGCGATAGCGGACGCGACGATCGAACGTCATGCGGAACTCGTGGTCATCCTTTGCATAGAACGCCTCGCGGTCGTATGCCACAAAGAGAGAAGGCTCAAGGCCGCCATATCGCCTGCAGGTATAGTCAAGCTCTCGCTCGATCTGCGTGCTGGGCGTACCACGACCCGCAATCAAATCGCGCGCACTCGCGGCATCCAGCGTGCAGCGGCGCTTGTACACCACGCCGTCGTACTTCTTCTTGAGCTCCACGAACACGGGATCTGTCGCCGCACGCACCCCGTAGCTGCGCACGCGGACCTTCTCCTTGTACATCGGATGCTCTGCCGAACGGCGGACGAGCAGATTCGTGGACGTGTCGCAGTACACGTTGCACACCGTGGAGGGACCCCACTCGTCGGGCGTCATGTAGAGGTCCATCAGGATGCGAAGCCTGTCTTGCTGCTCGTGCGTGAGCAGGTACTTGATCTCGTATCGCTTAAAGGTTAGCTGGACCATAGTTCTCATCTCCGTCAGTTCGATTCGTTGACGTTGAGAGAACTATATGACCCCAAACGTAAAGGTCACTTAAAGAATGGTCGCATCCACAATCAGTGAGAATCACTTTTGCGAACCTTAAAGTCCCTGCAATCGCGTGCCCGGGCAGGGACGCAGGGTATGTCCCCGTGCTCAGACAGTCCTCGCTTGGGCGGGGACGGGGTTATACGCCTGGGCTCAGACAGTCCTCGGCTTCGCCTGCGGAACTCGCGGAGGTGAATAACCTCCGCTCCCACCGTCGAGAAAACCAATGGCTAGACCAGAATCCGAAGTGGAGCAGGACTGCCGAAATCGCTATCCGTCTTGTGGCACGTTGCGAGCTACGCGGGTATCTCACCGGTTTGCAGGATGTGCTCTAGGGCATCCTCGTCGAGGACGGGAACACCAAGCTGTTCGGCCTTGGTGAGCTTGCTTCCGGCGGCTGCCCCGGCAACCACGTAGCTGGTACGCTTGGAGACCGAGCCGGTCACCTTTGCCCCCATTGCCTTGAGGGCGTCACCAGCAGCCTTGCGCGTGAAGCGCTCCAAAGATCCGGTCAGCACGAACGTGAGGCCGGCCAAAGGCTGAGGTGCATCTTCGGGCACGGCTCGCTCTTGGGTCAGGACGACCCCGCTCGTACGCAGGCGCTCAATCACCTCGGCGTTTTGGGTCGTCGAGAAGAACTCCACCACGCTTGCGGCAATCTTTGGCCCGATGCCCGCAACAGCTGCTATGTCTTCCTCGCTTGCGGCGGCCAGCGCCTCCATGGAGCCAAACTGCTCGGCAAGCACCTGTCCCACGTTTGCTCCCACATGGCGAATGCCCAGACCAAACAGGACGCGGCCCAACCCTCGCTGCTTGGACTCCTCCACCTGGACCATGATCTTCTTTGCAACGACCTTGCCCACCACGATGTCTTTTCCGGCTTTGTTTATACGTCCCGTGCTCACGGACGCCAGCCGGTCAATATCGAGCTTGTCGTAGAAGTCCGCCACGTCGGAGAGCAAATCCTGTGCGACCATGCGCTTCACCAGCTCGTCACCCAGCCCGTCTATGTCCATGGCGCCACGACTACCCCAGTGAATAAGACGCTCCACGGACTGGGCGGGACACTCGATGGAGATGCATCGGTAGGCCACCTCCCCCTCCTCGCGTACCACGGGACTGCCGCATACGGGACACACCTCGGGCATCTGGTACTCGGATGCGTCGACGGGGCGCAGCTCCGGCACGAAGCCCACCACCTCGGGTATGACATCACCGGCCTTGTGGACCACGATGGTGTCGCCCACGCGCACGTCCTTGCGACGGATCTCGTCTATGTTGTGCAGGGTCGCACGAGCGATGGTGGATCCCGCCACACTCACGGGGTCGAACTCGGCAACGGGCGTAAGTACTCCGGTGCGCCCCACCTGAATGCGAATCTCACGCAGCACCGTACGCTTTTCTTCGGGAGGGAACTTAAAGGCGATGGCCCATCGGGGCGCACGCGCCGTAAAGCCCAACATGGCCTGCTGGGCAAATGAGTCGACCTTTACCACTACGCCATCGATGTCGTAGTCCAGCTCGTCCCGCAGCTTCAGCGCATGCTCGCAAAACGCATGCACCTCAGCGGCGCTCGTGCAGCGAGCAACGTGATCGTTCACCGCAAAGCCGCAATCCGCAAGCCACGACAGGAACTCATGCTGACTCCGTACGTCGAGCGGTTCCTCGTCGGCGACCGCGTAGATAAACGTGGCAAGGTCACGAGCCGCCGTCACATGGGAGTCCTTTTGTCGCAGCGAGCCTGCGGCAGCGTTTCGCGGATTGGCGAAGGGCGCGCGCCCGGCGGCGTCATTGTCTTCGTTGAGCCGAACGAAGCTATGGCGTGGCATGTAGACCTCTCCGCGTACCTCCACAGACTGGCCAAAGCCGCCCCCCGTCAGATGCTCCATGCCCGCCGGCGCCAGCATGCGGGGCACGTCGTCGATGGTAAGCACATTGGAGGTCACCAACTCTCCCGTCGTGCCGTCCCCGCGCGTGGCGGCGCGCACAAACTGGCCGTCCACATAGGTGAGCGCAACCCCCAGGCCATCAATCTTGAGCTCGCAGGTATAGGCAACAGGATCGCTGCTTACCTGCCCCAGTGAGTCTTCCGTGCGCTCAAGCCACGCGTCGAGCTCCGCCAAGTCCATCGCATCATCCATCGAGTACATACGCTGCGCATGGCGCACCGCCTCGAACTGCTCCCCCACGTAGCCGCCAATGCGCTGCGTGTAGCTCTGGGAAGAACGAAGCTCGGGGTGCTCGTCCTCCAAGTGGATGAGCTCCTGCAGGAGGCGGTCGAACTCGGCATCGGTCATCTCGGGCGCGTCCAATGCATAGTATTGGTAGGCGGCATGCGAGAGCGCCGCGTTGAGCTCCGCCGCACGCTCGGCCGGCGTGAGGGGCTGTTGCGCAACGGGACCATCATTCACGGGCGCGTCGTCACCAAAGAGCGAGGTCTGCAGGGGCATGTCGTTGTTCGCTGCCATAAGAAAGCCTTTCGCCAGAGGGTTTGTCCAACGATTGTACTCCCAAAGTGGGACAAACGAACTCAGGCCGTTTGTGCCAGAATGGAATCGATTGCGAAAGGGGTGCCATGGCTACCGAAGAGGAACGAATCAGAGCACGAGAAGGTCTTGTTGATGCCGCCATACGCGTGGGGCTACCACCTGAGTTCGGCCAGCTCATGGCACGCGAGCTTCGGTCGGCCGTTGCCATGGACCGCATGCGGGCATACCTCTTGGGCGTTCGTCCCAGCCGCATGGAAGACATCGCCGACGAGATGCTCGCCATCATGGAGCAGCGCGACGCCTGGATAGAACAAAAACGCAGCGAGGAGGCAAACGCCGCCATCACTGCGTTCTACAACAGACCCAACCGCGAGGAGGACTGAGGCACTCCGTCTGGCGAAGCGCCTCATGTCGCCAACAAACTATTGCTGCTCGCGCTTCTTGCGAGCCATGCCCGCGGCCAGTACGGCGCCACCAAGAAGTGCGGCGCCTGCCGGAAGGGCGCTCTGCACGCCGTCAGACGTCGCCGGCAGTACGGACTCTGCTCTCGTCGTATCGAAGGGAGCCTCGTAGTCGTTTTCCCATGCTTGCTCTTCGGCAGCAGGGATGCTGCTGGGCGTGCGGACGGCGACGTTCGAATAGTGACGTCTTCCAAGCGAGCGCGCGTAGCCGGTACGAGTGCCGCGGCTTCGACGGGTGGTCCGGCTTCTACCGCCATGAATTGTCCCGCTGCTGCTTACGCCGTCGCAGTCACCCGTACGTGCAGAGACAACATTTCCCGAGCTGCGATAGGTTCCGTTCCTCTTTATGATCTCTTCGAGGCGACGCTGAAGCTCTTCTACGCTGAGGTCATAGGGACTGTCTTCGTTGCCCTTGCTGTCACTCGGACGCGTAGCGTTAGAGTTCGCGACACCGGGAGCATGGAATTGCATCTCTGCGCCCGCGTTCCCCGCATTACTGGCGGAAGTCAGGCTTTGGTTGCCCCAAACAGCCACGAGTTGCATACTGGGGGTCAGAACGAAGTCTTCCATAGCCTGCGCGACAAGCATCAGTTCGCGGGGCATCCGCAAGAGCACGCCCGAAATTCCCCTGGAGTCGGAGACCTGCACGCCGTCGTTGGTGAACCAGCCCATAAAAGTGTGGCCAGCCCACTCCGGTACGGGAAGGCTCTCCACCACGTAGTCGCCTCCCGGCAACCGCCTCACTGACGGCTTGCCAAACATCATGCCGCCGCTCACGTCCAGGTTGCCCGCAATCATGCTGGAGACCTGAGCAGACTCCTCATCCACAAGCTCGTCGAACGATGACTTTGCCACGGCATGGGAAGCGACTGCCTCCAAATAGGTCGAACGCGCCTCAACGACCTGCTCGCGAGCCTGCTTGAGCTGCTCAAACGCCTCATCGCGTAGCGCTTCGGCCTCTGCCAGATTTTGCTCCGCCGCATCAACATGCGCGCCGAGTTCGTTAAGATACGCGTAGTCAGCGTCAGTAATGGTTCCCTTGCGTGCCGCATCCTCGCTCAGCGCGTTTGCTCGATCGAGCTGAGCCTGCGCTTTGGCAAGCACGTCGCGCTTTACCGCAACGTCGTTCTCGGCATCAAGCGCAGCCTGCAACGCAGCGGTCAGATTTGCGCCGGCCTTCTCGGCTCGCGCATCAGCGTCTTGCGAGTTGGACTTGGCTACAGACACGGCATTCATGAGCGCAGACGCCTCGTCAAACGCCGCCTTAGCCGTCTCCCTACGCGCGGCAGCCTCCTCAGCCGCATTCCCTGCAGCCTGTTCCGCATCCTTGCACGTGCCAAGAGTTGTCTGGCTGTCTCGCAGAGCCTGCTCGGCCTTGCTTAATTCGTCCCGCTTCGCTTCGAGGTTCGCCTGTGCCTCATCCCGTGCATCGCATGCCTGCCGATACCCCTCGTTCGCCTCGTCAAGTGCCGTCCTCGCTTGCACCAGGGCAGGATCGCCTTCGTCAAGAATCTTTTGCATCTCTGCGATATCGGCCTCAGCAGCCTTCACGGCTCCATTCTTTGCATCGGCCTCGTACTGCGCCAAAGAAAGCTGATTGGCCGCGTCATCCACGTTCTGCTGAGCCTGCCTCAAAGCGTCTTCCGCTCCTTGCTTTGTGGATGCAGCTTCCTGCGTCTTGCCCTGGGCATCGTTATAGGCTGCGTTCAGCTGCTCGACACGGCTCGTCTCGCGATCGAGGGCGTCGCGTGCCGTCGTTACAGCATCGGCAGCATTGGTTGCGGCGAGCTGTGCGTCCTCTGCCTCTTGTGCGACCGCCTGCGTCGCAGCACGCGCGGAGGCCAGACCTGCCTGTGCATTCGCGTATTGCGTGTCGGCTTCGTCCTTGGCGGCCTGTGCCTGGTCAACCTTCTTCTGAATCGCATCGAGAGAGGACTTGTAGCCAAGCAGACGCTGACGATACTCTTCTACGGTATACGCGGTGTGCGCGTTGTCATCGCTCGCGAGCATGCCGAACTCCTGGATGGCCGCCCCGTTGCGCGAGCTTGTGTTCAGACCAATGCCGGTGATATTCCAGTCCTGGTCGATAATGTTTAGGTAGTGTCCCACCGAATGATAGAGCTCTGGGTCAAGTTGCATGAGCGCGTACGAATTCGTCTTGTACTGCTCGAGCGAGGGGTCCTTGGCAACGGCTTCATCCCAGACGGCCTTTTCCTTATCGTACCAGCCCACATACGCCCGCTCCACGCCGAGGTACGAGAAATAGAGGTTCTCGCCCGTCGACCACGTACCAGGAATCATATCCATCGCGGCATGCTGATAGTGCGTCGTCGAGAAGTCCGCGTTGCGCTGTGCGATGGCCATCGCCTCGTCGGTGACCTTGAGTTCGGACAACCCGAGCGGAGTTCGAAAATGCTGGTTGCAGTAGTCGATCCAATCGAGAGCGTCGAGCATGTTTTGCAGCGAGGTGGAGTCCTTCTCGTTTCCAACGTCCATGTAGCTGGCGAAAGAGGTCTGGGTCCCACGCTCGGTCCCGGGATTGGAGATGATGCTTGCCGCGGTGTTGGAGCCTGAGCCCTCAAAGAATCCCAAGGAGGTGCTGGCGTTCGCGGAGGTACCGGCGCTCGCCTCCTGTTTGGCGCGCTCTAGGGCCTGGGCGGCGTTTTGGGCCTCTTGCTTTCTCTGTTGCTCGATCCTCTGGGCTTCCTCCTCAGCCTGCTGCGCTGCCTTCTGCTTCTGGGCGGCTTCCTCGGCCTTGCGCTCCGCTTCCTCCTTTTGTGCCAGGGCATCATTCAATTCGTTTTGCATCTTCTCGGCAGACTTCCTTGCCTCGTCGGCGGCAGTCCGCGCGGCCTCCTCATTGGCGGCAGCCTCCTGCTCAGCTGTCTGGGCGGCTTCCAAGGTCTGACGCGCCGCAGCTGCAACCGACCCTGCCTCCTCGTGTGCCTGCTGGCACTGTTCGACGACCTTCTGGGCTTCCGCGAACTCGTTCTTGCACTGTTCGAACCGCTCATTGGCAGCCTCAAGCTCCCTTTTTGCGGCCTCCTGGTTCGCGCCCTCGTGAGCCAGGGCGTCATCGTATGTCCGCTGAGCGCTCTGCCGCGCTGTCTCAGCATCTTTTACCTGCTGTTCTGCTCGAGTGGCATTGTCGTTTGCCTCAGTAAGCTGCTGCTCGGCGTCGTCGCATGCCTGCTCCGCCGCATCCACGGCTTTTTGGGCCTCTGTCGTCTGTGAGACGGCCTCGCCATATGCGTCTTTCGCCTGCTGCGCGATTTGCTCCGCTTCCTGAAGTGCCGCTTGGTTGTCCTTGACAGTCTGCTCGTTCACGCCCGCATCCTGCGCGGCCTGCTGTGCCTCGTCTAGGCTCTTTTGTGCAGCTTGTTGGTCGGCCTGAGACTGGGTGATGTCTTGCTGCGCTTGCTTCGACTCGTTGGCAGCCTGGTCCCGCGCATCCTCTGCGTCCTTGAGGTCAGACGCTGCCTCATCCACTTGCCGCTGCGCCGCATTCTGTGCGTCACCAATACCCTGTTCCAACTCTGATTGGGCGTCGTCTGCGGCCTGCTGCGCATCCCCCACGTTGGACTCCGCTTGGTCAACCTGCTGCTGGACAGCCTCTTCTTGCTGTTGGGCATCCGAGAGGTCTTGCGCGGCTTCGTCTACGTTGGCCTGCGCCTGATTGACCTGATCCTCCGCATCCGACGCCGTGACGGGGCTCGCCAACACGTCGCTGGCATGAACCTCCACCTCCGTGTGGTTATCGGTCTGCATGTCCGATTGAGGCATCTCATCGGCAAGAGCCGCATGCGGGGCAGCGAACGACGCAGCGCCAAGGACGAACGCGAAGGAAGCCGAGGCGACCAAGGAGCGCTTGCTCAGGGGTGTAAGAATAGAATCTTGTAGCGTGCGTTTAATCATGGGTAACATCTCCTTACCAAACATGTTTTATCTTCATGAACCCATGGTAAGAAGAGGCCCGATTGCTTTTTGCGTAACTACATCAGCGCCCTGCCCCCAAAAGGGGCGTCAATTCCTTCCGGCGCCATGGAAAGCAGCCACGGTGCAGTTTCGCAACGAGTGGGGTGCGGGGGTATGTCCCCGCGCGCAGTTCCACAGGCGAAGCCGAGGACTGTTTGAGCACGGGGACATACCCCCGTGCCCCTCCCGGGAGCGAGGACTGTCTGAGCGCGGGCTTGTCCATGGCGCCTCGCGGATTTGGCGCCTCTTTGGGGGCAGGATCAGCTCGGAACCGGCCTGAGGCCAAAACAGACCCGGCTCAAGCGAATGCCTTACAAAAGGAATGACCTAGAGCAGACCGGTCGTCTCGTCTATGCCAAGCGCGATGTTCATGTTTTGCACGGCCGCACCAGAGGCGCCCTTGCCGAGGTTGTCAAACAGCGCCGTAACCGTGGTGTGCTCGTCGTTGCCGCATACCACAATGTGGAGCTGGTTCGTTCCCGCAAGCTCGTTGGCATAGAGCGTGGATTGCGCCGCGTCGAAGGGACGAACGCTCACGAGCCGTTGTCCAGCATAGTGCCGCTCCAGGCACGCATGCACGTCGCGCGTCGTGGGAGAACCCACGAGCAGTCGGTTGTGCAGCATGATGGACGTAGCCATACCCTTGTAGTAATCGTCGACCACCGGCATGAACACGGGTGGCTGCTCAAGCCCGCACATCTTTTGCATCTCGGGCAGATGCTTGTGCCGCAGGCTCAGGCCATATAGGCCCGGAGCGTCGAGCTTCTTGGGACGGTCGTCTGCCTCGTAACTCGCAATCATCTTCTTGCCGCCGCCGGAGTACCCCGTCAACGAATGGCAGGTGAGCGGATAGTCGGTCGGCACTATACCGGCCTGCACGAGCGGTGCGCAGGTGCTTATGAATCCCGTGGCATGGCAGCCCGGATTCGCAATCCTCTTGCTTTGCGCGATGGCTTCTCGCTGAGCGGGGCACAACTCAGCAAAACCATAGGTCCACCCCTCGGCGGTACGGTGCGCCGTCGACGAGTCAATGATCCTGACGTCGGGATTCTCTACAAGCGATACCGCCTCACGAGCACCATCGTCGGGAAGGCACAAAAACACGATGTCGGCGGCATTGAGGAACTTGCTACGCTCTTGCATATCGTGACGCTTGTCCTCGTCTATGCGGAGCAGCTCCAAGTCATCGCGCGACCCTATACGATCAAAAATCTGTAGTCCGGTCGTTCCGCTCTGACCGTCAATGTAGACTTTCTTCTTTGCCATGCTTCTTTTCTCCTTTGGTCAAGAATCTCGCGTCCTTGCAATCTGGCGTCCCTATGTCTTGCACCCCTAGGCAGCACCGCCACGCTCGGGTGGGTATCGCAAGAAAAAGTCTTCCACAATCGCTTCGTAAGGCACCGGCTGGCTAAACAGGAATCCCTGGGCGCGGTCGATGCCAACCGATTCCAGAAACGCAAACTGCTCTTTTGTCTCGACTCCCTCCACCAGCGTAGACATGTGTAGACCACGGGCGAGGTCGGCTATGGAGCGCACGATGGTCCGTGACTTTTTGTTGCCTTCCATGCCCCGCAGGAACTCCATGTCTATCTTTAGGACGTCGAAGTCGTAGTCCTTGAGCAGGTTGAGTGAGCTGTAGCCACTTCCAAAGTCGTCCATCCAAACGTCGAACCCAAACCTATGGAGCTTCGCGATGACGGAACGCAGCAGATTGGGGTCTTCGGTGAGCGACGACTCGGTAATCTCGACATGCACCAAATCTTGGGGAATGCCATGGCGCTCAACCGCATCCCTTACGAGCTCAGGAACGTCTACCAGCGCCAACGCGGCAGGCGAGAAGTTCAGCGAGACGGGCACCGCAACGCCGATCTGGTCGATGGACCTCCGGGCATCCGCACAGGCACGCTCCACCAGAGCAGCGTCGAGCAAGTGGACGAGGCGTGCCTCTTCAAGCACGCGCACGAACTGCCCCGGCATGATGGCACCCCGCTCGGGATCAATCCAGCGAGAGAGTGCCTCCACGCTGCAGCACTGTCGCGTCGCAACGCGCACGACCGGCTGATAGTAGGCGCGGATCCACCCTTCTGCCACCGCACGCTCGATGTTGTTGATGATGTAATCCCTCGTCTCCTCGTCAAAGGCCAGCGATTCGTCGTAGAACATAAAAAACTGGTCGTAGCGTCCCTTGATCGCGCTACATGCCACCTTGGCGCGGTCGTGCGCAAACGGAATCGTGACTTCGTGCTCCTCGAGCTCGAACACACCGGCCTTTATCTCGATGGGCATGGTGGTAACGAGTCTGCTCACCCTGTCGTGCACGTGCGCAAGTCGCTCCTCCAGCCCTTCGCGTCGCGTAACCAAGACGAAGTGGTCGTCCGAGAAACGCGCGAGCAAGTCGCCGGGAAAGCACTCCCTCAGCACCCGAGCGATGCGTTGGAGCACCTCGTCTCCGCCCTCATAGCCAAGGCGATAGTTGACCGTCCTAAAGTGATCCACGTCAAAGTACACGTCCGCCATGGGAATGCCATCCGCCGTCGCCTGGGCGAGCACCCCACTCGTGTGGGCATGATAGAAGCGCATGGAAGGAAGCCCCGTCAATGCGTCCACGTCCACCGAAACATGCTCGTACCCACCGGCATAGTTCTCTGCGGCATGCGGCATCGGCACGGTCGTGATCTCGGCGACAAACACAAAGAACAGGTCTCCAAGGTCGGTGTTGGTAACCAGACGCCCATACTCGTCGATGTAGCGCAGCGAGCCGTCCTTCGCAACGATACGATAGTTCACGTGGTCACGATGGGTTGGCACACGCGTGTCGCCGGAACCGATTTGCGACCAGATGTCATTCTCGACACGCAGGCGATCCTCAAAGTACACGAGTCCCGGAAACGTGCCTCCCACGTGCTCCAGGAACTCCGGAACGTCCTTGCACCCAAAGATGCGCGCCATCTGACTGTTTGCAAACAAGATGCGCTCTTCGTCGTGTGCCTCATAGATAAAGAATCCGCCCGGAAGTCCGTCCGCAAACGAGGCGAGGTCGATGCCCAACTTGCCCAGGCCTTCATCGCCAATCAGATGATTCTCCGCACGCATCGCAACCTCCCGCTCACTGCATGGGATTCCTGTCACATCGTGACCTCAATGGTAGTCCGTCCTTCTTCGAAGACAACGATGCAAATGGCCGCATAGCAGCAATCTTTGATTGGGCAGGACTAGAACATTATAACAGGAGACGCTGCGCCCATGGGCACAGCGTCTCCGGTCGACCTGCCATGTGGTACGGTGGATTTAGGCCCTAAGCAGGAAGTAAGCGATAACCACGATGCCCAGAACGATGCGGTACCAGCCAAACGGCTTGAAGTCGTGCTTCTTTACGAAGTTCATGAGGAAGCGGATGGCAAGCATCGACACGACGAAGGCCACCACGCAACCCACGCCCAAGATGGCGAGTTCCTGAGGTGCGAACGAGTTCCCCTTGAGGAAGAACTTGACCAGACGAAGTCCGCTTGCCCCGGCCATCACCGGTATGGCCAAATAGAAGGTGAACTCCGCGGCAACGGCACGAGAACAGCCCAAGAGCAAGCCGCCGATGATCGTCGAGCCCGAGCGAGACGTCCCCGGCACCATCGAGAGCACCTGAAAGAGGCCGATGCCAAGTGCAGTGCCCCAATCCATCTGATACACCGACTGCACGCGCGCGTCCTTGTCGGCCGTAATCGCGAGCTTGCCCTTTGACGAGGGAGCCATGTGCGCTCCACTCGCCTTGTTCTCTCGCATGTTCTCGATGACAATAAACGCGATGCCGTAGACGATCAGTGCGGCGGCGATCACAAACGGGCTTCCCAGATGCTCCTCCATCCAGTCGTCTAGGGGTATTCCGATGGCGGCGGCGGGAACGCACGCCAGAATGACCTGCCCCCACAGTCGCCACGTGCCCCGACGCTCGTCGGGCGACTTCTTGGACGAGAACGGATTGAGCTGACCAAAGAACAGCACGAGAACGGCCAAAATGGCGCCGAGTTGGATGACCACCAGGAACATGTCCCAAAAGTCCTGGCTCACGTCGAGGCGCACGAACTGATCGAGCAGGAGCATGTGTCCCGTACTCGAAATCGGCAGCCACTCGGTAATACCCTCCACCAAGCCAAAGAGCGCTGCCTTAAACAGTTCGACTATATCCATAGTTCCTCCCAAAAACGACCAGACGGCCTTACATGATGAACCCCCCGCCGCGCCACTTGCCACCGCACACCAAACGAGCACAACCGCGCATACAATCGACGCCACACACAAGGTGACAAGGGACTACACTTATGGCACACGTCACAAGGAGGCAACCATGGCAGCTACGGGAATACCCGCACCCAATTATCAATCGCTTGGCTACGACCGCGTTTTTGTGGCGGTCGACGGAACGCCGCAGCAAGAACTCGTTATACAACGCGCCATCATTATCGCGGCCAACAACAACGCCGAACTCTACATTGGGCACGTTGTTGACGCCACCAATCTAGAGACTGCCGGATCGTATCCGCAGGAGCTTCTTCCCACGCTCGAAAAGAGCTTTAGGGAGGGCATCGCGCCGCAGATCGCAGAAGCCGAGATGGAACCCCAAATTCGTCGCGTTGAGCTTATCGTACGAGTCGGACGCGTTCGCGAGACGTTGCGCGACGACATGATCAACCAGATTCATCCCGACCTCATCATTTGTGGCGCATTGGGACTTTCGAATTTTAGGTACGCGCTCATGGGCTCCACGTCCACGTTCTTGTCGCGTATCCCCGGCTGCGACACTCTTGTCGTCAAATAGCCACGCAAGCAGCACAAACGAACCGGGTCCAGAGGTGCCATACGGCACATTTGGGCCCGGTTCGCTTGTGGCGGGTGATGGAGATGCGACAGGCAGGATATTCCCAGCCTCGTGAAAATACCATGTCAAAAGCGATATTCGATTATCATATGTCGATATGTTTGGAAACGGAGCAGGGAGAAACGTCATGGAGCAGCGAAAGCCCCTTCGCAGGCATGCGGCAATCGCCTGCGCTCTTACGGTGGCCCTGACCACTGGAACGGCAGGCCCGGCACTAGCGGCGTCCAACGTCGACGCCCTCAAGCGCGAGGCAACCGACCTCATCGCAAGAATTGACGAGACCACGCGCAATTATCAGGAAGCGTCCGCCGAACTCGACGAGCTCGACGCGATTATTGCCGAGAACGAGGCCAAATCAGCCGAAATCGAGGCGCAGATGCCCGAGCAACGCGCGCGCACTGCGGCCTCTATCAAAAACCAATACCGGTTCCAGCAGAATTCCACCGGTCTTTTGGACCTCGTCCTCTCGTCCGAGGACTTTGCGTCGTTTATAAGCGCGCTGCACTACATCGACACCATCAACCAGCGCAACGCATACGAAATTCACGCGCTCAACGAGTTGCGGGATGCGCTCGTGCAGACTCAAGCCTCGCTCAGCGCCGAGCGCGACGCCCTCGTCGCAAAGACCGAAGAGGCACGCAATGCACTCGAAGGCGCCCGCGACACGCGCACACAGATTCAGAATTGGATAAACGCCGCCTCAAACGATACCGAGAAGGCAGACCGCGTGCAGGCCGTAGCCCAAGCAGTTCAAGAAATCGAGGCCAGCAACGCCAACAAGGCAAACAACGAGTCCCCCAACAATAACTCCGGCGCAACGACTCAACAGGCCTCCACGCCAGCACCGGCCAACCCAGACACGAACGACGCGCCCAAGCCAAACGACAACTCCAACCAGAGCACCGCGAGCGCCGTCGTTGCCTCAATCGTAGAGGAAAACACCACGCCGACGCCGGCACCCTCCACCGAGCCCGCAGCCAGCACGAATACGACCTCTAGCGACGGCACCGACTGGGCTGCCCGCATCAACACCTATCTGGAGGGCACCGCACTCGCCGGCCATGGTGCCGACTTTGCCCAAGCAGCCGAGACTTACGGCGTCGACCCACGCATCGCGCCCGCTATCTCTGGCGTAGAGAGCGGATGGGGCCAGGTCTGCTTTAAGGATCACAACGCTTGGGGCTGGGGATCGCAGAGCTGGGACAGCTGGGAGACGGCTATCGACAACTACGTCAAGGGCTACTCCGACATCTATGGTAGCGGCATCACCCTTGAGGGTGCCGAGATGTATGCCAGCAACGATATTTACGACGTATGGTACGAGACGGTCCTCTCCGAAATGGACCGCATCTAACACAAACTGAATCATGGGAGAAACGTATGAGTGACTACTCAAGCCCCACCCTTTGTATTGGCGACGAGCTCGCGGGATTCGAGGTGGTGGGGCTTGAGCCATTACCCGAGCTCAACGGCACCGCTTTCGTTATGCGCCACACAAACAGCAGCGCACGCACGCTGTGGATCTCTTGCGACGACAACAACAAGTCCTTCGCCATAGCCTTCAAGACGCCACCTGCCGACGACACGGGCGTCTTCCACATAATCGAGCACTCTGTCCTGTGTGGCTCCGATCGCTTCCCGGTAAAGGAACCCTTCGTCAACTTGCTCAAGACGTCCATGCAGACGTTCCTCAACGCCATGACCTTCGCTGACAAAACCATGTACCCGGTCGCCTCGACGAACACTGCCGACCTCGAGAACCTCATGGACGTGTACCTGGACGCCGTCTTGCATCCGGCTATCTACCAACGTCCGCACATCTTTGAGCAGGAGGGCTGGCACCTCGAGGTGACCGACGACGGGTCCCTCGTGTACAACGGCGTCGTGTTCAACGAGATGAAGGGCGCCACCTCCGACCCCGACGACGTCCTTCTGCTTGGCGTGGACCGTGCCCTCTTCCCCAACACCTGCTACCACTATGAGTCGGGCGGCGACCCGCGCGCGATTCCCACCCTCAGCTACGACGGCTTTATTGACGCGCACGCCCGCCACTACGACCTCTCGAACAGCTACGTGATTCTTTATGGCGACATGGACATCGAACGCGAGCTTGCCTTTGTGGGGGCGCGTCTCGACGGGGCCAGCGATCGTAACGTTGGGGCACCCAACCCGCTTGAGGTACAGCCGCCCATTGTAGCTGGATACTCTCGCGTCCAGATGGCAACCACCCGCGAAAACGCTGCCGTCGCGCTCGCCTACGTCGCGGGAACCGCAGCCGAGCGCGAGCGCATGTTGGCCATCGAGATTCTTGTCGACGTGGTGTGCGGGTCGAATGAGGCGCCACTCAAGCACGCGGTTCTAGAAGCGGGACTCGGCGACGAGCTTGTTCCCATCTTTGCCGACAACGAGCTGCAACCGCGCCTGGTCCTCGTGCTCAAGGGCGCCAAGGAAGGCGTCGCCGAAAAGTTCCGCGCACTCGTGGAAGAGACCTGTCGCGACCTATGCGAACAGGGCATTGACCGTGAGCGAATTGCCGCCTCGTTGGCGCAGGTCGAGTTCATCCTGCGCGAGCAGGACTTCGGCTCGTATCCGGCGGGCATTGCCATATCCATGCAGGCCATGGCCAGCTGGCTCTACGACGACGATCATCCGGTGGACTACCTGCACTACGAGGAGCCACTCGCCCACATAAAGGCCGGAATCGATAATGGCTACTTTGAGCAGCTCCTGCGCGAACTCGTGTGCGAGAGCATCCACAGCGCCGAGGTCGAGCTCGTTCCCGTGGAGGAGGGAGCCGGTGCCGAGGAGGCCGCAGAGCTTGCGAAGCTGAGGTCTGCCATGGACGACGAAGACATCTCGCGCATATGTGATGAAGTGCAGGCCCTGCGTGAGGAGCAGGAGGCGCCCGACTCCCCCGAGGCGCTCGCCACGCTCCCCCGCCTCACCATTGCCGACATCGAGCCTCCCAAGCCGGAAGAGCGCCCAAGCGACGTGAAGGCCCCTCTGCCGTGCATCGCACACGAGCTCAAGACCCGCGGCATCGACTATGCATACCACTTCTTTGACCTGCGCCATCTGAGCTATGAGGAGCTTCCCTACGTTGGCGTGCTCAGCGATCTGCTGGGAAAGCTCGCCACCCAGAACTATCGCGCCGACCAGCTCGACACGCTCGTGCAGCTCAACCTTGGCACCCTGAGCTTCTTTACCGATTCGTACAGCCATGCCGACGACCGCAGCTATGCGGCACCGACGCTCGTCTGTGGCGCAAGTGCGCTGAGCGAGAAGGTCGAACAGCTGGCTCGCATCCCCAGCGAGGTGTGGTCCCACACGCTCTTTGACGATAGCGATCGCATCCACGCCCTGCTGCAACAGCGCCGCATAGCCATGGAGCAACGCTTCGTGAACGCCGGCCATGCGTGCGCGGTCACGCGACTGTCCACGTATTGGTCTGCCGCAATAAAAGCAGCCGATATGCTGAGCGGTATCGAGTACTACAAGTTCCTCAAGGGGCTGCTTGCCGACTGGGATGCCAACAAAGACGAGCTCGTAAAGAAACTCGAAGATCTGGCTCCTCGCGTGTTTACCGCCAGCAACGTCATTACATCGTTCACGGGCAGCGCCAACGACCGTGAGCGCTACTGGAAGTGCGGCGGAACGCTTGGACTCGTAGCAGCTTCGAGTATTTCTCATCGCATGCAGATTCCCCAACCGCACGTGCGCAACGAGGCGTTTGTCATCCCCTCAAACGTGAGCTATGTGGGCGCTGGGTCGGCACCCGTGACCGCGCACGATACATCCGAAGGATCTTGGCACGTAGCGCGACGCGTCCTGTCGTACGAGTACCTTTGGAACGAGGTTCGTGTAAAAGGTGGCGCCTACGGCTGCGGCTTTAGGTACACGAACTCCGGGCTGACGCAGTTCTGGTCATACCGCGATCCAAACGTCGACGCAACGCTTGCTCGTTACGACGAGACTGCTGCGTGGCTCGATTCGTGGCAACCGAGCGAGGAAGAGCTGACTGGATACATTGTCTCCACCATCTCGAGCCACGACGCTCCCACCAAACCGCGCGCACTAGCACTGCGTCAGGACATTCTGCGATTCAGCGGAAAGCCCGTTGATTGGCGTGACCAGCTCCGCGCCGAAGAGCTTGCCACTACTGTCGAAGACTTGCGCGCGGTGGCGACACCCCTTACCGGGCTCGCCGACGAACGTGCGGTATGCGTCTTTGGTCCGCGCGAGGCAATTGAGGCATCCGACGTCGCATTTGACGAGGTCATCGACCTTCTGGGATAAGGCACCGAACCGAAACGGCGCCACACTTTTCGTGCCCATGGGGAGCGTCTCCATGGGCACGACTTGCATCTGAGGGCTTTGATGTGCTCGAGGAGACGGCCTCATTTCGTGCTGCTATGCCTTTTTCCCTCGCTCGAATTCCCGCATTGTCTCGATTTCCCATTGCCTGCGGCTCGACTTGACCTCAGTGTCGAGCACAAGCCCCACCGCGAGCATGAGCGCAGAGAGAATCCCGAGTCCCATGGCGAGCACAGCCGTGGGGAACCTGTCCACTAGGCCGGTTCTGCCGAACTCGGCCACCACGGGAAGCCCCAGAGCAAGACACGCCACTAGCAGCGCAAACGCGAGCAGGCCAAAGAACGGAAGGGGCTTCCAATCTTTTGCGAGCGACGCTATCATGCGCAGTACTCGCAGGCCGTCGGGTATCGTGTTAAGCTTGGAGACCGACCCTTCGGGGCGGTCCCGGTAGTCGATGGGTACCTGAGCGATCCGCCATTTCCTGTCGACGGCAAAGATAGAAAGTTCTGTCTCGATCTGGAAGCCCTCCGAGAGGCACGGGAAGGTTTTGGCAAAGACGCGCGTGTAGGCCCGGTAGCCCGTCATCACGTCGTTGTACGAAAAGCCATAGAGGTGCTTGATGAGCCAACGGACGAGGTCGTTGCCAAAGGCATGGCCTGCCCTCTTGTTCTCCTCTCCATAGGTACCGTTGGAAAGCCGGTCACCCACCACGTGGTCGGCCTCCCCCGCGAGCAGCGGCGCAAGCAGGTCCGGCGCCGCCTCGGCCGGGTAGGTGTCGTCGCCATCAACCATAAGGTAGTAGTCCGCTTGCACGTCCCGGTGCATCTGGCGCACCACGTTACCTTTTCCCTG
>CADAAU010000020.1:0-54715 GCA_902786015.1 uncultured Coriobacteriaceae bacterium
ACCAGCCAAAGTCACGCAAGCAGAGGTCAACGTCCTCCTCAAAAGTGCCAAGTTCGATGCCCGCTTGGCGTGCCTTGCTCGCATCAAGGCGATAATCGCGGAAACGCTCGGCATAGCGCTCGCGGTCGGGAAGGATCAGTTGCTCAACTTCGGTGTTCGAGGCGCCGAGCTTATGTGCGACCAGACAGGCGCTCTCGTAGGTCGTGAGATCGTTTGCGCTGGCAAAGTGATAGAGACCGCTTGGTAGCTCACACAGGGAGGCAAACTGGTCGGCAAGGCGCTGCGCGTAGGTCATGCACCGACGCTCGTTTGCGGTGAACTTGGTAGGCGTATGCGTACGCAGCGCCTTAAGCACGTTGCCCACGATGCCAGGCGATGGTTTGACGTGGGGAAGTGCCATACCAAACATCCAGGAGAGGCGAATGGTCACATAGTCGTCCATCTCGCGTGCCATCCAGGCGTCAACGTCTGCCTTGTGCAAGCCGTACTTCGTGACGCAGCAGGGTTCGACATGCTCGTCAAAGGGACCGGGTACCGAGAGTCCGTTGAAGACCTGCTCGGTCGAGATGAACATCATGCGCTTGCCCTTGGCCGCACAAGCGCGTGCGACTGCTATGGCTGAGTCACGATTGACGAGCCCAGTTCCCGCGGGATCGTTTTCACAGTCGGCGGTCGCTGCGTTGGCTGCGGTGTGAAACAGCAGGTCAAAGTCAAGGTCGAGGAAGAATCTCTCGACCTCGTCGGGACGGGTGTAGTTGACGTCTCTGCGACTGACGGGCACAAACTCGTAGCGGTCACGGTTGTAGAGCTGTACGAGACTTGCCAAGTAACCTGTTGCTCCCGTTATTGCGATGCGTTGCATGCGACCTCCTCATGGTTGTTGGGCGGATGCAGTCCGTGGGGATATCCCTTTCGTGTACAGGCGTCAGCCCTATGGACACCGAACCGAACGAAGTACGCGGCAGGGACCGATGATGGTGTATGAGCCAGCTGATGCGGGGATAAGGCAGGACTCGGTCGGCCCGAGGTCGACGCAGCCGTCAGCCGTTTCGATGCGCGCGAAGCCTTCCACGCAGGTCAGCACAGCATAGCGATGGTCACAGGTGAACGTTTGGCTGTCGCGCGTGTCGACGACGTAGCTCCGAAAAAACCCCGCGTTGACACCCAAGCGCTCACGATTAACTTGTCCGGGATCATATGCGCCGAGATGCGTCACGACAGGCTTGCTGGCAGTATCAAGCACGTCAAAGGCCTTGTCCACATGGAGTTCGCGACCACGTCCCCAGTCACAGATGCGATAGGTGGTGTTGCCGAGGCTGGACACCTCGACCGCAAAGATTCCGGCACCAAGGGCGTGCATGGTTCCAGGGGGAATGAGGATGAAGTCGCCCTCGTGCATCTCGATGCGCTGCCCATACCGATCGCCGATGGAGTCGTCTGCTGCGGCTACGCGCAGCGCCTCGGTGTCGTTGGTCGTGCAGCCGGCAATGAGCGTCGCATCTGGCTCGGCATCCAGCACATACCAGGCCTCGACCTTGCCATGGTCCCCCTCAGCCGCCTGCGCGTACTCCTCGCTAGGATGCACTTGGACCGAAAGGGTCTCGACAGGGTCCATGAAGGTAACCTGCAGAGGTGCGTCGTCAGGAACGTCTCCTAGAATCTCTTGGTGGTAGGATGCGATAGCATCGGCTAGCGTCATGCCGTCGCATGGCCCGTTGCGGACGACGCCCATCGTGGTGGGGTGGGCAGAGACGTCAAACGCCTCGCCATGGCGGTCATCGTCCGACCAGTCGATGCCGCGCGTGCGGGCTATGCGCGACCCTCCCCATATGGGGGAGAGGTAGAACGAGGTAAGCAGCAAGGGGCCCATGCCTGTCTCCCGTGTCCTAGATCTCGATCGTGTCCACGCCCTCGGCCTCCATGCGCGAGCGGATTTCCTCGATGATTGGAATGCCTGCCGAGCAGCCGATGCGACGGGCGCCAGCACGGACCATGGCGAGGAACGTGTCAGCGTCTCGAATGCCGCCTGCCGCCTTGACCTGCACCTCGTCGCCCACGTTGTCAAACATGAGAGCAACATCGGCTACGGTCGCCCCTCCCGTTCCAAATCCCGTCGAGGTTTTCACGAACGTCGGCTTGATCTCGCGGGCAATCTCGCACAGACGGAGCTTCTCGTCGTCGTCAAGGTAGCAGTTCTCGAAGATGACCTTCGAGGGGACTCCAGCCTCGTTGCACACGGCGACGATCTGGCGCATCTCGTCGGCGACATAGTCCCAATCGTGCATTTTGACACGCGTGACGTTGACCACGTAGTCAATCTCGTTGGCACCGTTGGCCAGGGCGTCTCTGGTCTCGAACACCTTGGCGGCAATGGAGGTCTGCCCCAAGGGGAAGGCGATGGCGGCTCCCGTGTCGATGTCGGTGCCAGCCAGCTGCTGCGAGCAGAAGCGTGACTGGACTTGGTTGATGGCGACCATCCTGAAGTGATAGTGCTTGGCCTCGTCGCAGAGCTTTGCCATGTCGGCTTCGGTGGCGTCTGCGTGCAGGTTGGTGTGGTCGATCAGACGGGCAAGGTCGTCAAGGGTCCATGCGCTCATGAGTGCTCCTCTCATGGAGTTGCCAGTTATGAAGACTATGACTCAGAATCGCTTCCATTTGGCCCATGCGACGCCAGCTAGCCTAAACTTCAGATGAGAATATGACATATAAAGCAATAAGTCATATAAGGGAGCATCCAATGCATCGTTATCAGACCGTCTACCGTGACCTTCTGGGCCAGATCACATCGGGGTCCCTTGTGCCCGGGACGGTCCTGCCTACCGAGCTGCAGCTGGCGAAGGCCTTTGGGGTGAGCCGCCCAACCATCCGCCATGCTCTGCAGATGCTTGAGTCCGAGGGGCTGGTCGACCGTCGAAAGCATCGGGGAACGATGGTCCTGGAGTCCAAGATCGAGCAGGGGTTCGCCACGAGTATTCGGTCGTTCCACGATGAGATGCGCTCGCATAACCGCGTGGCGCTGACCGATGTCCTTGCGTGCTCGGTCGGTCCTGCAGATTCGCATGTGGCAACTCAGCTGGGATTAGGAGAGGGTGACCCGGTCATGCGCCTCGTGCGCGTGAGACATGCCGACCGGCTGCCAAACGTGCTGGTAAAGACATACGTACCGCACGCTCTGTACCCCGGGATCGAGACGACCGACTTCAGAACAACCTCACTCTATGCCACGATGCGATCAATGGGCGCACCCGTAGTGCGGGCGCATCGAAAGCTCGATGTCGCCCTCGCAGACCGAGAGGTCGCGACTGCGCTTGGCATCGAAGTCGCCTCGCCCGTGTTCGTGTTCCACACGGTTGCCCAAAACGCCGACGGTAGGCACGCAGAGTACTCCATCGCCACCTATCGTGGCGACACGAATTCCTTCGAGTTCGATACAAGGTTGGAGTAAGGCAAAGCTACGACCCTCCAACAACGGGGCTGTATCAAAAGCCCCTGACGTGACATATGCCCTCCTTTGTAAAACCGCAGCAACGAATTCTGCATTTGCTGCACTACTAAACGCCTCGGGTGGGGTGCCGAGGCGAGGCAGGTTCCTCGCGAGCTCGCGAGCGTGCACTCCGCCGCGAGGCGGCCGGGGTGTCTGGCCCAGCGTCCTCCTCGGATACTGGGCCAAGAGACGCCCTATAGTCGGTCTTCTTCCAGAACGATTCTGTCGCACAGCTCATAGACATCGTTCAAGGAGCGGCCGCACTCCCCGCACGTGCACTCCTGTATCGCGGTCTGCCCTCTACTGCCCCGTTCGCCGAGTAGCGAGGGCCAGGACGAGCATCCGCGGTCGCCATGGCTCAGAATTATATGGTGGGCCTACGAGGGGAGCGTGATGCGCATGTCCTACCAAAGGAAGAAGTCGCCGAAGGGCAACTATTGCGGGGTGGTCTGCAGGCTCTATCCCAACCGGACGCAGGAGCGTGCGTTCGAGGCCACGTTCGAGGCGGTGGACGCCGCCTACGACGAGCTGCTCGGCTGGTGCGTCGGGATGTGGAGCGAGAGGTACGGCTACCCGAAGAAGCCGTTCGTCGACAAGGCCATAGCGGGCGGAAAAGTGTGGAAAGAGGGTCCCGCCGCGAGCCTGCCTGATGACGTGCTCGGGTACGTGGAGGACGCCGTGCTCAAGGCGCTCGAGAGGGCCACGAGGTCGGATCCCCCCGTGCCCCGCGCGGAGAAGGCCCAGCGATACAACAGGTCGTACACCACGAAGGGCTCAGGCGGCGACCTGCCGCGCAGGGACGGCCGGAAGCACCTCGCCATCCCGGGCGTAGGCAGCGTCAAGGCGTCGATCCCGAGGGAGTTTGCCCACATCTACAGCGTCACCGTGAGGAGGGTCCCCGACGGCAGGTACTTCGCGTCGGTGCTGACATGGCTGCCCACGTGCGCCGCCGCCACGGCCAATACCAAGGCCGTGGTCGTGGCGTCGCTGGGGACGGACGTCCTCGTGAGGCTCGAGGGGGGCGGTGCGGAGTGGGCCTGCCCCAAGGCGTGGCGCAAGAACAGGGACAGGCTCGCCGATGCGGACAGGAGGCTCTCCTCGCAGGAGCCCGGGAGTGACGCGTGGGAGCGGGAGCGGAGGAGGAGGGCCCGCCTGCACGCGCACGTCGCGGCGATAAGGCATGACTGGACGCACAAGCTCACAAACGAGCTTACCCGCGACTACGGCGAGATCTGGGTCCCGACGACTAACTTCGCCGACCTCATAGAGGGCAACCCCAGGGCGTCGTTCCTCACCGACGCGGCGTGGGGCGAGCTGGTGAGGCAGCTGAGGTACAAGTGCAAGTGGCGGGGTGTGGCCCTCCACGAGGTCGAGGGGAAGGCCGTGCGGACCGACGGTGGTGTTGAGCTCGTGCCGGAGGTTCCGTAGCCGTCCGCGCGGGGCGACCCTCCGCTCGCCGCGACGGCGCGTCCCTCCGCGCTGAGCGTGTGGTAGAGTGTCATCACACGCGGGGCCCGCGTGACGATGCCCGGAGACGGGAAGGCCAAAACACTCCAACTTAGCACACGAGACAGGGGACGTCAAGTCCCCTGCTTTCGTACGCGCCGATCCCGGTGGTGCCCGCGCCTGGCTTCAGGCGCGCTCCTCCAGGACGACCCTGTCGCGCAGCTCGTAGACGTCGTTCCAGGAGCGCCTGCACTCACAGCACGTGCACTCCTGTATCGCGAGGCTGCCCTCTATGGTCACCTCCCAGCCCTCTATGGACGTCGATCCGCACACGGGGCACGCGTCGTTGGCGGGGTTCTTGTCCGTCATGCTCATTGCTCCTTCCCCTAAGGGGCAGGAGGCCCGTCGCCTCCTGCTCGTGACCATCTTACGCCGCCAGGACGATGTCCATCTTGTCGATGATCCGCTTCGCCGCGTCGCGCACGACCTGCATGCATGCTCGCATCTCATCGTCGGTCTTGCCCACGGCCCACGAGGCCACGTAGCCGAAGCTGTAGCCGCTGGTGTCGAGGCCCAGAGCTGCGGAGACGGCGTAGGCCACGCTCTCGGCCTGCACCTCGCGCATGGCGCGGTCGGGCAGCTGCTCGGCGTCGCCGTCGTGGAGCACGCTGTGCGCCAGCTCGTGCAGCGCCGTCTTGACGGTCTGGCCCTGCGGCATGCCGGCGCGGATGGCGATGTAGCCCATGCGGGAGAAGAGGCCGTTGGTCTCGGGCGGCAGGCCCTCGACTAGCTCCACGGGGTAGGAGGACACGGCCTTGATGGCGTCCATCACCTCGTCGTAACGGTCCACGTCGCCCGTGACGTGCTCGGCGATGGCGGGCAGCGGCTCGCCCTCGGTCTGGGAGACGTCGAAGACATGGCCTACCTTGAAGCCCACGAGCCTCCTGCGCTCGGGTGTGTCCTCGTCGTCCTGTGGGGTCTCCTCGGAATCGCCCAGCTTGGTCTTCATGACCATGGGCACGAGCACCCCGATGCCGTGCTCGCCCTTCCTGACGTGGCGGTTGAAGTCCTTCTGCCAGCTGCGGTAGCTCGCCACGCGCGTCGCCTCGGGCATCTGCATGGCGATGAGCATGGTGTTGTTGAGGCTGTAGTCGTGGAACTTGGCGAGGGTCCGGAGCCACTGCGCCCACGCCTCGGAGCTCCACACGGAGCGCACACCGTCGCCGATTCGGTCGAGCGCGGCCTGTGCCTTTGCCTGGGCGGCCTCTCTGCGCTCCTCGCGCGTCATGTCCTTGTAGCTCTTGGTTGTCTTGTTGGTCTTCATTACCTTGTCTCCTCTCGGGTTGTGGCTGCACACGCTGCGTGCGTGCTCATCTACAACCCTTGGATGCCAAGGGTCTCGCCTTCGTGGTAGGGGCGCGCACAGGAGGCTTCGCGGCAAGCTGCACCAACGCCCGCGTTTGTGCCGGCTTCCGCGTGGCCCCTTGCGCGGGTCCGTGCGAACGGCCCCCGCGGACGACGATCATGTCGTACGCCAAAACGCTTCCCCACGAGTCGGTAGGGGTGCCTGCGAGTGCGGGAAGGGCGGCGCGTGGGCTCGGCACGCGCCGTGGCGGCGGCCTTGTCCGGCGCATCTGCCTGCACAAACTCCACACAAAAGGAAAGCGCCCGCCGTGGTGGCGGGCGCTGGCGCTTCGGCGCTTGCGGTCGCATGGCTACATGAGGCAGACGCCGCGCACGTGGCAGACCCGCATGCGGGCCTGCGATGGGTCCATGCAGAACGTGAGGGCGTCGCAGCGGACGCTCTCGGCGCCCGTGACGGCATGGGCGGCCATCGCGGCGGCGAGGTATGCGAGGGGCAGCTCCTCGCACGCGTCGGACAGCGACTCCTCGAGGTCCTCCTTCGTCACGTCGATGAGCTGCGAGGGCAGCGGGGCCACGCGTCCCACGCACACGTCGCCGTCATCCATGTACACGAGGTCGCTGTCGCCCAGCGCGCCCAGCACGAGCATGCCCGCCCGCGTGAGCGTCTCTGCGGTGAGCTCCATGCACGCGCGCCCGTAACCGTCGGGCATGTCCTCGGCAGCGTCCCAGCCCATGGGCCCGGCGTCCACGGTGCCCAGCGTCTGGATGCCCTCGTGTGTGGTGGTCTTCGTCTCGTTCATCTTCGTCCCCTCTCGGACTCGTGAGGGGATGCCCTTCACCCCCTCGGTGGTGCCTGGGAGGGCAAGAGGGTGCGGCGCGTGACGCCATGGGTGCGGGCGCGGCGCGGCGGCACGCGTCGCATCCGCGTCTGGCGGAGGGCGGGAGTGCTAGGGGTGCCTGCTCCCGTCCGAAGCCTGTGCCAGGGTGGTGCCACCGAGGGGCCCGAGGGTGACGCCTGCGGCACGGGGGTTTCTTGGATCCCATGGTCGGGCGGCTGGTGGCCGTCCCGCGAGGTCCCGTCGCTTCACGGCGGGGGGACGCGGCGTCGCGAATTCTGCCCGTGCGCGCCCCCTCGTGTGCGGGGATGATGTTCTTGCTAATCAAAAACGGTGCGGCTGTCAGGCGGCCTGTGGCGCCCACAGGCTCCAAGGCTTGCCTGGCAGGTCCGCACGAGATCGAAAGGAGAATGCGTATGACATTCGAAACACAGCGAGCGGCACCATCCGGGTCCGACAGCACGCCACAGGTCTCCACCGACCTTCCGCCGCTGGAGGTCGGCACGCCCAAGCAGATTGGGGTCGCGGAGCGGATACGGCGCGATTTCGTGGGAGGCGTGAACGGCAGCCTGCTGTGGTGGATGGGGCTGACCAACAGCGGCGACACCAGCATCCGGCGTCACTTCGGCGAGCTGATGCCGCCGTCGGATGCGCAGAAGGTGGTCGGAGCCATAGAGAGGTCTCTTCGGACGCCGAAGTGCCTCGATGCGAACTACTGGCTGGACAACCACAAGCGCAAGCCGTTTAGGGCTGGCCGCATAGCCGTCACGGAGGCATACCGGAGAATCGGGCAGCGCCAGGGCACGGGATCCGATGCCGGCCAATCCTCGTAGCGCCGACCGCCCCGCCCCACTGCCGCTCGCCCTTCAGAGCGCGCGGCAGTGGGGCGGCACCAACCTATGGGCAGGTCCTATTAGGGCCGTGGATCAGGGACAGATGTCCGCTACTGCTCAACGCTAGGGGTGCCTGCTCCCGCCCGCAGCCTGTGCCAGGGCGGTGCCACCGAGGGTAATGAGGTTTCTTGTGGTCCGTGCATTTATGGCTCGCGATGCGTGATGCGGAGATAGCAGCACGCCGCTCACCCCTCCAAATCGCGATGCTCCCGAAGAATCTTTCTGAAGGTCTCAAGTGTTGGCGAGGGATCGCCGATTGGTTGTCCGAAATACCCGTCCGCCTCTACACCCTTCGACTCGTACGGGATTTGCGGCTTCCTCGCTGGCGCCGAGCCGTCCGAGGTGTGGGCGTCGCCAAACACTTCGTCATGGGAGTGCGTGACCGGGTCCGCCCAGTCCGCCTTCGCCAGCACCCAGGCAGCCTCGTCGCTCCTCCCGGCGTCCTCGAGCGCGCGGGCGTATCTCCTCAGGCTCTCGGCGCGGTCGTGGGCGTCGGCGAGCCGAAGGGCCTCCGCGTAGCGGTCGGCCTCCCTGTTGAACGACTTGCGCCGCTCGTTCTCGGCGGCGATTGACGCCTGCCTCGAGGCGTAGCGTGCTCTCGTCTCTATGAGCGCCTCGAGCGCGTCCCTCCTGTCCTTCGCTTGGTAGGCCGCATTGACGCAGAGGTTCACGAACGCCCTCGGGACGTCCCGCTCGAGGGTCTTCTTCCGGAAGTCCTTGTAGACGTCCGTCCCGACGTACATGGTCAGCAGGCCGTTGTATGCGCGGCTCGGCGTCTGCCCCTTCCGGTACTTGCCGAGGTGCTCGGAGAAGCCGACGTGCACCCTCTCGCCGAAGATGTCGAACCCGCCTTCGTCGTAGGACCCCCCGAGGCTCTCGGCGGCCCTTCCCATCGTCTCGAGGATCGCGCACATCCTCGCGACGGAGCCGGGAGACGCGTAGTACCAGAGGTGACGGCATGACAGCTCGTTCTCCGAGAGGCATTTCTGGAGGGCGCGCTCGCTGCTGCATACGTCCCTCTGCCAACTGAGGTGGGGCCTGAGCTCGGCGTCCGGGTCGATGACTATGGCCTTGGCGGTACTAACGATGAGGTCCACGGTTCCCGCGCCGAGCAGGTCGTCGATGGCCTTGAGGGGATCCTTCTCCTCGGTCTTGCCGCCATCAATCGCGTCCTCGACCGTTCCGGTGGTCCCCCGCGGGCCGGGCCTGTGTTTGGTGAGCGGCGGAATCAGCGGCTTTACGCCCGCGGCTACCTTCATCCAATAGCCCTCGTCGGGAAAGGGTATTCCCCTGTTCGCACAGCTCCTCTCTATCGATACGACCGAGACCCGCATGCGCTCAGCGAGGATCTCCGCAGGTATGCCCCACACGAAGGAGTAGAGCATTTCGCGGTCGATGTGCGCCAGGACTTCGAGTTCGCTCATGGACATTCGAGGCCTCCTCAAGGTTCGACGTGACACATGCATTGTCCGTCGAAACCCAGTGCTACTTGGGGAGCTTGTTGTTTCTTGTCCGTCGGAGGTGGGTGCGACTCTTGGGGGCGGACGGTCTACCTGCAAGAAAAATGGAGCAGAGCGTGTTGCTCTACTCCATCCATATTCTCAGAGCGAACTGATAACGGTTGAAACCGAGTTCGACTCTTCGCGGTCTGGTGCCCCCAGCGGGAGTCCCGCCTTGCCTTCGGCAAGGCTCCGAGGCTTCGGCCTTCGGCCTCAGCCCGCAAGGCGCCGCTGGCGCCTTGCGACCTTGCGGTTCGACTCCCAGTGCGTGGCCGAACAAGAAAAGCCTCCCGTAAGGGGAGGCCTTATCATCATGGTGCCCCCAGCGGGAGTCGAACCCGCCTCTGCACCTTGAAAGGGTGCCGTCCTAGCCGATAGACGATGGGGACGCGGGAACTAGTATAGCAAACTTTGCGGCCTGCGACGAAAAAAGTCGACATAAAAGCGGGCGACCCGAAGGCCGCCCGCGAAACCTCAAACCTCTGCCGCCTCGTGCGGCTTCCGCTGTGAGCCCACTGGACTCACCTCCACGTACGTACGGGAAAACGTGGTAGTACCAAAACCTGCTGGGCACCTCATGCGGTGCGCTGGCTCCTGCGCGGTGACACCGGTTCTTCCGAATGTCGACTTCTAACTGACTGTGCGATGCTTGTTTCGCCTGCGAAGGCCTGACTATGCAAGGGCCTCAAACCGAAGACGGGACACGCGATGCCAGCCGCGGGACACCCGATGTATCGATTCGCTGTTCACTGGCATCACCTCCTAGGTCGTCCGCCTCTCCTGTGCGGTTCTTCTTGTCGACTCCTACTATAGCGTTCCTCTTCAACATGACCAAGGAAACGTAGTCAACTTGAGGTGAACGGTCTACATCAGTCCGTGAACGGTCAGACAAACCCATATCCTACAGCCATAGACGCGTGGAAGGGTACAAACCCTAAGAGTTTATGCGCAAGGAGGTAGCATGGCGGAAAAGGTTACACCGGACGACATATATGGCGAGCACCGCGCAAACATGGAAAAGGTGCTCGATCGTTTAGTGGGTAAGGCTATGGAGCTTCGCGAACGCACGCGCGAGGAACAAGGCCTCGATCCGGTGGAACACATTCTCGCCCGCATAAAGTCCGACCAAAGCATGCGAGAAAAGCTCGCACGCAAGGGGCTGCCCATCACGACCGAGGCAGCGCTCACACAGGTCAATGACGCCTTGGGTGTTCGCATTGTCTGCGCGTTTCTTAATGACGTATACGCTATGCGCGACCATCTTGCGTCGGATCCCGGGGTCGAGGTCGTTGAGGAGCGCGACTACATCCTCCATGCCAAGCCAAATGGATATCGTAGCTACCACATGATTTTGCATACCGAGGAAGGCTACTACGCCGAGGTCCAGCTGCGTACGATCTCGATGGACACGTGGGCGGCGCTCGAGCATCACTTGCAATATAAAAAAGAACGCGTCGGAAACCAGAATCTTATCGTGCGGGAGCTCAAGCGCTGTGCCGACGAGCTGGCCTCAACGGATGTGTCGATGCAGACGTTGCGCGACGCGATACTGGGGGTGGACTAAAGATGGGAGCAAGGCTGCTGCTGGCAGAAGACACGCGCGACCTCAACAGGGCGCTGACGACGGTCCTCGAGCACGAAGGACATCAGGTCGTTTCGGTCTACGATGGCGAGGAGGCACTCGATCGGATTCACGAGGGGGGCTTCGACGGGATTATCCTCGACATAATGATGCCAAAGAAGGACGGCCTCGAGGTGCTGCGCGAGCTTCGGGCGGCGGGCGTCTTTACGCCGGTGCTGCTCCTCACGGCAAAGGCCGAGGTGGACGACCGCGTGGTGGGACTCGATGCCGGTGCGGATGACTACCTCACCAAGCCCTTTGCCATGAAGGAGCTGCTCGCGCGCGTGCGCTCCATGGCACGGAGACGCGAGGAATACGCGGTCGAGCAACTCTCGTTCGGTGACATTTCGCTCAATGCCGAGACCTTCGAGCTTTCGGCGAGCAATGCGGTGCGCCTCTCCGTCAAGGAATTCGAGCTGATGCAGGTGCTCATAAAGAACGCCGGGCGCGACCTGACTAGCTCCTATCTTCTTGGCCAGGTCTGGCATGGCGAGAATGAGGCCGACAAAGACACCCTGCAGCTCTATGTGTCATACTTGCGCGGCAAGCTCAAGTGGGTGGGGTCATCGGTTACCGTGAGTTCGGCGGGGACGGGTTTCAAGCTCATGAAGGGCGAGTAGATCATGAACGCCGCTACCATTTCTGCTCTACGGCGCAAATTCATCATCATTAGCATGTTTTCGTTCTTTTTGGTCATCTCGTTTACGGGTGGCATGATTGCCTTGGCAAGTCAATGGACGTTGCGCATGCAGGCCGGATATGCCTTGGAGCTTATACTGGAGAACAACGGGACATTGCCCGAGCCAACCAGTGACACCGAACGCGTGGGGGTAACCGACGGCTTCGAGGGCCTCACGTCGGAGTTCGTATACGGCGCGCGATACTTCTCGGTCGCGTTCGACAAGTCGGGCAAGCCGACGAACATCGAGGTCGGACACATGAGGTCAGTGGGCGAGAAACGCGCTGTGGAGTATGCCAAAGAGGCGGTTGAGGCATACGACAAGCAGCTAGCGACGAAGCTGCTCAATCTGGGGATGGCCGACACCTACTTCTACAAGGTCAAGTCGTTCGAAGACGGATCGAAGCTCGTGGCCTTTTTGGACTGCTCGTTCCAGATGCAGGTGAACCGAGGTGTCATGTGGAACACCGTATTCATCTGCGTTGTTGGCTTAGCGGGCTGCTTCCTGCTCGTACTGCTTTTGTCGAGCAACGCGGTGCGACCCGAGATCGAGAATGCCCGCAAGCAAAAGCAGTTCATTACAAACGCGAGCCACGAGCTCAAGACCCCCTTGGCCGTCATTCGCGCAAACACTGAGGTCATCGAGATGCTGCAGGGCGAGAGCGAATGGACGCAGTCTACCAGGAGCCAGGTCGACCGCATGGACGGACTTGTGCAGAACCTCGTGATGATTGCGCGGGCGGAGGAGCGAGAAGACCGTGCGCAGATGGGCGACATCGACGTGACGCGGGTGGTGAGCGACTCCGTCGAGCCGTTTAGGGCGCTAGCCCAGCAAGAGCACAAGGAGCTTGTCTGCGAGATGGAGGAGGAGGTGCATATGGTTGCCGACGCCAGCGCCATCCAGCAGCTCTGTACGTTGCTCGTCGACAACGCGTTCAAGTACTGCGATCCCGAGGGCAAGGTCGTGGTGGAAATCTCGTCGCCGCGTAAGGGACGTGTGACGCTTATTGTCTCGAATTCGTTTGCCGACGGGAAGGACATGCACTACGAACGATTCTTCGAGAGGTTCTATCGTGACGACGAAGCGCACAGCGACGAAGGAGGCTACGGCATAGGGCTTTCGGTGGCCGAGAGCATTTGCGATCGGTACCGGGGAAGCATCAAGGCATCGTGGAAGGCGGGAATGGTCGTCTTTACCTGCCAGTTGAGGAGTGCCTGAGGGTGCGTTTGGCACGAAAGTCTGAAAATAAGTAGAAAGACTGCTACGTTTGTAAAATTTTACTAGCTAAATTCAGCGTGTTGAGATATGGTTTTTAGTATCGTGAAAGAGCAACTGATTGGAAGCTGAATGTTTAACAAAATCGCTGCAGTCCAGCCCCTGAGTGGCTACGAACTTATCGTTTGGTTCGCTGACGGCGAGGCGAGGCTCTTTGATGCGCAAAACCTCATAGAATCAAACGAGGAATTCGCTCCGCTGAGGGACGAGGAACTCTTCTCTTCCGCAACGCTTTCGGCTGAGGGGTATGGCGTCTCTTGGGGGGATGACCTTGACCTTGGCTGCAAGGAAATCTATGAGGGCAGCAAGAGCGTTGACGTAGTGGGAGTCGAAAGCGCACGCGTCATCTCCGAGACGGTTGAGTCGCGCCATGCCACGGGGCTTTCGCAGGCAAAGCTTGCGGCGGCGGCGGGCGTCAAACAGCCGGTCGTGGCACGCCTCGAAACGAGGGTCAACTCTCCGCGCCTGGATACGCTGCTCAAGATTCTGACGCCGCTGGGCAAGACGTTGCAGGTAATCGATCTCGCGGACGTTATTGACGTTAGCAAGATCTAGCACACTAGCACAAGCAGGCCACGCAAACGAACCGGGTCCGAACGCGTTTTCCTGCGTTCGGACCCGGCCTGTCTGTGAGTGCGGCAAGGCGCATCCCCAGCGGTTGGCTGGGGATGCGCCTCTGGATGGATGATTGCTAAAGGCGCTCGGCGATGGCGGCGATGAATTCCTCCGTGGTCGCGCGCGTTGGGTTGGGCAGGCTCGTAATGGCTACGAGGTCGCCGGTCATGACGCCCGACTCAATGGTATCGATGGTGGCCTTCTCGAGACGGTGCGCGAAGGAGACGAGCTCGGGCAGGTTATCCAGCTCTCCGCGCTTTGCGAGGGCGCCCGTCCAGGCAAAGATGGTGGCTACGGAGTTGGTGCTCGTCGCTTCGCCGGCAAGGTGCTTGTAATAGTGACGCTGCACCGTTCCGTGTGCGGCCTCGTACTCAAAGTAGTCGTGCGGCGATACGAGTACGGAGGTCATCATGGCAAGGCTGCCGAATGCCGTCGAGAGCATGTCGCTCATCACGTCGCCGTCGTAGTTCTTGCAGGCCCAAATGAAGCCGCCCTCGCTGCGGATGACTCGCGCCACGGCGTCGTCGATGAGCGTGTAGAAGTACTCGATGCCCGCCTCCTCGAAACGTGCCTTGTATTCGGCGTCAAACACCTCTTGGAAGATGTCTTTGAATCGATGATCGTACGTCTTGCTGATAGTGTCCTTGGCGGCAAACCAGATGTCTTGGCCGGTGGAGAGGGCGTACTCGAAACTCGCGCGCGCAAAGCTCGCGATGGAGGCGTCGAGGTTGTGTATGCCCTGAGCGATGCCGGGCTCCGTGAACTCCTGCACCGTGGCGCGAACTTCGTCGCTGCCGTCAGCGGGGGTGTAGACTAGCTCCACCTTGCCGGGGCCGGGGATGCGCAGCTCGGTGTTTTTGTATACGTCGCCGTAGGCATGGCGGGCAATGGTGATGGGCTTTTTCCATGTGCGCACGTAGGGGTCGATGCCCTTTACGATGATGGGGGCACGAAACACGGTGCCATCGAGCAAGGCACGGATGGTTCCGTTGGGGCTCTTCCACATTTCGTGAAGGTGATACTCGTCCATGCGTGCGGCGTTGGGCGTGATGGTGGCGCACTTTACGGCGACGCCCAGACGCTTGGTAGCCTCGGCCGCGTCAATCGTTACCTGGTCGCGGGTGCGGTCGCGCTCCTCGAGGCCGAGGTCATAGTACTCGGTCTTGAGGTCCACAAACGGGCAAATAAGCTGGTCCTTTATCATCTGCCACAGGATGCGGGTCATTTCGTCGCCGTCCATCTCTACGAGCGGCGTGGTCATGCGGATTTTGTCCATGCGTCCCTCCAAGGTCGATGCCTCGCACCATTGTAGCGGTTTGCGCGTCGGTAGACCGCCGGGGCAGCGTTTGGCCCTGCGAAAGCCTTGCTCAAGGCTGCGGTTTACACTTGGATTCCATGCGGGCTGTGCGAAAGGCGGTGTGAATGGGGATAGGCAGCCGCGCGCAGAGGAATTTCCTGCGCACGGCGTTTTGGGCGGCTTTCTGGGGGCGATGCGGGGAGCGAGATTTGGACCGAAACGATTAGTGTACACCAAAATACGACTGTCGTTTAAAACGCCTGTTGAGTATGCTTGCAAATATTTTTCGTGTACACTGTGTAAAATAGGCACTGTACACGAAAAATTTAGCGAAGGTGCCCCAACTGGGAATATACAATATCAAACTTGTTTCGTGTACACTAATGAATTGAGCGCGGCTGCGGCACACCGAAATTTGGCCAAAAAATTGCCATTCGCTCGCCGGAGAGTGCCAACCGGCTGCGAATGGCAATTTTTGCGAGCTCTTGAGCTCCGAACGATATGCTATTCGTTATATGGGAGCTGCTTCACGGCGTCGGGCTTGCCGAAGTAATAGCCCTGCGCGCGGTCGCAACCAATGGAGGCCAAAAAATCGAACTGTTCACGTGTCTCGACGCCCTCGCACAACGTCACCATGCCCAATTCCTTTGCAAGCGCAACAATGTGCTGCAGTATGGGGCGAGACTTCTCGTTGTTTTCGAAGCCGCGCAGGAACGCCATGTCGATTTTGAGCACGTTGAACTGAAAATCCTTGAGGACGTTGAGCGAGGAATAGCCGCTGCCAAAGTCATCGAGCCACAACGAATAGCTTGAGTCGCGCAGCATGGACATGTTCTTTTGCAGCTCCCTCAGCTGCTCCGTAAGCGCCGACTCGGTGATTTCGACGTCGAGCAACGTGGAGGGAACGTTGTACTTCTGGGACATCTCGTTAAGGAATGCCGGCACGTCGTACAGCTCGAAGTCTAGGCGCGAGAAGTTGAGCGAGACCGGCACGGCCTCCTTGCCCGCGTCGAGTTCAGCACGTAGATCCCGGCATACCTGCTCGATGATGCAGCGATCGAGCTTGTCGATTTCGCGAAACTCCTCAAGCGTCTCAACAAAGGCGAAAGGAGGCATAAACCCGAACTCGGGGTCGATCCAGCGTGCAAGCGCCTCGTATCCGCACAGCTTGCCTGAACCGTCGGCACAACGCACAACCGGCTGATAGTACACCTTTATCCAACCCTCCGACACGGCCCGCTTCACGTTGTTTATGACGTGCTGTCGGCGCCGGACCTCGGTGTCGAGCTGGTCGTCGTACGTGTTGACGTACACTCCGGGATGCTTCTTGATCTGATTGCAGGCGTGACGGGCCTTGTCGCAGGCTTGGTTTACGTCTATGTCTTCCTCCATCGTGGGATGATAAATGCCAGTCTTGAGGTGAAGCCGCACGTCGCCGCGAAGGCTGTGGAGGAGTTCACGTGCAGCCGCTGCGCGCTCGTCGGCCACGTTGGTTTCGCACATCGCCACAAAGTGGTCGTCAGAGTAGCGCGCAACAAGCTCGTTGGCAAAGAGCTCTTGGAGTCCTTGGGCAAAATTGTGAAGCAGGTTGTCTCCGGCAACGAAGCCGTTTTTGTCGTTGTATGCCCTAAAGTTCTCTATGTCCATATACAGGATGGAAAAGTTGACGTCGAACTCGTCGATGCCCTCAAACAGGGCGGCCACGGCCCCGGTAAAGCTGTGCATGTTGGGTATGTTGGTAAGCTCGTCAAACGAGGCGATGATGCGCAGCCGCTCATTGGCCCGCATGATGTTCTCGTCCATCTCGGCTCCCCTGACGGCCTGGTGATAGGCCGAAAGAGAAACCACGAAGGTCGATATCCATAGCGTAAACAGATTGACCTGGGTGCCGTAGGTTGCCGGTATGCCATGATCGATGAGCAGGTAAAACCCCCCAAAGGCAACGACCGACGCAATGAGGGAGGGGATGGGCTTCCACACCAGGATGCCAAATATAAACAGCGTCATGGTGACGAACGAGAGCACCTGCTCCCCGTGGAGGTAGGAGTTGTTGCCAAAGTGTATGCCAAACACGAGGCTCGCGATCGAGAACACCGCGAGCAGAATCTTTCCGCGCCTGACGTTGAGGGTCTTGCCCTGCAGATAACGAATGGCGTGCAGGAGCACGGCGATGGCGATACCGAGCAATACGACGTACCAGATACCGTGGTTTACGATCCACGCGAAGTCGCGGGGTTTTCCTGCGGCGGCGCTCTGAGCGATGTTGAGGCCCAAGCTGCAGATCATCCACACTTCAAGACAAATGACGATGACGGTCATGTAGATGGCAGACCGCATGTTGTGCTGGTGCAGGTTCCGCTTGACAAAGTCGGATTGTGGTCCAAGTCCACATAGTCGACGATAGTTTATGTTCATAGTACCCCCTCAAGACGCATTCATTCTAGCAGTTGTTGTGGGCCGTAACAGGAAGAGGAGCGGTCAATTGAATGGCACAGAGTCTCCCGGCAAGTCGGGAAATGGGGTCTCGGTCTTTATAACATCAAGCAATGGGCAAGCAATGGAACTGTCCCCCATCGACTGGCTATTGGACGAAGAAGAGATAGAGAAGCAGCGTTATGCCAAAGGACGCGAATACGATTGCGAGACATGTCAAAAAGTCTAGCAAGAGGGTTCGTCCCGCAAACGGGGGATGCTTGCGTAGCCGGCGTTTGTCGCAGAGGAGGTAGGCAATGCATCCGGCGGGTATGAGAATGACGGACAGGAAACCGACGCCCCTAAACCATGGCGGATACGATGCGATGGTGAGGCCTTCTCCGGGACGTACGGTCTCCGCAACGCTCGCAATCACAAGTATGCCCCAGAAGATGGCAAGAAACGCGTTCCACACCATGCCCAACCGGGTAAAGCGCGGACGTGGAGTTGTTGCGGGGGTGTCCGATGCGTGCGGCGTGCGCGGCGTGCGCGGGGTGTCCGGTGTTTGCGGAGTCCCGGCCGGGGCATCAGGCGTGTGCGGAGCCGAAGACGGGACGCTCGCGAGCGCGTGCTCGAGGTCGGCTGCCAGCGCGCGTGCCGAGACGTGGCGCATGCCCGGGTCGAACTGCGTCGCTCGCACGAGTACGGCCCTCACCGATTCGGGGATGCGCGGGTCGGCAAAACCCCGCTCTCGCAGTTCGGCTGTGGGCTCTTCTCCGGTGAAGCAGAAGGCGATGGTCATGCCCAAGGCGTAAACGTCGCTGCACACGCTCGTTTGCGCATAGCCAAACTGTTCGGGGGGAGCATATCCGGGCGTGCCGTAGCGTATGGTGTCGCGCGGGGCGTCCGCATGCCACGTGCGGGCAATGCCCAAGTCGATGAGCACCACGCGGTTGCGGGCAATCATGACGTTGGAAGGCTTTATGTCGCGGTGGATAACGGGCCTTTCAAGCGACTCGTGCAGCTCTGCCGCGGCTTCGCAAAGCCCCGGGACAACCTGGCGAACCACGTCGATTCCGGCTCCGCACCTGCATACCAAGTCGTGCAGCGTCTCGCCATGCACGAACTCCATCACCACTTCGAACGCGGTGCCGTCGTGCTCCGCGTCGTACACGAATGGCAGGTGAGCAAGGCGGACGCCCTGCGTCTGGGCCGCCATGATTTGCTCGTAGGCGCTTCCCAAGCCGGCGTCGCTTAGGAACACTTTGCGCACGAACGGCCCGACCGCCTGGCCTCCCTTTGCTGCACGCCGATACACCACCTGCGTAATCTCGCTGGGCGTCTCTTTGAGCGTTTCGCGCACCTCATAGCGGTCGGCGGTTGCGTTGAGCCAGCCTTCGAGCCGGGCCGAAAAGTCGTCGTTCATGGATGCTTAGCCTAGCGTTTCTTCGCCCATGTGATAGAGCGTCTCGTTTACCTCGTCGACCGAGAGGCCCTGGTCCAGGCAGAACACGATAATAGCATCGCGGCGTTCCTTGACATAGAGCCGACTTGCCCCCGCCGCCTGAAGCAGCCGGTCGGTCTCGCGCAGCGAGCAGCCCAGCGCAAACGCGAGCGCCAAGGTCTTGTCGCGCGAGGGGTTGGAACGCTGGCCCGTAAAGAGCTGATACCCGTAGGTCGCGTCGATGCCAGCCGCGCGTACCACGTCCTTGCGCACGAGCCCGTGCTCGTCGAGCAGCTGTTGCAAATACTGCGACAGATTGCGCTTTTGGAGCTGGCGGTCCTCAACATAGTCGGTGGGGGAGGGGGAGTTCAACAGTTCGTCGAGTAGATCCTCGGTCAGCGGCTCGTTCATGGGCACCTCACAATAATCTGATGGCGTACGTTCATTGTATGACAAAAGAGGCGAGAGGCCTTTGTCGCATGCTTCAAACTACGACCTGCCTTTTGGTTGGGGGAGGCGCGACACAACGGTTCACTATGATTCGGTGGAATGCAAATATATGATACAAGATGAACATGGAACAAAGTTCCCGGGGAGTTTTGTTCCTAGTCCCTGTGGTATCGTTGGGACTTGATTTCTAAGAAGTGATATGGATGCGAGGGGATCGTGCCATGGCAACAAACGTGACGATTCATGCCGCTTGCGGCCACCTACGCCGACGCACGTTGCATGTTGCGGACGCTCATCTGCGTGACGTGCTTGAAGGCAAGGCCCCGTTGCTCTTTGACGGCGGCATGGGCACGATGCTGCAGGCGGCGGGGCTCGAGCCGGGCGAGTGCCCCGAGCTGCTGTGCCTTACCGACGCACAAAAGATTACGTCCGTGCACGCGGCCTACGTCGCCGCGGGCAGCGAAGTGATAACCACCAACACCTTTGGCGCCAACGCGCGCAAGCTCGCCGAGGGCACGCGCGCTCAGGGTTTGCTGCGTGTCCCCACCGTCACGCAGGTGTTCGAGGCAGCGGTTGGGTGTGCCCGCGCTGCGCACCCGCGCTACGTGGCCGCCGACATCGGTCCTACCGGGTCGCTCCTGCGGCCGCTTGGCACCATGAGCTTTGACGAGGCGTACGACCTCTTTGCCGAGCAGGTGCGTGCCGCCGACGCCGCGGGCGCGGACCTTTTTATTGTCGAGACCATGGCCGACCTGCTCGAAGCGAAGGCCGCCGTGCTCGCCGTCAAGGAAAACTCCGATCTACCGGTGTTTTGCACCATGACGTTTGGCGAGGACGGCCGCACGTTCCTGGGTACCACGCCCGAGGTGGCCGCCGTCACGCTCAGTGCGCTGGGCGTCGACGTGCTGGGCATCAACTGCTCACTCGGGCCGGCTGACGTTGCGCCGCTCGTTGCTCGCATGGTGCCGTGGGCCCGCTGTCCCGTCATGGCGCAGGCCAATGCTGGCCTGCCTTCGGTGGTGGGTGGCAAGACCGTGTACGACATTGCACCCACCGAGTACTGTGATGCGACGAGAACCATGCTCGATGCGGGAGTCACGGTACTCGGTGGCTGTTGCGGCACCACGCCCGAATACATTGCCGGTGAGAAAGCCTTGTTCGAGCAAGCCGCCAAAAACGCTCTGCGCGCGGATGACTCGGCCGTACGCCCCTTTGCCGTTACTAGCGCCCAACAGCTCTTTTGTTTGCAACCGGGCGAGGTGGGCGTCATTGGCGAGCGTATCAACCCCACGGGAAAGAAGCGCCTCAAGGAGGCCCTGCGCACGAGTAACTACGACTACATAATGGGCGAGGCTATCAACCAGGAGCGCGCCGGTGCAGAGATCCTCGACGTCAATGCCGGTCTGCCCGAGATTGACGAGCCGGCGACCCTCGTGCGTTTGGTGGAAGACCTGCAGGGCGTCACTACGCTGCCGTTGCAGATCGACTCCGCCGACCCTGTTGCCATAGAGGCGGCGGTGCGCATCTATCCAGGCAAACCCATCATCAACAGCTGCAACGGCAAGAGCGAGGTGCTGGAGGCCGTGCTCCCGCTCGCGCGACACTACGGTTGCGCCATCGTGGGCCTCGCGCTCGACGAGGACGGCATTCCGACCACGGCCGAGGGCCGACTTGCCGTTGCTCGCAAGATCGTCGCGGCCTGCGACGAGGAGGGTATTCCCCGCGAAGACATCCTCATCGACTGCCTTACCATGGCCGTCTCTACCAACCAACGGGCAGCTCGCACCATCTTGGACGCCATTCGGCTCGTGAAGGCCGAGCTACCGGGCGTGCGCACGGTGCTCGGCGTGAGCAACATCTCGTTTGGCCTGCCGTTCCGCGAGCTGCTTAACGCCACGTTCCTTACGGCTGCCTTCGAGGCGGGGCTGGACCTTGCCATCATGAACCCCCTGTCGCAGCGCTTCATGGACGCGGTTGCGGCGTGGCGCGTGTTCAATGGCCAAGACGAGCGTGCCGAGCGCTATATCGAGGAGAACGCGGGACGCAAGGACGGCGTCGCGGCGGCAGGGACCCAGGTTCCGAACGACGCCGGTGGATCGTTGCCCAGTGCCGCCGGAGGCGCGGGGTTGTGCGAGACGCCTGCCGAGCGCATCCGGACCGCCATCCTGCAGGGTCGCGGCGAGCCCGTCGCCGACGAGACAAAAGCCCTGCTTGCGTCTAGTGCCGAGCCGCTCTTGCTGGTCAACGACGTGCTCATACCGGCTCTTGACGAGGTGGGCAAACGCTTCGAAAAGGGAACGTTCTTCTTGCCGCAGCTTATGGCGTCGGCCGAGGCGGCAAAGGCGGGCTTCAACGTGATTCGCGACGCCACGAGTGCCGGCGACGTGCCCGTCAAGGGAATGGTTGCGATTTGCACTGTAAAGGGCGACATCCATGACATTGGCAAGAACATCGTAAAGATGTTGCTCGAAAATTACGGCTACGAGGTCCATGACCTAGGCCGAGACGTAGAGCCGCAGGCATTTGTGGACGAGGTCGTGCGGCACCACATCCAGCTTGCGGGTCTCTCGGCGCTTATGACCACCACGGTGCCTGCGATGGCACAAACCATCGCGCTGCTTCGCGAGCAGGCTCCTTGGTGCAAGGTGATGGTGGGCGGCGCGGTGCTCAATCCCGAGTACGCACAGATGGTGGGTGCGGACTTCTATGCCAAGGACGCTAGTGAGTCCGCCCGCATTGCCGCAGAGGTCTTGGGATAGCCGAATGGCGGGCGGAACGGAGTTCCCGGGGAGTTTTGTTCCGCGGAACGGAGTTCCCCGGGAACTCCGTTCCGCTCACCGCTGATTGGGCTCTGCTGCCGGGCCTGAGCGGTAACGTGCCGTCAGCCGATAGGTGCCCCGTGCGTAAACCGTATTGCGCTACGCTAGGCAGCGACTATATCTCCAATACTAAGGAGGCGCCCATGCCTGCCAAGCCCGCTGCACCCATCGACATCACTGCCACTCCCGAGTGGAAGGCTCTTGCCGATCACTACGCAAAGCTCCAGGAGGAGGGAATCAGCCTCAAGGACTGGTTTGCCGCCGATCCCGAGCGCGTTGCCAAGCTGAGCTTCACAACGGACGACTTCCACTTTGACCTCTCAAAGAACCTCGTCACCGACGAGACCATCTCGCTGCTGCTCGACCTCGCGCGTGCGGCGGGCGTCGAGGAGCGCCGTGATGCCATGTACGCCGGCGAGCACATCAACACCACCGAGGACCGTGCCGTGTTCCACACCGGCCTGCGCCGCCCTGCCTCCGACATCGGCAAGTTCATTGTCGACGACCGTGACGCCATCGCCGACGTGCGCGAGGTGCTCGACCGCATGTACGCCTTTGCCGACCGCGTGCGCTCCGGCGAGTGGAAGGGCGTCACCGGCAAGGCCATCGAGAACGTCGTGTCCATTGGCATCGGCGGTTCCGACCTCGGTCCCGTCATGATTTACGAGACGCTCAAGGCGTTCCGCAACGGCCCCGCCTGCCGTTTCGTGAGCAACATCGACCCCAACGACATCGCCGAGAAGGTCAAGGACCTCGACCCCGAGACCACCCTCGTTATCGTCGTGTCAAAGACGTTCACCACGCTCGAGACCATCACCAACGCAAAGATGGCCCGCTGGTGGCTGCTCGACTCCCTGCGCAAGGCCGGTGCCATCGACGGCTCTGCCGAGAAGGAAGCCGAGGCCATCGCCAAGCACTTCGTGGCCGTCTCCACCAACCTCGAGCTTGTCGCCGACTTTGGCATCGACCCCCAGAACGCCTTTGGCTTCTGGAGCTGGGTTGGCGGTCGCTTCTCTACCGACTCCGCCGTGGGCCTCGCGCTCATTCTCGCCTTTGGCAAAGAGGGCTTCGAGAACCTGCTCGCCGGCTTCCACGACATGGACGTCTACTTCCAGGAGACCCCGCTCGAAAAGAACGTCGTTGCCATCATGGCCATGATCAACATCTGGTACAACAACTTCTTTGGCTTCGAGACCCACGCCGTGCTGCCGTACAACCAGTACCTGCACCGCTTCCCCGCGTACCTGCAGCAGCTCACGATGGAGTCCAACGGCAAGTCCGTGCGTTGGGACGGCAGCGCCGTTACCTGTGGCACCGGTGAAATCTTCTGGGGCGAGCCGGGCACCAACGGGCAGCACGCGTTCTACCAGCTCATTCACCAGGGTACCAAGCCCGTTCCGGCCGACTTCATTGCGTTTGCAAACACGGCCAACCCGATTCAGGAGAGCGGTCAGGACGTGCACGAGCTGTTTCTGAGCAACTTCTTGGCACAGACGAAGGCCTTGGCCTTTGGCAAGACGGCTGACGAGGTTCGCGCCGAGGGTACGCCCGAGTGGATCGTGCCGGCGCGCTGCTTCGAGGGCAACCGTCCCACGACGTCCATCTTTGGCGTAGACCTAACGCCGCACTCGCTGGGCGCTCTCATTGCCCTGTACGAGCACATCGTCTTTACCGAGGGCACCGTCTGGGGCATCGACTCCTTTGACCAGTGGGGCGTCGAGCTTGGCAAGCAGCTCGCCAAGCAGATCGTGCCCGCGCTGCATGACGACGAGGCTCTGGCCGCGCAGGACGCCTCTACCAAGGCCCTCATCGAGTTCTATCGCGCCAACCGCAAGTAGCTTCCAGAGCATTTAAGCCCAGGCAAGAAAGCCGGGCGCTTCGACCCAAGGGACGAAGCGCCCGGCTTCTTTCTCGCAAAGCGGTGTAAACGAACCGGACTCGTTGTGCTGCGGAGGCTTACTGGTGGTTGAGACTCTCCACTGGATCGAGCTTGGCCGCGCGTCGTGCGGGATACCAACCAAAGATAAGACCGGTTATCACGCACGTCAAGACGGCGTTAAGAATCGCGCCCGGATCGATGACGGGCAAGACTGGGTCGGCACTGCCTGTCACGGCGGCTGCAAGGCCAGCGCCTACGATGCCACAGAGGGCAAAGGACCCCAGCAATCCGAGGACGACGCCAATGAAGCCCCCTGTTAGGCAGAGGCAGATACTCTCGAGGATGAACTGGCTCGTGATGTCGAAGCGTTTGGCTCCGAGTGCCTTGCGCAGTCCGATTTCGCGGATGCGCTCGGTGACGTTGGTGAGCATCATGTTCATGATGCCAATGCCGCCTACCAGCAGCGAAATGCCCGACACGGTAACCATGATGGCTTGGAACGACGACGTCATTGAGGTTACCTGCTGCATGAGCTGCTTGTTTGACTCGACGCTTACCGTTCTGGTGGCGCCCTCTTCCTTGGAGTCCTGCAGCTTGTAGCGACGCGATAGGTATTCTTTTGTTTGTGCTGCCACGGCGTCAGCATCGGAGGTCGCAGAAGTCATGGCTTCTATGGAAGTAATGTTTGGGTTACCCGTGAGTCGCGTGATTGCGGTGGTAATGGGCACGATGCCTTCGATAGACTGGCTGTCGTACTGCGTCATCGAAAACGTGTTGACCTTGTCGGCAACGCCAATAATCATGTATTCGTCATTACCAATCTTTAAAGATTTGCCGACGACGGCTGCATCGGTGTTGCCAAAAAGGTTTCTTACACTGTATTGGTCCAAGATGATCTCGCGCGAGCCTCGTTTTTCGTCTTCTTCGGTAAAGCCCGAACCTTGGAGGAGCTTGTAGCCGTGTGCCTCAAAGACCTTGTTGACCTCTCCGTGGATGGTCGCCTGCACCTTGGTCTTTTCGTACGTGGCCTCGTGCTGGATTTGGGCCTTGGGCATGGTGTACTCGACGTCGGGTATGTTCTTTGCCAGCTCGGCGACGTCGTCCAGGGTGAAGTTGCTGATGCCATGGAGGTTAATGGTGAGGACGCGCGCAGCGTTCGCTCCAAACATGCCGGCCATCGAGTTGGAGATGCCGCCAATAATAGAGGTCATGGTGATGACGGCGCCGATGCCTATGACGATGCCCAAGATGGTGAGTGCGCTGCGACCCTTGTTTGCCGAAAGGGCGCTCCAAGTTTCTTGCGCCAAGTCTCCAGGCCTCATGTGTGCCCCCTTCGTGCGTTGATGTCGGCACCTGACCGCATTGCCGCCTCGATGAGCGCGCGCTCCTCTTCTTCGGTAAAGAGTCTGCCGTCGCGAATGTGGACGGTGCGGTCTCCCCAGGAACTCGTGTCTGGGTCGTGAGTGATGACGACGATGGTCTTGCCTTGCTCGCTGAGCTTGGCAAAGAGTTCCATGACGAGCTCACTCGTCGCGGAGTCGAGTGCGCCGGTGGGCTCGTCGGCCAAGATGAGCGCGGGGTCGTTTACGAGCGCGCGTGCGATGGCCACGCGTTGCATCTGACCGCCCGACAGCTCGTTGGACCGATGGTCGTAGTACTCCTCGGGAAGGCCGACCACGCGCAGAGCCTTGTAGGCCCTGAGCTCGCGCTCCGCTACGGGTACGTTGGTGTAGATGAGCGGCATCATGACGTTGCGCAGGACCGTGGCGCGTGGCAGCAGATTGTAGCGCTGGAACACGAATCCCAGGCGGCGTGCGCGCAGCTCGGCTAGCTCGTCGTCGTCAAGCTCGGAGGTGCTTACGCCTTCAAGCTTGTAGACGCCTGCGGTGGGACGGTCGAGACCGCCCAGTATGTTCATGAGGGTCGACTTGCCCGAGCCCGATGGGCCCATAATGCACAGGAACTCGCCGCGCGGTACGCGGAGCGTGACACCGCGTATGGCATGCGTGTAGCCCGCGGCCGACTCGTAGATGCGATGAACGTTCTCGACCTCGAGGACGTATTTTGGACCCGCCATGCTACATGTCCGTTTCGCTCAAGAGGCTCTGCATCGAGTCAAGGTCCTGCGTGAGCAGTTGGTCACCTTCGGTGACGTCGCCCTCAATGGCCATCTCGGACGTGCTCTGCTCCACGATCTTTACGGGGACGCTTACGTACTTTTGCTCCTTGGCATCCGTGACCTTGAGGACATGCGCGTTGCCCATGTCGGCTCCAAAAACTGTGGCCGCCGGCACGACGAGCGCGTTATCCAGGTGCTTGGTGACGATGGTGACCGAGGCGCTCATGCCGGGCTTGATCTTGTTGTTATCGTTGGGTACCACGAGGTCCACGCGGTAGGTGACGACTCCGCCACCCGTGCTGCCCGAGTCCGCACCGCCAGTTGCGTTCGAAGAGGATCCCGTGGAGACCGTTGCGATGCTTTGGACCTTTGCCTCCTGAACGAGGTCGGGGATTGCCTGGAAGGTTGCCTTTGCGGGCTGGTCGGTTGCGACCTGCTCGATGTCGACCTCGTTGATTTGTACGGCGACTTTCATCTTTGTGGTGTCGGCAATCTGGACCAAAGGCCCGTTGTTTGTCGTTGCGCCGCTACCTGCGCCGCCCGTCGTTCCTCCTGTCGCGCCGCCAACTGACTGTCCGTTGGTGGCGTTGACTGCAACGACGCTTCCGGTAATGGGAGCGGTCACGTTTCTTTTGTCGGCCATCTCTTGGGCCCGGCTGAGGTCGTCGATGGCTGCGGCCAAGGTACCTTCGCTGTTGTTGAGCGTGTCGACGGCGTCGTCGATGGCAGAAGAAAGGGCGAGCTCGTTGTAGGTTGACCAGTCGTCCGAGTCGTTGGCTTTGTTCCACGCGTCCTCACGCGTGATGATCGCCTCGTTGAGCTTGCGCTCGCTGGTGTCGCGCGCTCTCTGCGCCGTGTCGACTGCTAGCTGCTTCTTTGCGACGTCCGTGTCGAGCTCGGAGTTTTTGAGGTGAAAGAGCACGTCGCCCTCGTTGACGTTCTGGCCAACCTCAACATTGAGGTTCTCGATGATTCCCGAGACCTCGGGAGAGACGACACTCTGGCTTATGGGTTCGGCTTTGCCCGTGCCACCTACCGTGGCCTCGAATGCTCCCTTGCGTGCCGTGGCCGCGGTGGCGAAGGCCGTCTCGACGATTTTTTCCTGTGCGTCGTTCGAATTGTTTCCCGAAACGACCAGGAATCCAACGAGAAGGACGAGAACGGCCACAACGGCGATGATGATGCGCCGCTTGCGACGCTTGGCCTTCTTGCGCTTCTTGAGTGCCTCGTAGGCGAGCTGGGCCTCGAGCGCGTCGTCCTCGGGCGTGCCAAGGGCACCTGCCTGTTGTTCCTCGGGTTTTGCCAGGCTCTCGGTTGAGTCGTTGGCGGTTTCATCTAGCTCGGTGGTGGTTGCAGCTGGTTCGATGTTCTGGTTCTTGTCTGCCACGTTTGCTCCTTATGCTGGGGATATGTGTATTGTACACATTTGTAATTGGTAGTGCCACAGAAGCCAATGGGCAAGCGGAGGCAAGCGAAGAGAATGCTCCCCGCTGCTTAGCCAAGCGAAGGGGATACTCGCCATTGCTTGATGTTATTGCCTGAGCGTTTACCGGGCCATATTGCCCGCGGACTCATGCGGCACCTTTCGCGCGAATCACAATTCTAGTATGCTCAGCTCACGCAAACATCCCACTTTCTAAGGCGACGCTCATGAATGTGCTTGCACGTACTGCAGAGTTCTTAAGGGGAGACGAGTTCTTTGCCGACGGAGAGGAGGCGGCAAGTCAAAACCGCCTTGCCATCCGCTACTTTGCGGCGACTGGTATACCCGTGGGAATCGCAAACATCGCCGCCCAGACCCTCATTACAGGCTCTCCGAATCTTGGCTTGCAGAGTTATTGGCTCGTCGCCTACTACGCGGTGCTGCTCGTGCTCGAGCGCTTTGTTATTCCCACCGAATACCGTCATGCCACGTTGTTGCTATATTTATGTGAGGCGCCTGCGCTTCTGATGTCTATCTTGCTCGGGACCGTGTGGGATCCCGCGAATCAGGCTGTAACGTTTCTTATGGTTATGGTAACGGTGCCCGTCTTTATACTGGACCGGCCCCTGCGTCTCATGGGCGTCATGCTGGGTTGGAACGTCGTATTTTTGGCCATATGCGCCGTCGTCAAGGACCCCGTGATTTTTCAGACTGACCTGCTGCACGCGCTGGAGTTCTATCTTTCGTCCGTGGCCATCATCTATGTGGTGCTGCGGCTTCGTCTTCAGGTACAGCGCAGCCTCGAGCGCACGCGCTATCACCTCGAGCATGACGTCATCACCGATGCGCAAAACCAGCGCAGCCTCGCGGCGCACACGGAGCGCTACCTTGGCAGGGAGTTGTTTGTAGCCATGGGCGACATCGACCACTTCTCGCTTCTTAACGACTTCTATGGCCATGACATAGGCGACAACCTGCTGCTTGCCTTTGCGAACATGCTCAAGGGGTTGTTTGGCAAAGAGAACCTTTATCGCTACGGCGGAGACGAGATGCTTTGCATCCTTGTTGGTGGCCCCACGGACGAGGGGCTCGCTCGCATTACATCGTGCCAAGAGCGCCTAGACGACCTTCGCACCAGCATTATGTACTCTCATCTCACCTGCTCGTTTGGCTATGTGGTGGGAACGCCGCAGACGCGCAAGGAACTGCAGCAGATGATTCAGCTTGCCGACATCTATGTCCACAAGGTCAAACGCTCAGGTGAGGGCAAGGTTCATGGCGAGCAATTCAATGCCGAGGCGTTGCGCGCGGGTATCGTCGAGACAAATATGTCTACGCATGCGCGTGCCTACGAGATAAACCAGCTTACGGGCCTGCCATCCGTCACGTACTTTACGACGCGTTCGGAGGAGCTGCTCAACCACGTGGCGGACCTCGATCGCGGTCCCGTTGTGGGCTTTTTGAACCTCGTGAACTTCCACGACTACAACGACAAGTTTGGTTATGCACAGGGTGACGACCTTATCCGAACGACGGCGGACATCCTGCGAGGGACGCTCCCCGGTCGCCACATCACCTACATCACGGGGAGCCAGTTTGGCGTGCTGTGCTACGAGGACGAGATTGCGGGCCTCATGAATAGCCTTGACACGGCGCTCAGGAACTATCGCGCCGACCATCCCGTGTACGTCAAGGCAGGATTCGTATTGTACAAGGATGGGGACACCGTCATATCGCTGCTCGATAAGGCGCGGCTTGCCCACGATAGCATCGGTGAGCTTCGCGAGACGAGCTACCGCATGTACGACGAGCGTCTGGACGAGGAGATACGCTTTAGGCAGTACCTCATTACGCACTTGGACGAGGCCGTCGCCAACGACTGGATCAAGGTCTACTACCAGCCCATCGTACACGCCGCCAGCGGAGAGATTTGCAACATGGAGGCGCTCTCGAGGTGGGACGACCCCACGTATGGCTTTTTGCCGCCCTTCAAGTTCATAAGCGTTTTGGAGCGGGAGAGGATCATTTACAAGTTGAGTCTGTATGTGATTAGGCGTATCCTTCACGACTTCAAGGTGCTTGAGGAGCGCGGAATTCCCCTGGCGCCCGTATCGGTGAACCTCTCGCGCCACGACTTCGTGGAGTGCGATATCGTGGACGAGATTTGTACCTTGGTGGATGAGTCCGGTTATCCCCGACGCCTGCTGTGCATCGAGATAACCGAAAGCGCGTTTGCCGAGGACCAGGGCATGCTCAAGGCCGAGGTGGACCGGCTGCGATCGCTGGGGTTTGCGGTGTGGATGGACGACTTTGGTAGCGAGTACTCCACGCTCAACCTGCTCGAGAACCTCAACTTCGACCTCATAAAGGTGGACATGCAGTTCATGCGCAACTTTACCGGTACGGGAAGAAACGCCATTATCCTCGCGGACATCGTGGGTATGTGTCGTAGGCTTGGCATCACCACGCTGGTGGAGGGCATCGAGACGCAGGAGCAGTACGACATGCTGCGCCAGCTGGGGACCGACAAGCTCCAGGGCTACCTGTTCTCGCGGCCATGCCCGCTCGATGACCTCTTTGGCTAGGCGGAACACAGTTCCCGGGGAGTTTTGTTCCAAGTGGAACAAAACTCCCCGGGAACTGTGTGCCAAAAATGTGCCAAACTTACGAATACAATATCAAAGACAGCAGTATCGACGAGAAAACGAGCTATGGATAACGACAGAACCCAACGCATTCGGCGCTGGCTTTGCAAACAAGAGCAACGAGCCATTCAAAGCGGCTGCTATCGGACGTTCAGCCGCATCTTTGTTCCACTTTCCATCCTCGTGCTTATAGCGCTGCCGCTCGGTGGACGTAGCCTCATTTGGTTTGTGGACGGACTCAGCCAGTACTACACCTTCTTTGTGTACGAGGGACAGTGGATTCGCAATGTTGTGGGAAGTCTGCTGGGCGGCGGAGGGTTCAACGTCCCCCTTTGGGAATGGTGCATGGGCTATGGCGTCGATGTGCCCACAACGTTTGACGTGTTCTTGGACCCGTTCAACCTGACGTCGGCGATCACGCCACCCTTCCTGAGCGAGTGGGTGTTTCAGCTGCTCTTCTTCGTGCGCCTTTATTTGGCTGGACTTGGCTTCATATTTTATTGCCAGACGCGTGGCGAGAAGAAGACCGGAACGGTGCTTGGTGCCCTGCTGTACGCCTTGTGCGGCGCCGCCCTCACGGGCGTTCGTTGGTCGAGTGGTCTCCATGCGCTCGTACTCTTTCCGGTGATCCTCGCCGGAGCGGAGCGCATCCTCGCCGGTAAGAAGCCCTGGGTGTTCGTGGCCTCGCTCAGCTTGCTTGCCATCGTCTCGTACTACTTTACATATATGGTTCTCGTACTGCTCGTCCTGTACTTGGCGCTGCGCGTGTACATGGTCGAGCGCGACCGAGGTAACCTTTCGCTCAAAGTGTTCTTGGCGTGGACGGGCCGATTCGCCGGATTGGTGGTCCTCTGCCTGCTCGTTGCGGGGTTCGCCCTAGTGCCCGCCGCATTCGGGCTCATGGGCATGGACCGTCTGGTAGATAGTGCGACGGAGGTGCCGCTCCTCTATGGAGTGGATTATTATCGCAACTTCCTCTTGGGCTTCTTGTCTATTCATGAGGTGGGAAGCGACACGTATCAGGGCTTTGGTGGCATGGCCTTCTTTGCCTGTATGCTCCTGTTCGTGCGACGCGACAAAAACCGCGAACTGCGGGCGGTCTTTGTGGTGCTTACCGTCTGCCTGCTGCTTCCGTGTGTGGGAAGCTTTATGAACGTGATGAACTACGCCTCAAACAGATGGGCATGGGCTTACGACCTGTGCGTTTGCCTGGTACTTGTTCGTATGACGCCTACGCTCCTTGTCTGCGACGGTCGTACCCGTCGTGTTCTGGTGGGAGGAACGGCCGTCTATGCGCTCCTGTTGCTGTTTCCGCCATGTCGCGTGGAGACGACCGTCGCTGGCATGGCGGCGCTGCTTGCCTCCTTGCTGGGCGTCACGTTGTGGCGGGGCCCCGACCTGCGCAGGAGCGTCCTCGTAGGCGGGCTCTCGCTGACGTTGATTGTTAACGGCATGTATTTTTTGTCGCCGAACGAGGGCGGTGTGGCGAGTGGGCAAACCCCGATAGGTGCGACGTACTCCATGCTCACCTCACGATCCATCGACCAGCTCTCGTGTGAAGTCGACGATTCCGACTGGTGGCGCTACGACGCAAACCAGGCGCCGTCGACGGCTGGGTCTCCCATGGTGCGCATTCGCAATAACAGTCTGATACTGGGCAAACAGGCCATCAGCTTTTACAACAGCGTCTATAACGACGGTATTGACGCCTTCCACACCGAGCTGGGCGTAGCGGGGGATGATATCAACTTTAGCTTTGCCGACATTCAGGGCCGCTCCGACCTTCTGGCGCTTTTGGGGGTACGCTACTTCCTGTATCGTCCCGACGGAACCGACGCCCTTCCGTACAGCTTCGAGGCGACGGACGTTGCCGCGGGGCGGGAGGTCGCGGGCTTCAATTACCAAGTCGTACGCTCCGACCAAGCCCTTCCCTTGGGCGTCGCGTACGAGCACGCGCTGACGCGAAGTGAGTACCTAGCCCTTTCGCCGGCGCAACGCCAGCAGGCGCTCCTGCAGGCCGTCGTACTCGCAGACGGTGCGGATTTGCGGGGCGGGAAGGGAGCGACTACGGTTCGCGCGGGCGACCTTGTGTTTGAGGACAGGGAGCTGCCGTTTACCATCGAAGGCTCCGCGGGGGTCACCGTCGAGGACGGGCGTATCGTGGCGAGCGTTCCCAAGGGCGTCGTCACCCTGAAGTTTGAGGGCGTGCCCGAGGCCGACACTTACCTCTACGTCGATGGACTCGACTACGAGTCCGTGCCACCGTCGACATACGTGAGCGAAGAAAAGAAGGCAGGCATGCCGTGGTTCTCGAAGGCGAAGCTCCTTGCGGGTGACTTTCAGTTCCATCCGGTGCTGAGCTACGAGGTGGATGCGACCTCGGACGTGTCCCCTTTGGAGTGCCGCATCACAAACAGCGTACGTTCGTATCATATGTATGGTGGCAAGAGCATGTGGCTGGGCAACTTGGGGTATGCCCAAGAGGCTGCCCACACTATAACGTTGCGACTCACCGACGCAGGGATCTATACCTATGACGACCTCAAAGTTGTGGCAGAGACTCACGCTCATCGCGACGCATGGATTCGGGAGCGCAGGCAGAACACGCTGCAGAACGTCGTACAGGGATGTAATCGCCTTGCAGGTGATATCGACCTTCCCAGTGCGCAGACCTTACTACTCACGGTGGCGTACAGCAAGGGATGGTCAGCAAAAGTGGACGGAAAGCCTGCGGAGCTCCTGAGGGCGGATACGGGCTTCATGGCGCTCAATCTTGAGGCCGGCCATCACGAGGTGGAACTTACCTACCAGACGCCGGGTCTCTTTGTGGGCGTGTGTGTAACGGGAGTGGGGCTTCTTGCGCTCGGTGTGTTTGCCATTGTCATAAGGAGAACCAGCAAGCGGGCAAGAGGATGAGGCCGGGAACAAACTCCCCGCGGAACAAACTCCCCGGGAACTCCGTTCCACAGCCAACGAGGCAAAGAGGTCTCGCCCCATCGCTTGCCCTCATTGTGTGTGGCATTTGTGTCTTGGCGCTTCTTGGATAAAATCTTGGCATGGAAAAAGAGGTAGACATATCGATTGTGGTGCCCGTCTATGGGTGTCCGGGAGCCTTGCCCGAGCTTTATCGCCGGCTTACCGACGTGCTGAGCGGACTAGTGCCGTCGTACGAGATTATCTTGGTGGACGATCGCTGCCCCCAGGGCTCATGGGAGGGCGTTCGCGCGCTTGCTGAGGCGGATTCGCATGTGGTGGGCATTCACCTGGCGCGCAATTCGGGGCAGTCTCGAGCCATAACCTGCGGTCTGGACAACGCGCGTGGCGCGTGGGCGGTGGTGATGGACTGCGACTGCCAGGATCCTCCCGAGGCGATTCCCGCGCTGTACCAAAAGGCGCTCGAGGGATACGACGTCGTGTTTGCGCGGCGCGTGGGGCGCAAGGACTCAAAGATGACGCTGGCGCTTTCTGGAGCGTTCTATCGGGTGTACTCGCACTTGGCCGAGGTCGAGGTCGATCCGACCATCGGCAACTTTAGCATTGCAAGCCGGCGTGCCTACGATGCGTATCTGAGCATGCGCGAACAAGCCCGCGACTATTCGCTGTTTATGACGTGGGTTGGATTCGAGCAGACAACGGTGGACATCGACCCAGAGGAACGGTTTGAGGGCGAGTCGTCCTATACGTTCGGCAAAAAGATTACGCTGGCAATCGAGACCATCACGTCGCACTCAAACAAGCCACTTACGCTTACGGTGAAGTTTGGGTTTGTTATGGCTTTCCTTGCGTTTGTCGTCTTGGTGACGCTTGTTATTCATAACTTTGTGGACTCAGACGTTCCGGTGGGATGGCCCAGTATGATTGCCTCCGTGTTTTTGGTGGGCGGCCTGCTGATGAGCGTCATCGGTATGGTGGGCATCTATGTGGGCAACACCTTTACTGAGGCTCGCCAACGCCCGCTCTACCTCGTGCAGGATATCGTCCGCCGTGAGGAAGAGGCGTAGGCGCTCGCGTGGGGCGCGCTCTCGGGTCTTGGAGCGTCATACTGTTGTGACGCTCCCGTTCTGCATAATCGAGATCTGGTCGACAGCTGACACGTTCCACGGCGTCTCGTAAAGACCCGTGCCCACGTCCCACGCATTGCCGCCCATGGTTCGGGACGAAAGGTCCACGGCGCCGCTGTATTGTCGCAGGTCGCCAAGACCTCCTTGGTCGATCCACTCCGTGCCGCTAAAGTTGATCTCGCCGCTGTCCCAGTTGACATCTCCACTTACGTAGCAGGTTCCGTAGGTCTCGCCTGGGCCGGTGTCCTCGGTACCGACGTAGCAGATGCCCTCGAGGTGACCGGATTCCGTCACCGTGGTCCAGTTGAAGGCCACAGCCCTGTTTATGTGGTGGTCGCCCTCTACGTAGGAAGAGGTGCCGACGTAGGTGCCGCTCCACTTGCGCGGGAAGGAATCGGCGTGGTTGGTTGCGGGAGCCGGCGCCGGTGCGGGCGTGGGTTCGGGATCTGGTTCCGGCTTCGGCGTAGGCTGAGCGCTGGAGGAGGAGCTGTCGTCGGACGACGTGCTCTGTTTGCCGTCTGAGCCGCTCGTCGATGAGCTTGACTGCTTTGCATCGCCCGGGTCCGCCTTGCTCGAGTCCGCGTTGCTTTCCTTCGTCGAGCTCTTGTCCTTGGTTATTTCCATGGTTGCGGTGTCGTTTTTGGCGGTATTGGACGCGGCCACGGTGCCGCTAGAGGCATCTGCGTTGGTTCTTACCGTTTTGTATGCTGCCATGCCCATGACGATGGCTAGAACCGCAAGCACGGCGACGAGTGCTATAAGGCCAGTGGGTCGTTTGGGCGCTGGTGGGGTGGGCGGATTTGGTGTAGAGGGCGCCTGGTTAGCTGCGTAGGTCGAGTTGGACGGCGGAGCCTGGGTCGAGACTGACTTCTCGTGTGGGACCGCAAATTGGCTGCCGCCCGATCGAGCGTTGTTAGTAGATGACGCTGGTTGGTTGGATCCTTCGCTTGCGACGCTTGTCGAGCTCGATTCGAATTCGGACCTTACGGGTGGCAGAGGTATCTCGGGCAACGACTGGGTCCGCGCGATTGCGTTGCGCAGACAGGTAGAGACGCGGGCGGCGGCTTGGGGTTCGATTGCACGGTCGCACAGAATGAGACATACTCGGTCCGCGGCCTCGTCGAGCTCCCGTCTGTTTGGGGCCTCCGACGCGAACGACACAAGGGGTTCGAGCAGCTCGGCGTCGCAGTTGTACTCGAACACCCTGAACTCAGGCGCGTCGGTGTTGCCGATGTCTGCCGTGTAGGCGAGCAGCCGAGATGGGTTGTGGAGCAGCGAGAGTCCTACGTCGGTAAAGACGTGATACAAGGCGTCCGCGAATGTGAGACTCTCGCCTTCGTCATGGCTTGGTCCGCGTTGGGGGTCTCGAATCGTTGTGCTCGAACTACGTGCGACTGATGAGGTGAGGCCGGAGCCGCAGGACTTGCAGTAATGGGCGTCCTCGTCGTTGGGTGCTCCACACTTTGGGCAATACACGGCAACCTCCAATCAGGGCTTTTGCATGTGATGATATTACTTTAGGTGGCTTGCGCGAGCGCGTCCTACAAGCTATTGTGGTGAACATTGCCGACTCTGAGGAGATAGTATGTCACCTTTAGCATATCCCACGTCCATCATCAAGCGTGACGGAACGCTCATGAGCTTTGACAAGTCAAAAATCACTGCTGCCATCGAGCGTGCCGGTTCGGCCACCGGAGAGTTTGGTCCGGAGGAAGCCATCATCCTTTGTGGCCAAGTCTGCAAGGTCATCGCGCATCGTTTTGAAGGGGCATCTCCCACCGTCGAGGAGGTGCAGGACATCGTCGAGCAGTGCCTGATTACGGCCAATCACTTCGCGACCGCCCGCGCCTATATCGTCTATCGCGAAAAGCGCGCCCAGACGCGTCGCGACCGCCAGACCTACATCGACGTGACGAGCTCGGTAAACGAGTACCTGAGCCGCATGGACTGGCGCGTGAACGCCAATGCCAACCAAGGCTACTCTCTCGGCGGCCTTATCCTCAACGTGAGCGGAAAAGTCATTGCCAACTACTGGCTCTCGCATATCTATCCACCCGCGGTGGGCGAGGCCCACAGGTCTGGCTCCTTTCACATCCATGACCTCGACATGCTCAGCGGCTACTGTGCAGGATGGAGCTTGCGCACATTGCTCAACGAGGGCTTTAACGGCGTGGCAAACAAGGTTGAGTCCGCACCGCCCCAACATCTGAGCGCTGCAATGGGCCAGATGGTCAACTTCCTCGGTACGTTGCAGAATGAGTGGGCGGGTGCGCAGGCGTTCAGCTCTACCGACACCTATCTCGCTCCGTTTGTCCGCGTGGACAACCTTACCTATGAACAGGTAAAGCAGGAGATGCAGGGCTTTGTGTACAACATGAACGTCCCAAGTCGTTGGGGCACCCAGACACCCTTCTCGAACCTCACTTTCGACTGGACGTGCCCCGAGGACCTGCGCAACCAGGTGCCGCTGGTGGGCGGCGAGCCCGTCGACTTTACGTACGGGGACCTGCAAGAAGAGATGGACATGGTGAATCGCGCGTTCATCGAAGTCATGACCGAGGGCGATCAACACGGCCGCGTGTTTACCTTCCCTATCCCGACGTACAACATCACCAAGGACTTCCCGTGGGATTCTCCCAACACTGACCTCATGTTTGAGATGACGGCCAAGTACGGCCTGCCGTACTTCCAGAACTTCGTGAACTCCGACCTCGAGCCAAACATGGTTCGCTCCATGTGCTGCCGTCTGCAGCTCGACTTGCGAGAGCTGCTCAAGCGCGGCAACGGCCTGTTTGGGTCGGCCGAGCAGACTGGCTCCATCGGCGTGGTGACCATAAACATGGCCCGGCTGGGATTCAAGCATGTGGCTAACGAGCGGGCGCTCGTTGACGAGCTGGACTATCTGCTCGTGCTGGCAAAGGTGTCGCTCGAGCTCAAGCGCAAGGAAATCCAGCGCCTCATGGATGCGGGCCTCTTCCCGTACACCAAGCGCTATTTGGGTACGCTGCGCAATCACTTCTCGACCATTGGCGTCAATGGAATGAACGAGATGATTCGCAACTACAGCAAAGACGCCTACGACATCACGACGCCCGAGGGCCGCTCCCTCGCCATTCGCGTGCTCGACCACGTGCGCAAACGGATGGTGGAGTTCCAAGAAGAGACTGGTCATATGTACAACCTTGAGGCGACGCCGGCCGAGGGTACGACATATCGGTTTGCACGCGAGGACCTCAAGCGCTACGAGGGTATCATTCAGGCGGGCACGCCCGACGAGCCGTATTACACCAACTCGTCGCAGCTGCCCGTTGGATACACTGCCGACCCGTTCCAGGCGCTCGAGGAGCAAGAAGGGCTGCAAAAGAAGTACACCGGCGGAACGGTGCTTCACCTGTATATGGGCGAGCGCATCTCGAACGCAGAGGCGTGCAAGCAGTTGGTCAAGCGTTCGCTCGAGAACTACCGTCTGCCCTACATCACCGTGACACCCACGTTCTCCATCTGCCCCAAACATGGCTACATCGCCGGTGAGCATGCCTACTGCCCGCTGTGCGACGAGGAGCTGGCGCAGGCAAAACACGCCCGCCTGCAAAGGTAACGGCATGGGCGCAAACGAACTCGATTCGTTTGCGCCATGTGGGTTGACACAAGATATTGTGTTGGATATGATGTACATCCACAAAAACTTGGATACACAAGGAGAGGGACCATGATACACAAAGAAGAGCTCACGAGTACAGGCGTTGTGATCGACGGCGTGGAGCTCAGCAACGACGAGCGCCAGCCATGCGAGGTGTGGACGCGTGTCATGGGCTACTACCGTCCCGTCTCGTTCTACAACATCGGAAAGAAGGGCGAGTTCCACGAGCGCGTGGAGTTCGTCGAGCCCACGGCATGCTGCGCATAGGCGGCATCGAGCCCTTCTCCACTGTCGACTGGCCCGGCAAGCTCGCCTGCGTGGCGTTCTTGGCCGGCTGCCCGTGGCGGTGTCCTTATTGTCAGAACCACGTTCTGCAAGACGTACGCGCGGGCGCGCTCGACGAGTCCGCGCTTTTCTCGTTGCTTGACCGCCGCAAGGGGCTTTTGGACGGCGTGGTCTTTAGTGGGGGAGAGCCCCTTGCCCAGGCTGGAATCGTAGACGTTGCCCAACGCGTGCGCGAGCTGGGCTTTTGTGTGGGCCTGCACACCTGCGGGGCCTTTCCGGAGCGGCTGCGCAAGATGCTGCCGTACGTGGATTGGGTGGGCCTAGACGTGAAGGCGCCGTGGGATGCCTATGACGCCATTACCAAGCGAGCCGAAACGGGGGCGCCTGTGCGCGAGAGCCTTGAGGTAGTGCTTGCGGCAGGAGTTGATTTGGAGGTCCGCACCACGTGGCATCCGGACCTGCTCGGTGTCGATGACATTGCCGTCATTGCCCACGACCTTGCGTCGCGCGGTGTGCGCTCATGGGCCGTGCAGGCTTATCGGCATCAGGGCACCACAGGCGAGCTGTCCCCAGATACCGTCTATCCGTCTGACGTTCCCGCCGAACTCCCGGTGCTCTTTGAGGCGTACGAGTTCCGCCGCGCTTAGTAGGGGCGTGCGGTACGAGATTTACCGTTTATAACGTTTGTCAAGTATATCCACAAAATATACGTGTTCCAAATTGGCACGTTTCATTAAACGGCAACAGCCTAGCTTGTCATAAGCTAAAAGTGGCTATTTGGGAAGAAAACAATTTGAATCTTATATATTAGACGGGGGACTCTTATGGCCCTGTTACCTCGCTCCGGTCGCGCGTTCACGCGAATGGGTGCTGCGACTACCCGCCTTGGTTTCGCTTTGGCGTTCATGCTCGCATTGAGCATGGCGTGGTCTTTGTGTGTATCGACACGCTTGGCACTTGCCGATGCAAGTCCCACGGAGTCCGCTACGGGTGCGCAGGAAGAAAAGCGAACGGTGCCCACGCCATCCAAGCACATACGCACCACATCCTCGGACGGCCCGTGGACGGCTCGCGTCTGTGCAGGGGCCGGTGACGTGGTCTCGTACCGTCTGGAGGCTGACCTTCCTTCGGACCTCGCATCATACACGAGCTACCAGCTCTGGTTTTTCGACAAGCTCGGCGAGGGACTGGCATACGTCGAGGATAGCCTTCACTCCTATGTTGTACATGCGGACGGCAGCACGAGCGACGTCCAGTTGACCGTAGAATTTGAAGAACAGAGCATGCGCGCTGGATCAGACGACATTTTGGGCGCGGTGTCAGGCCTGCTGTCCACGGACAAGATTGTGGTCGAATACGACTGCACGGTATTGCCTGGGGCGACGATGGGCCTTGTGGGGGGCAACCAAAACGAGGTCTCGCTGCGCTATACCCGCGATCATGACTCGGAGGGGACTGGCACAAGCGTTCCGCAGACGACCTCCGTGCACACGCTGGGAATCGAGCTGCACAAGGTAGATGCCGAAGACGACAAGCCGCTCGCAGGGGCATCCTTCACCCTGCAAAACGCCGAGGGCCAATACCGCACTAAGTCGGGGTCGTGGACGAGTCAGGCCTCAGATGCGCAGGTAGCGACCACAGACGACAAAGGAGTCGCGACGTTTGCCGGAGTCGATGCGGGGACGTACACCATAGCCGAGGCAGAGGCGCCCGACGGATACGAGGCACTAAAGGCTCCCGTGAGCGTCAAGCTGGAAGTTACGGGTCTGGGCACCAAGCAGGCCACCCTCACCGCAGCCACCACGGGCGACGCGACGGTGACGGCCGTGGATGGCACCTCGGGCATTGCGACCATAACGGTCGAGAATCCCAAGTCGAGCGGCGAAGAAAAGAAGCCGGACAAGGACTCCGACGACAAGAGTCCCGATGACAAGGACTCGGGCGGGAAACGTAACGGAGGCAGCACGCCCAAGAGCACGACGACGAGCGGCAGCTCAGAAGGTGGCAGCTCCGGAAGTACCAGCTCTACACGCTCGTCGTTGGCGACCACGGCAGATACCTCGCCGATCATGGGGACGGGAGTGTTGGTACTGGCGGTGACAATGGTTGTCGCGGGAGCGGCAAGCGGGCGCTCTGGCATAGAGTCAAGCGATACGCGAGCGCAGGCAGAGAAGAGGCAGTAACGAGGTCGCAAGGCCGCGAATACGAAAGGATAAGGGCATGGCGTGGAGTATGAGAACGGTGGCAAAGGCAGCGGCAGGAGCGATGCTGAGCGCGACACTTGCATTGGGCGGGGCGATGCCAAGCGTGGCGTTGGCTGCGACTGGGGACACTACTGGTACGGGGACGCTCACGATCGAAAAGGATGCCAATAACACGGTGACATCCTATCATGCCATCAAAATCTTTGAAGGGAACGTCACGAACCAAGGAACGACGACCGCCCCCCAATGCGTGGCGATAGACGTTGATTGGGCGAACAACGACGTCAAGACAGCAGTAACGCATGCGATTGATGCGTACTGTACTGCGCATCCCAGTGTCGCTAGGCCCGCTAACGACAGCGCCCAAGCGGCGGCGGACTTCATGGTGACAAATATAACCGGGTCAGACTACAACACGTACGTTACGCCTGACTCGTTTGCCAACACGCTGGCAAACGAGCTTGCTGGCGCCCTAATGGACCAGCACCAAAATATCGGAACTGCAGTCACGCCTGGTCAGGCAACGGAACTCACGGAGGGTTACTACCTCGTGATCTCCACTCCGTCAAATGCGAGCACCGGTGCGTCTGCCACCTCTCCCATTCTTGCGCTGCTTGCAGAGGACCAGCAGCTCACCATTCACGAGAAGGTCTCTGTGCCCACGATTGCCAAAACCGTCTCCGAAGACTCTCTACCTGGCACGACGAGCCGCTATGCCGACGCCCAGATAGGCCAGGACCTACGATATACCCTTACTGGTACAGTATCGGGCAACGTGGTCAGCTTTAACGAATACTTCTATCAGTTCACTGACGTACTGCCCAAGGGACTCGATCTCCAGAAGGCCGCAGAAAATATCGACCTGTCGGATATTACCGTAAAAGTCGATAACTCCAAGAGCACGGCCAATACGCAAACGGTTTATACGGTAACCGAAGGCTGTGCTGTTGCCTACACAAAGAACGATACGGACAAAACGAAGGTCCTGACCGTGACATTCGACGACCTCAAACTTGTAAAGGGTACCACGGCATCGAGCACTACGGCTGCGGCCATCCCAATCGATAAAGACTCTGTAATAACCGTGGAATACACAGCCAGACTCAATGGCGATGCCATTGTTGGTGTTACTGGGAATGTGAACTCGGCGACCGTTACATACGATGCCATTCCAAACCGGCACAAGATCGAGGAGGGCACTACGACTCCCTCGACGGCCAAGGTCTACGAATACGCCCTCAAGCTCAAGAAGGTCGACCAAGTGCTTGAGCTTGACAGGAACTCGGACACGAACGAATACCTCGCTGGGGCTGAGTTCACGATCAAGGCGACATCGGTTGATGAGGGGCTCGCGAATGCGAACAAGTACATCAAGCAGGATGGCACGTTCGGTGAAACGACCTTGCCCGCGACTAACGCCTCCGGTTATAGCGATTACATCTTTAGGACCAATAACAATGGGTCCTTCGCTGTTAAGGGGCTTGATGCGGGAACGTATCTGATCCATGAGGTGACGGCTCCCTCTGGCTACAAAACACTCACATCCGATATTACGCTCGTCATAACTCCTGATAAGAACGCGACCACCCACGAGGTCCAGGGCGTAAGGGCTTCGCTCTCTGGTGGTGAGGGCGACGGGCAGGATACGAGTGCTACTCCAGACGGGGTTCTCGACATCGGTACCCGCGCATATTTCGACTCGACTGACAACACTGTGACCGTTGTCGCCACCAATAAGAAGGAAGAGAAGCTCCCGCTTACGGGTCTCTCTGGCATCACGATGGTGTACGTGGTGGGCGGAACGATCTTGGTCGCCTCTCTGGCGGTCATCGTGCGTCGCCGCATGGCAGAAAAAGAGTAGTTCCGAACAGCCCGAGCGCGTCTCGGGCTTTTTTTGCATAGCGAGGAAACGTTCATGGATTTTTGGAAACTGTCTAAAGCAAGGCGGGCCGTGCTCGCGAGCATACTGTCGCTGCTGCTTGCGCTTTCGAGCGTGAGTCCTCAGGCGCTTGCCGAGGCCATGAACGAGTTGTCGGCAAAGCAGACCCTGGCGGCGGACGTGACGTCTGAGTCTCAGCCCAAAGAGACCTCGGGACAGACGGGCGATTCCGCAGGAGCCGCAGACCCCGCTGACAAGAGCGTGGATCATGCGGAGCCAGTTGTGGAATCTGTGCCTGAGCGTTGGGCCATTGAGCTCGACGCTAACGGTGGAGCGCTAATCGAGGGTACGGACGAACACGTGACGAGCGTGGAGTCGCAAGAGGACGCAGATCCCGTGCGACTACCCAATGCGTTTGTGCGCGAGGGCTTTGAGTTTGCGGGCTGGTCCACGAACGTGGACCCAGAGGCGTGGCACAAGGCGCGCGAGGAGGCGCTCGCGGCTGACCCCAACGCGCCCGAACCCGAGGACAAGCCGCTCTTCGTGCCCGCCGAGGCCAGTCTATACAACCTGTCATACGCCTACGTGACGTTGGAGGACGGTACCGTGCGGCAGGTGAGCGACGTCGCCGCCGCACATGGAACCGACGGGGAGGGTCGCGAGGTCAAGACCTGCGTCCTGCGCGACCGCGTGCGCGACGGCAAGCTCGTGCTGTATGCGCAATGGAAGAAGGTCGAGCAGCGTACGGAGCAGCCAACGCAAGAGGCAACGCCATCAAACGACGTCGTGCAGGGCGACCAGCCAGCGCCCGCCAACGTCGGTGACAGCACGAGCGCGTCCAAGGAAGCGCCTGCGCAAACGAGCGAACATCCCACCAACACGCCAGCTCCTGCGCAGCCAACGCAAGAGGCAACGCCATCAAACGACATCACGCAGGACGATCAGCCAGCGCCCACCAACGCCGGCGGCAACATGGGCGCACCCAAGGAAGCGCCTGCGCAAACGAGCGAGCGATCTTCCACCACAGCCACGCCCGCACAGCCAACGCAAAGCGTCTCGGTGCAGCCCAGCGAGGACACGGGCGGCATCGACCCCAACGTGGAGCTGCCCAAGAGCGCCGAGCCCGTGGCCGCGTCTCCCACCGGCATCGATGCGATCCTGGCCAACCCCGAGGCCACTCTCGACTCCTCTGCCGGCGATCCAAATGCCACGGTCGCGTTGGACAAGGCCGAGCAAAACACGCACGCGCGCAACCTGCTGGCAAACCCCCTGCAAGTGCGTTCGACCGCCTCTGCGGCCAAGCTTGGGTTCGGTACGTTGTTGCTCAGCCCGCAGTCGGTCGGTAACGTCACGGACGTGCGCGCGCGTCCAGGACAAGAACAAAAAAAGGACGGCACCACCGTAGAGTACTTCTCGCTCGTGTGGAACACGCACGACACGGAAGGCAAGGATGACGGCAGCGCCTCCAACCTCTATTTGGAGCCCGCTGACGACAATGCGCTCAACATGCAGGCGCACCTGCAGTTTTCCTTCTCGGGCGAGATGGACTACCCGGCAGGCTCCATCCAAATGACCGTCCCCGCACAGGTGGCCCTTAATCGCGGCGGAGACCTCATCGGCTCAATGACCTTTGGCGTCCCCGAGCAGCCCGACACTTCCCAGGCCTTTGCATACCGTTTGGTAACGCCCACAGACAGCTCCGACCCGTACTACGTAATAACCAACACCCGTACGCTGCAGTCGGGCTCCACTGGCGTTATTCAGTTTTCCATCCACGGCATTGTCCCGCACGAAATCAAAAGCACCGAATTGCCAAGCGATATGGTCGTACCGAACCTGCAGGCAGAGCTCACGCTTACCACCGCCCGTGGTAACGACATCGTGGTGGGCACCGACCCCCTTACGGCACAGGTTCACACGCACGAGGAAATCGACAACGCCTACAAGAATGGTGGCAGGGTCGTGGCCGCTTCGGATGCGGAGGACGCGATCAAAGCCGCACTGAATGGGCTTCCCGGTAGCGCGGACGACTATGTGCTCGTGCGGTGGAACACCTACGCCAACGTAAAGGGCAACCAAGCGTTCCAGCTCAATATGACCGACACGATCGGCAAGATTGAGGGCAACGGCGAGGAAGTATCGAATGAGGGTAGCGTGGTCCTGGGTACCTCCTCTGTGGCTGCGGACAGTTTTTCGAGCTCCTACACCAAGACTGTGTTGGAGAACGGCTCCTATCTCGAATCGGGCGAATCGCGTTACGAAAACGTGTGGACGGCCTATCCAAAGAGCCTGTTCGAGGACGGGGTGAACTACAAAATAGCCAACGACGTCAGCTGGACGGTGACGCCGACCGACGCTCCGAATACGGCCACTCACAAAGAGGCTTCGGCCGCGGTTTACTATCACAACCCGTCGCCGGTGGCGTTCGTCGCGGCGCCTGGACACTACATCATCGAGAAGGAGACTCTCGAGCCGCACCGCTACTCGACCTCCACCAATACTGCGCTCACCGACCTCAAGGGCCTCGGATCGGGTGCGAACGCGATTCCGGCCAAAGACACCACCATAGGCTTTACCGTGACTGCCTACGGCGAGATTATGGAGAGGACCTTGGCCGAGGGCGCGAGCTTCGAAAACGTAACGGACCCCGCCACCGACCCGAACTTGCACCAGCGCTACGTGACCATGGAGGCCACGGACGACGCCATCTACCTCAACGGAAACTACGGCAGCGAGTTGACGTCTGCGGACTACTACATCTCGCGCGTGCATCTGAACGATCCGGGCGTGTACACCTATGGGCACAGGGGCGGTGACGTAAACAACGAATGGGATTACATCCGCAACTACGAGGCGACCCCGCCCAACGTGGCACTGTGGGGTCTATCCGAGAGCGAGGGTGGCACCGCGCAGGAATGGACTCAGCTCGCGACCGTGACCTATGACGAGCACAACGCCCACCATGTGACGACAACGCTAGATCGTGTTCACATTAACGGTCTCAACGTTAGCTTGGATAAGGAGCTGGGCATCACCCGCGTGAAGATGGTCACCTCCTCCAAGGATTATGACGCCATACGACTGCAGTACAACCCCTACGTTACGCTGTGCGCGGACGGGCCGCGGGTGCGAGCGCTCGTTGACCAGCTGTTTGCCGAGACCGATAGCCCCACCGCCACCATGCGCAACGACGTGACGCTCGTGGCCTACAACGGCGACGGCGTGGGTGGCACGTACGGCAGCGGCGAGGCGAACGCCCCGACCGTCAACCCGGCCGACGCCTCGCTCGTGGCCGGCACTGGTGACGGTATCTTTGCCATTAGGGGCAACCCGAACCAATCCGTGGGCTTCTCGAACACGATTGCCATGGACACGTCGCGGTACGGCCGGCCTATGTATCACCACGCTTCGCTTGCGTACCTGCGCGGCTCCGTGCCACGCATTGGTGTAACGAGCACCAAGGAGACGAAGGAGTACAACGAGGGAACCGACTTTAACGCCTCCACGAAGCAGGTCACCCTGCACTACACCGCCACCGTACACGAGCAATCCAACGTGCTCAGCAAGGAGATTTACGAAGAGTACGTCGAGAACGGTGGCATAGCTCCCGAGACCTCCGGCACGTGGTACGATCTGCTGCCGCCCGGCGTCCACCCGGACCTCTCCACCATTCGCCTGCGTGACGAGGATTCCGTGTTGGATGCCTACACCATAGAGGACTACCAAGGCACGGGTCGTACGATGCTGGTGGTGCAAGCCGGACTTGTTCCTCAGCTCAAGTACAACGACGTCGTGGAGGGAGCAAGTGCCGGCGATGGCTACTGGTCGCAGGGCATCTACGACGAGCTCGAGCTGAGCTTTGATGCCGTATACAACTACGGAAACTTCGAGGCCACACTCGACGAGCACGGACATGAGGTGGACAAGCTCGTTAACCTCATTGCCTTCGAGTCGGGAAACGAAGAGCTTGGCAACCAAGAGGGCATGATGGGCGAGTACGACGACGCCACCGGTGGTGCGGGCGACACGAAGGTCTATCGCAACAAGGAGACGTCGGTCGCCGTGGAAGATACGCCGGACCTCACGGAAGGGCATGCCGCTGAAGTGATGTCCAACTTGGACGGCTCCCTTGGGGCGGGCGAAAAGAAACCCACCTTCGTGTATGCGCGCGACGAAACCAGCATTCACATAGAACGCTACTCCCTAAGCGAAATCCGAAAGACCGTAGCGTCCGACGCCGAGGGGATCTATCGCACCGGTACGAGCAATCCCAGCCTCTGGCCGAGCCACAACAATCAGGTTAATGTGTATGAAGGACATGGCTACAGCTATCGCATTGAGGTGGGGCGCGCCACGGGCGAGACGAGCAACATCGTGCTCTATGACGCTCTGGAGTACTACCAGCTCAACGAATCGAATTCGGACTGGAAGATAAAGGACCATCGCTGGAAGGGGACACTCGTCTCGGTGGACACCTCGCACCTCGAGGCGGCGGGCGTGTCGCCAGTCGTGTACTACAGCACCACGGTCGGCGGCTTCGACTCGAATCCGGCGTCCACCGGAGATGGCGGGTATGTGAACAGCGCAAACTTCCAGAACACGAACTTGCAGGATACGAGCCTTTGGAAACCCGCATCGAGCTATCCGGCAGAGTCCCTCCCTAACGTCACGGCCGTTGCCATCGACTGTTCCAAGGCAGCGGACGGCAGCGACTTCATTCTGCCTGCGGAGAGCTCGCTGGTTGCCGTCATTCACATGAAGGCGCCGACCGAGGTCATCGAGGATGGTAAAAGCAATCTCTTCAAGACCGTCAATCCCGGCGGCAGCGAGGATGAGCCCAACGACAACTCTCATGCCTTCAACAACGTGTACATAATGAACGACGTGAAGGGGGGATCCAGCGCCGGCACGGAGACCCAGTTCTATCATCCCGATTACGTTAAGGTGGGCATTGTGCCCTTCAAGCTTCGCGTGAGCAAGATTTGGGATGACGCGAACAACAACGATGGCAAACGGCCCGACCAGGTGAAGGTGCACCTGCATGCGAACGGACAGGCGGCCAAGGACGAGAATGGCGACGACGTCGCGGCCGTCATACTGAACGAAGGCAACGAGTGGACTCACACTTTCGAAGACATTCCCTATGCAGACGAGCACAACAAGCCGATTCACTACACCGTTACCGAGGATGACATCACCGAGGAGGTGGGCGACGGCACCACCGTGCGCCTGTATGCGCCGTCGTATTTGCACACCGATGACGCCCACGTGCAAATCGTGAACAAGCGCACGCCCGAAACGGTGGACGTGCGCGGCACGAAGACCTGGGAAGACAACGGCGACGCGGCCGGTGCGCGACCCTCCACCATCCGGGTGCACCTCTATGCGGACGGCAGCCACAAGTCCGACAAGTACGTTGGCGAGGCTACCGACGGCACCTGGTCGTATTCGTTCAACGATCTGCCGGCCTACAAGGACGGGAAGAAGATCGTCTACACGGTGGAAGAGGACCCCATCGCCTTCTATGCACGCGACTACGAGGCCTCCACCGATGGGTCGAGCTCGTTCGTGGCGGCCGACGGCACCGTTCAGGGCAGCACCAACATCACCAACACCTACTCCACCACGGGCCTGTTGGGCATTAGCAAGACCGCCGAAGGGGTTATCTCGGAGGCGGGACGCAACGCGACCTTTACCTTTAAGGTCGAGCTCTTTGACGCGCAGAAGGATGACAACGGGCATGCCATTCCACTTGCCGATGCGTATCCGTACTACGTGATAGACGCCTCCACGGGCACCAAGGTCGAGGGGTCGGACGGCACCGTGAGCACTGGCGGCACCGTGAGCTGCAAGGCCGGTCAGCGCGCCATCATTGCGGGCATTCCCGTGGGCAGCACCTATCGAGTCACGGAGCAGCCCACGGCGGGCTTCTATCAGAGCGGGTCGGCGAATGCGACCGGCACCATCGTGGCCGGCGTCAACCCCAACCACGCCGAGGATGCGCGCTTTACCAACACCTACCGTACGTCGGGTTCGTTCCAGCTCAAGGCCACAAAGGAGCTCCAGAACCAAAAGCTCGCGCTCTACGGGTTCCGCTTCCAGGCCTATCAGGTGTTCAATGCGGGAAAGAGCGACGAGTACGAGCAGGTGGTTCGCTCGGTCTCCAATGCCGCCGGCGGAGAGATGGATGCCAGCGGCGTGAGCACGGGCGAGGTTACCTTTGCGCGCGTAAACGTTTCGGGCGAGGACTTGGGTGACGACGGAAGGCTCGAGTTGCTGTACCGCATTCGCGAAGTGAACGTGGGGAGGCAGGGCTACACCTACGCGGACAACGTCGAGCAGGTGCGCGTAACGCTTACGGACGCTGGCGACGGAACGATCACGGCAACGCAAGAGCCGATGGCGGCAAGCGGAACCTCCCACATACGCTCGCTTGATGGCACTACCACGACGGACAGTGCGTTTGTCTCCAACGGCAACGCGACCTTTAGGAATACGTATAGTGCCAGCGGCACATTTGACCTCACCGCGCTCAAGGTCCTCAAGGGGCGTGCGCTTACAGATGGTGAGTTCACCTTGCGACTGACGGCGCTCACTGCGGACGCGCCAGCGGCCACGACCGCAACGGCAACGAATGACGCAAACGGCGTGGTGACGTTTCACGACATTCCGCTCACCGGTGCGCATGGTGGCAAGTGCTTTATCTACAAGATCACCGAGGATGCGGGCAGCGACAGCGGCGTGGTGTATAGCGGCGAGGCGGTGTACTATCGCGTGGACGTGACGGACAATGGTGACGGTACCATGTCGAGCACGCAGACGGTCGTGGCGCCAAAGGCGGGTGCGAGTAACGCAGCCATTGAGGCGGGCGATCTGGATGCGTTCGAGCCCAGCGGGGCGTCACCCACCATAACCAACACGCTCAAACCGGGCAGCCTTAAGATCAAGAAGCTGCTGGATGGTGCGGCGGCTGGTCACGAGGATCAGGAATTCACCTTTAAGGTGCGTCTGACGGGATCGGGTCTCGCGAGCTCGTACACGTACACCGTGGATGGTGCCGGCACTCCGATTGAGTCCGAGGTGCAGGACGGCGTGTTTGAGGTGAAGCTCAAGCTTGGCCAGGAGGCGGAGATTGCGAACATTCCCGCCGGAACCACCTATGCGGTGTTTGAGGACACGGTCGCCGGTTGGCAGCTCCTGAGCCAGTCTGGCACGAGCGGCACGATTGCGCCGAACGCTGCGAGCCTGACGACTATTACCAACCAGTACGTCCCGGGTGAGGCAAAGGTCCAGCTCTTTGCCACCAAGACCCTTGACGGTGCGTCGGCGAGCAAGGCGTTCGAGTTCGTTCTTGCGGGTAATGCCGGGGCCCCGATGCCGACTGGCGCAACCGAGGGGACCGTTACGGCAAGCAACGACACCACCACGGGCTTGGTGGACTTTGGAAGCATTGCATACGACACACCGGGCACGTATACGTACACCATTACCGAGAAACTCGGTTACGCCGACGGCGCCGTTGACAACACCATTGAGTACGATGCCACCGAGTGGACGGCAACCGTAACGGTGACCAATACTGGTACCGATGCGGCCCCAGTCTTCTCGACTGCCGTGAGCTACTCCAACGGTGTGGACGAGCCTTCTGCGACGCCGCCGACGTTTGCCAACACGACCAAGCTCGGCGAGCTGACGGTAGAGAAGGTGGGCCAAAACATTACGCCCAAGAACAAGGATGCCGAGTTCGACTTTACCGTCGAGCTGCAAAACGACGGCCAGCCGGTGGACAAGGCGAGCTTCTACATTACCGATGCCGATGGCAACATCGTGGAGCAGAACGCTGGCACGCAGTCCAACGGAGGTGTCAATTCAGCAATGGGCATGACCACGCTTTTGTCAGGCGTGCGCGACGCTTTCGTTGGCCTGTTTAAGCCTACTATCGCGTATGCCGACGATGGCGGTCCCAGCAGCGGCGTCTTTGGCAAAGATGGCTCCTGCACCTGGGAGTGGGATGGGGCGGGTACCTTTACCATTAAGGCAACTGACTCCAGTACTCCTGCGGTTTGGGAAGTAGGCATGCCTCCCATAGAAAGCTATAAAAGTGACATGGTGAGATTCGTTGTCGATGCTTCAGATGGCCCAATAAAGGTTCGTGGCTCTGTAAAATTCGGGGGCTCATCCACTGAATCATCTGGGATGTTCAGCGGATATCCTGCACTCACAACAGTGAATCTAAGCGGTTTTGACGTTAGTGAGTATCAATCTGATCTCAACTCCGCAGATACAGCTGATAGAACGCTCATGCGAATGTTCTACAACTGCGGGGAATTAACCACTGTAGTGTTGCCGGAATTCACTGGTTATGCAGTGGCGACGAATCACATGTTCGATAGTTGCGTTAAGCTAGAATCAGTCTCAATACCACATATGAATATGAAAAACGGCACATCGTCCTCCGATGACTTTCATATGTTCTTTAACTGCAAAAAACTTACAAATATAGATTTAAGCGGCGTGGATATTAAGCTTGACTGCGATATGCGCAGTATGTTTCAGGGATGCAGCATGCTAACCAGCGTAAACATGGGTCTTAAAGGTAGCGAAAGAATAACAAGCATGGATTTTATGTTCCGAGATTGTTCAAACCTTTCCACCATTAACTTTAACGGCATCAATGCTCCAAAGCTTAAAACGATGTCACATGCATTTCATGGATGCACGAGCTTAACTGCTCTAGATTTAACCGATATGAGTGCGAAGAACATTTATAAAATTAATGGGGCTTTTCAGGACTGTGAGAATCTACAAACTCTTGATATAAGTACACTAGGCTTTAATTTTAATAAACCGACTGGAGAGTTCAATACCTTATCTGACGCACGCAATATGCTCAACGGCGCTGAGAAACTATCGCGCATTGTCTTGGGTGCTGATTTCAGGAGTCTGGTTGGGTTCCCCAACGGCTATGGCATTAACAATCTTCCGTCCATTCCGCAAACTGGTGGTTACAAGAACAGGTGGATCATGGTCGAAGATTCGTCGAAGCCGGCGAAGACGTACACGGAGCTCATGGCGATAGATGGTCGCGAGAACGCTGGCACTTGGGTGTGGGAGGTTGAGCCAGCGTACAAGTACGTCGTCAATTTCCAGACCAACGGCGCGTACTACGATACGGACAACAACGCCGTTCCAGGGTCGGTGACGAAGGCTGCAAACGAGTCTATTACATTGCCCACGCCCAAGTGGGATAACGATAGCAAGACCTTTGCTGGCTGGTATACCACAAAGGATTTCTCGGGTACGCAATTCAAAGGTGGGAGCACGTACACTAAGGATGAACTGTTTGGTACGAGTACAAGCGCCTATACCACCCTCTACGCCAAGTGGGATAGCAACTCGGCGACCACGGGTACGGTTGAGATATACCACCAGAAGACGGACCTGAGCGACAGCTACGACTTGGTGAGCTCGAACCCGATCGAGTTTGACAGCACGGGCGTCGTGAGCGTGCCTGCCGCGCCGGACGGGTTTGTCTACAACCCCAGCAAGTTCGCGTACACCGGCGGCGGCACGCCCACCTACGATGCGACCGCCTCAACGTACACCGTTACCCCGACCGATGGGGCGACCCTGCGCTTCTACTACAACCGCCAAGCATACACGGTCGCCTTCGATGCCAACTACGGCGCCGATGCCACAGGAACCTCGGGCACGATGAATCCCATGCCCGTGGCAGTCGGCGCGGCAAAGAGACTGCCGGCGAACGCCTTTGCGTGGGAAGGCCACACCTTCCTTGGTTGGAACACCGCGGCGGATGGGTCGGGCACGCCTTATACCGACCAAGCGCAGATCAAGAACCTTACGACAAACAGTGAGTCCGTAACGCTCCATGCTCAGTGGGTTGCAGGCAGCAGCTCATCCTCCTCGACTGGCATCTACAGCTTCAAACTCAAGCCCGGCCAGACGGTGCACTTTGCGAACGTTCCCGCAGGCACCCGATACAACGTGGTGGAGAGCACGGAGCTGCCCAACGGCTGGACGCAAACGGCAACGGACAACGTCACGGGCACTGTGCCGGCAAACAACGTTGCCGAGGCGAGCGTAACCAACAGGTATGACGCTGCGGGCGTGGTTTCTCTGGAGGCGTCCAAGACGATGCGCTCCGGTTTGCTTGATGCGGGGCAGTTTAGCTTCCAGCTCAAGAAGGGTGACGACGTGCTCCAAACGGTGACGAACCTCGAACCTGCGGAGGGCACGGCTACGGGTCAGATTATGTTCGATCCGCTCGAGTACCAGCTGAGCGACCTCTTTGAGGGCGGCACCTACACGGGCAAGAAGACCTACACCTACACGATTGCCGAGGTCGTGCCTGCAGGCGCCGAGGAGCAGACGATTGACAGCAACACGGTCTACACGTCGGGCGGGGTTATCTACGGTGCCGACGGCGTGCGCACGCACACGGTAACGGTGGAGGTCGAGGATGCCGGCACGGGCAGGCTCAACGTTACGTCGTCCACTGCCAGCACGCCAATCGCCTTTGTCAACGACTACGAGCCCGGCTCGCTCGAGGTGACCAAGACCACGACGGGAACGACCGAGGCCAGCTCTGGGAAGACGTTCACGTTCTCGGTGAAGCTCACGGACGCGCAGGGCAACCCGGTCAACGGGCATACCTACAACCTCGTGCGGATTGCCGACGATGGTACGGAGACTCCCGATCCGAACGGAGCGCAGTTCGTCAACGGCACGGCCGCGATTACGGGGGTTCACAGCGGCGAGTCCTTCCGCATCGAAGGCATTGCCAAGGACGCTACCTACGAGGTGTCGGAGTTTGGCGTTCCCGCCGGGTTCACCCAGACCGCGGCGTCGGGTGAGACGGGTACCATCGGGGCGGGCACGAAATCGCAGGCAAGCTTCACCAACGCATACGAGGCCGCGGGCAACGTGGAGCTCAAGGCGAACAAGACGCTTACGGATGGCAACATTGCCGACTACGCCTTTACCTTCCAGCTCTACGACGAGACCAACACGCTGCTGCAAACCAAGCAGAATGACGCTACGGGCGTGGTGACCTTCGACAAGCTGGGCTTCTCAGCTGCAGATGCCGGAACTCGTAGCAACCCCAGGAAGTACACCTACAAGATTGCCGAGGTCAACGACGCGCAGAAGAACGTGGCGTACGACACGCACTCCGGTTGGCTCGACGTAAGTGTGTGGGACGAGGGCACGGGCGAGCTTACGGTGCAGGCGGTGTACGATCACGAGGTCGGCGACTCCAGCACAACGCCCGAGACGTTTAAAAACAAGCTCCTGCACCTCGTGGAGCTGCCGGCCACGGGCGGCAACGGCCTCGCAATCCCGATTGCGGTGGCGGTGATCGTGGCCACGGGCGAAGGCGCGCGCCGCATGCATCGTCGACGTCGCGAATAGCGCTGTTGCGGACCAATCAAAAGGGTGCCTGCCCTTTTGATTGGTCGCGCAAGCCCAAGAGCGGAAAAAAAGCACCTGCTTTCCTGCTTTCCGAGCTGCCAAATAGACAAACACTTGTGCGGAAACTGTTGTACAAGAACTAATGTTCTGTTATACTGCCTTGCACGGGGCCATTCGCGATCGTGACGAACAGGTGATGGCAGATGAGCACAATGCAAGTTGACAGGCGCAGGGAGCACGAAGAGGACCTTTCCCGCCTCGCAAGGCTGCGCGTAATAGACGACGACTTCATGAGGTGCGTGTTCAGGGACCAGCGCGAGCTCACGGAGGACGTCCTTCGCGTGATTTGTGGCTTGGAAGGCCTGCACGTGGTCCAGCAGGAGACGCAGCGAGACCTAAAGAGGCTCGCGGGTGCGCGCTCGGTGGAGCTGGACGTGTGGGCAGTGGGAGACGATGGGACGGAGTACGACATGGAGGTGCAGCGGGGCGACGACCCCTATCCCAGGCGGCTGCGCTATCACTCCGCATGCATGGACGTGGAGACGCTCGACGCGGGGCAGGACTTCTCCGATTTGCCCGAGCAGTGGGTGGTGTTCATTATGGAGGAAGACCCATTTGGCCAAGGCGAGGGGACTTACCTGTTCCGTCGTACCTGCGATAACATACTGCTGGAGGACGGAACTCATTACCTATACGTGAACGGTGCCTATCGGGGCAACGATGAGCTTGGCGCCCTGATGTCCGATTTTTGCCAGAGCGATCCCAACGCAATAGGCAATAAGATGCTGGCAGATAGGGTAAGATACTGGAAAGAGAACCCAGAGGGGGTGCGCAAGATGTGCGAGATTTTGGAGGAAATGCGCGACGAGGCAATGCGGAAGGGCATGGAGAAGGGCTCCGAACAGACCCTGCTCAACAACGTGCGCAGCCTCATGGAAGGCGTTGGGTGGACGGCGCAGCAGGCGCTCGACACGCTCAGGGTCCCCGAGTCCGACCGGGCGAAGTACCTGGCAA
>CADAAU010000020.1:54726-59241 GCA_902786015.1 uncultured Coriobacteriaceae bacterium
GCAGCCTCATGGAAGGCGTTGGGTGGACGGCGCAGCAGGCGCTCGACACGCTCAGGGTCCCCGAGTCCGACCGGGCGAAGTACCTGGCAATGTTGTAACAGGGGCGGCGTAGCCTCGACTGCTGGAAAGAGAACCCGGAGGGGGTGCGCAAGATGTGCGAGATCTTGGAGGAAATGCGCGACGAGGCAATGCGGAAGGGCATGGAGAAGGGCATGGAGAAGGGCATGGAGAAGGGCTCCGAACAGACCCTGCTCGACAACGTGCGCAGCCTCATGGAAGGCGTTGGGTGGACGGCGCAGCAGGCGCTCGACACGCTCAGGGTCCCCGAGTCCGACCGGGCGAAGTACCTGGCAACCGCTCCAGACCAAGGCCGACCTCGCGCCAGACGACGGCACCGCCGCGGCGCAGGTGCTCTTCGACCAAGCCAACAAGCTCCCGCAGACCAAGAAAAGCGACGCCCAGGTGGTGTACGACCACGAGGTCGTCGCAACAAGGAATAGGGCCGCATGCCGCCTGAGCGTTCGTGTTAGAATTGCGAGCGCTCAGGCGGCCTTTTGCTTTGCAGATGGGAACAACGTGAGTCGCACATCTTCATTGTCATGGTGGAGAAAAATCGCGCCCTACGTCGGCGTGGTGGTGGGAATCGTCGTGCTCGCATCGCCCGTGATTGCCGACCTCATCGAGAGCTGGCGGGCCGAACAGACCATAAGCCAGGTAACGACCGCCGTCCAGCACACTGATGACGCTACGAAGGCGGTGCTCCTTGCGCAGGCACATGCCTACAACGAGGAGGTTGCCACGCATGTGTCGCGCACTGACCTGTGGCCGTACGAGCGACAGCTTGTGACAGACGAGTCAAAGGTCATGTGTTGGGTGGAGATTCCGCGCATCGACGTCCGGTTGGAGGTGCATCACGGAACGGAGGCACCCGCGCTCGCGTCGGGTGCGGGACATGTGGAGGGGACCTCGCTTCCTGTGGGAGGCCCGTCTTCGCATTGTGCGATTTCCGCCCACTCGGGGATGCCGACGGCGCGCATGTTCGACGACATCCACGACCTTGTTCCGGGTGACGTGTTCGTGCTCTGGACGCTCGAGGAGCCCTATGCGTATAGAGTCACGGGCAGCGAGGTCGTCGAGCCCGATGCCGTTCGCAAGCTGGCCATCGAGCCGGGCAAGGACCTCTGTACGCTTGTTACCTGCACGCCCTACGGCGTCAACTCGCAACGACTGCTCGTGCATGGTGAGCGATGCCCCTACGAAGAGATTCGTGACGAAGGGGCGCCTCCCATGTATGTGAGTCCGCGTGTGTGGCCGCTCGTCGCAGGTCTCGTCCTGGTTGGTGGTGCACTTGCGTTGGCGTCGTGGCGCGTCATTCGGTCTCGTCGTAAAGAAGCCGGCTCGGGGGAGGCTCGCTCGTGACGCGGAATGGGGGTACGACATCGCTGGGCGCGCACATCCTGCGTGTACTGCCGTATGTGGGCGTGCTGGTGGCGGTGGCCATTCTGGCGGCGCCCTCCGTGAGCGACCTTGTTGACGCCTGGCGGGCGGGCAACCACATTTCGACGCTCTCCTCGACGGTGGACGCGATGCCCGCCGACCAAAAGCGGCAGCTTATTGACCAGGCGCATCGTTACAATGCGCGCCTGGCCGGCCTGGCGGACGAGGGCGACGCGGCGGAGGAGCTGCTGCCCTACGAGAAGCAGCTTTGCACGGATTCCACCACCATGATGTCGTGGGTGGAGATACGAAGCATCGACGTGCGGCTGCCGGTGTATCACGGTACTAACGTCGAAGAGCTCTCGGCCGGCGTGGGCCACCTCGAGCAGTCGAGCCTGCCGGTGGGCGGGGCGTCTACGCACTGCGCGATCACGGCGCATTCCGGGATGGATGCTTCGCGCATGTTCGACGATATCCGCCTGCTGGAGCCCGGGGACGTGTTTGTGCTCTGGACCTTGGACGAGCCGTTTGCGTACGAGGTCACAGGCAGCGAGGTGGTCTTGCCGGACCAGATGTCGTCGCTGCGAATCCGGCCGGAGGAAGACCTCTGCACGCTGGTGACCTGCACGCCGTATGGTGTCAACTCGCATCGCCTGCTGGTGCATGCGAGGCGGTGTGCATACAATCCGCAGGCCGTCAATGCGACGCCCGCCCGCGTTTCTTCGCGCAACGTTCCTCTGTATGTGGCGCTGGTTTTGGTGGTAGGTACGGGCGTCGTCGTGCTCGTTTTGCGCCGTTGCAGGAAGCGGTACTCCTGACGTGGCGTTGGGCATCTCCTGCGCTTAGCGGGTGCTTCTGCCACGGTACAAACTCCCCGGGAACTCTGTTCCAAAGAACAAACCCCAAGGGAATGTCCTCGACCGTTATGCTCTGTAACGTCAATACGGCCTTTTATCTGCAAATATGTTACTTTTCGTTAGGGAGTGTAGCACCTACATAACGGTGGGTATTCTTACACGCACGGCTTTTTGACAGCGTAGACGCGTGTCAAATTAGTTAAACATGAATTCAGTTAGCTATACACCTTGTGGGCTCGGAGCCGTTGCTGATTGTGCGGCTTTGCGCGGGGAATCGTATACACAAGGGCCGGAGAACATCGGCCAAAACGAGCAAACAAGGAGAAGAACTATGTTGTTACAGAACGCAAAGCACTGGCTACGCAGGGTGGTATCGGTCTTTACGGCGTTCACGATAATGGCGGCCGATGGTCCGCCCGCGCTCGCTGCGGATTCGCGACATGCGGGCAGCGGAATCCATCACGACATTCTTGGAGACGCCATCGACTATGGCATCGTGACGGGAACGTTCTCGCTCACCTATGGAGACGCTCAGTCGAACGTGGCTGCGCAAAACGCGACGTGCCGCACCCAGACCGGCAACGACCTCACGAACCCCGTCGAGCAACCCTTCCTGCTCGCGCGCATTAACGACGTGTTTAGGATCAAGGGCTTCGACGCGCACGTGCGAACCAACGCGGACGACGCAGAGAAGGTCGTCGCGACGGGCAGCACGAAGGTCACCACAAGCACCAGCAAGTCGGCGGACGAGCTGCATGACGAGGTTCAGGCATTGATGGATCACGTGCGCGGGCAATCGGACAGGCTTGCCGGCCAAGGGCAGACGCCCGGCGTGTCGTTGAGCCAGAGCCACGGCAAGTTCGTGCTCGATACGCGCGGCAAGGATTCCGGCACCATCTTTGTGACAGTGGACGAGGAGACATACCGAACGATTTCGAGCGAGGCCTCCAAGCTGCAGATCCACAAGGACGACGGCCAGACCATCGTGTTCAACGTGATGGGTGATGCAACGGTTCTGCACAAGTTCGATATCAACGGGACAGGCGCTGACTCGTTTCTTGACAAGAACGCCGGGACCATGCCTCAGGGTATCGTCTGGAACTTTCCGCACGCAAAGAACCTCGTCGTGCGTGGATCGGTGACGGGCGTGGTGTTGGCACCGCAAGCCGAGGTTACCGTGCATGCGACCTCGTCCGGTTGGCTCGTCGCACAGGTCGTGGAGATAGGGAACGGCGAGTGGCACAACGTGAATCCCGACCAGCGGCCCGCGACGCCCGAGCAGCCTGACGTTCCCGATACGCCCGTGCACCCAGAAAGCCCCGACGTGCCAGTGCAGCCCGAGCCGGACATGCCGGATCAGCCGGACAGCCCGGACGTGCCCGAGCAACCGGACGCACCCGAGCAGCCCGACAACCCGGATGTGCCCGACAGTCCCAATCAGCCAGAGACGCCGGAACAGCCCGAGCCAGATGTGCCCGAGCAACCTGATACACCCAATCAGCCGAGCGACCCGAATACACCGGACACGCCCGAGGAACCAGACGCGCCGAGTACGCCAAACCAGCCCGACATGCCTGGAGCATCTGATGAACCCGAGCGGCCGGAGATGCCGAGCCAACCAAACGTGCCCGAGCAACCCGAAGCACCCGGCCAGTCAGATACTCCGGACCAGCCTAACAATCCTGGCATACCCGAGCAGCCAGACGCACCCGAAGCGCCGGACGACGACGCCGAACTCGTTCCCGAGGGCTCCCCAGATGTCTCGGACCAGCCCGAAACGCCAGACGACGACACCCAGCTCGTCCCCGAGAGCTCTCTGGTCGCACCCGAAGAGACTCCGGCCGCTCCGGAAACGCCTGAGCCAGAGTCCGCGCAACCCGCAGAGAACGAAAACACGTCTGCCAATAAACCCGACGCCGCAAGGCCAACCCAGACCACGCGAACCGAATCCGGTGGGGAAGGGGACGATGTCACCAGGCTCTCCTCCGCCACGCGTGTCATAACCGCAGGCACGCCGCTTGCAAAGACCGGCGACACGACGCCGACCGTCGTGGTAGCCGTGCTCGCCGCCGCAGGCTTGGGTGCCCTCGCGCTCGCAACCCGGCGACGCTAGAACAGCAGAGGGGGCTGTAACAAAAGCCTTCGGTTTGGTTGGCCGGTCGCGGAGATTGTGAGAGCCGTCGCGACCGGCCTCTTTCCATCGTCTTGAGCGAGCGGGGGA
>CADAAU010000021.1 GCA_902786015.1 uncultured Coriobacteriaceae bacterium
TGATGAATGGTACCAACCGTGCCTACATGCGGTACCAACCGCGCTGATTGTCGGTACCACGTTTGGCCGAGCAGCGGTACCAAAACGAGTTACTACTCAGGTGTGCCCATCGAGGCGCTTGCCATGGCTACTGCTTTTAACGTTATCTTTGACTATATTTTGACGTGTTTCAGAGTAGGACTGATTATGAATAACGTTTTTGACGCGAGTTGTGCGATCGGCGCCGTCGACCGATCGAAGTTCGAAGACGTGTAAGCACCCGCAGGTTGTCCATCCCCGCATCTACGTCAAAGCGGTATGCGAGTACGCGCTAGCGCTGTGGGCTGCAGATTCAGTACTCTTGTGCGTCGGCCTCGCGTTAGAGTTTGAGCTTAGAAACGTAGCCCGTCATGGGGTTGGAAGGGGACGTGACTTCCAGCGTAAAAACGGACGTCCTGGTCGTATGCGACCAAGACGTCCGTTTTTTTGCGCGCGGCGTTTTCAGACGGCCTGTCCGCCTATGCGCGAGATGCGTTCTCTGTGTGCATTGTCATGGACTGGAAGCGGTTCTGCATAAACTCGTTGTCGTAGTGCTCGTTACAGAAGGCAACGATGGCCGAACAGTTTTCGTAGTCCATGGTGCCGGCCGTGCGCTCGTACCAGCAGTCGAAGGCGGCAAGGGTGAGTCCGCCGTCTACTATTAGGAGTGCGGCAGCCACTGCCGTTATGCCGTAGCGCAAGTTCCAGGGGATGATGTTGACGGCCTTGAGCATGATGGGCAAAAGGAAGCGTACCCACACGAAGCCAAGCGCTCCCCAGATGCAGAAGAACATAAAGTTGACGCGACCGTTGATGTTGAGGAACGTGCCAGAGTAGTCCCAGGCAATGATGCCAAAGGCCGTCTCAAAGAACCAGCTTACAAAGTACTCGAACGCCGCACCAATGAGGCCGGCCACCAAGAAAACAACAATGGGATTGCTTTTGTAGTAGCGATTGAGCGCTACGGTCATGAGGACGGCGCCAAAGCCGTAGATGGGACTAAACGGCCCATAGAGCAGACCCGCACGGTCCTGATAAACGCCCGGGTCCACGACGGTCATGTGCCAGATGATTTCTAGGATAAGGCCGATGACGCAGCAAATCACAAACACCCAGAATACGTTGAAGAAGTTGAGGGTGATATAGCCCTTGCCCGAGGCGTCGCGACCGAGAGTGCCTTTCTCCTGGGCCTCTTTGTCGGCAAGTTCTTGATCGCGGCGTTTCTTGTTGCGCTCCGCACGAAGGGACGGGTCTGAGTACGCTTCGAGCGCGAACAGAATAAGCATGTTTGCAAACGGGGCAATGAGGTCGGCATCCATGCCCACAAGCATGAAACGGCATACGAGGTCGATGGCCTCAAAAGCGATCATAATGTGGCAGAGCGTGGCCGCCTTGTGGGGCTTGTTCTTGATGAGACGTATGCCCAAAACAAGGAACATGATGGCTAGCACGATGGAGACGACGAGCAGCACGATTGCAATGATGATTGTGGTGATTGAGGCGTGGCCTTTGGCATCGAGTTGCGAGAAGTCGAAACCTTCTCTTGCCAAGGCAATAAGGGACAATACCGCAAATACAACCGCGGCAATCTGTATGCCACTAGCGATGATGCTCAGGATGCCGTAGAGACGTATAAACCAAGGATACTTGTCGGGCGTCCCGCTCTTGGGCTTTAGATGCTTGGGCTTTGACTTTGTTTGCATGCCGCTCTCCTCATACGTTCTTGAACTGCCGTGCCGCTCGTTGCAGATGCCATTTCATCATACGTGAGTGCTTGCCTTGCGACAATCGCAAGATGCGGTTCTTTACTTCGAGAGGTCACAATCGCATGATGAGTGTTTGCGCATCACCTGTGCATGAGGACGGCAACATGAAGCGCGTGTCTTGCGAAGACAGCTTTATGTTGCCCGCGCGGGAGCAATCTTGCATGGCACAAACGAACCGGGTTCAAATGAGCTTTTCGGCACATTTGAACCCGGTTCGTTGTGCAGTTCGGTTGCGGCGTGACCCCAGCCGTTTGGTCCTAGAACTGTGCGGCGAACTCCTCTGCCAAGGCATCGAGCTGAGCGCGCGAGGCGTCGTTGAGCGAGCCCTTGATGGTTACGGTGTTCTCGGCGAAGGTGATGTCGGCGCACTTCTCCATGAGGGCGCGCATGCCCTTGGTGGCGCCGGGCATCCATGATCCGTTTTCCACAAAGGCGACGGTGCGCTTTTGGTAGGCGTGGTCGAGCAGGTGATGAATAAAGTCGTGCATGGCGGGGAAGACTCCGCCGCAGTACGTGGTGGTGGCGAGAACTAGATGCCCATGACGGAAGGCATCCTCCACGGCCTCAGCCTGGTCGTCGCGTGCGAGGTCGGTGACAACTACGCGCGGGCAGCCCTTGTCCTTGAGTTGCTGCTCCAGATACTGGACGGCTGTCTTTGTGTGGCCGTAGACGCTGGTGTAGGCGATAACGACGCCGGGGGTCTCGACCTCGTACGCAGACCACGTTTGATAGAGGTCAAGGTAGTGATCGAGGTTCTCGGAGAGGATGGGGCCGTGCAGCGGGCAGATGACTTGGATGTCGAGCTTGGCAGCCTTCTTTAGTACCGCTTGCACGTTCTTGCCGAACTTGCCCACGATGCCAAAGTAATAGCGGCGTGCCTCGCAGTCCCAATCCTCTTCGACATCGAGTGCGCCAAACTTTCCGAATGCGTCTGCCGAGAACAGAATCTTGTCGGCGGCGTCATAGGTAAACATTACCTCGGGCCAATGCACGTTGGGGGCCATCACGAAGGTGAGTTCCTTGGCGCCAAGCGAGAGCGTGTGGCCTTCCTTCACCACCATGTTGCGGCCCTCGAACTTTGTGCCAAAGTAGTTCTGCATCATGTTGAAGGCGCCCATGCTGCCTACGACGACGGCTTCGGGGTACTTGTCCATGAAGGTGGTGATGTTGGCGCTGTGGTCGGGCTCCATATGCTGGACGATGAGGTAGTCGGGCGTGCGGCCGCCGAGTACCTTCTCTACGTTCGAGATCCACTCGTCACCAAAGTTGGCATCTACGCTGTCCATTACCGCGATCTTTTCGTCCATGATGACGTAGGAGTTGTATGCCATTCCGTTGGGGACGATGTACTGGCCTTCAAAGAGGTCGATGTCGTGGTCGTTTACGCCAACATAAAAAACGCCATTTGCAATTTCCATTATGCGCATCCTTCTCTTGCGAACAGATATGTGTCAAAGAATACCTGCTTTGGCTTTTGAGGGCTAGATGCTATCGACGGGTAATCGGGTTTTGTTTGCTTGACGACCTTGCGCTGTGGCATTCGTGCTGGTGGGGCGAAGGCGCATAGAGTGATACCATAAGCATTATATTTCTTATTGCGGTTGAGGTTTCATGGCCTTTTTTTAAGCTTGGAAGAATCGACAAGTCCCTCTGATACCCTATAAGGCATCAGTAGTCGCGCTGCGACCCCAGGAAATGCCGTGGCGCAAGAAAAACATGGAGGGAAGTTTCAGATGAAGCTCACCAAGATTGCCGCACCTGTTATGGCTGGTGTCCTTACCCTTTCGATCGGTCTCGTGGGCTGTGGCGGAAGCAAGCCTGCGACCGACGACAAGGCCAAGACCGAGGCTTCACAGAGCGCCGATACATCGCAGAGCGCCGATACCACAAAGACGACCGATGCGACGACTTCCGAGACTCCCGCTGTTGATCCAAATACCGTGCTCTATTGGCAGGGCAAGCTTTCGGATGGCAAGAACGTCATTTACAGTGACAACGCTCTTGAAGGCACCTCCACACTCGTTATCTTTACGTCTGTTGAAGACAAGAACCCGGTTATGTATGACGGCAAGGTTACCATGGAGGACGGCGATTACGTTATTACCGACAAGACCTCGGGCAAGAGCATAAAGGTAAAGGTCACTACCGCCAACGAGTCAAACATGGAGATCGAGATTGACGGTTACGGCAAGTGCACGCTTTCCTCCATGACGCCCAAGGATTTCGAAAACGAGCTCAACGCTCTTGGCAAAGAGGTTGAGTCCGCCGTCAATGAAGCGGCCGACGAACTTGCTGCGGCTGGCAAGGAGATCGAGGCTGCCGTCAATGAGGCCGCTGAAGAGCTTGCCAAGGACGACACCACTCAGCAGAATACGACGCAGAGCACGACGACCAAATAGTAGGTTCTCGCAGGCTTCTGACGTCTTTGAAACGATATGCTGCCAGAATGGTTTTCCCATTCTGGCAGCATTTTGTTATGGTGAGTGGGTGCCTATGTAAAGGAGTCGTATGTCGGACCGCTCGCCCCTCGCTCGTCCCGCCGTGGTCGTGGTGCTCGCAATCGTATGCTGCGCGCTGTGGGGCAGCGCCTTTGCTTTCGTAAAGCTGGGCTACGAGCTGTTTGGCGTTGCCTCCGACAGCCCGGCGCAGCAACTGCTCTTTGCGGGCATGCGCTTCTCGCTTGCGGGGGTATTTGTGCTCGGGGGGACGGCTATCGCACGTCGTAGCCTTCCCGTTCCAACGCGAGCGGACATCACGCCCATTTGTCTCTTGGCACTCTCGCAGACCACACTGCAATACGCGCCCTTCTACATTGGTCTGGCTCATGCGTCCGGTACGAACTCGGCGCTCGTACAAGGAACATCGGCCTTCGTGCAGATCGCGCTCGCGACGCTCGTCTTTGGGCAGGAGCACCTTACCACGAGAAAGCTCATTGGATGTCTGCTGGGCATTGGTGGTGTTGCGCTGGTGACACTTCGAGGTGGCGGGGCGTTGGGGGAATGGTCCTTCCTCGGAGAGGGCCTGGTCTTTGCATCTGTCGTGGCAGGAGGGTGTGCTACCTGCTTCATGCGCCGGTTCGGCGTGACGGGAGACCCACTCTTGCTTACGGGATGGCAGTTCATCCTTGGTGGCGCCACGCTCATGGGAATTGGGCTTTTCCTCGGAGGACGCATCACAACGTGCTCTGTGACGGCCGTCGGCGTATTGGCGTATTTGGCGGCGCTCTCGGCAACGGCGTTCTCGATCTGGTCGTCGCTGCTCAAGCATAATCCGGTGTCGCGCGTGGCCGTGTTTAGGTTCTTTATTCCGGCATGCGGAGTGCTTTTCTCGCTGGTGTTTTTGGGAGAGTCAGTTCCGTTTGCGCAGGTCCCCGCCCTTGCCCTGGCCCTTGTTCTTATTATGGCGGGAACCATTGTGGTAAACACCGATTCCTCGTAGGTGGTGGCGCATACTGCGCTCGATGCGCCATATAATCATAAGTGGCGGCAATGGAGGGAGTTTTATGGCCAAGAATGGCGAACGCAGCTATGGACGTGCCAAAGATCAGATGCGACCTGTTACGCTTACGCGTCAGGTGCTCAAGAACGCGGCAGGTTCTTGCATGGTGGAGTTCGGCGACACACGCGTGCTTTGTGCGGCGACCATAGAAGACGTGCTCCCGCCGTGGCGTCGCGGGGCCCGAGAAGGCTGGGTGACCGCTGAGTACGCCATGCTTCCCGCCTCCACGAACCGCCGCAGCCCGCGCGAACAACGTGGGCGTAAGGGGCGCTCCATGGAGATCGAGCGGCTCATTGGGCGAAGCCTACGCACGGTGGTCGCCATGCGTGCGCTGGGCGAGAGAACCGTGACGGTGGACTGTGATGTGATTCAGGCCGATGGCGGCACACGCACGGCGTCGATTACCGGCGCGTGGGTGGCGCTTCATGATGCCTTGAGGGAGCTTGCGCGATCGGGTGCCGTACCGCGGATTCCCCTTACGGGTCAGGTGGCGGCGGTGTCCATGGGCATCGTGGACGGTCGGGCGCTGTTGGACCTCGATTACAAGGAAGATAGCCACGCTCAGGTAGATATGAACGTCGTTGGAACGGCCGATGGGCGCATCATCGAGCTTCAAGGTACCGGTGAGCAGATGCCATTCGACCGCGATCAGCTCAACGAGCTTCTTGACTTGGGCCAGGCAGGCATCAAACAACTCATCGAGCTGCAAAAGCAAATCATCTAACATGCGCACCGCAACGTGTTGCGGAAGCAAAAAGGGAGGGTTCATGACGGACAAGAACACGGTGGTGGTTGCGACCGGCAACGCGCACAAGCTGGCCGAGATCGAGGCGATACTCGGGGCGGCTCCCGCGATGGCGGGGATGCGCTTTGTGTCGCTCAAGGAATTGGGTGACTTCGCGGACCCGGTGGAGGATGGCGACACGTTTGCGGCAAACGCGCTCATAAAGGCGCAGGCTGCGCTTGACGAGACGGGCTTGTGCATGGCGGTCGCCGATGACTCGGGCCTCGTGGTGGATGCGCTCGACGGTGCGCCGGGGATTTTCTCGGCACGCTGGGCGGGCGAGCATGGCGACGACGACGCAAAAAACCAAAAGCTCTTGCGCGAGATGGTGGACGTGGCAGACGAGGATCGTACGGCGCGGTTCCATTCGTCGGTGGTCTTGGTGACGCGCGACGAGGACGGCGAGGAGGTTCTCGTGGGTGAGGGCGACTGCGAGGGCACGATTGCACACGACCTGCGGGGCACGAACGGATTTGGATACGATCCGCTCTTTGAGCTACGCGACATTGCCGGCAAGCGCATGGCCGAGCTTGAGCCCCAAGAAAAGAACGCCATCAGCCATCGTCGTCGGGCGCTCGACGACCTGGTGAGCAAGCTGTAGTCTTTTGTCCCCGGCGGAGCGGGGGATGAATGGGCGAAGGAAAGCCTTCGCGCTTGGGACAGGTCCCAAGGAAGTCAACGAGCGGGAGGGAAAGAGAGATGCGCATTATCCGTTGCAAGGACTACGACGACATGAGCCGCAAGACGGCCAACATCATTTCGGCACAGGTGATCCTCAAGCCGAACGCGAAGCTTGGTCTGGCTACCGGTACGACACCCATTGGAGCGTACAAGCAGCTCATTGCTTGGTACAACAAGGGCGATGTGGACTTTCGTGAGGTGAGCACCTACAACTTGGACGAGTACTACGGGTTGAAGGGTGACGATCCACAGAGCTATCGCTACTTCATGAACAACACGTTCTTTGACCACATCAACATCGACAAGGCACGTACGCACGTGCCCGATGGCTCGAACTTGGATGAGGGGGCGGCATGTGCGGCCTACGATGCGCTTATGGCCGGTGCTGGTCCGCTCGACCTTCAGCTTTTGGGCATTGGCCGCAACGGTCACGTAGGCTTCAACGAGCCGGGAGAGTCGTTTAGCAAGGGTACGCACTGCGTGGAGTTGGCGCAGAGCACCATCGAGGCAAATTCGCGCCTGTTCGACAGCATCGATGACGTGCCGCGCAAGGCTTATTCCATGGGCGTCCAGAACATCATGAGCGCAAAGACGATTCTCGTTGCCGCTTCGGGTGCCGACAAAGCCCAGGCGGTATACAACATGATTTATGGTCCCGTGAGCCCATGGTGCACCGCGTCGATTCTTCAGCTGCATTCCGACTGCTTCGTGGTAGCAGATGAGGCGGCGCTGAGCCTCTGCCCGCAATAACCAGAGACCTGTATTATTTATTCATGCGCTCCCCGACGATACCGTGTAAATGTGCGGGGAGTGCGTCTCACTTGTGGGTTGTTGCGCTATAATTAGATTGTCTGACAATTTGCATTCGCGCGCATGGAGAGAGCCTGATGTACATGGAAAACGATATTCCGCCTGTTAATAGGGTAGACCAGATTCGCAGCGAAATATCAAGCCTAGAAGGGCAACGTATTCGGGTCAGGGCAAATATGGGCCGTTCGCGTATTGTCGAGCGATCCGGTACGGTGGTTCAAGCTCATCCCTCCCTATTTGTGGTGGAGGTTGAGGAACGGCGTGGTCGTAAGGCGCGCCAGTCGTATCAGTATGTGGATGTGCTCACGGGTACGGTCGAGATATACGACATCGATACGGGCGAGCGCCTTTTGGACTTCACGCCCGAGGAGTAACGGCTTCATGGGCATGGTAGGGCTGCGAGCTCCCGCAAAAGTAAACTTGCATTTGGGAATATACCCCTGTTTGGATGAACAGGGGTATCATCGTGCCGATTCGCTTATGGTCGCACTCAATGTGGCCGATGAGGTGGAGGTACGCGAACTGTCGGCCGGGTCTCCGCTTGTGGTGCGTTGTGATCCGGCGATAGATTTACCACAAGAGAAGAACACGGCATATCGTGCTGCCAAGGAATTTGCGAGAGCTCTGGGACGTGAGGCGTGCGTGGACGTTTTGCTGCGCAAGCACGTGCCGAGTCAAGCAGGGCTGGGTGGCGCGTCGTCAGATGCTGCCGCGGTGTTGCTTGCGTTGTGTGAGCTGTGGGGCGTGGATCCTACGGAGCCCGTGGTGGCTGAGGTCGCGCGTTCCGTGGGCGCAGACGTGGCGTTCTTCCTAGATCCAGTGCCCACGTTACTGGTAGGACGCGGGGATGTGGTGGCAGAGAAGTTTGCTCCGCTCGCAGAGCCTGTGCCGGTGGTTTTGGTGCGCCCGGCGGGGGAGGGCGTGAGTACCCCAGTGGCATATCGAGCCTTTGATGAGGAGCACGAGGAGCCAAGGGATCCGGCGGAACTCTGTGCGGTTTTGCGGGCGGGTGGTGTGACGCCTCGGCGCGTGGCCGATCTGCTCGCAAACAACCTGGATTCGGTGGCGTGTAGGCTGCAACCGTCGGTTGCTGAGGTGCGTGACTGGCTGCAAGGACATTCGCTGGTTTTGGGTGCGCAGGTGAGTGGCTCGGGAAGCTGCGTGTTTGGGATTTGTGATTCTGATGTGGACGCCAGGCGAGTCGCGAACGATGCCATGGCACGCTTTGGTATGCATACGTGGGCTTGCGCCACGAGTTTTAGGTAACAGCGACCCGAATAACATCAAAATATAAAATGGATTTGCCTCCGGGAGTGAACAGTAGTCGTTCTGGTGACGGCTTATGAGGTTTTTTCTTTTTGAGGGTATTCCTTGCCGCAAAATCTGCTATTATTCTATCTTGCGCTTCGGGACGTGGCGCAGTTTGGTAGCGCGCACGGTTCGGGACCGTGAGGCCGCTGGTTCGAATCCAGTCGTCCCGACCAGACTTTCCGCAGGTCAGAGGGTTGTTCCTCTGGCCTGTTTTGTTTTCGCGGTCTGCCCGCGGTCTATTCGCGGTCTGTAGATTGGGAGCAATTTGCCAGAGTGCCCCTTCGCAAATCCCAATCGGGCGAGCGGCTGGTTCAAATCGGCGGGTGGCTGCTATGCGCGTGGTGTCTGCAGATTGTGAAAAGTCAGCAATCTTCCCGGGGAGTGCGTCGTAGCGGCTTCTCTGAGATAAAGCAAGAAATGACCTCCGACCTATGCCGTGGACTTTCGCGGCTGTTACACTAATCTGGCAAAAGTCGTATGAAACCGTTATACTTTTGGCATGAGCAAATTCGACAGCATATTCGAGAAGGCCATCGACAACCATGGCCTCATAACCTCGGCCGAAGCGCGCGTGCTCGGTGTGAGCAACAACGAGCTCGTGCAGTACGCGCGACGCGGGTCCTTGCTGCGGGTCGGCCAAGGCGTGTATCGTCTCGCACGACACGTCCCCTCCGAGGCAGACCCCTACGCGCTCGCCGTCGCCCTGGTCGGTCCCGGCGCCTACCTTTACGGCGAGTCCGTCATAGCGTTGCTGGGGCTTGCGCCCACGACGCCGGGCATGATGCTCGTCGCGTCCCCGAGGCGCGTGAGGAGGAACCTGCCCCACTACGTGCGAATTGTGTCCGTCTCCGATGGCTTGCCCACGAGGACATACGACGGGGTGCCCTGCCAGCTAGTGGACGACGCCATTCGGGCAGAAGGGGGACGCATGCTTACGGACCGGCTCATCGAGGCCGCTACGGAGGCGCGGGCTCGTGGCCTGATTACCAGAAGGCGATACGACAGGCTGATTGACGATCTGGGAGGGGACGCCCGTGAAGATACCTAACAGTAGAAGAAACCTCGACCTTGCGATTGAGCGAAAGTTTGGGCGCGGTAACTCATACATGCGCGCACGGACCGCGATGGCAAACGTAGTGGTGGGTCAGCTGCTGCCCGGCGGGGCGGTAAAGGGCGGCAGTGCCATAAAGCTGCGCTTCGGCGAGGAGGTCACGCGCTTCACGACCGATTTAGACGTGGCGCGGGCAACTGGGCTAGACGAATATGTGGCAGACCTCGAGGACGCCTTGGATGAGGGGTGGTGTGGCTTCTCGGGCACCGTAGTGCCTAGGAGGCCCGCTCACCCGAAGGACGTCCCTGACCAGTACGTCATGCGACCATACGACATAAAGCTGTCGTACAATGGAACGCCGTGGTGCACAGTGCCGCTAGAGGTCGGCCATGACGAGATTGGTGACGCCGACGAACCCGACTGGGGACTTCCGGATGACGTGCGGCAGATTTTCTTGGACTTGGGGTTTCCAGAGCCTCGACGGGTTCCACTCATGCCGCTCCACCACCAGGTCGCCCAAAAGCTCCACGCCGTGACGGCGCCCGGCGGCGAGCGCGCACACGATCTGATTGATCTTCAGGTAATAGTGTCGATGGGTGAGCTCGACTTTCCGCTCACGAGGGCTACGTGCGAGAGATTGTTTGCGTACAGAGGGATGCAGCAGTGGCCCCCCGAGGTCGTCCAAGGTCCAGGCTGGGAGAAGAGAGACGACGACCAGCGTGCGGGCGTAGACGTCCTGCCCACTGTAACCGAGGCCGTGGAGTGGGCCAACGATCTCGTTCGGAGGATTGCTCGTGCGTAGGGTTGCTGATGACTGCGAGTTGGTGCGCGAGTATATCGAAGGACTAAGACGCCGGCGCAAGACTGTGACGCTTGAGGAACTCTCTACCCGTCTTGACACCAACGACTGGGGGAGAATTCATGCCGCGATAACCCCTTTGCTCGAAGAGGGCACCCTCGTTCCGCTCAAGACGGCAAAGAGCAACGGCAGCACCGAGCACCCCCTGTTCGAGAAGTACCGCATCGCGAGCGAGCCCGTGCCTGCGCACGACCTCACCGCGCTTCACCCTGCGCTCGTGACCTCCACCTACCTGGAGCGCCACGCAGTAGAGTGCGACAAGTGGTGGAGCGAGCTGACGCTGCTTTCCGCGTGGCTTGGCAAAGGCCATTCTGAGCGGGACGCGACCCTGCGCGAGCGTTGCTGGGAGGTGTTCGGCAACGAGAAGGTCTACGAGTCTCGCGGACTCTCTGCATGTGTGCGCAACACGAGCGGACAAGAGCTACGCGAGCTGCTGGTGGTGCGCGAGGACGCGCCCGAGGACCTTCCCTTTGTCGTGGCGCCTGGCGTCATCGCTCCCACAAGCGTCGTGGTCGTGGAGAACCGCGATCCCTACCTGGCCATACGAAGACAGCTCCTCGCAGGGCATCGCGCGATCTTTGGCATGCCCGTCGATGCCGTGGTGTGTGGGTATGGCAACAAGGTACGGCAGGCCAAGGGTGCGTCACTCCGCTTTGCGCTTGAGTCGATGCACACCGCACCAGACGTCCGCGTCCTCTATTGGGGCGACCTCGACCGTGAGGGGCTCGCCATCCTTGCGGCACTTCGCGACGAGGGCTTGGTCGAGCCGTTTACCGCAGCGTACGAGGCAATGACGCACGCACGACGCAGCGAGCCACGCCCGTCGCCGGACGGTCGCGAGATGCCCACGCCATCGCTCGACGGCATCTTCGAAGGCAGTCTGCGCGATCGCATCGAAGCCATCGCACGAGACGAGATGTTGCTTCCGCAGGAATGCGTGAGCTTTAGAGCAATGGGGAAGGCGATGCCGTGAGTGTGCCAAGCGTGAAAGACGACTGGGTCGAGTATGCCCTCTCGATGGCGGACGACGCGGGCAAAGGAGGCCGGGACCTCACGCTCGTTGCGACCAGGCTCGAAGGGTTGTCGCTTGAGGCCGCCGTCGCAGATCGGTTGCGGTTGATTGTTCAGAGGCAGCAGACCTTTGGCGAGGATGATGTCTCGCGGGCGAGTCGAGCGCTCTTTGGCGAGCTTGCGCATTGGCTGCTCGAGTTTATGGTGGCGGCGAGCTACGTGCGACAGGAACGTGGCCTCCTTGAGGAGGAGCTATCCTTTGCGGTGGGAAGGTGGTTCTCGCGCTTGGGAACCGAGCTCTACGAGGTCGAGCGCGCAACGCTGACCAATTCGATTCTGGTAAAGTCCCTCCTCAACGACGCCAAGCCGTTTGTGGTGGCGCGAACGTCCGACGAAGGAGTCGTGCTGGTCGAGGCGCCTCTGCTCGTGCGCGTGGAACACGGCCGATATCGCGTGACCGACGAGACGGAGAACTACCTCTATCACCTGGACTCGACCATCGACTCCTTCGCCTCCGACTACACGCTGGTGGCCGCGCGTATGGGCAGGGAGCTGGACTCGCGCAGCTACGACAAGAGCAGCCACACGGTTATGGAAATGGTGGCCACGGTGGGACATGTGCGTCTGCTCATGAGCGCGCTGGTGGACGAGACGGGTCGCCTCGGTCCCGACGAGCAGTCTGAGCGCTACGAGGCCATTCGGCGCAGTGTTGAGGAGATACGACGTGGTGACGAGATCGAGCGACGCTATCAGGAGGAGGTCAATCGCATTTGGGAGGGATGGTCTGCCGACGATGCCATGGACCACATGCGTCAGACAAAGGGCGACCGTCTGGCCGACCTTCGCTCTCTCGGCGAGGGGCTGCGGCTGCTCTCGGCGGCAAAGTCTTGGATGTACGACGAGTACGCGACGCTATCCGAGCGCTGCGAGGAGGTAACGCGTCACTACCTGAGGTCGAGTATCGTCACGACGCTTTTCTCGCTCGATGACCTCATGGACGAGGTGGCGCATGCCGACCTATGTGACGTGGACTGGCTCGATGTCCTGCTGTTGCCGGCGACCTGCATGCGAGCGAACATCGACTACCCCATGCCGCCCATGGCGACGCTCGATGACCTGTACGTGCAGACGCGCGAAGCCGAGGAGCTAACCACAGTCGATCTGGACGCGCTGATGGAGGGCGACGAGGACGCGGAGAATCCCGACGACACGCGGTCTGTGGCTCTTGCGAGGGATTTTGCCACATGGCTAGCCCAGGGTGGCGACAGCTTGGAGGAGTGGGTTGCCACTCGCAGCCCCGAAGACCTGTTTGCCGACATGGAGTCGTATGGTCTTGCGCGTCTGGTGTCGTCGCTGCTCACAGATGACGGTCGTAGTGCGCCCACTGGGCAAGGCCGCCTTTCCAGCTTTGCCGACGCATCGTGGCCCGAGGAGATCCTGCCCCCGGCGCAGAGGGGCCTTCGCGTTGTGGCCTACAAGACGGGTGACGAGGTGGAGTACCTGGGGAGTGGGGACGGATTGGACGTGTACGGCACGCTTGAAGACCTGAGGTTCGAGGTGGTGGCCCATGCATGAGGCAATGATGGAGACGGTGGGGCAGGTCTTGGCGCCGCTGCTCGCGCGTGGCGAGTTCGGTGTCGACAGTCCCGCGTGGGACCTGCTAAGGGACGATGAGGTATTCCTTGCGACCAACGCCTTGCTCTCCCAGCTTGGCGCACGACTTTCTGTGGCCAACGACCGTTGTTACCTCGTGCCCAGGGAGCTGTCATCACCGCTTTTACGTGGAACGCCCCGTATGGCTGATGTCTTTCGCGATCAGGGCAGAGATGAGCCCGGGCGGGCCAACCTGCAGGCTATGCTCACCCTCTTGGTTCTGCGCAAGCTCCTGGACCCGTGCTCCGAGGACGGACTCTCGCAGGCGGGTCGAGGCGGTATCGTGCCGGTAGAGTCGATGGTCAACGTGTGCGAGGACGCGCTTGCGGAGCTCTCTCGTCAAGAGGGTCTCTCCGAGTACATGCGCTCTGCACTGGACGAATGGGATCGCAGCTCGCGGCCTGCGACGGGCCATTCCAACGTGTTCAGCCACGAGGGCCTCGTTCGCTACGTGCTTCAAGCCTTGGCGAGAAAGGGCGTGGTGACAGTCGACAATGGTGACTCGGGTCGCATGGCGTACTTTGGGCCGACTGCGCGGTTGGTCGCCCAAGCGCGCGAGGTGCTGGACTCCGAACGATACCAGGAAATCTCTGCGGCCCTTGCCGGCGAGGAGGAGTGAGTCATGTCCACAGTCATCGCCTTCATGCCCATGAACCTGCGCCTTTACGACCGAGAGGAGCGCGACCTGCGCACGTACGTCTCGCCCCTGTTCGACTGTGCCCAGGCTCCCGACGATGTTCGGGGTGTAAATGCGCACATCGTTGCAGACAATGGCGGTGGCAAGAGCACGCTTCTGCTCTTCTTCGAGCTTTTGTTTTGCAAGCCGAGCCGACAACATCCCAGAGTGGGAGACAAGCGGGTGATCGACTACCTCAGGCGCGCGGCCGAGGACCTGCACGATCCAACGCCCACCACCATGGCAGTGCTCGTGCGACGTGACGAGGCGGGACTCATGCGGCGGGCACGCGATACCATATTTGGGTACACGGTGGCTCTGCGCGGCGATGGCTCCTCGCTTGACCTGCGACGTTTTGTCATACCGCTTGCGGAGTGTCCGGGATTCACGCTCGAGCAGCTCGCACGCGACTACGTGTACGATGCCAATGGCGCGCCGTTGCCCTCGCGCGAGGTGCGCGAGCGTCTGGCGGGCTTTTCGGCCTGTCACCTCTACGATTCGTCAGAGTGGGATGGCTACGTCCAGCGGATGGCCGAGGCAGGCATAAGTTCCATTCTGTGGCGCGAGCTTGCAAGGATGAACGCGGGAGAGGAAGCGGCCGATAGCTACTTTCGCACCAAGGACGCCTTCCGCAACATCGTGGGGCTCATTCAGGAGGCCCAGCAACCCACGAGTGGCGAGCGGGCAAAGGCCCTTCCCGAGGTTGCGTCCGACGTCGCGCGGCAAGTCTCCACGCAGGAGCGCGACCGTAAGGTCCGCGCGGCGAGTGTGAGGGCAGCTGAGTGCGTGGTGGACCTCTCCGCGAGCGTACGCGGCTACGCCGAGGCGCGCGAGAGCATGAAGGCGGCAGAGGACGAGGCGGGCGCCGCCGCGTCGACGCTCAGGGACGTCTCGGCAGGTCTTGCGTCCGAGCTCGAGGCGATTAGGGCCAGGTCGAGCACGTTCCAGGAGCGACGGTTGCTTAACGAGCAGCTGCACCTCTCCGAGCGCATGCGGCAATTTGAGCGCAAGCGGGACGATTGCCAAGCGGAGGTGCTGGCGTACAAGGAGGATGCCGAGCACAAGCGGGAGCTGTACAGAAGTGCGGTCACAGACGTGCTGCTCGATGACGCGGCTCGTAGTTGGGGTCGCTACCGGGTGCTTGGCGAGAAGATCAAAAACAAGCAGGAGCAGGTCAAGGTACTCCAGGGGGAGTTTGCGGTCGACGAGGCGGTGTCGCATGCGAGCGAACGGGCTTGGCGAAGGCTCGGGCAAGCCGAGCGGAGTTCGCAGGACGCGCTTGACCAGGCGAACGAGTCCCATGACAAGGCTGAGGACGACCTTGAGCGGACACAGCATGCGTATGCACAGGTTGACAAAGAGGCGCACGCGTGTGACGGCGAACTGGGCGGTGCACGGGTCCGGCTTGACATTGCGCGCAAGGGATTGGCCCGTGTCGCGGAGAACTTGGAAGAACTTGATGAGCTGCAGGTAACGCTTGAGGGTTTTTACACTCGTGAGGCGCTCGAACGTGTGCGTCGCCGTGCCCAAACGGCGGAACGCAAGGCGCAGGCTGCCCTAGACGCGGCCAAGCAATCGTTGGCCGAGGCAGATGCTGCGGAAAAGGCCGCCCATGAGGCTCTTCGCGCCGCGAGGGAGAATCTGATTGTAAAAGATGCACGGGCACAGCGCTGGCAAGATCATCTGGCAAGGACGGTTGAGCGTGACGAGCGGATGCGCGCTTCGGCGACACTGTGGCCAGAGGTAACGGAGCTTGCTGCCGTAGGAGACTATGGGCAGGCCACGGAGCGCGTAGAGGCCCTCATGCAGTCGGCGGACGCGGAGGCCCGTGGCCAAGAGGAGGCCGAGCGTGCGGTGCAAGCACGTATCGACGCACTGGCGTTGGGTCGGCTCGATATGTCCGAGCAGCTCCGCTCATGGCTCGATCGTCGAGAGTTGGGTGCGCGCACGTTAGCCAGTCATCCCGGCATTCCCGCGGACGATCGCGATCGGGTCTTCGAAGCATATCCGTGGCTTGCGCATGCTCTGGTCGTGGACGACGCGCAGCTAGGGAAGCTTGTCGCCGCAGCAAGGCAAGACGAGATCGGCGAGTTTGGGCATGCCGTCTTCTACGTGCGCCAGGCAGATGTGCAACGCCTTCTGGATGCCACGAGGGTAGGGAACGATCTGTTCGCAAGCCAAGGTGGGACGCCAATCGTCGGTGCGCTCCGCACCGTCGAGCAAAGCTACCTCGAAGATCCCGTAGGCTACGAGGCGAGGATGCGCCAGCGCGTGGCTGAGGCTCACGAACGTGCGGCGAAGACGCGCGAAGTCTCTCGGCTGTTGGGCGGTGTTCGCAACGAGATCATGGGTCTCTCTGCTCACCTTGAAGCCATCGGCATGCAGGGCAAGACCTTGGCCGACGTTTCCGAGCGGGCCGCATTGGCCCAGAAGGACCTCCACGATGCAGAGCATGCTCGTGCGGCGCGTGAGGACGAGTGGTCCAATGCATGTGCGGCGCGCAATAACGCCGAGTCCTTGATGGAGGACGCACACCAGCGCGAGCGCGAGATGCGTGCGCAGCGTACGGTGATAGAGGAGCTGCAACGTCAGAACGAGGAATGCCTCGAGGCGAGTCACAGCTACGCCGAGGCCGAGCAGGCCTCTCGCCGGGCGTTACGCAAGAAGGAGTCAGCGTATCGTGAGCAGGAGGAGGCACGCGTTCGTCTGGGCGGTGCTGCCGAAGCCCTCGCCTCGGCTCAACGCGAGCGTGATGCCGTTCGTGACCTTCGCGAGCGTCTTGCGGCTTTGGGCGTGCAACCCGAGTCGACGGTCGCATCCGATGCGGCGTGCAGCTCCGCAGAACTTCGAGCAGCGGTGCAGTCGCTTGAGAACATCGTGCGCGAGCGACAGCGCAACATTTCCGAGCTGCAAGACGAGCTCGCATCATTGCGAGACCAGCAGAGACAGGAACGCGTGTGGAGAGACATACTGCGCGACGGCGGGGAGGATGGCATCACCGTCTCGCAGGCTCAGATCGAGGCTTGGCAACCGCGTGACGAGGTGGGTCGCTTTGCCTTGAACAAGCGTAAGAAAGAGCTCGCTGCCAGTTATGACGAGGCAGGGCGGCGCCTGCAGAAGGCGGACAATGAGTTGACGCTCACCCAAGGCCGCATGGATGACTGCTTCCGGGAGCTTGAGCGGAGGGGCTTGTCCGCACCTCTCGAAGTGCCCGACGACTACGACTACCATCAGACAGACTGGCAGATTAAGCAAGACGAGAAGGATGACCAAGAGGCCTACGGTCGACTCATGGGCGAGAAGGGCCAAGCTGATGAGTATTCCCGTAGACTTGACCTCGTGTCCGTGAAGCTCTCGCGTATGGATGCCTATCGTGCGACACAACGGGCCGAGTCACCCGACCTTGCCGTGCTTGCTGCGTGCGGACCCTATGTGACGCACATGGAGGAGCGTGCGGCCACCTGCGCTGCGGCACTTGGCAAGGCGGACGAGGCGCTTGCCAAGGCCTCCGACCGTGCAAGGGACGCCGTTGCCGATACAGGGGAGTTTGCCGTCAGCCGTCAGATGGAGAGCTCCGTGACCACGGTGAAGTCTGCCTGTGGGAGCATGGGTGCCATGCTTGCGGTGGCCGATCGTCTGTCCGACCACTCCCAGCAATTCCAGACGATGGCCGCGACGCTCCAGAACAAGCTGCGCGCGACCGACGAGGCTATCGAGGACCTGGTGGATCGGGCTGTGGAGGAGGGCTATCTCTTGTCTGCCGAGCTCCATCGCTTGGTTATTGTCTCGTCCGCGCGTATAACGGGGAAGCGAAAACAGCCCACCATCCGCTTTCGCTCCAGGGGGCACATTGTCTTCCAGAACGAGTTTCACCGCGACGAGGTGGCTACGACCAGACTTGCGCATTACGTGCGAAGGCTGGTCACCGAGGTGTTGCCACCTATGGATGAGATACAGCGCGCGGAGGCAGCGCAGAAGAATCTTGCTCCTCACGAGCTTGTGTATCTCTTGCTGGATGACCGCTCCGTGGACATCCTGTATCCCGTCATCCGTGGCGGGCGGGGCCTGAGCTACGAAGGGGCGCGCGACACGATGGGCAGCGGTAGTACAGGACAGAAGAGCGCTGGCTACGTACTCTCGTTCTTGGCGCTGCTGCGCTATCTGAGCAATACTGGGGCCCTGAGCGCCGAGGGATCGAGCTTCGTGGCACTGGAGAACCAGTTTGGCAAGATTTCGAGCTCAAAGATCATCCGCGACATCAAGGCGGTGTCGGACCAAATGCACATGCAGCTTATTACGGTTGCCGGTCGCGAGCTTGCATCAGCCTACGAGATGGGTGATGTCGTGTACGCGCTCTATCGCACCAAGGGTGTGCAGGTGGACGGCAAGGGATCGGCAAGTATTATGCGGGCGAAGGAGGACGAGAATGGGCAAAGCATCGCCGACGCCATCATCGACACCTACCGCGCCACCCGCCGCTTCGAGAACCTCTCGTTTGATTTCTGACACATGGTCAGCCTGTGGCTAAGAACATGGGCACCTCAGATTCGGGACCGTGAGGCCGCTGGTTCGAATCCAGTCGTCCCGACCAGAAAACACGAGGTCGTCGACAGTGCGTCGACGACCTTTTTGCTTTTGAGAATCGTTATCCTCGAACCATGCATCGACATTTTGTCGTGCATGGTTCGAGGCCTTTGCGACATGTGCTATCGGTTGTGGATTTTACGCTTCATCGCCGCGAGTGCGAGGGCGATTGCGCCGGCGATGGCGGCTGGCACGACGGATGATGTGTTGTCCGACGTGTTGGCCAGTCTGGTGGTGGTCGAACTGCCAATTGACGACGAGGACGTTGCCGTCGAGGGGCTGCTTTGGACTGGCGATCCTGTTGAGTCGCCGCCCGCCTTTGGGCCACCATATGTCGGCGAGGTGCCTTCCTTTGCTACGCTGCCAAGCGCGAACGTCGAGAACTGGTCGCTTGCGAATGTGATGGTCTCACCTTTCTTTGCGGAGCCTACCTCGCTGACGGTGCCGTCGTGTACGCGACGTACCGTTACGGAACCTTCCACTTTTCCGTCTGCGACTGCCTGGGCGTATTCCTTGGAAATGGGGTCTTTGCCCTCGGGGTCGAGCTTGACTTCGAATGCTATGGGCTTATCGGTCTTGGTGAGGCTACGCTCCTCGTCGCCGATGCGGACGTGCAGAGCGACGTCCAAGTAGGCCTCCCATCCCAAAGAAGTCTTCCTGTCCTTGCAGTCCTTGGCAAGAAGCTCAAGGTCGTCTTTGGGCGCTTCGTCCACGCTGAGCCAACTTACCGTAGCGACGAGCGAGGCGTCCGCACCGCCGGCAACGAGCTTCTTTTCGTCGTCAGTGAGCATCGACTCGAGCAACCCGTCGGGTACGGACATCTGGACGGCGGAGCTGTCTCCGCGCGTGGTGACGGATGAGCCAATCCTTCCGGGTCCGAGCAACTTGGGCAGCGAGACCTCCTTGGACTGTGCCTCGAAAGCCGAATTCTGGAACGTGGCGGTGAGGGTCGCCTTTCCCTCGACGTCGGTTGTGGGCTCAGCTGTGACCTTGCGTTCGGGGATGACCGTTTCCTCCTCCACATGCGCGGGATCGTTTGCGCAGACACGTCTTGCGGTGCACGAGGCATTACCCTCGGTCCATTCGTACGTCGGGGTGCCCCACTCATGCCCGGTTACTGTGATCTCCACGGTGCCCGACGAGGACTCGTGGTTCGCGTCTGCGGGTGTGAACGTCCAGTGGTAGGTATTGGTGCCGTACGAGAGCTTGGGTTCCGTGATTGCGAGGCCGCCGGGAATGCTTGTGTCCGAGCGTGTGGGCGTCACGTCGGCGGGGTCGAGACTGTCCTTCACGTCTGCGGCGGTGACGGTTCCCACTGAGGAAGCGGCTTTCTTTACCGAGAACGGACAGGTGATGGAGCCTTGGTAGTTGCAGCCGGACTTGGCGGTAATCGTGAGTTTGTAGTCGCCTGCGTCGGTGACGACGTTGCCAGAGACGTCGCAGAAGTCCTTGACGTCGACGCCGCCCACGAGCACAGAGGCGACCTTTTGTGTTTGTTCTTTGCCGGTGTAGGTGAGGGCGTCCCCGAGGGTCACCGTCGCGCCCTCGATGAGTGCTGGTGTGATGCTAAACGATGCGGCCTTGGTGCCCTTGAAGTTTCCGTCCTCGCAGGTGATGGTGACCGTAGCGGTACCCGCGTTGACGTTGTTCGCATAGGACACGGTATAGTCGTTCGAATCGAGCGCCTCGCCGTTCCATGTGACCGTTGGCTTTGGCGTTTGTGCCGAGCCGTTGTACACGTATGAACCTGGGACCGTAACACTCACATCTGAGGCCGAACGCGGTGCGATGGACCATTCAACTCGGCAGGATGTGCGGTAGGCTACGGTGTTGTCTTCGCTATCGTCTTCCCAGTAGGTGTTGGCCTTGTCCTTGACTTCAACAGTGGTGAAGTAATCATCGGCATCGACTCCCGTTGCGTTCCTGAGTGTGTAGTCTGCGCCTTCGGGAACGCCGGTCTGTAGCTGCCCGTTATACGCGAGGCCCGTCTTGGCCTTTGGGGGTGTAAGCTTTTTGGGCTCAACCACAAAGACGCCTGTAGCGGTTCCTTGGTAGTTGCCCTTGCCCTTAATAGTGACGGTATGTGAGCCTGCGTTTTTGATCTCCTGCTCGACCACCTCGTAGTCGACGCCAGCAGCAAGCGTAGCCCCATTGAGCGTCACCACAGGAACCGGAGTAAGCTTTTTGCCCGAATAGGTCTGCCTTGGGATGGTCACCTTTGCGTCGGCAAGCGATATTGGCGTTGCCTGGGTTACTTGCACCTCATGCGAAAAGCTCATCTGCCCCCTAGTTGCGGTAACTGCGACCGTTCCCAGTTTGAGGCCGGTCACCACGCCGTCCTCGCTGACCGTCGCCACCTCGCTGCTTGAGTCAGGACCAAGCGACCAGGTCCAGCCCGTCTGGGCTTCTTGCGGCATATTGTCGATGCCCGCCACCGTGAGCTGCGTACTCTGTCCGATTCCCACGTTCGAAGCGCCTGCGATCGGTCCATACACATAGACGCACCATACGTTGGCGGCGGTTTTGTCTCCTTCCGTAATCGTGCAACTCACGACCGCTCCGCCAACGCTCAACGCCGTTACCTTGCCGTCAGAATCGACGGTTGCGACCTGCTCGTTCGTGCTTGACCAGCCGCTTATTTGTGGGTTGTTAAAACCGGATGTGCCCGGCGTGAGGGTGGTCGCGCCTCCCGTGGTACCTCCCATGGGCACATACACATTGGTCTTGAACGCATCGTATACCGTAATGGCGTAGCTCAGCGAAACGGATGAGTCGGACGCCAATGTTGCGGTGATGGTTGCAGTGCCCACTGCATGGCCATTCACCACGCCATTGTCGGTTACCGTCGCCACAGAATCACTACTGGATTCCCACTTCCATGCGAGGTCACCGCACCCGTCGGGTTTGGTAATGGAAAGTGACTCGGACCCGTCCTTTGCCACGAGACTGTTGCCTGTTATGGGGCCAAGGACCGTCACCTGCTGCGAAATCGCCGAGCTTCCGTTGCTAGCGCTTACGGTGGCGATGCCAGCCGATACTGCCGTTGCCGCTCCGCCTTCGCCAACCTCAAGCACGCCTGGGTCCGAAGACGAGAACGACCATCCCGTGTAGTCTGAGCCCAGCGTGTACGTCGACTGCGACCCGGCGGCAAGGTACTCGGGACCCGAGATGGTGCCGGCTGCGGCGGCGCGAACTGCGGCAGAGGCATTCACTTCGCCATGGCCGTACTGTGCGTCCCAGCCCTTGTCGCCGATGTCGCGGGCGCTCGAATACAGCAAGTTCTTTGCCTGGGTGGTGCTCATCATGGGGTTAACCGCATACATGAGGCCTACGACGCCTGCAACATGCGGCGCCGCCATGGACGTACCCGACATCTCTCCATAACCGTTCGGATAGGTGCTGTATATGTTGGTGCCGGGAGCAGAAATGTTCTTGCCAGTCTCGCCGGGAGCGTTAAAGTTGGAACCGTCTCTTCGTTCCACGCTTTTGGGGTCGTCACTATTGGTGTTGCATAGGTTTATGACGCTCACCACGGTGTCGTAGTCGCTGGGATAGTTGATGTAGGGCGGCTCGGCATAGCCGGTTCTGTTGCCCGCCGATGCCACCGTTACGATTCCCGCGGCATATGCCTCATCAATCTTTTTTAGGATGACGTCGTCTTTTGCGTCGGGAAGGCTCGGCGCCTTTCCACCAATGCTCATGTTTGCTACACGGATGTTGTACTGATTTTTATTATTGATCAGGTATTCGAAGCCTGCCGCGACATCGCCGGTGCTGATGCCGGTGGGGTCGCTTTCGCTTGTAAGGCTTACCAACGAGAGCTTGAGGTGGTTGAATCCTACGCCACCAATACCCTTTTCGTTGTTTGACGTGGCCGCTACGATGCCGGCAACATGCATGCCGTGTTCGATATTTGGTGTGCCGGGAGGACAGTAGACAGGGGCGCTTTCTCTGGTCGTGGCGTTGTACGTACTCTGGACGTTGTCTGCGAGGTCCTCATGGAAATTGTTAAAGCCGTTGTCCACTATGCCCACGCCGACTGTTGCTGTGGCATTCTTTACGGGAGGGAACTCCCAAGCATCGAACGCGTCAATGCTGTCGAGGTCCCACTGCTTCTTCGCATCTGCGTCGTTGAGCGCATCTCTTGCCGCTGTGGACGAGGCGGATTGAACTTCGATTGAGGACTGATTGTTGGGCTGCTCTTTGGTGGCGTCGGCCTCAGTTGAGAGGTTGGTCTCATTGGAGGTCTTGGGGGAGTCGGACGCCGCGGACCCGTCGGACGCGGCAGGCTCGTCGGATTCCTTGGCGGAGACGGGCGACGCGGAATCGTCGGGAGTCATGGGGGAGTTAGGTGCCGTGGACTCGTTGGCCTCGCTGGTGGCGTCGGCATCAGCGTCAGATTTGACCTCGTTCGATCCCGTTTTGACCTCAGTCGCAGGCTCGGCGTTATTGGAATCCGGTGTGCGGTCTTCTGCAATCTCGTACACGTAGTTCGGCTGCGCACCCTTTGCGACACCGGTACTCTCTAGCTCGTAGATTGCGTCGTCGATCGTCGCGCTTGGGGTGAGCCTCGCCATCATGAGGTCGTCAGTTATGGCCTCTATGTCGTCGGGCTCGACGCTCTTTATGCCCGCGTTTGCTATGGCTTCCGAGAGTTGCTCAGCGGTCGTACCCTCACGCACCGAAACGAGCACCACATCTGGCACATACTCCGCATCCGGAGAGACCTTGGCCTGTTCGACATGCGGGATAGCGGCGCTCACCTGTTGTTGGAGCCCTTCGTCGAGGCTGAGAGTTTCTTCATTGGTTTCGGGTTCGTTGGCGGGGTCATCGGAAGCGGTGGCGTTGGCCGCGGTGACGTTGGCTGCAGAGTCGTTGGCTGCGGAGTTGTTGTTGCGAGCGGGACCTGCGCCCTTCGCATCCGCGGTGTTGGACTGACCGGATTTGGTTGTGGGCGCAGTGGAGGCGAGAGGCTCTGTGGGCTGCTCGGTGCTTTCGGTCGGCGTGCGTTGCTCTGCTGGTTGGGTTGGCGCATCTGCAGGCACCTGTGCGTGAAGCGCCAAGACGATTATAACGCATAGGACCAAAAGAATCGCAACGATTGTGCGGGGGTGTTTGTGCAGACGCATGTGCCCTCCTTGTTGGGACGTTTGGGTGGCGCCCTAACGACCTGGCTCATCACATCAAAGGTCAAAAGGATATACGGCTTTTGCCCCACGTTACTTCGTGGTGGGTCACGAGCGTTTTGGGTCTTTGACCTTAAGATTGCGGTCTCCAACTCGCTCAAGCAAGCTAGTGACCTTCAATTCCGTATCATATCAAATCCAGGTATTTGTGGACTATGGCTAACGAACGAGCTGGCTCTCCGATAAACAGTTACGGGTTTACTTGAGAAGCGCGCGCGGTACGGGAAGTGACGAGCCGATGACGGCTGCGATTCCCATCCACAGGATTCCATCGGCGGGGAAGCACAGGAACAGAATGCCCAGCACGAGCAGGGGCTTGCGCACGACGCCGGCCAAAAACGCGGTGGTGGTGACGGTCACCATGAGTATGGGATCGGCACCCGTGATCGCCGCTAGGCCATAGCCTGCCGCGACGCCCGAAAAGATGGACGGAAAGAGGTCTCCGCCTATCCAGCCCATGTTGAGGCACATGGGTGTAATGGCCGCCTTTAGCACGCCCGTGCCAAGAAGCGCGAACGCGGTCCACGTAGTCCAGGATTCCATGAGTTCCTCTGATTGGATCTCGCCGGGAAACAGCACGTAGGGGAGAATGCAGGCAACTGCCCCCATGACGATGCCACAGATGACGGGGCGCGCAATGGTTCCGGTTGCGCTCTGTCCCATGGCTATTCCCACCATGCCAAAGAGGTGGCTCGACACATGGAACAGGAGCGTCATCACGTAAGCAAGCGCCAAGCACGGTATTGCCCACGGGATTTGGCTGAGCTGGACGCCTATCTCGGGGAAGCGCGGAAGGCCGCCCGATGCGCCAAAGATTGCGGAGAATGCCCTTACTCCTGCAAATGCGCCAAACGCCGCGGCTGCATAGAGTACGACCTTCGTTCCTCTGCGTAGATCATAGTTGTCTACGTTCGAGTCGCTCTCGATGCCTGCGGCGATGCCGGCAAGAGGGGTCCTAAAGATGGCGGCCAAGCATGCGGCGATGGTGACGTCAGTGATTGCCGCCAGCTGGAGTCCCGCCTTCTTGAGCTGGTCGCGAATCCAGCAGCAGCTTGAGGTAATGAGGCCCGTAAGTCCTGCCTCAAAGCCGATGGAACCACCAAACACGAGCGGCAACAAGAACGTGATGACTGGCTTCCAAATGCCGTTCGTACGATAACTACCCGTTTCCTTGAACTCTTCCATGACCGTCTCGAGTGGCATTACCGCGTCGCGCGACCACCACGTCCAGACTCCAATGAGCACGCCCCCTACCGTACAGACCACGAGCGGGAACAGGGCGAAGCTACCCGAGAAGCTCCAAAGGCGTTCGGTAAGCCATGTAGAGAGGTTCATTACGAGATAAACCGCAAAGCCAATCACGAAGCCCACGAGCAGCGCAAGTAGCACGAAGCCCAAGGCGATGCCGGTCTTGCCGGCACCGCTTTGTGGCTGGTGCATTACATCACCGACGTATGCTCTTGCTCGCTTATGCCCCTTCTTTGCGGCCATGGCGCACTACCACGATTTGGTAAACGCAATGACGTTGCAGTCATCATCGCGTACGTAAGAGATGTCGTCGACGTTGTTGATGACGAGTCTGATTCCAATGCCGGACTCGTTGATTCCCGTTGCGTTCTTTGGCTGCTGGTAGCCCAACGGGTCGAAGGGCACGCCCCAGTCGGTGACGCTTATAACGATTGTGCTGGGATTCGCGTTGTATGCGTAAGCGACCTGCACCTCACCCGGCTCATCGGTGTGTTTATAGCCGTGTTTGCAGATGTTGCTAATGAGCTCCTCGACCACAAGGTCAATCTGCGATTGGACAGCTTCGGGGCACTGGAGTTGTGAAAGCTCATAGTGCATGCGAAGCCTGATCTCGTCGATGCCCTCGTTCGTGGCGAGAACGGTTATGCTGCCAGTTACCTCGGGTGGCACACCGTACTCGAGACACAGCATCGTGATGTCGTCCGACTGTTCTGCACCGTATGCCCAGCTGCGCAACTCAGACCTCAGCAAGTCGATAAGCATGTGCGGGTGCTGGTTTACATGAGCCGACAGGAAGGCTTCGAGCCTATCGTTGCCAAACTCCTCCTCGTCCACATTGAATGCCTCGTTCACGCCATCGGTATAGAGGAAGAGCTGGTCGCCAACGGAAAGCTGGATGCTGTCAGAACGATACTTTACCATGTCGAATACGCCAAGGAACAGGCCACTCTTCTTCGATAGCCAAGTCCATTTTCCGTCGTGGCGCAGCAGCGGTGGGTTGTGACCGGCGTTCACGTAGGTAAGCAATCCGCTGTGATAATCGAGCGTGGCAGCCCACACCGTAACGAACATCCCTGCCTCGTTGCCCTGGTTCAGGTCCCAGTTGGCGCTGCGAACAGCCTCGGCGAGGTCCATGCCGCTCTTCATGTAGTTCGAAAGCTCCGACTTTGCCGCCATCATAAAGAGGGAGGCGGGGATGCCCTTACCGCTGACGTCGGCGATCAGGAAGCCAAGCGTGTGGTCATCTATAAGGAAGAAGTCATAGAAGTCACCGCCAACCTCACGAGCCGCATTCATCGAGGCATAGATGTCGAATGCGTCAATCTCGGGGAACGGCGGGAAGGCGCTCGGCAACGCAGACTCTTGGATGGTCTTGGCCGTGACGAGGTCCCGCTCGATGCGGGTTCGCTCGTTTGCGATTGCCTGTCGAAGGGCGGCAACGGTCCGGTTGATGTCATCAGAGAGCGACGAGAACTCCGTGCTGTCTCGCACGTCCACCTGAGCCTCGAGGTCACCCGACGTGATTTGGTCGAGCGTGCCGTTAACCTGCCAGATGCTCCGTACCACTACGTTCTTGATGAGGAGGTAGATGGCTGCAAACAGGGCGGCAAAGACCAATACCTCCATGAACGAGGTAACGAGAACGGCGAGATCGCGAGCCTGTGTGGCCTCTGCGAGGGGAAGCAGCGCTATGATTCTAAATCCCTCTACGTCGTCGTACATGGCGTAGTAGGTCTCTCCATGCAGATCGAGCTCAAACGCGGTTTGAGGCTCGTGGGCATCCGTGGCCTGCCTGAGGGTCTGTGCGTTAATGTCCGAAACGCTCTTGTCCGAGCGGAGACCGGCGATTCTGTCCGTCTGGGCGAGCACTACAAAGAAACCGTCATTTCCGATGTGCCGGTTGCGGACCGCCGACTGTACCATGGTGCCGATGTTCGTTAGGAAGTGGCTCGAATCATAGCCCACTTGCACGAATCCGTCGGCAATGCCTACTCCTGCATACTTGCGCCACTGTGTGCTGTCGGCGGTCATGGGTTGATACTCTTGGACCAATGAAGTGGCTTCTCCGCCAGGTAAGAGCGTTAGAAAAGCTGCAGACTGCTTGCCGGAAGCCATGTCGAACCCCACGAGTGAAGGGACGTTGCTGGATACAATGATGCCCTTTTTGTCGACGACGTGAATCTCGGATACATCGACGTCGTCGGCCAGCTTTACAAGGTCGGTCCCTCTACTTCTTTCGACGTTGGGGATCGTGCCCGCGACTTGCATGGCAGACTCAAGGATTTTGTCGTCAGCGATGTCGCGTGTGTCGGATACGACGTCGGTAATCGCCAACCCAAGCGTTTTGTTTGTTTCGGATTGGACGTTACTTTGCTGCAAGACGAAGGTAAAGCCTACCGTGGCGATAAATCCGACGGCAACGACTCCCAGCATACCGGCTTGGATTCTTTGCGATATGTCGCGTTGTCCGGTTCTTTGGAATGGCTTTTGGCCGCACGTGAGGCTGATTGCGGCCCCCGAGAGCGCGACGGAAATGGCGTTGCAAGAGATCATTGGCAGCGAGCACGCCTGAACGACCAAGAACGCGTGCGTGGCATCGTCGAGATTGGTAAGAAACACAAGAAGCAGATGGAGCACCTCGGCGACCATGCCCACGGCAAGGGCGAGCGGCCACGAGGGCTTGCGCTCGTTAAAGAGGTAGCGATTCAAGAAGGCGCCATAGAAGCCTACGGCGATGGTTGCGACACTGCAGGCGACGCGTGTGAACATTCCGCGTCCCCAAAGCACAGAGAACCAACGCTCGATTCCGCCGATAAGACCCGCGATGATGCCGGCCGGGCTTCCGAAGTAGAGTCCGGCAACCAGAGGTGCGGCGTCGCGCACGTTCATGGTCGCATCATTTGTGTTGATGCCGAACTCGGTGCCAAAGATCGCAATGAGGCCAAATATCAAACCATAAAATATCTGCTGCTGCCAGTAGCTAGCCTTCGCAAGCCATGACCTCTTGGCGAGCTTGGTGAGCACGACACTGGCTAGTACCGGGAGCAGCGTCGCAAAAGCAAACTGCATCGCGATGGCGAAAGCGTACATAGGTGAGTCCCTCTTTTCGTGCTCGGGCGCGGAAATCTGTAGACGGTATTACTGTGAATTATACCCGAGCAGTGCGCGTGTGGCCGTATGACCCTGTGGACAAATCGAAATGAATTCAAGCCCATTGTTACTGTTTGCTGTTCACCCCTGGAGGCAGGCGATGGGGAGGCAGGCAAAGGGGGCAACCCCATCGCCTGCCCTGTTCTCACTGCCTAGCCGCCAAGCTCATTCGAGCATAGAGAGTGCTTGCGAGAAGTGTGGTTGCCGAATGCCGTTGCTGTTCTCGACCAGGACCAAGTGGCCTTCCGCGATTTCGGGTCTCGCCTCAAAGCGCGCGCGATCGTCGATGATGGCGTACGCCTCACAGGGGTGCTTTTCGAGCCATGCGCCAATCTCGGCCGAACGGTCACCTCCGGGAAGTGATGGCGTCACGTCGGTAACGGGAGCCCCAAACGCTTCGAGTTGACGCAACAGGTTGCCCACGATCGCGTCGAGGACGGGGTCGTTCGAGTCGAGGTCCGCACGCCAGCTGGACGAAAGCACCACCTGGGCACCGGTGCGGGCGACGAGCTGGCCGAGGTATGCGAGTGAAACGCGGTCGTAGCGATACTCCTCGGGTTCGCGCCAGAGTTCTCTGTTGGCCCTAAAGCTCGTGGGCGTGGCAATGACTCCGTCGATGTCCAAAAAGATTGCTTTCATCTGGTCTCCGTCACTCCTCGCTGTCATCGTTTCGTGCTACGTTGCGTACCTTGCGCACTGCTCGCTTCCCGGTGCTGACGACCGCGGGTTCGAGATCCACGTTTGCGGGCGTCACGAGGTCGAGTCGCAAAGAAAGCCTTCGGAGCAGAAGGACGACGGCGATCGATATGACCGTGGAGACCGTTTGGTCCGCATTGATGACGCTTATGCAAACGAAGTAGGCCAAAGATCCCGCGACCGCACAAAGCGCGTAGAAGTTCGAAGGCCTAAAGACGTGCGGCACCTCTCCCATGAACACGTCGCGGAGCATGCCGCCGCCGACACCCGTGATGACACCCATGAGCACGATTGCCGACATGTGCAGTCCCGCTGTGATGGCCTTGTCGGTGCCTGCGACCACATAGAGCGCGACCGACATCATGTCCACCCATTCGTACAGGTTGGGGAAGCGCTGTATGGTGCTCGGAAAAAGAAAGCCTATCAGTGCGGTGAGAACGCACAGAGGAATCGCGAGTGGAGACTCGAGCGCGTAGACGCTACCGGTTTGCATGATGGCATCGCGCAACAAGCCGCCGCCGAGGGCGCAAATGAGGCACATGGCAATGAACCCCACAAGGTCAAGGCTGTACTTCTTTCCCACAAGCACGCCCGCAAATGCTCCTACGACCACGGCGGAAAGATCGAGCCACCCAGGTATCACAACGGCCTCCTCGCTCCCGACACCCGTTGCCAAGGATACCCCTTTGTGATGCCTCATGTGCCGGGCGGCCTTCTTCGGGAAGTCTGACGTCTATGATATATTAGTCGATATCATTGATACAAAAGAAAGAGGGGTGTTTTCGTGACCAACTGGAGAAGGCGGTATGCGCCTACCATTCTTGCGTCAATCATACTTGCGTTTGTTTTGGTCGGCGCCACTGGATGTGGCGCTCCGCAGACCAGCGCGCCATCCGATGGGACGGGCGAAATCACCGCGAAGGACGAAGGCACACAGAGCACGGATGCCGGGTCGACCGAGAGTTCGGAGGGCGTGTACGACAAGGCGCTTTCTGGCGAAGGCGTGGTGTCGACTTTCATTCACGAGGACTTCTTTGATGGCAAGGTAACGGACGCTGACTCGGCACTCAAAGCTATCGAGAGCGTCAAGTATCGTATCGGTGGCGACGAAACCACTAAGCTCGAGATTGAGTCCCAGAATGTCGTGGAAGGTGGCCTTTCGTACTACATCTTTAGGCAGCGGGCGGGTGACATGCTGGTTCACTCCGCATGCGTCAAAGTCATAGTAAACAAGGACCAGAAGGCGATTGGACTGCTGAGCGCCATTTTGCCTGACGTAAAGGCTCCTGAACTGGAGAAGTGGGGTGTAACGCAGCAGCAGGCCGAGGACGCCGTGCGCAAGCACCTAGAAGGTGAGGGCGTCAAGGACGTGGACATCCTGAGCGACGCCAGCGAGCAGACAATCATCCCCCTCGAGGATGTGGCTGAGCACTATCGCTACGCATGGGTGGTCTATACCAAGAACTACCTCGATGACTTCGAGATGGCCTACCTTGCGCACTATATAAACGAGGATGGTGACTACCTCTATGCCATTCCCGTGGTGGAGCCCAACAATTCCGAGGCTCTGTCTGGCGATACCGCCAACTGGGACTTCGATGCCATGGAAGCGGGCGAGGAGTCTTTTTCGGTCAAGCTGCACGACGATTCAAGCAAAGAGATAACGGTGCCCGTGCTCAAGGAGGACGAGGATTCAAAGAACGAGATTCTCGCCGATCCCAAGCGCAAGATCCTGTGTGCGGACTATGCTGAGTACATAAACAGCCAAAATATTGTTCCCTGCCAGTCGGAGGACAAATCCTTTGACAACTACGACCTCCTTGCCTACGAGACGTTCATTCGCGTATGGGACTTCTTCGACGCGATGGGATGGAAGGGTCCGGATTCCAATGGAACGCCCACGCTGCTGCTCATGAACTATGTGAACGCGCAGGGTGAGCCCGAGGATCAAGCGTTTTATGCCGGCCGCCAGAACGGCTTCCAAGTGTTTGCGTTCAACCACGTGAATCCCGACGGCGAAAACATCGACATTATTGGTCACGAGTTCACGCATTGCGTCACCGGCACGACCATGACCACGAACCTGTACCTCAATGACTACGGCGCAATCAACGAAGGCATGAGCGACGTTATAGGCAATCTCGTAGAAATGCTCGTCGAGGACAGGCCCGACGGTGCATGGTTGCTTGGCGAGGGTTCGGGCGAAGAGCGGACGCTGCGTTCGATGAAGGACCCGCACGCATACAACCAGCCCGAGTTCGCGTGGGATACCTACTATGCTCCCGCCGCGATTGAGGCTACCGATCTCAACGACAACGGCGGCGTTCACATCAACTCCTCCCTGCTCAACATCGTGTCGTACAAGCTCAATCAGGCCGGCATGAAGCCGGAAGAGCAGCGAAACTTCTGGATGAACGTTGCCTTGGCAATGACACCGCGCATGGACTTCCCCCAGATGGCAGAATTCCTCCCGTGGTGCATGGAGCAGACGGAGTACCTGCAGTATGTCGATGCCCTCAAGAAGGCGATAGAGGAAGCCAAATACACCGTCACAACCGACCCCGAGACCCTTGTTGCGGGAAGCGGTGCCGTAAAGGTTGAGTTTACCGACGAGCAGTTGTGCAAAGACGGCTACGTGCGCGTAGCGCTCGTGCCGTCATCGGGCGAGGGCGAGATTGGCAGCTGGCCACCCATCGGTTCGCAGACCGCTCGGGTGACGGCTCCCGCAGGCGAGTATTATGCGGCGGTGATCATTGCCAAGGACGGCGAAGAACAGACGCTCGCCTACGATGGCAGCGGGTGGAGCACAGCCGATCCGGAAGGGCTCGACGAAAAGAGCATCGTGCACATTGAGGACGGCAAGACTTTGGAGCTGCCTTCCGTGTGACGTTGGCGTCACATAGACAAAGCGAATAGAGGCAGATCAGACGGACCGGCCGCGGAACGGGGCTCCCGGGGAGCTTGTTCCACGGCACGAGTCTGTCGCGGGCTCCGCCCCGAGGCGCAGAACTAACTCCCCGGGAGCCCCGTTCCACCCACTGCCCGATCGGACGGCCTGTAACCGTGTGTAAACAGTTGATAACATATGCTCGGCCTCAGTGTTTCGCTCGTGTGACGAGCCGCTGCGCAATCGTTATAAGGTGGTATAACTCCATCCATGAATTACTGCACTGGGACATCTTCGCTTTTGGGCCTGCTACTTCTGTAGGCGTCTCCGCATGCAAGCGGTGGCGCCCATAACCCCTTTTTGCAGATTTGTTTTGTGTCCCGTGTAACCCTTGTCCAGAAACGGAGAAATCTCCCCATGAAGCTCTCGTTCTCTACCATTGGTTGTCCAGCCTACGTATGGACCGACATCTATCCCATGGCCAAGGACCTGGGATTTGACGGAATAGAGATTCGCGGAGTCGCGGGCAACGAATACGCGCCTGCGACGCGTCCGTTCATCCCGCGCCAGCGTCAGCGCACGCGTAGCCAGCTTGACCGTCTGGGTCTCGAGATATCGTGCTTCTCTACCAGCTGCGAGCTATACGACGAGGCCCATCGGTTGGAGACGCTCGATCAGGTTATGGAGTACCTTGAGCTCGCGAGCGAGATCGGGTCGCCGTTCGTGCGCGTGCTGTTGGCGCGCGAATTCGAGCCTCGTGGCTTCGACGATGACGATTCGGTGATTGCCGCGCTACAGCAGATGGCCGACGTGGCCTCCATCTACGATGTGTGCGTCCTCGTGGAGACGGGTTCCGACTATGCCGACACGGCACGACTGGCGTGCGTGCTCGATGCCGTGGACTCTCCCTATGTGGGGGCCTTGTGGGACATGCAGCATCCGTACAGGTTGTTTGGCGAGGACCCCAGCACCTCAATCGCAAACTTGGGCGGGCACCTAAGGTACTGCCAGATCAAGGACTCCATCGTGGAGGACGGACATATTCGTTACAAGATGATGGGCGAGGGCGATATGCCGCTCGTGCAGATGCTCGATGCCTTGCGTGATTCGGGCTATGACGGGTACGTGTCCTTCGAATGGCCCCGCAAGTGGGCGCGCGAGGTTGCCGTGGGCGAGCCCGGCATCGTGTTCCCGCAGTTCATCAACTACATGCACAGCTATCTTTTGGGCGAGGGTACGCAACGGGTCGTGGAGCGGCTGGCCGAGCCGCGTCGTGTAGACACGGCAATGGCGCAGGTTTCCTCTGCTGGTGCGTTGCAGCATTCGCTCACTAACGACGGGACGTATCCCTGGCCTAAGGAACACCTCATCGACTTTACGTTCCCACAGGTGCTTGACCACATCTGTGAGCTGTATCCCGAGCAATATGCGTTTCGCTACACCGAACCCGACAGCTACTATAACCCGGAACCCGACGAGGGTGGCGAGTACTACGTGCGTACGTATCCGCAGTTCCGCGACGATGTGAACGAGTTTGCCCGTGCGCTTATTGCCATGGGTGTGCGTCCTGGCGACAAGGTGGCCATTTGGGCGTCCAACGTCCCGCAGTGGTATCTGACGTTCTGGGCTGCCGTCAAGATTGGCGCCGTGTTGGTTACCGTAAACACGGGATACAAGATTCACGAGCTGGAATACCTGCTCAAGCAGTCCGACACCCACACGCTCGTGATGATTGATGCGTACAAGGGGACGAGCTATCTGGACATAGTGGATGAGCTCGTTCCTCAGCTGGTAGGATCGAGGCCGGGCGAGTGGGCGAGCGAGAAGCTGCCGTTCCTGCGCAACATCATCACCATCGACGGGCCGCATGACGGCTGCCACTCGTGGGGAGAGGCCCTTGCGCTGGGGTCTTCGCAGCTGCAGGGGGAGGTCGACCGCCGCTGTGCAAACATCGACAAGCACGACGTGTGCAACATGCAGTACACGAGCGGTACCACGGGCTTCCCCAAGGGCGTCATGCTCACGCACTACAACGTGGTAAACAACGGCAAGGCCATCGGCGACTGCATGGACCTATCCACGGGCGAGCGCATGATGATCCAGGTGCCCATGTTCCACTGCTTTGGCATGGTGCTGGCCATGACGGCTTCCATGACGCACGGCACGACGATGAGTCCGATTCCCATCTTCTCGCCGCGCCGTTCGCTGGCATGCATCAATCGCGAGAAGATCACCTGCTTCCATGGCGTGCCTACCATGTTCATTGCCATGATGAATACGCACCCCGCCTTCGAGGAGACGGACTTCTCGAGCATGCGTACGGGCATCATGGCTGGTAGCCCGTGCCCCATCGAGAAGATGCGCGAGGTCATCGACCGCATGAACATGAAGGAGATCTGCATCACCTACGGACAGACCGAGGCGTCGCCGGCGACCACCATGAGCAAGACCACCGATACGGTGGAGCAGCGTGTCACCACCGTTGGTCTGCCCATCTTTGGCGTGGAGACAAAGATCATCGATCCCGAGACGGGCGAGGAGCTGGGCGACAACGAGCCGGGCGAGTTCTGCAGCCGCGGTTACAACACCATGAAGGGCTACTACAAGATGCCCGAGGCCACAGCCGCAGCCATTGACGAGGACGGTTGGTTGCACTCCGGCGACATTCTGTTGCGCCAGTCGGACGGGTATTACCGCGTGACGGGCCGCCTTAAGGACATGATCATTCGCGGTGGCGAGAACGTGTATCCCAAGGAGATTGAGGACTTCCTGTACACCTTCCCCAAGACCAAGGACGTGCAGGTAATCGGCGTGCCCGACAAGGTGTACGGCGAGGCCGTGTGCGCCGAGATCATCCTCAAGGAGGGCGAGACGGCCACCGAGGAGGAGGTCAAGGAGTTCTGTATGGCGCGCGTTGCCAAGGAAAAGGTGCCTCAGTACGTGGTGTTCGTGGACAGCTATCCTATGAACGAGGCGGGGAAGATCCAGAAGTACAAAATGCGCGAAGAGGCCGTCGACTTGCTCGGCCTGCAGGACGCGGCAAATATCAAAACGGCATAATCTGGCAATCAGAGCTGTTTTTCACGGCGCCAAGCGAAATACGGCTTTCGTTTGGCGCCTCTTTTGGCACTAAACTGAAAGCGGAGCAGATTGAATCTGGCCAAAGGTTGGCCGCGAGTGTACCCAAATTGCAGCGGATACTACAAAACCCCAGTTAAGCATTCTGTAAATTACAATTTAGGTACAGTGTCTATTTTATCTAGTGTACCCAAATTGCCTTTTACAGAATGCTTATCTGGTCAAATGCGGAAGTGACTGCAATTTGGGTACAGTCGATGTTACAATTATTCAGTAAATTTTAAGCTACGATAGCATATCCGTCGTGTCTCTCATCGAAACCCTCGTCACAACGCGAATTAACGAACCCTGCGGTGCTTTCTCTCGCTTTCTATGATTCTTTCGGTTTGCGTTTCACAAATCGCCATGGCGCAGGCATCTGACGTGATGGTGGAGAACCATACGCAGTCGGGCGGCTACCAGGCAGTGAGCGACTTCCGCATAGACAACGTGTTCGTCCCACAGGAAGGTGACCGCGAAAGCTGCCGAGTAATGCGCGTGCTACAATGCAGCCTTACTTTGGACTCGTTTGAGGAGGGCTGCACATGGAACTTTTTCCCATAACCGTGCTTGTCGGTCATGCGGGCGTGGGCAAAACCAACGTGGCTTTGGGATTCGCCTTGGCCGACGCCAAAGCTGGTCGTGACGTGACGCTTGCCGACCTCGACGTGGTGAACCCGTATTTTCGTTCGAGCGATTATGAAGAGTTGCTCGATGAAGCGGGTGTGCGACTCATTGCGCCGGTGTTGGCGGGCACCACGCTCGACACGCCGAGCATTTCGGGAAGGCTCGACGCCGCGATGGGGGAGGTCGTGTCCGATCCAAACAAACGCCTGATTCTGGATGTGGGCGGTGATGACGATGGCGCCACTACCATCGGGCGTTGGTCGGGCATGCTGCGTGATGCCCAAGCGAAGGGCTTGGCGCGCATGCTGTATGTCGTGTCGGCCTTTAGGGCGCTAACCCAGACGCCCGAGGATGCTGCTGCCATGTTACCGAGCATCGAGGAGCATGCGCACCTCAAGGCGGACGCCATTCTCAACACGTCGAATCTGGGTGATGAGACTACAACTGAGCACGTAGAGCACGGGCGCGAGTTTGCGCGCAAAGTCTCCGACCTTTGTGGCCTTCCGCTAGAGGCGACCGTCGTTCCCGCGGTCGTGGGCACTTTGCCCAAGCCCGTAGAATCCATCGTCACGATGCCTCGTTACGTTCGTCTTCCCTGGGACTAGCGCACGGCACGTCGCCAGTGGAACGGAGTTCCCGGGGAGTTTTGTTCCGCGCGTCGGGGCAGGCAGCCGGCTGACGTGTGCGAACAGACCATTCCAGTCACATCAAGTCACGCCGCTTTTGTAAACATTCCTTTGCGTACAAAAACAAGCCGTATAATGGCTGTTTGCCAACAACCTTAGGAGAGAGGAAGGGAGTATGGCTCGTATCATTGTTGACGACGTGCACTGCAAGGGATGCGGTCTGTGCGTCGCCGCTTGCCCCAAGGGTGTACTTGCGCTCGATCAGGACCGCATAACGCCCAAGGGTTATCATCCCGCAAAACTGGTCAAGGATGGGTGCATTGGCTGCTCTTCGTGCTTCACAACCTGTCCCGACGTCGCGATTACGGTGGTGAGGTAGATGGCAGACAAAACCCAAGCGCAGGAGCGCGTGCTGATGAAGGGTAACGAGGTGCTGGCCGAGGCGGCCATGCGCGCTGGTTGCCGCTTCTTCTTTGGCTATCCCATTACACCGCAGACCGAGCTTGCCGCCTACATGGCAAAGAAGCTCCCGCTCATTGGCGGAACCTTCCTGCAGGCCGAGTCCGAGATCGCGGCCATCAACATGGTGTATGGCGCTGCAGCCGCAGGCGCGCGCGTCATGACGAGCTCTAGCTCGCCCGGTGTGTCGCTCAAGGGCGAGGGCGTGAGCTACATGGCCGGTGCCGACTGCCCCGGCGTCATTGTGAACGTCGAGCGTGGAGGCCCTGGCCTTGGAGGCATCCAGCCTTCACAGTCCGACTACTTCCAGGCCACGCGTGCGCTTGGCCATGGTGACTTCTACATGCCGGTATTCGCGCCCTCTACCGTGCAGGAGATGGCAGACCTTATCTACGACGCCTTCGACCTAGCGGATGAGTATCGCACGCCCACGATGATTCTTGCCGACGGCATGATCGGCCAGATGATGGAGCCCGTGCTGTTGCCGCCCGAGCGCGACCCCAAGTCGCTGCCCGCCAAGCCGTGGGCCACGTCGGGCCACGCCGGCAAGCGCGAGCACAACGTTATCAACTCGCTGTATCTGTCACCCGAGAAGCTCGAGGAGACCAACTTCGAGCGATTTGAGCGCTATGCCCAGATTCAAGAGAAGCATCAGCGTCAGGAGCTCATGGATTGCGACGATGCAAACATCGTGGTCGTGGCATTTGGCGCCGCGAGTCGCGTGGCCCGTACCGCCGTGCGCGAGGCGCGTGCCCAGGGCATCAAGTGCGGCCTGCTGCGTCCCATCACGTTGTGGCCGTTCCCCACAAAGGCGGTCGATCAGGTCATTGAGGGTGGCGCGACCAAGTTCCTCTCGGTCGAGCTCAACATGGGTCAGATGGTGCAGGACGTGAAGCTTGCCGTGAATGGCCGCGCGAGCGTGGACTTCTACGGTCGTACCGGCGGTGTGCTGCCCACGCCCGAGGAGGTTCTCGAGGCCATCCAGACCGTCGCTGCCGGTGAGCCGGTAAAACAGTCGGCGCAACCTGGTGCCGTGGGTTCGCTGCTCCCGCATCCCCAGCATCGCAAGAGCACGTACGAAAGGGGTGAGTAGCATGGCAAAGCCCAACAAAGCTCCCGTCACGCTCCCCGATTACCAGCAGGAGCGCATCGGCTCGCAGATTGCCGAGGGAGAAACGATCGTATCGGCTCGTCCCCACGCGCTTACCGACGCAATCTTTAACTACTGCCCCGGCTGCACGCATGGCATCGTCAACCGCCTGGTTGCCGAGTGCATCGACGAGCTGGGCATCGAGGGCAAGACCGTGGGCATCGCGCCCGTGGGTTGCTCTGTCATGATGTACGACTTCATGAACTGCGACATGATCGAGGCCGCGCATGGTCGTGCGCCTGCGGTGGCCACTGGCGTCAAGCGCGTGCATCCCGAAAACGTGGTGTTCGCCTACCAGGGCGATGGCGACCTCGCTTCCATCGGCACGGCCGAGACGGTACATGCCGCCACCCGTGGTGAGAAGATCACGGTCATCTTTATAAACAATGCCATCTATGGCATGACCGGTGGCCAGATGGCGCCTACGTCATTGCCCAACCAGGTGACGCAGACCAGCCCGTATGGTCGCGATGTGTCCAAGGTCGGCTATCCCGTGCGCATCGCCGAGATGGTCTCGACGCTCGACGGCGTGGCGTACGTGGAGCGCGTTACGTGTGACAGTCGCGCACACATCATGCAGGCAAAGAAGGCCATAAAGAAGGCCTTCCAAAACCAGATCGACGGTGTGGGATACTCGCTTGTCGAGGTCGTATCTACCTGTCCCACCAACTGGGGCATGTCGCCACTCGACGCCTTTCAGTGGCTGCGCGACAACATGCTTCCGTACTATCCGCTGGGTGTGTACAAGGACGTCGTGGCCGACGGCTTTGCCAACGCTGCCGAGGCTGCGCTCGACCGCGCAAAGGACTGTCCCATCGCGCAACAGGGTAAGGAGGCCTAGCAATGGCAGAAGAGTATAACCACGAGCTGCTTTGCGTGCTTTCGGGCTTTGGCGGACAGGGCCTGCTGTTTGCGGGCAAGGTCATGGCCAACTGCGGCCTTATTGACGGCCGCCAGGTGTCTTGGATGCCCAGCTACGGTCCCGAGATGCGTGGTGGCACGGCAAACTGCAGTGTCTCTCTTTCTGACGATGCCATCGGAACGCCTTTCATCACCAAGCCCACGGCGCTCATTGCCATGAACCAGCCCTCTGTCGAGAAGTTTGCCGCTGCCGTGCAGCCCGGCGGCACCATCGTCGTAGACACGACACTGGCCATGAACGGCACCGACGACGTGGAGCTTGCCGACGACGTGACGGTCATCGCCCTCAAGGCTACCGAGATCGCCGAGGAGGCCGGGCTCAAGGGTCTTGCCAACATCATCTGCTTGGGCAAACTCTGGGCACAGACGCACTTCTGCACGCGTGAGGTGGCCGAGGCCGCCATCGCCAAGTGCGTCCCGCCTAAGCGCCAACACCTGCTGGAGCCCAACCTGCGTGCCTTTGCCCTCGGAGCGGACGAGTAGGCGAGGGCGCTCTTCATAGCGCGCCTAAGCAACGGCCAGCCCCCTCTTCCTTCGCAGGGAGAGGGGGCTGATTTTAGGTGTGCGGGGCGTGGCAGGGCATGGATAGACGGGTACAGAACCGCTAATCCTGTTCGAGCTCACCCCCCCCCTCATTCTCAGAAGCCTATGGTCATGCATCGAATAAAATAGCAATAAACCATCCTTCTTTGATTGGGGCAGGGTATGGGGACCGACCGTAAGGCAACTGGTCTTGAGCGGCACTTCACTCCGCTCGCCGTTTGGGCTTTCTCGATAGGAACCAGCATCGGCTGGGGTTCCTTCATCGTCACCTGCAACACATATTTGTTGAAGTCGGGTATCCTGGGGACGGTCTTCGGCCTGCTCGTGGGCATGGCGGTTATTCTCGTAATTACATGGAACCTGCAGGCCATGATTCGAAAGTCTCCCGATGCTGGCGGAATATACACGTTCGAAAAGCGGACAGGCGGCAGGGACCTCGGGTTTCTGGCGTTTTGGTTCGTCTTGCTTACATATATGGCAATACTCTGGGCAAACATGACCTCGTTGCCGCTCTTTGCCCGCCTCTTTTTGGGCAACACCTTCCAGTTCGGCTTTCACTACCAAATCTTTGGTTACGAGGTATGGTTTGGGGAGGTGCTGCTCTCCATCTGCTCGGCCGCGCTTATCGGTCTTCTGTGCTCCAAGAGCGCACGCATGCCCAACAAAATCATGATCGTTGCAGCCCTGACCTTTGCGATAAGCTTCATCGCGTGCACCGCCATCGTGCTGATTCGTCACGACAGCGCCTTCAGCTATGCTCCACTGTACACAGAGGGGTCGAGCGCGTTCGCTCAGATTATTCGCATAGCAGCGATCTCGCCGTGGGCCTTCATCGGATTCGAGAACGTCTCACACTTCTCCGAGGAATATGCGTTTCCTGTTAAAAAGATCCGCAGCATTCTGATTTGTTCCGTGATTGCCACCACGCTGTTTTATCTGCTTGTCTCGGCTCTCTCCATCGCTGCATACCCGCCAGAGTACGAGAGTTGGCTTGCCTATATACAGGATATGGGCAACCTCGAGGGCATCAAAGCGGTGCCGGCATTTTACGTTGCGCAACACTACCTAGGTGACGCTGGTATCGTGATACTGATGCTGGCGCTCTTTGGCGTGATTCTTACCAGCCTCATAGGCAACATGCTCGCGTTGAGTCGCCTGCTGTATGCGGCGGGAAGGGATGGCGAGGCCCCGAGTACTCTCTCACAGCTGAACAGCCGTGGGATTCCCGTAAATGCTATCCTTGCGATTGTTGCCATCTCGGCGATTGTACCGTTCCTGGGAAGAACGGCAATCGGATGGATCGTCGACGTAACGACGCTGTGTGCGACCATCGTTTATGGACTCATCTCGCACGCCGTCTATGTCAGCTCGAAGCGCGATGGCGATCGCGTGGGAGCGCGCATCGGTATCGTCGGAGTCGTGCTCATGGTTTGCTTTGTGCTGCTCCTGCTCGTTCCCGGCCTGCTGCCGTTCGATACGATGGCGACCGAGTCCTACTTCCTGTTCATCGTCTGGTCGCTACTTGGTCTTGCATACTTCAGGCGACTGCGGCGCGAGCGGAATCGAGAGTATGGGAAGAGCGCCGTGGTTTGGGTCTCGCTCCTCGTGCTAGTGCTGTTTGCCTCCGAGATGTGGGTCTCTCAGGCAACCGAGCGTGCGGCGAACCAGGCGGTGGCGCGCATCTTCCAATACCACCAAGAGCACCCGGACGATAATTCGCTGGCGGGGGCGCAGGAGGAACGCGAGCTTTACCTGCAGGAGCAAGCAGAGCAGATCAGCCACACCAACACCATGTACTCGGCCGTGTCGTTGGGCATGTTCTTGCTCTCGCTTGGTATCATGGTGGATAGCCTTCGCGAGAATCGCGAACTCGGCCAGCAGCTCACCGCCGCAGAGCGCGAGGCGCAGGCGGCTAGGGAGATTGCGGAGCTCACGGAGTCCATCAACTCGCTGTTCGACAACATGCCGCTCATGAGCCATTCAAAGGATCCCGAGTCCGGAGAATACGTTGCTTGTAACCAAGCTTTCGCGGAGTTCGCGTGCAAGGAGACACCTGAGGAGGTCGTAGGTCATACGGACTACGAAATCTTTGGGCCGGACGCTGCAAAGCACTTTAGGGAGAACGACCGTAAGGCGCTCGCGATGGATTCGTCGTTCGTTTATTTTGAGGAGGTCACCGACGCTGCGGGTAGGCCACGTCAGCTCCAGACGACCAAGCTGAAGTTCTATGATGCGAACGGCCGGCTTTGCACCCTTGGCATGTCCGTGGACATCACCGAGATGGAGCAGGCTAGGCGAGAGAGCGAGCGGTATTTGGCCGCGTACGAAGAAGCCCTCGCGAACAGCACCATCTACGAGAGTATCGTAAACTCGCTCGCCGAGGACTACTTCAATCTCTTCTACATCGACTTAAAGACTGACGACTACGTGGAATACGGATCCAGGACGGAAACTGGAGACCGGCTCATGGAAAGCAGGGGGTCCGACTTCTTTGCGGCAAGCCGCGAGAATGCCCGCACGTTCATCCTTGCCGAGGACCAAGACGAGTTCATCGACGCGATGGACAAAGAAAAAATGTTGCGCGAGATTCGTGCCCACGACGCTTTTATCATGCAGTACCGCCTTTTGATTGGCGGTGAGCCGACGTACGTCAGCCTAAAGGCAACCATGATTGATGGAAACGAACGTTACATGATCATCGGAATCAGTAACGTCGATGCGCAGGTCAAAGAACGCGCTGCAGCACAGAGGGCCCTTGAGGAGAGCAAGACCTTTGCGCGTCTCAATGCCCTGAACGACAACATGTTCGTACTCTATTTCGTGGATCCCCAGACCGATCATTATGCGGAATACAGCGCGACGAGCGAGTTTGAGGGGCTGGGCATATCTAAGCGGGGAGACGATTTCTTTGCCGACACGCACGAGAACAGTTATCGCGTGGTGCACCCGGAGGATCAGGAGTTGTTCCTCTCGCGCATAACAAAGGAGAACGTCATGGACGCCATTGAGCAGGACGGCGTGTTCATGCTGGACTACCGCCTGGTCGGAGGTGCCCTCCCCACTTACGTAAGATTCAAGGCGGCGCAGATCATCGAGAACGGAAGGCCGATGCTCATAGTTGGCGTGCTCGACGAGGACGCTCAGGTCAGGCGCGAGCAGGAGTTCGCGCGGAATCTCTCGGTGGCGCAGCGGCGGGCGACGCGGGACAGCCTTACTGGCGTCAGAAACAAACATGCATACGCAGATGCGGAACGGGATCTTGACGACCTGATTGAGGCGACAGGGGACCCCGCATTCGCAATCGTGGTCTGTGACGTCAACGACCTCAAGAGGGTCAACGACACGCAGGGGCACAAGGCTGGCGACCAGTATATCCGAGACGCCTGCGCCGTGATTTGCGACGCCTTCAAGCGAAGCCCGGTGTTTAGGATCGGCGGGGACGAATTCGCGGCAATCTGTCGCGGACATGACTATGATCACCTCGAAGAGATCCTGGCGATGATTGAGGAGCACAACGTACGCGGCAAAGACAGCGGCGGAATTCAGATTGCCTACGGCGCGGCTCGATTCGATGCCGACGAGTCGGCAGAGGTCGTCTTTGATCGAGCGGACCGTCGCATGTACGAACGCAAAGCGCAGATGAAAGCTGCAGTTTGACGTATTTCCGGCCACGCAGCGACCTGTAATGGCAGAGCGTCCAAATCGACCCCCTGATTTCTGCACGTTTTTGGCGCTTGTGATTTAGGTACCACGAGATATGATAGATAAGGCATTTTATCTCGTTCTTTATGTTGGCGAGGGTAACGCCGCCACATCGCTTGGGGGTTCCTCTCCCCAGTTCCCAAGAAGAAGACTTTGTGGAGACGCCCGGGTCGGTGTACACTAGCAAAGCTGCTGAATTTGGGGAGTGCTGTCTCCTGATGCGGCGGCAACGTAGGATGTGGTCCGCTGGAGAGAGGTGCAGGGTGCACCTAGAGTTGCCGTTCCATGACCACCGAGGGTAAGGAAAGAGTATGGTCAGCACGATTCTTGGCCGCAAGATCGGGATGACGCAGGTATGGGACGAAGACGACAATGTCGTTCCCGTTACTGTCATTCTGGCAGGCCCCTGCACGGTGTCGCAGGTAAAGACCAAAGAGACTGACGGCTACGATGCCGTACAGATCGGCTTTGGCGACATCAAGGCAAAGAAGGTCAACAAGCCCATGGCAGGCCACTTTGCCAAGGCCGGCGTCGAGCCGATGCGCTATCTCCGTGAGGTGCGCGTGGAGGACGCCAGCGAGTACAAGCCGGGCGACCAGGTTACGGTTGCCGACTTCGCCGACGTCAAGGCAGTTGACGTCATCGGTACGTCCAAGGGCAAGGGCTTCCAAGGCACCATCAAGCGCTGGAACTTCAGCCGCGGTCCCATGACCCACGGTTCGCGCAACCAGCGCAAGCCGGGCTCCATCGGCCAGTGCGCCTATCCCGCACGCGTTCGTAAGGGCCTCCACATGGCCGGCCACATGGGCGACGAGCGCGTCACGGTCAAGAACCTCAAGCTCGTGCGTGTGGATGCCGACCAGAACCTCCTGCTCGTCAAGGGCGCGGTACCTGGTGCCAAGAACGCACTCGTCCAGGTCCGTATGGCCTAAGGGAGGAAAGCATGTCACAGATCGAAGTCAAGAACGTCGAGGGGCAGGCTGCTGGCGTAGCCGAGCTCTCTTCCGACGTGTTTGGCATTGAGCCGAACGTCCCCGTGATGCATCAGGTTGTCGTCGCATTCGATGCCAGCTTGCGTCAGGGCACCCACAAGGTAAAGAATCGCCACGAGGTGTCCGGCGGCGGCCGCAAGCCGTATCGCCAGAAGGGCACCGGCCGCGCACGTCAGGGCTCCATTCGTGCAGGCCAGTGGACGGGCGGCGGCACCATCTTTGGGCCGGTTCCCCGCAGCTACGCAAAGAAGGCAAACAACAAGGTAAAGAAGCTTGCCATGCGCTCTGCGCTCTCCGGTAAGCTGGCTGACGGCGAGCTTGTTCTGCTCGAGTCGCTCTCCTTCGACGAGCCTTCCACCAAAAAGGCCGCAGTCATCCTCAAGGCACTCGGCCTCCAGGGCAAGCGCGTTACCCTCGTTCTCGATGACGACGCGTATGTCGAATGGTGCTCGTTCCGCAACATTCCCAAGGTGAGCGTTATTGCGGCATCGGACGCCAACACTCGCTACCTGCTCGACAACGCCGCTCTCGTGATGACCGTCGACGTTGCCAAGACTTTTGAGGAGGCGCTGGCATAATGAACTCCCCGTACGAAGTTATCATTCGCCCCGTCGTCACGGAGCGTTCCTTCGACCTCATGGAGCAGGGCAAGTACACCTTTGAGGTGGCCCGCACCGCTCCCAAGGAGGAGATTCGCAACGCCGTCGAGAAGCTCTTTGGCGTGCATGTCGTCAAGGTCAACACCATCAACGTCAAGCCCAAGAACCGCCGTGTGCGTTATGCCATGGGCAAGACTCGTCGTTGGAAGAAGGCCATCGTCACCGTCGCTCCCGGCGAGACGATCGAGATCTTTGCCAACGATGGTGTAGACGTTATCTCTGAGTAAGGCAAGGGGCGCTCGGCCCATCCGGGACGGGCGCAAGTTTGCCGCGCGATAAAGGATACGCGCGGTACCGTGGTACATCCGGTGTCATTCCGCCGAGGCGCAAGCCTCAGTCCCTAGGCGGGATGGCCAACGGAAGAAGAAAGGGAATTAGTAATGGCAGTAAAGCACCTCAAGCCTACGAGCGCAGGCCGTCGCTTCCAGACGATTTCGGACTTCGCCGAGATCACGACGGACAAGCCCGAGAAGACGCTTCTCGAGCCCCTGCCAAAGAAGGCTGGCCGCAACAACAACGGCCGCATCACCACCCGTCACCAGGGTGGCGGACACAAGCGCAAGTATCGTCGCATCGACTTCAAGCGCATTCACGATGACGTGCCTGCAAAGGTCGCGACCATCGAGTATGACCCCAATCGTTCGGCCCGCATCGCCCTCCTCCACTATGTGGACGGCAAGAAGGCCTATATCCTCGCTCCCCAGGGCCTCAAGGTCGGCGATATGGTCGTTTCCGGCACCAAGGACATCGACATCAAGCCTGGCAACGCCATGCCCCTCTCCGAGATTCCCGTGGGTACGCTCATCCATGCGGTGGAGTTCCAGCCTGGCAAGGGCGCGGCCATGGCTCGTTCGGCCGGCACCTCCGTTCAGCTCATGGGCAAGGACAACGGCTACGCCGTTCTGCGTATGCCCTCCTCCGAGCTGCGCCGCGTTCTGCTTACCTGCCGCGCCACCATCGGCGTCGTGGGCAACGCGGATCACTCCAACATCGTTATTGGCAAGGCCGGCCGTCAGCGCTGGCTCGGCGTTCGCCCGACGGTACGTGGTACGGTCATGAACCCCGTCGACCACCCGCACGGCGGCGGCGAGGGCAAGAACCACACGTCCGGACGTCCGTCCGTCACGCCGTGGGGCAAGCCCACCAAGGGTTACAAGACGCGTAACCCAAAGAAGGGAAGCAACCGCCTTATCATCCGTCGTCGCAAGACGAAGTAGTCGGTTCACGAGTAGTAGGAGTAAGCAAGTATGAGCAGAAGTCTCAAAAAGGGCCCGTTTGTGGAGACTCGCCTCCTCATGCGCGTGGCCGCGCAAAACGAGGCAGGCACCAAGGAGGTCATCAAGACCTGGTCTCGTGCTTCCACCATCTTCCCCGAGATGGTTGGTCACACGATCGCCGTACACGATGGCCGCAAGCACGTGCCCGTGTACATTACGGAGTCCATGGTCGGCCATAAGCTGGGCGAGTTCGCCCCCACACGCACGTTCCGTGGCCACAAGGTCAAGTAGGGGGTAGGTAATTCATGGCAGAGAACACCAACGTCAACGAGGCGCGCGCAACCGCCAAGTACGTGCGCGTTGCCCCGCGTAAGGCCCGCCTCGTGGTGGACCAAATCCGCAACAAGTCCGTCGACAAGGCACTTGAGCTGCTGCAGTTCAACAACCGCGCCGCCGCAGTGCCCGTGGCAAAGGTCGTCAACTCGGCCGTCGCCAACGCCGAGAACAACCACGGCATGCGTGGTGCCGACCTCGTGATCGCCCGCGCCTACGTGGACGAGGGCCCCACCATCAAGCGCTTTAGGCCCCGCGCAAAGGGCTCAGCTTCGCGCATCAACAAGCGCACGAGCCACATCACCGTCGTAGTTGCTCCCCGGAAGGAGGCGTAAGGTAAATGGGTCAAAAGGTACACCCCACAGGCTTCCGTCTGGGCACCACTGAGCAGTGGCGTTCCCGCTGGTATGCGGATAAGGACTATGCACAGACCCTCGGTAACGACCTGGCCATTCGCAAGTTCCTCAAGAAGCGTCTTGAGCGTGCGGCACTCTCGCGCGTCGACATCGAGCGCGCCGGCGACAAGGTACAGGTAGCCATCTACACCGCTCGTCCTGGCATAGTCATTGGCAAGAAGGGCGCCGAGATCGACAACCTTCGTGCTGAGCTCGAGAAGGTCGCCGGCGTAGGCAAGGGCAACATCAAGGTTGACGTCATCGAGGTCAAGCGCCCCGAGCTCGACGCAAACCTCGTTGCTCAGTCCATCGCCGAGCAGCTCGAGGGCCGCGTTGCCTTCCGTCGCGCCATGCGCAAAGCGGTTCAGTCCGCCCGCAAGGCAGGCGCAAAGGGCATCCGTATTCAGTGCTCCGGCCGCCTGAACGGTGCCGAGATGGGTCGCCGTGAGTGGTACCGCGAGGGCCGCGTGCCCCTGCACACGCTGCGTGCCGTCATCGGCTACGGTGAGGCCACGGCCAGCACCACGATGGGCGCCTGCGGCGTCAAGGTTTGGATTTACCTCGGCGAGAAGATGAAGGGCCAGCCTGCGCCCAACCCGGCGCTCGAGGGTGGCAACCGTCCGCGTCGCCGCAACGATAGGAGGGGTCGCTAATGCTTGCACCTAAGCGTGTACTTCACCGCAAGGTTCAGCGCGGTTCCATGAAGGGCAAGGCCAAGGGTAACACCACGCTGCATTTTGGCTCTTATGGCATTCAGGCACTCGAGGCTCACTGGATCACCAATCGCCAGATCGAGGCTTCCCGTGTTGCCATCACCCGTAAGATGAGGCGTGGCGGCAAGGTGTGGATCACCATCTTCCCCGACAAGCCCATCACAAAGAAGCCGGCCGAGACCCGCATGGGTTCTGGTAAGGGCAACCCCGAAGAGTGGGTAGCCGTTGTCAAGCCCGGCCGCATCATGTTCGAGATCGACGGCGTTCCCGAGGACGTCGCCAAGGAGGCCCTCCGTCTCGCGCAGCACAAGCTCCCGATTCGCACAAAGATCGTGAGCCGCGCCGACCAGGCAGGGGAGGAGTAGGCAAGTATGAAGTACAAGGATATTCAGGCGCTCAGCGACGCCGAGCTCGCGGCAAAGCTCGAGGAGGGTCGCGCGGAGCTATTTAACCTGCGCTTCCAGATGGCCACGAGCCAGCTCGATAACACCGCCCGCGTCAAGCTCGTCAAGCGTGACATCGCCCGCGTCCAAACCGAGATTCGTGCTCGCGAGATCGCGGCCGAAGCGCAAAAGTAGATAGCAGGTGAGAGGCAATATGGCAGAGACAACTGCAAGGAATGCGCGCAAGATGCGCACCGGCATCGTGGTATCGCGCTCCGGCGACAAGACTGTTACCGTAAAGATCGACTACCGCAAGCACCATCCCAAGTATGGCAAGATGATGACCATCTCCAAGAAGCTGCACGTTCACGACGAGAACAATGAGTGCGGTGTAGGCGATACCGTTCGCGTTATGGAGACGCGTCCTCTCTCCAAAACCAAGCGCTGGCGCTTGGCCGAGATCGTCGAGCGCGCCAAGTAGCGGCAGGAGGTAGAGCAAATGATTCAGATGGAGACAATGCTCAACGTTGCCGACAACAGCGGCGCGCGTCGAGTAAAGTGCATCAAGGTAATTGGTGGGTCCAAGCGCCGTTATGCTGGCATTGGTGATGTCATTATCTGCGCAGTTCAGGAGGCCACGCCCAACAGCGCGGTCAAGAAGGGCGACATCGTCCGCTGCGTCATCGTGCGCACCAAGAAAGAGACCCGCCGCAAGGACGGCAGCTACATCCGCTTCGACCAGAACGCCTGCGTCGTTGTCGACAAAGAGGGCGAGCCCCGTGGTACCCGTATCTTTGGGCCCGTTGCTCGTGAGCTGCGCGACCGCAAGTACATGAAGATCGTCTCGCTTGCACCCGAGACGTTGTAGGGAGGTACGCGATCAATGCCTAAGATGAACGTAAGGAAGGGCGATACGGTCCAGGTCCTCTCTGGTAAGGACCGCGGCGCTCGCGGCGAGGTTCTGCGTGCGTATCCCCGTGAGGGCAAGGTAAAGGTCGAAGGCGTCGCCATTGTAAAGAAGGCCCAGCGTCCGACCCAAGAGAACCAGAACGGTGGCTTCAAGGAGCAGGAGGCAAAGATTGACGTGTCCAACGTCATGCTCGTTTGCCCCAGCTGCGATAAGGCCACGCGTGTTGGTCATGCAAAGAACGATGAGGGTAAAAAGGTCCGCGTCTGCAAGAAGTGCGGCGCCCAGTTCTAGCCCATCAGAGTTATACATATATATAACCCCGCATTGGTTGGTCGATTGCGACCTCCCAATGCGGGGTTTTCATTTAAACAAGCTACTCGCGTATCCACCGATATTTCGTGCCGCGTCCACCGCCAATCTTTTTGATTTTACCCGCACGCTGCAGGTCGGCTAGGGTACGCTCTACGGTAATTTCCGAAATGTCGGGGCACTGGGTAAGAATATCTCTTTTGCTCAAGTCTCTTATTGAACGCTCCAGAGCTGCCTCCACGCGTTTGGGCTTAGGTATTTTGTCTGTTACAAGACCGCTCACTCGCTCTTCAAACACATCGCATGTATGAGCAATTACCCAAAGAAAATAACTAACAAACGGCAGATAGTCGTTCTCGGAATCAGACCAGCCTGCAGAGCTCGCCTGTAAAGCCTCATAATACGTTTCTTTGGACTTCTCTATTTCGTGCTCGATGGACACGTATTTTCCAACGAGATATCCATTCTGATACAAAAGCAACAGAGTTAGCAGTCTGCTCATACGCCCATTACCGTCATTGAAGGGATGTATGCACACAAAATCGAATATAAACAATGCGATAAGAAGGAGTGGATCAATATCACCTGCGGCGAGCGCCTGCTTATATGCAATGCATAGTTTCTCTATTGCGTCAGGAGTCACGATGGCGGGAAGTGGTTTAAAGCGCTCACGTCTCTGGCCGTCCGAATCAATCTCGACAATAGCGTTATCTGAGTCTTTCCATTTGCCGCCAAAGGACATCTTTCCCTGTGCGTATAAGATTTTGTGCAGCTGAAGTATATAGTTTGGTGTCACGGGAATTGCGTCATAGCTTTCGTGGATGATCGAAAGGACGTCGCGATATCCAGCAAGCTCTTCTTCTGCTCTATTGCGTGGTGCAACCTTCTCCTGCATTATTTCGGAAAGCCTCTTGTTACTCGTAATGATTCCTTCAATACGGTTTGAAGCATCCGTGCTTTGGATTTTGGCTACATAGCATAGAACCGAAAGCTCGTTTGGCCGCTGGTTGATGTAGAGGTCCTGCCGACCCTTGTGCTCGTGGATTTTTGAGACCATATTCATAATAGAAGTAGTGTAGAGTTCTTTAGGTAACTCAGAGTAGTCGAATGTGCGCATGTCGCCCTTTCTGCATCATTACTGACAAATAGCATCATTGAAGCATAATATGATGCAAATAATACGAACTGTCAAGGCAGAATCATAAGATTCTTTGGAACGGGGTTCCCGGGGAGTTTTGTTCCGCGTCGTGGCTAGGCCCACGACGCGGAACAAAAC
>CADAAU010000022.1 GCA_902786015.1 uncultured Coriobacteriaceae bacterium
GCACCGGTACCAGCTGACCTTATCGGCGGTACCACTTACGCCTGACTTCTGGTACCAACACAGCTGACTGTTGGTACCAGAAGTGGTTACTACTCAGCTTTGTGACTACATCTCGCCGAAATATATCTCATTTGAGGCACATCAGTGCCAGCGACACCACTCGTCTCACTAGCACTTCGTCGAATCGTTAGTGTCGTAATTCAATTAGTGCGAATTTTAGAAGGAACGTCTGCAAAACCCGAGGAAATAATTTGAATCAATTCTAATATTCGCACTGTGTAAAATACGCAGTGCGAATATTAGAATTTGGAATCTGTGCGAACTGGGGTTTTGTCAGGCGACCGTTCTAAAAATCGCACTATTTTACCAACAGCGCCTTGCCAGCTTGAATTCCCACACGCACTTGGGAGGCCAAACGTCACTCCCCGGTCTAAAGAATATCTTTTGCGTTATTCCTCGTGTAGGGAGAGACGGCGCGCAACGCAGCATCGCGCGCCTCGCGCGCATACGTAACATCCGCAAGCACAAAACGCATTTTTGCCCACGTACCATACTCTCCAATTTGGGTGAGCAGGATCCAAGGATCCTTTTCGAGCGGAGCCACCTTCTCGACGGCCTCTTTTGCAAGGGCCTCCATACGGGGAATAAGCTCCTCAAGTTCGCGTCCATCGTTGGTGAACGACAGCATCGTGGCAACAAGGTAGCTTGGCTCGATTTTTGTTACCGTCGTTGCGCTGATAATCGCATTGGGGATAAGGTATTGGTTGTTGTCGTAGTCCTTTACCGTCACCTGTCGCCAGGTAACGTCCTGAACGATGCCCTCCACACCATCAACCGCAATGTGATCACCCGGCTTCACGATACCCATAAGCGTCACCTGCAGACCGCCAATGAAGTTCTTTATAGTGTCCTGCATGCCGAGCGAAAGGGCGACGCCTCCGACTCCCACCGCAGTGATGAGGCCGTTAACGTCTACCCTGAAGCAGGACGAGAGTACGATGGAAAGGCCTATGGTCCAAACAGCCGCACGGACGATGTTAATGATGATGCTACTCGACGGAACAGGCAACCCGTCTACCTGCATGAGCTTGCGCAAAACCTTGGATAATATCCGCGAAATCAAAAACGTCACGAGGAGAATGACTGCCGCAATTACAGTAAGAACGGCCATGTGGCCGTTCGAGAACTCCTGCACGAAGTCCGTAAAGGTATTCATGGCACACCTCCGTAGAGAAAATGCGGACAAAAAAGCGGAGAGCGAACCGCCCCTGTAAGACAGGATACAAGTCCGCTCTCCGCTCCTTTGGTTTTACAGATGCGAGACTATAAGCAGCATGTCTCCAGTAAATGCGAGATCACCACATCCGCTCGGGGCAATGAAGTGCGTACCCTTGGGCAGGTCGTACTCCGCACCACCCACGGAGACCTTGCCCGCACCCTCTGCAACGCTCACACACAGGAACGACCAATCCTGAGCATATGTTACCGGAGCATCAGTCGTCACACGGATACGATCTACCGCATAGTTAGGGGTCTCAACCAGATGCGTTACGCCGTCCACCTCGGGCGCCTCGATCTTTCCGCTCGTGGGCGCCTTCACGTCGAAGTCCACCGTGTCGAGCGACTGGGCAATATGCAGCTCGCGCAGGCTGCCGTCGGGCTGACGACGATCGAAGTCGTACACACGATACGTCACGTCTGAGGACTGCTGCGTCTCGAGTACCAGCGTTCCGCCGAGGATAGCGTGCACCGTGCCGGGATCTATCTGGAAGAAGTCGCCAGCTTGGATAGGCACGCGATTGAGTAGCTCGTCCCAACGGCCCTCGTCGACCATCTGGGCAAACTCGTCACGGTTCTTGGCACGCTGGCCTACCACTATGTCGCCGCCCTCACGCGCGTCAAGCACATACCAGCACTCGCGCTTACCCAGCGAGCCGTTCTCGTGCTCGAATGCATACTCGTCATTGGGATGCACCTGAATCGAAAGGTCGTCCTGGGCATCCAGAATCTTGATAAGCAGCGGGAATACTTCGCCCTCGGCGTTTCCAAACAGCTCACGATGGTCGCGCCATAGGTCCGACAAGTGCTGACCGTCCCAAGCGCCCCCGCGCACACGGCAGTCGCCATTGGGATGAGCGCTAATGGCCCAGCACTCCCCCACAGGACCATCGGGCAAGTCGTAGCCATAATCGGTTTCGAGCCTACGCCCACCCCACAGCTTTTCGTGCAGCACAGGCTCCAAAAAGATAAGCTCGCTCATGTTTTGTCCTCCTCATGTCGCTATTTCAATATTTATGGCATTTCTACTATAGCGCGAAAGGGGGTGGTCTGACACAAGCGAAGTAGACCCAAACATGCTAAACGGCATGTTTTGACGTCTCATGTATCCTTCGAATCGGCTATGCGATGCGACGCATGCGTTCCATAGCTCGGTGCAGACGGGTACGTACCGTCGACGGATTCATGTCCACGAGCTTGCCGATTTCGGCAGGACTCATCTCTTGCCAATAGCGCAGGTACACCAGCTCGCGCTCTTCTTCCGTAAGCACGCTCAGCAACGTCCTGACTTGATCCTTCGTAGCCATCTGGTCCTCATCGTTCGTGGCAAACACACCCTCAGGTATGTCGTCGACCGAAGTCTGGTCGCGCACGAGCCTAAAGTGCGAGGCAAGCGAATTGCGCGCAATGGTGATGACCCATGTCGAGAATTTCGCTCGGCTCGCATCGAACTTGTGAAAGCTGCGCCACGCAAGGGTAAACGCCTCCGCGGCAACGTCTTCAGCGAGACCGGCGTCGAACGTTCGGGCATAAAGATAGTTGTATACCAGAGAGAACGACTCCGAATACAACTTGCTAAACTCCTGCTTACTGCGATCGGCTGGCATTGTGACCCTCTCTCGTTCGAGCGAATACACCGATTCTATCTCAAGTGTGATTGCCTTTGCATGCTTATCTCTCTGTTCACATCTCACCCAGAGACGGTAGGACACTGCCCAGACCCGGCTCCCGTGCGATCTTCCAAAAACATCCAGTTTTTTGGGACACGCGGCCTCTGCTCGCGTATTATTGACAAATGCAAATCGACGCAAGGAGCAGAATCATGAAGACCGCGAACAAGTTTGATTTTATGAAGAACGCAACCGTTGACTTTTCGGCAGGCACCGGCGCCAAGGAGCGCGTATGGGCACGGGTCGAGGCAGCCATGAACGATTGCTACGAAATCAACGACAACGAGATAGAGATGCTCGCAGCTGCAGGGCAACCGTTCGTTCCGAAAGAGCGCACCGACAGCGAGTAACCGCACCGCCGACGCGCCGCCCAAATCACACGGGCGGCGCTTTTTTGTTAAGCACATGGCCCCAAAGAACTCTTCGCGCTTGGTGGCGGGCGCTTTCGGACAGCCGGCTGGCAGGTGTGAACGAGTAACAGTATCCCCATCACCTGAAGCGCATCGAACCATCTGAATAGCTCAAACGGCACACCCCGTGATACAATCGCCTAGATTCCAGCATAGGGGGCACACATGGACCGAGATAAGCAGATTATTCGGGCAAGCGTCTTGAGCATCATAGGCAATGTGGCGCTCGCGGCAACAAAGGGCGTGACTGGAGTTCTGACGGGTTCCATCGCCATCTCGCTCGACGCCATCAACAGCCTTACTGATGCGCTCTCGTCGGTCATCGCCATCATCGGCACCCGCATAGCGGGAATGAATCCAAATCGCGATCACCCCTTTGGTTACGGCCGCTCGGAATACCTTGCGTCCGTCAGCATCGGCGCCCTCATCCTTTCTGCAGGCCTCTCTTCGTTCGTGGAGTCAGTTCGTTCCATCATCCATCCCAAGACCCCGGAATACACCATCGTGACGCTCTCGATCGTAGCGGGCGCCGCGCTCGTAAAGTTTATTTTGGGGTTCTTTTTGTTGAAGGAGGGCAAACGGCTGAATTCGGGCTCACTCAAGGGGTCGGGCACCGACTCGTACATGGATGGGTGGGTCTCCGTCTCCACACTCGTGGCAGGCATCCTGTTCTTAACGTTCGGCTGGCAAATCGAGTCGTGGCTCGCTGCGGGCATAGCGATTCTCATCTCAAAGAGCGGCATCATGATGCTTTTGGAAACGAGGTCCAAGTTGCTCGGCGAACGCGCCGATCCCGAGGTTATCTCGCGCGTGGAGCGCGAGGTACGTTCCGTCGACGGGGTGAAGTTCGCCAGCGGACTTGCGCTGCTCGACTTTGGTCCCGATTACCTAGCGGGAACCATCCACGTCACCGTGGACAGCGAAATGACGATTGCCGAGTTCGACGCCGTAGCCCGCTCCATCCAAAAGCGCGTACATAACGAGTGCGGCGTCAACCTTGCCGGCGTAACGCCGTATCCCGACACCTCGCACGACGAAGAGGCCAGCAGAATTCGAGCCGCCATAGGCAGCATCGTCTGGAGGCATAAGCACGTGGTCGAGATGCGAGGACTCTATGTGGACCCCGCCACGTCCACCGTGCGCTTCGACGCCGTCGCAGAGTTCGGCACGCACGACCTAGATCAGCTGCGCTCGCAGATTATCTCGGCCTGCCAGAATGCCTATCCAGAGTGGTCCTTCGAGATACGCGTCACGCCCGACGCCGCCGATTAGCAAGACCTCCGTCAGCAAGGCCTCTGTCAGGCCACCAGCTCCTGCCCGACACACGTAAAGGCGGCGCAAACGAACCCGGTTCGTCTGCGCCGCCTTTCTCGCGACAAGTGATGGACAAGAACTACGCCTTGTTCTTTTCCACCGCCCTCATGATAGCCTTGTACAGCTCCATGATGGGAATGATAAGAATGGCCAAGCCAAGCGCCATGCCGTAGTGCCCGAGGTCAAGCACCGTGAACTTAAACATGTTCGCCAGGAACGGAATCTCAATGACGAGGAAGGTGAGCAGGAACGCCACCAAGAAGGCACCCCACAACCACCAGTTCTGGCCCCTGAGCGTAAAGATGGACTGACGACGGCTCCTCATGTTGAACGAATGGAACATCTCGACCATAGAGAGCGTAAGGAACGCCATGGTCATGCCCTCATGTGCCATCTCGGGATTGGCCGCAAGCATGCTCACGATCTGGCCAAAGCCCTGCGGGCCATACTCTGCCACCGTTCCCAGATAGAAGCTAACCAGGGTGAGCGCGGAAATCACGACGCCTTGCACCACGCAGTCGACGCCCATGCCACCGGCAAAAATGCCCTCACGCGAATCGCGCGGCGCACGTTTCATAATACCGGGCTCCGCGTCCTCCATGCTCATGGCGAGCGCCGGCAGGGAGTCGGTGATGAGGTTAATCCACAGCAGATGGGCAGGCGCGAGAATAGTAAAGCCTATCATGGATGCCACAAATACCGAGATGACCTCAGCGAGGTTCGAAGAGAGCAGGAACTGAATGCACTTGCGGATGTTGTCGTAGATTCTGCGGCCCTCTTCCACGGCCGCGACGATAGTGGCGAAGTTGTCGTCGGCAAGGACCATGTCGGCAACGCTCTTGGTCACGTCGGTGCCCGTGATGCCCATGCCCACGCCAATGTCGGCCTTCTTGATGGAGGGCGCGTCGTTTACGCCGTCGCCCGTCATGGCAACGATCTTGTCCTTCTTCTTCCAAGCGTCGACGATGCGAACCTTGTGCTCAGGCTGCACGCGAGCGTACACACCATACTGCTCAATGCGCTCGGCAAGGTCCTCGTCAGAGATGCGATCGAGCTCGGCGCCCGTTATGGCCTGAGTACGATCCTCGACGATACCAAGCTCCTTGGCAATTGCCACAGCGGTGTCGATGTGATCGCCCGTAATCATGACTACGCGGATGCCGGCGGAGTGTGCCTCGGCAATGGCGTCCTTAACCTCGGGACGAACCGGGTCAATCATGCCGCAAAGGCCGACGTAAATTAGGTCCTGCTCAAGGTATGCGGGATCGTAGCTCTCGGGCTCCTCGTCCCACTCGCGACGGGCAGCCGCCATGACGCGCAGCGCCTGGTCGGCCATCTCTTTGTTGGCCTGCAGGATCTCGGCGCGAATCTCGTCGGTCATGGGGACAATCGAGTTCTTGCGCTTTACGTACTTGCACCGGCTCAGAACGACGTCGGGGCCGCCCTTAGTGTGCTGGGTAATCTTGCCGCTGCGCGAGCGAACGACCACACTCATCATCTTGCGACCGGAGTCGAACGGGGCCTCGCCGATGCGCGGACGGCTCGCCTCGAGGTCGCGCGTGGTAAAGCCCACCTTTGCAGCATCTGCCACGAGCGCCGCCTCGGTCGGCTCGCCCACGGCCTCCTGCGCCACGTCGTCCCACTTGGCGTCGGAGCACAGCGCCATGGTGCGCACGAGCGCGTCCATGTCCTCGCCCTCATGGCGAACGACGGTCATCTTGTTTTGGGTAAGGGTGCCGGTCTTGTCGGAGCAGATCAGCTGTGTGCAGCCAAGCGTTTCGACGGCCGTGAGCTTGCGGATAATGGCGTTGTGATGGCTCATCTTGGTAACGCCAATGGAAAGCACGATGGTGACGACGGCGGCAAGGCCCTCGGGGATAGCCGCCACGGCAAGCGATACCGCCACCATGAACGTGTCGAGCACCAGGCCGATGTCACCAAAGAAGGCAAAGCCGCCATGCTTGATCATGCCGATCAGAATGATGACGGCAGAAATCCCCACGACCAGGAAGGTGAGGATACGCGAAAGCTCCGCGAGCTTAATCTGCAGCGGCGTCTGTTCGTCCTCGGCCTTGGCCAGCGCGTCCGCGATCTTGCCCATCTCGGTGTCCATGCCGGTGCCCACGACCACGGCCCTGCCGCGACCGTACACGACGACCGAACCCATGTAACACATGTTCTTGCGGTCTCCCAGCGGGATGTCGTCCTCTCCCTGGGCAATGGACAACGTGTCGGCGTGCTTCTCGACGGCGACGGACTCGCCCGTAAGGGCAGCCTCCTCCACCTTCATGCTGGCCGCTTCCAAGATGCGGCAGTCCGCCGGCACGGAGTCGCCGGCCTCAAGCACCACGACATCGCCCGGCACCAGCTCGGACGAAGGCACCGTGACTATGCGCCCGTCGCGCACAGTCTTACTCTGTGCGGCCGCCATCTCTTGCAGAGCCTCAAGCGCTTCTTCGGCCTTGCTCTCTTGGATGACGCCAAGCACCGAATTGAGGATGACGACGAACAGGATGATGCCTACGTCGGCAAAGCCCTCGCTGCCTCCCTCGTAGATGCCAACGGCAGCCGACACCACGGCCGCAACGAGCAGCATGATGATCATGGGGTCGGCCATTTGGGCAAAGAAGCGCTTCCACAGCGGGGTCTTCTCGCCCTCGTCGAGCTTGTTTGGACCATGCTTCTCCAAACGAGCCGACGCCTCCGCAACCGAAAGGCCACGCTCCATATCGCTGCGTTGTTCTTTCAACACTGCGGACGAATCCGATAGATAGGGTTTCATCTACTCCTCCCGAATTCCGAATCATTCCCACATAGCAAACTCATTTTATACCAGACTCAATGTATTCTTCCTCAGGACGCTAATTCAAGTGATTTGCGATATGGTTCGACGCTGAGTGATACTATCGATAATGCATCGATGATGATTTGAGTACGGCACGCACCACTGGGCGAGTAAGGACGACCATGAAACAGACCCATAAAAGGATCACACTCCCTCCCTTGTTGGTTCTGTGCGTTTTGATCGTTGCATCACTAATCGTTGTGCTGCCGGGACCGGCTCCTCGCGCGTTGGCAGAGGACAGCAAGGGGTCAAGCGGCAAGCCCTCCTCGACCCTCGAGTTCCAGACCGCCAACGAGATCATTGGAAAGAGGCTTGGAGGGCTAGCCGGCACAGCGTTCGATACCATCTTGCAAGATAACTACAAGGGAATCTCGCAGGGCGACTTCTCGTACTTTAACAGCAACGCCGAGATCATCCAGGCTCTCAAAAGCAGCAAGGTCGACGCAATGATCACCGACCTGCCCATAGCGCAACTTGCCGTAAGCAAGAACGAGGGAATCGGCATCATGCCCGAGGCGCTCGTGGAGGATCACTATGGCCTTGGCCTTGTAAAGGACAGCCCCTATACAGAGAAGCTCAATGAGCGCATTACCGCCTATCGTGCGGACGGAACGATCGAGAAGCTCTACCAAAAGTGGACGAGGTCTGACGATTCTGCCAAGACTTTGCCCGAACAGGATTGGAAAACTCCCAACGGAACCCTCGTTGTGGCAGTTTCCCCCGACACCGAACCCATGACGTATCAGGTCGGCGACAAGCCAACGGGGATGTGCGTCGATCTGCTGTTGCATATAGCTTGTGATTTGGGATATGGCCTAGAGATCCACCCCACAGCATCGGCCTCGCTCATTGCCGAAATCCAATCGGGTAAGGCCGACATTGCCGCGACCTGCATCTCCATAACCGAAGAGCGCAAAAAGACGATCGACTTGACCGTGCCCTTCTACGACGGCGGAATCGTGGCAATCGTGCGCGACACGGCCGGTTCAGGCAAAGAAGAAAACTTCTTTGAGGGACTTGCAAAAAGCTTCGAGCGCACCTTCATAACCGAGAACCGCTGGCAGCTCATCCTCGGCGGCTTGGGTGTCACGCTGCTCATCTCGGTAATCTCGGGCGCGGCAGGTCTCGCCTTGGGCTTTTTGTTTGTGTTGCTCCGCCGCAAGAAGGAGGGCGGCCTCGCCAACAAGCTCATCAGCCTCCTCGAGAAGCTTTTGGGCGGTCTGCCCGTGGTCGTAGTGCTCATGGTGTTCTACTACGTAATCTTTGGCACATTGGAAATCTCGAGCATCATCGTCGCCATCCTGGCATTTACGCTGCTGTTTGGCGCCGGAACGGGATCGACCATGTGGCACGCCATCCGTGCCGTTGACGCCGGTCAGTCAGAAGCGGGACGCGCGCTGGGTCTTGGCGACCGCGACACGTTCTTCCTCGTGGTCTTGCCGCAGGCGGCCCGCAATTTTGCCCCGACCCTCTTGGCGTCGTTCGTGGGCCTCATCAAGGACACCTCGATCGTTGGATACATCGCAGTTCAGGACCTTACGCGCGCGGGCGACCTTATTCGAGCCCGCACCATGGAGGCCTTCTTCCCGCTCGTCGCCATCGCCATCATATATTTTGCACTTTGCCGCCTCATCGCCTGGTTGCTTAATCGTCTGGTCATCAAGAAGCTCGAGCCCAAGGACGGCCCGCGCACCATAAAGGGGGTTGAGCTGTAATGAGCCTCATCGAAGTCAAGCACCTGCGCAAGATGGGCATGCAATAGGTCCTCCCATCGGGTGATCGAGAAGTGGAGCGGAGTTCCCCGGGAACTCCGCTCCACAAACCGTTCATTTGCGCCTGCTTTTGATATGATTCCCATGGAACTCTACTATGGAGGATCGTATGTCAAGAAAATCTATGCTCATGAGCATACTGCTCTCGGTAACAATCGCGCTCTCGGCGCTTTGCGGATGCTCGTGGATGGGTGCTCCGGCTACGACCGAGGAGCTGCTCATTCGTTACGTTGCCAACGAGAACGTAAGCAACTTCAACATGAAAGCCGACGCCAACCTCAGCGTCACAGCTTTGGGAGTCCACGCAAAGATTCCCATTCATGCGGACTTCGACGCAACGACAAACGCGGCGCACGGCACCATAACCGTCGACCTCTCGACGCTCGACACAAGGGATTATGCAATGGAGGTCTACGCCGAGCAGCGCGACCAGTCCATCATATGCTATCTGAGCAGCCTCAAGGAGGATGGCACCCCAACCACGTGGAAGTGCTGGACCATCGACATGACCTCTTCGATTGACGTCTCGACACTTGCGGAACTTCTGCAGTCATCCGAGCTCACGGTACTCGCAAAGGACTCCGACGAGAAGGTGCGCTATGAGCTGACCGTGCCTTCCGAGACGGTGCTCAACACGACCTTCAAGCTCCTAAAGAACTCCGTGGAGGTTGCCGGAATGGACGAGCAGGCCTTCATCGACGCAATGGGCACCGACAAGTATCGTGTCGACTTTACGGAGGACTGCCTCATACGCTCCATCGCGACGGGTGCCTCGCTCAACCTAAAGAGCGCAGAGACCAACAACGTGCCGGTAAAGATCGCGATGGACGTCAATGCCGTCTTTGACGACTACGGCACAAAAGACGCCAGCCAAACGACCGTTCCCGACGATGTTCGCGAGAATGCCACGCCCACAGACGTTCCCGTCGACATAATAGAAGTCATTGGAGCTGACAGCCCCCTCGCGGGTGCCGTCGCACATTAGCTCTTTCCGCCACAAACGAGCGCCAAACCAAAAGAGGGTGATACACATTGACTAAGTCCCTATCCATCTTTCGTCGCGACCTCCTCCGGCTGCTGCGAAATCCCATCGCGCTGATGATCGCGCTGGGCATTTGCGTCGTGCCCTGCCTTTACGCGTGGATCAACATCGCCGCAAACTGGGACCCGTACGAGAACACGAGCGACATACGTGTCGCCGTGGTGAACGAGGACACGTCCCAATCGCTGCCGGGCATGGGCGACATGTGCGTCGGCGACATGCTCGTCGAGAAGCTCGCCGAAAACGACGCGATCGGCTGGCAGTTCGTGGGCGAGGACGAGGCCCTCGAAAACGTGCGCTCCGGCAAATTCTATGCGGCCATCATCATTCCTGACGACTTTACAAAGAGCCTCACGGGCATCCTAAACGGCCACATCGAGAAGGCGCACCTCAAGTACTATGTGAACGAGAAGGTCAATGCCATCGCGCCCAAGGTCACCGACACGGGCGCCTCGACCATCGAGTCGCAGGTAGGCAGCCAGTTCATCTCCACTGCGGGCGGGGTGATTGCCGAGAAGCTCGGTGGCGTTACCAGCAAGCTGGCCGATAAGGCCGAGAAGGCCACCACCAGCATTGCAAACGCGCTCTCGGAGGCGCGCACCAAACTCGATGGCGTGGACAGCAAGCTCGGGGACGTCTCCACTAAGCTGGAGAACGCCACGAAGGCCCTTCAGGACGCTGCCGACAAGCTGTCTGGCTATGATGGAAAGGGCGCCGAGACCAGCGACGCCCTCAACGACGTGCTCAACAACTTCGAAAACACGCGAGAGAACGCGCGCAACCTCCTCTCTGACATCAACTCGACGCTCGGCGACGGCGCGTCAGCCATCTCGGAACTCTCGTCCCAGGCAAACTACGACGTCTCGTCGATTGCGGGCGACATAGCCGCCGCTCAGTCCGAGGTCGACGCCGCCATCCGCGCACTCGAAACGGACCTCACCGACAACAAGGCGCTTACGGGCAAGATCAAGCAGACCATTGACGTCGACATTAGCTCTACGAGCGACAGCTCCAAGACCGTGTTCGTCGACCTGCAAGACGAACTGAACAAGGAATACGATGCCATGGTCCAGATCACCGACGCCGAGCAGGCAAAGATCGACGAGCTGCGCGCCATCGGTGACAAGCTCAAGACCGCAGCCGACGAGGTTCGGGGATTCTCTCAATCCATCAACAACAAGGTGCAGGACTCCCTGGGAATCATCCAAAATGCCCAGAACAGCGCCGTAAGCACCAGTCTCCTGCAAGTGAGCGAGGCGCTCGACACGTACGTGAGCATCGCGCAGCAGCTGAGCACCGCCATGCGGGGAATCGACCCCATCATCTCGCAGATCGTTACCATCGGCCGCGAGCTTTCGAGCACGTTGGATCAGGCCGACAACGCCCTAGCGGGAACACGCACGGCCATGGGCGACCTGACGTCAGACCTCGCCGCACTCGAGGGCGAGATATCCGCCATCCAGGCCTCGCAGGAGTGGGAGCTCCTCAAGGGCTACACCACCACGAACCCCGAGGGCGTAAAGGACTTCCTCTCTGCCCCCGTCACCATAAACGAGAACCGCCTGTATCCCATGGCCAACTACGCCAGCGGCGTCGCGCCGTTCTTTACGAGCCTCGCGCTTTGGGTCGGTGGCATTGCCCTCGTGGCCATCTTTAAGCTAGAGGTAGACGAGGAAGAGGTCGGCAAGGTTCGGCCGTGGCAGGCCTACTTCGGGCGTTGGCTGCTCTTTGTGCTGCTGGGAATCCTGCAGGCGATCATCTGCTGCACGGGGGACCTGTTCCTCGGCATTCAATGCGACTATCCCATAGCGTTCTTCCTTTCGGCAATTGTCACCTCGTTCTCGTTTGTTAACATCATCTTTGCGCTTTCGGTGGCGTTCAAGCATCTGGGCAAGGCGCTCGCCTTCACCCTCATCATCCTGCAGGTACCGGGCTCGTCGGGTATGTATCCCATCGAGATGATGCCGCCGTTCTTCCAGGCAATTGGCCCATGGCTTCCCTTCACCTACTCCAACAACGCCATGCGCGAGGCCATTGCGGGCTTCTATGGCACCAACCTGGCCCACAATATCCTCATGCTCCTCCTGTTCGTGGTGCCCTCACTGCTCATCGGAGTCAGCGCGCGCAGCCATCTGGTCAACATCAACTCGCTCTTTGACCGGCGCCTCCGCGAGACCGATCACCTCATGGTGAGCGAGCCCGTGGCCATAGAGGACGATCGCTTCCGCCTAGCCACCGTCGTCAAGGCCATCCGAGCCCCGCAGGAGTATCGCGAGATAGTCGAACGACGCAGCGCATCCTTCGAGAAAGCGTATCCAAAGCTCGTGCGCCGTGGCGTCATAGCGCTCTTTGCGGTGCCCCTCTGCCTCTTTGCCCTCGCGCTCGCGCTTGACGCGAAGCTGCCGATCGTCGGATGCCTCGTGGTGTTCCTCGTGTGCGTATATGTTTTCCTCATCGTGGTCGAGTACTTCCACGACCGAATCGCGCACAAGAAGGCACTTACCAACCTCTCGCCGGGAGAGCTCGACGACGTACTTGCCGACACCCTGCGCGACGAACTCATGCCGTACGCATCCATCGACGCGCTTTTGGAGATGAGGGGTGCACGCCAAGAAAAGAAGCACCACGGAAAGCTTCTTCAGCACATCGAAGAACGTTCGAATCTGCGACACAAGACCGAGGCAGACGCAGAGGTCTCGGAAGGAGGTGATGAGCAGTGAGTCGCATCATCGCCATCATAAAACGTGACTTCCTGCACGTTCGCGGCAACGCCATCGCGCTGCTCGTATGCATGGGCCTAGCCATCATGCCATCATTCTACGCCTGGTTCAACATCGCGGGCGGCTGGGACCCCTATGGCAACACCAGCCAGGTAAAGGTCGCGCTCGCAAACTCCGACGAAGGCGTCAAGGGCAGCATCGTGCCCTTCAACGTGAACGTGGGCGAACGAGTGGTAACGTCGCTCACCGGCAGCGAGAAGATCGGCTACGTCGTCACCAGTGAGGACGAGGCCATAGACGGCGTGCGCTCGGGCGAGTACTACGCGGCAGTCGTCATCCCAAAGAACTTCTCGTCCAACCTGCTGAGCGTCCTCACAAAGACGCCCACGCACCCGCAGCTTGACTATTACGTGAACGAGAAGCGCAATCCCATCGCATCCATCGTGACCGGCAAGGCGTCGGGCTCCGTGCAAAGCATGATCGACACGGGCTTTACCGAGGCGGTGACAGAGGTTGCCACCGACCTCTTTGGCGAGATGTCCAGCCTGCTCGACGACGAGGGTATGCTCACCGCCGCCTCTGGCCTCAGCAACGCGCTTGACCATTCGCTCAATTCCATGAGGAGCTCGGCCGATGACGTCCGCGCGTACGCGGGAGTCCTGACTTCGGTGCGCGGAATCATGCAGTCGTCGGCCTCCCTCTTTGGCGAGGGATCCGCATCGCTTTCGGCATCCGACCTCCTGCGCCAGTCGGCCGACGGCGTGCAGCAGTTCAACGACGCCGCGACCACGGCAAAAGAGGCCGCTTCGTCGGCGATAGATGCCGGCGCTAACTCCGTCCAAGACGTCCGCGACGCCATCGACAACGCCTTTGAGGTCGCCGACGGAGAGACCGACAAGCTCGTAGATGCGCTCAACAAGGCCAAGGACTTTGCGAATGAGCGCAAGGAAAGGCTGCAGTCATTCTTGGACGTGACCAAAGGCCTCGACGGAAAGATCGTCGACCTGCAAGGAGACCTTGACCCACAAAAGGTCCCCGTCGACATCAAGGTCAGTTATACGCTCGAGAACGACCTTTCGGACGTCATCGATCGCGCGGACGATGCCATGGCATACCTCAACGACCTTATTGACACGTGCGACACGACCATCAGCGACATCCAAACGTCAAAGACCAACGCTCAGGCCGCGCGCGAGGAGCTGCAGGGGCTTGCAGCGAAGGCCCGCGACGACATCGAGTCCGTTCGCGACAACTACAACGACAGGCTCAGCGGATCGTTTGACCACATCGTAGACACCATCAACAACGCCGCCGATCGCGCGGACGAGATCTCGACCGCCATACGGAACGAAGCCGAAAAGATTGACCCGCTCCTGGACGAGGCATCCGAAAGCATCAAGGGTCTTGAGGACACGCTCAACAATACCGCCGACAAAATCGATGGCGCGGCAGACAAGCTCAACGACATTCGAACCAACCTCTCGCAGGCGGCGACCTCGGGCAACGTCGATCTTGTACGCAGCATCCTAGGCACCGATGCCTCGACGCTCATCAGCTTCCTCTCGGCACCGGTTGAGCTCGAGCGCGAGCCCCTCTACCACGTGGAAAACAACGGCTCGGCCATGACGCCCTACTACACCACGATGGCACTGTGGGTGGGTGGCACGCTCATGGGCATCCTGCTGTATGCGGGCCTCTCCAAGAAGGCGCTCGAGGAGACCCGGGCCAGACCGCGGCATGCCTACTTTGGGCGTCTGGCCTTCTTCTTGGCGCTTGGTGCGATTCAGTCCACCATCCTCCTTCTGGGTGACGTGTACTTCCTGGGCGTGCAATGCGAGCACCCCGTGCTCTTCTTGCTTACCGGATGGCTCGCCTCTACCGTCTTTATAAACATCATCTACTCTCTGTCCACATCGTTTGGCGACATCGGCAAAGCAGTGGCGGTGTTCATCATGGTGGTGCAGGTCGCGGGGTCGGGCGGAACCTTCCCCGTCGAGATGCTTCCCAAGGTGTTCCAGATGGCCTATCCGTTCCTCCCCTTCGTCCATTCCGAGAACGCCATGCGCTCGGCTATGTTTGGCATATACGGAAACGATTGGCTCATGGAGATAGGCCTGCTCGCGGCGTTCCTCGTGCCCGCCCTCATCTTGGGCCTGCTGCTGCGCAAGCCGTTCGTCCCCGTCAACGAGTGGATCGAAGAAAAGATGGAAGAAACCAAGCTCATGTAGCGAGTCATACGCCAACCAAACGGCTGCCGCCCCTTCGCCACGAGCGTGACGGAGGGGCGGCAGCCTCTTTGCGCTATGTGGGTTAGCTACTTGTCTTTTCTTACGGTGAAGAAGACGTAGATCATGAGGGCAAAGCCCACGGCGCCAAAGGCGTAACCCGCGCCGATGAGCGTCTGGTGGCTCGCGCTGGCGCCCGCAGAGCACAGCAGGCACGCACCGAGGAAGAGTGCCGTGGCCAAGATGGCCAGGATGATGTTGCGCGCCAGATAGTTGGCGGACCTCACCGTCTTTGCGTCCAAGCCAAAGTCACCGCCCATCTTGAGCTGGCTCTTTTGGAACATGTCGAGCGTCTCGACCGCCTTGGTGGGAAGGCCGGCGAGGTCGTCCACGCCCTGAACGCCCTTCATCAGGAAGGCCTCGAGCATCCGCTCCAGATTGTCTGGGTCGAAGCCCGTCTTGATGTTGCGGGTAATGCAGTCCATGATGTTCACGCGCGGGGAAAGCGCCTTGATGGTGCCCTCGATGGTAATGAGGCCACGCGCAAGGTTGGTGAGGAACGGGTCGATGTCGTAGCCCTCGTCCTCCAAGCCGCTCGAGATGGTGTTCAGAAGAGCACCCGTGTCAAAGCTCTCGAGGTCGGTATCGGCGAACTCATCGACCATACGCTCGCAGGTATCGAGCAACGCACCGTGATCGATGGGCCCGCGCGGCTTGGCAATCTGCAGTACGCAGCGCTTGAGGTGGTAGGTGTCGTGCTTGACCAAAGCCGTAATGAGGTCGAGCAGCGTCTGACGCTGCTTGGAGGTGACGTAGCCCATCATGCCAAAGTCAATCCACTCGAAGCCATCGCCCTGAAGAAGAACGTTGCCAGCATGCGGGTCGGCGTGATAGAAGCCGTCCTCCAGAATCTGTGCGACGTAGTTATCGGCGAGTAGGTTGCCCAGGCGGTCGCGCTCCTCGTCAGAGAGCGTCTCGACGTACTCGGTTTCGCCAACCTCGTGACCAGCAGCAAACTCCTCGGTAAGGATGGCCTCGTTGGAGAGCTCGCTAAAGCACTTGGGAACGATAACGCCCTCGCGGTCAATGTTGTTGTTGTAGAAGCGAACGAGGTTCTTCTCTTCGTTGGTAAAGTCGAGCTCAACCGTGGAGGTCTCCTCAAGCTCTTTGACCATGGTCATGAGGTCCATGCCCGCGTCTTGAGGTCCCCTGAACTTCTCGCTTACGGTAAGAATCCTCTCGATGAGGGCGAAGTCCTGTGCCACCGTGTCCACGACGCCAGGACGGCGGACCTTTACGGCCACGACCGTTCCGTCCGCAAGCTCGGCCTTGTGTACCTGACCAATGGAGGCGGCGCCCAAGGGCTTGTCGTCAAAGAAGGCAAACAGCTCGTCGGTGGTAGCGCCCAGGTGTTTCTCGATCTGAGCGTGTACCGTCGCGGCATCCATGGGCGCCACGCTCGAGCGCAGCTGTGCCAGCGCATCGCAATACTCGACGGGCAGCATGTCTGTGTGGGTGGAGGCAATCTGGCCGAGCTTGACGAAGGTGGGGCCGAGATCCTGCAGAATCTCCACCGTCATCTCGGGCGTGAGGCCCTCACTAAAGTCGTAGTTCTTGAGGATGGCAATGATTTCCTTGCCTCGGGCATTGTAGTCGACCTTATCCTTGGTTTTGCTACGCGCATTTCTGAGCGCTTGCATAAAACCTGCCATCGTGATACCCCTTTCAATCGATCACGAATTGTCTTTTGTGCTTCGAAGTCATGGTATAGATTACAATCCGATATTTGTCCAGTCAGATATGCAGGTATTGAAAAGATTACTCGGATCCGCCCGATTCTTTTCGATCCTTGCGCCAAGTTGACCGGGCAGCTTGAACGCCTTGGACTGCCCACCTTTTCCCACGCCGTGAGCCAGAACCGTTCATACTCGATGGCAGACTGTACGATCAGACGGTGAGTGGAACAGGGTTCCCGGGGAGCTAGTTCCGCGCGTCGGAGCTAGGCCCGCGACGAGCCCGTACCGCGGAACAAACTCCTCGGAGACTCTGTTCTAGTCGTGGCGCATTTCACAAAGAGCCGTTGGCCTCACCCGTCCGGGTAATGATAGTATAAATACTTAAGCACAAAACATAGTGCCTATAGATTCAGAGTTGCAGTTGAAAGGAGCGACGGTGGAGAACGTAGTAACCGCAATATTCGAGGTCGAGGCCGAGGCGTACAAGGCATTTACCGAGATTCGTCAGGTCCCCTTTGGTGAGGGCTACTCCGTAGCCGAAGCCTCCCTGCTCAAGCGCGATGGCGACAGCATCGTCGTCGTTGATGCGTTTGATGCTGCTGCCGTCACCGCCGACGACACGGCTGCCGGCATGATCATCGGCTCGCTCGTGGGCATTCTGGGCGGACCGCTTGGCGTCCTTCTGGGCGCGGGCACCGGTGCCCTCATCGGCAGCGCATACGACTCCGCCGATGCGGTCGACAGCGTTTCTATGCTCGAGGTCACGGCCTCCAAGCTCTATGACGGTGAGGTTGCCATCGTCGCCCTGGTCCAGGAGGAAGAGCCCGCATTTGACGCCGCATTTGCTGGCTACGACGCCACCATCGTGCGTCACTTTGCCGTGGACGTCATCAACGAGGTCGACCTTGCACGCGAGGCTCAGGCCGATTTCGAGAACCAGCTCCGCGAGCAGCTCCGCGCCGAGCGCAAGACCGAGAAGGCCGAGAAGCGTGAGGAGCGCTCCAACAAGGTCAAGGCTCACTTTGCGGATCTCAAGGCAAAGCGCGCCGAGCGCAAGGCCGAGATGGCCGAGGCGAAGGAGATCGCCAATGCTCAGTTCACCTCTTCCACCAAGGAGATGCTCGGCACCGAGTAAGGCATTTGCCACAGATTTTTGCGGACGCGCTCCGTTTCGCAACGGGGCGCGTCTTTTTTGTGCCTGCTTTGGGCAAAAAAGTGTCTGGAAGGGGTCCGGAGGCTCTTTTGCGGCGTTAGTTTGGACGCTGTCTGGCTGGCGAAAAAGGCGTGGCAATAATTAGTGTACACCAAAATTTTCAGCTTATGCAAAACCGCAGGTCGCGAGTGCGTACAAAATTTTTGGTGTGCAGTATGTAAAATAGCCACTGTACACCAAAATCTTTTGAGCATCTCGCCAACTGCGGTTATATGGATTTGAACTGTTTTGGTGTACACTAATTGACGCCAATACCTTTGATGCATGTCCCAAGCGCATCCCCACTCGCCTTGCTCCCCCCTACGTTGACCCCCATATCGCCCACAAAAAGGCAAATTGCAGACCCGAATCGGCACTGATCGCAGAGCAGTTTGTATATTCACCGCTACTCCGCCACAAAACACAGAAATTCGGGGGTGTGAGTCGCATTCCGCGAACACAACAAGCTCCGTCATGGACTATAGTCTTTTATAGAGAGTCGCTTGAGGAGGCAAATCCACAGAAAGAGGTAGGACATGAAAACACGAAGGTGTCGACGTGCGATTGCGGTGTTTGCAATCGCTGCGTTGGCCTGCGCAACGCTCTGCGCGCTGATTTGGCCGCCAACGGTCACGCGGGCTGCAGAGACCGATCAAAACACCACGGAAGCCAGCCAAGACTCTGGTGAACCGGAGTACAAAACCCTCGACGAACTTACGGGAAAGCGTTTTGCCTACGTGAACGGCAGCGTGTACGACCAGCGCATCGAGGAGAAGGTCGAAGGCACGACCAAGGGATTCTATCCCTCGCTCGCAGAATGCGTGGCGGCCGTTGAGGCAGACAAGGCCGACGCTGCCGTGCAGCTTTCGTATTGCTGCCAGCTCGCCGTCAATCGTCGCCCCGGAACCGTTACGTTGCTGCCAGAGCCCGTTGCCAAGGTCTCCGAGGGGTTCTTCTTTCCCAAGGGTTCGGAACTCAAAGAGCAGTTCAACAAGCTCATCAAGAAGTTTTCTGATGACGGCACCCTAGCCGAGCTCGAGAAGAAATGGGTGGCAGCCGACGAGTCGGGCAAGACCCTTCCCGAACAGGACTGGAACGCGCCCAACGGCACGCTGCAGTTCGTGACCTCAGGTGTTATCGAGCCCTTTAGTTACGTAGGCGAGGGCAGCGAAGCCAAGGGCTACGACGTCGACCTGGCCCTGCATATCGCGCGCGAGCTCGGATATCACCTGGAGATTTTCACCGCTCCCATGGACTCCATTTTTGCCACTGTCGCCAGCGGAAAGGCCGACTTCGGCGGCACGCTCACGCAGACCCCCGAGCGCGCCTCAAAGTGCGACTTTAGCGACACGGTGATGCCCACCACCATATCGGTCATCGTCGAAACCAAGGGGACCGCTGCCAAGAACGCCGGGTTCATGGCCGGCCTCGTGGACTCCTTCCGCAAGACCTTTGTCGAAGAGGACCGCTGGCAGCTTATCCTCGGCGGCCTTGGCGTCACCATACTCATTAGCGTATGCGCAGGCACGCTGGGCACCCTTTTGGGCTTCGTTACCGTGCTCGCCCGTCGCAGCGGCGTGCGCTGGATCGGTAAAACAGTGGACGGCTATCAGGCGCTGATGGGCGGCGTACCGCTCGTCGTGGTACTCATGGTACTGTACTACGTGGTCTTTGGGTCGCTCAACATGCCGGGCGTCGTCGTGGCCATAATGACCTTTACGCTCGCCTTTGGCGCAACGTCCGGCTCCACCATGTGGACGGCGGTAACCGGCATCGACGCCATTCAGGAGGAGACGGGTCTCGCGCTGGGATACACGCGTCAGGAAGTGTTTAGAAAAATCATCTTCCCGCAGGCGAGGCAGCAGTTCACGCCGCAACTCGCCGGCCAGTTCGTGAGCCTGGTAAAGGACACCGCCATCGTCGGCTACATCTCGGTGGTTGACCTCACGCGCGCGAGCGACCTTATTCGCAGCCGCACGATGGATGCGTTCTTCCCGCTCATCTCCACCGCAATTATCTATTTCCTGTTCTGCCGTGTGCTTGCAAAGGTGTTGGGCAAGTTCGCCGCACGCTTCGACACGCAGAATCGCCCGCGCCAGATTGAGGGGGTCGAATAATGAGCCTTATAGAAGTGAGCCACCTTCGCAAAGAATACCCAAACGTCATCCCTCTTAGGGACGTTAACGCAAAGGTAGACGAGGGCGAGGTCATCTCGATCATTGGTCCTTCGGGCACGGGCAAGTCCACCTTCATCCGCTGCCTCAACCGCCTCGAGACGCCCACCTCGGGCAGCATCCTGGTGGACGGCGTCGACATGTGCGACCCCAACGTGGACCTTCCCCTCATGCGCCAAAAGATGGGCATGGTGTTCCAGAACTATGCCCTGTTCAACCACAAGCTCGTAGCAGAGAACCTCATGATGGCCCCGATGGACCTTTTGGGCCTTTCAAAGCAGGAAGCCTACGAGCGCGCGTTGAACCTACTCGATCAGGTCGGTTTGCGCGACAAGGCGCTCAGCTGGCCACACGAGCTCTCGGGAGGCCAACGCCAGCGCGTGGCGATCGCGCGCGGCCTCGCCATGGACCCAAAGATCCTGCTGTTTGACGAGCCCACGTCCGCGCTTGACCCCCAAATGGTGAGTGAGGTACTCTCGGTCATCACCGGACTGGCCGAACGCGGCCTCACCATGCTCGTGGTCACGCACGAGATGCGCTTTGCGCGCGACGCGAGCACGCGCGTGTTCTACATGGACCGCGGCGAGCTCTGGGAGGCAGGGCCACCCGAACAGATCTTTGAGCACCCGCAGCGTCAAGAGACCCACGACTTCATCTTCCGTGTGCGCAGCTGGGAATGGACCATCGATTCGTCGACCCCCGACCTCCCGGCCATGGAAGCGTCACTTGCGGCATACTGCCAGCGACAGTTCATGAGCAGGCACGCAACAAACGCGTGTCACCACATTGTGGAGGAGGTCGCGCTGGAGCAGCTCGTGCGCGAGGCGCGCAATCGCAAGATGACAAACCCCGATATCCGACTCACTTTGAGCGCCGGCGAAGGTGGCGTGGACACAATCTTGTTGGTAGACTACCGCTCGATGCTGCCGGGCGGAGACCCTCTGCAGGCCACCGACGCCAAGCTTTCCGAGGCCATCATAAGCGGCCTGTGCAAACAGGTGGAGCGCAACGAACCCGGCGTGGTACGCTACCACCTCAAGTAAGACAAAGGCTGACATAATCATCCGACAACAGGCAGGCGATGGGGCGAGACCTCATCGCCTGCCTGTTGCCGTACCTGCCCAAAAGAAAACAGCTCAGGAGCAAACATAGCCTCTGAGCTGGTCTTTTCTGGTGCCCCCGGGCCGATTCGAACGGCCGACACCCGCTTTAGGAGAGCGGTGCTCTATCCCCTGAGCTACGAAGGCAAAATCAACGTGCACTAGTATAGCAAGATTTGGCCAAAAGGCACCCTCCCGCAAAAACCCTACACTCCTACTTCTTGCGTTTGCGCTTGCTGCGCTCCTCTTCTTCCGCCTGCTCGCGGGCTTTTTGGTTGAGCGTCGTCTTTACGCGCTTGTCGGACATGGACGCAACGCGCTTCTCTACCTTCTTGCGCAGGGGGCGAATCTTTACCCAGTCGTAGATAAGGCCGCCGATAATCGCGATGTACGAGCACGCCATGGTCCCCATCGCCAAGAACGGTATTGCAGGATGGACGCTCGTGCCCTGCTGGTTGACAATCCCATACAGCGTGAAGGCAACCACCACGAGTCCCATGCCCACGCCCAAGAAGATCCACCAACGCTTGCGAGCCTGCTTGTACTCCTCGTCCTCGTTCATATATGCCTGAGTGAGCGAGTAACGGCGGTCCTCGAGTTCGCGCTCAGCCTTGCGTTCGGCCTTGCGCTCCTCCTTGGTCATGTTTTCCTTGCTGTTCTTTTGTTTGCCGTTCGAGGAGACTACGCGAACGCCCGCCGCAGCCTCGCGGGACGGTTTGGCACGCGCCACCGAGCGTCTCGCACCGGCCCTCTTTGTGGATGATGCGCCCTGACCTTGGGCTTCTTGATCGGTGCTCGACGAGCGCTCAAAGGGATTGCCGCTTGCGCTGGCCTCCTCGCGCGCTCCGCGAATGGTGTCCTTGAGCGACATGCTACTGCTCCTTAGCTGGTACGAACTTGTTGCCCGTAATGATCTGATATGCCTCCTGATAGCGAGCAGACGTCCCTTCCACGACCTCGGCGGGAAGATGCGGGGGCTCGCCTTGCATATCCCAGTTTGCGCGCAGCCAGTCGCGCACGAACTGCTTGTCGTAGCTTGGCTGAACCTCGCCAGGCACATAGCCCTCCGCCGGCCAAAAACGGCTCGAGTCGGGCGTGAGGCACTCGTCAATGAGCGAAAGCTTGCCGTCGATGTAGCCAAACTCAAACTTGGTGTCGGCGATTATGATGCCGCGCGTGCGCGCGTACTCGGCCGCCGCATTGTATACCTTAAGCGATGCCTCGCGCAACTGCTCGGCCACCTCGTCTCCAACGATCTGTGCGCAGCGCTCAAACGAGATGTTCTCGTCGTGCTCGCCAAGCTCCGCCTTAGTGGACGGCGTAAAGATGGCCTCGGGAATGCGGCTTGCCTCCACAAGACCCTCGGGCAGCAGGAGCCCGCAGACAGTGCGGTCCTGGTCGTAGGTCTTCTTGCCCGATCCCGTAAGGTAACCGCGCACGATAGCCTCGATGGGCACGGTCTGTGCCTTGCGAACGAGCATCGACCGTCCGGCAAGGTAGTCGGCATAGGGAGCAAAGCGCTCGGGATAGTCCGCCGGGTCCATCGACAACAAGTGGTTGGGAATCAAATCAGAAAAACGCTCGAACCAAAACGCCGAGATCCGCGTAAGAATCTCGCCCTTGTACGGTATTTCGTCAGGAAGCACGAAATCATACGCGCTCACGCGATCGCTTGCGACCATGAGCAACGTTTCGCCGCAGTCGTAGATGTCGCGAACCTTACCCTGGCTGTCGGGCCGCAGCTCCATCGAAGCCATGTATCCTCCCCTGCAATAGGCAATGAACTGCCATTGTAGCATGCGCTTCGTCCCATAGCACAGATATACCGAGCAAAATACGCCGTGGGTCTTCTGTCTGTTACTATTCACTCCCGGAGGCAAGCGATGGGGAGTATCCCCTTTGCCCGAAGGCGAAGGGGATACTCCCCATTGTTTTGCCCATTGTCTGGCTACAGGCTCTTTTCCTTGCGGTGGACGATGGGCAGCTTGAGCGTGAACGTGGTTCCCACACCTTCCTCGGAGTCCACCGTTATCGTCCCGTTATGGCGGTCTACGATCTCTTTGGTGAGCGCGAGCCCCACGCCCAGGCCACCGGCCTCGCGCTCGCGACTCGCGTCAGAGCGCCAGAAGCGACTAAACACGCGAGGGATATCTTCCTTGGCGATGCCCATACCCGTGTCGCTAACCGAAAGCAGCACGTTGCGTCGGTTGCGACCTACGCGCACTTCCACGTGGCCACCCTCCGAGGTATATCGCAAGGCGTTGCTCAGGAGGTTGACCATTGCTTCGCGCACCAGGTCGGGGTCGACCTCCGCTACGTACTTCGCATGACCCGTCTCGTTCACGAACCGCAGCTCGAGCCCGTTGTCTTGGAACAGCTGCTCCTGCATGGTAACCAAATCGCTCGCAAGCGACACCACGTCGCACTTCTCGAAGTGAATGGGTATCTTGCCGTTTTCCATGCGAGAAAGACGCAGCATTGCGTCAACGAGCCTCGACAGCCTGCGCACCTCCACCGCCACCGTGGCAAGGTTTTCTTGGTTTGCCGGCATGACCCCGTCCTGCATTGCCTCCACGGTGGCCTGCATGGCCATGAGGGGCGTACGCAGCTCGTGAGCCACGTCGCTGGTAAGCCGATGTTCGAGCTTTATGTCGCGCTCGAGGCTGGCCGCCATCTCATCGAAGGTCTCGCCCAGTCGCCCCATCTCGTCGGAGCCTGCCAACCCCGAACGAGCCGAGAGGTCGCCGTTGCGAATCTGGGACGCCGTCGAGGTGATGCGCTTTATGGGCTTGGTGAGCGCGCGGGCAACAAAGTAGCCAATGAGGCACGCAAACACGACAGCCATGCTCGCCGCCATTACGATTGCGGCATACGAGCTCGTCCGGAAGTTCGAGTCGGCCTTGGTAAGAAGCAGCTCGGAGCTCGCAGACCAATACGTAAGGGTACCCACGACCTTGCCAGACGACATCGTAACCTGCGCTGCGACGACCGCCGCCCCGCCCCGTGGCATAAACTGCTTGGACTCGTGGCGTGTGGCGTCGACGGCGATGATACCACCGTCCTCGTCGTCGTACAGTATGGTGCCGTCTACATCCTCAAGGCGCATTCCCAACTCGGGCATGCGCTTGGAGGTTTCGTCTATGTATTGTAGCTGATCGCGACTCCAGCTGCCGTCCGTCTCGTACTGCTGGCCCAAGCTGTCGGCCATGTACTCCACCATGCGTTGCATGTTTTGTCTGGTGTACTCTTGGAATGATCCCTCCCACACAATGGCAAGGACAATTGAAAGCACCACGGCCGTCATGACGGCCGTGAGCGCGAACGATAGGGTCATACGCGTGCTGTACCGCATGGTACTGCGCGGCTGACGCTTCATGGTGTTGTACGACGAGACATGCGAGTCGGGTGCAGTCTCGCGTGCAGAATGTCCTTTGGGCATAGCGCGTGGCTATTTGCGCGCGCGGGCCTTGGCCTTGTCGCCCTTTTCGGGAGACTCAAAGCGGTAGCCCACACCATGGACGGTGTAGAGCCAGCGCGGGTTGCGCGGGTCGTCGCCGAGCTTTGCGCGCAGATTCTTGACGTGGGAGTCAATCGTGCGCTCGTAGCCCTCAAAGTCGTAACCCAAGACCTTCTCGACGAGCTCCATGCGCGTGTACACACGACCCGGGAAGCGCGCAAGCGTGGTGAGCAGCTTGAACTCCGATGCGGTGAGGTCGATCTCTTCGCCTTCGATGCTGACCTTGTGGCCCGAGATGTCGATGACCAAATCGCCGAAGTCAAGCACCTCGAGCTGCGGCTCAGACTCGGTGTGGGCACGACGCAAAAGGGCGCGCACGCGGGCGACGAGCTCGCGCGGCGAGAAGGGCTTGATGAGGTAATCGTCGGCACCGAGCTCCAGGCCGATGATGCGGTCCTCGACCTCGCCCTTGGCGGTGAGCATGATGATGGGCACGTTGGACGTCTCGCGGATCGCGCGGCATACGCGCTCGCCCGAAAGCTTGGGAAGCATGAGGTCAAGAATCACGAGGTCGAAGGAGTGCTTCTCGAACTCCTCAACAGCGCTCTGGCCATCCCCTACGCCACGCACGATGTAGTTCTCGCGCTCAAGATACGCAGCGACCGCATCGCGGATCGCCTTTTCGTCTTCCACCAAAAGAATTCGCTTCTCGTCTGCGGCCATGTTCGTCTCCTAACTTCGATTTGCCGTGACAACACAAGTTTAACGCAAGGTTGTAAATCCCACGGCGTGATTTGCTATAAGCCGAATGAGCGTACGACAACGGCGGCTGGATATCCGGATGCCTCATCCTTTACCGTGGCAAAAGTCAGAAACTCGTTGACGCGACCTACGCGCGCGGGATACTCCCCATAGTCCACGCAGCGATTGGCGGCTGTCAGGATGTTGTAGGTGGACTTGCGCAAGTTGATCACAAAGTACGAGGCGCGGCTCTTGACGATAAACACGTCGTCTTTGCCGGCAACGTTTGCGCTGGGTTCGCGGGCAAGACGGACGAAAGGGCCATCGCTAGGACCAATGTAAGTACCCATGGCGCCAAACATGCCGCCTGAGTTGTAGTTTGCCTCAATGGAGAGGGCAAAGCGATTGCCAATATAGGTGGCATAGAACGGACGCACCGATCGAGGGAGGACGAGCTGGGACACGATGGAAGAGAGGTCGTTATCGAGGGAATATGCCGTCACGCCATAGAAGACGCCCTCCTTGGCCCGCACGCGCGGGGCGAGGACTACAACGTCGTCCGAAATACTCGGATTGATGGCAAAACGACCGGGAGACTCTACGACGGCTTGCGCGTTTGCATCCCCGAGCTTCCAGAGGTAGCAGTATGATGGCTCTTTGGTCTTCTCTCCCGAGAGGGAGGGCATGACCTGCCACAGCACGGAGTTGCCGGAACACACGAAGCCAGGCGGGTCGTAGTTGGCATCTGCCTGCCACAGTACCGTAGCCGTACCGTCAAGCTTGCCTTGGGTCGACGAGAATCGTGCGGCATACAGCGTCCAGGCATGGGTAAGAAAGTCAAGCTCAACCCAGGCGTACACCTCATCGGAGCAGCTCACGTCATAGATGACGACCGTATGGCTGTCGCCCATAACATTGGGCACGACCTCAGAGAACGAACCATCCTCGGTGGAGAACGCGCACCCCTTGACCATGGGAGACGCCGACGAACCAGCTTGCGTGACGGGTATCCACCCTCCCACGCCTTCGTGCAACACGCTGCCCAGCGGAAGCTCCCAGGTCGAGAGCTCCTTTACGTCGAGCTCCCCCTCTTCGTACTTATCCGTGATGCTTATGGCAGTGTTTTCGTCAACAACCATGGGCTCGGGCACCGTCTCTTGCTCTGGGTTGGTACACCCAGGCAGCACTCCAATGGCTGCGCCCGCGGCAGTTGCGACCCCCGCCGTCTGCAAAAAGGACCGACGCGTAAGCTTAGGCCAACGCACGCGCCTGCTCCTGGGCCTGACGCAAGGCAATGGTCATTTGATCCGCACACGAAGTGCCACGGTTCCTGCAGGTATTGCCTGCGAGCAGCGCCACCACATCGTCGACGGGCATGCCCGTCACGAGCTTGGACACTGCCTTGGTGTTTCCGTCGCAACCACCGTCAAATTCCACGCGCTCAACGGTATTGCCGTCATCCGAAACTGCCACATGAATGTTGCGCGGACAAACTCGCCGCGGTTTGAAGTCGAGCTCGTACATGCTGCCCCCTCGCACCTCGCCTTTACAGCACATAAGTATACCCTCAACCCCGTCACAGCATACCTTGGAGAGCGCCGCGATCAAGCGGCCCTCACGTGGCGGGAGGTTATGCGCCGCGTTCGAGCAGGCTTCGGCTTCGCCTGTGGAACACGTGCAGGCGCATAACCTCCCCGCCTAAAGGATCAATCCGTACTGCGCCCTAGTCGTCGAACGACAGGGTCTCTAGGCGGTCGAACACCACGTCCACACGGCGAAGAAACGCGCGCGGATTGAATATCTGGTCGAGCTGGGCGGAGGTCAGCGTGCAGTCGGGGTCGTCCTGCAGACGCTCTCGCAAGTTCGCACCGTCACGAGCCTGCTGTACGTCGTCCCACACGGTCATGGAGTTGCGCTGCACGATTTTGTAGGCATCCTCACGTGAGATGCCCGTATCCACCAGCGCGAGCAGCACCTTGCTGGAATAGATGAGCCCGCGCGTACTGTTGAGGTTGGCAACCATGCGATTGGGATACAGCACGAGTCCGTCGATGATGCGAATCAGGCAATGGAGCATGTGGTCGAGCGCAATAAAGCTGTCGGCAAGCGCCACGCGCTCGTTGGAGCTATGCGAGATGTCGCGCTCGTGCCAAAGGGCCACGTTGTCGAACGCGACCTGCGCGTTGGCCTTGACCACGCGCGAAAGCCCGCAGACCTTTTCGACCGTAATGGGGTTGCGCTTGTGCGGCATAGCCGAGCTGCCCTTTTGTCCGCGACGGAACGGCTCCTCCGCCTCGAGGGTGTCGGTCTTTTGGTGGTTGCGCACCTCGAGCGCCAGCCGCTCGCAGGTGGCGGCCGTCGTGGCGAGCACGCCCGCCAAATACGCATGATGGTCGCGGCTCACGACCTGCGTGGAGAGCGGATCACCCGCAAGCCCCATGTGCTCGCACACGTATTGCTCGATGTAGGGATCGATCGAGGAGTACGTCCCCACCGCACCGCTGATGGCGCCCACCGCCACCTGCTTGCGGGCGTCGAGCAGGCGGTCGAGGTCGCGACGCAGCTCCCACGCCCAGCTCCCGAACTTCATGCCAAACGTCATGGGCTCTGCATGAATGCCGTGGGTGCGTCCCACACACAAGGTGTCTCGCTCCTCAAAGGCCCTGCGGCGGCAAATCTTCCCAAGCTCGCGCACGTCCTCGATGATGAGGTCCGTCGCCTGTGTCAGCTGATAGCACAGTGCCGTGTCGCCCAAGTCGGAGCTGGTCATGCCGTAGTGCACCCAACGGCTGGGCTTGGGCTCTCCCTCGGGCACATCGGCATCGATGTAGGTACCCATATTGGTAAGAAACGCGATAACGTCGTGGTTGGTGACGGCCTCGATGGCGTCGACCTCTTCCTTGTTGAAGTTGGCATGCGCGCGAATCCACGCCGCCTCCTCGGTCGTGATGCCAATCTTCCCCATAACGGCATGCCCCTCGCACGCCAGGACCTCTATCTCCTGCCAAATGGCGTACTTATTTTCGAGCGAAAAGATGTGTCCCATTTCGGGGCGAGTGTATCGGTCGATCATGCAGTTTCCCTTCGTATGCCAAACAGACGAATCATTGATTGGAGCGCGACGCCCCCTGTCGAGACCGCCTCATCCAAAATCATGACGCAGTCTGACATTCTACCTAAATCCCGGGCCTCATGGCTCCTTCAACGCAACGCATGTCTTATACTGCATAGCAAGGAGAGGGTTGGAAGCCCTTACGATACGCAACCATAAAGGCAAAACTCTTGTGCCTTTATCGCATCATGGCAAACAGCTGGAGCGTGTCTCCTCACGTTATAGCCTCTCTTTGTGAGTCGCTCAACACTTTTGGGAGACAGCGCCCCTCTTGTTTTTGTCTGGTCAGAAGGAGGAGGTCAACATGGCAGGCACGCAAACACCATGCACGATTCCGGAGGCAATCGAGCAGGCGCTCATCGAGATGGGCACCAACATCCTCGAGCGACCAGAGGACCTCGTGTCGCAGATAAAACCTCTGATTGGCGACGGACCGTCCGAGACTATCCTACTGGAATACTGTGACGAACAGCTGCTCGCTCCATACGCCGAGGCCGTCGTTGCCGGCGGCTCGGCAACAGCGCTACAAACCGCCGCCGTCAAGGCGGCAGACGCACTCGTCGCAAAGGGTGTGGACGAGGATTCAGCCCAGACGGTTGGTGGTCAGGTAATGGCAGGCGTTGCGCGCGCACTCAACGGAGGAGCCCCAAACCAGCGGTCCTCGACTGCCGCAAGGCCAGCTGCCAAAACCACGCAGAACGACACAGACGCGAGAAACGCAGCCAGCCCAGCGGGTGCGCCTGCAGCAGCGGCAGGTACGCAGCCTACGCAGGCAACAGGTGCGCCACCGACGCCCTCAGCAGGCGCACCCACACCTCCGGCAAGTGCGTCCACGTCTCGGGAGGCTTCCCCCACACAGACGCCCCCGGCCACGTCGACGACAAACGCGGACAAAAAGAAGCCTCCCGTCATCCCCATCGTCGCAGGTGTTGTGGCCGTTGTCCTCGTGGGCGTTCTTGTCTTCCTGTTCCTGCCCAAGCCAGCCAGCATCACCTTTGAGGGCGGCAACGGAGCCCAAGGCACCACCGAACCGATTTCGGCCGGAGCAGGACAAACCATCACCCTTCCCGAAAACGGCTTCACGCGTGACGGCTACGAGTTCGTGGGCTGGGTCCCCTCCTCGGCAAGGGACAGCGAACCCCTCGCCCCCGGAACGCAGGTCTCCGCCGATGACGCCCCTTCCTACGTCGCCGCATGGGAAATAAAGTTCACCTTTGATGGCAACGGCGCAGACGGTGGCGAGACCGCACCGGTCTTTGGCGCCGAGTACTCCGATGTTCCCCTTCCCGAATGTGGGTTCACGCGCAAAGGCTACCTGTTTGCCGGATGGACCACAAACAAGGATGACGGCTATGGGTTTGGGTCGCTCAAACCCGGCGACACGTACGTAGCGGGCGCGCCCACAACTTTCTATGCCACGTGGATCACCGGCTCTCCTGTCGTAGAGCTGTCCATCAAGGAGCTCGACAAGGCGTCTACCGGCAACATCGACAATTGGAACCCCGCCGTCGGCAACTGCGGCATCGTGGTAACAAACGACACGGGCAATCCCATACAACTCAAGGCCGAGTTCGTCTTTACCCCTGCAGTCGGCGGTGACGACTACAAGTCATCCGACTTCAATACCTGCCTCGCAGCCGGCGACAAGACCCTCCTCGTGGGACTGTATGCCGAAGCCGCCTCAAAGGCTACCTACAGCGTCACGGCCGAGAAAACCTACGACTTCGCCAAGACCATCGGGGGGCATTTCTCGGCCGAGGTGGACGAAATCTCTCCCGACCACGTCGCGCTGAACTTCACAAACACCGACGCAAACAAAATCGAGCTCCAGGGAGTGCCCTGCCTGCTCACCGATCCCGCCGGCAACCACTTCATCGCCTTGCCGAGTGCTACGACCACGCTCGAGAAGGGCAAGTCAACCAAGATAGTCTTTGACGATAGCACGCTCATGAACAGGCACGTGGACGTGAACTGGGAAGAGTGTGATCGTGAGTACTTCCTTAAGGCCTACGTCAACACGCTCTAGCAGGGCTCCAGCACATAACTCCTAACGAACCGGGCGGACCCGCATCGAGTCCGCCCGGTTCGTTTGCGTTGCCTTGTTGTGTTGCCTTGCGTGCGCTAGAGCGTGGCGCGGGCCTCGGCGAGCTGGGCCGCCACGGCATCGTTTCCCGTACCACCATATGTGGTGCGTGCCCGCGCGATGGCCGCCGGATCGAGCGTACCCACCACATCCTCGTCAAAGAGCTCGCTCGCCTCGCGCAACTCCGCCAAGGTCAGGTCCTCCAGCCCACAACCGCGCTTCTCGCACTCAAGCACCAGATGGCCCACCACAGCATGCGCCTCGCGGAACGGCATGCCCCGCTTGGCCAAATAATCGGCCACGTCCGTTGCCGCCGAGAAGCCCGTGCCCGCCTCGGCGAGCATACGGTCCTCGTTGACGTGCATCGTCTGCAACATGCCCGCCATTATTGCCATGCAGTCACCCAACGTGTGCGCGGCGTCAAGCGGTCCCTCCTTGCACTCCTGCAGATCCTTGTTGTACGCGAGTGGCAACGACTTGCAGGTGGTGAGCAGCGCCATAAGGTCGCCATACACACGGCCGCACTTTCCGCGGGTAAGCTCGGCAAAGTCGGGATTCTTCTTTTGCGGCATGATGGAGCTGCCCGTGGAATACGAGTCGCTGAGCGTGACGAACCCGAACTCCGAGCTACTCCAGAGCACGATCTCTTCGCACAGGCGGCTGAGGTGCATCATCGAGACGGCACACGCGTACTCGAGGTCGAGCAGGTAGTCGCGGTCGCTCACGGCATCGAGCGAGTTGGGAATCGCGCGCGAGAACCCCAACAGTTCCGTCGTGCGCGCTCGATCGAGCGGATAGGTCGTGCCTGCCAGCGCCGCCGCACCCAGCGGGTTGGCATCGGCAGCGTCGAGCGCGGCCTGCAGGCGCGTGGCGTCGCGCGTAAACATCCAAAAGTACGCCAGCATATGATGAGAAAACAGCACGGGTTGGGCATGTTGCAGGTGCGTGTAGCCGGGCATCACCACGTCGAGGTTCTTTTCGGCCACGTCGGCTAGGACGCGACGCAGCTCGTGGTTGCCCTCGAGCAGCTCGACGCACAGGTCCTTGGCCAAAAGTCGAATGTCGGTGGCCACTTGGTCGTTGCGCGAGCGGCCCGTGTGCAGGCGTCCGCCCGCAGCCCCAATGCGCTCGGTAAGCGTACGCTCGATTGCCATGTGGACGTCTTCGTCGTCAACGTCCCACACAAACTTGCCGGTCTCCACCTCGGCCGAGATCTGCGCGAGGCCGTCCACGATGGCCGCTCGGTCCTCATTGGAAATCACGCCCTGCTCGGCAAGCATCGTCGCATGCGCAATCGACCCACGAATGTCCTGCTGGGCCATGTTTTTGTCTACCTCGAGCGACGCGCCAAACTCCTGGGTGAATGCGTCCACACCGCCTTCGAAGCGGCCTCCCCACAATGCCATGCCGGCCTCCTGTCGTTGGTTACGGGGGCTATTCTACACCCCACCCGAACCCTGTTGTAGCCCTCCGCAAACAACACCCAGGCGATTGGGATACTCCCCATCGCTTGGGTCCCACGTCGTCACTCATGCTGCCACGAGCAGCATGAAGTCGGACGGCGTGATTGCAGGAATCGTAGAATTCTTGAAGTCATCAATGTTGCGGGTCACGATGTAATCCGCGCGAATCGCTTTTGCCGTCTCGTCTACAACGGCATCTTCGTAGTCGCTCACGAGACTAAAGCTGGCCTGTAGACATGAGGAAGCTGTGGTGTCGGCAATCCTAAAGAGCTTGTAGAGTTTTCTCACCACATCGAGACAGGGCTCGTTGGCATGGTAATAGCGGTGCATGATATAAAACACGTCGGTAATCGCCTTAGCCGTAAACCAACCCTCTGCTCGTCCTCGCGCGCAGGCCATCACGACGGTAAAGGAGGCGTCAAAGTGCGGCGCTCGCTTTTGCAAAACATCGATAACGACATTCGTGTCTATCAGCGCTCTCATATCGCCATGCGCCTCCGAGCAAGTTCCCCCTCGGCATCGAAGTCGTGCGGCAGCACGCCAACCAGCGATTCGGCCACGTCGACGAGTCCGCGGTTTGGATTGGTGAGCACAGTAACGAGTTTCCCCTTGCGCTCGACATACACGTCCTCCGTAGCAGACACGTCTAGCCAGTGCCCGAGGTTGCGCTTGAGCTCAGTTGCGCTAATTCTCATCTCTCTCCCAATCCGCACGCTTCTAACACGTAACCGTACGGATTATATTATAATCCGTACGTGAGTTGGAATGCCAGTTCGCTTGTCATTCGAGCTTTCTTTCTGGCAAAGTTAGTTGATGTTCACACTCGTCACAACGCAGATGGCAACCGCGGCAGACGGGCCGGATGTGGAACGGAGTTCCCGGGGAGTTTGTTCCGCAGGCTCGTGCCGCGGAACTAGCTCCCCGGGAACTCCGTTCCACCCGCTGTCTAGTGCGAGCTGTTACTCGACCGTCTGGAGACCCGAGCCGGGACCCTGCACACGGCTCCACGTCTTTGACTGCAGGCCATGCAGCACGATGAAGCCCTCGGCGAAGGACTGGTCGAAGGTGTCGCCCTCGTCGTAGGTCGCGAGGTTGTAGTCGTAGAGTGCGTAATCGGAGCGCAGGCCATCCACGAAGATGCCACCCTTGCAGAGCTTGATGCGCACCTCTCCGCTAATGAACTTCTGGGTGTAGGCGTTGTAGGCGTCGATGGCGCAACGACTCTGGCTGTACCACAGGCCGCGATACACGGTGGAAGCCCATTCGGTGTCGAGCTTGGCCTTCTGCTTGAGGGTCTCGGCGTCGAGGCACAGGCGCTCGAGCGCGTTATGGGCCTCGATGAGCAGCAACGCAGCCGGGCACTCGTAGCACTCGCGGCTCTTGATGCCTACCACGCGGTCTTCGATCATGTCAATGCGGCCATAGCCGTTGCGACCGGCAATCTCGTTCGCCTTGATGATGAGGTCCAAAAGCGGCATGCGCTCGCCGTTGAGCGAGCAGGGGATGCCACCCTCGAAGCCAATAACGACCGTCTCGGGATCGTTGGGGCAGTCCTCGGGGTTGCTCGTCATCGTCCAGATGTCCGCCGGCGGCGTGTTCCACGTGTCCTCAAGGACGCCGCACTCGATGGCGCGACCCCACAGGTTGTCGTCGATGGAATAGGGCTTCTTCTTTGTGGTAGGCACGGGCACGCCGTTTGCCTGGGCCCACGCCATCTCGGAGTCGCGCGTGGTAAGGTCCCACTCGCGGACGGGAGCAATGATCTGGAGCTCGGGATCGAGCGCACGAATGCAGGTCTCAAAACGAACCTGGTCGTTACCCTTGCCGGTGCAGCCGTGTGCGACGTACTTTGCGCCGTATTGGTGTGCCACATCCACCAGATGCTTGGAAATGAGCGGTCGGCTGAGCGCAGAGAGCAGCGGGTAGATTCCCTCATACTTGCCGTTGGCCCAAATCGCCTTCGAAAGAATCGTGCGCGCGTACTCCTCGCGCATGTCGATTGCCTCGGAGGCAATGGCGCCCATGTCGAGGGCCTTCTGCTTGATCCAGCTGAGGTCCTTCTCGTCCTGGCCGACATTGCCACAAATGGCGATGACGTCCATGTTCTTTTCGACCTGGAGCCACTTGACGATGACGGACGTGTCCAGACCGCCGGAGTAGGCAAGGACTACCTTCTCTTTTTCTGCCATGTTTTGCCTTTCCTTAGAGTGCATAGTGGGTCGATTCTAGCGCATGAGCACAAAAATGCCCACATACGATATGCAACGGCAATCTTTTTGCACGACCCTCGCCGCCCTCGCCGCCGTTCGCGCCGGACACCAGGTTAGAGAGACGGAAAACAGGCGGGCGGGAAGTGGCCCAAAAGAAATTCGGAACTCGGGGTCGCATGGCGACCACTCCTACGCAAAGAGGTCATCAGCTGACACTTCTGCCTGCACACAACCCTTGTATGAGTTGTGCCGCACACCATACGGTGCCACCAACGTCAGGTGAAGCGCCTTTTTCGTTTTTGTCTCTCGCGCAAAGCACGCCACCTTATGGCGAAGTTTCTGCTCATATGCCTTATCTATAACATAGGGTTCTTGGGCGAACTTCATCTCACAGAGATTCACCACCCTATCCGCCCGGTCGACCACAAGGTCAATCTGAGCTCCTGGATCGCTTTCCTTGCTGTGCCAGGCGCTCTCATCGCAACTCACACCCAAGACACCCAAAGCGGCACGCAACTGACACTCGTGGAGCAGACAAACGAGCTCGAAGGCGTGCCCTTCCCAGGCATTGACGCTACCACTTTGATAGTTATCCGACCAAAAGTTCTCGCTAGTCTCGCCATCCATGAACTTCAAATAAAAGAGCGTAAATGGATCGATGAGTTGATACGTCGCCTCATTCTTGCGTTTTCCATACTCGTGGTATCTGCGCACAAACCCACAGGCCTCCAGTTCTTCGAGAGTCTTGGTAAGTGTTCCACCATTCGAGATTCCTGAGCGCCTTGAGATCTTGTCTCTCGTAAGACCTGAACCGCGCTCTGCAAGGGCGCGCACAACACTCACATGCCGTTCCGCATGCTTAAAGAGCGAGTGATACAGTTCGTCAAACTCCCCGCGCAGCGCCCCATACCTAGAGAAGCAAAGCCGATCGACGTTTTGCACAAGGCCAAGACGTCGATGAAGAAGATCGAGGTAGTATGGTATACCCCCAAATATCATGTAGCTTTCGATCATCTGGCTCCGAGTGAATTCCAACCCATTCGATCGGTAGTACTCCTCGCACTCACCCAGCGAAAACGGCTCCAGATGAATACGAGCCGTAACCCGATTGTGCAAACCTCCGCGATTCTTGAATAGGTTCTTTATGACCCATGAGGTGGCAGACCCACAGGCGATGAGCAGAAGGTCGCTTTGCGCCGATCCCCAGCGGTTCCAAAATAGCTCAAGGGCCATTTTGAAGTCTGATCGAGGAGTGTCGAGCCACGGCATCTCGTCTATAAATACCACCCGTTTGCCGCCTATGGGCTCGCGGCGTACATCAGGGCGCGACAGGAGATGCTCGAGCTGGTCAAATGCCTCGAACCAGTCGCGCACAGGAGTCGTATCACCGCCGTACTCACGCAGGCTCTTGCCAAAACTGATTCGTTGAGACCTGGTATTGCCTCCGGCGACTCCGGTTGCGTAAAAGGCAAACTCATGGCCGAAGTATTCTCGTATCAGGTAAGTCTTGCCCACGCGTCTACGGCCCGACACGACAGCAAACTCCGCACGCGGCGTTTCACACAGGCGACCAAGTTCAAACTGCGCATCACGACGCCCAATAAGGTTAGACACGGCACTCCTTCATAATCAGCTATTTATGTTTGGATTTATTGATTATAGCTGTTTATAGTGCATATCTCATCGATATTTAGCTATTTAATGAATGCTGAAGCACCTGTTGATGCCTATTCGCACCTAGTGCCAGGCGATCCGAAAACCCGAGTTACGCAATGTGCGCGCAGAGGAAACATCGCTCGCGCCCCTCTTTCGGGCGGCCCGTCCCCGAAACGTGGTACCGCGCACATACCTCATGGGTATACTAAGGTTGTATGATTCTTTCGACGATTGGTCCGCCGTGAAACGATACGCCAAACTCTTTGCAATCTATGTAATCATTGCCGTCGCGGTAGTGCTTCTCTATGCGCCGTGGGCTCTGGCCCTGCGTCCGACGGACATTTCCATCGTCCGGGCGGGCTTCAGCATCATATGCGGCGCCGCCCTCGCGGGCGTCTTTGTAACCAGCACCTACCTCACGCTCAAGGACCCCGACCAAAAGCTGCTGGCCCCCGCCGAGGTGACGAGCGCCGATCAGGTAGTCCCAATCCTTCGCGAGTACGTGAACGAACCCTATGTGGGCGGCATTGCGGCTGACGGCATCGACCAGGTAGAGAGCGCAACGCGCAAGCACGATCGCCTCATAAAGGCCATTACCGCCCAGTTCAGCAAGGGCAGCCTGACCTGGGATCGTTTTGCAAACCTCGTGGAACAGGCAACGCAAACCATCATTCGCAACGCAGCGCTTCTGGCAAACAACGTCCAGTCCTTCGACCGCGTGGAATACACCAAGGACCTCAACGACCTCAAACGCGCAAAGAACTCGAACTCCGCCGAGATGCGCGTGCAGAGGGAGCAGGTCGAGGTACACGAGCAGTCTTTGGAGCACATGCATCAGGTCATCGGTGCCAACGAGCGCATGCTGCTCGAGTTGGGCAAGCTCGAACTCGAGATCGGCAAGCTCGACGCCGGCGACACGCTCTCGAGCAACGACGGAACAATCGAGGAGCTCGAGACCCTCATACAAGAGACAAAGTACTACGGATAAGCCCTTCCATCGGCTGGCACAAACCTGCGTTTACAGGAGGATGACGTGGAAAAGAAGCGTATCGGCGTCGCATTGTTCGGTGGTCTTGTGGTGGTGGGCGCCCTTGTGTTTGGGCTGTTGTTCCTCATGCGCAACACCGGCAAGACAGAACGAGCCATCAGCACCGAGGAGGCCACGGCCAGCTTGGGTGACCTTGTGAGGCGCATCGACCCTTCCACGGCGACGCCGGTAAAGTCCTCCATAGAGTACAGCGAAGACAACAACGAGGCGAACGAACTCCCTGAGCTCAGCAAGGACAGCATCGTGGTTCCCGCCTCCACCGACGCCTACGCCGAGGTGTGGGCCTCCCCCGAGAAGGCCGGACAGGGATCCGACGGCTGGATGCGCGAGATGGCCGAGGGCTTCAACTCAAGGAACAGAACGAGAAGCTCGTCAAGGGCTATGGCACCGTCGACCTCAAGGCCGTGACCGAGGCCGTGGGCAAGGGCGAGCTCACCATGGGCTACACCAATCCCTTCACGAGCAGCACCGGCCTCAACTTCCTCATGTCGTGCCTGCTGCGCTACGACCGCGACAATCCCCTTTCCGACACGGCAACCAAGGGCTTCTTGCAGTTTCAGGCCAACGTGCCCTTCGTGGCGCTCACCACGGTGCAGATGCGCGATGCCGCTGAGCGTGGCTCCCTGGACGGGTTCGTGACGGAGTGGCAGCTCTACCAAGGCGACCCCGACCTGCAGGCGAACTACGTCTTTACCCCGTTCGGCTACCGCCACGACAACCCGCTCGTGGCCTGCAAGGCGGCGACCGAGGAGCAGCGGCAGATCCTGGAGCAGTTCGCCCAGTACTGTGACGACAACGGCAAGGACCTCGCGGCCAAGTACGGCTTCAACGGCAAGGACGACTACGTGTGCGAGCTGCCCCAGACCGACGGCAAGACCCTTCTCGCCGCCCAGAGCCTCTACAAGAAGAACAAGGACACGGGCAGACCGGTTATCGCCGTCTTCGTCGCCGACGTGAGCGGCTCCATGAGCGGTGCGCCTCTTAACGAGCTACAAGCCTCCCTCATCAACAGCATGCGCTACATCAACAGCGAGAACTACGTGGGGCTGGTCTCGTACTCCGACGACGTGACCATCGAGCTCCCCATCGCCAAGTTCGACCTCAACCAGCAGGCGTACTTTAAGGGTGCGGTGGAAGGACTGCAGGCCGCGGGAGGCACCGCCACCAACGACGGCATCATCGTGGCAGCAGACCTCATCCAAAAGGAGCTCCAAGAAGTGCCCAACGCAAAGCCCATGATCTTCTTGCTCTCGGACGGCGAGGCCAACGCCGACACGGTCGACTTCTCGGACCTCAAGGCGGTAATCGGCGGGCTGCGCATCCCCGTATACACCATTGGTTACAACGCGAACATCGAGGCACTGCAGCAAATCAGCGGCATCAACGAGGCCGCGAGCATCGACGCCTCCACGGATGACGTCACCTACCAGCTCAAGAACCTCTTTAACGCCAACATGTAGGCCGTGGCATACCATGGGTTACAATCCCCTTATGGGCATACCATCTAGAAAGGAAACGTCATGGAAAAGAAACGAATTCTTATCGGCATGACCGTGGGAATCGTAGTGATAGGCGCCCTCGTGTTTGGCGTTCTGTTCCTCACGCGCAACACCGGCAAGACCGAACGCACCATCAGCGCCGAGGAAGCTACGGCAAGCCTCGACAATATGATGGGCAAGATCAACCCGTCTACCGCGGAACCCATAAAGTCCTCCGTAGAGTACAGCAACAAGGACGTGGCCGCCGAGGAGCTGCCCGAGCTCAGCGACGACGACATTACCGTACGCGCCTCCACCGACGCCTACGCCGAGGTGTGGGCCTCCCCCGAGAAGGCCGGACAGGGATCCGACGGCTGGATGCGCGAGATGGCCGAGGGCTTCAACTCCTGTTCGTCGAGCTGCTCAAGGCGCGCGGCGGGAACGCCGAGGTCCTGCGCGAGCGGACCGTGGGCAACGTCGCCGGCATTACGCTCAAAAAAGACAAGCACGACCAAATGGTAGACAAGTACGGCAGCGTTGACCTCAAAGCCGTGACCGAGGCCGTTGCCGATGGATCGCTCACCATGGGCTACACCGACCCCTTCACGAGCAGCACCGGCCTCAACTTTCTCATGTCGTGCCTGCTGCGCTACGACAGCAAGAACCCGCTTTCTGAAGCAGCGGTTGACGGTTTCAAGCAGTTCCAGACTAACGTGCCCTTCGTGGCTCTTACCACAGTACAAATGCGCGACGCTGCCGAACACGACAAGCTCGATGGATTCGTGATGGAGTGGCAGCTCTACCAGGGTGACCCCGACCTGCAGGCGAACTACGTCTTCACCCCGTTTGGCTACCGCCACGACAACCCGCTCGTGGCCTGCAAGGCGGCCACCGAGGAGCAGCGGCAGATCCTGGAGCAGTTCGCCCAGTACTGCGACGACAACGGCAAGGACCTCGCGAGCAAGTACGGCTTCAACGGCAAGGACGACTACGTCTGCGAGCTGCCCGACGTCTCGGGCGAGACTCTCGTCAAGGCCCAGGAGCTCTACAAGAAGAACAAGGACAACGACCGTCCCGTCATGGCCGTCTTTGTGGCAGATGTCAGCGGATCGATGACGGGCAAGCCACTGAGCGAGCTCAAGGACTCTCTTATCAACAGCATGCGTTACATCAACGACGGCAACTATGTGGGTCTGGTCTCGTACTCCGACGACGTGACCATCGAGGTCCCCATCGACAAGTTCGACCTCAACCAGCAGGCATACTTTAAGGGTGCGGTCGAGAACCTGCAGGCCACCGGCCAAACCGCTACCTACGACGGCATCATCGTCGCTGCAAGCATGCTCAAGGAAGCCAGCGCCCAAGTGCCCAACGCAAAGACGATGATCTTCCTGCTCTCGGACGGCGACTCAAACGCTGGTTACGTGGGCCTCGGAGACATGCAGCAGGTCATCAGCGGCCTACGTGTCCCGGTGTACACCATCGGGTACAATGCCGACATCGATGCCCTGCAAAAGATCAGCGCCATAAACGAGGCGGCAAGCATCGACGCGACGACCGACGACGTCACCTACCAGCTCAAGAACCTCTTTAACGCCAACATGTAGGTCGGCCGTTCATACCTTGTCACAAGACGGGTAGCGACCACGGCAGACTGGCCGGTCACGGAACAGGGTTCCAGAAAGTTCGCGCCCGATCAGGCAAGTGGAACAGGGTTCCCGGGGAGTTTGTTCCGCATGCCGCGGAACAAACTCCCCGGGAACTCTGTTCCACGGCGGGTCGTCTGCCTCAGTAGGGTACAATCCCTATGTGTACATCACGCAGAAAGGATTTTGTCATGTCATTTGATCTTGAGATTCCCGAGCCAGAGGAAGTCAAGGAGAAGGTAAAGCAGGAGCTCGCAGTGCCCGAAGAGCGCGCACAGATGATTGACGACGTCGCGCAGAAGAAGGGTGACGAGATTCTGGCCGTCGATCTGGACTCCGTCCAGAGCCGCCGCGAGATCACCCATGCCGTAGAGGACCTGGGCTCCGACCTCGTACACAAGTCATCCGCAAAGAACGACATTCTTGCCAAGCGCATGGCCGACCTCTCGCGCTCGGGCAGCGAGTCGGGAGACGTGGCCAAGGGCCTGGAGGACCTCGCCATAAAGATGCGCGACCTCGACCCCTCGGGCATCGACTTCATGAAGCAGGGTGCATTTGGCAAGCTCTTTAACCCCGTGCGCCGTTACTTCGACCGCTACAAGACGGCCGACGCCGAGATTGCCGACATCGTGAAGTCCCTCGACAAGGGCCGCGACACGCTGCGCAAGGACAACGTGACGCTCGAGCTTGAGGCCGGTTCGATGCGCGACCTCACCAAGCAGCTCAACCAGCGTCTCGCCATGGCCTCCGACCTCGACGCCTATCTTTCGAACGCGGTGGAGAACTACCGTGCGCAGGGCGGAGACGAGGACAAGATCCGCTTCCTCGAGGAAGAGGTCATCTTCCCGCTGCGCCAAAAGGTCATGGACTTCCAGCAGCTGCTCGTCGTCAACCAGCAGGGCATCGTGGCAATGGAGGTCATTCGCAAGAACAACCTCGAGCTCATTCGCGCCGTCGATCGCGCTGAGCACGTGACCGTCGCCGCGCTGCGCACCGCCGTCACCGTGGCGGGCGCCCTCTACAACCAGCGCATCGTGCTCGAGAAGGTCCAAGCGCTCAACGCCGCCACCAACGAGATGATCAACGCGACGTCGCGTATGCTTCGCGAGCAGGGCGTGGCCATCCAGAAGCAGGCAACCGACGCCGCCATCTCGCCCGAGACGCTCAAGAATGCCTTCTCGGAGACGCTCGCGGCACTCGACGACATCACTGACTACAAGCTCAAGGCGCTACCGCAGATGCACCAGACCATCGAAGAGTTCAAGATCATCGCCGAGGAGGGCGAGGCACGTCTCCAGCAGATGGAGGATGCCGGCAGCTTCTCGCTCAACTCGAGCGGTGACCAGCGTCGTCTGAACGGCTAGAAGCGACCTCCAGCACATGGCAGAGGGCAGGCAATGGGGAGCTCATTGCCTGCCCTCTATTGTCATGCGTGACACTTGTCGGCGTGTGCCAAGGATTGAGTGCTACGCTTTGCGCTCGTCCTGGTCGATGATGAGTTCATAGAATACCTTGCCTACGCCCTCGAGCTCTACCAAGCGCCCGTTTTCCGCGACGTTCTTTAGCCTGCCCTTCTTGGTGAGTACACGATAGTCCGCATAGTCCTTGCTGCCCACATCGTCGAGGGTAATCTGCCCCTCGAGCTGCTTGCGCACGCTCTCTTTATCTTCCTCGTAAATGACGCCATTGTACACGCCGCCTGTGTAGTCCATGAAGTCATCGAGGCTCTCGCACTCAAATAGGTCAATGACCTCGTCGTTGGCAAACAGGATGGCCCCATCGGGGCCAGGCTCGTGCACCAAAATCGCACCCGGAATGCTTTCGGCGATGTCGCGCGGCGTAAAGCCGAGCTGCGAGCGGTATTGCGTCTCCATTTGTGGCTGGTATTTGCCATAGCTGGACTTCCCATCCAGCTTCACGGAATACAGGGCAGCATCAGCCTTGCTGTAGGCACTCTGTAGGTCATTTACCTGCTGTGGATACTCAACGTAGCCAATCGACATGGACAGCGGATACACCGTACCATGGAGCGAGCAGTTGAGCTCCTCTCCCAAGAACTTCGAGAAATACGACTCCGGGTGGCGAGCATCATCATCCAAAAGCATGACTAGGAACTCGTCGCCACCGTTGCGGCCAATAATGGCCGATGGAGGAAACACGCGCTCCAGTCGGCGCGCAATAACGCGCAGCGCCTCATCGCCGACGTCGTGACCATGCACGTCGTTGACCGTCTTGAAGTCGTCTACGTCCATGAGCGCCAGCACGAATCGTTCGCCTCCACCTTGCGAAAAGCGATTTTCGATGGCCGTGTCGATGCCGCGTCGGTTCAGGACGCCGGTAAGGGCGTCGAGCCTACTCAGGTTCTCTTGCTCTTGCAGCAATCGATTGCTTGCGATACGTGCCGCCAAGAACGAGCCGATCGTCCTCAACAGGCGCTTGATGTCCATGTCATCCTGCAGCTCGTAGTTGTCGCCGCCCAAATACCCAATGAGCTCACCACCACTGTGGAGCGGCACAAGGAAGATGCTCTGTATGCCCTGCTCGGCATATGTCTGCTGACGCACATCGGTCTCGTGCTCAGAGAGGTACGACACCTCCGGCACCATAATGGTGGAACCCTCCAAGAAGTACTTCATCCACCGATCGAGGTCGCGGGCCGAAAGGCGACGCATAAGGCCTGCCCTCGGTGCGACGCCCGAGGCATGCCACTCGAAAGTCATAGAGAGGCCCTGGTCATTCCCCTGCTTCTCCATGATGTACAGGCGATCGCAGCGGACTATGTCGCTCACTGCCAACAAGAGTTTGTTGATGGCAACGTCATAGCTCTTTTCGTCGCTGAGGGCGTCCACGATGCGAATGATGGTGTAGGAGGTATCGAGGCCCACCACCATCTCGTGACGCTCGCGATGCTCATCGTCTGCGAGCGTTAACGCATAGACGCAGTGTTTCTCCACCGGCGAAGGCGCAATAGTAAAGTTGAGCCAATGGCCCACCTCGGGGCTGTAGATTGTGTCGTGAGTCTGTTTGCCGAGCATCGCAGCCCTATAACAATAGGGGAACCACACTGTGCTCGGGTTTTCCGTTACCTCCAAGAACGAGCGGCCGACAAGATCCGATCGTGAACGATCGAGCCAGTCACAATACATGTCGTTGGCATATACGTATTCGGCATCGACGACTTCCGTTCCCTCTTCGTTGAGCACCACGCGAAACACGGCATAGGCTACGGGAACGTCACCATACGATCCGAGCGCCGTTCCCAACATCGTTGGCAACCCACAAACCACAAACGCCTGTGCTTGATCTGTCGAAGCGATGCCGCGTGCAAAGAACTGGAACTTGGACCCGTGTTCCAATCGTCCAGTAATCCGAGTCCATGCGCTTGCGTCCTCGACGTCGTGGAGCTCGACGAAGTACACCGAATCCAGTGTGCGCCCGTCCAACAGCACAAGGCCGGACTCCGACAAGAACGAGCGATATGCCGAGTTTGCGCGCAACACGCGCCATGTGCCGTCGCGATGTTCGATCACACCGGCGGGCATCTCCAAGAGGGGCACGTCCTGATTGGCGACACCAACCTGCTCCTCCACAATGCCGCTCTTTGGAAGGTCCCAAAGATTGAGCATGCTCACGGCGTTCCAATAAGACTGCTCCTCTAATCGCTCGCGCACAAGACCGTCATGTGCCTTGGCATGCGCAATCGAAACGTCGAGCCTCAACGGATGGGCAAAGTAATGCCCCTGCAGGTAGTTACACCCGATGCTTTCGAGGAACTCCACCTGCTCGCGCGTTTCGACACCCTCGGCAAGCGTACGCGTGCCGAGTCGCGTTGCCGTCTGGACTACACCCTCAAAGAGGTGCTTTGCCCTGCTCGAGAGCCTGGCGGTCCTCAGCTCCATGTCCATCTTTATGAGGTCGAACTCTAGGTCGCGCAGGGCACCAAGAGAGGTGAGGTTCCTGCCGAAGTCATCCATCCACACCTCGAAGCCAGCAGACCGCAGCTCCTTTAGGTACTTCCGTACCTTTTTGACGTTCGTAATGGCCATTGACTCACGCAGCTCGATGCACACCAAGCGACGCGGGACGCCTACCCTGTCGCAGCATTCCACAAGCTCTGCGACCACGTTCATGTGCTCGAAGTCCGCGGGCGAAAGATTCAGTGACACGGGCAGCGGGCTTACCCCTTGCCGCTCGCGTTCCTTGAGGTCGTTTACCACGCAATGCATAACATGCCGATCGAGTTCGTGAGAGCGGTTCGCGTCTTCGAGTGCACCCACCACCTGACCTGGCATGAGCTCGCCGTGTATGGGGTCCGACCAACGCACCAGCGCCTCTTCGCAGCATACGGCACCGGTGGCCGCTCGAACAATAGGCTGATAGAGCGGATAAACCCAACCTTCTTCGATGGCCTTATCGAGCGTATTGCATATGTACTCATGCATTCTTGCCTCGTAGCGCAAGGCTTCCGGAACGTAGTTGTCCCCGAGGCTTGAGTGTCTGTCGTACATGACTTGTTACTCCAAACGGACTAGCATACGGGAAGATAGAGTATAGCACTTCATTGAGACGATAGAAGAAGGCCATATCGCAATCGCCTACTCACCACGTAGCTATCTGCTTGCTGATAAGTTCGTTTTACCGGGCAGTTTGCCATGCCACCTACTCCTTGTGATAGAGTTGAGACATTAATGTTGCAGCGAGAGGGCATACATGAACGAACAGCCGCGTCCCATGGCCCCGGTGGGACCACCACCAGGCCCCGACCCCGTGTCAGGCGCACTCAACATCTCGGCTTTTGGGCAAAGGTACGCCCAAATCATGATGACGGAACACCCAAAGAACTTAGCGCTGTGGTTCCTCGACATACGAAACTTTCGTTCAATCAACCCCAAGTTTGGCTTTCTTAAGGGCAACCTTGTCCTGCAGATTATGGCGCAGGCCATCCGCGCTGAGCTCTGTCGCGATTTGCCAGTCGCCCGCCTAGGCGGAGACCGCTTCATACTACTCACTTCAGATCTGGACATCGAGGCAGCAGAGAAGGCCTTTGCAAGACTAAAGGAGCAGGTGAACGAGCGGATCTTGCGCGAGGGTATGAATCACATAATCGACCCCTGTGGCGGCCTGTACTACCTTGGCGACTCCGACTTGCACAACCCAAGCTTTCAGACTCCGCTCGACTACGCCTCCATAGCACATCGCAACGCGCACAAAGATCCGCGCGCAGGTCTTACCCGGTTCACCCAAGAGGACCTTGAGCGAGACATGCGACGCATCACCATTGAGCAAACGATCGACGATGCGTTGCTCGACGGACAAATCGAGGTGTGGTACCAACCGCAGATTGACTATACGCTCGGAGAGGTCATTGGCGCCGAAGCTCTAGCTCGTTGGAATCACCCCGAGCTCGGATGGGTAAGCCCGTCGGAGTTTATTCCCATCCTCGAAAACTGCGGGCGCATTCACGACTTGGACCTCTATGTGTGGGAAGAGGCCTGCCGCAGCGCCGGTCGCTGGCGTAGCGTTGCAGACGGAAAACCCGTGCCCATATCGGTAAACGTGTCGCGTGCCGAAATGTTCGAAACGGGCTTGCTCGAGCACTTCCTTGAGCTGCAGGCAAAGTACGACCTTCCCAAAGGCAGCCTGCACCTCGAGGTCACCGAAAACGCCTTTGTTGAGGAAGCCGGCCGTCTGTATGATGTCATAGAGAGCATGCGCAATCACGACCTTCTCGTCGAAATGGACGACTTTGGGAGTGGCCTCTCGTCACTCAACATGCTCAAGGACGTTCCCGTGGACGTGGTAAAGCTCGACATGGGCTTTATGAAGTCTGCCATGCGCGAGGACCGCGGCGGCGTCGTGCTGGGCTCGGTCATCCGCATGCTGCAAGGACTCGACACGCCCATCATCGCCGAGGGCGTAGAGACCCTCGAGCAGGCCGAAATGCTCAAGAACATGGGGTGTCATCTGATGCAGGGATTCCATTTCTCGCGTCCGATGTCCCTTGCCGATTTCGAATCGTTTATTGCATCCAATCGAGCCGTAGAGCAGACAATACATCGCGAGAGGTATTATTCGCACCTCGATGACCTAACGCGTGTGGACCCCTCGTCCTCGTTCCTCTTTAACCATGCCATGGGCCCCACGATGTTCTTCTTTGCCGGAGGAGGAGTCTCGGAGAGCATCTTGGTAAACGACGAGTTCTATGACGCGTGCGGGCTCAAGCGCGAAGAGTTTGGAACCACGCGGATAAACCCCATAGCCGAGATAGACCCAAAGTCGCGCTCCACCATGTGGCGGGCGGCTGCCGAGGCACGCGAGCATGGATCGGCGACCTGCAGGACCGAGGTACTGCGTACTGGGAAATGGCTGGAATGTATCATTCGCTATTTGGGCACAAGCGCACGAGGCGACATCTATTCCATAAGCGTTATTCGATCGGGCAAAATCGGCAGCGAGGCGCCACGCCTCCAACTCATCCAAGATCTCTCGTGGGACATCGACTTGCTCGATGCCGTAGTACCCAACAGCTTTATGAAGTGCAAAGTAGAGTCCGAGATTATCATTAGTTATCTAAGCCCGTCTCTATACAAGGAGGTCGGACTTTCGGAGTCGGAGTTCATCCGGCGATTCCACAATTCACTCGATGAGCTTGTGGTGCCGGAGGATCGGCCTGAACTCACAGATGCCATAGCCGAAAGCCGCCGTACGGGCAAGAGCACAAAATGCGAGGTGGCAATACACTATGGTTACGGCAATGAGCGCCGCGAGGTCATGGTGCTCTGTCGCGTGGATCAGGACGACGAGGGCGAATCGTGGCTATATGCACTGCTCTTGTTCATGGGCGAACCATATGTGGACAATGCAAATTCCGAGCTGACGGGCGATGCCGCCGTCATAAACTTTGTATATGACTTTGGCGATGACTCGCTTGTCATCCATGCACCAGGAAACGACGCGAGCTCCGGCGATGTCGTGATGCTACACTTCTCGCGCGGACTGGAGTCTCTACCGGACTACATGAGCAAAACAAGCGCGGCAAAGATCGTCTCGATGATAAGCGATTTACGCCAGCATCCAACAGCGGGCTTCACCGACATAAAATGCGACTTAAGAGGCATCGGCGAACAACGCTGGTACCACGTGAACTTCGTATGCGAGGCCACCGACAAGGGCGCGGCACAGTCGGTTCGCGGATACGCACAAGACGCGAGCGACCAGATGGGGTCGGTGCGCTGGTGGCGTCAACAGGCCGAGATTGACCAGCTCACGGGATTGCTCAACCGAAACGCCGTCGAACAGAACATCAACCTTTCCATGCGTACGCAGGGTGCCGGCATCATGTTTATGGTCGACCTAGACGGATTCAAGAAGGTCAATGACGAGCTGGGACATCTGGCAGGCGACGCACTGCTGCGCGACGTGGCCGGAGCGCTCAACCACAATTTCCGCGAGACCGATGTGCTGGGGCGCTACGGAGGCGACGAATTCGTGGCATTTATGCCGTTTGTGGGTGGAGACCCCATGGCCCTCGCAGAGCGTCGTTCGATCGCCATCATATCCTCCATCAAAAAGGTCAACGCCGCATGCAGCGTAGGCGTGGCAATCTGTCACGATTACAACGCTACGTTCTACGACCTGCTCGAAGCTGCGGACGAAGCCATGTACCAGAGCAAGGAGAGAAGTAAGGGCACATATACCATCCGCACGATGTGAGGGCGACTATACCCCGCAAGAGCGGATAGCAACCACGGTATACGGACCAGTCGTGGAACGGGGCTCCCGGGGAGCTTGTTCCGCGGAGCAG
>CADAAU010000023.1 GCA_902786015.1 uncultured Coriobacteriaceae bacterium
TAGAAGCAGATGATTATGCACGGGGGCGGAGAAATCATACTTGCTCTCTGGGGTGCGGGAGGGACTCGTATACCAGCCTTCAAGCACATACCCATCTGACCGCGTGGGCATAGGTGTGGGTTCAGTCGCCGGCTCTCCATCCACGACGTTTTGCGCCTTGGGACTCACGCCCCTGCCCGCATGCGCGTCGAACATCACGTTCCAGTATTTTTGTTTGACCCACTGCGCCGTAAGCGTAATATCGCCCGTCACGGGTGTCGCGAAGTCGTAGGACGAATCGCCCAGCTTCCAGCCCGCGAAGGCATAGCCATCCCACACGGGGTTGGCAGGACGTGCTGCCGCCTTCCCGTGCTCGACGATTTGCTGCTTGACCTCTGAGCCGCCGCCCGTCTCGAACGTGACGGTGTGGTGCATGGAATCAAGCCTCCACATGGCCGAAAGGGTAAGGTCGCCCTTCACCTTGGCGTCAAAGTTGTACTTCCCCTTGAGCTTCGAACTGTACCAGCCGTCAAAGACGTAGTTTGTCATAGGCTACGGACTGGGTGCCCTTTACCTCCTGCCCATCGACAAACGTAACGGTGTACTGGATCGGTGTCCAGCTTGCCTTAAGGGTAATGTTATTCAAAACGGGTTCGGTGAAGTCGTATGCAAACGTGCGTCGGATCCAGATTCGCGGATTGGTGGGTTCCGGACTGTACGTCCAACCCTTGAAGTCATGACCTTGGCGTGTGGGGGCAGTGGGTCGCGTTGCCTTGTCGCCGTATTCGACCTCCTGGCTGGGCACGTTGCTACCCCCGTCGGTGTCGTAGCTCACGGTGAGTCGCTTCTTGTTCCAGTGCGCCTCTAGCACCAAGTCCTTCGTGACGATTGTGTTGAAGTCGTACAGCTTCGCTGAGCCCGACTGGTCCTTAGGCAGGTGCCAGCCATCAAACACATATCCAACTCTCCCCGGCAGCGGGGGCTCCTCGGCCCTTCCGAAGGGAGAAACGACCTGTCGCTTCTCGCGCAAGCTCGCACCACCGTACTTGAAGGTAACGGTGTGGGGCATTGTCATGACCACTTGCCTGTTCGTGGGGTCCAAGGCAAGAACGAAGCCCTTGCTCTCGTTACTGAGGTGCCGCATCACGGACCCAATGTAGCGCTCGTCGAGCTTATCGGTGCTGACCGGCACTGACTTCCGCCCGGTTGGTTCCTCCGTTGTGGAAATGCCCAAGACGCCTGCGTTGGCATCTGCGGCCAGAAATTCCACGCCTTTGATGAGGCAGTTCTTACCCAGCCGCACGTTACTCGGGTTGCCGCTCGTGTTGAGGTTGCCCGAACGATCCAAGGTGTTTCCCTCAACCCGCGTGGTGCTGTGTGCCTCAATCGCGACGACAGGGTTCGTCGCCCCTTCCCTTGACTCCACAAAGATGCCCGCGCCAGAGATCATCGCCGTGTTGCCGGTAATGCGCACGCTGGCCAGGTCAACGTAGCCCGTCCGACCGACGTAGATGCCGCCACCTTTGAATCCACGGCCATGCGTGATGGTGCCCCCTCCGGTGAACCTGAGCCTCCCATTTACGTTGAAGACGTTCGTGTGATTGGTGTAGGTGGTTGCCGCCCGGTCAATCGTATGGCCGTTGAGGTTGAGCTCGATGTCAGCTCCTGCGGGCACCTCAAGGGCGGAGTCGGCCTTGGTCGCCGTGACGTCATCGGAGAGCTCGATATATATCCGCGAACCCTTCGGCGCGTTGCTTATCGCACGTTGCAAGAGTGCCCACGTCAGCCCATATCGCGGCCTGAGCACTAAGCTGTCCTTGGCAGTAATCGTCTCGCCAGGGCGATACAGCTTTCCATCGGTGCCGCTCCATCCGAGGAAGGCCTTGTCTTGGGGCGTTGTGGAGGGAAAGAGGTTGTCGGGTATACTAATCTTGGTACCCGCCTGCACGTTATACGACTTGACCGGCAAGCCCAAACCTTTTGGAGGGGCAAACGACAGAGAGGCGTACTCCAAGCCACCTGCGGGGTAGTTGTTGAGCCAGACGGCCTTGGCGACGGCCGCACTCGTGAAGTCGGCGCTCACCCAGCCAAACAGCTTGCCCCTGGTGTTCATGATTGCGTTGGAATTGGTAAAGATGCGGGGGTTAACGTATTCCGCAATTGACTTGTTTCCATCGCCGACCTTCTTTGCCCTGTTGGTCGAGGTGTAGGCGAAGCGCAGGTACCCCTTCTCCTCGGGCAGTGTCTTGCTTACCGTGCCCGTCTGGGCCTCCATGGGATACACCTTTGTCGTCGCCTTGACTGCCTTCTCTACTGCTGATCGCGTAGGCAGAATCCCGCCACTGGTTATCAGGTATTGCAGCGTCTCGGACCACGAGGGAAAGATTGTTGCGTTTCCACCATTGTAAAAGGCCCTAAGGAATTGCATCTTGTCTATGTTGTCGCACTCGCAGTGGTTCTCGATTGCCATCCTGACGTCGGCAGCTTTGGATTGAGCATTCCATCCGCTACCCCCTGGGTAGAGGTTCAAGCCAAAGCCGATTTCTGCGTTGTAGCCACTTGCAATGACCATCTGGCCGCGCACGTCCTTGAGCTTGGGCATCTTGGAGATGATCCAGCTGCTTCCCGAACCTGGCTCTTTGTAGATGTAGGACTTGCCTGTGGAGGGGTTGATGGCTCCTGCCCATTTTTTGAGTGCTGCGTTTGCCCGTTTGCGTATGAGCGATGCGTCCCCCGTCTCATCGACCGCTTGGACGACGAGCGTCTCGGTGGGATGCTCGCGAAGAAAGTCTGCGTAGTACTGCAGCGCCAATTCAAAGGTGAGGTATTTGGAACTGCCTGGTTTGATCTTGTCTTTTGGAAGTCTGGAGTAGTAGGTGAAGCTTTCAAAACGCCCCGCCCCATTGGGACCATGGCAGATCCAGAGCGAGGCCTTCCCATCATCTCCATTGATGGGATACAACTCGGTGAGGCGGAGGTCAAAAAGTCGCACACCTGCCTGCAACTGTTCGTCGATGCCGAGCGATTGCGTGGTCGCCCACTTGGTTAGACCCGAGCCAATGCCACTTTCGAAGCGCACCACGGAATCACGCATACCGGAGTCGTGGGATCCCGGAATGTTGATCTGGTGCAGGTAGAGCTCGCCCGAGATGCCGCTCATCCAGTTTGTGCCGTTGATTCGCCCTTCGCGGAGGTCCGCCTCGGTCACGCGAGGGAGATTCTCGATGGCCTTCGCCGTGTGCGTCGGCGCAAGCGCAAGTCCGATGAGCATAAGCATGCATACTGCGAGTTTGATAGCGATTGTGCGCGTGCTGCAAGAGGTGGTCTTCATTGTATGCTCCTGACTGACTGCAGGTGATATGTGGTTTTGTGAATGAATATATTATTGAGTATATATGAACTTCCATGCGAGTTTATGCGTATATTCGCAATGCGCGTGCTGCCCTTGAAGCGCGTGGCCGCTATGTGTCGATCGGACGCTACGGTTCTCTCGCCTGCCAATCTGTTGGACCGGATGGTAAAATCTACCGAAATTGCGACAGAGCGCAAAAAAGTCCAAGAAAGTTTGGACGACAGTGGTTGGTGCTGCCGTCACGCGGTTTCAAAGCGATTTTCGAGGAGTGAATTGCCATGACGAGGCTTGGCGTGTCGGTGTATCCCGAGCTAAGGCCGTTGGACGAGATTGGGGACTATTTGGCCCGTGCCGCGTCTTGCGGCTTTACGCGGGTATTCTCGTCCATGTTTTCTATGCCCGGTTCTCCGTCCGAGGTGCTTGGGGTGTTTGCGAGCCTTAACGAGGTGGCTCACAGGCACGGCATGGAGGTTTCGCTGGACATAAATCCCGCTTGTATGCAACGACTGGGGGCGACCCCGTCTAAGCTTGATGTCTTTGCAAACATAGGTGCCGATATCCTACGTATGGATGGTGCGTACAGCGAAGTCGAAAACCTGCGTATGCTGAAGAATCCTTTTGGGCTGCGCATAGAATACAATGCCTCGGCCTTGCATCCCAAAAGCATCGAATCCCTGGTTGCGCATGGTGCACCCAGGGATCGCATTCTTGCGTGCCACAATTTTTACCCGCAACGATATACAGGTTACCGATGGGATAAGTTCTGCCAAGTGAACGAGCGTCTCGCAAAGACGGGGGTGCGAATTGGAGCGTTTTTGTCGTCACATACACCTAACTCTCATGGCGTGTGGGATGCCACGTGTGGCCTTCCTACGGTGGAGCGGTTGCGCGACTATCCGGCCCACCTGCAGGCACGTGTGCTTGCTGCTGCCGGGACGACAGACGTGCTCTTTGGCAATGCCTACGCGACCGATGCCGAGATGGAAGAGGTACGCATGGCGCTCACTCCTGTGGAACCGCATTATGTAAGCGAGGAGCATCGCGGTGTGGTTGGACAGTTCTCGTCGTATGCGGGATTTGACCTCGACCTTCTGAGCCAAAAGAAGGTGCTCGTGCGGCCAATCGACGACCTTACTCCAACGGAGACTGCCATCCTGTTCGACTTCTTTCCACATGTAGACATGGGAGATTCCTCCGAGTGGATATGGCGCTCACGCATGCCCCGGCAGTTCTTTGGAGGCGAGACCATTGCGGCGCGACCCCATGCTGCCGACTGCTTCGAACCGGGCGACGTAGTGATGGTCAACGACAACTACAAGCACTATGCGGGCGAGGTGCAGGTGGTGCTTATGCCCATCGTCAACGATGGGACGCGCAATCTGGTGGGACACATAGACGGCGACGAGATGACCATGTTTGAGGTTATCGCCGACGGCGACGTGGTGGTTTTCCAGAAGTGCGGGTAACAACGAGACGCTGCTAAGGCAAGGGCCGTCGGTTCGGGCTATATCGTCTGCGCCTCGTCAGTACCGATTGATCCTGCACTTCGCCTTTATCCGCTTGATGTCTTCTGGCAGCTCGTCGAAGGGCATGTTTCGGGGGGTGTCGCACGTGCCTGACTCGCTGGCTACATCGTAGTACCAGCACTTGTACTCGATGAAGTCACGCGCGAGCCGGAGCTCTTCGAGCTGCTTGTCGATGGCCTTGCGTCGCTCGTAGACGATGCGTCTCCGCTCCTCTATGGTCGAGTCACCCTCCATGTACAGCCGGATGTACTCGCGAATCTCTTTGATGGGCATGCCCGATACCTTTAGTCGTTCCACAAAGCGCATCCATTCCAGGTCGTCCTCGTCAAACAGCCGCCGACCGTCGCTGGATCGTTGCTGGTTGGGAATGAGCCCGTTCTTTTCGTAGAAACGGATCGTCGAGGCGGGCATGCCCAATTGTGCCGCCGCATCTCCGATGGTATACAGTCCGTTCATGCAGCCCTGCCTCCTTGCTCGTTCCCGCGTCTGCCTTGTGCTCGTCCACGCCTGCCAGCGGTCGTTAGCGCCACCTGCACGCCGTGGAACACAATGGCAATCAGCGCAGCCACGCCAGCATGACGTGCGAACGTGATAGCCAACGGCGTCTCGAAGTCGGCCATGGCAAACTGGACCTGCCCGGTTAGGTATGCGAACATGCCGAGCCGTACGAAGGCATACAGCCCGTAGGCGCCAACGGTAACGGCCGCCACGCGCATGGCCCACCGCTTCCAAGGCGCCATGTGCCGTGGGATTCGGACGTGAAGGCCGACGTGCGCGAAGGCAAGTACGAACATCCAGTACGAGAACAGCATGTGGATGCGCCGCGCCCAGGACGCTCCCGGCAGCGCGGGCAAAAAGCCGAACACATACTTAGAGAGCACCAAGCTGCTGGCGATCATGCCCACCAAACACACCAAAAGCGCGACGATGAGGATGAGGTGCAGCATGTACGACGCCTTGCGGCGGCTGCGCACGACGCCAAGAATCCATTTGCGGTTGAGCACCACGTGGGTCAGCATGAGCACAAACATAGCGATGCCCAGCCATTCGTGGGGGACCTCCTGTACCAATGCCGTTGCCATGGTCGCCACGAGGACGACGGACATGGCAACGTCCACAGCGATCTTTATCGCTCGATTGCCCTTCATGTGTACCTCCGTAAACCTTCGGTCATGACGTGCGCAGGAGATGGGCAGAACGCATTATCGCGGCCCAAGCGCATAACATGCTCAATCGTGGCGCCTTAGCAATAGTAGGAGATGTCACCGTGGAAGTAGTTCCGCCAACGTTCACAAATCTGCGCGTGGTTCAGCATGACAAAGTCCATGACGTTGGCGAGCTCCTTCCTATTGAGCCTGCTTCCGTTATTTGCTAGGACACACCCACCATTGCGCGTCAACCAAATCTTGGTAGCATTGGGAGATGGCTTTCCCTTTGCGACGTGCACGTAAATCGGCTCCCCGTTCTCTGCGGTCCAGAAGAAGATAGCGAAGCCCTGGAACAGGAACAGCCTAGGCATACTCCTTCGACACCTCCCGGGCGAGACGTAGGATGAGGGGCGCGTTGTTGTGAACGAAGTTGTCGATCTGCGCAAGTTCATCGTTGGAGAACCCTACGATGTCGCGCCAGACGAATGATGGGAGCGAGCACAAGGCGGAGTTGAACCCAAGCTCGACGGGTCTCTCTACCGACACTTCCACGGAACCGTCCGCAAGGACATTCGAGTATGCAACTTGGGTCTGGTTTTCGAATTCGACGTAGTCGTAAAACATGTGCGCCTCCCACTTACGTGCTCTCTAAGCGTTATCATATATCGCGCCGAACTTGCATGACAAAAAGCGTGAGCTTTGTGAAGGAAAGGAGTAACACTCGTGCACGACGAGCGCTGGGGATGGGCACACGCTGTTTTTCGGCCCGCGTATGTTGCCCTTGGGTGGTTCGGCACCACAAAGTCCATGACCTTGATGATTGTGACGAATCGTCAATGTCTGCCTGCTAGGATTTGGCCTCATCCCGTGTCGACTCGCTTTGGGCAAGCATCTTCCCCATGATGTCAATCGAGATCTTTAGCGTCTGCTCGTAAAGATCAACGGGCTGTGGCATAAGAGCAAACGGGTTAGGGATGACCGGCTGTTCGGATGCAGACTGCTCATCGTCGGAAACTTGCGTGTTGGGAGCTAGCGGTGCGGGGAAGGGCGTCGCGAGCGGAAATGCCGACATGGGCTGCGGCTGAGACACGACATTTTGAATTTGTGGCAGCGGGGGCATGGGGAACGGCGTCTGAGTGGGCTTCTTGGCCTTGGGGGATTCTTCCTCTTCGTCGGAATTCTGGGGGGCAAAGAGACCAAAAGGCAGAATGGGTATTATCGGCTGGGCCTGAGCTGCCTGCTGAGGAACGTGCGGCATGTAGGCGACAAGCTGCTTAACTAGCTGCTCGGCGAGTTGTTCGGCAAACTGCTCGGCAAACTGCTCGGCAAACTGCTCGGCGAGCTGCTCAGTGAACTGTTCGGCGAATTGCTGGGCGAACTGTTCAGCGAACTGCTGGACAAGCTGCTGGGTCTGAATCTGGGATTGTTGTACGACCTGAGCGCCTGGCATGGGGAACGGGAGTGTTGCCGGCCCCCGACCCTGCGCATTCGGCATCGGGAAGAGCATGCCTTGCGGGGTTTGTGATTGGTCCGTCGACCGTGCAAACTGAGACATTGTCTGGATTCCTTTCTTCAGGACATCCTTTTCGCTGCGCCGAGATTCTCGACCCAGCACCTATCGGAATGCTGACTTTCTGCTCACAAGGCTCGTCAAAGGCGAATGTGCCCTGGCATTGCAAACGCCCAACCATTAGAACGAAGGAACATCATACTATAGAACAAACTCCCCGGGAACCCTGTTCCACTTATCGCCTGAACGGACAAGTTCTCGATAACAATCCGTCGACCCTTTGCCTCCGCAGGCAGAATTAGTAATGGGATTGGTGTAAGCTGGATAAGAGACTTTGTGACCGGCGAGGGACGGGGCGTAAGAGAAGGGTTGCAAACATGGATACCATCGAGATCCAGCATGAGGACGACCTGCTCATCATTGGCGATGTGGCGCGCGCAATAGAGGAGAACGAGTTCGAGCCATACGTGCAGCCCTGCTTCGATCTGGTGGCAAAGCGCCCCATGCTGGCCGAGACGCTCGCGCGATGGACCTTTCCCGAGGATGGTACGGTAATCCCAGCAGCCGCCTTTATTCCTGCGCTCGAGCGCACGAACACCGTTTGCGGCCTGGACTGGTTCATAATCGACTCCATGTGCGCGTACCTCGGGGAGCAGCTAAAAACTCTTATGGTGCCGCCGGTCGCCCTCAACATCTCTGATCAGCACGTGGACGACGAAAACTTTACCAAGAGGCTTTCGGCAACGGTCGACTGGCGTGGCGTGGACCCCGTGTTCGTGAGCGTTGAGTTCGGACTGGATCTTTTGGCAAGGGACGAACGGATGGCAAAAGTGCTCATCCCCTCACTGCTTGACGCTGGCTTTAGCGTGGTCGTCGACAAGTTCAACGCGACACCAGAAGCGCTTATTCCGCTCATGCACATGGGGGTCGTAACGATCAAGGTATCAACCGCGCTCTGGCGCGATAGCCCCATCGCGAACTTACGAGCGTTCACGCGGGCAGCCAATGAGCTTGGCATTGCCTTGATTGCCGAAGGTGTAGAAACGGCTGACGAGCTAAAGATGCTCAGGCACGAAGGCTTCCTCTTTGCCCAGGGGTATTACTTGGCACGCCCAATGTGTCTTGAGGAATACGTCAAGCTATGTTCTAACCGAATTTACGGCAACATGGGACGCTTGTCGGTGTAAATGAATGCACGTACAGAAAGCTATCGTTTAATATGTTGAGGAACACCAATTTGAGCCTAAATGCGTAGAGGAGTATGGAGGACATGATGATACCTATGCAGAACTGGACACCCGCAGCGCAGAATCCGTTTCAAGCCATGGTTGTGGACGCGGTGCGCACCATTCTTCCCACCGTCCACACGCAAATTAACCAAGCGCGTTTGAACACCCTCCAGTTTCGTCAGGCTGCGATAAGGGCTGCGGACAAGTCCATCAAGTCAGGTCTGGAAGCGGACAAGCAGTTCTTTGAGTTGGCGCAGGCCATGCTCCCCATTGCCTACAAGCAGGTTAGTCGGATGCGCTTGAGCCTGCTCGAAATACACAAGGCGTCGATATCGAGCTTGAGTCAGGCGATGGAGCAGAGCCTAAAGACCGATCAGCAGCTCTACGAAGAGTGCCTGGAGCTTCTCAACAAAGACAGTCAGCAAGAGCAGGAGCAAGAGGTTACTGTTGAGGACATGGAGACAGAGGTGGAGGTCGAGGTCGTTCCCGACGAAGAGGTAGTCGAGGAAGAGGCCTCGGAGGAGAACTGATTCCCGGCGCGTTATGGTTGCAGCGCCTACGCTTCGAGGTGGCGAGGACTTGTTGACTTGTGCCTCTTGAGTGGGAGTTATGGTCTGGAGTGAGGAGGCGATCTTTGCTTGGAACGTGTTTGCGATACGGCCTACGGTAAGGTCGCAGGCATACAACACGGTGGTTGCACGGCATATTTGGGCATTCCGTTTGCAAAGCCACCCGTAGGAGAACTCGCCTTCCGTCATCCGGTCCGCCCGGAGCCTTGGGAAGACGTCTACGAAGCTGTGCGTGGAAAGGCCAATCCCCTGCAATCGCCTGGGCAGGACCCGTTTACCGCGAGGTACACGAGTCAGGATTGTTTGTATCTCAACGTCTACGTGCCCAACGACATCCCCACGCCCGCACCCGTCATGGTATGGGTTCACGGCGGCGCCTTTAGTGTGGGAGGCACGGGCCTGCAAGACGACGGAACGCTCATGTACGACTTGAGCCAGTTTGCCGTCGATGCCAAGGCGATTGTCGTCACCTTCAACTACCGGCTGAATGTCTACGGGTTTCTTGACCTCCATTCCCTTTCCGATCGCTTCGACCAAAACTGTGGTCTGCACGACCAGGTCATGGCGTTGGAATTCGTCCGAGACAACATCGCCGCCTTTGGAGGGGACCCCAAGCAGGTCACGGCCTTCGGAGAGTCGGCGGGAGCTGCGAGCGTTCTGGCCCTTTCCTGCATGCCTGCCGCGAATGGCCTGTTCCAGCGATGCATAGTACAGTCGGCCGTCATCGAGCACTTCTTCACCGAGGATGAGGGTAGGGCGAATGCAGAGCTGTTTATGGATCTTTTGGGTGCGACGCAGCCTGAGGAGATTCTTACCATGCCCGAGGAGGACATCGGAAGGGCGGGCAAGACGTTCGAAGGGAACATCCTTCTGCAAGGGGAGATTCGATGTGCGTTCTCGCCGATCATCGATGGAGAGTTTCTGCCCGTCGCGCCCGTGGAGGGCGTGAGGAAGAGTCCGCTCCCCATGCTGATTGGAAACAACCTCAGAGAGGGCGACACCCTCATTAAGCAGTTCCCGTTCTTCCTGTTACCTCTTATAACGACGTATATTCATGTTGACGTTCCTAGTGGTGGGGGCAGCATCAGAGACAAGGCGAGTGCCGGCATTACGAAGCACGTGTTTGTTGATCCGATGAAGGCCATGCTTCGCGACCGCGTTGGTCCCGTCTGGAAATACGAGTATCGCCATGGAGAGAACCTGGGACACATTGACGAGCTTCCCGTCCTCTTTGGTATGAAGGATGACGCGACGGGGTTGAGCATGCGAAAGATCTGGGGGCGGTTTGCAAACACCGGCGAGTTGAACTGGCAGCAGTACGGAGAGCAGCCGTGCAAATACGTCATTGAGTAGGGTCGGCCTCATCTGGGACGGTAGGGCGACTAATTGTGTGCGATGAATAGCCAGTGCCCATGGGGGACAGTCCCTCATGGGCACGACATTCAATCGTGTGCATTTTGTTGCCGAATGTGCGCCATCAGCCTGTCTTACCACATCCGCAAGCAGTAAACCTGCCGATAGGAATCTGGCCTAAAGACACGAGCAAGAGATACGTAAAGAATGGGGACACGCCTTGCAGTTTGGAGGCGTGTCTCTCTTTGTCTGGAAAGGGACAGATAACTTCCCATAAATGGAAATAATATGTATAACCTATACATAAAAATATAAATATTAATATAGTAAATGCATGTCGGACCAAGACAAGAGGTCCATACCGCATCTTATGAGGAGGAAAGACAGTATGAAAATCACGTCGTTCAATCCGCTAATCGTATCTAGCAAGGCCGACGAGGTTGTTGCGCTCTTTGAGGAACTGGGCTTCGAGAAACGTCACGCGCCGACGTTGGAAGAAGTCCAAACTGCGGCAGATCAGGACTTCCGCCTCAAGGATGCAAACGGTTTCGCCGTAGATGTGGCGCAACAGCCGGGCGTTCCGCAAGACATGACTATCATCCGCATGAACGTGCGCGGCTTCGACGAAGCTTACGAGATTCTTACCAAGCATGGCTTCAAGAACACACGCGGCGACGAGATCTTGGAGAACGAGCACTCCAAGGCGGCCACGATGGTCGCCGAGTCTGGCCTGACGATTGCCCTCATCGAGCACCTAAAATAGTTTACGCCGCAAACTGTCCGAAACGCCGCGCCCATGAGGGACTATCCCTCACGGGCGCGGCGTGGTGTGTGTCATTGCCTCCCCCTGACACACGCGCTCTGCCCAGATTGATCTATCAAAAGTAACCCACGCAAGGGCCACGTCGAGGACTTGCAAGAAGGTCTGCACTTTATGCGTTTTGTGCATGTTGCTCCAGAGCGACTCTTCGATTCATTTCTTATGTACTATCTAAACGCATGCGACAGACATCAAGTCTGTAGAGCATTCAAAAGTGCTCGTTGGCTCGTGTCTGCATTGGTTTGAGCCGCATAGAAAAAAGGCATGCAAGGTGCCCCGAAAGGAGACGCAGTGATCAAGGTTTACCCCGCAAGCGAGGCCCCCCGGCAGGTGCGAAAGTACACCTCCGCCAACGATGAGAACGTGTTTATCACCGCCCGTGACTTCTATCACCGCAACAAGGACATCCGCCACCACAAGGTTGTGGTGTACGACGAGGACGGCAATATCGCTTACTGCCTGGGCTTCCAAAAGAACAAGCCCGTGAACTGGGAAGATGCCGAGAACAACGCCATGGTCCAGATGCATCTCTCCAACTACTGGGAATACTCGCTGGACGACGAGAACCTCGACTGGTCGTACGTCAACAGGTTCCAGCTCTTCGTGTACGACGAGCTGGATGAGTACGCCTACCACACGGCGCGCATAATCGCCAAACACAACCCGTCCGTCACAATCGCGTTCACCGACCCAACCGCCGCGCTCTTCTTTACCGAGTACGAGCGGCTGTTGATCGCGGACTCCGAGGAGAAGCTGTTCGAAGCACATCCCGAGCTCAAGGAACTGCGCACCCTGCGCGTGCACTCCGAGATTAGGTGGGACGTGCAGGACGTCTTTACCAACAACGTCTCCAGCTATCTGCTCATGACGAGCCTCTACTGGGTAAAGCGCGAGTTCTACTACGGGCCGCTCAACCCCGACAAGACGTTCTACCTCATCAAGCAGCCCGTGAAGGAGAACGGACTCACCGCGCTCATCGCCAATGTGGTGGGAACCAAGCAGATGATTCGTGCTATCCGCCCGGACTTCATCCCCGTGGTCGACCTGGGCGTTGCCAAAGATCCCAACCAGTTTGCCGGCACCTCGGGCGAGGACGTGTGGGCCATGTTCTTCGACCAGATCTCCGACTACGACCTCAAGGAGGTCTATAACTCGCAGCACGTTATCTTGGACCAGAACTCCAACCTTAACCTCAATCCCTATATGACCGAGTTCGTCTTCTCAAACAAGCGGGCAGAGCTGAAATACGGAGATGACTTCCGGTACAACGAGGCCGTGCGTGCCCATGTTGAGGGGACGCTCGCCAAGGTGTTCCCGGCCGACGCCAAGCGGGTGCTCGGCGTAATCGTGCGCGGCACCGACTACAACGCCCAGAGGGTATCCAAGTACGTGCCGCACGGACTCACCGCCGAGGCGACCCTCGCGAAGGCAATCGATTACGTGCAAGAGGGGAACTTCGACCACGTGTACCTCTGCACCGAGGACCAGTCATACCTTGACCTCTTCCGTGCAAGCGAGCTGGCCGACAAGCTTATATACGTGGACCAGAACAGGATCGACTATCAGCAGGAGGATAACCAGGAGAAGCTCCTCATCGAGATATTCGGGCGCGAGCAATCCAACCCGTACACGCGGACGCTGGACTACATCGCGGTGCTGGAGGGCCTCACGAGGTGCCAGGCACTGCTGGCAAACGTTACCTGCGGTGCCGTGACGTACGCCATGGGTCGCGGCACCAACTACGAGTTCGCCGACGTCGGCAAGATTCAGGACGGGCTCAACGAGTAGCGATGGTCTTGCACTGCAAAAGAAAACCAAGGGAGTAGACCATGAATAACGAGCCGATTCTTTCGGGGCGAATGATGTTCTACGGCGACGCGGCGTTTCTTGCCTCAACCGCAAAGATAACGCTCAAGACGCAGCCCGATCTCCAGCTGCTGCAGGAAGCGGTAAACGGGGCCGCAAAGCAGCATCCTTGGGCAACGTATGGCGTTCGCGAGAAGGACGGCCTGTTCTACTACAGCGACAACCTCTCCCACTCCATAGCGATTGCCGAGTGGAACGACGATGAGCCGCCCGTTTTGGGAGGCAAGGAATCGGATGGCCATCTGCTGGGCGTCTATTACCAGGGAAGGGACGTCCGCTTTTGCATCTTCCACGGACTGACGGACGGCAACGGATTGCTCTCCTTCATGGATGCCACCATGAGCCGCTACGCCGCACTTCTGCGGGGAGAACCTCTCGCCTTAGAAAGCGCGTGCTATCCCGACGCGGAGGCAGAGCCCCTTATGGCAGTTGACCAGGCTTTGCGCGAGGCGGGGATTCCATGGGACCCGCAAGCCATGGGAAGCGGGTTGCCGAACGAGGACTACGCTTCCCACGAGCAACTGGCTGATGCCAGGGACGGTTCGCGCACGTTCTTCGTCAGCGCCGACGCCGCTGGCCTGGTTGGCTTTGCGAAGGAGCGGGGCGTCAAGGTGTCCGCAGCCCTTGTGAGTCTTTACGCGGGCGCGGTACAGAGGGTCCATCCCGACGCGCGACGCATGAGGGTGGCGATGCCGGTAAACTTTAGGCATGCGCTGGGCATCCCCCACACGTTTAGGAACTGCGCCATGCCTCCCGCCATGTACGACATCGCGGTGGGCGAGGGAGACGGTGTTAACCAGATTGCCGCCCAGGTGAACCAAACCATCCTTAAGGTCACGTCCCCCGTGGCCAAGCTTTATACCGTAAAGGGATTCGCCACGCACATGAACATGCTCCCGCCGATGCCCTACGCGCAAACGGAAATGGCAATGGCACAAACGATGAGCATCGATTGCCCTCCCTTCACATTCAACTGCTCCTATGCAGGACGCTACTCTGACGAGGACTACCTCGAGCTGATTGACTGCGTCTACTTCACGACACCCGCGTTCGGCTCTGCTCCCGTGCTTGAGGTTGTGGCCATGCCCGCCCACTTTTACATAACAATCAACCAGGGAGGCGGCACCGACTCGTACGTGCAGGCGTACTTGAGCGTACTGCAGGAGAACGGTATCGATGCCACGCTCGATGCCACAGAGCCTGGTGCGAGGCAGTACGTTGCCTTGCGAGAGACGCTCGGCCTGCGCTGAGGCAAACGGGTTTTCCCCATGGTGTAACGGGAGGGGCGTTGACACCTCAAAGCGTGTCAACGCCCCCGTCCCCGTGACAAGTGTTCTCCTCATCATGACCGCACTTCATCAGCGGGTAGGAGGACTCGGGGGTGAAGAGGTAGGTGTAGGACTTGCCGCCGCCCTTGGTCTGGTTCTCGGACATCCTGATCAGCGGTGCGATGAACAATTGGCCTAACGCTGGGAGCACCATCTTGACGAGCGGTCCTGGCGATTCAAGTCGTTGGAGACAAGTACGTCTAGTGGCAGAGCGCGGGACCCGCGAGCCAGGAACGGATGACCCGTCCCCCTGGCATAGCGAATCAGGGACACGCCGAGCGTATCAATTCTCCCATGACACCGTCCCCATGACAGTCTCCATGACACTATGCATGGTGCCGGTAGTACTCTTCCAGGCGATCGCGACAGCCAAGAAACACGGCCCTCATGCTCGGGTCGAACTGCGTGCCCATGCCCTCGACCATTATCGCGCGTGCCTTCTCGAAGCTCATCGCCTCTTTGTATACGCGCTTGCTCACCAGCGCGTCGTACACGTCGGCAACGGCCATTATCCGTGCCTCAAGGGGAATCATGGTACCCACAAGCCCCTCGGGATATCCGCGACCATCCCAGCGCTCGTGGTGGAAGCGCGCCACATTAAAGGCCACCTTCACGAATCGCTCTTCCTCCACGCCATCCAGCAAAATCAGCACCAGCTCGCCACTCTTTGCCGCATGGGTCTTCATGATCTCGTACTCTTCGTCGGTGAACCTTCCCGGCTTATTTAGGATGCTTGAGTCGATGGTGATCTTGCCCAAATCATGCGTCGGTGCGGCGCGGACGATGTCGTGGACCATCTCGTCGCTGAGGGGAATGTTGCCCTGTTTAATGATCTCGTCCACAAGTATGCGGATGATGTCGCTCGTTCGCTTTACGTGGCCGCCCGTGTTGTTGTCGCGGTTCTCTATCATGTCAGCCATGCCAAGGACGATCTTTTGTTGTATCTCTTGTATGTTCTTGGTTTTTTCCTTAATCTCCGCGTTGAGCGATTTGTTGTACTCCGCGACTATTCGGTAGTTCCTTACTTCCTCCGTCGCGTCCTTTATGCTGAGCAGATATCCCTGCGGGTCTCCGTCAGTCCTCAGAGAGTAGGGACGGACTTCGCATGCGTATGTCAAATCGCCAATTTGGTAGTGTGTGCTGGCAAACCCGTCCTGCTCGCAGGTATCAAGAAGCCCGAGGACCATCACTCCATCTGCGCTGCCTCCCGTAATTGTGCCGTTGACGTGCTGATTCTGCAAAAACGGCAGGAGCTCGAGTGCCTTGTCGTTGCAGCTTTGGAACTGCCGCTCCAAACCTATTGCGATATAACCTCGCTCCCCGTACTTCTTCTGCTGACCCGAGAGAACGAATGCGATGTCGTGCGTGTGCACATAGTCGTAGTTGACCGCAAGGACGATGTCACCAATTACATACAGGAAGGGAAGCGTCGAAAAGTCAGCGTCAATCAAGGCCTCCACAAGATAACAGGTCACAGCCGTGCCTATGACGACGCCAAACAACGTGAGCGATCGACGGGAGTAGGTTCCTCTTCGAATGAAACATAGCAGCAAAATGCCCAAAAACCAGAGGGCCAATCCAGCGATGAACGCATAGTGGAAGATCTTGAGCGGGCCGCTCGCCATCTTTGTTACCGTGCCGAGTGCGGTGGGAACGACCTCTTTCGATCGATAATAGAGGTCGTTGTGGACCCCAAAGCAGACGAGCGTGATATGCGCGCAAGAAGCTCCGTAGGCAAGCACCCTCATCCATCCTCGTATGCGGAAGCCGAGCGCGTGCATCATAGAAAAGAGGGTAGCCGAAGCGAGGAATGTGCTGTCAAAATAGATGAAGCAGTAGAGAATCGACGCCGCTTCGGGCGTGGTGACCTGGGTCTTGAGCCAATAGCCCATTATTACAATAGGAATGAGGACTGCGATCGTCCAGTAATTGATGTCAATGGTGCTGTAGTTCTTGTGGACCATATACAAAAACAAAGCTGCCGATACCACGAGGCATGCTCCGAATGCAATTGTCATTGTGTTCAGTCCCTACCTGTCGCAACTGATTGGGTCGTTTGCATGGCGCTGGCTACTCATCATCGGTGGAAGGCTCGTCGGCTATCTGCTGCTCGATTTCGAAGTAGAGCTCGACGCTTTCGCCCGGCTCGTTTACAAAGTGCAATTCCGAATCCATGAATCCTAGCATAAGTGCAATGCCCTCAAGGTCTTGGATGCTCTCGTCGATGGCATACACGCCGTATGCATTCTTGTTGGAAACGAATCCCTCGAATTTCCGTGCCTCGGATTCGGTCATGCCCAGGCTGTCTGCCTTCACCGAGAACAGGAGGTGTTCGAGCGAGTCGTGTTCCTTTCCATATATTGAGAGCTTGATGTTATGTACGTTTGGGCGACGGGTTGCGTAAGCAAGCGAGCCGATAAGTGCCTGCTCGATTCTGCGTGCGTCTCCCACGAGCCAATTGGGTATCGACGGAGAAACTTCGGTCTCGAACACAAGCTCGGCTCCTACAGTAAGCGTATCGGCAATATCGCAAGCATTATCGATTAGCGATGTGAGTGAGTAGGTTTCGGAGGCGATTTGAATCTCGCTCACGTCCGTAATTGACGATTCCATCACTCCGTCTATGAGGAAGGAAAGCAACTTCCCCCTGTTGCGTATCTGCCTGGCATAGGAGCGAACAGACCCCTCCTCCGCCTCGTCGAGGATTTTTGTGCCCAAATCGTCAATGGCGCGCACGATCAGCCTCATGTTGTCCGAAGCGCCGGTAATGAACGTGCTTCTGGAATTAGTTTGGAGCTCAACCTCTGCAGCACGCCGTTCCGACTCTTCCAGCTTGTGCATGTCGTCATTGATGTCCTGAATGGTAAGAAGTGCTCGCTTGAGGGGCTTCCCGTCTTCACGGTCCACGGCGATGAGACGAATCTGGGCCCAACCATACGTCTTGCTCATGTACTCGAGCGTAATGCTTCCCTGGCTCAACCGTGTGGGAAGGGTGCTGATGTCCACGAATTCCAGCACGGACTCGCGGTACGGTTCCAGTGCGTCCCGCCCAAAGACCTTTAGGAGCCGCTCCTTGGCGCCTGCGCCCTCGCGAAGCTCCATCAATGTCTCGTTGCTGGTCTCGACGGGAATCAGTTCGTCTTTTTGCAGGTCAACGAAGCAAATAATTGAATAGATGCTCGACATAGAGGCGAGGCCGGATTTTCGAAGGCTCATCTCCTTGAGGGCGCGCTTGTACGAGGCGTTGGCAACCTTCCATCCCACAAAGAGGAAGACCCATAAAACGGCAAGTGCGCAGAGCACGATAAAGGTCGCGCCGCGCGTGATGTCGCGGTGGTAGTAGTAGTCGACCGAATAGTTCGAGAGATCCAAATTGTCGAGATAGTAGAAGATCATGCCCATGGTGAGCTCGGAATGCGGGGCCACATCAAACTCGTCCTCCTTGGAGGGGTGATACACGAGGTAGTCGCCCTTGGAGAGGGGTATGAGCAGGTCGCCGTCAAACAAGTAGTCGAGCGCGATGTTGTTGATGTCGTAATTCCTCAGGTCGAGTGTCTGCGTGACTTCCTTGTTGGTGCCCGCGGACTGGTGGATTTCTACGGTGCCGACCCAAGCGTTGTTGATGAAGCAGTCGTTCTGGATGTTGATGGTCATCTCCCAAGACGCGAGCGTGTCGGCAGAATTGTTTACCAGCGTTCCATCTACGGTCTGTGCCTGCAGGTCGACTGTTTTGCCGTCTAGGCTGAAGTCGCGTTTGAGCCATGTGCTCGTGCTTTCATCCCTGTCACCAAAGGTGAAGTACGTCTTTTGGGTTTCGTCGGCGCCGGATGTTTGCTGTACGGTCTTGTTGAACACGTCAACATAAACCGCCTGCGCAACCCCTCCGACAAAGATAATGGCAAACAAGACAATGAGGATCCACCTCATGGCTTTATTGAGAGACCTGCTCATCAATCCGCTCACTTTCGCATCGCCTTGGCCTGTTTCGTGCTCAATTGCTCGCTATGATTGTATGGCAAATCACAGCCTATGACCTTGTTGGTATCGGCTCAAAAAGAATGTGTCACAATCTACCTTCTTCTGCGGCGGTCGTGACCCTCCTGCCGATAGTAGGCCTCCTTCGCTTCATACATGGCTTGGTCGGCCTTCATCACGAGCTCCTCGGTTGTCGAATCCGGCCAGTCGACGGCGAGCGCATAACCGCAGGCGATGTGTAATTCCCGAACGGTTTCGCCCTTCCATTCCGATGCCGTTCGCTCGAGCAAGGCAAGCGCCTCATCCGCTTGTTCCTTGTTCATGTGGGTCAACACAACGAACTCGTCTCCACCCGTGCGGTAGCAATGCCCCATCGGGGAAAACACGTCCTGAATGCATAACGAGGCAGCACGTATGAGCTCGTCTCCGGCCGCATGCCCCAAGACGTCGTTGATTTGTTTGAGGCCGTTGACGTCTATGCAAAACGCTGCAAGGTCATCGGACGTGTCTTCGGTCGTGAGCTCTCCGAGCGCCTCGGAATAAGCGCGGCGACTGCCTGCGCCCGTGAGGTCGTCTACCATGAGCAGTGTCCGTTGCTCTTCCATGTTTTCGTCCTGCGCGAGTTGGTAGAACTCACCGTTGCGGATGTACAGGAGGATGGCGCCAAGCGCAAGCGCGAGGTAAGCGACGCGTGAGTCTCCGCCGTGCAGCTCTTGCAAGGTGATGCCGGCAAAGACGAGTGCCAAAATCATATAGAGCGACCCGCGATTCTGCTTGCTAAAGGACCGGCCATAGAGGACGAACTGGACTCCGATGACGGCGAATACCGAGAGGCAGATAGCGACATATACGGCGTGCAGGTCTCCGTGCACGTAGTGGTTGTGGTCGTTGATAATGACCATCCGCCCTGAGGCGAAGGCAAACGTCTGGAATACGACGTTGAAGACGAGCATGATGTTGAGTGCCTTTTCCCAGCGGTTGTGGATTCTGAGCTGCCACGCAATTGCTCCTCCCGCCAGTGGCGTGAGGACGTAGTCCGCCCACTTAGAGACAAGAACGGGCCATGCGGGCAAACCATTCACCTGGCCAAGCGCCACGCTAAGCCATTCCGCAAACGCGGACGTTGCAATAAAGGCAAACTCAATGTAGCAGAGCCTACGCCTGCCAGCGCTCATGCGGTTGTTCTCGTGCACGAGCTCAGCGAGGACGGCGAGCGCTATCCAAATGAGTGCCAAAACATCTGTGTGGTAGGTCACGAACGTCCTCCTTTGCATTTTTTGGCTCGACGAAGACGCAATCGGCTGTATATGCATATATACAAGAGTAGGGGAGTTCAGCGAGAAGGGCAAATCGCGCGCCTATGATTGGCGGCGGTAAACTCAAATATTTGCATTTTTGAAACGCACGCGTTGGTTCTAGCCCCCATGGGCACGGCGTTTTTGGATGGTCTGACGGGTATGGTCCGGGCTAATCTTCGGAATCGTACTCGTAGAAACCAAATGTCTTTTCCGGATTATCCTTAACGTTTTCGGCTGCGTCGCGGGCACGGACGAACCTTTCGTCGACGTCTGGCTCCTGCTGGGCATCGCAAAACACGCCAAACCTCAAGCTGACCCTTCGTGCCATTTCGTCATCGGTGAACGCATATGCCAAGAACTCGCTAAACAGCCGTGCGTAGTCATGCTGGTGTGGGCAGTACAGAAGGAACGTGTCCCCGCCTTCCCTGCAGCCAATGCCGTCGGTCTGACGCGCAAGTCTTCTGATGCCGGCGCCCACGCTGTGTATTACGAGGTCACCGAACTGCCGACCGTACTGCTTGTTGATGGAATGCAACCTGTCCACGTCGCAGACCACCGCGTCCAAGATGCCCGCGCCGTGGATGCGATCGAGACGTTCGACGTACCGGAAGAAGAACTCCTTATTGAGCAGCCCCGTCAGCCTGTCGCGCTCGGTGTGCCGTATGAGGTCGCGGTCCTCGGAAAGCTCGATGCATTTGGCGATGCGGGCCTTCACGATTTCGATGTCTGGATACGGCTTGGGAATGAAGTCCATGGCGCCGATTCGCAGACAGTCAAGCTCTGCGTCTTGGTCTATGGTCAAGAAGATTACGGGTATGGACATGAGGTCATCGTCTATTTGCATCTCTGCTATGACCTCGCGGCCTGTCATTCTTGGCATATACAGGTCGAGCAGTACGAGGGCGATCTCGTCCTTGTGGCTGTGCAGCTTTTCCAAGGCCTCGACACCATCGGAGGCATAGATGACATCGTAGTCGTCCTCAAGGAGCTCGCCCATCATCTCACGATCCATCTCTATGTCATCGGCGATCAGGATGTGTTTGCGGACGTTGATAGCAGGGATTTGTTCGAATGCTGCCTCGGTAGCAGATGCGTCTTGTTCGAGCGAGAAAAGCTCCTTCATGCGCCGTTTTCTTTTGTACATCGCCTTGTCGGCTTCTTCAAAGACGCTCAAAAGCGAGAGGTGCTGGCCTGCTTTGTATTCGGCCATGCCGGCGGCGATCGTGTCTCCTGCCTTCAGCTTCGAGCGGTCCCGTGGGACTTCGATAATCGCGTTAAGCAGTTGGGTGCGCCGCTCGTAGTCACGCTTGGTAAGGATGACCGCAAATTCGTCGCCGCCAATCCTAAACACCGGACTGTGGTCAAAGATGCGGCAGATTGTTGCACAGGCCCTTTTGACGCAGGCGTCTCCCTCTTTGTGTCCATACAGGTCGTTGACCATCTTGAGGCCATTGACGTCGCAAACCGCCACGGCAAAGGGCTCCTGCTCGCCCTTCGTTATTGCGGCGTCGATTTCTTCTTCTCGCTCTGCGTAGGCATGCTTGTTCTTTACGCCCGTGAGCGGGTCTACAGTGGCTTTCTCTCGTGCGGCGTGAAGGGTGCGCGCGTATTCACGCTCCTGCTTGACTTGTGCGTCCTGGTCTAGGAGACCAAAGATGAGGGTGTCCTTCCCGTCTTCGTTGACCATTACGGCCTTGAACCTTACGTACGTTGGAAGGCCCTCGCTTGCCAGGCGATAGTCCAGAGAGAACACGCCGTCGCGCTCTATTGTGGCAAGGACAGTCTCCTTGGTGACGTGCGAGTGAAACAGCTCGAGGTCCTCGGGGTGTACCGTTCCCTGGCTGTTCTCGTACGTGGACTTAAAAAAGTCGGTACCCTGTTTGGCAATGCCAAGGGTCTCGAAGTGCGAGGTTGTGCTGAACTCCGTGTATGCATTGCTTTTGGGGTCCACGTAGTAGAGCACGAGGAGATTCCCAACCAGGGCGCTAAGGCGCAGGTACGACCTTCTGTCCTCCGCGGCGCGTTCTGCGGCTTTCCGGTCTCTTATCTGGGTGTCTACGTTGCTTATGCCAATGACGATGTGCCTGTCGTCGTCTGGCGCTTGGGTCGCCTTTAGGCTCACATAGGTTGGAGTTCCTTCGATGAGTATGCGATATTGATAGGTATAAGTACCGTGCTTGTTTAGCTCGGCGAGCAGCCTGTCCTTGCTAAGCGCCTCCGTGACGCGCGCGAGGTCTTCGTCGTGGACGAGGCCGACTGCGTTCCTTCTGCACTCCGCAAAGAAATCGGTGCCGCGCCTTTCTGTCGTCCGCTGTCCCTTCTCGGTGCGGGACCCGTATTCGATGTACTCTTCTGTCTCTACGTCTACGTAATACAGGTCGAAGTAGTCTTGCGACAGCGCGTCGACAATGCTCTCGTAGACCACGTTTATGTTGAGGGCATCCTTGTCGAATGCGTAGGTCTCCATTATGGTCACTCCGTTTATGCGAGCGGGAACTGTTCTGGCGCTAATACAGAAACTATCTTACATAATAGCTTGATTTTGTTAATTGCGGGCGGTTGGAGAGGGCTTGTAAGCTAAGCGCAACAACAAATGCAAGATAAACAAGGGTCGCTTCGCGGTGGAAACGTGGGAAAGCTCGGGAACGGCTCCATTTGGCGGTCTCGTGTCCATTTGTCTGGCATGAGCCGCCGTTCTCACTACGGTTTGTGGCATCATTGAGGCTATGCGAGGTGAGAACATGGAAACGAATATCGTCAAAACGCATAGAGTCCGCGATTGGAAGGGCCTCATCCACTGCGAGGCGCGCAAAACGAAGGTCCAGACGTTCGCGGCACTCTTTTTGGTGGCGTCGGCTATGACGTTTATGCAGCTTGGCTTCATTGGCGTCGGCAGCGAGGGCAAGTACGTCTGCTATGTCATGGGACTTTTGGTGCCGGTCGCGGCGACCGCACTGCTTTTGGGTAAGGGCGCTGGCGCCCTTCAAGGCTTTCTGTGCGGTATCGTCCTTTTTGTCCACGCGATCGTTCAGCCGCTCAACCCGGTTGAAAGATACTTTGTGTCGGGTGTCAACTCCTTCGTTCTGTACGCGTTTGCCGGCTTTCTTTTGGGTCTATGCTTTGCCATCGCCCTGCGCAGCAATCCCAAAGGTGTGCGCAGAATCGTGTATTTGGGAATTGGTTGTGCCATAAGTGCCGTGGTGACAACCGCCGTCTTTACGTTCAACATATTGCTTCATTTGATGGCTGAGCTGTACATCTCCCAGCTACAGCTCTCGAAGCTGGTGAACATTCCGCCCGATGTGATTGGCGCCCTCAATTCCTTGGGAAACCTAGGTGCTCAGTGCGTGCTCGATTTTGCACTGCTGCTTGTCACAGCAATCTTGGTAAGCGCCATTGTCCAAAGATACAACGCAACGAGGAACGGCGTTAGCGTGCGCGTTTCGTTTGGCATACAGCTGTTTGTGGTCGTCTCCATCGTGTTTTGCGTGCTTTCGGCTCTGAGCTACGTTTCTATCACCTTGCAAGCCGCCGCTGATGCGCGGAATGAGATGGATGGCACCCTGTACTTTATTGGTGACCAGTTCGTAAAGAGCGAAGAGACCACACAAGAGCTTGTTGGCACCGACAAGTTCAAGGACATCCCAAAAGACACCTTGGACGCGTTCGTCCACGCGAACTACCTAGGGAACTTCGTCGATGGCTACGACCTCGCGAACAGAGGAACGGTCGTCGTATTTCGCGACAACAAGGTGCTGCATTCCAACAGCCCTGCCTATCCCGAGGGTATGACGACAAAGGAGCTCTTTGGAGAGGCGAGGGAAGACTACATAGCCAATCTGGTGGAATCGGGCGAAACCAGCGAGTTCCTGTACACGGCAGAAATGTACGATGATACGGACAACTATACAAACGACTACCGGCGAGCCGAGCTGGGCTACATCCGCGCACAACGATATGGCTCGTATGACGTTATGGTGGCAGTACCCTTCTCGGTGGCGTTCTCGACGCGCAATACGACGATGGCATGGAGCACGATGCTCTCGTTCTGGCTGCTCGCGGTCGTGTATTTCCTTACGGCGCGGTTGCTTGGGAAGGACGTGGTGAGTCCCATAGACCGCACCAACGAGCGATTGGCACAGATTACCAACGGCGATCTGGAAGTACGTGTGCAAGAGCGCGACAGCGTGGAGTTCACCTCCCTCTCGGATGGCATCAACTCCACGGTGACGGCGCTCAGCGGCTACATTGAGGAGGCCGAGTCGCGCATGGAGCGAGAGCTGGCGACGGCAAAGGCGATTCAAAAGAGCGCGCTCCCGCGCGTGTTCCCGCCGTTCCCAGAGGTAGACAAATTCGACATCTTTGCGTCCATGAACGCAGCGAAGGAGGTCGGTGGCGACTTCTACGACTATTTTCTTATCGACGACCACACGCTCGGCTTTCTCATCGCCGACGTCAGCGGCAAGGGCGTGCCAGGAGCGTTGTTTATGATGGCCGCAAAGACGGAGCTCGAGAACTACATGTCCACCGGCATGGAGCTGAGTCAGGCCATCGCTACGGCAAACATGCGACTCTGTGCAAACAACGACGCGGGCATGTTTGTGACCGTATGGGCGGCGACGCTCGACTACAACACTGGCGAGCTTACGTACGTGAACGCGGGGCACAACTTCCCGCTGCTCCGTCACGGATTCAACGGCGAGTGGGAGTGGCTCAAAAAGAAGTGCGGCCTATTCCTGGGTACGTTCGAGATGGCTAAGTACCGCCAAGAAACGATCATGCTAAAGCCGGGCGATGAGCTGTTGCTCTATACCGACGGCGTCAACGAGGCGTTTAACGTCAACGAAGAGGAGTACAGCAACGAGCGGCTCGAAGAGTTCGTGGCCGCACACTCCAACATGCACTCGCGCGAAATCGTGCGCTCACTGCGTGCCGACGTGGCACGCTGGGCCGAGGGCGCCGAGCAGTCGGATGACGTGACCATCCTGGCCTTGGAGTATGGTGTGAAGCCTGAGGTGACGGGGTCCATTACCGTAACGGCGACCATCGAGAACCTCGAGGCCGCCGTGGCAATGATCAACAACGAGCTCGAGGCGCGCCTATGCCCCTTGGACGTGCAGCACAAGGTCGAGGTCGCGGTGGAGGAGCTGTTCGTCAACGTGTGCCGCTATGCCTATGCCGACAAGGACGAGCCGGGAAAGGTCCAAGTGAGGTATGCATACGGCACCGACCCATCGGCGATTACGGTGGAGCTGCGCGACAAGGGCATGCCATTCGACCCGATGGCCCTCGATCCCGAGCGGGATTCCGCAAAAACGGGCGATGGTGGCCTAGGCATCCTCATGGCACGTAGGTCCATGGACGACTTCACCTACATGCGCAGCGGCGACACCAACGTCGTGGTCATCAAGAAGGGCTGGTAGACGGTCCAGCCCGTGCGGTTAGGCGCGGGCTCTGCTTTGCGGCATGTGGACGCGCGGTACAGAACTCCCCGGGAGGGTCTTGTGCCGTGTTACCGTCGTGTAAGCCCTTATATCAGACGTGTAGATGCCGCGCATCAATGTAAATTGCGCTATTATCTAATCTGTGTGAATAGAGCCTGCGTGAGGGAACGCGGGCCAAACATTCGAGAAGGAGAGGACATGGCGAGAAAATTCAAGTCCATGGACGGTAACAACGCAGCGGCGTGGGTGTCGTATGCGTTTACCGAGGTAGCGGGAATCTACCCGATTACGCCGTCCAGTCCCATGGCCGACTATGTCGACCAGTGGGCAGCCAAGGGCCAAAAGAACATCTTTGGTACGCCCGTCAAGGTCGTGGAGATGGAGTCCGAGGCTGGCGCCGCAGGTGCCGTGCACGGCTCGCTGGGCACTGGCGCCCTTACCACCACCTACACGGCGTCCCAGGGCCTGTTGCTCATGATTCCCAACATGTACAAGATCGCTGGCGAGCAGCTGCCTTCCGTGTTCCACGTGAGCGCGCGTACCGTCTCCAGCCACGCCCTCAACATCTTTGGCGATCACTCTGACGTTATGGCCTGCCGTCAGACCGGCTTCGCCATGCTCGCCGAGGGCAACGTCCAGGAGGTCATGGACCTCTCTGCCGTTGCGCACCTCTCCGCCATCAAGGGCCGCACGCCGTTCCTGAACTTCTTTGACGGCTTCCGCACCTCCCACGAGATCCAGAAGGTCGCCATGTGGGACTACGAGGACCTCAAGGACATGGTGGACTGGGATGCCATCCAGGCTTTCCGCGACCACGCCCTCAACCCCGAGCACCCCGCAGCCCGCGGCAGCCACGAGAACGGCGACATCTTCTTCCAGCATCGTGAGGCCTGCAACAGCACCTACGACGCACTGCCCGCAGTCGTCGAGGACTACATGAACAAGGTCAACGAGAAGCTCGGCACGAACTATCACCTGTTCGACTACTACGGCGCCGAGGATGCCGATCGCGTGGTCGTGTGCATGGGCTCCTTCTGCGACGTGCTCGAGGAGGTCGTCGACTACCTCAACGCCCATGGCGAGAAGGTCGGCTTGGTAAAGGTCCGCCTGTATCGTCCTTGGTCTGTGGAGCACTTCATCGCCGCTCTGCCCAAGACCGTCAAGTCCATTGCGGTTGTCGATCGCACCAAGGAGCCCGGCTCCATTGGCGAGCCTCTGTACCAAGACGTCGTCACCTCGCTCTTTGAGGGCAACGTGCAGGGCATCAAGGTCATCGGCGGCCGTTACGGTCTCGGCTCCAAGGACACGCCTCCTGCGAGCGCCTTCGCCGTGTACGACGAGCTCAAGAAGGACGAGCCCAAGCGCGAGTTCGTGCTCGGCATCGTGGACGATGTCACCAACCTCTCGCTCGACGAGGACGCGGACGCGCCGAACACGGCCGACCCCTCCACCATCGAGTGCAAGTTCTGGGGCATCGGCGGCGACGGTACCGTTGGCGCAAACAAGAACTCCATCAAGATCATCGGCGACCACACCGACAAGTACATCCAGGCCTACTTCCAGTACGACTCCAAGAAGACGGGCGGCGTCACCGTTTCGCACCTGCGCTTTGGCGACAGCCCCATCCGTTCGCCCTACTACGTCAACAAGGCCGACTTCGTGGCGTGCCACAACCCCAGCTACATCGTCAAGGGCTTCAAGATGGTCCGCGACGTCAAGCCTGGCGGCACATTCCTCATCAACTGCCAGTGGGATCTTGAGGAGCTCGACAAGCACCTCAACGCCGAGGCCAAGCGCTACATCGCCAACAACGACATCCACGTCGTGCTTATCAACGCCATCGACCTCGCCCTTGAGGTCGGCATGGGCAAGCGCACCAACACCATCCTGCAGTCCGCGTTCTTCGCGCTGGCCAAGGTGCTGCCCGCCGAGGAGGCCATCCAGTACATGAAGGATGCCGCCGAGTACTCCTATGCCAAGAAGGGCATGAACATCGTCGAGGCCAACTGGCGCGCCATCGACGCCGGTGCAACCGCCTTCCAAGAGATCGAGATTCCCGAGAGCTGGAAGACCGCGACCGATACCGACAATGTCCTCACCCTCGAGGGTCGCGAGGCCATCGTCAAGCAGGTCAAGGAGCTCCTCAACCCCATCGACATGATGGATGGCGACTCCCTGCCCGTCTCTGCCTTCAAGGACATCGCCGACGGCCAGTTCGAGCTTGGCGCCTCCGCCTACGAGAAGCGCGGCGTGGCCGTGTTTGTGCCGCACTGGGATGAGTCCAAGTGCATCGAGTGCAACACTTGCGCAAACGTCTGCCCGCATGCCACAATCCGTCCGTTCGCGCTCGACGAAGCCGAGCAGGCTGGCGCTCCCGAGCAGATGCGCACCAAGCCCATGATGCCGCCCAAGAAGTTCCCCGGCATGAAGTTCGTCATGGCCATCAGCCCGCTCGACTGCATGGGCTGCGGTGTCTGCGCCGGCGTGTGCCCCAAGGGCGCCCTTACCATGGTCGGTCAGGAGGAAGAGCTCGACCAGCAGGCCGTGTTCGACTACTGCGTTGCCAACGTTACCGAGAAGGAAGGCGCCGTTGCCACCAACCTCAAGGGCATCCAGTTCAAGAAGCCGCTGCTTGAGTTCTCTGGCTCCTGCGCAGGCTGCGCCGAGACCGCCTATGCTCGCCTCGTAACTCAGGTCGCCGGCGACCGCATGTTCATCTCCAACGCCACCGGCTGCTCCTCCATCTGGGGCAACCCTGCGGCCACCAGTCCCTACACCACCAACGCCGATGGCCATGGCCCCGCATGGAACAACTCTCTGTTTGAGGACAACGCCGAGCACGGTCTGGGCATGGAGCTTGGCTACAAGGCCGTCCAGAACAAGGTTGCCACGCAGCTTGATGCCTGGGCCGCAACTGACGAGGCGAAGGCTGCCGTCGAGGCTTGGAAGGCATCGCTGAATGACGCCGATGAGTCCAAGAAGACCGCCGCTGCCCTTATCGAGCTGCTCGAGGCCGATGGTTCCGACTCCGCCAAGGCCATCCTTGCCGACAAGGCCTACCTCACCAAGAAGTCCTTCTGGATCTTTGGCGGCGACGGCTGGGCGTATGACATCGGCTTTGGCGGACTCGACCACGTTCTCGCCTCTGGCAACAACGTGAACGTCTTCGTCTTCGACACCGAGGTTTACTCCAACACCGGTGGCCAGGCTTCCAAGGCTTCCAACATCGGTCAGGTCGCTCAGTTCGCGGCTGCCGGCAAGGAGATCAAGAAGAAGTCCCTCGCCGAGATCGCGATGAGCTACGGCTACGTGTACGTGGCACAGGTCGCCATGGGCGCCAACCCTGCGCAGACCCTCAAGGCCATCCAGGAGGCCGAGGCCTACGACGGCCCGTCCCTCATCATTGGCTACAGCCCCTGCGAGATGCACTCCATCAAGGGCGGCATGACCCACTGCCAGGACGAGATGAAGAAGGCCGTCGAGTGCGGTTATTGGAACCTCTTCACCTTTAACCCGGCCGCTCCCAAGGGCAAGAAGTTCACGCTTACCTCCAAGGAGCCCAAGGGTGGCTATCGCGAGTTCCTCCTCAACGAGGCTCGCTACAACCGCCTGACCCGCGAGTTCCCCGAGCGCGCCGAGGAGCTGTTTGCTCGCAACGAGCAGGCGGCCATGGATCGCTACGATCATCTGGTCAAGCTCAAGGAGCTCTACGCCGAGGCGTAACCCACGCTACATTGTTAGCGAAAGCCGCGAAGGACATGTCCTTCGCGGCTTTTTCTTGGCCGCGGAACAAAGTTCCCAGGGAAGTCCGTTCCATGCGGAACAAAGTTCCCGGGGAACTTTGTTCCGCATGGTGCTGAGGCTGGGGTGCTACAATGGCGCCTTGAGCAAAGGGGGGACATGTGAAAGACTTCAAACTGGGCAAGCCGGCGCTCGTTTGTCGCTGGCGCCTGTTTAACGGTGAGTTGCCGTTGCAAAACCGTCATCTGCGCGCGCTGTCGATGCGTGCGATAGCCGGACAAAAGGTGTCACCTCCCTTGGTCGCGTGGGTAAAGCAGCATTTGGAGTGGGGGCTGCAAGTGGCTTCTGCCGAGCATCCCGACGGCGTGCTCATGCTGGTTGTCGACGAAGAAGGTGCATCGGCCTTGTCGCTTGGTCCTTATTTGGAGCTAAAGAAGCGGACCGCCAACGACCTGCTACGTCGCGCTAGGGAGGCGCGCGAGGAGGCGTTAAAGACTGGCGTCGCACCCGAAGAGCTATGGGTCTGCAGGGGTGACTGCTTGGTTCGCTCGTCCTCTTCTGAGTTCGCGTCCTCCGGCGCGTCGTCGCTCGTGGTGGACTTAGCGCACACCATGGGCATGCCCGTGAAGCGCGACGAGGACCTTTTGCAAAAGATGAGCAGCAAGGGTCTGGGCGACTTGGGGGAGGAGGCGTTTCTGGTCTCTGACGAGCATGGAGTTGTTCCGGCCAGCGACCGTGGTGGTCAGCGGGGTCAGAAGTTCGCACAGAGCTACCAAAAGCTCCTTACACGCAACTGGCGTCGTCCTCGATAGGTACGAGTGGAACAAAGTTCCCCGTGGAACAAAGTTCCCCGGGAACTCTGTTCCGGGGACCTCTCCCACTAACTGGATGCCATTGAGCGCGACAAGACTGTATCGCGTGTTGTAGAATCTTGTCTTGCATGGTGCACGCAGCGAGGCTCGCGCCCGATTGGTTTGATGGAGGAGGCGCATTTACAGGTGAATCCCGTTATTGTCATACCCACGTATTGGGCAGAAAATGACGAACCGGCCGGAATGGGCGAGATTGGCACCTACGATCACGCCACACCCATTACCAAGCCGGTGCCCGAGCTCGAGACCTGCCTCGACTCGCTCGAGCAGGTGCGCGGTGTCCTGCGTGTAATGGTGCTGCTTGTGGCGCCGCCCAATTGTGCCGATGCGGCACGTGCGCGCGTCAACGGCATCTGCTCTATGCATCCCAACCTCAACCCGCTCATCATCGGCAACCGAGAGGCAAAGGTCATCGAGAATGCCATTCACGTGGTCGCGCCAAAGATGGAGGGCGAGACGGTCTCATTGCGTGGATATGGTGCCATTCGCAACATGGGACTGGTTGTGGCAGCCGTGCTCGGCCACGACGTCGTGGTGTTCATGGACGACGACGAGGTTGCGCTCGACGAGAACTTTCTCATAGACGCCGTGTATGGGCTGGGGCTTCTTACCAGGCAGGATCTGCCCGTGTCTGCAAAGACCGGATTCTTCTTTGATCGCAACGACTCTTGCTATGCCGACGAAAGCACCACGCGTTGGTGCGATCGCCACTGGACAAAGAAGTCGGAATTCAATGAATGGATGCGCTATGCACAAAGTACCACGCGTATCTCGCGCTCGAACTACGTGTGCGGTGGTTGCTTCGCTCTGTATGCCGATGCCTTCTGCCATGTGGCGTTCGATCCCTACATTACGCGTGGAGAAGACCTCGACTATCTGTTTAACCTGCGTATGAACGGCCTTGATGTGTGGTTCGACAACCAGTGGGCCGTGCGTCACCTGCCGCCAAAGACGCCCTCGCACGCCAGTCGCTTCATGCAGGACGTCTATCGTTGGACCTACGAGGTAGAGAAGCTTGACCTCATTAACCATCGCATTGGATACAGGCCCATCACACCCGAGTCGCTCAAGCCCTATCCGGCACCTTGGATAACGCGCGAGGTGTACAAGCGCATCTTCCGCACGTCGCTGCTGCGTGCCATTGCCGGGCCAGAGCGTTCGGAATATTTCCATGTATGGCTGCACGCGCGCGGTGACGCCAAGCTGTGGGCCTCGCGCGTCAGCGAGAATTACCTCTCGTTCCAAACGTATTGGCCGGGCATGATGTCCTCGCTGTGGGGAAACGAGCAGATAGCCGCCTCCATTGTCGACACCGGTACGCCGCGCTACCCGCAGCGTCGGCGCAAGGTGTACGACGAGTGGGAAGAGCCCATGTCGGATTGGGATGAGTGGGACGCCACCTCATGAGACACCAGCTTTACGAGCGGTTTGGCAACTGGATGTACGCGCTCATAGCGCTGGGCGTCTTGGTTTTGCTCGCCCTTCTCTCGTGGGGTATCGCCTATGACTCAGTCTTTATGACCATGCTGGCAGGTGCGTTGCTTGCCGTCATCATCGTGGTGTCGGGTTCCTTGTTGCTCGTTCCCGACAACTACCGTTCGATGGCGACAGAACGCACGCTTCGCATGGCGTCGAGCACCCTCGACCACATGCGTTCCGGTCTTACGCCGGATGGGTGCAGCGCAGTTTGCCAGTTGTTGCTGCCCGAGACGAAGGCGCAGGCCATCGCGATGACCGATACAAAGAGCGTGCTGGCATACGCTGGGGAACAGGCGCCCACGTATCCGCCTGGCACGCCCAACACGTCGCCAACCATGGCCGTGCTCGAGTCGGGGCGTATGGAGACGTTCTCGTCGCGTGACGTGGTGAGGCTAAACGGCGAAAAATACGAGGTTCAGGTGTCCCCAGAGTCGACGAACAATCTGCCGGTAGGCATCATCGTGCCGCTCGTGGTGGCCGAGAAGCCGGTTGGCACCATCAAGCTGTACTATCGCAGCGGGCGTGAGGTCGACCGCACGCAGCTCATCATCGCTCGCGGCCTCTCGACGCTGCTTTCGGCGCAGCTTTCTTCCTACGAGCTCGATCGCCAGGCTGAACTTACTGCGCGAGCCGAGGTCAAGGCGCTCCAGGCCCAGATTAATCCGCACTTTTTGTTCAATACGCTCAATACCATCGCCGCGCTTACCCGCACCGATCCCAACAAGGCTCGCGACCTTCTTCGTGACTTCTCGGTGTTCTACAGGCGCACGCTCGAGGCCTCGGAGACGCTCATACCCCTAGATCAGGAGCTCGAGCAGACGCGACGCTACCTCACCATTGAGCAGGCGCGATTTGGAGAGGATCGCATTGTGGAGTCCGAGCATGTGGAGCCCGGCCTCGAGGAGATCCGCGTGCCGAGTTTCTTGGTGCAGCCCATCGTTGAGAATTCCGTGCGGCATGCCATGCGTGACGAAGGTCCCTTGCACATAGACGTGCACGTGGCGACGGATGGTAGCGACGTGCTCATAGCCGTGGCCGACGACGGCCTTGGAATGGACGATGCGGTTGCCGATCGGCTGCTCAAGCAAGCCAAGGCCGCGGAGGGAAATGAGCGAGGTACTGGAATCGCGCTGCGCAACGTCGCCGAACGCATCGAGCGGTTCTATGGCGTGGGTTCGGGTATCGAGATCATGTCGAGGTTGGGAGAGGGTACCGTCGTGACACTGCGATTGGCCGACGCCGTCCCTGCATCGTTTCAAAAAAAGCCTGCAACACCCGTCGTTGGCTAGTCCACCTCAGCCTGTACGAAAAGCTGTGCTCAGACAGTCCTCGCTCTGCTGCGGAACTGCACGCGACTGCTTTCCATGGCCCCTCGCGGACCTGACGCTACTTTGGGGCACGGAGTCTTCGGACGGGACGCTCCGACCGTCGCTAGGCCCAGTCGGAGTTATCCTTGCCGGGAGCCTTGTGCCACTTACCGTTTGATCGGACGGACTACTGAGGGGTATCTCACATGACCACAATCTTATCAATGAAAATGCTACAATCTTATCAATAAACAGACAACAATCTTATCAGTGGATGAGTGAAAGGAATTCTCGTCGTGGATGATACGTATCTACCCCGCTTGGCGGATACAATGCTGGACGAGAAGCTTGCCCATGCGCGGGCCGTGGTGGTGCGTGGACCTAAGTGGTGCGGAAAGACTATGACGTCTGAACGTCATGCGAAGAGCGCGCTCTATCTGCAGGATCCCAGAGAGGCCCAGAGGATACGGCTGGCAGTGAAGGTTGATCCCTCACTATTGCTTGATGGCGATAGGCCGCGGCTCATTGACGAATGGCAGGATGCTCCGCAGCTCTGGGATGCCGTCCGCTTCGATGTGGACCGCGCAAGAACTCCGGGGCAGTTCATCCTCACGGGTTCAGCTACGCCAGGAGAGTCTCCCATGCATTCTGGTACGGGCAGGTTCTCCTTCCTCAACATGCGGCCTGCGTCCGCGACTTGCGAGTCTATGCTGAGTTCCTAAAGGGCGGGTTGCAAAGATACCACGACCAGACAGGACTCGAGGCCGACGCGATTGTGACCATGCGCGATGGGAGGTGGGGGGCCGTCGAGATCAAGCTTGGAGAGGGATTGGTTGAGGAAGGGGCAGATAGTCTCCTGAAGGTTGCGCGTAAGGTTGACCATGATGTAATGGGACCTCCGTCTTTTCTTGCAGTAGTTATTCCCTCTGGCTATGCCTATCGGCGAGATGATGGGGTTAGTGTTGTGCCCATCACCTGCTTGAGACCATAAGTCGAAATCCCGTTTCGTGGGGAGCGCCAACCCCCCACCAAACGGAATCTCAGCTTACCGAGTCAGCTTCTAGTGGCTCCCGACCGTCGCTAGGCCCAGTCGGAGTTATCCTTGCCGGTGGCCAGCTCAAAGTGATACTTGGCGATTCCGAGGTTGACTCGCGTCTGTGTGCCTCGCCGGGTCGTCGAGTGTACGTGTGGCTTCTCGCCGCCCCGCGCGGGAACGTGCTCAAGCGTCCTCGTCGTCAGTAGATGTAGCAGCCGCAACGTCCCGACGACTTCATGCGGTACAGGGCAGTGTCGGCGTCCTTAAAGATGTCGCCCTCGGGGTTCTCGCGGTCGGCGAACGCCACGCCCACGCTGATGGAGGTCGGTGGCAGGTCTCCCTTCGGCTTTTGCAGCATGATGTTGGCGTGATCGATCTTGCGCTTGAGCTTATCGCGCATGGAGCTGTCGACGTTGGCCATTATCACCACGAACTCGTCGCCACCCAGCCTAAACACGAGGTCGGTGGAGTTAAAGCTGTACGTCAGGACCTCCGCCACCCGCTTGAGCACGAGGTCTCCCACGTCGTGTCCGTAGGTGTCGTTAACGCCCTTGAACTTGTCCACGTCCACCAGCAGCAACGCGTTCTTTGACATGTCGAGGTCGTGCCGCATGAAGTCATAGGCGCTGCGGTTATAGAGGCCGGTAAGAGCGTCGTGCATGTTGCCGTAGTTCAGGCGCTCCTGCGTCCTGCGGTTCTCGTCAAAGACGGCGTTGTATGTCTCGGACACAAACCGCAGCTCCGCTGCGCCCCTTGGGGGAACTAGCTCTTCGGCGCGCATGTGCTCCACCATGCGCAGGAGCGGCAGTCTGACCCAGGCGCCAATAAAGACCACGATAAGAACCACCACCAGCACCATGCCAAAGGTCAGCATCGTCTGGACGCCCAGCAGCGTGTCCATCTGTTGGCTCAAACGCGCGCGCTCTTCGCCCGAGCTTGCGAGGAGGTCTTGCGTGCACATTTCCGCGTTTTCCCAAATCCTCGCCTTGTAGTCGGCGTATCGGTCGCCATACACCAGGTCCAATGCCTTGTCGCGCTTTTCTTGCACGGACTTTTTGGCATCTTGTGGGCTGAGTTCGAAGTCTCGCAGCACATCGGGAATGAGTGCCTCATCGTAGTCGCCCGTCGATAAAACCAGTTTCATGGCCAAGTACTCGTCGTCCATCAGCTCGTTCGAGAGTGCCAAGGCCGTGGAAAGATCCTTGTAGGCCTGGCTGTCGCGCGAAATCATGGTCTCGATGCTTCGCACCGCATTGTCGCGGTGCTGGGTTTCGTACGCTTCGGTAAAGTAGTTCTGCAGGTATACGATGTCGCCTGTCACCACAAAGCTGCGCGCCCCTATGGTGAGGTTGTCCGACCCGATTTCCAGATTGGTGGCCGCCTGCTGAGCCAGGATATAGCGCTCGCTGGCTTCTGCCATCGCCTGGTATCCGTTGTTCACCATGGAATCTGCCAACAAGAGCGCGGCAGTCATGATAGTGGTGACTACCAAAAAGACTATGCCGGCCTGGTTGAGGGGAATACTGAGCTTCTCGCTCCACCGTTTGAGAAGCGGCGCGCGCTTTGGCTTGGAGGCCGCGGATTCCTGCGCTTTTGGTCCGTCCGTCTCCCGCCCGGCGATGTCTCGCTCCGCCTCTCGCAAAAAGGGCTCGAACTTTTGCGCTGGCACGGGCGGCGAGAAGTAGTAGCCCTGCACCATGTCGCAGCCGATCTCCTTGAGTGACTGTAGCTGCTCCTCGGTCTCTACGCCCTCCGCCACGACCGGCGCATGAATGTGCCGGGCAATCTCGATGATAATCTCGAGCATGTGCGTGTCTTTTTCTTGGGCGAATGCCGTGCTTACGAACTTCATGTCCAGCTTGAGAATGTCGATGGGAAGCGTGGAGAGCATGTTGAGCGACGAATAGCCCGTTCCAAAGTCGTCCATCTCCACCAAGAAGCCCATCGCGCGCAGGCGCTTTACGGTGTCGATGATCTGTTCCGCGTCCTCGGCGTAAGCGGACTCCGTCACCTCAAGGTGCAGGTCGAAAGCTTCCAGCTTGCTTTCCTCGAGGATGTCGAGCAGGGTGTAGAGGGTGTTCGCATCGTACATGTCAACCCGCGACACGTTGACCGAGACGGGGACGGTATAGCCAATCTCGTCCTTCCACCTGCGGATTTGCCGGGCCGCCTCGCGCCATACGTAGCAATCGAGCGCTTGGATGAGGCCGTTGTCCTCAAAGAGCGGGATAAAGACGCCGGGGCTTATCATTCCCAGCTCGGGATGCTCCCAGCGAACTAGGCCCTCCGCGCCGGCGAGGAAGGGCTTATCGCCCGCGATGTCGAACTTCGGTTGGTAGAAGACCTTGAACTGACCCTGCTCGATGGCATCGCTAAAGTCTTCGATGAGTCGGTCGGCGTACAGTTCCGCCTTGTGCAGCGTATCGTCGTAGACGCCGATGTTGCGCGTATAGCTGTTGCGCACGGAATCGGACGCGTTCTTTGCACGGTCGAACCTCCGCTCGATGTCCAAGGATTTGTCGACGTTGGAATAGACGCCCATGCGCAGGTGTATGCGCTTGTTTGCCTCGTGCTCGCTGGCGAGCTCCATGGCGGCGTTGTCCAAAATCGCCTTGTAGTCTTCGCGATGCGGGCAATACACGAGGAAGATGTCGGCCTCTCGACGACAGACGATGCCGCCGGAATCGTGCACCATGTCGCGGGCCTTCTTGCCTACGCGGCAAAGAACTTCGTCGGCGTAGACGCGGCCATATCGCTCGTTGATGATGCTAAAGTTGTTTATGTTGAGTACGATGGCGTCCATCGGCGTGTCTATGTGGTGCTGGTCGTACTGCTCCGCATAGCTAAAGAAGAACTCGCGGTTGTACAGTCCCGTCAGCGGGTCGCGCTCGGTGGATTGGATGATCCGTCGTCCCTCAAACAGCTCGATGGCACGCCGGACACGGGCTTGGATGATGCCCGGTTCGGGATAGGGCTTCTGGATGAAGTCGCTTGCGCCCGCGTTGAGGCACTCGATCTCTTGGGTGAGGTCGCCCGAAGCAACGACGACGGGGATGTCCTGATATTCCGGGTTTGCCTTGATGATGCGCAGGACTTCTTGGCCTGGCATGCTGGGCAAGATGAGGTCCAAAATCACGATAGAGAGGGTGCGCTTGTGGTCCTCGATGAGGCGCAGGGCCTCTTCGCCGGTCTCCGCTACAAGAATCGTGTAGTCCGATTCCAGAGCCGCCATCAGCGCTTCGCGGTTGATTTCCACGTCTTCGACAATCAGAATCTGTCGCTTGCCGTCGGCGGAGTGGAAGGTTGCATGAGCGTCGTGCATTCAGACTCCCCTCGTCGTATGCATGTGCAAGTATACCAAACGTGTATATGCGCACACTTTGTTTGCTGGCAGCAAATTACTCAGGAGCGTCTTGCGATGGGTTGGCCCATATGGGGTAGCATGGATGATGACAAGTGGAACCCGAGAAAGGACGACACGGTGAAGGATACGTTCACGCAGACATTACGTCTTTTGCGCTACAACTGGCGGGCGCTCCTCTTGTTTGAGGTCGTCTATCGTGCCGTGCTTATCGCGCTGGTCGGTCCGGTGTTTAAGCTTGCCCTCGACGGATCGATGGCGATTGCTGGCTTTCCATACCTCACGCACGAGAACGTCAAGCATTTCTTGTCGCATCCGGCCGTCGTCGTGGTTTCGGTGCTGGTCGGACTCTGCTTTGCCATATACGAGCTGCTCGACATTGCCGCTCTGCATTACATCCTTGGACAGTCCGTTCGGGGCGATCGTGCGCATTCGCTTGACGCTTTTCATTTTGCTGTGGGCCAGCTTGTGAAGCCACGCAACCTTCCGCTGCTCGTGCTTGTGTTGCTGGTCGTGCCCCTGTTGAGCATTGGCACGATTTTGGGCGTGGTGTTTAGCATGGAGACACCCGAGATGTTCTTTGAGCACCTAAATCGATATCGCCCTATCGTCACGGTCGTCCTCATTGCCATCGCCGTGGCGATTGTGCTGTTGTTTAGGCTCATGTTCACGTTTGCGTATGCCTTCTTTGACGGTGACGGGTTTGCAAAATCGGTGGGCAAGAGTTGGCGTGCGGGACGGCACCACAGCATTGGTGACCTCTTCTCGGTCCTGATCATGCAGATTCTGCTGTGGGTGGCATGCTTCTGCGTGATTGCGCTGGTCGCCGTGCCGCTTGGTTTCTTGGTTCCGACCAATTTTGCCGGCACACAGGTGTCGCGTCAGACCGTGGTGGTGTTCTTTGCAGTCATACCGGCTGCGGTCGCCGCGGGTCTGTTGGCGAACGCGCCTTCGAGCGTTGCGACGATGCTGGCTCGGCTCTCGCTTCGCGCCGACCAGATCGATTCGCTCACGATGCCCGCGTCGCTGGAGCACCTCCGGCATCGCGGCGTTCTGCGCGCGGCGTCGGTTGGCCTTGCCGTAGTCTGCCTCGCCTGGGGCGCGCATCACCTATGGACCACCACGCTCGGCCCCATCTACGAGTTCAAGCACGATGGTCATGAGGTGCTGGTTACGGCGCATCGCGGGGGAGGGGCACATGCTCCCGAAAACACCCTCGCCGCGTTCGAGCAGGCCTCCAAGGACAATGCGTGGATGTGCGAGCTGGACGTCCAGATGAGCAAGGACGGCAAGGTGTTCGTGAGCCATGACTCCACCTTCCAGCGCATCTCTGGCGTACAGAAGGCTGCGTGGGACCTCACCTACGACGAGATCCTGAAGCTCGATGCAACGGGCAAGAAGTGGGAGGGCTCGTTCGAGAAGCAGCACTATCCGCTGTTGGATGAGGTTCTCGACTGGGCCGACGAAGCTGGCATGCCCATGAACATCGAGCTCAAGCCCACCGGACATGAGACAGACTTCGAGCAGGCGGTCGTGGACATCGTCCACGCCCATGACTTCAGCGACCGTTGCATCGTTACCTCGCAGGTGTACAAGACCGTGGAGAACGTCAAGAAGTGCGACCCCGCCATTGAATGCGTCTACGTTTCGCGCTTCGTCTACGGGGACATCTACAAGATGGAGGCGGCCGACATCTTTTCCATCGAAGAGAATTCCGCCCGTGCGGCGCTCGTTGCGAGTTTGGTGGAGCACGACAAGGGTGTCTTGGCGTGGACCATCAACGCGAGGCGTGGCATCGAACGCGCCGTCATCAACGGCGTTGACAGCGTGATCACTGACGACGTACCCATGGCGCAGGAGGTCATTGCCCAGATGAAGGGATAGGCTCCTGGCACTCGGCTTCCCGGGCAGCCTACCTTGGGGAGCTGTGGGCTGTTGGTGTAATATGTAGAAGGTCTCGAGCGGTCATTCATAGCCGCAACATCGGCAATCAGCACAAAGCAAAAGGGGAGAGCGGATGATAAAGAAGCTTAAGCGTAACGTCCCGGTACTTGGATTAGTTTTTACCACTGCATCAGCCTTGCTTTCCTTGCTTTTTAGCACGGTGGGTTATCTTGATTCGACGACTTATGCGAGAATGCAACCGTACCTGTTTGACTGCGGCGTAGATAATATGGGTGTGCTTGTCTGCGCGGCTCTGTTCTTTGGATGCATGAAGCAGGAGGGGGATGGCGGCAGGACGTTCAGGGCTCTTATCGATATGGTAAGCGCCTGCTTCTTCGTAAACCTGCTCATGTATTTCGTGATAGGTGTGCCGGAGCTGCGCATCGCCACGCTCATATGTATCCTGCTCAGTAAGCTGATTGACCTCGTGATGATCCTCTTCTTCTATCGCTACGTGAAGCTAACGCTCAATCTGCAAGGCAAGCTTACAACATGGGCTGATAAAGGCATACCCATTCTGATGGGGCTGGAAATCCTAGTAATACTCTCCAATATTTTCTTTCCGGTTACGTTCCAAATAGATGCGAATGGCATGTACCAGCCTGCGGGAGCCTCTTGGGCGGAAGACATTTACCTTATTGTGGCATCGCTCGTTACGACCATACTCGTAATCAGGAGCGATAGCCCACGCAATCAGAAGGCTGCTGCCCTGACGTTTGTATTCTTGCCGCTCGTCAATTATGCCTTGGTTATGGGGACATTTGGCAATGCGTCCCAGTACGGCATGGTCCTGATGTCGCTAATCATCATGTACTGCATCATCTTTAACGACAAGAGCACCAAGCTGGCGTCAACGGAGACCGAGCTCAACATGGCTACACAGATTCAGGCAAGCATGCTTCCCTCGATCTTCCCCGCCTTCCCGACCAGGGACGAGTTCGACCTGTATGCAAAGATGGATCCTGCGAAGGAGGTAGGAGGCGACTTCTACGACTTCTTTATGATCGATAACGATCACCTTGGTGTCGTAATCGCGGACGTAAGTGGCAAGGGTGTGCCGGCGGCGCTCTTTATGATGATCTCCAAGACCATTGTCCAGAACTATGCGACGCTTGGAATAAGCCCGGCAGAGACCCTGACCAAGGCGAACGAGGCGCTTTGTGCTCAGAACAAGATGGACATGTTTGTGACGGTGTGGGTTGGTGTTCTGGAACTGTCGACAGGCAAGATGACCTGTTCGAGTGCGGGGCACGAGTACCCCGTGATCTATCGTAAGGAGAGCGGAAAGTTCGAGCTGCTTAAGGACAAGCATGGTCTCGTGCTCGGTGTCATGGAGGGCATTCGATACCGTGAGTATGAGCTGCAGCTCGGAAAGGATGACAAGATCTTTGTCTACACCGACGGTGTGCCGGAAGCGACAAACGCGAGCGGCGAGCTATTCGGCTTCGACAGGACGGTTGAGGCGCTCAATATCGATGCGCAGGCGAATCCGAAGGAGATCCTCAGAATCGTTCGCGAGTCAGTCGATGCGTTTGTTGGCGAAGCAGAGCAGTTTGACGATCTGACGATGGTTTGCGTCGAATACAGGGGCGCATAGCCGGCGGATTGAAGATTGCCTAATTTCGGCGCGCGGCACAAAAGTCTGGGAGAGCTTCGTGCCGCGCGTATCTTGTGCCTACTCGCTAGCGGTCTTTGGGTTCGCGCTTCGTCTACGTAGTAACGTAATAAAGATTATGGCCACGCCAAGGCACACGATGGGCGGTATGACAGCGCTTTTGTTGAGGACGTCACAAACAAGGGTGCCCAAAAGTGCGCCCAGAAGGAACACAAAGATGACGCTCAGGAACTTTGCGGATTGTGCAAGCATCTGGGGGTCGTGACGTACGGTGCCGGCATACAGTGCGTACACGAATTTCTTTAGATTGCCCGTAGACATGGTGGTGGCGATGGCGTCACCTCTAAAGGTCGAAAACGCTTCGAACTGCATGGCTGCGACAAAGCTTACGATACAGTTCGCAATCGCGTGGAACTGGGGCTCTTCGGGGATGAACCCCACGATTGCCAGGCCTATCATCTCGGTGGCGAGCACTGCGCGACGCTTAAGACGCTTGCCGCGGTCTTCGAGCGCGTCTTGAATGGTAAGCGCGGTAAACAACCCGAGTGCAAAAAAGAAGATGGGCAAAAGAAACTGCAGGTACGTCTCGCGTTCGCGGTGGGCGAGCGCGATGCCAAGCTTTACGATGTTGCCCGTCTGCGCGTTTGCAAAGACCCCGCCGCGCTCGAAGTATGTGTATGCGTCGAGGTATCCGCCCACTAAGGTGAGCGTATACGCCACGCGCATGCGCTGGTGAGGTAAGAGGGCGCTTTTGGTCGACATTGATCCCCTCTCGTGGTCCGCCGTTGCCGTTGGGGCATCGAAATCCCTACAAGTATGGCACACGCGCACGGTGTGCAGATGACCAGCTCGGCAATACGGCTGATTTAGGCGATATAAACTGAGCAAAAATGCTTTCGACTTTCAGGAGTTACCCGGAGAGTGCTGCGGCTCCCAACTTAGCACTCCCGTTCGGGGACCCGTTCCCGCCATATGTTTCCATTCCCCGATAAGTGCGCATCAGAGTATGCGTGTACGTGTATGGTGGAGAACGTGCGTCATTTCGCGGGCATGCGCCCGCACCAGAATAAAGGAGGCCATATGGCAGCAAAGGAACAGGTAATCAAGAACGTAGTCCTCGTTGGCCAGGGTGGCGTGGGAAAGACCATGGTCGCCGAAGCGATGCTGCATCTGTCGGGCAAGACCACCCGTCTGGGCGGACACGCTGGCACCAAGCCGACGCTCGACTATGACACGCAGGAGAGTGCTCGCGGATTCTCTATTTCCACCACCATGGCTCCCATCGAGTGGAACAAGGCTCGCATCAACATTCTCGATGCTCCTTGCTACCCCGATTTCGTGGGCGACGCGTATGCGGCGATGAGCGCGGCCGAAACGGCGCTGTTTGTGGTAGACGCCAACGACGGTCCCCAGACCACGACCACGCGCCTGTGGTTTGCCGCCGAGGACCTCTCGATTGCTCGCGCGGTCTTTATCAACCGTCTCGACAAGCCCGAGGCTGACTTCGAGAACGCCCTCGAGCTGTGCAAGGAGCGCTTTGGCAATAACCTGGGCGCCGTTACCATCCCCATGGGAACCGGCTCCAAGTTTGCCGGCATCATCGATGTCGTGCACATGACCGCCCGTCACCTCGACAAGGGCAAGGTCGTTGAGGAAGAGATTCCTGCCGAGTATGCTGACGCCGCTGCTGAGGCGCGCGAGACGCTCATCGACCTTATTGCCGAGGCCGACGACGACGTGATGATGGCCTATCTTGAGGGCGAAGAGGTTACCCAGGAGGACATCGAGGGCTGCCTCGCTACCGCCGTGCGCGAGCGCATCTTTGTTCCCGTATTCGCTGGCGTGGCCGTCAAGGAGGAGGGCATCATCTCCTTCATGAATGCCGTCGTCGAGTGGTTCCCCACGATGGCCGATTTTGGCCGCATCCCGCTGGTAAACGGCGAGCAGCTCGACATCGACCCGGACGACGATCGTCCCGTGGTCTTTGTATTCAAGAGTCTCAACGACCCGCAGAACGGTAAGCTCTCGTTCCTCAAGATTCTTTCGGGCACCATCACGCCGGGTCTCGAGCTCACCAACGCCCGTACGCGCAAGTCGGAGCGTCTGGGTCACCTGTACCTCATGACCGGTCGTGACACCTCCGACATCAAGGCCGCCGCTGCGGGCGACATCGTGGTCGCTCCCAAGCTCGATGCGCTCACGGGCGATACGCTCTCGGTCACCGGCAAGGTGGAGGCCGCCAAGTTCCGCTTCCCCAACAGCCTGTATCGCATCGCCATCGAGCCCGACCAGCGTGGCACCGAGGGCAAGCTGTATGCGTTCCTCGAGCGCAGCGCGGACGCCGATCCCACGCTCAAGGTCGAACGCGACGAGGAAACCGGCCAGACCGTAATCTCTGCGATCGGCGAAGCCCAGGTATCCGTGCTGCTTGAGCGTCTTGAGGACCGTACTGGCGTTACGGCGCACACCGTCAAGCTGCGCATTCCGTACCGCGAGACCATCCGCCGTACCGCCACGGGCCATGGTCGTCACAAGAAGCAGACAGGTGGCTCCGGCCAGTTTGCCGATTGCCGCTTGCGTATCGAGCCGAACCCCGATGCGGGCTACGAGTTCCTCGACGAGGTCGTGGGTGGCGCAATTCCGCGCGGATTCATTCCCGCCATCGACAAGGGCGTACAAGAGACCATGAAGGGCGGCGTGCTCGCTGGGTATCCCGTCATCGACGTCAAGGTTGCCGTATACGACGGCCAGTTCCATCCCGTCGACTCCAACGAGATGGCCTTCAAGACGGCCGCACGCTTGGGCTTCCAGGATGCCGTCAAGCAGGCCGAGGCCGTGCTGCTTGAGCCCATGGCTCATCTCAAGATTACGGTGCCAGAAAGCTACGCAGGCTCCGTCATGGGCGACATCTCCGCGAGCCGAGGCCGCGTGGAGGGAATGCAAGCGGCTGGTGCCGGTGAGACAACCGTCGAGGCAACCGTGCCATATGCCGAGGTCACCGACTACGCGACCCGCCTGCGCTCTCTCACGCGTGGTACGGGCGAGTTCGAGCTCGAGGTAAATGGCTACGAGCAGGTTCCGCACGACGTGCAGCAGCGTCTGGCCCAAGAGTATCAGGACCGTCGCGCCTCTGGCGAGCGCTAGGCCCACACACATACGCAAGTCCAGCAGGGTGATGAGTGGAACGGAGCTCCCGGGGAGTTAGTGCCGCGATTCGGTGTCGGGCCCGCTACGGGCTTGCGCCGCAGCGCAAATTCCCCGGGAGCTCCGTTCCACGGCTGGCCGATATGCCGAGGTCGGTATCGTGGAGGGGTCGTGGTTTGATTGGCTGCGGAAGCGCTGAGACCACAATGTGGGTACAGTAAACTTGTGTATACGTTGATTTGCGATTAACCGCAGGCAACGGACGTTTGTTGAACGTGAGAGGAGAAGCACCATGGCAGTCGATTTCGAGAACTCGCAAACAAAGAAGAACCTCGAGACCGCCTTTGCAGGCGAGTCCCAGGCCCATACCAAGTATCTGTACTACGCGAGCCGTGCAAAGAAGGACGGTTACGTGCAAATCTCCGATATCTTTGCCGAGACCGCGCGCAACGAGAAGGAGCACGCAAAGCTCTGGTTTAAGTACCTGCATGGCGACGAGGTGCCCGACACCATCACCAACCTCAAGGATGCCGCAGCAGGCGAGAACTACGAGTGGACCGACATGTACGCTGGCTTCGCGCAGACTGCGGAGGAAGAAGGCTTCACGGCCATCGCCGCAAAGATGAGGCTCGTCGCCGACATCGAGAAAGCCCACGAGGAGCGCTACCTCAAGCTGGCCGAGCGCATCGAGAAGGGCGAGGTCTTTGAGCGCGAGGGCGTAAAGATATGGAAGTGCCTCAACTGCGGCCATCTGCACGTTGGGCCTGAGGCTCCCAAGGTCTGCCCGGCATGCAACCACCCCCAGTCCTACTTCGAGGAGCAGGTCGTCAACTACTAAGCGGCAAAACGTCAGACTTTACCAAGAAAAGCAGGCCAGTCGAAAGAATCGGCTGGCCTGCTCGCTTGCAATGGTGGGCCGTCAGGGTCTCGAACCCTGGACCTTGAGATTAAAAGTCTCCTGCTCTGCCTACTGAGCTAACGGCCCGCGAAAATCATTCTAGCACTTTCTGCGCGACATGTTGATGACAAGCAAAGGAGTATTCCCTTGCCTACCGTCCGACCAGGCAGTGAGTGGAAGGGGGTGCGTGGAACGGGGCTCCCGGGGAGCTAGTTCCGCGCATCATGGTCAAGCCCGCGACGGGCCTGCTCCGCGGAACAAGCTCCCCGGGAGCCCCGTTCCACGACTGGTCCGTATACCGTGGTTGCTATCCGCTCTTGCGGGGTATAGTCGCCCTCACATCG
>CADAAU010000024.1 GCA_902786015.1 uncultured Coriobacteriaceae bacterium
ACGGCGTGTCCCAATCCCTTGGGATCGTCCTGATAGACAAACGAGACCGGTAGCGCGCCAGCTTCGTGGACGGCATCGGCAAGCGCCTCCTTGCCACGCGAGCGCAACATGTCCTCGAACGCGGCGTCCTCGGCAAAATAGCTCTCGATTTGTGGTTTCTCGTGCGAGTTCACGATGACGACCGCATCGACGCCCTCGGGTTCGAGCGCCTCTTCTACCACGTACTGAATGACAGGCTTGTCGAGCACGGGGAGCAATTCCTTGGGAGAGCATTTTGTTGCGGGAAGAAATCTTGTGCCGAGTCCGGCTGCCGGAATAATGGACTTCATGGTGTGCCCCTTCGTATGTTGGTGATGCATGCTTTTGTGCATAATCTTTGTTATGCTACCCACATGTCACAACTTTGTTGCACACGCATCCGTAAGCGGTTACACCACCACGGTATCCGGAGCATCATGTCGTTATATTTTGTTTTTGATACGCAGAAGACGTGACACGCGGCATGGGAGCATCCGATTTGTCAGTCTCCCCTTAACCGGAACTGCTAAGACTCGATGGAGTGCCCTTCACGTTCGAGGTAGTCGCACCAGCGGTCAATAGTCTCCTCCGAAAGGTAATGTTCCATAAGACACGCCTCTTCGTCGGCAACCTTGGTGTCGACGCCTAAGTCGCGTATGAGGAATGCCCTTAGTGCCCGATGGCTGCGCCAAACGCGCCGCGCATATTCGCGACCAGGACCGGTTAGCGTAACCCGTCCATAGCGAGCTTGCTCGATCATGCCCGCTTCCCTGAGCAGCGAGAGTGCCTTGCTGACACTTGCCTTCGAGACACCCAGCTGCTCGGCAACGTCAACCGAGCGAACTCCATCTACAACATCGTCCCCTCGCTCGACCGCAATACGGTATATTGCCTCAAGGTAGTCTTCGCCGGCCATGGACAGCTTGTGTCCGCTTGGCAGGTCATTGCGCGCCATATGCACCCTCCTTTTCTCTCTTCCCAAACCCCCAAAAACAAGCCGTACCCCTTGGTACGGCTTACCTCATCGCTAGAGTTCGTCGTCAAGCACTTCGATGTCGGGCACTTCGACGCGCGTTACATGCGCACCCAGACTACGGAGCTTCTCGACAAATCGCTCGTATCCTCGGTCGATGTGATAGATGTCGAGCACCGTCGTTGTGCCGTCGGCAATAAGACCGGCCATCACTAACGCGGCACCACCGCGCAAATCGGGCGAACGCACCTCTGCCCCCGAAAGACTACGCACACCCCGTACGACGGCATGGTGACCCTGAATGGCAATGTCGGAACCCATACGTTGCAGCTCGCTCGCAAACATGAAGCGGTTCTCGAAGACGTTCTCGGTGACGATGGACGTTCCCTCGGCGACCGCAAGCAAACACATGGTTTGCGCCTGCATGTCGGTAGGAAAGCCCGGGAACGGAAGCGTCTGGATGTCTACGGCGCGCAGGGGCTGGTCGCGGCTAACCGTTACACAACGTTGTCCCCGGCGTACCGTAATGCCCATTTGCTCGAATTTGCGTAGGACAAGACCGAGGTGGTCGGGCTCAAATCCCTTGATGGTGACCGGTTGTCCCACGAGCGCCCCAATAGCCGCAAACGTGCCGGCTTCTATGCGGTCGCCCGTAACGGCGTGCGTCACGGGATGTAGCTCGCCCACACCGTGAATCTCGATGACGGGCGTCCCGGCTCCACGAATGTCGGCACCCATCTCGTTGAGCATGTTTGCCAGGTCCTGAATCTCGGGTTCACGGGCGGCATTGTCGATGATGGTGACTCCCTTGGCGTGCACAGACGCCATAACGAGGTTTTCGGTGGCGCCGACGCTCGCAAATTCGAGGTTGACCGTAGCGCCATGAAGTCCGTTAGGAGCCGTTGCATAGATGTCGCCATGGTCGACGTCAAACTCTACGCCCAAGGCCTCAAGGCCCAAGATATGCATGTCTATGGAGCGTGCGCCAATGTTGCAGCCACCCGGCATGGCCACAATCGCCTTGCCAAATCTGGCGAGCAGCGGACCCAACACGGCAGTCGAGGCACGCATGCGGGTAACGAGGCTATAGGGAGTCTCCCAGCTATCCACCGTCGACGTGTCAATGCTCAGGGTATGCTCGTCCACAACCTCGACGATGGCACCGAGCTCCTTGAGCACCTTGCCCATGACGTGAACGTCTGCAATATTTGGCACGTTAGTGAGCGTTGTGACTCCCGGTGCAAGAATGGTAGCTGCCATGAGCTTGAGGGCCGAGTTCTTGGCTCCCTCAACTGTTACCGTTCCGGTGACGGGATGTCCTCCCTCTACGCGTATGACTTCCATCTATCCTCCGCTGTACGTGTGCTTCGTCTAAACTGCGAGATTAAGAGTACACCACTTGCGAGCATACATTCAATGTGCTCTGCGCAAAAAGAAGGAGCTGTGAACTATTGCGAGGCTGTTCACACCCTCACAAGGTGGGTGGCAACCACGTCGGACGGACCGCTCGTGGAACAGGGCTCCCGGGGAGTTAGTTCCGCGCGACCTCGTCACGCGGAACTAACTCCCCGGGAGCCCTGTTCCACGAACTGTTGAGAGTTTGGGTCCGGTTCGTTTGTGACAGGTGCGTTAGCGCTCTGAGCTGGCCTCGAGCAACATGTCGCACCAGGACATCTTCTCCTCGTAGTAGGCGCGACGATGGTCGCCCTCGGGCAGCGCGTCACGCGCGGCAGCGGCCTCGTCCTTGGTAAGTTGTACCACCTCAGGCTCGATGTCGTCACTGCGACGAGCGTGGTTTGCCAGCACGATAACGGTATTGTCGGCAACTTCCGCATACCCGCCCGATACGATTATCTTTACCAGCTCACCGCCTTGCTCCTTGGGAAGGTGCAGCCGCACGACGCCGTCTCCCAGCGCCACGATCATGGGTGCATGAGAAGGCCAGACTCCGAGTTCGCCCGACTCGGCCACGAGCACGAGGTGATCTACCTCGCCCTCAAATAACTGCCGGTCGGGTCGAACAAATTGGCAGGTAATCGTCGCCATGCCTAGACCCCCATGGCCTTGGCACGTGCGCGAACGTCATCGATGTTGCCGGCATAACGGAACGCCTGCTCGGGGATGTCGTCACACAGTCCGTCCACGATGGCCGCAAATGAGCGCACCGTGTCCTCAACGCGCACGTACGTACCCTGATTGCCCGTGAACTTCTCGGCCACATGGAAGCTCTGCGAGAGGAACTGCTGGCACTTGCGCGCACGCGTGACCGTGAGTCGCTGCTCCTCCGAAAGCTCGTCCATGCCCAGAATCGCGATAATGTCCTGAAGATCCTGATACTGCTGCAGGGTCTCCTGCACCTTCATGGCTACGCGATAGTGCTCAGGTCCCACCACTTCCGGATCCAAGGCGTCAGAACTCGAGGCAAGAGGATCAATGGCGGGATAAAGGCCGAGGTCCGCCACCGAACGGCTCAAAACCGTAGTGGCGTCGAGGTGCGTAAAGGTGGTTGCCGGCGCGGGGTCGGTAAGGTCGTCGGCCGGTACGTAGACCGCCTGCACGGAGGTAATGGACCCCTCGCGCGTGGACGTAATGCGCTCCTGCAACTCGCCCATCTCGGTGGCCAGCGTGGGCTGATAACCCACTGCCGAAGGCATACGACCCAGAAGAGCCGACACTTCGGATCCCGCCTGAGAGAAACGGAAGATGTTGTCGATAAAGAGCAGCACGTCCTGGCCCTGATCGCGGAAGTACTCCGCCGTCGTCAGACCAGCGAGGCCCACACGCAGACGCGCTCCAGGCGGCTCGTTCATCTGGCCGTATACGAGGCAGGTCTTCTCGATGACGCCAGACTCGGTCATCTCGAGGAAGAGGTCGGTGCCCTCGCGTGTGCGCTCGCCTACGCCGGTAAACACCGAGGTACCGCCATGCTCTTGGGCAAGGTTATTGATAAGTTCCTGAATCAGTACGGTCTTTCCTACTCCAGCGCCGCCAAACAGGCCCGTCTTTCCACCGCGCACGTAGGGCTCCAGCAGGTCGATAGCCTTGATGCCCGTCTCAAAGATCTCGGTGCTTGTGGTAAGGTCCGCAAACGAAGGCGCCGGATGATGGATGGGATAACGCTGAATATGCTCAGGCATGCCCTTTCCATCCACGGGCTCACCCATGACGTTCCACACGCGGCCCATCGTCTCGGGGCCCACCGGCATCGTCATGGGCATGCCGGTGTCCTTTGCCTTAATTCCGCGCGTAAGACCATCGGTAGAGCTCATTGCCACCGTACGCACGATATTGCCCGGAAGCTGAGACTCCACCTCCAGAATCGTGCTCACCTTGCCAACCGGCGTCACGGCATCTACGGTAAGGGCCGAATATATGGCGGGCACCTCTTCGTCAAAACGCACGTCCACAACCGGTCCGACGATGCGCACGATGGTGCCGACGCCCGCGCTTTTGCGCATAAGGCCCAGCGCGGCTCGCTCAAAGACCTTCTCGTTGTTCGCTTCCATCAGTTGTCCTCCAATGCGGACGCTCCCGCAACAATCTCGTTAAGCTCGGTGGTGATCGAACCCTGGCGCTCACGATTGTACGTGCGGCTCAGAGTGGTAATGACTTCCTTGGCATTGTCGGTTGCTGACTGCATGGCGGCACGCCGAGCAGCGTGCTCCGCAGCCGCAGAGTCAAGCAACGCGTGGTAGATAATCGTTCGGACATAGGCGGGGATGAGGTAGCCCAGCACCTCGTTTGCGCTCGGCTCAAAGTCGAACTCGGTCACAACCTTTGGTTCGATAGGCCGCATTCCCTCTTTTGTCTCGCGCGGAGCAGTGGGCAGCTTGAGCTCATCCTGGCTGATGGGCAAGAGCTGTTCCACCATGAGCACTTGTTCGACACGATTCTTTGCGTGGTGGTAGTAAATCATCACGCGGTCAATCGACTCGCTCGCATAGGCATCCATCACGTAGCTCGCTATGCGGTCGGCCTCGTCCATCGTGGGCTCGGCAGAGATACCCTCGAAGCTCAGGACGGGCACGATGCCACGATACTTGAAGTATTCGGTTGGCTTTCGGCCACAGGTAATCAGTTCGCACTCCACACCCTTCGCCTCGAGTTCGGCGATACGTGCGGCAACCTCACGTTGCGGAACGATGTTGAACCCACCTGCGAGGCCGCGGTCAGACGCCACAAGCACAAACAGCACGCGAGACTCCTCGGCATGTTGTTTTAGCAGAGGCTGTCCCGCCACCACGCCGGCACTACCGGTGACGTTGGCGAGCATGCGCGTAAGGGCGTCCTTGTAGGGACCGGCCTGCTCGGCGCGCTCAAGCGCCGAGCGAATCTTTGCGCTGGACACCATCTCCATCGTTCGGGTGATTTGCATCGTGGACCGAACGCTGTTTATGCGGCGTTGTATGTCACGCAGATTTGCCATGAGGTGCGCAGGTCCTTTCTATGAGCGCGGTGTCGTGGCGTCAGCTTCGGTGGTCGCGCTCTGCTCGCTCACCCTGGCGGCAATCTTTGCATCCGAGCTGTTTGCCGTGGCAGCAGCTGCCTGAAGCGCGCCGGCATCCACGTCGACATCGGCGGCAGGCAAGAACTTCGCCTGAACCTCTTTGACGAGCGCACGAATCTGCTCTTCCGTCTCTCCGCCAATCTTTCCCGCGCGCACGCTGGCACGCAGGTCTTTGTAGCGAGTTTCGGCAAGACGTTGTATGAGCGCCGTCCTAAAGGGCAGCACCTGCTCGATGGGAAGAACGTCCAGGAATCCCTCTTTGCCCGCATAGAGCACGATGGCCTGGTCGGCGACGTCGATTGCCGAGAAGCGCCCCTGCTTGAGGACTTCCGTCATGCGGCTGCCGTGCGTGAGCTGATGCTGCGTCGCGGCATCGAGGTCGGAGCCGAACTGGGCAAACGCCTGCATCTCTCGATAGCTTGCGAGGTCGAGGCGAAGCGTACCCGCTACCTGCTTCATGCTCGCACGCTGAGCTGCACCACCGACGCGGCTTACCGAAAGTCCGGTATCCACGGCCGGACGCTGTCCCTGGAAGAACAGATTCGACTGCAGGTAGATCTGACCGTCGGTAATCGAGATCACGTTCGTAGGAATGTAGGCAGAGACGTCGCCTTCCTGGGTCTCGATAAGCGGCAATGCCGTCATAGACCCTGCGCCGTTCTCGTCCGAAAGCTTGCAGGCACGCTCCAGCAAACGGCTGTGCAGGTAGAAGATGTCTCCAGGGTATGCCTCGCGTCCGGGCGGACGATGCAGCGTAAGCGACATCTGTCGATAGGCGACCGCCTGCTTGGAGAGGTCGTCGTACACCACGAGCACGTGGCCGCCAGGATGCTCCGCATCCGCAGGGTTTCCGTCCTCGTCGTTGTACATAAAGAACTCGCCAATGGCAGCACCCGCCATGGGCGCGATGTACTGCAGTGGCGCGGAATCGGCTGCCGTGGCCGAAACGATCACGGTCTTGTCCATGACGCCGTGATGCTTAAGTGTCTGCGAAATGGCTGCCACCGTGGAGGCCTTCTGGCCGATGGCCACGTAAATACAGACGATGTCGGTATCGCGCTGGTTGATAATCGTGTCGATGGCGATAGCCGTCTTACCCGTCTTGCGGTCGCCGATGATAAGCTCACGCTGGCCGCGGCCGATGGGCACCATGGCGTCGATGGCCATGAGTCCGGTTTGCACGGGCTCACAGACCGGCTGTCGTTCCATAATGCCAGGGGCTTTGAACTCGATAGGACGGCGATGCGTCGTATGGATAGGACCAAGACCATCGATGGGCTGTCCCAGAGGATTTACCACGCGACCGAGCATTTCGCGACCAACGGGAATGTCCATGACACGCCCGGTCGTAATGCACTCGTCGCCCTCTTTGATGGTGTCGACCTCGCCAAAGAGCACGGCACCGATCTCGTCTTCCTCGAGGTTTTGCGCCAGTCCATATACGTTGTGACCAGTGGCAGAACTCGTAAGGCACAGCAACTCGCCCGACATCGCGCTCTGCAGTCCCTTGACGTGCGCAATTCCGTCTCCCACCTGCGTTACCGTCGACGCCTCGTGGTGGTCAACGGTAAACTCGATGGCATCAAGCTGGCTGCGTAGCGTGCTGATGATCGACGAAGCATCAATGTGTTCTATCACGCGTCCACACCTCCTCGATAGCTCGCCGCGAGGGTCTTGCGGATGTTGACGAGCTGCGCCCGGATGGAAGCATCACGACGATGGCCGTTCGCCTCAAGGATGATACCGCCCACGATCTTTGGGTCGACATGCTCCACCAGGTACACGGGTTTCCCCAAGTCCTCTTCGCACTTGCGACGAACCTTGCCACGAAGGTCGGCATTCATGCGCACGGCAGTGGTGACTTCCACTGTTGCCGTATCGTCGCCATGCTTCAAAAGCGATTGCAAATCTTCGAAAACCTGCTCGAGCAGCGGCAGGTCATGCTCTTCCTCCATGCGCGTCAGGATTTCGCGCACCTCGGGAGTGAACTTGAGCGCCTGACGCAAGTCATTTGGTTCCTGTACCCCGCTGCCTTCGCCGCGGGCAGCGTCGAGCAGAGAACGAGCATACGACTCGATCTTTTGCTTGGCGTCTGACCTACTCGTCATTGAGGCTCCCCACTTCCAGCAGGTACTTCTCGGCCAAGGCGTACTGCTCCTGCTTGTCGAGCGCCTCGCCTATGATCTTTGACGCGATTTCGACCGAGAGGTCCACAACCTGACCCGACAGTTCCACCATGGCCTTTTCGCGTTCGGCATCGACGGCGCTGTGTGCCTTTGCGATGATCTCTACGGCACTCGCCTGAGCCTCGGCGATGATGCGGCTGCGCTCTTCCTCGCCCTCGCGCTTGGCTGCCGCAACGATGCCAGCTGCCTCGTTCTGGGCAGCTGCGATGCGCTCCTGGCTTTCGCGGACGCCGGCTTCCGCCGCCTCTTTTGCCTCACTGGCCGCAGCGAGGTCGCCCTCGATCTTTTCTTGGCGAGCGTCGAGCGTCTGAATAATCATGGGCCAAGCCACCTTGGCAAGGATGGCCCAGATGGCCAAGAAGGCTACGAGGGCAGGTATAAACTCGGCCGGCTTGGGCACGAGAATGTCGGGGCCTGCCGCAAAGGCCGTCGTGGGCGTTGCTCCCATGATCGCAAGCGCTGCAATGCCCGCACCGCTCGCACTGCGCAACATACCCAGCTTCTGTGTGTTCATTCGAACCTCCAAATTCGGAAACGTTGCCGTACTACATGCACTAAGCAATGAGCGTAACAACGAAGCCGATGAGTGCGAGTGCCTCAACGAATGCCGAAGCAAGAATGAACACGGTAAACAGACGACCTTCGACCTCGGGTTGACGCGCAATAGAAGATGTTGCGCCAAGGGCCGCAAGCCCGATGCCAATACCTGCGCCCACTACACCAAGGCCGTATCCGATAACTCCCACGATTCCTCCTTTGTCAGTCGCCGGACCACCCGACGAGCCTTAATGACGTTTCTTATATACAGCGGACATTTGTCCGCCGAATACCAATAATTCGTATTGCTTAGTGCTCCGTAGACTCCGCAATCTGTATGTAAACGGCGGAGAGCAGCGTGAAGACATACGCCTGAATAACGGCAACCAGCATCTCAACCGCGTAAATAATCAAAAGAATGGCCAACCAGAAGGCCGACGCGCCCGCCTGACCGAGTGCCGTCAGCGAAAAGCCCTGCAACAGCGGCTCAAGGAACAGCGTAGAGAGCAGGGCAAACGCACCCATGACCACATGGCCTGCAAACAGGTTACAGAACAAACGGACGGCCAGAGTAACCAGGCGCAGGAAAGTCGAGAACAGCTCGATGAGCCACACCAACGCATTCATGGGGAAGCCGACGCCTGCGGGAGCAAGGCTCTTGAGGTAACCGATGGGACCCTTGCTGCGCACACCCATCACGATGAAGTAGACGAACGAAACAAGTGCAAGCGCCGCCGCCGTACCGATGCATCCCGTGCCAGGCTTGCAGCCCGGGATAATGCCAACGATGTTGTTGGCCAAGATAAAGAAGAAGACCGACGCAATGAACGGAAAGTGCCTGCGCCAGGAATCGCCCAACAGGCCTTTGCACAGGTCATCACGGCAATACTCAACCAAGAATTCAATCCCGTTCATGAAGCGCCCCTTGGGCAACATCCCAGCGGCCGCCTGCTTCTTTTTGAAGACAAACACGACGATCATGAGCAGGGCGATTGCTACGAACATCCAGAACGTATATTGCGTCAGGCCCACATTAAGATCGCCGACGATAGGCTCCGAAGAGAAGCTATTTACGAGCTCGTCCATCTCCTCACCGAGTACATCCAGCGGATTCACTACGGTTTCCTTTCTCCCGATACGACGTTTTTTTGTGCGTCGTGCCACGCCCTCCAGGCCTCGATTGTCCATACAAACAAAAACGAGGCGACTACTGCTACACCAAAGACGAGGACACGCTCGCGTGAGACCAGCCACACGACAAAGATGGCAGCCGAAAGCATGGCAAAGGACACCATGATGCTTACCAAGCCGGAGGCCACACTCACCCTGCGATCCCGCTTCAATGCTCGTTCGAGCAGGTACATCGAGGGAAGCGCACCCAAAAGACCTGTGACGGCCCCAAGGAGAACAGTCGCGGCCCCTTCCACGGAGCACCTCCCACGACAGACGTTGCTCATAATCTAGGTGATTCTAGAACTGCGCGCCAAGAATAGCAAGAACTTGTCAGTATTCTTGCAGCCTGTTTTGACCATGGTTTCACATAAGCATCATTTTGATTGGTTCAGGCCAGCCGGCAGGCAGGCAATGGGAAACCTTTTGGAACGGAGTTCCCGGGGAGCTTGTTCCGCGTGCCGGGCTTGCGGAACAAGCTCCCCGGGAACTCCGTTCCACCAATCTTGGCCAATAATTCAGGTCCGGTGGCTAGCAAAGGCATGCAGTGGGGTACTAGGCGCTCTTCATGACTACCGAGCGAACGACGCCTGCCGCGCGGTCACATGCGTTGAGGCAGTTCTCCATCTGGTCGAAGATGCGCAGCCACACGACCACCTCCTTGCCGCGATCCTCCTCCGCAAAGAGCCTGCGGAGGGCGTTTTGGTAAACGCGGTCCGCGCCGTCCTCAACACGGCTGATCGCAATGGCATGGTGCATGAGCTCTTCGTCCTTCTTGTAGCGCGGCAGACGGTTGACCACCTCTTGCAGCTCATAGATGGCCCGCTTCGTAAGCTCGGCCATCTCGATTGCCTCAGGACGCATGTGGTCGAGGTTAAAGAGGTCGAGGCGCATGCACACCATTTCCATGAGGTCCATAACGTCATCCATGCGTAGGGCGAGGTCCGATATGTCCTCTCGATCGATGGGTGTGATGAATGACGTGTAGAGATGGTGGTGTATGTCTGCAACGAGCTCGTCGGTTGACATCTCATGGACCTTCATGCGCGGAATGCGAGCCAGAGACTCGGGAAAATCGCGCATGATGGACGCGTACTCTTCCGACGCGTCCACGAGCTGGGCAGCCACCTGCTTGAGCAGGGTAAAAAAGACGTCTTCCTTCTTTGCCATGGTTTCTCCTTTGCGAGGACGTACGTACGGAACGAATCTTTGGCGATCGGCGGATTCGGGGCGAGCCGTGATTCCACGCCGCTAAAAGACGAGCAGGAACAATTTGGCAAGCACAAAGCCTATGAGACCGCAGCCAGGAAACGTGCACACCCACGTGAGCACCATGTCTTTGGCAACTCCCCAGTTCACAGAGCGAACGTCTTTGGCTGCCCCGGCACCCATGATGGCCGCGGTCTTTGCATGCGTCGTCGAAACGGGTAGACCCGTGAGCGTGGCCACCAAAAGCGAGCCTGTGGCACTCATGGATGCCGCAAATCCCTGGTACTTCTCGAGTCTCACCATACCGGTGCCTACGGTTTTAATGATCTTTTTGCCACCCACTGCCGTACCGATTGCCATGGCCGCCGCGCACATGATCTGGATCCACAGGGGAAAGCCGCCCATGTCCGCGATACCAAAACCCTGGGCGAGCGCGATTGCCATGCATGCCGTGGACATGAACTTCTGGCCGTCTTGAGCTCCGTGCATGAGCGCGACGCCTGCCGCGCCGACAACCTGCATGCGCCCAAAGAAATCGTCTGCCTTGCGCCGCTCGGCGTTTTTGCAGACGATGGTGATGATGCGCGATATGGCCCATCCAGCCGCGAACCCAAGCAGGGTGGAGAGCACGAGACCGTAGACGACCTTGATCCACTCCCCCATGTTCACGCCGCCCAAATCGCCGTGAACGGCGATTGCGGCTCCCGTGAGGCCCGCAATGAGTGCGTGGCTCTCGCTCGTAGGGATGCCAAACGCCCAGGCACCCACGCCCCACGCCACAATGCCCACCGTCGCCGCGGCAAGCGCGATGAGTGCCGCGCGGTTGTCTCCACCGAAGTCAACCATGCCACTCATGGTATCGGCAACGGCTGTGGAGATGAGGCTCATGCCCACCAGGCCTATGAAGTTGCAGATTACGCTCATGATGATTGCATTGCGCACGCTGATGGAACGCGTTCCCACGGGTTCCGCGATAGCGTTTGCGGCATCGGTCGATCCGTTTACAAAAATCGACCCGATGACGAGAATCATGACAAGCGCAAGGAATGGGTTGGACGCAAGAGCGTTAAGGAACTGGGGGAACGTCACCATGCTAGCGGCCTTTCTCTCAGGTAGAGGAATCCTACCCAGAAGCGGCCATCTATAAAAATGGGAATCGTTCAATTTGGGATTAGTGAGGCCGAACGGGGCTTCTTGGTCGGCAAGCGGCGCTTTGCCACAAGTTCGGCGGGGTCATGGGAGTACGATAGCAAACTCGGTGCCATCTGGAAGCGGACGGGCCGAGAGGACACCTCCCTGCAGATTGGCATACTCCTGAGCGAGGGAAAGACCAATGCCAGTTTGCCCCTGTTCTCCGCAGTAGAAGCGGTCGAAGGCGTGGGCAGCATCCTCGTCGCTGATAGGAGTTCCGTCGTTGACGACCAAAACGCTCACCCTGCCATTTGCATCCTCACCAGCCGAGACACTCAGGCGCGAAGCAGCATGGCGAACGCCATTAGAGACCACGTTCGATATGATGGTATAGGTCATTTGCTCATCACACTGGCGCGGGAGCGGGGCCGGCAGATCAACCTGCAGTTCAATGCCACGTTTGGAGGCCTCCAGCTCGATCGCCGAAAGCGCGTCGTAGACGATCTCGCGCACGTCACATGCTTCGGATTGTGGCACGGCCACGCCGGCGTCCACCCGGCTCAGATCGAGAATGTCTCCCACCAAGCTCGACATACGCTCAGCTGCCGAATCGATGGCCTCGCACCCCTCGTCCATCGCCACGTAGCCATCCCGCATGCCGCATGCGTTGCCCTGTATGGTCATGAGCAGAGTCTTGAGCTCGTGGGACGCATTGGCAAAGAAGGCGCGTTGTGTCTCGTCACGTCGCTTGATGGCGCGCGCCGCCGCCCTACCCGCAAAGATCAGCGCGCCAGCCATCACCGCCGCGAGCGTCGCCATCACAACGATGGTCCGCTGCATGACGTTGTATGCGTAGCTCACGTCGCAATAGGCGAGCAGCGGGTGATACTCCTCGTCCTGGTCGATGGCCGTCCCCCTGGCAAGGCGATAGAACAGCACATTGTGACCTTCGCCAAACGAGAGGGTCTTGTTTGCAGGAAGCTCGGCCAGGTGATCATACACGTACGCCCCCAGCTCAACACTTGCCCCAAAGAGCATGTTGTCGAGCACCTCGTCATCATAGACAACATACACCTCGGGCACATCGGACGTATTGGGATATTCGCCAGTGCGCAGCAGGCAGTCGAGCGCCTCGTCAGCTCGATCCTCCATGCCAAAGTGCTGTGTGATTCCAAAGACAAGGACAAGGGCCACTTCAAAGGCAATGGCCAGGATGACGACGATCCAGACCGTGCGCACGCTGGCAACTGATTTGCCCGGACGCGGCGCCCTCATCGCGCACTCCCCCGCTCCAGTTTGAAGCCATAGCCCCAGACGGTTTGTGGATAGACGTCGGCACCAGCCACCAGGAGCTTCTTTCGAACGCGGCGGGCCGCCTCGTCCGCCACACGCGTGCCCGTCTCGTACTCGATGTCCCATACCTCGCGCAACAGCTCGCCACGCTCGACCGCCTCGCCCGGCCGGCGCATGAGGTATGCCAAAAAACGACCCTCGGTAGGCGTCACCTCCACAGGCGCACCCGCCACGGCAAACGTCCTACTCCGTTCCGAATACGTAAGGTTGCCATACGCCATGTCGTCGCGTTTTTGTGCCGCTGCGGAGGGAGTCGGTGCGGCACGGCGCAAGATGGCCCGAATCTTTGCCAACAGGACGAGCGGCCTAAACGGCTTGGCCAAATAGTCATCCGCCCCAAGCGACATGCCCGTGTACAGGTCAGCGTCGGAGTCCTTGGCTGTAAGGAGAATGACCGGGACGGTGCTGTTTGCACGCAGCTGGGCCAGCACGCCCAGGCCGTCGGTTCCTGGCATCATGATGTCGAGCAGAACGAGGTCGCACGGTTTTTGGGCGAACGCCCGAAGCAGGTCATCGCCCGTCTCGAACGCCGTTACCAAGAAGCCCTCGTTAAGCAGAAACCTCGTCACGGTATCGCGAATCTGTGGTTCGTCATCTGCAAAGTACACCTGAGTCATTCCGCATTCCCTCCACTTGGGCATATGGCAAAGGGCACGACACTCAAGATTCTACGACACGGTCCTTTGCCGTATAGGCTGGCTCGCTCAGCCGTGCGACATCCTTCTCGATCTGGCTCCCGCGAGCCTTCCACCCGCTCATTATCGCATGGCTGAGACAGGTCGCTTTGCACGAACCACAACGAATGCACTCGGGATTGTTTGGGTCATCGCGCACGTCGACACCCATGGGGCATACATGCACGCATTTCTTGCATCCCACGCAAGCATGGGCATCAAAATCCATGTGGTAGAAGCTGAACTTGTTGAACAGCGAGTAGAACGCCCCCAGCGGACAAAACCACTTGCAGAAGGGTCGACGCACGAACACGCACAGCAGTAGGATGGCAACGAGCACAAGAACCTTCCAGCCAAACAGAAGCCCCGCGTCGTCGCGAAGGCCGGGATTGAGCGCCACCAGCGGGATGCCTGCCTCGAGCGTGCCGGCCGGGCAAAAGAGCTTGCAAAAGAACGGCGCCACGCTGTCGCCCGTCACAATCGAGATGGCCGGAATGCCCAAAACCAAAAAGGCCAGGATGAGGTACTTGACCTTGCGCAGGACTCGGTCGAGCGCGGCGGGTACGTTGAGCTTAGGCGCCGGGATTCGCGCCAGCAGGTCTTGGATGAGTCCGAACGGGCAGGCGAAGCCACAGATGAGGCGACCGAACACGACGCCAAAGAGCGCCAGCGTGCCCAACACGTAAAACGCGATGGTATGGCGTGGGCTGCCGCCCGCCGCCCGCAGTGCACCGATGGGGCACGATCCCAGCGCGCCGGGACACGACGAACAGTTGAGCACCGGCACGCACAATCCCTTGCTTGCGCCCGAGAACACCTTGCCACGCGCAAAACCCGCGGCGTAACCATTGGTAAGGGCAGCGCAGGCACATTGCACAAGAGTCCGCATCCTACCGTGCCGCTTCACCCGATTCCCACGCACTCCAAACACACCCGCACCCCCTTTGCCAAAACGGTCATGAACTCGTTGCTTGTTACACCCAGGGCGATGGCTGCAGCCGCCGCTCCGATGATTGCAGCGCGCAGCCATGCCACGGGCAGTTGTCGCATAGTCTTCTGGTTAGGACGCGGCATTGATAGGGTCCTTGCCAGCTTGCTTGAGCGCTTCGTTGATGAGCTGTGTAAACTCCTTGTTTACGTCGCCGGACGCTCCTACGATCGCAGTCCCCACGGTCTTGCCGGTGCTGTCCACCGCGATGGTCGTGGGCACGTACTGAATCTCGCTCACGACGTTACGTAGGTCCCCGTCGCCCGATTCGAGTGTCGTTCCCTCAAAGCCGACATCCTTCATAGCCTGCGCGACCTCGCCATCCATGGTGTAGTCATCAGCGCACACCGAAATGACCTGGACGTTGGAGGGAAGGGTCTTTTGCAGGCTCGCGACCTGGGATAGCTCCTCCATGCACGCCCCACAACCGAGCGACCAAAAGGTTACGATGGTGACGTCTGCCTTGGCCAAATCATCCTGGGTAAAGGTCTTTCCATCGGCGGTCTTTGCAGTAAACGTCGCGAGGTTCGAGAAGGTCGTTCGGTCCTCGGTCTCGTACGCGCCCTCTCCTTCGGAAATATGCTGGCCTGGACCCAGCTCGACATCATTTGTGGTCGGCTGGCTGGCGGGAGCCTGTGCCGCTGGCGTTTGTCCCGCACCCTGCTTGCTGCCGCAACCGGAAAGTGTTGCCAGAGATCCAAACGCGAGGATGGTCGTGAGCGCGCAGGCGGTGATTGTGTTCGTGACGTTCTTCATGATGATTCCTTTCTTTTCACAATCTTGCTGGTGACGGGCTTTCATACCCGTCACCCCTTGCATGGATGGAAAGTGCGTTATGCCGCTTCGTTGCCGGTAGTGACGTTGTTGTTTGCCTCTGGCGCTGCCTTCGTAAGGGCCTCAAGCTCGCCAATGCGCTTGGTGGACTCTTCGGAGAAGGTCTTGCCCTGGGCCGCGCATACGTCCCGCTCGACGTACAGCCTGTAAAGTTCGGTACGCTGGTCGTTGTTGAGGTTGGGGAGTTGGGCGACGCGTTCCTTGTTTTCGGCCTTGATCTGCTCGACGCGGGCCTTCATCTCTGCCTTGCGGCGATCGCGCTCCTCAGCCTTGGCACGGGCTTCGGCCTCGGCCTTCTCCTTTGCCTCCTGCTCGGCCTGCGCTTTTGCCTGGGCTTCGGCTTCGGCCTTATCGCGGGCTTCCTGCTCGGCCTTTGCTTTTGCTTCGGCTTCTGCCCTCTCGCGAGACTCGGCCTCGGCCTTTTCCTTGGCCTCCTGCTCCGCCTTTGCCCGCGCCTCAGCCTCGGCCTTCTCCTTGGCCTCCCGTTCAGCCTTCTCTTTAGCTTCCTGTTCGGCCTTTTCGCGAGCCTCGGCTTCAGCCTTCTTGCGGGCTTCCTGCTCAGCCTTTGCTTTTGCTTCGGCTTCGGCTTTTGCTTTTGCCTCAGCTTCGGCCTTTGCCTCGATCTCGGTCTTTTCGTGGGCTTCCTGTTCGGACTTCTCGCGGACCTCCTGCTCGGCGTTCTCCTTGGCCTCTTGCTCGGCCGTTGTTCGGGCCTCAGCCTCAGCCTTCTCCTTTGTCTCGGCCTCGGCGTTCTCCTTGGCCTCGGCCTTCTTTTGCTCTTCGGATTGGCGACGATTGCGCTTCGTGTCCTTGTCTCCGTTCTTCTTTGTGTCGGCTTGCGTGTCGTCGGAGTTCTGCTTCTGGACCTCATCCCGCTGTTCCGTCTGGTCCTTCTTTGCGCCGGCGACCGCATCGGTCGCGGCGTCATCGTCGGATTCCTCGACGCCGTAGTAACCGTAATCTCCGTAGTATGCCTGATCGTCAGCCTTGTTGTAGTCTTCGGCCTTGTCCTCTGACGCCGTCTTCTTGGTACCCTGAGAAGTGGTCCGCTTCGTGGTACCGGCCTTCACGTTTTCGTCCCCCGCATCGGAGTCGTTGGACCAGTCGTAGTCGTCAATCATGTCGTCGGCACTCCAGTTTTCGTTCCCGCCGTAGAGCCCGAGCGCGGAAAGCAGGTCACTGATGTCGAGTCCGTCTGATCCACTGTCAGACCAATCGAGGCCATCGGAGTCATCGCCGAGCCATGCAGAGTCATCAAGGTCAAGGCCGTAATCAGACCAATCGTAGTCGTCGGACTCGTCATCACCCCAGTCGAGGTCGTCAAGTCCGAAATCATAATCATCGAGATCGTAGTCGCCATAGCCGTAACCGTAGTCGCCATAGCCCTCGTCATAGTCCTCATCGCTATTCTTCGAGCCGGCCTTGTCGTCGCCGGAATCGCCCTCTGCGCCAGAGACAGTCTCGCCCTCGTAGCTCTCGGTCAGGGAGTCATCGACGAGCGCGATTCCCCCTCCCCCGTCCTGTCCGGACGCGAGCTGGCGCGCGGCACTCTTGCCGTTGTTGGTTGCCAGGGTAACGGCGAGAGCCGGAGTGCCGGCGAGTGCGGCGATGAGCAGTACAGTAGCGACTTTGCGGGCGGTGGGGTTCTGGGTGGCCTTCATGATGTTCTCCTCTCGGTGATTCGCTCAATCTCTGACTCGATTATGCGAGAGGGAACCTGCTGCATTCGCCAGCAGCAAGCGGCAGAATTGCAGCAACTTTGCAGCAAAAACCAGGGCGCACTAGCTTGTGAGCCAGTGCGCCCGCATTAGTCATCTTGGCGGCTTTTACGCCAAAGAGGCTATTCCCGGGCACATCGCGGACGGCGCTTCCGGGCAGCCTGCCGTGGCCACCATCCGTTATGCAACAGGGTCTGAACAGGGATGTCTACTTCGTTCCGTAGATGCGGTCGCCCGCATCTCCCAGGCCGGGATGTATGTAAGCGTTCTCGTCGAGCTGGCGATCAACCGTACACGTGTAGAGCTCGATTTCGCTGTCGTAATTGAGTACCGCCTCGACGCCTTCGGGACAGCTCACTATCGTAAGGCAGCGGATGTCCTTAACACCGGTCTCGCGCAAAAAGTGGATGGCTGCTGTGAGCGACCCACCCGTCGCGAGCATGGGATCGACGATCAGGCACGTGCGTTCCTCGATGTGGCGCGGGAACTTTAGGTAATACGGCACGGGCAGATGCGTCTCCTCGTCACGATACATTCCCACATGGCCCACACGCGCCGAAGGCACGAGGGTGAGGATGCCGTTCACCATGCCCTCACCCGCACGCATGATGGGGACAACGGCCAACTTCTTTCCAACGATTCGTTTGGCAGTCGTCATTTCGAGGGGCGTCTCCACCTGCACGTCTTCCAGCGGCAGGTCACGAAGGGCTTCGTAGCCCTCGAGCACGGCCAGCTCGGTCACAAGCGCCCGGAAGGTCTTTGAGCTCGTGTGCTTGTCGCGCAAAATGGACAGCTTGTGTTGCACAAGCGGATGGTCGATGACATGGAAGCGCGGAGAATCATAGATGGACATGATGGTTCCTTAGCACATATAGGTACAGAATATGGGTTACGGACCAGATTAGTCGCGACGGAGCCTTTCGTCAACGAGTGCTCAGCCATCACTCCGACATCGCACACGCCAGTACGCAGTATCACTACGTATTTTGTATTACATAATAGATTGCGCAACCATATAGTACGTGAGTGGCGACTTATCGCTCTATTGTACGTTTTTCTGGGCTTGCTCGAGCATCAGGCCAAGTTTTCCTGCTGTTTTTGCTCGCTATACTCGAGGTGTTCCCAAAAAATCGTACATTTGCGTCACAACTTACCATAAGGGTACGACTTGATTTGATTTTTGTTGCTTGTGGACAAAAACTGGGGCGAAATGGCACTCTTTGTGCCACTTCGCCCCAGTCACGCCGACCTTTTGGCCGGCAGTTTCTGAGTTTTTAGCCCAACTCGGGATAGAGCGGGTGATTGGAAAGGAGCTCTGCCACTTCGGCCTTCACGGCAGCAAGCACGGCTTCGTCGTCCAGGTGAGTGACTGTCTGTCCGATGAGCTCGCCGATGCGCTCGGCCTCGTCCTCGCTGAAGCCGCGTGTAGTCATTGCTGCGGAACCCACGCGAATGCCAGAAGTCACGAACGGGCTACGCTTTTCGCCAGGAATCGTATTCTTGTTGACGGTGATGCCCACCTCGTCTAGGACGTGCTCGGCAATCTTGCCCGTGACCTCGTCCCCAGCGGCGGTGAGATCAACCAGCAGCAGGTGATTGTCGGTACCACCCGTTACCAGACGAAGGCCCTTGGCCTCCATGCCTCGTCCGAGTGCCTTGGCGTTGGCGCACACGGAATCGATGTAGGTGGTAAAGCTTGGTTGCAGCGCCTCGCCAAACGCAACGGCCTTGGCGGCGATGACGTGCTCGAGCGGACCACCCTGGCTACCGGGGAAGACGGCCGAGTTCATGCGACGCGTAAGCTCCTCGTCGTTCCAGAGGATGAGACCACCGCGCGAGCCACGGAGCGTCTTGTGCGTGGTGGTGGTCACCACATCTGCGCAGGGTACTGGGCTGGGATGCGCGCCGGTAGCGACGAGGCCTGCGATATGGGCCATGTCCACCATGAGGGCAGCGCCGTTGTCGTGCGCGATTTGCGCAAAGCGCTCGAAGTCAATGATGCGGGGGTATGCCGACGCGCCTGCGATGATGAGCTTGGGCTTGTATTCCTCCGCCTTCGCCGCAACATCATCAAAGTCGATGCGCTCCGTTTGGGGATTGAGCCCGTAGCTGATCACGTTAAAGAGCTTGCCCGAAAAGTTGGCAGAGCTGCCATGGGTCAGGTGGCCACCATTCGAGAGGTCCATTCCCATAACCGTATCGCCAGGCTGTGCAAAGACGCTAATGGCAGCGTAGTTCGCTTGAGCACCCGAGTGCGGTTGCACGTTTGCAAAGGCGGCGCCAAAGAGCTTCTTGGCACGCTCACGCGCAAGGTTCTCGACCACGTCAACGGCCCAGCATCCACCGTAATAGCGTTTGCCCGGCAGGCCTTCGGCGTATTTATTGGTAAGAGGGCTTCCAGCCGCCTCCATAACAGCAAGGCTCACGAAGTTCTCGGAAGCAATGAGCTCAATGGAGTTGCGCTGTCGGGTTAGCTCATCGGACATTGCCGCAGCAAGTTCGGGGTCGGATGCGGAGATGTACTTGAATTCCATGGTTCGCCTTTCGGAAGGTTATCCAGCAAACGGTAGTATATACGCCCCGAGCGGCAGAAACCACCCCACATGGAAACTTCCTCACATCGTCAAGCTAGTCGATGGGGCCGACGATGGGACTCGTTCGGCTTCTTGCCCGTGTTGCATTGCTTCATATCAGCCGCTTATTCGCTATACTTCTCGATAAGATGATTGGAAAGGCATCGAACGTGAAGATCTCACTCGGCAAGAAACTAGTTCTGCTCCTCGTAGCCATTGCTGTCGCGCTCAGCAGCTTCGCCCTCGTGATTGGCTATCGGGTCGTTGACGACATGAATGGCCAGCACTACATGAACAGGGCAAACGAAATCGCCAACACCGTCGCGGGCGTCGTAGACAAAAGCGACGCGAAAGAACTCGTGGACAAAGCCAAGGATGCGTATCGTTCTGCCGGCGAGCCCGTCTTTAGCGATCATATGGGCGAGCCTGAGTTCGACACGTACGTCGCAAACTACGATCACCTCGCCGACGCACCCGAGTTCCAGTCGCTTCTGGGACAGCTGCGCACCATCCAGAGCGCCAACGACGTGAACTGCCTCTACCTCGTGTTTTTGATGCCAGAAGACCGGGCGTTCGTGTATCTTGTAGACGCGGCAGAAGAAGATGCTTGCCCTACGGGATGCATTGACCCAGTATACGAGGTCAATGAAGCGGTTCTCCACAATCCAGCGGTGGGCTTTCCTGCCTATATCACTGACACCCCCGAGTACGGCTGGCTTGTATCTGCAGGCGCGCCCGTGTACGACGAGGCGGGCGACGTCGTGTGTTATGCGTTTGTGGACATCTCGATGGACGCCATAAAGCAGCAGCAGACCAACTATTTTGCAACTTTGGTGGGTGGCATCATAGGGCTTGCCGTGGTGATTGGCGTTCTTTCAATCTTCTATGTGCGGCGCACCATTGTTCAACCGCTCAACAGCCTCTCGGAAGCCGCCGCGCGTTACTGCACGCCCGAAGAAGGCCAGCGCTCGAGCTTTGAGGACCTCGGCATTCACACGGGGGACGAGATCGAAAGCCTCCACAAGTCCATGATTCAAATGGAGCATGACATCGACGGCTATATCGACAACCTCGTAAAAACGCGCATGGAGCTTAGGGACACCCAGATCGAAGCCGACAAAATGAGCAACCTGGCCCATACGGACGCGCTCACGGGCATGCTTAGCAAGCTCTCCTACGATCAGCAAATCGAGAAGCTCGACGTCCAGGTGGCGAACGGCAGCGCCGCCTTTGGTCTGGTGGTCGTTGACCTCAACTGCCTTAAGGAGACAAACGACAACTACGGACACGAATGCGGCAACGTGAGCCTCGTCCGGCTGAGCAATACCATACGATCGACGTTCGTTGGGATGCCCGCATACCGAATTGGCGGCGACGAGTTCGTGGTCCTGTTCATGGGAGACGAATGCCTCAAGGCACCGGAGCTGGTCGACGAGTTTAAGGCGACCATCGACCGCATTCAGCACACGAGCGGCCTCAAACCGTGGGAGCGCACATCGGCGGCGATTGGCCTTGCCGTGTACGACACGACGATCGACACCAACGTCAACGACGTGTTCCGTCGTGCCGACTCAGAGATGTACGAACACAAGCGCCAAATGAAGGGCGGCAAGAGCGTGCGATAGCGACGGAGGGACAGTGGATTCCGCCGAGCCCAAGCAGGCATTGAAGGCGTGACGAATTTGCTTCGTCGCGCCTTTTCTTAGCGATGCGTGTCGCGCCAGAGGCACATCATTTCGTTGGTGAGGGAAAGGTCGTCGGGCTGTCCGGGAATTTCGTCTGGGCCCGCCCACACCGCACGTCCAAGCTCCTCTGCGTCGCGGTGGATTGTGGGGTCACCCACCACATCACACCAGTAGCCACTCAGGATGTCGCCCGCTACGCCCCACGGCTGCGACTTGTAGTAGCGGATGTTCGTGACCTCAAGACCTACCTCCTCGCAGACTTCTCGACGGACGCAATCCTCCATGGTCTCGCCTATCTCGACAAATCCGGCCACAAGCGCGTCGATGGGTGCGTAACGACCGGCGGCGTAACGCGTGAGCACGATTTTGTTGCGCTTGGGGTCGCACACGCACACGATGACGGCCGGGTTGAGCCGCGGAAACACCGTGTTGCCGCAGCTGGTGCAGTGCATGGCGCGCATCGAGCCGTGGTGGACCATGGGCTGTCCGCACACGCCGCAGTATCGCGTCTTTGCATACCAATCCGCTAGATGAACGGCCGTGTAAGCGCAAAACATCCGCTCGCGCGTACCGCGCCGCTCCATGCGCAGCTCACGATTGTGCACGAGCTCGAAGCCCTCCGGAGGCTCCGCACCACCACGGTCGGGCGCCAGCCAACACGACGTTTTGTCAAGCGCAAACAAATAAGTCAGCCCCTCCGTGGCGACCCCAGCATCTCCCACGCGCGGGACCTCGAAACCTCTCTCGTCCGTGCGCCTCACGGCAAGCATTTGTCCACGCACAAAGAAAACCGGATCGCCCGACACGGGCTTGGCTTCGGGCTGGTACTCGTTATGAAACACATGCGGTGCGATGTCCTGAATCATGGCTACCTCCCTCGTGGGCCACGCTCTATGGTATCCCATTGCGCGTCGGCCGCATACGGCCACAGGCTGCGAGCATTACGAATTAGCAAGCATCTCGCAGGAAACGGAGGCCTTGAGCTGAGAATGAGTTTGGTGTGGAACGAACCGCCACAGGAAACGACATCTCAGCTCAAAACGCCACAGGAAAGACAATCTCAGCTCAAATTCGAGTTTTTGAGCTGAGATTGCCTTTGGTGAGGCAGTTCGAGCCACACGAAACGAAATCTCAGCTCAGGTTGGGAGCGAGATCATCGAGGAAGAGAGCCTTGAGGTCGAGGGCGCCTTGCCGATAGACCACGGGCCGGCCTTCTTTGTACCCCACGATGGTGCTCGCCTCTCCCACCGGCGCGGGACCAGCATCGATTGTGAGGTCCGCCAACTTCACAATACGTTCCTCCACGGCAGTCCCGCTGGTGGCTGCCGTCTTTCCGTGCGTGTTTGCGCTGGTAGTCGCCAAGGGCCCGACCTCGCGAACAAGCGCACGCACGAATTCGGAGTCCGGTACACGCAGTGCAATGGTCCCATCCGCTGCGCGGTATTCTTGCGAAACCTTATTGCTCGCCTTTACCACAAGCGTAAGCGCGCCGGGCCAGTGGCGTTGAGCAAGGTCGACCATCCACCCCGGAACCTCTTTGCCATAGGCCAAGAGATCAGAGGCATCGCCCACGAGCCACGGCAGCGTCTGTGCCCGGTCGCGTTGCTTGATGGTAAAGATTCGCTCATGGGCAGGGTTTCCCGGCGCCGCAACGCAGCCAATGCCATACACCGAATCGGTGGGCATCACGAGCACGCCGCTGGCGAGCAACACGCTTGCCGCCGCGCGCAACACATCCTGCCGAGGCTCCTTTTGGTCAACTGAGAGAATCGCACCCATTGTCTATCATCTACTCTCGGACGGCAACGAGGACGCGCGGCCGATGCGTAAGGTCCTCGCGCACCTCGGCACTTTCCCAGCCCGGCTCGGCTCGCACGAGGTCCGCCGCCATGTCCACATTGTCCTCAAACAGCTCTACGCAAAGCGCCCCGCCAGGAGCCAACGCACGCGGAGCCAGCTCCAAAATGCGCCGGAACACGTCCAGGCCGTCGTCGCCGCCGTCGAGCGCAAGCTCGGGCTCATGATCCTTGACCTCGGAGGGCACGTCGTGTGCGAGGATGTCGCTCGGAATGTAGGGCGGGTTACTCACCAGCAGGTCAAAGCGCCCCATGAGCACGTCGGGTACGCCGTCGGCCAAGTCACACTCCACGACTTCGACCACACCGGCCAGATTGAGCGCGTCGCGGTTGCGCGTGGCGAGCTTTACGGCCGCGGGCGAAAGGTCCGTCGCAATGACGCGCGTGCCCTCGTGCTCGGATGCCAAGGACAACGCGATGCAACCCGTGCCTGTGCCAATCTCGAGCACCAATGGCGCTCCCCCGCACGCGTCACCGCGGTTCTTGAGCGACTCGAGTGCGACGTCTACCAGAATCTCGGTCTCGGGACGCGGGATGAGCACGCCCTTCTCGCATCGCAGCACGATGTGGCGAAACGGCATCTCGCCCGTCACGTATTGCAGGGGCTCGCCCGCCGCTCGCCGACGAACGCTCTCGCGCATGATGGCGCGCTCGTCCGGCATGAGCGGCTGGTCGAAGTTCATGTACAGCTCAACGCGCGTGAGGCCAGTCGCGTTGCAAAGGAGCCATTCGGTGGAGAGGCGCGGGTGCTCGTCGCCGTTGCGCTCCAGATAGCCGCACGTCCAATCGAGGATGCGCCGCACCGTCCATGGTTCTTCTGCCATTACACCGCCTCGGCAAGCTGTTGCGCACGGTCGGCCGCGGCGAGGGCGTCGATAACGCCTTGCAGCGTGTCACCCATAAGAACGCCATTGTAGGTACCGTTAAAGCCGATGCGGTGGTCGGTCACGCGGTCCTGCGGTTGGTTGTACGTGCGGATTTTCTCGCTGCGGTTGCCGTGTCCGATTTGCGCCAGACGCTCGGCACCTTGCTCGGCCTGCTGACGCTCGAGCTCCATCTCGTACAGACGGGCACGAAGCATCTGCATGCACACCTCGCGGTTTTGGATCTGGCTGCGCTGATCCTGCGACTGCACCACGGTGTTGGTGGGCAGGTGGGTGATGCGCACGGCCGAGTACGTGGTGTTGACGCCCTGGCCGCCAGGTCCGCTCGCGCAGTACGTGTCGATGCGCAGGTCCTCTTCGGCAATCTGGATGTCAATCTCGTCGGCCTCGGGCAGCACCGCAACCGTCGCCGTGGAGGTGTGGATGCGGCCCTGGCTCTCGGTCTTTGGAATGCGCTGGACGCGATGCACGCCGCTCTCGTACTTCATAACGGAGTAGACCTTTTCGCCCGTTACCTTGAACTCGATGGTCTTGAAGCCGCCTGCCTCGCTGGGGCTCGACGAGAGCACCTCGATCTTCCAGCGATGAGCCGTGGCGAACCGGTGATACATGTCGTACAGGTCGCCGGCAAAAATCGCTGCCTCGTCGCCGCCGACGCCCGCGCGAATCTCGACGATGGTGTCCTTCTCGTCGTTGGGGTCGCCGGGAATGAGCATGATCTTTATTTCTGCCTCGAGGTCGGGCAGCTTGGCCTCGTTGGCGGCAAGGTCCTCCTGCAGCATGGCCTTCTCGTCAGGGTCGGTCTCTTCGTGCAGCATCTCCTTGGCGACTTCGATGTCGTCGAGAGCCGTAAGGTACTCACGTGCCTTGGCGACGAGCTCGGCTTGGTTTGCGTGCTCCTTGGCGACGCGCGCGTATTCTTTGGGGTCGCTCACCACGGCGGGGTCGACCATCCTCTTTTCGAGCTCTTCGTACGCGGCGATGAGCTTTTGTAGTTTGTCTCCCATACTTACTCCTTGCGGGATCGTTGTGTAACCGTACAAGGATACACCACTGCGTCCCCCGATGACGTCGCGGCTGGTGTTTGTGCTGCGGTCTTCATCTGGGGGACACCCAACACCGGTCTTTTCCCACATCAGCATAAGAGCCAGCAGGTGCGGGCAGTGCAGTCGGGCCAGTGACAATCGGCGCCTAAAGGGCTGCATCACCAACGAGTGGCTCACAGATAGCCCCCATAGTGAAACCCGCCCCCAACGAAGGACCAATCTTGCACCGTTCAGCTAGTTGCCCAAGACGCCCACGAGCTTTTTGGGCAAGGCACACGGCTCAAATGCAACGATTGCGGAAACAGCGAGGTCGGACAAGACGCACTGGGCTACCATGAGGGACATTACACTGCCGAGCCAAGGAGGACTCCATGCGCATTGCAAACATCCTTGCACAGCGTCAGACCTTCTCGTTTGAGATATTTCCCCCACGCGGGGACCTGCCCGTAGAGCAGGCCATGAGCATCGCGACAGAGATGGCCGAGCGGCAGCCCGACTGGATAAGCGTCACGTTTTCGGCTGGCGGCTCGGGCAACACGGGTGCTACTTCCGATATCGCAGCACGCATCCAACACGAGACGGGAACCAACGCGCTGGCGCACCTCACCTGCTTGGGGTCCAGCCGAGCGGACGTGGACTCGTTCGCGCAGGGCCTCATCAAAAGCGGCGTGGAGAACGTACTGGCACTGCGCGGCGATCGTGCGCCCGGGCGCGAGGTAATCGACTTCGCCCACGCCAACGAGCTGATTGCCCACCTCAAGCGCACGGCGCCTGAGCTCTGCGTGGGGGCGGCATGCTATCCGGAGGGACACGTTGAGGCCGCGAACCTAGCCGCCGACATCGAGCAGATAAAAGCAAAGCAGGATGCTGGAGCGGATTTCTTGGTAACGCAGCTGTTCTTTGACAACGAGCTGTTCTACCGATTTAGGGAGGAGTGCGTGCGCGCGCGCATAAAGATTCCCATCGTGGTGGGCGTCATGCCATTTACCAGCACCAAGCAAATAACGCGCATGGCCTTTACCTGCGGCGCGACCATCCCCGCCGCCGTCATCAAGCGCCTAATCGCCGCGGGTGACGACGCGGGAGCGCAGGCTCGGGCAGGCGTCGAGTATGCCTGCGAACAGCTGCGCGACCTTGCCAGAAACGGCGTGGACGGCCTGCACATCTACAGCATGAACAAGCCCGCGGTCGCACGCGCCACACATGACGCGCTCGTGGAGTGCGGGTATCTTGGCTGAGTGCGACGTCGATCCCGAGGTCCTGCGCTACCTGGGATATGCCGGACAGGAGCTGAATCCCGAGCTGGAGCGGCGCATCACAGAGGCCGTCGAGCTTTGCGAAGAAGTGTCGCGGCCAGCCAAGACGTGGCGCGGGTTCGATCCTGCAATGTTGCACTTTCCCGGAAAGAGCATTGCCGAGCACCTCGCTGGCGGCGTGGAGGTCGTGCTGATGGCCGTGACGCTCGGGCATGGGGTGGACCGTGAGCTGCGAAGGCTCTCGATGGTGGACCCACTCGGACAAGTGATGTTTGATGCGGCGGCAACGGCTGCGGTCGAACGGCTGGCCAACAAAACCGAGGCGCAGATTCGAGCCGAGGCACGGGAGCGGGGACTCTATTGCAGTTGGCGGTTTTCTCCAGGGTATGGCGACCTGCCGCTGGAGGTGCAGCCCGATCTTTTGGGGCGGCTCGACGCCGCGCGGCGGCTGGGCATCACGCTGACGCCCAGCAACCTGATGGTTCCCACAAAGAGCGTGACCGCCATCGTCGGCTTACATCCCACGCCACAGCCAGGGCTTGCGCAAACGTGCGACGTCTGCGAGCTGCGGCCCCACTGTGCGCTACGCTCACGCGGCGTGACCTGCCGCGCGTGACGGCCGGCACAAGGGGCCGAGCAGCCGGCTACAGAGGTTGGGCGACGGGCGCGAGGTCGCAGGTCCAGGCGTCGAGCTTGGCGTTGGGAGCCGCGTCGAGCGAGAGGTCCGAGAGATGCCCCGCCCGGTAGCTGCGCAGGGCGGCCACCGCGATCATCGCGCCATTGTCTCCGCACACGGCCATCGGGGGCACGGTGACGCGCACACCCATGCGGCCAAACTTCCGCTTATACGCCTCACGGAGCTGCGGATTCGCCGCTACGCCGCCACCCACACAAAAGTCCGTGACGCCGGTCTCCTCCACCGCGCGTGCCGCCTTGGACACCTGCACGTCGATGACCGCCGCCTCGAAGCTTGCCGCCAGATCAGGCAGGTTGATAGCCCGACCAGCCTTGTTTTCTCCTTGGATGTAGGTAATGACAGCTGTCTTTAGACCGCTGAGCGAGAAGCGATAGTCCCCACTGTGCATCATCGCGCGCGGGAAGTGAATCGCGCGCGGATTGCCCTTTGCGGCAAGCCGACTGATTATCGGCCCGCCAGGATAGCCTAGCCCCAGCGCTTTGGCGACCTTGTCGAACGCCTCGCCCACCGCGTCGTCGATGGTGGCGCCGAGTAGCTCGTAGCTTCCCCAGTCGCGCACGTGCACGAGCATGGTGTTGCCGCCGCTGACGAGACTCGCCACGAACGGCGGCTCGAGGTCGGGTGTCTGGAAGAGGTTCGCGAGCAGGTGACCCTCCAGGTGGTTGACCGCCACGAGCGGCAGGTCGGTGGCGCCCGCAAGACCCTTGGCGAAGGCGACCCCCACCACGAGCGCGCCCACAAGACCGGGTCCTGCCGTGACGCCCACGGCAGCGAGGTCGGTCGGGGCGAGTGTGTCGACACCGAGGGCGGCGCCGGCTTGCGCGAGGGTCTCTTCGAAGACGCCAACGATGGCTTCGGTGTGCTTGCGGCTGGCGATTTCGGGCACGACGCCACCAAAGCGTGCGTGGAAGTCGATTTGCGTCGCCACGACGTTGGCGATGACCTTGCCGTCGCCGCAGATCACGGCCAAGGCGGTCTCGTCACAGGACGACTCGATGGCGAGGACGAGCGGCGAGGCGGCCGCGATGCGCTCGCGGGCCTGGGCATCGCGCGGAGCGGGCACGATAGGCCACGGTCGCACGGACACCTGCGGGTCCGGAGTCGCGGAATCGGGAGCCGCAGGCAGGGGCAGAGCGGCGGTCATGATGAGTGCATCCTCGCCGGACCCGTAATAACCCCGTCGCATGCCGACCTGCTCAAACCCGAGCGAGCGGTAGAGCGCAAGCGCGGAATCATTGCTCGCTGCCACCTCAAGCGTAATGTTTTGCGCGCCGAGCACGTGCCCGTCGTAGGCGACGCGCCGCAGCAGACGATTCGCGATTCCTTCTTGGCGACGATCCTGCGACACCGCGACGTCCAAGACCTCGAGCGCATCTCCCGCCAGCATGCCACCCGCAAACCCAATGATGGTCCCTCGGTCGTGCGCCACCCACCACGTGCGGCCCGGCTGCGCGAACTCGTCCTCAAACATCGCGCGCGACCACGGCTTGTGCGAACTCCCCGCAAACGCCGTCCGCTCCAACGCAGCCACCTGCTCCACGTCGTTCACCGACATCGGGCGAAGCTGCAGGTGGAGGTCAGCCAGCTCGTCGGCGACGCCCGTGACCTCGACGCTCGCCGGCGTGGCGAGGCCAAGGCGTGTGCGCTCGTTCTCCTCCGCATCCGAAAGGCGCGTGTAGATGGGCAGCACGAGCGCAGGATCGCCCGTCGGAGCGCCGGAGCCGTTCGCGGCCGAGGTCGCGTCATGCCATGCAAGCAGGAGTGCTTCGCCCGTGGGGAACCAAAGCTCCTCGTCGAGCACGCACGTCATCCCTGCGGCCTCGAACCAATCGCGATATTTGAGCAGCCCGTTGCCCGTGAGCTGCAGCTCGGCCGCATCGCCACGCGCGGCCCATTCGGCCACACACGCGTCAGCCTTCTGTACCGTTTCGCTCGCAAATGCCCGGTGCGCGCCCGCGTCGTCCAGCTCGTAGATACCCGGATACACTTCGCCACGCATCGCGTCCATGGCCACGGCGAGCGTTCCGCGCACGCCCGCCAGCCACGCACGCCATGCGGTCGCGTCGAGCGTGGAGCCGCCCAGCAACGGCCGGCCAAGGCCGCAAGCCAGACCCTTCGCCGTGGCAATGCCAATGCGCACGCCGGTAAACGAACCCGGGCCACGGCCCACCAGCACCGCGTCCACGTCCCCCATCAAGAGGCCGGCCTGCGCGAGGGCATCGCGCGCCGTGATGACCAGCTCCTCGTTGGCGTGGCGTCGGCACATGTGGTCGCCGGTAGCGAGAAGCTCGACTTTCTCGTCTACGCGCGCGACCGCGCAGCACAACATATCGGACGAGGTATCGAGCGAGAGAATCGTACGGGAGCTCATAACGCACTCCTTTTCTTTGAGATTTGAACCCCAGTAGTGTAGCGCAAGCGCGCGGTCAGGTCAGGCCAGTCCGCCACCGTTCACACCTGGAGGCAAGCGATGGGGAGCACCCCCTTTGCCTCAAGCAAGGCAATGGGGGTGCTCCCCATCGCTTGTGAACTGTAACTCCAGTCCTACTTTGGGGGTAGTCCAAAAGCCTGACGCATGGCGTTTGCGGAGTCAAACAAATGGACGCAGTACTCGTCGGCCTGATAGGCCGCCTCGCCCAGATTGATGCCCGCGGCAGCAAGCTGGCCCCTCTCGATTTCGCTGGTGATGAGGAACACTTCGCCCTCGGGATCCTCCGTCGCATGCGAGGCCTCTTCGAGCCACTTGTAATTCTCCAGCGACCACCAAGGATCATCGTGAACGTGCGGCAAGAAGCCCCAAACCTCGAGCTTGCCGTCACTGAGCTCGACCATGTCGTTGCAGTTCCAGAACGTGGCATATCCATTGGTATGCCCCTCGTCAACAAGCCATTGTGCGACTTTCTCTTTGGGATATGGCTCTCCGCTGAGCGCGTGCTTAACGGAAGGGTAATACCAGAATCCGACCGCCTGCACGAACAACAGAAACACGGTGAGGCCTGCGACCGCATTTGCCAGAAGTCGATCGCGGTGCATTTCCTTGAGGGCTATTGGCAGCAGGACAATCGCGAAGGCGGCAAAGAACGTGAGGTATCGCGAGATTGCCGTACCATACAACCAGTACACACAGGCGGACCAAACGTATCCCACCAACGTATAGCACACTGCGAACTGCAAATTGCGGCTGAGCGTACGCCACCTAGCAACGCAAAGACCGATGCACCCGAGCATGATGACGGTAAAGACAATCGCAGCGAGGTTTGCAATGCCGTCTGGCGCAATCGCCTTCTCGCTTCCCGTGAACCCCCATGACTCAATGAGACCGGAACACACAAAGTCGAGAAATTCGGATGCCTTGAATGCCTGTAAACCGACTCCGGCATAATGGGCGAACTCGCAGATTCGGCTCAAAACAAAGTGGTTGATAAGGAAGCCGATTCCGCCGCCAACGAGCACGGACATCGACTCGGCAAGAACGCTGAATCCGCTCTTCGAAACGCTGGCGACCCGCTCGCGAATCGTCTCGCCGCGTGCCTCCCAAAGGGCCACCACCGCCGCGGCAATCACCGCCGGAAAGTAGTATAGGATTGGGGTTCGAATCCCGTTCAGGCCAAAAACAAGACCCAGAGCCGCCCCGACCGCGAGGAGCCGTGGACTCAGCTTATCGCGCTTTCTGGCCATGGCGCAAAGAGCCACGACGAGGCAGCAGAGGCAAACGGTAAGCATGTAGAACTGCCCCAAAAGGAAGAACTTCATGTATAGAAGGCTAAAGGGCAACAGGAACAGGCCCGCGACCCATTTGTAGTCATCCCACGTGTCCAGCGTCTTTGCCATGAACCTATATGAGGCCACGACCAGCACCATGTTTATAAGAAGCGAAACTCCTCGCGCCAACATCCAGTCATTTGGAAAGAGCAGCAGGCCCACGGCGAGCGTAAGGTGGTCCGCGACGGCCGCCACCTCCGTCGAGTAGTAAAATCCCGGGACGACCAAGAAGCCACCGTGCTTGACGAGCGACGACGCAATGACCATCTCGCTCGCGACGTCCGCATCAAAATACGCGCCATACATCTGTCCCGTCGGGTGGGAGCCCGCACTGTTCATAAGATATGTCGCGAACGTAAGCACCCCACAGAGGACGATCCATCCCCACGAAAGGAAATTCTTTTTGCTCATAAGTACCAATCCGATATCTTTATACGCGAGCAGTCATTGTCGCACAGCGATGTGTGACCTAGATGTAATCACTGTTCGGGCACAATCACACAAAATACGGCTGCCCGCTCAAAACCAACAGGAAGTACTTTGCCCCGCTCAGAAACTGACAAGTCAATAGCGCGGCGCACGCCACGTTTAACCCGCCGATTCTGCCAACCTCGGCGAATTGCCGTTTGCATGAAGAGACAAGCCACGGAACGAACCACAAATAAAGCAAGTAGGCCGCACCGTAAAGGCCCCAGACGAAGTTCCCATGCGTTGCGCGTGGTCCGGTTTCCGCAAGCACAATGACTATCGCGATCGCGGCAAGATAGTGCCAAAAGAAAAACCTGTCGGCATCCGTCGAGCTCTTTCTTTGGATGAGCAGCAGCAGGGTGGGAAACAGCAGAGCGGTAACGATCTTTATCACCGCAATGTGGACACCGTCAGCAAAAAACTGCGACTCCAAAAACTGGAGAACTATACCGCTTTCTTGGCCTGTTGAATCGGCCGCTCCGTACAATTGCTGGCTTTGCATCTTTAAGATGACCAGAGAGGGGATCACAACGCTCCCCATTGCGAGGGCCGATTTCACCGCAGCCGCCAAGTCATCGCCGTGATAGACGGCCAAGCCAAACTTCACCACGACGTATATTGCGAGGGTCAGACCAAATGTAAGCAAGAAATTGGGTTTGGCAGACGTAGATAGCGCAAGAGAAATTGAGACGAGCAGCCAATCGCGGACCGAAGGCATCTTGCTCCCTGGCTTCTGCAGCACCTCAACGAAGAAAAGCATCGTGAGGACAGCAAACAGCCGCATGCCAATATAGGTAATGTTGTGCCACGGCTGCGTTACGAGGCTGCCACGATAGAAGCCAATCTCCTCAACTGGCATGTAACAAGATGCGAGGAAGAGGAGCGGAAGCGCAACTAACTCTGGATGGTCAATGCCTTTTCCAAAGAACTTCTTTATGAAGCACGCCGAAACCATCCATGTGGCAACCACGAGCGCCGCCTCAAATAGCGCTATGCTCAAAGGGGCGTTCGGCGCGTGCTGAATTATGACGCTCAAAAAAGCCGCGATGAGGGAGTACCTATGCCCCATGGTTATAAGGCGTATGTGCTCCGACAAATCCGACGGGAAGAGGCTGCCTGGTGTCCAAATCGCCTGATGATAAAAAAGATACGTGCACGCCGCAAAAAGCAGCGAGCCAAGAATTGCGTCGAGGATAAGGCGCCTTATCGATTTGTCAGATAACGCTTTCATGCCCTTTTCCATTGCCCATCCATTTGCGAGTGCGTGTTGCGGAGTTTGCTAGAGACATAGAACACGTTCGAAAGACGGATGTCAATAAAACGAGCACAGAGTCCTTAAAATCATGCTCGACCCCATGCAAGCGCTGAGCCTTCTAGGATTTTTTGTCTACGCTCTTGGAGCGCGACAATCCGTATCATATGATACGAAAGAATGAGGTTGACGCATCCAACCGTAATATAAAGAATACTAGATGCTGACGAAGCAAACCTTACACTCAGCAACCCACTCGAATCGGGGCTATTCGCTTGGACAATCATGAAAGGTGGCGACCCGATGGCAATCGGGAAGATTTCCGTGGTAATACCGTGCTATCGTTCGGAAAAAACAATCGGAAAGGTTGTGCGGCTCACACGAGAAGAAATCACAAAACTCGGATATACGACGGAGTTCGTCTTGGTCAACGACTGCTCGCCCGACGACACCGTTGGAGCAATAACGCAGCTCGCGCGGACGTCCAACGACGTCATCGCGATTGACCTGGCAAAGAACTTTGGCCAGCACGGGGCAATAATGAGCGGCCTGCACCATGTAACGGGAGACTTTGTCTTGCTCATGGACGACGACATGCAGACGCACCCGTCGCAAATCAAGAAGCTGCTGGGCGCGATGGACGAGAACACGGATGTGGTTTTTGGCAAGTACCCAGCACGAAAGGAGGCTCTCTGGAGACGACTCGGCTCCAAGTTCTCCCACTGGACCATGCAGGTGATGTCCAACATACCCGCAAACATAGAGATGAGCAACTACGTACTTATGCGCGAATACGTGGCGCGGGAAATGTGCAGGTACGAGGGCCCCTTCCCCACCGCGCAAGGACTCATTTTTCAGATTACGACGCACATCTCGAATGCCGACGTGGAACACTTCGACCGCGAGTCTGGCGTCTCTGGGTATACGTTGCGCGGCCTCGTGAAGCTCTGGCTCACGTTCCTGAACTCGTCGATGCTGCCGTTGCGCATTGCGTCATTCTTGGGTGCTTTCATGGGAGCCTTCGGTATTGTTCTTGCTCTTATATTGGTACTGCGCAGGATCTTTGACCCCAACGTCGCGCTTGGGTGGAGCTCAACCATCGTGGCAATACTCACGTGTTCTGGAATAATCGTTATGGCGCTTGGCATCGTGGGCGAATACGTAGGGCGTCTCTTCCTAACGGTGAACAAAATGCCGCAGTTCATCGAGAGGCGACAAGTCGTCGGAGACCCAACAGACGAGACTCCGAAAGAGCCGAGTTCCCAAACAGATCGTTCCAAAAGCTAGCTTTGTGAGATGGGGCAGCACATGAAGGACTTAATTATCTGTGGTAACGGCGACTTCGCCCGCATGCTGAAGTACTATGTCGAGACCGACGGGGGAAGAAGCGTGGCGTGCTTCACCGTAAACAGGGAGTTCGTGCAAGACCGCACATTTTGCGGTCTGCCCCTCGTTCCCTTTGAGGAACTGGCCACATCATACCCGCCCGATTCATACGAGATTCTCATGGGCGTCGGCTACTCAAAGATGAACGATGTCAGAAAAGGGCTGTTCCGTCAATGCAAAGAGGCGGGGTACGACATCGCGAGCTACATTCATTCGAGTTGCGTCGTACATACTGACGATATTGGCGAGGGCAATGTGCTGCTTGAAAACTGCCTCGTGTATCCATTTGTTTGCATTGGCGACGGAAACCTCATGTGGGATCACGTAGTAATATCCCACGACTGCGTCGTGGGCGACTTCAATACGTTTGCGGGTTCCTCCGACCTAAGCGGTTATGTAACGGTAGGCAACAATTGCTTTCTTGGCAAAGGCTGTGTAGTCCGCAACGGCACGACCATTGCGGACTACACGCTCATTGGTGCCACGGCGTACGCGAAGGGCAAGACCAACCCCTATGACGTCATCGTTCCGGCAAGGAGCGTCACCCTCCAGCACAAGAGGAGCACCGACTTCCTATAGGAAACCAGCCAAAGACTCAGCGCGCAACCCCGTAAAACTCATATATGGATGACACGACCTTCTGTATGTCGGACTCTGTGAGCCCGTAGTACATGGGAACCCGCAGCAGGCGGTTGCTCTCGCGCGTCGTGTACTCGTCGGCGCCATTAAAGCGACCGAATTTCCGTCCAGCGGGCGCAGAGTGCAGGGGTATGTAGTGGAACACCGCCAGTGCTCCATGCTCGCGCAGGAACGCAATCAGCGCAGTCCGCTCCTCGATGTCCTTGGCCTTGAGCCAGAACATGTGAGCGTTGTGGGTGCAATCCTCTGGTATAACAGGGAGCTCGACGAACCCCATCTCGCAAAGGGGGCGCAACGCGTCGTTGTATGCGTCCCAAGACGCAAGACGGTCTTCGTTGATTTGGGTCGCGATCTCTAGCTGTGCCCACAGATAGGCCGCGTTGATGTCTGAGGGCAGATAGCTGGAGCCGTAGTCTTGCCACGTGTACTTGTCAACCTGTCCGCGCAAGAATTTGGAGCGGTCCGTTCCCTTTTCGCGCAGAATCTCGGCACGCTCCGCAACGGCGCTGTCGTTGGTAAGAAACGCGCCTCCCTCGCCCATCGAGTAATTCTTTGTCTCGTGGAACGAGAAGCAGCCGAAGTCGCCTATGGTGCCGAGCGCACGTCCCTTGTAGGTGCTCATGACGCCCTGGGCGGCATCCTCTATGACTAGCAGGTCATGGTCGCGAGCAATCTGCAGTATTTCGTCCATCGCGCAGGACACGCCCGCGTAATGCACGACGCAGATGGCCTTCGTGCGCTCGGTAATCGCATCCTCAATCTTTTGCTCGTCAATGTTCATGGTGTCGGGACGGATGTCGACAAACACCAGCTTGGCGCCGGCAAGCACGAACGCGTTCGCCGTTGACGAAAACGTGAAGCTGGGCAGAATCACCTCGTCGCCCGGCTGTATACCACAAAGAAGCGCGGCCATCTCGAGCGCGGACGTTCCACTGGTGGTAATCAGGACCCTCCGGACGTCGAACTTCTTTTCCATCCACTCGCTGCACAGCTTGGTGAAGTGACCGTCGCCACATATTTTTTTGTTTTTTACGGCTTGTTCTATGTATTTGAGTTCGTTGCCCGCATAGGGCGGTACGTTGAAATCAATCACGCAATCTCCCTTCAACAGTATCAAGGAAGTATAGTATAGCGAGAGAACGGACATGGGGGCTGTAACAAAAGCCTTCGGTTTGGTTGGCCGGTCGCGGAGATTGTGAGAGCCGTCGCGACCGGCCTCTTTCCATCGTCTTGAGCGAGCGGGGGA
>CADAAU010000025.1 GCA_902786015.1 uncultured Coriobacteriaceae bacterium
CGTCGTGGAGCAGTGCGGGAAGCTCGACGAGGCAGGGCTGCCCTACAACTGCATCTACCTGGGCGGCATCGCCGGCGCGGGGCGCGCCGAGGAGACCGCCGCGCGCTCGGCGGAGGTGCTCAACCAGATCCGCCCGCGGTTCATGTACCTCACCACCGTCACCATCTTCCCCGACTCCGAGCTCGGCGCCGAGGTGGCGCGGGGCGACTTCGCTCCCATGAGCGAGCTCGAGCGGTTCCGCGAGTTCCGCGCGCTCGTGGCAGCGCTGGAGAACCCCATCGTCGTCGACACGCGCCTGGTGACCAACTCCATCGGCTTCGTCGCCGAGCTGCCGGCCGACCGCGAGGAGTGCCTGGCCGCGCTCGACGAGGCCATCGCTGGCTTCTCGGAGGACGACGAGCGTAGGCTCTCGCGCAGGAGGGCGATGATGCGCACGATCTGACGCGGAGACCTTACTTGCAGTGATTGGTATACTTGAAACGTATACTTGAAACCTGCATGATGTACGAGGGGTGAGTCGCGTATGGATCTGATTGAGGTATTCAAGGCACTGTCCAACGAGACGCGCCTCAACATCTTGCTCTGGCTCAAGGATCCTGGAACCAACTTTGGCCCCCAAGGCATCCATTTCTCCGAGCCGATTGACCTCAAGGGCGGCGTCTGCGTGGAGAGTATCAGCGAGAGAGCTGGTATATCCCAATCAACGGCATCAAACTACCTCGCCATGATGCGTCGAGCGGGTCTCCTGCTGTCGGAGCGGCATGGCAAGTGGACGTACTATCGCCGGAATGAAGAGGTAATTGCGGAGCTTGCTCGGCGAATTGAGACAGAACTCTGATTGATAGTGTGTAATACATTCTACCGTTCAACAAAGAATAACTACCTATAGTCTTATATATCGAGAAATATCGAAATGTAGTTCTATACTGGTGCCACCTACAACTCAAGGGGGGCACCAATGGAACTCACGCATATCTTTGAACCCATCACCATCAACGGACTGACCATCAAAAATCGCATGGTTGTGTCAGCCATGGCCAGCTGCTATTGCAGCGAGGATGGTATGCCTACCGAGAAGTTCATGGCCTATCACGAGCGCAAGGCGCGTGGTGGCTTTGGTGCCATCATCACGGAGGACTTCTGCGTGTGCCCTGAAGCCGGTGCTTTCAAGCGTCTCGGCGGGCTGTGGAACGACGAACAGATGAAGGCATATCGTGCGTTTACCCAGCGCATCCACGATGCTGGCGCGAAGATTATCGTGCAGCTCTATCATGCCGGGCGTCAGACGTCGAGTCGCGTGACGGGCGTACAGTGCGTGGCGCCCTCTGCTATCAAGGATCCCACGGTTGGGGAGACTCCCCATGCGCTGACAGTTGACGAAATCCATGCACTGGAGCAGCGCTTCGTGGACGCTGCCGTCCGCGCCAAGGCCGCAGGCTTTGATGGTGTGGAGATCCATGGCGCCCACGGCTACCTCATCAACCAGTTTGCCTCCCCGTATTCCAACAAGCGTAGCGACGAGTATGGTGGCACTACCGTCAATCGCGCACGCTTTGCGACCGAGGTCATCGCGGCGGTGCGCGCAGCGGTTGGAGCGGACTTCCCCATCATCTACCGCATGAGCTCGGTGGAGTTTGTGCCAGGCGGCCTGCAGCTCGAGGAGACCAAGGTCATTGCCCGCTTGGTAGAAGAGGCAGGCGCCGACCTCATCCACGTCTCGCAGGGCGTCTTTGCCTCGTGTCGTAACATCATCCCGCCTTTCGCGATTCCAGTGGCAGGCTTTGCCGACCATGCGGCAGCCATTAAGCAGGCTGTGAAGGTGCCGGTCATGGCGGTCGGCCGCATCAATGACCCCCTTCTTGCAGACACCATCATCGCTACAGGAAAGGCCGACCTGTGTGCCATGGGTCGTGCGTCGCTGGCCGACCCCGACATGCCCAACAAGGCACGTGAGGGTCGCCTGTGCGACGTCAATCGCTGCATTGGCTGCCTGCAGGGTTGCGACGGCGAGCTCGAGCAGGGACTTCCCATCCGCTGCTTGGTCAACCCGTTGACGGGCAAGGAGGATGAGTACGACCTGTCGCCTGTGAGTGAACCGCGTCGCGTGGTTGTCGTAGGCGGCGGTGTGTCGGGCTGCGAGGCGGCGCTCGTAGCGGCGCGGCGTGGCCATACGGTGACGCTGCTCGAGAGCTCCCAGGAGCTTGGTGGCCAGTGGCTGGCGGCTGCCGCTCCGCTCGCCAAGGGTGACTTCACGTCGTTCGTTGCGTGGCAGCAACGACAGCTCGAACAGCTTGGGGTCGAGGTGCTTCTTGGTGTGGAGGCGACGCGTGAGACCATCGACGGGTTGGCCCCAGATGCGGTCATCCTTGCAGTGGGCTCTCGTCCCGCGATGCCTCCCATTCCCGGCCTTCGCGAGTACGGGGTCGTGGCTCAAGACATCCTGCGTGGTCGTGCCGAGTTCGGTAACCGCGCGGTGGTCATCGGTGGTGGTTTGGTAGGCGCCGAGACGGCCGATTTCGTGGCCGAGGGTGGTAGCTCGGACGTCACTATCGTGGAGATGCTCGACCAGATCGTACGTGATGGCGAGCCTGCCCCCACCTCCTTCCTGCTCGAGCGCCTGGCAGCTCACGGGGTGAACGTGCTTACCTCGGCGGCCGTCAAGAGTGTTGAGGCAGATGCCGTTGTATACGAGAAGAGCGGCGATCAGGTCCGTCTGGGCGATGTGGATACCGTCATTGTCGCTATTGGCGCACGTGCGAACACGAACCTCGCAGGCACGTTGGCGGATGCGCCTTACCAGGTGGTCTCCGTCGGCGATTGCAACGAGCGGGCCAAGAACGGTTACCGAGGCATTCAGGAAGGCTTTGAGGCGGGCCTGCGCGTGTAGCGCCCGTCCTCGTCGGTCACGGGAAGGCCAGCGCCGAATCCGTAGAGCGCCGTGTAGACGTCCTGCTCGAGCACCATGCGCATGCATCCGGCCATGTTCTTGCCGTAGGTGAAGCGAAGGCCCCTCCAGCTGCCGAGCTGCTCCTTGAAGCTTATGGACCGCGACGCCACGCGCCCGCCAGCAACCGTTATCACGGGCTCCACCTCGCCGCCCCAGACCTCGGCGACCCGCCGAAGCGCCCAGAGCGCGTTCACGTGGTAGAGCACGCAGCCCGCAGTGCCGGCAACGTCGCACGACGCAATCGTCCAGCGCGTGGGTGCCAGCGCGACCGCCAGAGCCTGCCGCGCCGTCCTCGAGACGAGGTGCTGCTCCTCGATGAAGTCGTCCAGCAGCTCGCACAGGGATGATTCTGCGTACACCGAGCACAAGCCCTCAAGCGGCTCATCGGTGCGAACCACCACGTGCTCGCGCCAGATGCCACCGTCCTGCCAAAGCAACCGGTCGCCCTTCGTCGGAACCTCGCGGCACTCGAACTCGAGCGTGTCCTCACCACTTCGAGCGTTAAGCGAGCGTGCCCTCTGGCACGTTCGCAGCGAGAAGGCGCGGGCGTCTGAGCCCGCGCTCGCTATGGCAAAGCTCAAAAAGTTCCTCGGTGTGGACGAGCTCGCCGACGACGGGCAGGATGCCGATGCGCTCGTCGAACCGGTCGAACCAGAAGATCGTGGGAACCGCGCCGGCCATCACAGCCACCTCTCGCGGAAGCTGCTTGCATGGGAGGAGCATCCCGTGAAGCTCAGCTCGCAGCTACCAGGAGAAAGCGAGAAGAAGTCGCTCGCCAGCGTCACGTAGGCGCGGGCATCAATACCGTCGATGGTCACGCCCTCGGTCTCGCAGTCGATGCGCACCGCAGGCTCGGCGGCAAGGGCTACGGACTCCGCATCGCCATGACCTCCCGCACTACCATCACGGTCACCACGACAGACCCGCGCTCCTCCTCGGCCAGCCGGGAGCCGCGCGAGAACGCACCCCCCGTAACCACGATGGGCTCCTCGCAGTCCAGCGCCGACGGCAAAGCTTTTGTGAAGCAGCTTGTGAAGTGGGCGTCTGCCAGCAGTTTTACTATCGAGTCCGCGCAGCTCATCTCACCACCAGCTCCCAGTGGTGCACGTGCCCGTTGAAGTCCTCGCACCGCCTGCACTCGGCCACGAGGTAGGAATGCCCGCCGATGTCGATGCGCGACCCCGCAGGCACCTCGAAAGCACCGTCGCTGTTCAGCGCGTCGACGTAGACCTTCCCGCCGCCGGCGTCCGCGCCCCTGTGCCCGTCGTCCACGACCGATTGCGTCCTGGCGAACCGCACGTGCGACACGGCCACGCCCTCGGCATAGCCACCAGTTCCGTCAGGCACCCGCACCACGGCATCCTCGGCCAGCAAACGTAATGGTATCGGCCGCAGGCTCCTCATCATCTCAAAAGCGTCGGCGGTGGCAATCTCCTCGCCGGTCGTTCCCTCATCCTCGTAGTGTGTCACCTTGAAGTCCCCGATGGAAAACCCGCCGACCCGCCCCTCGCCGAACTCGGCGAATGCGTCCACGGCCGCGCACACGGCCTTTTGGCAGGCTTCCAGCTCGTCATCGGAAGGCTCAGCGCCGCCCACCAGTCAACGAACGTGCCGCGTCGCCGCAGACAGCGCAAGCCCGAAGGCGGCCTCCGAAAGACCGCCCCCGTAAACGTCCTTGTAGAACTGATATGTCACTGCAGCGGCCACGGGGCTACTCCGTGCTCGCGCTCACGTACACGCCGTCGAGCTTGTTCTCCGGCACGCTCACGATGCCGTACTTGCGGTAAACCCCAACCGCCATAAAACCCAAACTTGGGAAGGTTATCACCCAGGTGAGCAGCGATAACCCTCCCAAAGGGTTTTGGTTTTTCGTTGTCCCTCATTTCTTGGACATGCCGCACAGTTCGAGAAGCGTTGCACCTGAGGGCTTCCACCTTTTGGGCACGCCCCGGTCTTCCTCGCTGGACAATGTCGCCAGCGCCTTGGCCTTGTCCTCGGTGGTGATGTCCAAGTACCTCATCGTGGTCTCCACGCTTTCGTGGCCGAGCAGGAACTTGATCTCGACTATGTTCATCCCATCCTCGAGCCAATGTGATGCCTTCGCGTGCCTCAGCTGGTGGGCATGTGCCTTGGGCGGGACGTCTGGGCAATTCTCGTGGGCCATCCTCGCGTACAGCTTTATCCGCTTGTCGATCGCAGGCTCGGTGAGCGCCCGTCCCGTGACGGGACTTGCGAAGACGAACGCGTCATCCGGACTTGACGGGTGCTCGTCGCGAAGCCACGCGCGGATTATAGATACGGCCTTGGGCATGAGGTAGGCGGTCCTCAGCTTCCCACCCTTGCCCCGTATCGTGAGGTAGGGCTTGGGTGCATCGACATGGACCTGCCCGACCGTCAGGAACCGCGCCTCGCCGAGCCGCAGCGCGCACGAGTAGAGGAGCGTCAGAATTGCCAGGTCGCGCCTGCCCACGCGGGTGGTGGTGTCCGGCGCGGACAGCAGGGCCCTCACGGCGTCGCGTGACATGCCCTCGACCCTCGTCTTCCTCGGCCTCTGCCTCTTGATGGCCGACGCGTCGACGTACAGGTACGAGAGCGTGGCGTCGCGGCTGCCGAGGTACTCGAGTAGCCGCCTGATTGCCGCGAGGCGGTTGTTGCAGGTGTCGGGCGAGCAGCCACGCACGTCTCGCAGCCAGGCGATCCATCGCTCGATCCACCGCCTCTCCAGGTGGGCGTATCCGAGGGAGGTCGCGTCGACGCCCTCGCCCTGGAGGAACGCGAGGTAGAGCGCGATGGCGTCGCGATATCCCTTGAGCGTGTGGTGCGAGCTCGTCAGGAAGGTCGGGGCGTGCTCGTGGACGAAATCGTGTATGCAACGGGCAACGAGGATGGACTCGCTGCCGGCGGCAGGTCTTCTAGCCATCGAGCGGCACCCCCTCCCACGGAGCGGGGATCAAGCCGTCCATCCCGTCCCCAGTGAGCGCGAGGAGCTTGTCTGCGAGGCGGGGCACCACCGAGTAGTAGTAGAGCGTCGAGGAAATCTTCCTGTGGCCCATCGACCTGGAGAGCCAGAGCAGTTGGCCACCCGCCTCGAAGCAGTCGCAGTCCCATGCGGATATGTTCTCTATGGCATAGTTATGCCTGAGGTCGTATGCGACCACCGATCCCCTCGGGCCGTTGGCCCTCTCCCACAGTGAGTCAAAGTTGTAATCCACCCACTTCGTGCCGTAATGGTTTCCCCTGGCCGACTGGAAGAACCACTCACGGCCGGGGACCAGGGCCTCCGCGGAGGCGTCGTAGCGGGCGAGGACGTCGGCCATCGTCGGGTGAAGCGCCACGTAGTGCTGGTCGGGGCCTTTGGACCTGCGTATGTCGAGCACGCCCTCCCCGAGGTCGACGTCGGTCCTCCTTAGCAGCCTCGCCTCGGTCGTCCGGATGCCGCTGCTGTAAAGCAGGCGGAAGAAGGTCGGGCACACGATTGCCCGCAACCGTCCGGCAAGTCCCTTGCCGCGGGCATCGATCGAGTCGCACTCCGCGAAGAATCGGGCAAGCTCGTCGTGCGTGAACGCATGGGGGACGTATGCCTTCGTCTCCGACCTCGGGGCCGGCGGCACGGTGACCGTCACGAGGCCACGCGCCACAGCCCACGCGCAGAACGATCGGGCTGCGCAGGTCCTCGACGCGCACGACCGCATGGTCTCGGTCTCCCTCCTTGAGCACCAGGTGTCAACCATCTCCTGGGTAAGCGCTTCGGCGTCGGGAAACAGACGGCTGCAGTGCAGGTCGAAGTAGCGCAGGTACCTTTGCGAGCATGGGCTCCACCCGTTGCACGCCTCCCTGTATTCGACGTACGCCGCCAGGTGTTCGGCGATGCAGGACACGAAGTCGCCCTTGCCAACGTTCGTATCGCCCGTCATCTCCCGAACACCCCCTCGCGCACCGGGAAGCGCTCGACGCTGAGGGAGCACGTGCGCAGCCGCTCGACGTCTGCGGCAAGGTAGCGGTCCAACGACGCCGGATCCGAATGCCCCAGCGTCGCGCTGACCACCGCGCGCGGCACACCCGCGTCCACCATCCGCGTCGCCGCATGATGCCTGAACAGGTGCGTACCACGTCGGTCGCCGCGTTCCATCCTCACCTTGGCCGCGTCGTAGATTCTCGAGGCGGCGTTCGAGACGCATGTGGACCCGATTGGTCCGTACGGTGGCCTGCATGACAGGAACAGATGCGGGTCATCGCTGCCCGGCCGATCCCGTTCCAGGTAATCAAGCACCGAGTTGCCCACGATGGGCACGAGCGGCAGCACGAGCGGCTCGCCCGTCTTCCTCTGAACGACGCGTATCTCGTCCGCCTCCCACGCGAAGGACTCGATCAGCATCCCGGCGATGTCGCACGCGCGCAGGCCCGTCAGCATGAGGAGCCATCCGATGGACCGATCGCGGAGACACAGCCCAGAGTCCTCGCTTGCAAGCGCGGATCTCACGAGCCCCACCTCATCCGGGGTCAGATACTGTATGTTTCTGCGCACCCTCCTCACGGGAGGGAGAAAGGAGCATACGCGCGCGGCATCAACGTTCCACCTTCCCAAATCGGATGCCAGCACCATCGCCACGCTCTCCTTGTACGACCATGACAGCGCGGGCAGGCCATCCTTCCCCAGGAACACCGAGATCACATCGGTCTCGGCGACGTCTGCCAACGTCTCGCATCCCAGCTCCTGCAGCGACATGAAGAACGTCGACGCGCTTGACGCGCAGCTGCTCACCGTCGACAGTCGTAGCCCCCTCGCCAAGCCCGCCTCTGAGAACGCGTCCACGACCTCGCGGAAGCACGGCATGAGCCCCAGACGGGCCCCACGCTCAAAGAGGGCATGCCCCTCTCCTGGATTCGGGCAATCGCCGTGCATCTCAAAGTACTTGAGGAGGCCGAATATGGCCCTGGCCTTCCTGACAGTCCCGGACGTGCCCAGCTCCCCGCAACGTATGAGGCATGCTTCCTCAAGGGATTCGCATTCTCTGCCGCGCCGTGAGAGCCATCTGATTTCCGTCATCACCTCCGTCCTGTATGAGTCGGAGAACCCATTTCGCCTCATCTGGGACATCAGGCTCTCGGCTGATCCGAGCAGCTTTTCGAACGCCATGCTCATCGCCTCCTCGTATAGAGAACTACCAGGAGGCTACCGTACCGCGGGGTTAGAAACCCAAACCCATTCAGCGCGTCATTCCATCTCAGATGAATGCGCGTGACAGTGGTTTGGGTTTTGTGGCGGTTGGGGTTTTACCACAACTCTAAACGTTTTGAGTTGCGGTACTTCAGCATGTAGGAGTCGAGCGCCTCCAGCTCGTCGGGGCTGAACACGCGCGAAGCCACGTGCTTGTCGTACTTGATCACGGCCGACTTCTCAACCACCATGAAGTTGATGTCCGCGCCCGCGCCCTTCAGCTCGTAGTAGCTCGCGAGCCCGCTCTTGGTGGGAGACGCCACGGCTGTGTACTCGTCGCCGCTCTTGGTGTAGTAGGTCTTCGAGCTGTCCACCTCGGTGTCCGTGGTGGCCGTGTAGGTCCCTGCCGCCTTCTGGTAGCCGAACTGGTCGTCGTCGCCGCTGAGCAGGTCGATTGCCGTGTAGAAGCGCACCTGAGGCACCTCCACGATGCGGCTGAAACGCTCGAGCACGCGGTTCGAGCGCGTCGGGTTCGCCAGCGAGAAATCGTCCAGGACGCCGCGCAGCGTCGGCGTGATGAAGAGGTAGCGGCTGCCGGTGGACACCTGCCTCTCGTCCATCTCGTTGGTCACGGCGCGCAGAGCGGCGAGCACGTCCACGGCGGACGCCTCGGAGAGGTCCTCGGCCCTCACGGTAACGCCGTCCGCCGACGCAATCTGGCTGAACGTGTAGGCGTCGCCCTCAGGGGCTACCTGCGTGCGCTGCAGCTCCGCGCCAGCCTCGACGAAGCAGTCCAAAACGCCGCTCTCCTCCACGTCCATCACGTCGGCGAACAGGCGGATGGCCCGGTCGTAGCCGAAGCTGTGCGTCTCGTACTCGTAGGTGATGGAGCCCGTCTTGTAGCCCACATTGCGGGTGTAGTCCCCGAGCCCCGTCACGGAGATCTTGGGGATGAGGATCTCCTTCGCGTTGCGGCCCGCGCGCACCATGCGCCCGCCGCTATTCAGGCAGCGCGAGACCGCCGCCCTCTGGTACACCTCGTCGAGGATTCCGGTGTAGTTCTTAGCGAACTCGATGCTGTTGGCCATGTCTCAGCCCTCCTATGCGTTGTTGTCGCTGGAATCGTCCAGACCGGAGAGCCTGCGCCAGCGTCTCATCGTCTTGCCGGCGTCCGTGCTGGTGCCTGCGTTGGGGAGCCCGGTCCTGCCGCCCTGCTGCTTGGCGGGGGTGTCCGTGAAGAGCCACGGCTCTGCTTCCCTCAGAGCGTCGACGTCGCCGCCGTGGTCGGCCAGGACCGCACGGGCAGCCTTCACGTTGCGAACGCCCGCGAGCTGAAGCTTGAAGTCGATGCGGTCGGATTCGCTCTGCGCACGCAACTCGTCGATTTGGACCGAGAGTTTCTCTGCCGCCTCTGCGTTCTTGGCGGCCTCTGCCACCTGAGCCTCGAGCGCCGCGATCTTCTCGTCGCACTCGGCGACGGCCTTCTCCCAGCCGGTGCCGCTCACCTGTAGCTGGTCTTGCGTCGTCTGTTGCTGCCCGAGGTCTTCCTGGGCTTGCGGCTTTTCCTGCGTCTCTGTGCCATGTGGATCACCAGCCATGTCGGCCACCTTTCTGTGACTGGCCGATATGATGAAATCGGCCACATTACTCCGAGAACAAGGCTATGCGAGCGTCACAAAGTGAAGGCTTTATCTACGTGACAGCAGGTTGACCCGCCTTATCGTCTGCAGGATTTCCTCTGCCGATGCCCGCCACGCCGTTCACCGAAAAACTTGGGCGTGTTACGATGCCTTCCGGAGGTTGACATGGGCAGCAAGGTGGCGTACATAGGGGGATTGGCGGATACCGCGCAGCATCTTTATGATGCTTATTCCACCGTCATGAGCGAAAAGAGCTTGTCTGGCGTGCTTGACGCCGTTCTGGGCGAACAACGTAATGACTACCCCCAGACAACAGCCCGTGATCTCATAAACCGTATAGTTCTCGGCAGCTATCCGAATGAAGCAACCATCAAGGCAAATTTCATCAATGGGATTCTTCTGCCGCAGAGCCCAAAGACAGTCTCGATATTTGAGCTGCCCATCGGCAGAAGCCGCGTAGACATGTGCAAGGTCAATGGCCACAGTGCGGCCTACGAAATCAAGACTGATCTAGATACCTTCTATCGCCTAGAAGGCCAGCTCAGGGACTACTTCGACGTTTTTGAAACTGTGTATGTCGTGACATCGGAATTACGGTGGCGCGAATTGCCCGATTACGTGCCTGATACATGTGGTATCTACTCTTACCGGCAACAGGAAGACGGCAGCTACAAGTTCTGTGCTCGCAGGCGTGCCGTTAAGAGCAGCAATCTTGATTCCGAGAAGCAGCTCGCTGTAGTGCCAAAACAGTACCTATGCTCTCTTCTAAACAGAGACGGTAGGGGCATCTCAAAAGCTTCCCTTGTTAAGATTTGCCTGGAAGAACATGACTGCAACGAGATTAACCGCCTCTTCAAGCGGTATCTCAAGCAGCGTTATGGCTGCTATTGGGACAGGTTTCGCGAACTCCAGCCAGAGATATACGAGATTGACTATCAGTGGTTTTATCGATACGGACTCAGCCCACAGACCGTCTACTAAACGAATTCTGGCCTGTGTATCGCAAGCTGCTGAACATACCTAACAAGCGTGTACTTAATCCACTCGGCGAAAGTATATCCCTTGTCGTACCTTTGGTACTTATCGCGGATTGCCGCAAGGGCAAGGCATGTATCGTCGCGTGCAATCTCGGTATCGTTTAGCATGCGCTCAACCACATCCCAAAAGCCGTCAGGTCCGAGTTCATAGTCATCCTTGACATAAACTTTGTAACCGTTGGCCTCGCCATCGTACATGATTGCAAGCGAGCGGCCTTTGTTTGCCCCGCTGTCCGGCAAGTTGTCCCTAAGCCCACCATAGTCGCCGACACCATCGAAACCATAATCCTTGTAGACGTTGAGATGGACATTGTCTATCAGTTTCGTCACCTCTCCGTCCGCGCAGTCCTTAAAGTCCTTACCCGTCAGCTCTCTGCGACGTGGAGAGCAGAGCGCAACCGTATACGCGGGGAGTTGCAGGTTCTTTAGTCTCATGCACTCAACGGGCTTAGAGCGGATTGGCTGCTCATTGAAGTCGTAGATGAGATAATCTCCATCGCGAAGCACCTGCTTGGCGACGGTTTCGTAACCATCCATATCATCGAACCTAAGCGCGATTCTCTGACTAGGATTGTCTCGCCTCAAGTCACTGACCAATGATGCAACCTCTCCGGCCGAGAGTACGTCATCCAGCCCCTGCTTTATCGTGATAACGGGTATGAGAAATGGGTAGGCGGTAATGCCCGAGATCTTCTCGATATATAGGCTGAGATCCCTGTTCAGCCGCAAGACGAGCTCAATCTTGCCGGCATCATAATGGTATCTGCCGAGATCGCACCTAAAGTAGTCTACAAGCACATCTCTGCCAGGGAACAGGTCTGAGACCATTTGCAAAGTCACAGCGCGTTCGGTGCGCCGATCAGGGATTCGATAGCTGCGAACAATCCCGTCGCTGCAGAGTTGTTTACGCTTCACCAGCTCCCCAGTATTTGGGTCAACCAAGTCATCACACTTACGAGTCTCTTTGATGATCTCGACAAGTGGCACCATGTCAGTACGAAGATACCCGTGCTCCTGGAGCTGTTTCATTGCCGCAATTTCGTAAGGCCTGTTCTTCATCGCAATAACGTACATAGGACGTGCCTCCGCTACTCAAACCGATCTTTGAGATAGTTGAACTCATCAAAGCCGATGTGCCGGTCATGCTGAAGGAAGGCAACAACGATACCCGGCGTTACCCTCTGCTCAGTCGCAAACTCCTTGATGCTGGCGTTCGAAAACCCACCGTTCCCGACGAACTGCTCATAGGCTGAAGAATCGACGAAGAAGCTGCGGGCAGACGCGTTCGCTCTGTCATCTGCATCGCCAGCGCTCTTTAGCTCATCAGCATCCTCTATGGAAACCCCGGTCTTCTTGAGGTCAAAGCCGTCGAGGAGATGGCCAAGTTCGTGGCCTATTGCAAACCATGCGTCGCCATGTGTCTTGTAGCGCCCGCTGATATAGATGGTCGGATGCCCCTCGTAAGCAGTCAGCGCGCCGCGCACCTTCGCGTTTCCGATGGCTTTCCGATAGACGAGAAAGACCCCGACCGAGTTGAGCAGCATACGACAGCTCTTGAGCGATGCGAAAAAGTCCGTATTCGATGCCACGTCCTTGAGCATGGGGAGTACGCTGCGAAGCGCATCCTCGGAGTATTCTGGTGAGCCCTCCACATCATTCTGCTCGGCAACCTCCTCTTCGCAAAGCTTGAGCCATACGACAACGGCCTCATCCTCGCCGCCGTCTTGTATGAACTCGATTCCGCCGGGGATTGCGTACCGATAACGGTCGAAAGTCGACACGCCAAGCAACTTGAGCATGCTGATGGCCTGCTCGACAAGAGGGGCCCGTCCCATACCAAGTGCCTCCTTGAAGTGAAACCTCTCCGCGATGCCCCTAAGGTCGAGCACCTCAAGCTCGTGCTCTTCCTTCTCTCGTGCGAGGTACTCTTGGTATTTCACCTCATAATTGAGCCAGAAGCGGGCAGACACGTCAGGCATGAGCTTCTCAAGCTTCAGCGCCATCTCCTCGGTAAGCCTCGTCTTCCCGTTGAGCATCTTGGAGAGGTGTCTCTCGCTGACACCGATGCGCTTCGACACCTCCTTCTGCGTCAGCCCGCGTGCGTCCAGATATTCTTTGATCACTTCACCTGGTGCAACGATGAATCCACTCATGTTCTCTCACCTCTCTCATCGCTCGTGGTAGTCGGTAATGTCTTCGACTCGTATGGTTGTTATGGTTGTCAAGTCCTCTGGGTCGAAATCGCCAATCGGTCGAACTATCAGTCGTTTGTTCCTGCTCACATCGATGCCCCAACAGCCCTCGTAGTTCCCGGTCAGCTTATGCCTTCTGGGCGGTGGCAGATGCGTGATCTCGCTCAGGCTCGTCGCAACACGCAAGTCTGACATGCGACGTGTAAGCGTCCTAGCTATATCCTCATGCTTCTTGGCAATAAGGCGCGGGTCTTCCAGGGTCTTCTTCATCGCATTGTTGGCGTACTCAATATCCATTAGCACCTCCTAGCGGAAGGATAGCATGATTGACCTCAGAGGTCAATTTTCCTCAAAACTCATCTCGCTTAGACTTAGGAACCGTGCGACTATCACACCTTCGCAAAGACGGGTATCCCGTGCCTTCGGTCTTCTCTTCTCTATTCCTGTCCCCCGGGGCGCGTATAATGGCATCTACGTCAAAAGACGACCGCGAGGATGAACTGGCGCATGTAGCAATGGCACATATCCGTAACGTCCTGCCCGCGGATTGGTATCGATTGAGCAGGAGGCGACGGGCATGCAGCACGATGTTGAGACTAGGCGCAGCAACCTCGCCGCTCTGGTGGAGCGGTATGCCGCAAACCGCACCGAGTACATCAAGCCGACCTACGGCGAAACCTCTCTCAGAGTTGAGTTTCTCGACCCGCTCTTTTGTATCCTGGGCTGGGATGTCAACAACGAGGCCGGCCATTCAATCTATACTCGCGAAGTCATCCACGAGGCAAACGTCACGGTTGATGACGAGGACTCTGCTCACGCCAACAAGAAACCCGACTATGCTTTTCGTCTCGGCGGTGAGACGAAGTTCTTCCTGGAAGCCAAGAAGCCCAGCGTCAATATCGTGGAGCGACGCGAGCCCGCTTTCCAGGCAAGGCGCTATGGATGGAACGGAAACCATGCCATAGCCGTCTTGTCGAACTTCGAAGACCTCTCGATATACGACTGTGGCTATCGCCCAACCGATGATCAGGGGCCATCGTTTGCCCGCATCATGTGCTACCACTTCGACGAGTTTGTTGACCACTTCGACGAGCTTTACAGCATCCTCTCGAAAGAGGCCGTGTCCGATGGTTCGCTAGAGAATGTAGATGCGCGGGAGCAAGCCGTCAAGGTTCCGTTCGACGACCTCTTCCTAGGCCATATATCTAGCTGGCGTGGTGACATCGCCCTGGACATCTACAACCATTACGAGGTTTCCGAGCAAGATCGCCTTAACCAGTTCACCCAAACCCTGCTCAACCGCATCATCTTCCTTCGTGTGTGCGAGGACAGAAGCTTCGAGGACGAGGAGGAGCTGCTTCGAATCGCGAACTTTGAGGAACTGCGCAAGGCCTTTGCAGCCGCAGACGCCAAGTACGACTCTGGTCTGTTCGATTATTTAGATGATGCGCCTTGGAAGGTCTCTGACTATCTGCTGGTCAACATCTTCCAGGACCTTTACTATCCCGAGAGCTCGTACGACTTCAACGTGGTTCAGCCGCACGTTATCGGCCACATTTACGAAAAGTTCCTGAGTGAACGGGTCTATATCGAAGACGGCCGCGTCAGGTTTGAGTCCACGCCCGAAGCCGTTGAGTCGAATGGCGTCGTGCCTACGCCCAAGGACATCACAGACGCTATCGTTGCAAATGCACTACGGGACCTCTCTTACCCCTGCAAGGTCGCGGACGTATGCTGCGGATCGGGCAACTTCCTGCTCTCTTCGTACGAACATCTGGTCTCAAAGGAGCTTACGCGAGTTGTCTCGGAGAACGATGCGAGCGTAGAGCTCATAGAGCGACCATCGGGGCCAGACCTCCCGTTCTGGCGAAAGCGGCAAATCCTTACCGAGGCCATCTATGGTGTGGACATCGATCCGCTCGCAGTGGAGGTCGCCCAGCTGAGCCTGGTACTGAGGCTGCTTGAGGGGTGCTCGGGGGAAGAACTCGATGCGTTTCGCTCCAACACGGGCAACAAGCTCCTGCCAGACCTCTCGGACAATATCAAATGCGGCAACAGCCTCGTAGGCTACTCGTATTTCGATTTCGACCCATCGGCTTCCAACGACATCGACACGCTGCGTGCCGTACGGCCGTTCGACTGGGCGAGCGAGTTTCCATTCGGGGGCTTTGATGCCATCGTAGGCAACCCACCATACATCCGCGTCCAAAACCTGGCCCGCTACATCCCGCAAGAGTATGAGTTCTACAAAAGCCGACACTGCGACCTCAAAATGGCGTCAGCCCAGCTGCTCGACAAATACATGCTCTTCGTGGAACGTGGGCTGAGTCTTCTGTCGGAGAACGGTAGGCTCGGCGTGATCGTCCCGAACAAGTTCATGACAATTGCAACAGGCAAACAGCTGCGCGGCCTCTTAACCAGTGACTATCACGTGTCGCGTATCGTGGATTTCGGAACACTGCAGGTGTTCCCGGGTCGCAGCACATACACGTGCATTCTCATCGCCACACCTGAAAACGTACCTGACTTTACCCGAATGCAAGTCGCATCGATATCCGATTTTGTTGCATCTCCTATCGAAGGAGGCGTAACGTACCCTTCCGCAGACCTGACAGAAGAGGCTTGGTCGTTTCCACCTGAAGCGTTGAGCAGGCATCTGGTAAAAATAGCCGGCAAGTGCACGAAACTATCTGACATGGCAAACGTCTTCGTCGGCCTTCAGACGAGCAATGACGCCGCATACATCATAGAGCCGACCGCAGAGATGGACGGCATATATTCGTTCAAGGACATGAACGGCCATCAGTCTAAGGTCGAAAAGGCTCTCTGCCAGCCGTGCCTGCTGGATGTATCGTTCGAGCCTTACGGCACGCCCAAGCCGAACAAGCAGATTATCTTCCCGTATTTCTTCTCCAACGGTAGAGCGAAGCTCATACCGTTCGACAGGCTTCAGTCGGAGTATCCAAATGCCTGCGAATACCTCCTCTCCATCAAGGACACGTTGGAGAGCCGCGCCTTCTCGAGCAGAAGCAGAGGTGACGACTGGTATCGGTTTGGCCGCTCGCAGAGCCTTGGGAAGTTCTCGGGCAGTCCACACCTTATCTGGCCAGTACTTTCGCTCGGCCCAAAATACGTAAACGACCAGAGCGGCAAAGTCATGTTCACAGGCGGCGGGAATGGACCGTACTACGGCATGGAGCTCAAAGAAGAGACCCCCGAGGCCATAGAGTATGTCCAGGCCGCCCTCAGTTACTGGCTGACCGAAGCCCTCGTTCGCAGCAAGACGAGCGTCTTCCGGGGTGATTACTACGCTCACGGCAAGCAATTCGTCACCGAGCTGCCTATTCGACGCATCGACTTCTCCAATAACGCCGATGCCGTGCTCCACGAAAAGGTGGTTGCGACTGTGCGGACGTTGAATGACCTTGTTTCGAAACGCGCCTCCTCTAGCAGCAAATCAGATGCTGAGCTTTACACAAGGTCAATTGCCGCTGCGGAGAGAAACCTCAAGTCAGCCATGGACATGCTGTATGACGTCCCCGCCTCGCTTGAAGAGATGGTCAGACCATGACAGACCTCGTCAACAAGCTGCGCGGAGGCTACTACACCCCAGGTGAAGTTGCACGGTTCATTTGCGACTGGGCAATAACGTCGGAGGACGCCACGGTTCTCGAGCCAAGCTGCGGAGATGGCTCCTTCGTCGTGGCGGCAGTAAAACGTCTCAAGGAATTGGGGGTTCACGACGCGTCAAGCTTAGTCACCGGTGTCGAGCTCTACGAAGAGGAGGCACGGAAAGCGGCCGAAAAAGGCGGGCGCATTGTATGCGGAGACTTCTTCTCCCAGTGTCGCAACGGCATCGGAGCTAAGCGGTATGACGCCATCGTAGGGAATCCACCGTTTATCAGGTACCAAGACTTCGAAGAGGAGTACCGCAGCGTCGCCTTCGACCTGATGAGAGACTACGGATTCGCACCCAACAGACTCACTAACATCTGGCTGCCATTTCTTGTCGTCTGCTGCCATCTGCTATCTGATAGGGGCAGGCTCGGGATGGTCATTCCGGCAGAGCTGTTCCAGGTCAAATACGCTGCGGAGGCGCGACAATTCCTCATGCAGCAATTTGACAACGTGAACGTAGTAACGTTTTCCGAGCTGCTCTTCGAAGGCGCCCAGCAAGAAGTCGTACTGCTGTTGCTCGAACGAAATGCGACAAACAGCGGCGCAGGAGTGCGCATCATCGAGGAAGTCAACGCGAAGTCACTAGCGCGACTGGGCCGCAAGGAAATCGAATCCATCAAACCAAAGCGCAAGTTGCCTGAATCCATGAAATGGCAGGCTTACTACCTTGATAGCAAGGTCCTCGACCTGCTTGCTGAGCTTAACGGTCATGGAGGCGTGAAACCCTCCTCGGAGCTCTTCGATGTCAACGTCGGTGTGGTGAGCGGCCAGAACTCCTTCTTTGTCATTGACCTCGAAACTGCGACCAGAAACCATATCGAAGAGGCTTGCACGCCAATCATCAGCAGGTCCTTCCAGTTGAGCGGGCTGGCCCTGACCAACGAGGACTTCGAGCGACAGCTCGAAATGCAGCGAAAAGTACTCCTCTTTCTCCCTGACGGAGAGCTAACGAAAGATGAGGCTAGCTACATTAAGTTCGGCGAGGCGGAGGGCTTCAACGGCAACTTTAAGTGCCGTATTCGCACCCCATGGTACAGAGTTCCCACATCATGGAAGCCCGATGCTTTCTTCTATCGCCAGGTGGGAGCTTACCCGAGAATAGTGATCAACGAAAAACAGGCGCATACGACGGACACGCTCCATAAGCTGCGCTTTACCGATGGCATTGACGGCAGAAGTGTGGCAGTTGCCTTCAATAATTCGCTCACATTTCTCATGAGCGAGCTTACCGGCAGAAGCTATGGTGGAGGCGTACTGACATTTGAGCCGAGCGAGGCGAGAAGTTTGCCGATACCGTTCGACGACGGAATCTCGTTCGATTTCGAAAGGGCTGACGAGCTCGTTAGATCCGGCAAGACCGACGAGCTAATCTCATATGTCGATGCTGTCGTCTTAAGAGAGCATCTCGGAATGACGAGCCAGGAAATTGCCCTCGTTCGTGATGGATGGCTTATGCTGCGCAATCGTCGTCTTGCGAGAAAGAAGCGTTGACGAGCGCGAAGGCTCCGTCCGCCTCTCCTGCCTGCTGGCTCAACTTCATTGCATGTCTCACGTCCTCGTATTTATTTTGCCGCCATCCCTGGCTGCTGGCCTGGCCGCGCGCTACCAACCTCGGGTTGTTCGCAGCCCGGCCGCCCACGCTCCGGGTGTGCGCTCGGGCCGTTCGTGCCACACGCAGCCCACGCGCCCATGGAAGTCTCCCGTACGGCCAGCCGTCGGCTCCGGTCGGTCTTCGCATACGCGCCTACAGCAGCCCGCTTCGCGGTCTGCTTCCGGCCGCGTGCTCAGCCCGTCCTACGCCGCCGTCCGGCCTAATGCAAGGTCAACGGGGGCGCGTGGTCAGCGTGCGTCACGCCCGGCCAGCGGCGCACACCCTACGCGCGGTCGTCCGGTCTGCTGCCGTCACGTGCTCGTCCGCGCCCGTCCAGTCCATCAGCCAGCGCGGGCGGCAAAGGCTCACTGCGGCGGCAACCCAGCAGCCACCGCACGCTGCCGGCAACCGTCTCCCAGCCGCTCCACCAGTAGTCGACGCCCAGCAGCGCCCGCCAGAAGCTGTCCCGGGCCGCGACAGCCCCTCTTGCAACCCGAACCGGCCAGCTCCACCAGTGAGCGCCTGCGGGCTCCTGACAGCCCACCTGATGCTGCATGCCACCCCGGACGCCGCTTCACCTGAAAGCCACTTCCCCCGACGGAAGACGCCATCCCAGCCGTTACAATTGCACCTGCAGGCGTCCACCGAAAGTGAGGCGAGCCCCATGGCCATGCCCACCACCATAGACGGCCGAGCGGCCATCCAGTCATCCCTCGTGCGGGCATGGGGACTCGAAGGCTACGCCCGCATACAGCGCACCGTGCGCGAGATTGACGTCAGCTCCGACGCCGACTTCCAGCGTCTCTACAACCGCTTCTACCGCGTGCGCAGAAACCCCGAGTGGCAGGCGAGCTACTACGCGATCATGGAGCGCGAGAAGTCCAGCTCCTCCGCGGCATTCGGAGACGTGCTGCGCGAGATGCACGGGCTCACCGGCAGCGTGGAGGCGTCCTTCACCAGCAAGATGATCGCCACACTCTACCCCGACAGGCCCATATGGGACAGTCTCGTGCTCGCAAAGCTCGGACTGAGACTTAGGGGAGCGACGGCACAGGCCAAGCTCGAGAACGCCGTCGAGGTGTACGGGCAGATCGTCTCCTGGTACGAGACCTACCTAGCCACGGAGGACGCCGAGAAGAACATCAAGCTCTTCGACGAGCTCCTCCCCGACTACGCCTGGCTCACCCCCGTGAAGAAGGCCGACTTCCTCCTCTGGAGCGAACGCTAGGCGTCGTCGCCCTTGGGCGCCTTGCCCCTCGCAAGCCCACGCGCCCGCGCCTTGGCTGCCTTCTCGGCCGCCACGTCCTGGATGATGGAGTCGTCGTACATGACGCTCATGACGCCCCCGTCGGGGATGCTCTCACCGAACCCGCACGACACGCACATAACGGCCCTGGCAATGTCGGTGATAGGGCCCTGCAGCGCGTTCTCGTGCCTGCGGATGTTCCTCATGAGTGCCGAGTTGTCGGAAGATACTTCGGTTGCCGTGCGCACGTACCCATGGGACTCGTCGAAGTCGAAGTACCCGATGCCGAATCCGGTGAGGTCCCCGAGCATCTGCAGGGCGATGCGGAAGGCTTCGCTTTGCGAGGAGGTGCGCAGCGCCGGCGCGAACTCCTGGATCGTGTCCTCGGTAGACATGACCTTGCGAAATACGGTGCAGTCCTGCTTGCCAAAGGGAATGGAGATGGCCTTGTCACCGCTCTTCTCGCGGTCGAATAGCACGTCTGAGAGGAACACCCGCATCTTGCTCACGTCGACCTCGTTGATGAGGGCGTCGAAGGTGAGGTCAACCACCTGCACTGCATCCACAGCATCGGCGAAGACGCTCTGTCCGTATGGCGACATGTCCACGCGGGTATTCGTCACCGCAGGCTTAACAATGCCGAAGGTGGGGAAAGCGCAGCCCGTGTCAAAGATCGGAGCCACGCCAACAGGCGCGGGCTCGTTCCCCTCATGGTCGAAGCACACGGTGACGATTCTGTACGTGCCATCTCTTTCCATGTTGAGAAGACCGTCCGAGTGTTCAGGCGAAGATTTGGAAGGTGAAGAAGAGCCTGCCGAGAAACCCACGCCGCCCCTCAGGTGCATCTGCAGCTGGTCGACGGCTTTCCCGCGATAGAAGACCCTAGTGACAAAAGCGCATTCGCTCACGCCATCCTCGTCCCACGTGAGCGGTATCACCATCCGAGCATCGTAGTGCCGTATGCGGACCTTCTTGCTGTCGAGATCCACCCACAGCGCCCATGCGCCCGTGCCGACCCGAAAGCCCTCACCACGGTGGCCTGCGCCTACGCCATGAAGTTGGTGGAGGAGAAGAACGAGCCGATCCAGTCGGTAGCTTCCTGGTTCTCGCACACAATCTTCACGTCCTCGTTGAGAAGCAGAGAGCCCCATTCCTTGCAAACCCGCATGGCAGGGTGAATCGACCGCCGGTGAACCTCGTACACCCGCCCGAGCCCGTCCTTGTCACGGTAGTCATAGAAGTCCCCGCGAGCGCCCATCCAGTCATCCCAAGACCGAATCCAGGGCTCCATGTCATCCAGCGGGAGCACAAACCCCAGCCCCTGCAGGTACTCCTTCACATGCTCAGGCACCCAGTACTCGTCCATGGAATTCAAGCTCACGAGAAGACCTCCATCAGCCGCCGTAATCGTCTGGAAGAAGTCTCATCCATCGTCACAACCTCTCCCGTGCCTTAGAATATGGACGAGCAAATCGGCGTTTGCAGAGGTGATCGTTTTGAAAAGAGGAATAAGACTTCTATATTATGTTTCAGTAGTAATCAGCGCTTTGGTGGGGTTATGGCACTTCTTTGTCCCATGGATGTTCCAGTGGTATGACTACCTTCCGACGCAATACGAGAATCTTATAGTTGGGATCGACTATACGAACTACTGCTTTTCATTGCTGCTGTTTGGTTTAAGCGGCATGTTGATCTTGCTGGGTAAACGGGTTTTGGCAATGAATCGTGAAGTGATCTGTTTCTATTTCTTTCTTACGGTGGTTTGGATATTCAGAGCGTGCCTTGCCAGTTTCATTGAGCCATGGCCGCTGCAGCCGATTCCAGCGGCTGCGATCGGGCAACTGATTGCTTCAGATGCATTGGCCGTTATGATGATGGTTGTTAGTGTGTGCCTTATTAAAGAGATTGGAAGAGCATAGCAAATTCAAGTTTGCATGGGTGTTCCCTCACGTGCACAGGCACCTTGTGCACACTTGTACCTTAAAATGCTGAGAAGAATGAACTGCAATCAGATCTGATGAGGTGCGCCAGATGAAGAATGGGAAAGTGCCGAACCCGAACACCGTTCACCCCATAGCCGGCTACGAGAACGAGATCTACGTGAAGCCGACCATCACGAACCCCAACATCGTCGTAGGCGACTTCACCTACATCGGGGATTCGGAATTCGAGAGCCACGTAACGCACCACTACGAGTGGAACGGCGACAAGCTCATCATCGGCAAGTTCTGCCAGATAGCCGCAGGCGTCGAGTTCGTGATGAACGGAGCCAACCACCAGATGAACGCCGTCTCCACCTTCCCGTTCTACACGCTGCAAGGTTGGGAGATGGATCCGCCGTTACCAGAAGACCTACCGCTAAAGGGCGACACGGTCATCGGCAACGACGTCTGGATCGGGCAGAACGCGGTCATCCTCCCAGGCGTGCACATTGGCGACGGCGCGATCATCGGCGCCAATAGCGTGGTTGGAAAAGACGTTGAGCCCTATACCATCGTCGTCGGCAACCCCGCCAAAGTCTTGAGAAAGCGTTTCGACGACGAGCTTATCGGCCTGCTCCTAGCGTTCAAATGGTGGGATAAGGGAATCGAGGAGATTAACGCCCTCATTCCGCTGCTCACGTGCAGCGATTTGGATAAGGTGAAGAAGGAGCTTACGAGTCGGCTCGCTTAATTCTAGCCCCTGAGAACGTCATCCATCATCGCATAGCGGATAGCGTCTATGGAATGGAATGGACAGCTGCGACAAATGCGCAGCTGTCCAGAGAAAGCGCAGATGGCGTACATGGGCGGCGCTTCCCAGCTGCGCATTTCTACACTGTTTCTGCGGGCAAAGTCACCCCGCAGAAATGGAGGTAGAACATGGGAGTTCTACAAGAACTGGTCAACGAGGCGCGGGAGTGTATGCGTACAGCCGGCCTCACCGAGACCTACATCGTGAGGCTCGGCCGCGTCTGGAAGTCGCTTGGGAAATGGCTCGAGGCAAACGGCCTCGAGTACACGCCCGAGCTGGCCAACCGCTTTCTTGCCGAGGAGTACGGCTTGACCCCCGAGAACAAGTCGGAATGGAAGGGCATGGACAAGGAGCGGTCGAGGGCAATCGCCGTGCTCCGGGACCGCTACGACAGGGAGCCCTATCATCGCGCCGACGTTGGCGTCTACAGGAAGGCGTTCGACGAGGCCCACGATTCCATTCTCACCGATTTCCTGGACGACCTGTCCAAGGTTCGCACCCAGACCACGGTCAACGCCTACGTGTTCACACTGAACAAACTCTCCCCGTTCCTGGCGGAGAGGGGCGTGGGCGACCTGAGGGCGCTGCATGCGCGGGACATGGCCCGCTTCGTCGAGGAGCTCGCGGCGAGTGGCGTCTCGCAGCACACTGTCTACTCAGCCGTGAGCAGGCTGCGCCGACTCGTCGCGTGGCTCGCCGACCAAGGCTACATCAGCGATGAGCTGGTCGAGGCGGTGCCTCGCGCAAAGACCCCGCAGGCCAAGCTGCCCGACACCTATACCGACGACGAGATCGGAAGGATGGTGGACGCGGTGGACACCGCGAGCCCGGTCGGCAAGAGGGACTTGGTCGCCTGCCTCCTGGCGGCGCGGTTGGGCATGCGTGCCTCGGACATCGTCGGCCTCAAGCTGGAGAACCTGCGATGGAGAACCAACACGGTCGAGTTCGCTTCTAGGAAGACGGGGCAGCTCACGGTGCTGCCGCTCACCAACGAGATCGGCGAGGCCATCATAGACTACCTCGCGAACGGCCGCCCGGAGTCGGACTCGCCAAACGTCTTGCTCAGGCATGCGAAGCCCCATACGGGCATGCGCCCGGGGAGGGTCCACCGCATCGTCACGGACGCGCTCAACGACGCCGGCGTCGCATTCGGCGGCAGAAGGCACGGGCCGCACGCACTGAGGGCGAGCCTCGCAACGGGAATGATGGCTTCCGGGGTGCCGCTGCCAACGATCTCCGCCACCCTTTCCCACGCGAACTGGGACACGACCCGCATATACCTCAAGGTAGACGTCGAGAGGCTTCGAACGTGCGCGCTGGAGGTTCCTCCCCTGGTCAACACGTGGTGGACGGGGGCTGGTTGCGTATGAGCCGCAATGAGACGAGCGTCGAGGCCGGGAGCGTCGGAGAGAAGAGGGACGGAAGACCATACGGAAGGCAGATCGTCGAGTTTCTGCGTTACAAGCGTGCCCTCGGCTTCAAGTACGCGAAGGAGGAGACCTGCCTCTGGCAGTTCTCGAGGATGTGCGCCCGCAACGGCTGGGACGGGCCGGACCTCCCCAAGGTGAATCTGCCCCAATATTGTTGACAGGTCGATATCAGGCGGCCAACGGTTGGCTGGCGTAGGCCTCCTCGAACTCGCAGGGGCTCATGTATCCGAGGGCGGAGTGTATCCTGTATCTGTTGTAGAAGCACTCCATGTACTCGAAGATCTCCAGCGCCGCCTGCTCGCGGTCGCGATACGTCTTCGCGTGCACGCACTCCGACTTTATCGTTCCCATGAGCGACTCGGTCGGCGCGTTGTCCCAGGGGCTGTCCACCGAGCCCATCGACGGCCTGATCCCGTTGTCCCTCATGGTCTTGCCTATAACCAAAGAGGCATATTGCGAGCCATGGTCGTTACTAAGCCGAATTCGGCTTAGCTCGGACTATGCCGCAGAATTCGTACACCCGCAGTTCTCGGCATTCCCACTGGTAGGCGCGCTGTCGGTACCGCCAATTGCGGCTTAGCGATCGGCTTGCCGAGGCCATCGGGAGAGTCTCCCCGGCTCATGGTCGCAGGACGGGAGCGTCGGGCGCGTACGAGGCCACGCGCCCCACCTGCGGATTTGCGGGACGGAGGCGCCTCGCCACCTCGCGCGGCCGACAGAGGAAGAGGCGAGGCGGCCGACGAACGCCGCGTTCGCTAAGCCGCAATGTCTCGCCGCGAGCTGCGGAAATGCCGGTATTGCGGCTTAGCGCTTTCTGCGGCATGGTCGCTGTGGTGCAGGCAGCCCTCCTGCGGCCTCCTCCTGGCGATCGCCATCCTCAGCGCGTCATCCGCCAGCCTCGCGTCGATCCTGTCGCCCATCGACCAGCCGACTATCATCCTGGACCATATGTCCATGACCACCGCGAGGTAGAGCCAGCCCTGATGCGTGCGCACGTAGGTGATGTCGGCGAACCACGCCTGGTCCGGGCCGTCGGCGTCGAAGTGGCGTTTGACGAGGTCGGGGGCACCGTCCTTCCTGCTGACCCTCTTCTCCCTGTTGTCGGGCGACTTGGCGCAGCGCCTCGACACGCCGACCCAGCCGCGCTCGCGCATTATCCTGGCCACGCGCTTGCGCGACGTGGAGACGCCCTCCTTCGACAGGTGCCTGAAAACCTTGGGCGCCCCGTAAATCCTCCTGCTCTCCTCCCACACTCGCGATATCTCGGACGCGAGCTCCGCGTCGCGCACGGCGTGGGCGCTGGGCCTGCGCCTCTTCCACTGGTAGTACCCCTGCCTGCTCACATGCAGCACGCGGCACATCTCGGCGACCTTGTAGTTGTGCTCGTTGAGCAATATGAACGCGAACTTCGCCCTCTTCGCGGCGTCGCCTACAGCTGTCGACTGGCGAAGAAGGCGCTCGCTTTTAAAAGTATCTCGTTCTCGCGCTTGAGCCTCTCGTTCTCCCTCTGCAGCTTGCGGAGCCTCTCGGCCATCTGGAAGGGGTTGTCGGTCTTCTCCGCGTCGTCGGAGGGCTTGGCCTGCGCCACCCACTTGGACAGCGTGCCCGCGTCCACGCCCAGCTCCCTCGCGACCTCCGCGTACGTGCACGGGCTCTTGCTCTCGTATAGCTGCACCGCCCTCTGCTTGAACTCCGGCGTGTACCTGTTCGAGTGTGCGCTTGACATCTGTTCCCCTCTCGACTGACGGCTCCGCACCATTCTGGCAGGAACCTAACCTGTCAACAATATTGGGGCAAATTCAAATTCAAATTCAAATTCAATATCAGCTCGTCGTGGAAGTACGGCTCCCCGCCAGGCTCGTCGGCGTAGGTCAGGCTTTCGAGAACGATACGCCCGGTGTCCTCCGGCCCCATCTTGTTGGCCGTGTGCTCCTCGAAGACGAGAAGGCGCCGCGCCTCTGGCTCCCATCCGCACCGCACGAACCGCCAGGGGTCGGGGAACCATCCCCAGTCGATGCCGTTGCGCGTGCGGTCGAACCCGCGGATGCGCTCGTCGGTTATCCGCTCGTCCCTCACGTTACCGAACACAGCGCCACCGGTGCCGGTGACCTCGCCCAGGTACTCCCACCTCCAGGCGAGCTCGTTCGCCTCGTGAAGGTACTCGGCCTCCTCGAGGAACGGCCCACCCAGCCACTCGGGGTGAGAAGACATCACGTCGAGGTACGAGGTCTTGCGGACGAGGGTGTCCGCCCTGTGCATCCGCTCCATGTGCTCCTGGTTCACCCAACTCCACATCGTGCGCGGAGGGTTGTAGCTGTAGAAGCACCAGAAGTCGTCGCCACCGCGCCGAAGGGAATTGAGAATGGAACGCACCGCCTCGATGCCGTCGAACTGGTCCAGCTCCTCCAGCCACACCACCGCCGCGTATCCCGTCGGGAACTTCACGCCCTTCAGCTTCAACGGGTCGTCCGCCCCTCGGAAGATGATCTTCTGCCCGGTCGGCACATAGGTGATCTCCATGGGAGAAAGGCGTGCGCGGAAGTACGACTCCAGCCCCAGCTCGCCGATGGCCCAGAGTATCTGCTGATAAACGCTGTCGCGCAGCGTGTTCCCAAACCTTCTCACCACCACCGCGTTCGCATAAGGGAAATTGACGATGAGAAGGACGATGGAAAGCGAAATGAACGAGCTCTTCGTCGAACCGCGTCCACCATGCAACCAGTAGTGCGTGTGGCCATGCGCGAACACGTCGCCGAGCACGTCATGAAAGGCGGGGATGCAGAGGTCGGACGCCTTAATCATCCGCACACTCCACATCGCTTCCCGCGACTTCGATGTTCACGCCCAGAACAATCTGTGGCACCTCGTCGGCCTTGTCCTCGCGCGTCCGCTCCGCCTTGCCATACTGATGCGGTCGAGCAGCACTTCCTTGTATTCGGCCTCGGCCTTTTTTAGGCCCTCCACTAACGCAAGTTTCGGCTTGGTGTCCGGGTCCTTCAGCCAGTTGTACCAGGCGGTCTCGGATATGCCGAGCCCACGGCAGATGTCAACGTTGCTCAGCCCATGCGCCTTCATGTCGACGGCCTGCTCGACCATCCTGTACGTAAGCTTTGGCTTCCTCATGTCCGCCCCTCCTTTCGCGGTCTTCGTCAGCATGAATCGTCCCATCGCGTCACAAACACGAACGCGCCCGCAGCCTAATCGCCACGGGCACGTTCGCCTCATATGTCGCGCTTGCGCTTCGGTGCGAGGCCGTTCTTCCTGCACAGCCGCGAGTTCTGCTGCCTCAGCTGCGCATAGCGCCTTCGCAGGGCTTCGAGCTCAGGCCCCTCCTCGCAACCCTCGGCCTCGGCTTTCAAGAGGTCGTGAAACGCCTCCTCCTCGGCCACGTGGGCGGCTTCGGTGCATCTCGGGCACATGCCGCTCTGCCGGTTGATGCGCACCCCCACGGCATGGCACTCGGAGCATTCGTCGAGGACCTTCAGGCTCACGTGGATTCTGCTGGCATGCGCCTCGACGGCTCGAATCGTGTGCCTCACGCCGCACTCGCGCTCGATGGCGTCGCGCACTGCCTCGGCGCCCCGGTAGCACTGTTCGCGCATCACCTCTTCCTGTCGGAGCGTCCACTGCATCACGGGCACAACTTCTCGATTTCGCCCTCGGTGAGAGCAATCGCCGTTCGGAGCGCCCCGACGTCAATGCCGGTCCCATCGAACAGGTCGATGAAGGCGTGGAGCGCGACGCGTATGGTCGCGCATCCCAGGCGCAGTTGCGCCTGCTCGTATTCGGTCAGTTCATGTTCGTATCCGCTCATGACCTTGCCTTTCTTCGGTCTGGATACGGATACGCATCGCCTGCCCCTATTTCTATATACATCTTATGTCTATGTCCTATAGGGGAAAGAAGGCTAATCGTATCCGTATTCTGTCGTGTGTTATCCCTGCTCAGGAGCGGTTACGCTTCACTCGCCGCGTTGCGTATCCGCTTCCTGCTTCGTATCCTCGCGCGCCCTGAAGACACGCACTTGCCGCGTGCCGTTGGAGAACAGCCGCTTGGCCGGGGTGCTCCTGAACCCGTAGAGGGCGTTGATCTTCTGGGTGAACTTCTTGCAGCTGAAGGGATGCAGGCCGGAGTCGATGCACCAGCTCTTGTACCGGTCGAAGCAGCTCTCGATGATCTCCTCCTCGAAGTCCTGGCTGCAGAGCACGTTGTCCGTGATGTACTGAAGCACGCTGTCGTTGTCGGCGCGGACGTCGCGGACCATCTGCTCGCTGCGCCCGTTGGCCGTCATCTTGTTTGAGACGCGCAGCCTCCGCAGGCCCTCGATGCCCACGCGCACCAGGTACGCGGACGCCTCCGGGCTCGAAAGCTTCTCCCAAAGGCGCGGGTCGTATCCCTCGCCGCCGGGCACGAAATGCCCGTCGAACGGTATGGGGAAGAGCCTGCGCATGACGCCCTCGGAGCTGTCGCCCAGGCTTGGGAGCTCGTTGCACGAAAAGACCAGCGTGCAGTACGGCTTGAACTCGAAGCCGTCGCCGTTCTTCACGTCGCTGTAGATCCACTCGCCGGTGACCACCTTCTTGAATACGGAAAGGACGTCCCCGTTCAGGCGCTCATTGGAGATGTCGTCGCCTAGGTTCGCCAGCTTGCCCAGCAGCCGCCCCGCCTGGAACTGCCGCCCGACGATGTTGACGTCGAGCGAGCTCACGTTCTCGTCACCCAGCACGTGCCGCAGCGCCTTGATGAAGGTCGACTTGCCGTTCGCGCCCGCCCCGATGAGCACCGGGCACTGCCCGAAGTCGTTGGAGCGGTACATGCACATGCCGATGACCTCCTCCAGGTTCGCCCTCACGGCAGCGTCGCCGCAGCTCACAGAGTCGAGGAAGCGGTCTGCGACCTCGTCGTAGGCGTCCTCCAGGTAGGGGTGCGGAATGTCGTTGGTGATGACCATGGACGGGCCGTACTGCACGAGCCCACGGTCCAGGTCGAGCACGCCATTGGCGAACGACATCAGCGTCGGCGGGCTCGCCGCCACCCTTGGCGCCCGAAGGAAGACGTAGTGCCGTATCTCGCGCTGGTCGGCGATCTTGCAGTCGTCTACCAGCCCGACGGTCGCCCGGTCGATCTCGGTCCAGCCCGTCGCGTAGCGTCCTCCGCTCCAGATGGCGGGCGCGCCGTCGACGAAGCACGCCTTGTGTGTCTCAATCAGCTCCTGCGCCACAACGTGATGGAGAACAGGGCCCGTCGGGTTGCCGTTGCGGTCGAGCTTGCGGTAGTGCTTTCGGGCGGGGTCGCGCTTCGCGGCCCTCGGCTCGCCCTTGTCGTAGCGCCCCGTCACACTCTCCACGATGGTCGCAATGTCACCGTCCGGAAGCGGAGGGTGGCACCTCTCGCGGTTCGCGTTGGCAAGCGCCATGGATATGTAGTTGTCGTCGTAGCCCTGGCACTGCAGGCTGCTCGCGTACTTGAAGAGCGTGTCGTTGCGCTCGCCCTCGCCGATGTCGCGGGGGAGCTGGAAACGCTTCGCCTTGGTGCGGTCGCCCTGCACGTGCTGGATGAAGCTGTACACGTTCTCGTCGGCATCGGCCAGTGCGTAGTCTTCCGGATGGTTCTCCCACTCATAGGTTCGCCCGTTGGGGTGGAGCGAGGGCGGCGCGACGACGAAGCCGCCGTCGCCGCGCACGTCCACGCCCAGCTCCTTGTTCACAGAGCAGCCGATGGGCTGGTTGCAGCGGTAGAAGTAGTGCGGGCCGCCACGGCCGGTGACCGCCGTTATGGTCTCCGGCAGCTCGCCGTGCTCGCGCTCCCACGCGTAGAGCGTAGCCATGCCGTCCTCGCCCGTGTCGGGGTCAACGTCGATGTCGATAACCACCAGCCCGAGGGATGGCGTGCCTGTAGCGATGCCGACGTTGTGCTCAGGGTTGCTCGACCACCATGCCTGTACCTGGATTGGATCGTCGGTGGCCGACTTGCAGCCGCCCTTGATGGCCGGAACCTTGTTCTTTCGGGCGAGCGGGAGCACCGCCCAGCCGCGCCGCGCGTATTCGACCGCCGCGTCGCCGAGCCTGCTCATGCCGCGCCTCCTCCCAGCACCAGCCGGGTCACGATCTCGGCGCTGTCCTCGGGCGCGCAGAACAGGAAGGTTGCGCCGTAGCGTTCCTCCATGGTCGCGCACGCCTTGGCGAGACGGTCGCCCTTGAGACGGCGTACGGCATGCACGCGCTGCGCGAACTGCTCGGGCGTTTCCTTCCACTCGGCCAGGTCGGCCAGGCTGCGGATGCCCTCGTCGTTCTCCACCAGCACGTAGAGCTTGGTGCCGGCGTCTCGTGCGCCCACGAGCTCGCGGCGGAACCGCGCGTGGTCATGGTCGATGTCGTAGGCCAGCTCGGCTATGTTTGCCTTGGTGTCTACGGACACGTGCGGCGGCGGGCAGTAGTCGCCAAAGGCGAGCTTGGTGCGCACGAGGGTGATGCCTTGTTCGGCCCACCACTCGTGCTTTGTCGTGTGCTTGTCCCGCTGTTGCCGCGTGTCCTCAAGAAGGACCGCGCCCATGCTTACTTGAAGGGCACGTCGTCGTAGACGGACAGGGGCGGCTGCTCACCGTAACCCGCCTGCTGAGAGCGCGGCTGCTGCGGCACCTGGCCCGCGTAAGGGTCGTACCCTGCGGGCGCGAGTTCGGCGTAGTACACGCCATCGGCGGCAGGAACGCTCTTGCGCGAATCCTTGCGCTCGGGCAGCTTGTAGTCGCCGTTGCGGATGTCCTGGCTGGCGTAGACGCCGACGACCTGCAGACGCTCCTTGTCCTCGCCCTTGTCGTTGGTGTAGTCCTCGTACTGCAGCACAATGCCCAGCTTAAGGCCGATGAGCGCGCGCTCGTCGGAGTGGATCTGCCAGTTAGCCACGCTGAAGCTGCGATTGGACTCCTCAAGACGCTTGAGGAACGCCTTGAACATGCCCTTGGCAGTCTCCTTGTAAGAGCGCACGAAGCGGTGCGCCCAGGGGTTGTTCTTGCCGAAGTCGTCGGAGTAGAAGCCGGAATAGGGGCCCTCGGCGATGTCGTAGACAACGTTCAGGTACTCGCGGGACGACACGTCCTCCACGTCGACGATGCGGACGACGTACCCGCCCACGGGCGGCTTCTCGAAGGGTGTGGACTCCTCGACGGATTCCCAGTTCATGATCTTCATAGTCTATGCCTCCTCGAGGCTGAAAGGTTGAGTCTGTTCGGGCAGCAGCAGGGCGTCGATGCCGCTGAGCTGCCGGATGATGGGCGCGACGTCCTCGGGTTTGCAGCCGCGCACCTGGGTGTTCTTCACCGTCTGCCCGGTGAAGGTGAGACCGGGAACGGCCATGCCGGAGTCGAGGTAGGTCGCCGTGCCGGCCACGTTGGCGATGTAGTCCTGCCACTTCGGGTCGAGCTTCACGCTCTCCTCGATGCCGGCGGGGTCCTCCGCGGCGACGAGGTCGATGGCGCGAGCCATCCACTCCGGGCGGATCTTGCGCTCGGTGGTGGCGAAGCCGTACGTCAGCGCAAACTCCTCGAACGCATCGCGGTCGCTGATAGACCACTGGCCTGAGTTGAGCACCACGATGTGGTCGCCGACCTTGAAGCCGCCCACCTTGAGGGCGCGCTTGGTCACGCCGTCCTCGTCGAACGCGGCCAGCAGGTCATCGTCGGCCTCGCGGCGAGCCACGTCGAGCTCGGCCTTGACCATCTTCTGCAGGGCGGTGAGGACCGCCACCTTCTCGCTAGGCTTCACGGCGCTCACCCCTCAGCGGGGCCATGCCCCAGAACGTGCGGATGGTCTCGTCGACCATGTAGAGGTCGTTCTTGATCATCTGCTGGTCGAACATGTTGAGCCGGGGTCTTGGCGATGCCATGCTCGTTGGTGTAGAAGACGTGCTCGCCGTCCACGATGGCGCACTCAAGGATCACGTCGCAGAGCCCCTCGATGCAGAGCTGGTTGTCCAGCATGCGTCCAATGGTCTGGGGCTTCGCGCCGCCGTCCTCGCCGAACTGCGGGTGGTGCAGGAAGTACACCGTCGTGTCGTCGTCGGTCTTCATCGCCGCGTCGAGCAGGGTCTCGAAGTTCACCGCCATGGTCACGAACTTGTCGTACCCCTTTTCCTGCGCCCACTTGAAGTTGTCGAACTGCATCAGGTAGGTCGAGTCGTCGATGACGTATACCTTCGAGCGGTTCTCCTTGAGCGCCAGGTAGATGTCCCGGTACCCCGCGTTCTTGCGGATTGGCAGGGGCGTGCGGAACGGCAGCCTCTTGCCGGTGACGCCGAAGATCTCGGCGTCGTTGGGACCGAAGTGCAGCAGGCTCGTGGACTTGCCCGAGCCCGTTGGCCCCAGCACCATAGCTAGAACTCCCACGAGATCGCCCCCTTGAGCTTCCCGTACTGGAAGCGGAGGGAGACCCCCTCGCCATCGACCAACATTTCTGCTAACCTACAACCCAAATTCCTGTCCACTGGAATTTTGCTTTCGGCGGGGGTGGTTGCAGCCATCTCCGCCGACTCTTTGGGTCGTGTCTTGTGCTTTCCCTTAGCCGGTGCTCGCGTCACAGCCATTTGTGCTAACCTCCTTCGCGTTTGGGAACACGGCATCTCGGCTGATCAGCCATTTCCCGTTGAACTTGTCTGCCGGAATCCTGCCGTTCTTGATGCCGCGCCTGATAGAGTCGAGATGCTCGCCGGTGATCTCGGAGAGCATCTTGACCATCAGCATCAGCGGCAGATCCTCGAACTTGCCCATGGCTTCCTCCTCTCTCCCGGGCAACGTCGTTTCCTGAGTGCCAGCGACGCCACTTTGACGGGTTCCATCTCGTTTCGTCGGCTGACGCTGGCAAAGGATAGCACAGAACGGAGCCACTATGTGAGAATGAATCGAGATTCTGATATAATTGACTCGAAATCACTTGCAGCCGTACCCAGTTAGTGATAAATTCTGTCGTACAGTGTCGTGAAGTGTCTGCTTCTGTCGTCTTAAGTCCCAGACACTTTGCTTCACAATTTGCACACAACCTGGAAGAAGGGGACATGGCCAAGAACATCCAAGATTTGCGCAGGGAGGCAGGGTACAGCAGCGCCAAGGATTTTGCTGCGGCTCTCGGCATCCCCCAATCTACCTACGCGCGTTACGAGAACCAGCCTGAGGCCATTCCGCTCAAGCAGGCTTGGGCCATCGCCGACTTCCTTGGCTGTTCTATCGATATAGTCGTGGGCCGTGAGCCTGTGGACGTCGATGCCATGCGTGGCGAGTTCCAGAAGTACTACGACAGCCTTTCTCCCGAGAGTCAATCGCTGCTTGAACAAATCGCTGCGGTACTTAAGGGAAATGACAGGTTCAGGGCCAAGGCTGCTCGAACCGAAGAACAGGCAAAGTTCGATAAGTATCTCGATTTCTATGAACGCGCATTCTTTGAATCTCTGGAAACAGGCTCAGAGCTCGGTGACGTCCTCGTGTTTGGCACCGAAGCCGAGCGTAGAGCTGCCTTCGAGCGTTATTTGGTAAAGCGCGCCGCAGCAAAACGTGCTGAAAAGGTTGCAGCCGAATGCGGTCCAAAAGAGGATGAGCTGTTGCTAAACGCAGCGTCAATTATCGATAGCGAAACTGGCGAAGAAATCTTCTGCGATGATCCAAGATTCGATGCCAGGATGGAAGAAATCATAGACGGGATGCGAGCTCTAGCCGAACACCAATATGAGGAAGAAGATAGGGAAACCATCGCTAAGATCATGGCGGCATATGACCGTCGCCACCATATAGAGACTCCATCGATTCGACGCAGGAAGGAAATGCTGATGGCGCTGCTCGATAAGTACGGAAAAGAGCCGGCCTCCGCACATCCAGAGGCAATTCAGCGTGGCAAGGACTTGATAATGTCGCTTTTCGCAGAGGGTGGCGATATTGCGCTCTCTGATTTGCGTTCAGAGGACGACGACTAGAGTCAAAGGCTCTGCATATCGAGAAAGGAGGACTCCAACATAGAAAGTGGGCCTACAGGTGAGGCAACACCCGCAGGCCCGTGTCCAATCCAGGTAGTAGCTAGAGAGGACGGTGTCATTATATGGCATCCAATACCACCATGGCTAATGGCCATGCGCCATCAGGCGCTAAAAACACCCTTTCGCAACTGCGGAAGGCCGCCGGTTACCACAGTGCGAAGGATTTTGCCCTCGTGTTGGGAATCCCGGCTTCCACCTACGCTCGCTACGAGCGCAAGTCGAACGGCCCTGATTCGGGCATCCCACTCCGCGCGGCATGGGCTATCGCGGACAAGCTGAACACCACCATCGACGCCATTGTCGGACGCTTCGACGAGCCCGAGGAGCAGGAGCGCGACCTCAACGCGTTCTACCGCTCGCTCTCCGATAACGGCAAGGTGCGTTTCGACGAGTACGTGCAGTTCCTTGACTTCCGCGAGCGCATCATCGCGGCCGAGGGACGGTGAGCGCCATGGCAGAAGTCTCCGGAAACGGCACGATCTTCCAGATGGAGAAGGACAAGCCCAAGAGTCGCTGCCGCAAGTGGCAGCTGCGCGTCTCGACGGGGCTCGACCCCCGCACCGGCAAATACAAGAAGAAGACCCGCGTCTTCAGGGGCACCTACACTGAAGCCAAGGCGGCTCTCCGCGACTTCATCGAAGAGGTCGAGGGCGACCGCGTCCAGGGCAAGACTACGTACACCTTCGAGCAGTACGCCGAACGCTACCTCAAGCGACGCGAGCTCAACAAGGAGATTGCGGCAACCACGCTCGAGCGTCAGCGCCAGCACTTCAAGGCGGCGAGCATGCACATCGGCAAGGCGAACCTGGCCTCCATCACGCCCACCATGCTCGATGACATGTACATAGCGATGCTCAGTGGCGACACGCTCTCCGGCAAACCCTCGGCCGCTCCTACGTGAACGGCATCCACGACAACATCACGCTCGTGTTCGAGGCGGCCAAGAAGGAGGGCATCCTCGTGTTCAACCCCTGCGACAAGGCCAACCCGCCCAAGATGGACACCAAGGCCAAGCGCGCCCTCACGCCCGCCCAGGCGCACAAGTTCATAGACGCGCTCGACCCTGAGTCCGACCGCGAGTGCGCCTACCTGCTCGCCATCACCATGGGCCTGCGCCGTGGCGAGATCTGCGGGCTGTCTTGGGGCGACATTGACTTCGACCGGCGCGTCGCCGATATCAAGCACTCCTACGACTATATGGGCAACCTCAAGGCCACCAAGACCAAGGCCGGCACCCGCGTGCTGCCGTTGTCCGACAAGACCATCGAAGTGCTCGAGGCCCATAAGGCCGCACAACTCAAGCGTTACGAGCGAACCAACCAGTGGCGCAAACCCGAGGAGGGCTACATCGAGCAGACTGACGACAGCCCGGTCATTACCGACAACTGCGGCACCCGCATCCTGCCCACGAGCCTCAGCCGCTGGTGGACCGAGGACCGCGCCAAGTACGGGCTCGATGGCTGGTGCCTGCACGAGTTCCGCCACACCTACCTCACCCTGCTCGCCATCAAGGGCGTTCACCCCAAGGTCATGCAGGAGCTCGCCGGCCACTATAGCTCCCAGATCTCCATGGACATCTACACCCATGTTAATATGGACTCCAAGCGCGAGGCCGTCGCGGCAGTCTCGGAGGTGTTCTGAGATGAAGGTTACGGGCGGCTGCGGAAGCGTGATTTCCCACTCCAGAATCCACGCATGCGAACTCGGAGCACGATTTGTCCAAGTTTTGTCCATGGACAAGCGCGGTTTCGCCACGTCTTACGAAAACGAACCATCTACCAGTGGTTTTGCAAGCGCGAAAAATCTCTCCGGTTTTGCGCGTCTGTCGAGTGGGAATAAATCGATGCTTCTACACCACCCTACACCATGCTACAGCGCGAACATTTTTTCGCAGGGAGTGAGCTGAATTCATACGACGACGCGCCACGACTCGTTCCGACCGAAGCGTGTCTTTTCCTTACTTTTCCTTACAGCCTTAGTATGGCAAAGCGCATCTTACATCTTGCTCGGACCTCTAAATCTCTTGGAGGGAAACGCCATTCGCAATTACGCTGCACGTTGCACTGATTTGCGAGATACCTTGCTGCAAGCATGCTCATGGGGACGAATGCGCCCATCAGTACGTATAATGTGCAGTACCGTAAAACCTGACCGAAAGGAATTGCGTTATGAAGCTCGAAGACTGGTCTCCCGAACAGGTGGAAAAAGCGAAGGCGTGCAAAACCCCCGAGGATATCTTGGCGCTGGCCAGAGAGGAGGGCTACGAGCTTTCCGACGAGGAACTCGACGGCTTGTCGGGCGGCTGGGACCCGGTGCAAAAAGCGGTCGACAGGCTCGCACCCGCATGCCCCCAGTGCTCGAGCCGGCAGGTCAGTGTCTTTCCCATGCCGTTGACGGGAGTGACTCACTGCGTCTGCCACAACTGCGGCTACCAGTGGAACCTGACCATTCTCGGATAACGGGCGACAAAGAAACGTTTCGAGGACGACAAAGGACCGTCCCTGCGGCGTCTGCACTATAGCAGCCTAATATGACAATCAGCCGCCAATAGACCGTGTTGCGCGACGGCTCATCGGCAAGCGACTAGACGCCTGCCGTGGTCAGACGAGGTTCCTGATTCTTGCAGGCTTTCATCGACGGATGCGGAGAAGCTAGCCGAGATGCCGGACGACCCGATCATCGACATCGACCCCGAACCATTCGTCGAGGCCTAGGAAAACTCGGACAGAATTCTCAAGGCACCTAAGAATGTTCTCGGAGTTTTCTCAGGTGCCTATGCGTAGCTTTTGACGCTTCATATGTCCCGCACCGTGTCAAGTGACAAATTCGCCCAACCCCAAGCCCGTCGACCTGGGGTCGGGCTGCACCATCGGCACTTCGTCCCAACCGGAGCGCATCTCCGCTGAAGACGCCGGCGTTGCGGCAGTTTCAGATCCGTGGACACCACATGCGTGGCCCACACTTCGCGTGATTCGGCATGGGGATTTGTCGCCCGTAGGTGCTAGTCTACAGTCGCACGCGCCAGGCGTCGGCACGGACGTGCCTCGTGCGTGGTGTGCAAAGCGTCAGCGCGAGCCTCCCCGACGCCCCCGAACCAGGACTCGGATGCCGTCGATGTTATGAGGAATCGCGAGGTCAGCCCTGCTCGAGCTCTTCCCGCACGATGT
>CADAAU010000026.1 GCA_902786015.1 uncultured Coriobacteriaceae bacterium
TGCTCACGCACGCTCGATGCGGCAGATGTGGTGCTTGTAACCTTCCATACCCGGCCTCGCATCTCGATCGTAGCTTATGCCCACGAGCAGCAGGTTGCCTAAGATAGGCCCCATGAGTCCCCCCTACTTTTGCGCAGCCCCGATTATACCGCGTGTCGACGAACACGCCGACCCTATGAGTGGTCTTCGTTCTGGGCACGACGGCGCTCGTTTTGCGTCAGTGATAATGCGTCGTTATACGAACACGAGATGATCGGACTAAGCAGGTTTAGAAATCTAAACAGCGTGGTACAATTACTTCGTTTGTGAACCGTCTTGCCATGACGGTCCAGTCAGTTGCGTACAACAGCAAGAACGCAGAATGGAGTGTACATATGGCAGAGAAGAAGCAGAGCCTGAGCATGGACGACGTAGAAGGCGTTGCGGGCGGCACGGTTGATGTCTCGGTCGATAAGACCAGGCTGCGCAAAATCGTCGTCGACGCAAAGGGAAGCGGCAAGACGCTCGATTGGGCCCTTGAGTATTGCGACACCGAAGAAGAGCGCGAGTTCGTTCGTTACATTTGGAACGGCCTTTCCTAAATACTGCATTCGGCGATTCGTTACGTTTCGGTCGATGAGGGACGAGTGGCAAAAGCCCCTCGTCCCTTTTGCTATTCCTGTGACAGAACTCCCTGCGGGTTCGTGCCACACATTCAGATTTGCCCAAGGAATGAGGCGACGGTCTTTTGGTATTCGTCAGGCGCGACCAAGATAGACTCCGCATGGTCGGCCCCAGCCACGTAGTGGAGCTCGCGCATGCTGTGGGTCCGGTCGTACAGCTCCTGTGCGCTCTGTGGCGGAACCGTTGTGTCGGCATCTCCATGAACAAAGAGTATCGGAACGGTATTCTTGTCTAAGGCTTCAATGGGACGCATGTCGTTCAGCGAGTATCCATAGAGGACTCGTATGCCAAAGCCGGCGAGATTCACGAGGAACTCTGGCAGATGCATCGTCTTGAACTTTTGTCTGATGGCACTCTCGACGTCGGCGAAGGCGCAGTCAGAGACGGCGAAGTCGACTTGTGGATCGTACGCCAGCGCGCAAATCGTGGTAGAGCCACCCAAGGACTCGCCGTGGAGTCCCAACTGGCTAAGCTTTGGATAGCGATTTCGCGTGTCCTTTATTAACTCCACCAGGTCCTTGCCCTCGAGGATACCGTACGTGCAGTGTGTGGGCTCGTCCTCGCCATGGCCGCGCATGTCGTAGATGATGCAGTTGTAGCCAAGGTCCATGTACATCGGTACGTACTTGAGGCAACCGATGTGGTTGTCGGTATTTCCATGCGTAAGAATAACGTAGCGGTCCGTCGGCTTGGGATTTGAAAGCAGCTCTACGTGCAACTGATAGCCTTCGTATCCGCTCACGACATAGTCCGTCTTTTGCAAATCCTTGTAGAAGCTTGTGTCGTAGCGCGCCGACTGCCATTCCCAAGCTTCTTCCAGAGTCGGTCGCTTTCCGTTCATTACGAAGTGCGCAAGCAGCAGCGAAGCCGCACAAACTAGCACGATCACGATAGCCACAACTACAAGAACCACGTTCATCTTTTTGCCCCCCGACGCCATCTTGCCATCCTCATCTCGTCATCTAGCCCGTGCGCACCATCACGCGACACAGTATATAGCATGCGTGGGAATCGCACCTCTATGTCAGGGGGTCATCCCTTTGTCAATCCTTCGCAGGAATCAACAGGTCACCGCAAACGGGAGCACGGGAATCTCGGCACTGTTGTAGAGGTTGATGCGATACCAGTTGGTTTGGGCAAAGCGCACCTCCAATGGTTCGGTTGTGGGTTCTTCTGGCACCAGAACCAATCGGTCTCCCCTCACGCCCGCTTGGAACGGCACTGATACACCGCCCCGCAGCAGTTCGAGCGCATTGACCTCCGCGCCCAAAAGCACGAGGCCATTCTCGGCATGGTCGAACTGAAGAATGACCCACGGCCCCTTGCGCTCCGCCCCTATACAGCGTGGAGCATCCGCCGGCACGTCCATCTCCAACAGGTGACGAAGCGCGAGCAGCGAGAGACGCTCGCCCACGGGCTTCTTTTCCTTGGGGTGGATGTCGCGTTTGTTTCCCATGTCGCCAATCGAGCATAACCAAACATAGTCGTCCGCGTCAGCCACCTGCTGCTGCCCAGTGCGAATGGTAGGCCAGTCCTGCGCCGCCATGTCCATGCCCTCCCAGCAATCCAAGCCAGGCAGCTGAACCACCAAGAACGGCAGGTCGGCACGTTGCCAGGCATCACGCCAGTCAGCGATGATGGTACGGAGTGCCTCGGCATGGCGTGCTTGGGCACCAGCATTCTCGTCGTCGCTTTCGCCCTGATACCACAGCACGCCGCGCGTGGCGAAGCCGGCAATGGGCAGCACCATGTAGGTAAAGAGTGCTCCCGGGGCGTCCTTGGTGGGCGTCATCATGCCGGGTTTTATCTGCGTATTGTTTGGCACCGCGGCCAAGGCGGAAGCCATGAAGGCCATGCCCTCATCTTTCGTCGGACTCCCGCCCAAGAAAAGCTCGTTCCAAGCGGGCCACGTGGCGTAGCCCTTATCGTTATGCACCACATTGAGTCGCCCGTTGGCCAGCAACTCCTCGTATGGGAGTCCCTGAAGCTGCTCGTCGAATGCCGCGACCTGCTCGGGCTGTACGACACGCGCGTGCTCGGGCGTCATCCAAGCGGAGGACTTGGTGCCCCCATAGTTGCAGCCCACGATGCCGACGGGCACGTCGAGCACCATCTCGAGGCCACGCGCCAAGTAGTACCCAACGGCCGAAAAGTAGTCCAGATCCTCTGGAGTCGCTTTACGCCAGACACCGACCTTGGAATAGTCGAAGTCCTCCATCTGGCCGGGATAGGAACACTTTGGCTGGTCATAGAACCGAATGCGGGCGTTAGCGCACGTCGGACGAAACTCCTCCACCTGTTGGTCGTATCTCATCCAAAACTCCATGTTGGACTGGCCCGCAGCGATAAAGACCTCGCCCACGGCCACGTCCTCAAGAGTAATGCACGCCTCGCCTGAACGGACCTCGAGGGCCTCGCCGTCAGACGCGTGAAGCGGTGCGAGCGAGCAGCACCAGTTGCCATGCGCGTCGCCTTCGGCAGACGCAATCTGGCCTTGAAAGCACACGTCGACACGGACGTTGGGCTCTGTCGTACCCCAAATCCGAACAGGCAGGTCGCGCTGCAGAACCATATCACTGGCAAAGATAGGTGCGAGAGTGACACTCATGTCATATCCTTTCGTGCGTCGCATAAACATTTATATACTAGCAGGGAAATGTGAACAGTGCCCGCCTTGGCATTCACCAGACCCAAGAGCATGCTATTCTTTTTTTCAGCAACGCATACATGCGATAGCGCGAATGCTTCCGCATCAATGGTAGACATTCTTGGACGGAGGAAAACGTGAAATCGATTCCCTTCTTTGACGACCGACACCCAGTCAGAACCGTCTTCACCAACATCGCGGATTGCCAGAGCCATCCCAATTGGCAAAGCATCGAGACTAGGAACGCGCTGTTGCGAGAATATCTCAACGCATCCATTGGCCAGATTGTGTACGCGTGCCAGACGCATTCAAGTAGCGTCCTTGTCGTAACGGACAAAAACGTCGGGGACCTTGGACGTTTGGAGGAAGACCAAATCTTGGAGGTGGGTGGCTTCGACGCCATGGTGACCGCGCTACCCAAGACCATGCTCTGCATTCACACGGCCGATTGCCTACCGCTGTTTCTTTACGACCCACAAAAGAACGTCGCCGCTATCGCCCACTGTGGATGGAGAGGCATCTGCGGCAGGATCGCATCGAATGCCATCGGCGTGATGGCCGAGCGCTTTGGATCCGACCCCACGCAGATTTTGGCTGCTTTTGGGCCAGGCATCTGCGAAGAGTGCTACGAGGTCGGGAGCGAGCTGAAGGATGCTTTCGCCGAGCGCTTCTCCACAGATGAAGTCGAAAGCTTCTTTAGGCCAAAGCGAGACGGCAAGTTCCTCCTCGACCTCAGAAAGGCGGCCATGCGGGATCTGCTCCGCTCGGGAATTCGACCGGAAAATGTTCACGACGAGGAAATTTGTACGTATGAGTCTAAGGACTACCCGTCCTGCCGACGAGTCGGCTACCGCATAGACCCGCGTATGCAAATGTTTTCGGGAATCGCGCTTACGTGACACAAGCGCCGCTCGCACAATGACTTCCTCGACTGGCTGTCGTTAATCTGGACTCCGGGTCGACGCGGCTTTCTTGAGTTCTCCACTATTACTTCTCTTGACAGCTGAATTCTCGCTGAGTAATATACCTACCTTTTTGGTAGGTCATTAAATGTAGCGACGTCATCTGCCCAATCGTGTGTTTGGGCGTATCAGGATTGGGGAACTCAAGTGGTGAGCAGCTTCGATGAGCAAAGGCACAGCCTTATCTTGTTTTTTGAATCCGGAATTAAGAGAATGAGCGACGGGGGATGCCTTGGAGTGGAAGTCGAGCATCATGTGCTCGCCGACGATGGCTCTGCTATTAGCTATGAGCCGGCTGGCGATCGTGTGGGCGTTCGGAACGTTTTGGACCATCTTGCAAGCTGGTATCCAAGGCGCTCCAATAATGCCAGCCATGATTTGCTTGGACTTGAGGGCGATGAGGGTTCGGTGACGCTCGAGCCCGCGGCGCAACTCGAGCTATCTGCAGCTCCGTACGCGCGAATCGCTGACGTCGAGCAGGCCTATACAAACTTTTGCAACCACGTGAGCGATTTTTTGGCGCCAAGGAACGCCCATTTGGAGGCGTTGGGCTACAACCCGCATCACGTAGCTCAGGAACTCAAGCTCATCCCCAAAAAGCGCTATGAACTCATGGACGCATACTTTGATCACATTGGGAGTCACGGAGATCGCATGATGCGCGCTTCGGCATCAACGCAGGTGTCGATTGACTTCTATAGCGAGGGAGATGCAATCCGAAAGATGCGCATGGCGGCTTCGCTTGCTCCCATACTCGCCGCCATCACGGATAACACCCCGATATTCGAGGCCTTGCCAAACCATACCCCCATCAGGCGGCTTCAGCTATGGCGCGAGGTCGACCCTCTTCGTTGCGGCACCATTCCGGGACTTTTTGACGAAGGCTACGGATTTGCCACGTATGCCGAGTGGCTTCTGCGTACGCCGCCCATATTCATTTTGCGCAAGACGGTCGATTCGGATGCTTGGACGGCTCTCCCCTTCTTCGCTGAGTCGGCTTCCGAGGCTTATGGCGCGGCAACACTCTCGGTCCACGACATGGAACACCTCATCTCCATGTTTTGGCCGGATGTGCGGCTGAAGCATTTCGTGGAAGTACGTCCTGCCGATAGTTTGCCCACCGAACAAATCCTCGGATATACCGCCCTCATAAAGGGGATTTTCTATTCCGACGCATCGCTTACGGCCATCGAAGAAGAGCTTGGTGTTACTCCCTTGGCTGCGGATTCGAGGGCAGCGTGGCCACTTGACACAAATGACGTGGAAGACGCGATACAACAGGTGCAATCGAGAGGGTTCGAAGGCTTGGCATATGGAAAGGCATTGCAGGACTGGGAGTCAATGCTCTTTTCTCTTGCCCACGCCGCCCTGCCAGCCGACGAACGGCATTACCTCGACGCTTTGGAAAGCTTCGCCAAAAACAAGCCTTGGTGGCACATTGGATAAGATTGCCCGTTACTGATCACTCCTGGAGGCAAGCGATGGGGCTACTACCCTTTGCCTGGCAAGGCAAAGGGTAGTAGCCCCATCGCTTGCCCCGGCCGTATGCCGGCGCGCGTTTCAGACGGCCTGCCGCCGGATGCGAACAGTAACAATCGCCCTTGGCAAGCGTCGGCTCTATCCTACGACTACTCTGCAAAGCATATATCACTGGTACACTGGGGTTTACCTCGAATCTTGCAACGGAAGGGTTTTGTCATGAATGACTTTATCTATCACTCCCCCACTAAATTTGTGTTTGGACGCGGGTTCGTTGACCGCGCTGGTTCCGAGATGGCTCAGCTCGGCTTTGCGAAGGTCCTTGTGGTATACGGACAAGGATCGGTCATTCGTACCGGAACGCTTGCGCGCGTGCTTGCATCGCTTGATTCGGCGGGAATCGAGTACGTGGAGGCGGGAGGAGCGCGTCCAAATCCCGAGGTTTCTTTTGTACGCGATGCCATAGCGCTTGCGCGCAAGAGCGAGGTAGACGCTATTCTTGCCGTCGGTGGCGGCAGCACCATAGACGCTGCGAAGGCGGTGTCGTTCGGCATGCCATATGAGGGCGATGTGTGGGACTTCTTCGCGCACAAGCAGCCCATCGGCGAGTGTCTGCCACTTGCCGTGGTCCTCACAATACCCGCCGCAGGCTCGGAAGGCTCGGGCTCTTGCGTAATAAGCAACGACGCTGAGCATCGCAAACTCGGAGTGAGCGGTGACGTGTTTCGGCCGCGGCTGGCAATCATGGATCCCGAGCTCACATTCACACTTCCCCCGTATCAAACGGCGGCCGGTATTACCGATATGATTGCGCATGTGTGTGAGCGCTACTTTAGCGGAGTCGGTGCCGTTCCGCTCACCGACAGCATCGCCTGCAGCATTATTCGCACCTTGATTGACGCCGCACCAAAGGTCCTAGACAATCCCAAGGACTATGATGCACGCGCAAACATCATGTGGGCAGGAACCTTGGCACACAACGACTTGGCAGGTTGCGGCAGGTCGCTTTCACCCGCAGTGCGTGCAGGTGGCTGGGAGAGCCATGCGTTGGAACACGAGCTCTCGGCTCACCACACCGAGATCGCACACGGCGCGGGGCTTGCCGTTCTGCTACCTGCTTGGATGCGTCACGTGTGGCGCAACGACCCACAACGATTCCTCAGCTTCGCGAACGACGTGTTTGGTATCGAGCCAGCCGATGATTGCGAGCCACATGACGAGGCCGTGTGCGATGCCGTTACGGCAGCCATCGACGAGCTGCGGGAATTCTTCGTAAGTATGGGCATGCCCTCTCGTCTGGCCGACTTCGGCATCGAATCGCATGACATCGACCCCATGCTCAAGACGCTCCTGCTCAACAAGGGTGAGCCGTTTGGCGCCTTCATGCCGCTCACGATGGATGACGCACGGGCCATCTACGAATCTGCACTCTAATCGGGTCGTTATATAAGTTAAATATACTTGCTGTGCGAAGCGAATACGGCTTGAATACGAGTATCCGCTTCGCACGGCGCAAAATGACCCATGTGGTCATCTCCAAACTGAAAATAATCTGCGCACCAGACAATGCGAGTGTACCCAAATTGCATTGCAGGCCACAAAACCGCAGGGAAAAAGAGATACGGATGCAATTTGGGTACACTATATAAAATAGACAGTGTACCCAAATTGCATTTTAGTGAATAGCCAACAGGCCTTTTGTAAGAGCCAGTGCAATTTGGGTACACTCAAGCCCGGCCAATTCTGAAAAACCCATAGTCGCACAGAGACTTCCGAGCTTTCCGTCGCAATTACCTGATCTAAACGTCAGCGAAAACGCCTGGACGACGTAACTCGACTAATAAATGCCCCCGCACAACGCGGGGGCACACAGACTCGGCGGTGAAATGAGTCACGAACCGCATCTTTTGCGTCTGGCCTACAGAACCGGACGACCATGCTTGGCAAGCAGCTTCTGAGCCGCGACACACGCCGCGCAGTCACAGAACTTGGCACCCTCCTTCTTGCGCTGCGTCTCGTGCGCAAGCATGGCAGCAGCTGCCTCTGCGCCCAAGATCTGCTTCGCGGCGCCCTTGGCAAACGCAAGAACCTCGTCGATCGTGGTGTGATGCTCGTCAATCGCATCGAGCAGCTTGGTAGTGGCGGCGTCGGCATCGGCGCCCGAGGCGATGGCGTCTTTCCATCCCTGAGCAGCATCACGGGTCGCCTGAGAACTCGACGTAGCCGCAAGTAGCTCCTCAACTTTTTTTGCGGTGTAGTCAAACAGCTCTTTGTCCATGCCAACTCCTTGTTATCCGAATCATGTAGGTTTGTATGACAATAACGACATACATAATTAGTATACACACCCAAGGAGTGGGAGCCAGCAGGAACTTTGCCGTGAGCACGAACTCACTCCGGTCGACCGCCCGTAGCTGCCAAACACTGAGCCGTAATCAAATCTTCGAGCGTCCTAAAGAGCGCATCTGGCTCGACGGGTTTGCTCAGGTGAGCGTTAAGACCTGCCTGCATACTATGCCGAACATCCTCGTCAAATGCGTTCGCCGTCAATGCAATGATGGGAATTGTGGACGCATCGGTCCGGTCCATAGCACGTATGGTTCTCGTAGCGTCCAGTCCGTTCATCTCGGGCATGCGCATGTCCATAAGAATGGCATCGTAGTAGTGTTGATCGTGTCCTGCGAACATCTCGACGGCTAGCCGGCCGTTTTCCGCACGCTCCACCTCCATTTCGCGCATGGAGAGCAGCATTTCCATAATCTCGGCGTTGACGTCAACATCCTCCGCAAGCAGCACACGCCGCCCAGCCAGCTCGACCCTCAGCTCCGCGGCATCGCTGCTCCTGCGTGAGCGGACCTTTTTGAACTCGTCCAACACACGGTCTGCAAGCAAGGGTTTGGGGACAAACGCATCCACTCCCGCCGAACGTGCTTCGTCGATGATATCCTCCCAGTTGTAGGTGGTAAGGATAATGACGGTCTCCTGCTCACCGTCCTCTTTGCGAATCCGCCTGACCGTCTCGATACCATCCATGCCAGGCATCTTTCGATCCACGAGGATAAGGTCATATGGTTCTCGCCGTGCGTGGTGCATCCGCACTACGTCGAGCGCCTCGTCACCCGAATGCACCTTGTCGCAAGCTATACCAACCTGCCCAAACACGAGCTTTGCATGCTCGCAAGCTATATCGTCGTCATCTATTACCAGAATTCGAAGGCTTTGAATGTCAAGCTCATCGTCATCCGCATCATCGTGCCTAGAAGACTCGGCAAACGTGAGCGTAATAATGAACGTCGAGCCCTGTCCCTTCTTGCTCATTACATCAATCGTGCCGCCCATGAGCTCCACGATGCTTTTTGTGATGGGCATGCCAAGGCCCGTACTTCCGTACGCGTTTACGGCGGACGAATCTTCTTGGCTAAAGGAGTCAAAGATCTTTGGCAGATAGTCCTCACTCATTCCAATGCCGGTATCCATCATGGTAAAGCGGAGGGTAGCCTTTCCTTCGTAGCGCATCGTCGTTTGGACGGCAAGCGTTACCGAGCCACCTTCGGGCGTGAATTTGACGGCATTTCCCAACACGTTGATGAGTGCCTGCCGCAACTTTTGATCGTCACCGATGCAGTAGTCGCACATATCGCTTGGGACGCGGCACTCATAATGCAAGCCCTTGTCGTTGCACTGCCCGCCAATGATCGCATTGACTTGGTCGAGCACGTGCATGAGCGAGAACTCCTCGTGCTTCACCACCATGCGCCCGCTCTCGATGCGACTCATGTCGAGGATGTCGTTTATGATGCCCAGCAAATGATGCGCCGAGGTGTCAATCATCTGTAGGTTGCGACGGGTGGAATCGCTAATCGTGGGATCCGCGAGAGCAATGCTGTCAAGCCCGATGATCGCGTTCATGGGAGTGCGAATCTCGTGGCTCATGTTGGAGAGAAAGGCCGTCTTTGCCTTGTTTGCCTCCTCCGCTGTTGCCAGCGCATCCTTGAGGGCCTCCCCACTCGCGTGGATTTTTTCCCTCTGCCGTCGCTCACGCTTGAGTGACTCTTCGAGCTCCAATCGATACTCGTCCTTCTCGTCTTCCACGACGTAGCTATGCAACAGACACGTACCCAGCATATAGCCCATCGCATAGTACGGCAGAAGCGGATAGGCAACCTGCACGCCAATGAGAACAATCATGACGATGCCAAATAGCCCAATGGTAAGGTTGCGACGACGCGTAGTTCCCTGCGTCTTTGATGTCACGCGCAACGTATAGACCGAGCAGAGGAAGAACATGAGTATCTGTAGCATCAGTGTAATGTAGCGCGCGATCTCCGCATGGTAGGCACCCGCAGCGTCAAACCAAAACAGTACGGGCTGAAAAAAGTTAAGACTAACGACTGCGACTTCAAAGCACAGGAAGAGCGTTCCGGCACGATTGAGAAACTCTCCAAAAAAGCTCGTGTCCTCAAGGTACGAGACCACGTAACGCGTCCAGAACAGAATTGCCAGCGCCATCGCAACAAAGTGGATGACCGTATCTGCATACAGCACCGCCGTGAGCCGATGAGACTCCAAGATGCCCCAGAGCACGTCGGTTACGTAGTAGCCCATAACCCCTTTGAGGAAGTTACGGTAATTCCGCCTCGTTACACTCTGATTATGCTCGTCATCACCCCAGAGCACATCTCTGTTGATGATCACCAGAATAATCGCTGCAAGTATGCCGATGATAGAGTAGGTCATAGCCGGCCTGCCTTGTTTCCAATCGCGTTTGCGAAACGGTGCCTCCTACCAGTGTAGCGCAACGGTAAAAAGGTTAAGCCATTTCCAACTGGCGAAGTAAAAGAGGAAGCGTCAAGTTGTCCGAGACTTAGGACGCGAGGTATTGCAGGAGGGGTTTTACGATAACGTCCGCCATATACATTTTGTACGCATAGCGAGACGTCTGCTCGGGCACGTCACAGTGATAGCAATCCACTCCGTCGTCCGTGGCAAGAGCAAAGTAAACCTCACCGGGCACGCTGTCTGCATTGTTTGGATCCACGTTGCCAAAGCTCCCCGTGACCCCCACGCCAATGTTCGCCGCATACGTGGCACGACAGGCCTCAGCCATGGTGGCTGCCGTCTGAGCAGAATATACGCCGTACTTATCTATTACTTGCGCTGGAACACCCTGCAACACCTTCGCCGCGTTACTGTAGGTAACGAACGCCCCCTTAATGACGGCGGACGACCCCTCGGTATCCGTAATCAACGACGCAATGAGCCCCGACGTACAGCTCTCCATCGTAGTTATGTATTTGCCACGCTCGATGAGCAGATTCGTGAGCTGCTCGTACTGTCCGCGCACCTTCGATTCGTCAACACCTCCCTCGGCGCCTTTGACCTCGGTGACCGTACCCTCGCATGCGTTGACGTTGTCCGCCTGCCCGTTCTTGCCGGTGGATTCCATCTTGGCCTGCGCCGCCTCCCCAGATTCTTGCGGCGCGGGATCGTTGGCGGAACAACCGACAAGCACCAACCCCGTTATGGCTGCCAACATAATGGGCACAAACACAGGCCTCATTGCATCCTTCCTCTCCACATGGCAAATAACCTTAGCAAAACACTAATACTATATCCCAGCACGCGAGGCATCGTTTACCCACAGGACCTCACCTATTTGTAGAGTTCGTTCATCACCTGATTGAGAACGCCAACATCATAGAAACTCGAGTAGTCGTATATCTCGGCCTTCAAATGCCTGCCCGTAGTTTTGTCATCGAACTCGCGCTGCACCTTCTTCGAACCCGAACGCTCTATGAGGTCGACGTCAACTGGCGCGCCGGCGTCCATGTCCTCGCCCGCGTCGTTTATGAGTCTGACGAGCCACGATGAATTCTGATATGTGGGGCCGTCGCCCGTCATCTGAAACTGCACGCTGCAGCTCCCGCCACCGGAGCGCTCACCCAGAATGGGGATGCCGGCGTCCTTTACAATACAGGCAAGCATGTTTGCGCACGAAAAAGAGTACTTGCTAGTGAGCAGGGCAAAGTTGAGGTCGGAATAGTCCACCTGATCGCCCGTCCCTTCGAACATGCCGTTCAGATTGCGATCCACGTCGTAACGCTCGGTAATCGTCTGATGCGTTAGTGGGTTCTGGAATCTCTCGTATTGGCGATTGGCGATGATGCTCGTTATAAACAAAACGACATCGTCCGAGCCACCGTCGTTGTTGCTCACGTCGATGACGACGTTTTTCACCTCGGGGTCTGCCTTCGCGCGCTCGATGCCCTCGAGGAAGATGGCAACGCTGTCCACGTTTCCGTTGGTGGGTAGCGAGGAATCCTTTATGGGTTCGGTGCTCGACGGGTGCGGTCCCTCGTCATTCAAAAACTCATGCCATTTCTTGAAGTCCACGTTGTCCACAGAATCGAGCACAATCACCGCGGTATTGCCCTGCTTGACGTAGACGCTCTTGCCATACGCCTTCTTCGACAACTCGCGGCGCTCGTGTGCGGCCACAAGATTCGGCTCGTCGTTGGCCCGCTTCTTTGCCGCAAGCTGGTTGAGCAGGTCGTCGCCGTTGTCCGAACGCTCGCGATACCTCTTGTATAGATCCTCGTGTACATTGATCTTTTCCAAATTGGCACTCTTCGCAATCTCTATTACCGTATGGCCGTCCACGTTAAGCAGGTTATGGAGACCGTCGCATCCGCGCAGATACTCAACGGGATCTTTGGACATGAGCGCATCCTTCACGGCCTTGCCGGTATCGCCCTGGCTGTTGAGATAGGCATCGAGGCCCTGCTCCTTAAGCACGTCCGGCGCAGAGGCGGGCTTTCCGTAGAATTCGCCAAACGCAAGGCACAGCTGGCCGTAATCGAACTGGATTACATCATCCGGGCGTTCGGGCTGCGAATAGATAGGGTCGCTATACTCTGGGTCGCGCTCCTTGAGGGGTCGCATGGTGTTATCGTTGTTGATGTAGAGCTTCTGCCCGTTAAACGTTACGAAGTCATAGTTAAGGCTCGTAAATATCGTAGCGAGCGTCTGCACGGGCAACCACACGCCGTCGTCGTCGGCGCGCGGAACGATGCCATACTTGCCCAGGTCAATGACGGCGGTATCGGCCGGCCTGTCGTATTCCACGCTCGCGATCTTCGTGAATCCCGCGCCGTCGAAGTACACGTTGTCCATGCCGTCCTGCACCAGCGACATCACGTTGGTAAAGGCAGGTAGGTTGGGCGAGGTTATTGTGCCGGCCGCCAAGTCGACCACCGCCGTGCCACCCATCCCGTACTCCATGGCCTTGGACGCATCGGCACCGGTATGGGTCGTAAGCAGCCAGGTGCCGTCATCTTGGATCTTTGCATCCATCGTACCCTTGGGCAGCTGCAGCTTGTAGAACTCCGCGATGTTCATGTACGCGATGTTTGGCATGTCGGCATAGAATCGCAGGTTGGCCTTCTCGTCCGTGAGCTTCTCGCGGAACACGGGTACCTGCTTGGTCGTGAAGTCTCCCTGTTGCTGTTGCATCGTCTCGGAACTTGGCGCCGACGGCGCCTGCTGGACGCCGCATCCGGGCAGCATCAGCCCAACGGCAACGAGCAATGCAAAAGCTATGTGACGCATACGACAATTCCCTTCCATATTTGTTGACCCCCCTCATATCAAGAATAGCCCATTCGCGTCTCGGCTTACAGTGCGGGACGACCATACCCGACGAACACTCGTCGACCGTTGTGCTGTGTAGTCAAGGCATTCTTTTTTTACTCGTTCGCGCCCGTCAGAATGCTCATCTTGGCTCATCTTTAGGATTGAGGACCTGTCCGTTTGTCGCACAAAATCTAGCTGAACATAAAAATATGCCAAAGGTAATCTATTATTGGTATTAAGGCATGGTCCGAGTGAAAAGAGGAGAGATGGGCGACAAGATTCGGGAAAAGCTCAATAAAGAGCAACTTGATGGGGTTGTCGGTGGCGGCGGCGAGTATGACCCACAGTCATGGGCAGAGAGCTAGCAGCACGGCATCGTCGAATGCGACAAGTGTCATTATGAATTCGAACACGGGTGGAAGGGAGTGATCGATTGCCCCAAGTGTGGCCACGAGATTCCCGTTGCGTCATGGCCAAATCTCTTTAGAAGAATCACGCCATCGGAGTAATGCGTCTGCCAGATGGTACAAAGGGGACGCTCCTCCTTCGCCGCGGCCCGTCGTCTGGTCGCCTCGTCGTAGGTTGCATATCCATCCATAAAGAAGCCTCCCATTTCTCGTGTCCAAGAAATGGGAGGCAGTTCAGTTGAGAAGGGCGCTGTTCCACCCGCACCTATGCGTTGTCGGCAGCTCGCCTCCCCATAAGAAGTAGGACACTGCGCGGCATCAGCGTAACCGATCCGGACCCAACCGGCTCGCCGCCACATGCGTCGTCTGCCGAATAAGCGACTTTGTACCAACTCATCTCCGCAGGTATGATGGGTAGTTCCAAGCTCGCAGGCTCCCAATGGGTGTTGACGCCGCAATAGATGAATCCGTCCTCGTCGGCACCGTGGTCGTGCTTCGTCTCGGCATACATAAACCCAAACGTATGGAACGGCGCCGAGGAATCGAAGGACCACGCATGCTCGCCGTGGAACGAGAGTTCCGGATACCCACTGGAGTTCATCGCCGTGTAGAACTCTTTTCTCCGCAGTACCGGATGGTCTTTCCTAAACGCAATGAGCGTCTTGAAGAACTCGAACACAGACTTGTTCTTTTCCAAATCTGTCCAATCGAGCCACGAGATGTCGTTGTCCTGACAGTACGCATTGTTGTTTCCGCCCTGGGAATTGCAGAATTCGTCACCCGCAAGAATCATGGGCACCCCACGGCTCAGCAACAGAAGCGCGGCGGTGTTCTTTATCTGCCGCAATCGGAGCGCGAGCACCTCCTCGTCGTCCGTGGGACCTTCCACCCCACAGTTCCAGCTGTTGTTATCGTTCGCGCCGTCACGGTTTTCCTCGCCGTTCGCCTCGTTATGCTTGTCGTTATACGACACGAGGTCGGCAAGCGTGAACCCATCGTGACAGGTAACGAAGTTGATGGATGCTTCGGCACTTCGATTTGAATACAGGTCCGGCGAACCTTGGAGCCTGCTGAGCATTTCGGGGCCACACTCGCTGTCGCCCTTGACGAACCGCCGGAGACAGTCGCGGAACTTGCCGTTCCACTCCGCCCACCTGCCCCACGCGGGGAAGCTGCCCACCTGATAGAGGCCACCTGCATCCCACGCCTCGGCTATGAGCTTCGTCTTGCCCAAAATGGGATCGTGTGCGAGGGACTCCAAGAGGGGCGGACTCGACATGGGCACGCCCTGCTCGTCTCGCGAGAGGATCGAGGCAAGGTCGAATCGGAAACCGTCAATGTGATACACGCTCACCCAGTAACGAAGACAATCGAGGATGAAGTTCCTCACCACCGCATTGTTGCAGTTCATGGTGTTGCCACAACCGCTGTAGTTAAAATAATAGCCCTCAGGCGTGAGCAGGTAGTAGGTTCGGTTGTCCACGCCCCTAAAGGAAATGTACGGCCCTCGCTCGTTACCTTCGGCCGTGTGGTTGAACACAACGTCAAGAATGACCTCGATACCAGCGGCATGAAAGCGCCGAATTACGTTCTTGAGCTCGTCGGCCGCCAAACCACGCGCTCCGGAAGCGGCATAGCTCATCTTTGGAGCAAAGAAGCCCACCGTCGAGTAGCCCCAATAGTTATAGAGCCGTTTGCCGTCCAGCAAACGAGAGTTCTCGAACTCGTCGAACTCGAATATGGGCAGCAGCTCTACGCAGTTGATGCCAAGCTCCTGTAAATAGGGAATCTTCTCGCTCAATCCAAAGAATGTCCCCCTGCGTTTCGCACCACTGCTTTCGTGCATCGTAAGGCCCCGGACATGAGTCTCGTAGATAACGAGGTCCTTGAGAGGCGTCTCCAAGGGCTTGTCGTCCCCCCAGTCGTAGTCCAGCGGAATCACCATGCCCCTGTGCTGGAACTGCCGTGACGGGTCATACTCCTTGCCCCACTCTTCCCTACCAGCAATCATCCTGGCATATGGATCCAAGAGCACCTTCTCTTTGTTGAACCAAAGTCCGTGCTCCGGATCGAACGGACCGTCCATTCGGTATCCGTACTCCATCTCCTCGTAGTCGAAGTCGTACACGATCATCGCGAACACGTTCCCAATCCTGAACTCGTCCAGAAAGGGGATGACCACAAAGGGCTCTTCTTCGCCCTTGTGGTAGAGTAGCAGCTCGCACGACTCGGCATCTTTCGAAAACACCGAGAAGTTCACTGCGTCGTCATACACTATCGTTGCGCCAAACGGTTCGGCCAAGCCACGCCGATACTTGATTCCACCCAACTCATGGGTGGGAAAACTGTCCATTCGCTTCATGCGGACCACTCCTCCTCTTGTTGACATCGCGCGATCCCCTATGCCTGCCAGTTAACTGGCCCATAAGGAGGTCGGCATCACGATTATCCAGTAAGGCTTCATAACACGAGCATATTAATCAAACAAACACGAGTGTGTCCTTTAGAAAGGCATCCCCATTTGTCGAAACCCCTATGTTACATTACCAACTAATTCGATGGTTGGGAAAAACCGTTCGTCCGTCTTTAACAAAGGGCTTTGAGCGCGACGCACGCGGATACGAAGGTGATTTGCTTTCCGGATTTGACGAAGGCTGGGCCAAGCTCGCAGAGCGGCACGAGAGACTGGCGCCGGAGTGTGTCAACGCTTCCATGACACGGCACTGCGCGGTGCCGACACGAGGCCAATAATTCATGCTCTCACATCAACAAATGCTGTAGCATGGGGTCCACCAAGTGCTTCTTTGCAAAGGAGGTCACGTGCGAGTCGTTGCAATCTATGGACAGAACCATAAAGGCTCGACCTACCATATCGCTCACGGGTTGGCCAAAAAGCTGGGAGGATACCTAACCGAGTTCTTTCTGCCCAAGGACTTTGGTGAGTTTTGCGTTGGTTGCAACACCTGCTTCAACATATCCGAGAGGCAGTGTCCGCACTACCAAAAGCTCGAACCGCTCACCAAAGCCATGGACGAGGCCGACGTTATAATCCTCGCCAGTCCCGTCTACGTGTATCACGTGTCCGGGGCAATGAAGGCGTTTCTTGACCATTACGGCTATCGATGGATGGTACACAGCCCTGAAGAGTCTATGTTTCGCAAACAGGCCGTATGCATATGTACGGCAGCGGGTGCAGGCATGCGGTCCGCCCTCAAGGACATGGCCGACAGCCTGTTCTTTTGGGGTGCCGCACGAGTGTACAAATACGGCATTGGGGTCGCGGCGGTAGATTGGCAAGGCGTGAGCGAAAAGAAGCAGAACGCCATAGACCGAAAGACCACCGCACTTGCCACAAAGATCTTGCGCGGCAAGGGGAAAGTTCAACCGCGCCTCAATACCAAGGCCGTCTTCTTTGCCATGCACCTTATGCAGCGCAACGGCTTCAACCCGCGCGATATAGAGCACTGGAAGCAAAGAGGCTGGACGAGAAATGTCAGACCCTGGAAGCAATCAGCCCGGCCCCTCTCGTAAGGACGGGCAGCACATCTTGGACACGCCGGACAGTCATTTCGCACGCCGCAAGCATACGTCCCATCGCTTACTCCCGCTCTTCGGAGCCAGCGACACGTATGCCGATATACTCTCGCGACGATATTACCGACGATTTTCTATCCCACACGTAGAACCACACGTACGGGAGACGTGATGCGACAACGGAGACGAAGCGTGTTGTCACGAAATACCCCGTCGTCACGCAAGTGAGTCAACGTCTGCATAACACGCTAGGTCGGTTGTGTGGCGCCCCGAGCTGGGATTGCCTTTCGTGTGGCACTCTGAGCTGGAATTGCCTTTCCTGTGGCAGGCCGACCCACACGAAAGTGATTTCCAGCTCAAAGGAGCCCGTTTGTGCTGGGATTGCCTTTCGTGTGGCAGCTCCTCCCACACCAAAGTCATTCTCGGCACAAAGGGCTCCCGGTTGAGCCGGGTTTTACGTTCGCGTGGCACTCTGAGCTGGGATTGCCTTTTGTGTGGATCCGGAAGCCACACGAAAGGCAATCTCAGCCAAGGAACCCTCGCGCTGGTGGAGGGGCGCGACAGCTCGGAGTCCAGGTGCCGCTCGCGAGTAGCGTCCCATGTCCGTCCCCTCCGCATGGCCTTGCTTCTATGGCAATTATACCTTGGGCGCAGGCGAACGCTGTCGCCGGGGGTGCCATGATACAAAGATATGCAGTACAGCAGGCACAGGAAAGATTCGGGAATTAGGAGTCTGGACTCGATAGCTTGCCATACGTTTCATAGAAGCAGTATAACCTGAAGGTCGATGCGGGCTTCGGTCGCGCAGACAAAGTTAGCCGCGAGGGTCCCGACGGGCGTTGAGGTGCAGGTCTCCGAGGAGTTCGCCGTCCGCCTGGATGAGGCGGTTGCCTACAGAGTGGACAACTACGGGCTGCGAAGTGCGCGCAAGCTCATCGACTCAGTTGATGCGATACGGAAACTGCTTGTGGGATCCCCCCTTATGGGTGCACTCGTAGACAGCGACGCGCAAGCCACCGACACTCGTCCCTTGCGGTGGGTGCGCGTCGACTCGTATATTGCCATCTATCGCGCAGGTCGCGACACACAGACCCTTGTGCTTCTGACGCTCTTTTACGTTACCTCAAACTGGAGAAGGCGCGTGCTGGGATAGCTGTTGCGATCACTCATCGTCAAATTGCGCATTCTCCATTCAGCGCAGCTAGATCTGGAAGGAGTTGCAATCGCCTATGCACCCTTGCCCATCAGGAGTCCTATCTCAATAGAGGATCCTGCGCTCGAGCTCCTTTTCCGTGTGGATGTTGAACTCGTCGAGGACCATGATCTTCTTGTTCTCGCCGTATATGTCGTTCATTCTTGATACATCGTCTTGTGAAGACAGCCAGAGCAGATCCAACCACAATCCATTGCCCGTATGCCAGGAAAACTATCACGGCACACCACGCATTCAGACCAGTGCTCTTCCCACCATATCATGCTCGCCATATCATACGAAATCCGCATAATAAAAGATGCACAACAATTATTTGTAATCTATCATCATCCATTTCACAATAGATCTAGCGCCATAGACTGTCAGGAAGGAAAGAACATGGCAATGAAGAAAACGCCCATTATCGCCGCCACACTGACGCTCTGCCTCGCCCTTGGCGCCTGCGGCAACGCGAGTACCCAGACGCCGTCGCAAGCTTCAACCCAGCAAGGCGCTCAGTCCACAAGCTCCCAGCCGACATCGCAGGCGCAGGAGTCTTCCCAGACGGAGGCATCGTCGGGAAAGGCCGTCGCAAAGGACGGCGCAAACATGCAGACGCAGGACGCTTCCATGCCAACCAGAGTGCCCATGGAAGGCGGCACGAAGATCAACATGCATTTTGGGGACACGGTAATACCCGGCGTGCTCAACGATTCCGAAACCGCGAGGGCCCTCATCGCAAAACTCCCGATGACACAACACGTGAGCAGATACTCTCACGACTTCTGCGGCGTGACGGAGGAGCTTCCGTACCAGCAAGACGAAGTGCACTATGGATGGCTGAACGGAGACATAGACTACGCTACGGACGCCCCGTACTTTACAATTCTCTTCGAGGACCAGGATGTGTCCGAGCAGTACGGCTTCCAAGTGAACATCGGCGTCATAACGTGCCCACTCAAGGATATCGCGAACTTGGAAGGTTCGTTTGACGTACGCATCGAGCTTGCGGAATAGTGGCAAACAACGTAGAGAGGAGCACGTTATGAGTTCAGACGTTTCCAGACGCGCGTTTTTGCGAGCCGCGGCAATTGCGGCGTTAGGAGCTGCGGTTGGCATGGTGGGATGCGGGGCCAACAGGACGGCCGCAGGTGGCTCTTCCGAAGCCTCCTCCAGCACCCTCTCGTCTGCGGATGGTACCGGACAATCCACCGAATCTGGCAGCGCTAGCGCTGGTAAAAGTAGCACCAAACCACTCGTCGTTTACTTCTCGTACACGGGCAACACCGACACCATGGCCCATTGGATTGCTGACGAGACAGGGGGCGACCTCGCGCGCGTGACGGCACAGGACGCCTATCCCGACGACTACGACGCGACCGTCGACCGCGCGAAGAAGGAGCTGGACGACGGCGCACGTCCCCAGATTTCCGTTGATCTTGACGCAAACAAGCTAGCAGGCTATGGCACGGTGTTCTTCGGCTTTCCCGTATGGTGGTACGACTTGCCCACGCCGCTGTGCACCTTCCTGGAAAGCTACGACCTCTCCGGCAAGGAGATAATACCTTTCTTCTCGCATGGCGGCAGTGCAAGCGGTGCCAACAGTCTCGCCACACTCGAATCACTTGCCAAGGGAGCAACGGTGAGGTCGGGCGACGCACTCTCGATTCTTGGAGACAACGTGGCGACTTCTGAGCAAGAGGTACGTGCTTGGGCAAAGGGGCTCTGATGGAAGTAGAGCTTCTCGATGGCGGCGTTGGTATCCATGGGTTCGTCGTCGCACTGAACCCAGTCGACCGATGCCTCTCGCGTGCAGGCCATCTCGCGCATGTCCGCTACCACGACGCCCCAGCACGCGCACGTGGCGCCGGGCACGCTCGACATGCGCGAGCTAAGCAGTCTTTGTAAGCCAGAATCTGCTGCAAGGCAGCACGACTCACAGTTAGAAGCCCAGGAGCGGAGTGAGTAAAATACCGCCCTCACTATGAACCCGCATGTATTCGTCAATAAGCGTGCCAGTATACGTCACAAACAGCGCAAGGTCATCGCGCGTCGCATGGTAGGCACCTTCGTTGATGAAGCGATACTGATCAGCTGGCACGCACGATATCCCAATCTTGGAGATCTCGGCTCCGAAGGCAAGGTCCGCAAGTCCCATGCGCGCGACCTCGTCCGCATGGGCAAGGATGTAGTCCGCGAGCTCTGACTCCGCCGAAGTGAAGTCGCGCTTCTCCAGTAAGGCCGTAAGAATTGACATATCGTCCCTCTCATTCGCTCATAAGCATAGTTGTAGCGCGAAATGAGGCTCGTACGGTTCTCGGATGCTACAGAGAAGCAAGGTGCCACTGTGGCTCACCTTCAACGAGCCTAACTCCATCCGCGGCGTCTGCATGATGGTCATCAAGGACCAGTGCTGGCAAACGTACTGGCAGGCCATCCACCACATGTGCGTGGCAGGTGCGCTGGCAGTCAAGATGGACCGCGAGCTCTGCCCCGGAGCCCGCTTCTCCACCATGTTCGCCATGAGCGAGTTCTACGGGCGCTTGGGCATTGCTGGGCCGGACATTAGCCTCAGCACCTTCAGGCGAACTCTTCACGGGCCCTCGCGGTTACAGTCTTGATGAATTCGGTCTTCGCCTCGGTGTATGCGTCCCTGTCGTGCTCGAACTGCCCCCATAGGCTCAGCTTCAAAGCCTCGTACTCCTTGGCGGTCTGGGGATGGGCGTTGAGGTAGTCTCGAAAGTACAGCTCGTCGTTGTCCCCGGCGAGTCTCAGGTGGACGTGGTAGACCTTCTCGGCAAAGCCGTCCTTCGTGTAGCCGAGGTTGAGCGAGATTCGTTCCCCCTCGTCCGACATCATGGTGAAGCCAGAGCGCTCGAGTCTCTCTGCCGCCTTTTCCAGATCTGATTGGCCAGGAAGCTCGACCAGGATGTCAACTATGTTTTTGGCCCAGATGCCGTCAACGGCGGTGCTGCCTATGTGGCCGATCCTCTCGATCGAACAGTCGGAAAGCAGTTCGTTGAGACGAACCTCCATCTCCTTATACTGTTGGTGCCATGCATCGTTATGCTCCACGAGAAATATGGGAAACAGCTCCCATAGCTCTTCCAGCGTCATGTCCGACAGCTCTTTTCCCATGCTTCCCCCCGGAACAGTTCTTAGCCTCAGGTCCCACATTTTAAGACACGGGGTTGTTTGTGACGCGGGAGGATGCTTCGCCGGATCTTATCGGCTAATCCCTAACCGCCGGTTCGAAGGAACCCGTCCTTATAAGGTGCCCTTCTTGAACTGCGGCGACCGTAGCCACTGCACACGCGATAATAGCAGGCATGGTGATGCCTAAAAAAGGGATGACAAAGGGAACGATGAACACCACGAGCCCCGCAATCTTGTTTGCGACGGTATGGGGCATGACAAGACGCTTCTCTACCACGAGGCCACTTGCTACGTTCACCACCTTCAAAAGAACTATCGCAGCAATCCACACCCACAACCACGTGGGCACGTCGATGGCGGGGAGCAGCTTCACCAGGCAAACGATAACCAGAACGAGGTCGGCGATGCTGTCGAGCCTGGCCCCAAGCTCACTTTTTGAGTTGGTTCTTCTCGCCGCATACCCATCGAGCATATCCGTTAGCCCAGCGAGAGCGTAGATTATGAAGAATGCCGGCGAGAAGGCCTTCGTTAACAGTAGCGCGACGCAAAGTACGATCCGGCATATGGTGAGCGCATTCGCCAAGGCCCTTCTTCACCTTCCAAATATTCGCAAAGCTCTTCTCATCATTTTAAGGCACGGAACGTATTGTGATACGAACAGACACGAGGTGAGGAGAATCGCCGACACGATAGAAGCAGGGGGTGTTCCTGGACTCGTAGGTGCGCTTCTTCGAGTTCATGGCGGCGCGTTCCGCGAGGACGCCACGACAACATAAAGAACATCGTCACGAGGTTCAGAGGCAAAAGCGAGAAGGAGCTAAACCCCAAGCTGCTGAAGGTCTCCGCATACTACGGCTTCATCCCGAATGTGCCCAACTGCTGCGCGGGATGGGAGAAGGGCGCGGTCTTATTGGACCATGTAGGCCCGCGAACGCCTCAACTAATGAGACGGACACCCCGCCCCTTGTCCTAGTACACAGGCTTACGCCCTGTATCACGTGCGACTCGTAGTCACTAATGAATGGTCCGAGTGGTATCGACTGGTCATGAAGGACAAGCGTAGGCAAGTAGTAGCCAGCTGACATGTCCTGTTGGCCCGCTTCATCGCAAATACGGACAGTGACGCCAAAGCATATCCTCCCCATGAAGAAAATGCCAGGGGATTGCCCCTGACTCTTGGAACCTCGGCTCGCCCCTCAGCAGTTGATTCATGCCACGCCACGAACGCCCCTCATGGTTCAATTTGTTAGCGCATTCGTGTACTCCGCGGCCGCTCGCTTTAAAGCGGCGGAAGTTTTCGAATCGCAGGCTTACGATGTCGGACGATCGCATGCCAAGCCGCGCGGCGAGAAGGCAGATGACGAGGTTGCGCTTTCCGGTCGGACCCGCCGTATCTATGGCCCCGATGATCGACGCCACTTCCTCGGCCGTGTAGGTGTCAGGCGGCTCGGGCTGCGGGGTTCTGACCTTTGGCACCGCGCTCGCAAGGCCTTGCCGGACGAAACCGGACAGCTCGAGCCACGCGAGGAGCCTCCTCAGCCTGCATGCCGTGGCGTACACAAGCCCTGGCCGACTCCGCTGTCCGCGATTGACCCCATGAAGCCCACGATCGCCGGCTGGTCGATGTGCGCGATGTCGTCGATCCCACGATCCGCAAGATATGGAGACAGCCTGTTCAGCATGTGCACGTAGCCGCATACGGTCGAGTCGGACAAGCGCCCCTCCATGCTCTCCAGAAACCTTTCGAGCACCGGCCTGTGGCTCTCCCGAAAGCGCGGGAAGTACTGCCGGTCCTTCACGCGGCGCCACGGACGATGCTCGTGACAGCTCTCGAGTGCGGTCACGGCCCTACGGCGTATCTGCTCCGCTCTCGTCTTGCTTCGACCGCCCGGTCCCTCGATGCCGTATTCCTCCGAGAGAAAGGTCCATCCCAGCGGCGGATCGTAGGACAGGCCCTTCTCTGCGAGCCAACGATCGAACGCGTTCCAGGTGTGTCCAAGGGTCTTGATGTAGCTCTCGACGAGCCCAACCTCCCTCATGGACCGAATGGTCTCCTCAACCAGGTTGGTGATTACCTCCATACACAGCTCCAATCCTTATGGCGGGGCGTATTCCCCGCATATGGACATGGAAATGGATAGCAATGGCCAACAAAAGTCCGTTCGACCAGTCGAAACCCGTTCAACTGTGCATTTGCTCCAACTGTCCATTTGAGGTCTCCGGCATAGACGTCGTGACACTCGTCCTCGCGACGCTTCTTGATATCGGGGTTGGTGAACCACATTCGCTTGCGGAAATGGACGAGGCCGGTCTCGGGGTTGTAGACACCAGCCGCGAAGTCCCTCGCGTTGTGAGGCGGAAGCCCTGCAGGAGGACGACCTTCACTCCTCCGGCGCGCCACCCCTTCTCTGGCGGGCCTGGACGGAATCGCGAGTTGCGTGGGTTTCTCGGGTGGAATCGGATGACTTTTGCAGTTGCGTGGGCGGAACGGACGGGATCGAGAGCTGCGTGGGCGGTTTTCCCACGCAAAGGCGAATCCCGTCCGGCGCCACCCACGCAAAGGCGATTCCCGTCAGAATCGTCCGCGCGGCAACGGACAATGTAAACGGAGATCTAAACCTAACACAGGCTCACCAAAAGGAAGATGCCTTCCTTGGCAAGCTTGCGATGGATGAAGTCCGTCCCCTTCTTCTTGGTGAAGTGCAGTTCGATAGCATAGCCGTTGCCCACGCCGCCTGGACGGCTCGCGACGATGGAGAAGCAAGCTCAAGCATCTTCTCCACCCCCTCGCGTGGGCAGCGTGCCTTGATGACGTCGCAATCCACGTCACTCCGCCGCACGGAAAGGGCAAGGTAGTTCTCGGGAATGCGGCCACTTATCTCGATGCCGTGTAGCTCTCAGCTTCTTATTGTAGACAGTGTACAGCAAAAGGGAGATTATGAATCATAAAACATAGGGACGCGAGCGTACGGAAGGGTTCTGAAAAGATGAGGTATATAGCAGGCAGCCGAAGAAAAATCGCAATATGCATCATTCTTATTGTCGCGGTCATACTGACTGGCTGCAGCAAAGCATCAAGAGCCAAGAAACTGACTACCCTTGACGATCTTAACGATCCTTCGGTTACGATCGGAGGACTGACTGGCAGCGTACACGAGCCATTTGTAGCACAGGTATTCCCTAGGGCACAGGAGAAGCAGTTCAACACCCTCAATGAAATGATCGACGCCCTCGAAAGCGGTGAGATTGACGCTTTCGTCCATGCAAAAGACAATATACTCTCTGCCATGGAAGAGACCCCGGGGCGTTTACGCATGATAGACGAGCCTGTGGGGGAGGCGATGGCGGGCATGGCGATTTCTCCGCGCACGAAGTATCCGGAACTGAAGTCCCAGCTGAACGCTTTCCTCAAGGAGACGAAGGAGTCCGGCGAGCTGGATGAGATGCACCAGCGATGGATGGTGGACAAGCGCACGGAAATGCCGGACATCCCCGTTCCGGATGATCCGGTGGGCACCCTGATTGTGGGCACATCCGGAGCGCTGGTGCCGAACTCATACAATCAGGACGGGAAGCTTGTCGGTCACGACATCGAGCTGACGCTGCGTTTTGCGAACAAATACAATTATGCCGTTGAATTCCGTCCGGAGAGTATTGACGAAATGTTGAATGACGCGGAGTCCGGACAGGTTGACATGCTCTCGGGCGGAATAGGCGAGACCCCCGAGCGAGCCAAAAGAGTCATCTTTCCCGACACCCCTCTCTACGGAAACACAATCAACGTGGCCGTCCTTGCGGACGACCCCGCATGATCCGCCGGTTTCGGGGAGCAAAGTGGACCTTAATGGACGGATCGCATTCTTTCTTGAGACCGGAAAGGCACCGCAGAGCCGCATGCCCTAGCGGTCGCGCCGCCAGAGCAGAACCGCCTTGGTCGCAAGCAGCGCGAAGCAGGTAATGCCGGCGTAGGGTTGTCTCGCCAGAATGAAGACGGCCACGCTGGCGGCGGAAAGCGCGATTCCCGTCGCCAGGGCCAGCTCCGTATCATTGCTCTCTAGCTGGGGTTTTGTCGCTACCTACGCCTGAGCCTCACCGCGATGGTGCTGAGGTGGTCGAGCGCGCCGGCCTCGACTGCGGCTCGGTCGCCCGCGGCGTACTCGTTGTCGCATTCGATCCAGTCGGCCCACGCCTCGCGCGTGCAGGCCATCTCCCACATGTCCACGATCTCGACGCCCTCGGTCTGAGAGAGGTTGGTACGCCACCAACCCATATCGTGCATGTAGTCGAGCTGCCCGGGCGTCCAGGACGCGAGCAGGCACGCGGGCAGGTCGTCATGGCAGTCGCGCACCATACCGGGTATGGCGAACAGCAGCTCTCCGCCCCGCTTTACGAGCGGGAGCAGGTGCTCGCCGAGGTACTCGGGGTCGCGGCCGAAGTAGTTGTAAGAGTCGATGCTCACCACCGCGTCGAAGAACCCGTACGCGAAGGGAAGCGCGGTAGCGTCGGCCTTGAGCGGCACAACCTGTCGGTTCGTCAAACCTAGCCCCTCGAAGAATCGCATGTTGTCGGACGGGTCGCTCCACAGGTCGGCGGCATACACGATAAGACCGCACTCACGCGCCATGAGCGCACTCGTGAGCCCGGCGCCGCTGCCGAGGTCGAGCACGACTGAGCCTGCCGGCATTTCGGCGTGACCGAGCAGCTCCTCGCAGAGCTTGAGCGGGTTCGGCCCCATGCTGCGCTCGCGCATGATGGCCTGGGAGAAGGTGTCTGCCTTCGGAAAGTCCATGATCTTGTCCTGTTCTATGAGAATCCTACAAAACATTGGGATTCGGAACGCAACGAACTAGAGGCAACCTGAGCGCCCCCACGAAAGGTTAGGTTCGAGCGTTCCCTACAGAACAATGACCAAAAAGACATCCCCTTGGATGGTCGTCAACTCGGGACCCCATGTCCCGCGCTTGATGCCACAATACCACAGACGCGCCATGGTTTGTAGTCTTGAAATGCGCTCCCCTTCTCGGAGCTAAAGATATGTATGCCCTCGAACATCTCCCCGGGGAGCTGCTGCCTCATGCTCTTCTCGATGCTTGCAAGGTTCTGTGGGTCGGCCGGGTCCGCGTGGCCAACCGTCGCGATGGCAATCGTCTGAGCACGCCAGGATATATCACCGCAGCGTAGGTTTTCGTGGAAAAGCGCCATCTGGCAGTGGCCACATAGAGAGCGGCCTTGTCGGCTCCGGAAACGCGTCTCCTCGCTCTACCCTATAGCGCTTTCTGGGTTTCACAGCAGATGGCCGACCACGACCAGCTTGCCCGAACAGGGCGGGAGTCCGACCGTTACGCCACCCTTGTCACAAGGCAGATCCCGACCCTCGGCATCCGGCGTCGAGCCTCCGTAGCGCTGCCAGTCGGTGTCGACAAGCACAGTGGCGGACGTCGCGCCCTCGATTTGGAACGTCCTCTCTGACGGCTCGTCGGAGAGGTTGAGCGCACACAGCACGCGAGAACCCGCACCGTCCCGGCGCAGGAAGGCGTACACCACGTCCGCCTCGCCGCTCGACTCCACCCACTCGAAGCCGTCCTCGCCGTAGTCGAGCTCCCAGAGGGCGGGCTCGCCGCGGTAGGCGGCGCCCAGATCGCAGGCGAAGCGGAAGAAGGCGTCGTGGGCGGGATATGTGCGCATGAACCAGTCCTGCTCGCGCCGCTCGTCCCACTCGCGGAGCTGCGCGACCTCCCACCCCATGAAGTTGAGCTTCTTGCCCGGGTGCGCCATCTGGTAGAGGTAGAGCGCCCTGGCCTGGGCGAGCTTGTCCTCCACGCCGGCGGCCGCCATCTTCTGCGCGACGGTGCCCTTGCCGTGCACCACCTCGTCGTGGGAGAGCGGCAGCAGGTAGCGTTCGTTGCCGAAGTATGCCATCGAGAAGGTGAGCTTGTGGTACGCGTCGCGACGCATCGCGGGAGGCGTCTGGAAGAGCTCGAGCGTGTCGTGCATCCAGCCCATGTCCCACTTGTAGTCGAAGCCGAGTCCTCCCTCCTCCACCGCCGTCGTGCACCCCGCAAGGCTCGTGGAGTCCTCGGCCACGGTGAAGACGCCCGGGTTGAGCGAGCGCAGACCACTGTTGAAGGTCTTGACGAAGTCCATGGCCATGCCGTTGACGCCTCGCGCCTCGTCACCCTGCCAGTAGATGATGCGGCTTATGGCGTCGAGCCGGATGCCGTCGAAGTGGTAGGCGCCGAGCCAGAAGTTGGCAGCGCTCTGCAGGAACGAGCAGGTCTCGCCCCTCGAGTGCATGAAGTTGCGGCTGCCCCATTCGGAGACGCCCACCGCATCGTTGGGATACTCGAAGAGCGGCGTGCCATCGTAGTCGGCAAGGCCCCACTCATCGGTGGCGAAGTGCACGGGAACGAAGTCGATGATGCAGCCGATGCCGGCCTGGTGCAGCGCGTCCACGAGGTTCATGAGGCCGGCCGGCTCGCCGTAGCGGCTCGTTGGCGCGAAGAACCCCGTGGGCTGATAGCCCCAACTCCCGTCGAAGGGGTGCTCGTTCAGCGGCAGGAACTCCACATGCGTCGCGCCGAGCTCCGTGAGATAGGCCGGCAACACCTCCGCGAGCTCGTCGTAGGAGTACCAGTCGGCAGGGTCGTCGGAGGGCTCGTCACCCGAGCGCTTGCGCCAGCTTCCCACATGCAGCTCGTAGACGTTCATGGGCGCCTTGCGACAGTCCGTGCGCGAGTCCATCCACTCCGCGTCGCGCCACTCATGGGACAGGTCGGTGACGACGCTGCGGTGGGCGGGACGCAGCTCCGCCCGATAGGCATAGGGATCCGCGTGGTCGACAAACGAGCCGCCGTGCCAGATGCGGTACTCGTAAGCCTGGCCGACGGTGGCACCGGGCACCGTCACCTCCCAGAAGTTGCCGTCGGCGACCTTGGCCATGGGGATTTCCTCGCCTTCCAACAGCAGCTCGACCTTATCGGCAGCAGGGGCAAAGGTGCGGAACCGCACGCCCCCCTCCACGAGATGCGCCCCGAGCATGAGGTGGGCGTAGAACTCCTCGCCAGCGTAAAAGTTGCGCGTGTCCATGGCGCCTCCGTTCGTCTTTCGTCTCGATTTCTTATTTTGATGCTATGGTATCATTTTGGACAAAACATATGGCACGACAGGGGCAAACGATGGAATACAGGCCGGGAAAGGCAGATCGCACCAAGGCGCAGCTCGGTGAGGCCGTCATATCGCTTCTGGCAGAGATGCCCCCGGAGCGCGTGACAGCCGATGCGATAGCCGAGCGGGCCGGAATGGGCAGGGCCACCTGGTTCCGCCACTTCTCGAGCAAGTCCGAAGCCGCGACGTGCGCGCTCGTCGCTCGATGGATGCGCTGGGCGGCAGACGAGGCACTTGGCCTCGGCCCGAAGGCCGACCTTCTCCCGTTCCTCCGTATGGTCTACGGTCAGAAGGAGACCATCGCGCTCCTCTACGCTCGGGGCATGAGGCAGTCCGTTATGGATGCCTCCGCCAAGATTGCGGAGGCGTTTGTGGGAGACGAGCGAACCGGATACCGTAAGAAGTTCTACCTGTACGGGTTCGTCGGCATCCACGACGAGTGGGTGGAGCGAGGGTTCGCCGAGACGCCCGAGGAGGTCGCGGCAATCCTGAACGGACTCGACGACCTGATGTCGTGCATGCCGCCGCAGTCATTCCCGTAGACACCGAATAAAACACCGATCAGTTTGGTTTGAAAAGCACGCTTGGCAAAGAGATAGGCTCTGGGACTATCGTAGCGTATGGAGGAAGGGATTGACGCACCACCGTCTTGACCAGTGCGTCCGCGCTCAAGCGCGACGCACAATAAGGCACCCCATGCCAAGGCGTGCGCGCACCAGCTAGAGCACGCCCTCCGCCTCAAGCGCCTGGCACAGGCGCTCGTAGTGCAGGAAGATGCCTTGGTCGGCGAGTTCGACAATCTCCTCCCAGCTCGCCAGGCGGAAGCCCACGGCCTCGCCATCCACAAGGCGCACGTCGGACTCGTCGAAGTCCAGGCGCAGGTGGTAGATGTCTACGAAGTAGTTGTCACCACGCCTGAGGTCGACGTTCCTGTAACCGTAAATTGGCGCAGGCACCTCTCCAGTCACCTCTAGGCCAACCTCCTCGGGGACCTCGCGCCGTACCGCCTGAGCCGACGTCTCGCCCGCGCGTACGCCGCCGCCGGTCACCTCCCACCAGCCGGCCGCCCAGTGCTTGTCGAGCGAGCGCTGCGTGATGAGGAACCGCCCCCGCGCATCCTCGATGAGCGCCAGCACGTAGAGCATGTACTGCCCCTCGCGCAGGAAGGCCCCCTCGCGGGCCATGGTCTCGCCCGTGGGCTGCCTGTTGCCGTCGTATATGTCGATCATCTCTTGCATGCTGGTACCCCCTCGGTTTTCGCCGCCCGCCATTGTAGGCGGAATGCGCGTGGCCTGGCAAGCGTGAATCGGGTTCGTTACATCATCGTGACCTGATAGCCCACCCTGACCTGTCCACCAAAGGACACCCTCGCATGCGCACCATCACCGGATCGGGGGGTGCTCCGCTGCAGGCGTGCGACGACATCTCCAACCCATCGGCCTTCGAACGCGAGCACTCCCCACACCCCACGATCCGCGACGCCCCGTTCTTGTGCGCAAATGTCGCAGATGGACACGTTCCTTCGGTCGCGATGTGGTAAGGCTCACGTAGAGGTCGCCACTTGGCAAGCCAAATCATCTCTTCCATCACGACAACGTGGTGGGTTTTCCCAAAAGGTAAGCTGCCGAGGTGCTCGACACGCCCGCCTGGAGCTCACGCAAGCGAGGCAGACTGTCTGCAAGTGGGTGATCGGTTGCGGTCACCCATCGCCGTGCGAAGCCGACCAATGCCCAGGCCGCATACGCGCAGCGAAGTCGATGCTCAAAGCTGCCACCATGGTCGCCAAACCTCAGAGCAGCCTCCACGAAGGCCGCCTCGATGCCGTCGGCGAGGCACCTGGCGAGGTTGCCATCATCGGAGTGAAGGAGCGCCCGCAGCACGTCCTCGTGCTCGGCAAGCGCGCATACCATGGCAGCCTCGAAGTCGTCCTGCCCGCACGAGTCGATTCTTCTTCCTGCTGACGCGAGGCTCTCGTCTCGGATGGCCCCCACTAACTCTCCGACCAACGCGGCATAGAGCGCGTCCACACTGGCGTGGTGCAGGTAAAAGGCATTACGACTAATCCCGGCCCGTCGACATACGGCGCTGGCGGTGACCGACGCCACCGGGCCCTCCGCCACCAACTCCATGAAGGCGCTTCGAATTGCGGTCTCGGTGCGCACGTAGCGCAGGTCCTCCGTGTTCGCCACTCCTCCTCCTTGGAATGTTACGTGACAGACTGCATCCATCTGTAACTTACGTGACAGTAATGCGCTATCTGCCAATTGACCAATTTACGTGACATATGTACTTTAGTCGTTAGAGAGAAGCCCTGTCAAAGAGGAGGTACTCATGATCACCATCAAACCGGTCGTCTATCGCAGTGGCGGATTTGCCAAGCAGCCGTTCGCCTTCGGTGGCGAGGAAGGCGTGGAGGCCTTCGATGCGTCCGTGGTCTATCGCTCCGGTCTGCAGAACTACGTCATCGATACCGGCAGCGAGGTCATTCTCGTGGACACCGGCCTGCCCAAGGGCACACCCGAGGAGTCGCCTGACGAGTCGACCCCGATCTTTACCGGTCATGACGTGCTCCCCTATGTGGATGCCCTCGCCGAGGCCGGCTACACGCCCGATCAGGTTAGCAAGATATTGCTCACGCACAAGCACAGCGACCATTCCGGCGAGCTCAAAAGCTTCCCCAACGCGCAGGTTTTCGTAAACGAGCACGAAGTCGACGCCGACGAGCTGCAGGGCTTGGACAACATAGTCCCCGTGGCGTTCACGGACGGCCGATACAAGAACTTCCCGGAGAGCCAGCATATTGCCGATGGAGTCTGGTTCATTCGCGCAGAGGGGCACACCAAGGGCAACGCCATCGTGATCGTGGAGGACGCCGACGAGGGCCTCTTCTACATGATCCACGGCGACATCACCTACGTTGACGAGGCCCTGTACGCCAACAAGCTCTCGGTGGTGTACGAGGACATCGACCTCGCCCGCGAGACGATGGACCGCGTGCGCGCCTTCGTCGCCTCCAACCCCACGGTCTACCTCTCCACGCACACGCCGCAAGGCCCCGAGAACCTCGCAGCCAAGCGCGTAGTGGACCTCGCCAACCCACCCGAGACCATCCCCGTAGGCGAGATCACCTTCAAGACGCGTACGGGCAAGTACGTCTGCAGCGTCTGCGGCTACGTATACGGCCCGGCCGAGCACGATGGCGTGGCCTTTGAGGACCTGCCCGACGACTGGAAGTGCCCACGGTGCAGGCAGCCCAAGGAGAAGTTCAACGCCGCATAAGACGCGACGACAGGTAATGGCAAACGGAGCTATCGTATTCCCGACGAGAGAGGCGGCTCTACTCGAACTGCGTGGAACCTGTTCGGCATGCTCGAGGCTTCTGAGCGCCTCCTCAATCTCGTCTAGCAGCCTGGCTGCCACCGGCGGCATGCTGAGCTCGTCCCGGACGAAGCGGACTGCGTCGCTCACCTGTGCCATAACCGAGGGAGTGATGCGCACCTCGTAACTATGCACCCAAGAGTTTCTCCCTCATGCGCGAGAACGCGGCGGCCCCATCGTCGCCCGGTACCTGAGGCCGAGCCCCGAGCGGGCGCGTGCTACACTGGAGGGGACGGAAAACGAGGGAGGCCACGCATGGCACGCACGATAAAGATAGGGGCGCAGGGGTTCGAGGGGATCCGCGCGACCGGGAGCTTCTACGTGGACAAGACCGGCTTCGTGAGGGACTGGTGGCTGGCGCAGGACGACGTCACCCTCGTCTGCCGCCCGAGGCGC
>CADAAU010000027.1 GCA_902786015.1 uncultured Coriobacteriaceae bacterium
GTGACTTTGGCTGGTAAAACACGAATAGACGAGGGGTTCGTGGACGATGTTGGACCTATGCACGCTTTTTCACGAAACCATCGAGTATCGGACTCGCGCCACCCACCCACCATTCTATGGGAACATCGAAGGCCTTGCGCTCTCTGCGACGGCATCGAGCCCCCACTGGAACTTGTTTCCATTATCGGTGCAGGTAGCTCTTCACTATACAAACACAACTTTTGTTGTGTTTTAGGATATAGTGGGGATATAGGCTTGAAGAAGAGGAGTCAGATGGACGCAAGGATGGCAGTGACGCACGTCGTGGCTCAGTCGGGCAAGACGGCTAAAGACGTGTCTCTGGAGATGGGGCTCACGAGCAACTTCATAACGAACACGAAGGCGAGAAAGTCCGCACCCAGGCTCGATACCTTCGCACGCATCGCCGAGGTGTGCGGTTACGAGGTTGTGCTCAGGGGCCACGGTGAGGAGATTACGATAGAGTACCGTGGAGACGAGTAGGCCTAAGCAGCGCACTATTCACGACGGAAAACCCTATCAACGCAAAAAAGCACCCTCTCCATGAAGGAGAGGGCTCGTTTGTAACTTAAGCGTGCTCACTCCCGCGGTATTACCACGGGCTTGCCGTCCTCGTCCAGGACGGTCTCGGCAGCGTACCAGCGCACGCTGCCGTCGGCATCATCTGCCCGTAGTGACGGACCTCCACGTTGGTCTTGACGTCGTAGGTGACGATGTCCACCATGCCGGCTCCCTTGCCGTAGGTCGTGTCGGAATCGAGCGGGGTGTCCTTTCCGTTGGAGGCATATGTCTCTCCCGGTTCGGGCTTGTCGGCAAGGTCCGTGGTGGTGACCGACCAAGCGCCGGACTCCCACTCGTCTCTTGCCAGGTCTTCGAGTGTGACGGCGTTCGCGCCCGCGTTCGAGCCGTCCCTCTCGGAACGCAGAGCCTCCGCCTCCACGGCGTCGACGACCGCCCACGCTGCGGCCGCGACGACGAACAACGCAACAACGATCGCGATGGCGACGATGCCGACGCACCCGAGCGTGGCCGCGCGGTCGCACCCGTCCTGGTGGTACTCCCACTCGCTCGCCATCACAGCCTCCCGTCGTTGAGGCACTCTTGCAGCGAGCGCACGGACGCACGCCCGAAGTAGCCGTCCGCACCTGAGTTACCGCAGGAGTATCCGCGGCTATTAGGTGCTTCTGCAACCTGGTCGATGTCTCGCGACCCCAGATGCCGTCCGCAGCCGCGCCGACCCTTCGCTGCAGCGCCGCGACCATCTGCGACCCCTGCGCGCCCCACTCGACGGCAGAGAACGCCCAAAGGTACTCGGCATTGCCCCGCCACTGGCCGGATATGACGCCGTCCTCCCACGTGCCGAGCGCGTGCTGCATGTCGAGCACGGTGTTGTAACCTCCGTTCCCGTCCACGTCGAGCCTCGCGTTGACCTCGGCGGAAAGGCGCTCGAACTGGTGCGTGAGCCACGGCCCCGGGCAGTCGGTCGACTGGAACCACTGGTGCATGGTGAGCACGTCGTCGGTGCCGCTCGTGTAGGTGCAGTCCTCGATGCCGTTCCTCATGCAGATGTCCGCGCACAGCTCGTTTGGCATCCGCATAAGAAGGCTACACCTCAGTGATTCCAGGGAACGCAGTTGCTTGTCGTTCTGCCTAGTTCTGATCTGGTCCCATTGCTTGGTTATGCGAACTGGCAGAACTTTGAGACGGCATTCCTCGCGCGATGACCACGGTAGAGGTCAGCGAATCAGCAAGCGAAGACAATTGTGTTGAGGTCAGTAAAATGGTCGCCATCGGCAGCGGAGCGAGCAGGAGGGTGCGTGACTACATGCTCACGCGATACGCCTGCTACCTGATTGCCATGAACGGCGATCCCAGAAAGCAAGAAATAGCTTTCGCACAGTCGCACTTTGCTTTGAGCACGCGCAGGAATGAGCTAATGGAGCATTGCATTGAAGAACACAATCTGCGCGGCACATATCCACTCCATCGCACGGACAAGCAGACTACAGTTCTCCCGCCATCTTTAGCACGAGCCTCCGCAGCCCCTCGCTGGCATAAAAACCATCTGCTATTATCGCGTCCGCCAGCTCTGACACCGAGTCTATGATCCCCTCGCGCTTGGCACGTAGCAACACACCAAACGTGCCGGTCACGCTAAACCCCATGATCTTGGCCGTCTTCTTGGCGGCATTGTCGTCCATCAGCACTAAGTCCGCGCCTTCTTCCCGCGCAAGAATCATGACGTCGACCTCGCCAGCGTGGAGACGAGCGCTGAACATGCGTCTGCGCTCCGCGTCCTTGATGGGGACGACTCGTATCCACGACGCCTCACACACACGGGTACGTGCCGGCTCGTACTTTACTTCTGACAGAACCGCCTCTGGTATGAGCAGCACGCCATAGAGCCGATGCAAGATGTCGAGCCGGTCCACCTTTGCAAAGGCAATGAGCGGGGTTGTGTTGGCAACCACCCTAGGCATTGTTCATCTCCTCGACGAACTCCGCCTCGTCGTCGAAGTGGAATATGGAGACGCCGTTCTGACCGAGGAAGTAGATGAAGTCCTCCTTGTCCATGCCGGCGATCTGCGCGCAGTAACCCAAGGAAACCCCCTTGGTCGCGTAGAAGTGCAGCGCGGTGGCGCGGCGAGCGAAGTCGAGGGCATCACGGCTGCTCATCCTAGTGTCATAGAGGACCTCGTTGGGAATCTCGAAGGCAATCTGGCACATGGCTTTTTATCCCTAAAGTCATATCAAAAAGGGGCCCAAAAAGCCTCTTTAGAATTCTGGTCGGGTGGACTGGATTCGAACCAGCGACCCCTTGACCCCCAGGCATCTGCGTAGCTCGAAACTCGACCACTCATGGGCATTTACCAGCACTTCCTGTAAATGCTGAGAGCATTGTAGCACTCTCGAACACCCTTGGCAACTCTCCGTCTGCCAACTTCTGCCAATAAAAGTTTGAATGTACAGAGAGTGCTTGACAGTGTACGTGAATGCATATTCGGAAGGGTTACTCGTATACGCCGCTTCACTCTGCAGCTAGGACAGCCGCCCCAGCAAGATTAATCCTCGCAGGTTGTCAGAGACGGCGCTGTAGGACATGGATAACCAGTTATTTTGCATGCATGTGTCCGGATAGCCTTTGAGAGAAGAATCAGGCACGACATCTGAACGCGTAACCCTTCTTTTTCGAAGGCGTAGCGCCAGTCCTCGAAAGTCCTTCTGTTGGCATCGATGACTTTGTCAAATGGCAATGCCCAGAGCTTCCTCGTACCATCCTCGTCAAGGGCAAGTCTCTCGTACTCAGCACGAATATCGTCCCTGTCACACACCTCCAGCAAATCGAAAAGAAACCTCAGGTCATGGCCCCGGGCAAATTCACAGTTGCTGCTGCGGTGCATCTGGATCGCTTTGAGGTAGAGCTCGCAACTGAACGCGTAATTGAAAATCGAGGGATACACATCTGCTGAGCCGAGGTCGGATAGGACTACAGGTTCCCAATGCAGCAGCATTCTCGTTGTGGCGTTCGCCATGTCCATACATGCCCCGAGGTCACCTTCCGCTCTCCTTGTCATTGCCACCATGCCTCTCAATAGCCCCTCTTTAATCCTGAGCTTACTATCCTATGCAGTGGCATAACCCACCCTACCGACGCTAAGTACCCCACGCCGCAGTTGTTTGATTCCAATCGAGCCGGGCTCGAATTGATCCGGGGCAAAATCGTCCGTTACGAAACGGTCTGGCTCGAAGACTTCGGATTCAAATACTTCGGGCTCAAAGACATCCACGCCGATCTGCTCGATTGCCTCCATAGGCACTTCGTAATCCTGGCTCACGAGTCCGAACATCGTGAATCCGTGATCCACGCATACGGCGACGGTCGCCATCTCAGCAGCCGACCACGCGATGCCTCCTATGGCAGAACCCACGAAGCTTCCCAGTAGATAGCCGAAGACCGGTATCTTGATAGTGCTTTGGCTAATATAACCACCCAGCATTGCACAAGTCGCGATGAACACGTCCCTGACAATCGTGGAGACGAACTCCGCTGCGCCCATCCTCCCAGCGGCCATCCTTACTGCGTTCGTTATCACGTTAACGCTGACTGCAGCAATGGAGCCGACCAAGCTTGGATCTAGCCCATTCAAAGCCTCACCTAAAAAACCCGCTCTCGCACTGTACGTGATTGCAGCCGTTGCCGTGCCGACGAGGAATCCCTTTGCTGCGCCGCTGACTGCGGCAGTACCCGTATCCCGCACCAAGCCAACATCAAGCCTTCCCTCGTCGATAAGGTGCTGGATTGCGCCGATGACCGCAGGAGCTGCCTCGAGTACAGCGGAAATGGTTGCAGCCGAGACCCCGGCTCTAAGCGACTGGCGCATTACCTCCTCGATCTCCACCAGCTGGGCGGTGGTCAGGCCCCACCTCTCGAGGTCCAGCTCTCCCGATTTCGCCTCGTTCGCGAGTTCGTTTGCCTGTTGTCGGGATAGGTCCATCGAAGAAGTCCCGTCCGCATCTTTCACATTCCCCGTCAGGCGATCCTTCGTTTTTTCGTATCGCAACGCCTGTTCGGGACGCCTTGCCCGTTCGGTAGCGGCCCTCCTCATCGCTGCTTGGCGTGCCTCTTGCAACTGATCGGACGGGATCAGCCTCTCCATGTCTCCGTAGACTGGGTCGTTCTCGCCCGCAAGACCGCTGTCCAAGAGAGCCTGGGCCGAAGGGCTGCCTTGGCGGGCGTCTTGCCCGAACGTCCGCGATTGTGCCATTACACTCGCGTCCGCATCCCGGTAGTACTTTAGCTGGTAGGACTGGTCGCCTAGCTTGACGTCAGGAGAGCCGTATCCGTTGGTTCTGGGGACCTCGGCCCTCGGCCCGGCAGACCTTTCAAGCGCCCTCTGGATGTTGAACGTGTCAGCATGCCAGAACTCGGCGACGTCTCCCGCAAGCTTGTTCGCATCGGTCTTGAAGCCTTCGAACTGGGCCATGTGCTCCGAGAACGCCTCTATCTCCTTCTCTACCGAGGCAATCCATCGGTCGTAGTCCCCATATAGCTCGACGACTTCCGCGACGTTTGCATGGCTGGCAAAGTATTCGTAGCCCTCTCTGAGGCCTTCCATCGTCACACCCCCATGAACTCGGGCAGCCATTCAAGATACACGATGCGCGTGAGCAGCGTGTACTGCCTGTCACGGGACTCGCCACTCGACACAAGCGCGCCGATGTTTGCTCCAACTCTGTCAAAGGCCCCGGCAATCGCTCTGAACGGGGTCTTGATCGCGCCAACTATTGCCATCGGGTTTGCGACGGGGACGATCTCGGCACTCGGCGCATCCTCCTCGTCCCGACCATGCACGGCATCTGACTCCTCATCGACAATCGCGCGCCACTTCTCGCTCGCTGTATCGTGTCTTTCTTCGTTCCTTTTATCAGATTCGCCTTGCTCGTCCACCCGTTCCACGAGGACGTCCTCGTCGGCGAGGACCACGGGCTCGCTGTCGACCTGGTAGCCTTCGAGCAACCCGATGCCCCCATTGAACGACTGACCGTACTCCTTGCACTTCCTTACAAACTCACCGTAGTTCTCGCGGTTGAGGCTGTCGTCGACGTACATGCATGCTTGCGTCCCGAGCCACCCAAAGTGCATGCCGAGCTCTCCATAGCGCCACTCCATGTTTGCCCGCGCTCTGGTCGCAACGGGTCCGACACCAACGAAGAGGACGAACGTTGAGGATGACAGGGAATGGACGCTCGACTCGTAGTCCTTCTCGCCCCAGATGGTGGCCTCGACGCTGCCATCCGGTATTCCGACGGTATCCTCGACGTCATCCTTACTGCTTATGAGCTGCATGAGGTAGTTGGCATACTTGTCCATCCCATCGCCATATACGATGATCAGCTTCTTTCTTCGGGACACCATACGTTTCCTCTCCATTCCGTTACAGTCCCAGCTTTTGTGCCCTGACCTCGATGGAGGCCTTGGTGCGGTACTAAACCTTATGAGGAGAGCTTATGCTTCCTCAGAACTCAGCTATCACCTTCTAGGCTTCCTCGAAGTAGTCGCTGTCGACCCTCTTGATCTCAACCACGCTCTCCGTCGCGACGCCGAGACCGTACTTGATCATGAGGTCGGTGAGCCGCTTCCCGTCTATAAGCGCGAGGGTCGCGTTCGGGTAGCTCCTCGCGTAGTCCAGCGCCTCGGCCGTGAAGCTCGACGTGGTGATGAACACGCCGTTGCGCGCCCCATTGAGCGCGCCGACGAACGACTGCAGCTGCGGCCTGCTCACCTTGTGGTCAGCAGCGTATCGCTTGGCCTGCGTGTATATGGGCCTGAACCCGAGCTCGTCCGTGGTGACGAGCCCGTCAATGCCGCCGTCGCCGGAGTACGAGGTGACCTTACCCTTGCCGTACCCCATGGCCTCCACGAGGTTGACCACCAGCTTCTCGAAGAACGCGGGGTCGTGGTCCATGATGAGGTCCAGCAGCTCCTGGCCCAGAACGTCGTTCATCTCCTCGACGAGGTCGCCGATCTGCTCCTGCGGAGACTTCTCCGACGATACGTCAGGCTCGGCGTCCTTCTTAGCCGGCGTTTTTGCAGCGGAGCCAGCACCAAGGTTCCAAGGGTTCTTCTCATCGATGATCGGCCTCAGAGTTTGGAACAACTCGGAGCCGCCAAGCCCCTTTGCGTGGAGTTCCCGGCCGGCGTCGTTAACCCGGTACACCCCGCGCGAGACGCGATCGAGCAGTTGGGCGCGGTTCAGGTATGAGACGCTCCACCCAGCCCTGCTCTCGTACGCGCGCTTACCGCTCGAGGTCCGCTCATCCCGCTCGGCTTCCGTGAGGGAGAGCATTTCCGCGACATCCGTGTTCACGGCCTTGCGGCTACGCTCCCTGCCGTCCTGCATGAGGCCGAGGACGACTCCGAACATGTCCGTCTGAGATGGTATTGACATTGTGCCTCCCTCATGTCGTCCGCTTCGAACGCTTGCGCAATCGTCTTTCTAAACCATTCCCGCTCTAATCTGGAACGCCAGCTCGTCCAGCAGCTCGCCCCATCCCACGATCGGGAGGCCGCAGCCCATGTTGAGGGCCATCTGCTCGTTGATGTCGCCGATGCTGCCGTCAATCTTCCTCAGGACGCTCTTCGTCCCTTGGAAAGCGTCCGACGCGCTCTGGTTAACCATCTGTGCGTACATGAGAGCTGCTGGGCGGGTGGACGGTATGCGCGCGAGCTCCAGCAACGACATGCACCATACATGGGAACGTTGCAGGATGTCAACGCTCCATTCCATCCGCAGCCCCCTCGCAGCGATTGCCCTCAAGTCGGATCGCACGTTCATGAGCGTGATGCCCAGCAGGTTCCTCCCGCGCCAGCTCAGTGGGTCGTCCAGCTTCGGGTCCCCCTTTGCGATGCCCACGCCCCAAGTCCTGTCCTTCGGAGCCGCCTCGGCGAGCACGGCCGAGCCGGTCGAAAGCAGGTCGTTTGCCAGGCACTCGTTCTGGGCGAACTTATGCCTCAGACCGACCCGCATTACGGGCACTCGGACCTCGTCCCACGCCACGTCGCTGTATGGCTTCACCTGTCTTCCGAGATTCTTCACCTCGTCCAGGCTCGTGGCCTCCAAGATTCTGTCAGCCGTATCCCAGTCGCGGAAGAGGTGCGCCTTGTGCCACATCATCCAGTGCTCGCCGGTTGGAAACGTGATGCCTCCGAACTCGAACGGTGCCTCGTACCAGTTGCTGAGGTAACCGTCCTTCTCGTACTCGCGATAGAACGTGACCACGTTCGGACGCTCCCAGGTACCGTCGAGCTCGGCCAGACGGCGGAGCACCCTCGTGAGATAGCCGCTGTTCAGAGACTGCGCCAACGAGCCCTCCACGAAGTGATCCGCCCTCAGGATGAAGGTGAGGAGCGCGACGGTGGTCTTGAGGTCCAGTGACTCCACGTTTGCGGCCCAGGCAAGTACGCCAGGCAGGCCGCTCTCTTCGAGCGTCCGATCGTAGTGGTGGTCGGTGATGTCCGGCTCGTAGCACGCCGGCATGAACTCTCGGTAGAGCACCGACTCGACTTCCTTCGATGATGGCATTTCGAGCTGCCGAAGGTACGCTGTCACGCACTCGTAGGCCGGCTTTCGTTCTCCCCTCATGGCAATTCACCTATCACCGAGCGTCGCACCGAACCCCTCGACCACGTCTTCGCCGTCGAGGTTGCTGACGGGCTTGCCCATGGCGTCAGCAATGAGGTTAATGAGTCCCTTGGCCCGCTCCACGAAGTAGCCGTCGAAGTCGTCCGCCCTGAGGAGGCCCACGTCCACCACGTGGGTGGCCATGTACCTGTCGAAGTCCCCCGAGTTCACGTGCCCGTCCTCGATGATCTTCTGCGCGTAGGCACTTGGTGCCGCGCCTTTTACCACGCGGTTGGTTCGCGAGGACACGGGGGTCTTGTTGACGACCGAGTTCCACCTCCTCCTGGGCAGGCTCTGCTTCTGGCAGTAGTCCTGCGGGAAGATGTGGTGGATGTCCACGCTCTCCTCGTCGTAGAAGGTGAAGTCCATGGGTTTGCCGCTCATGAAGTCGCGGGCGCCGTGCTTGAGGATGAGGGCCATCACGCCCTTGTAGGCCGCGCTGAGCCTGGTCTGCAGTGTGAGCAGGCGCATCGGCTGGAAGTACGAGCGAGCGACCGTTGACCAGGAGGTAGAACTCCAGGCACTCGATCACGCCGTTCTTGCCGTTCTGCCTGGGGCAGCTGAGGCCGGCCGATATGACCAGCAGTCTGCCCTCGGCGTCGCGCGAGAGCCAGCAGTCCAGGATGTCGCGCTGCCAGGGACGGGGTCGAACCAGTAGTGCTCGCAGAGCGCGGCGGCGTCGGGGCCGTCGGTGAAGGCGGCGCCTGTGGGCTCCACACGGATGCGCGGCTTTCGGCTCGCCCTCAGCTCACGGATGGTCTCGTCACGCCGGCCTTCGCGCCCTTCCCCTGATGAGGGCGAGGAACCCGTCCTCTTCGCCGGCATCCGCGTCCCCCTCGTCCCTCGCTATGTTCCTTGCCCGCGATTCCACGGGTCCCATGCCCATCTCGCTGCGACATATCATGTCGATGGCGCGCATGTCCCCGTCGAGGGCCTGCTGCATGAGGGCCTGGCGGACCATGGCGCGGCCCTGCGCGGCGAACGCCGATCGCGCTTTCTCGAACGAGCACTTGAACGCGTCGCGTGAGAGCTCGTCGAGCTCTTCGAGACTGCATCCGGTGACCGCGTTCACCTCGTCGGCGCCGTTGAACTGCCTGAGCAGTTCGGCGACGTTCTTCTGCTGCTTTTCGTCCCACACGTCGCGTCACTTCCTACGTCGCCCGGGTGCTGGCGGCGTACGACCTCGCCATCTCCCTGGCCTCGGACCTGCTGGCGCCCATCTGGCGCATCTCCTTGTAGAACGAGCGCACCGACTGGGTCTTGCCACCCGCCCTGCTGCGTCGCGCCGCAGTGGTGGCGCGCCCTCCGATGAGCGTGTGCAGGCTGGACTTTCCGCCTCCGCTACCGCTTGCCATCTTCCCCTCCCTCCGTGACCGCCGACCAGAGCCTTCCGCCCCGGACCGACTTGGGTCTTGGCGCGTCCTTGTTGATGACGCTGTACGCCTCGAATATCCTGTCCGCGAACCCCTCCACGAAGTCGAAGAGGTCGGCGTCGCACTCGACGCGGAACTGCTCAATGTTCCTGGACGAGCGCCTCTCTTGCAGCAACGATCACTCATGGCAGATCCTTACCTCTAGCTGCGGCTCTTGTTGCTATACCCATAGCGGCCAACGTGTCGCTTTTCGGGTAGCCAAAAGGTGCCACGGCACTAGGGACCGCGGTCCTATCAGCCCACCCTCCGTGGCACCTCCCGGGTAGCCAGAAAGGTGCCACACCCAGCTGTGCCAACGAATCGCACCGACACAAAGAGGCGCGGGCCCACCCGTAGGATGGACCCGCGCCAGCAGGTGCATATGCCTGATTGTCTTGAGAAGCGCTTACTCGCTCACGTAGACAACGCCCTCCCAGGGACGCAGCTTGCCCTCCTCGGGGTCATCGACGGAGGAGATGACGGCCTTCATGCCCTTCACGAGGGAGGCGTCGTAGGTGACCTCCTCGCCCGTGAAGTTGGTGAGGGTCACGGCCTTGTCCTCGCCGCAGGCGCGCTGGAAGGCAAAGATCTCCTCGCTGTCCTCGAGCAGCGTCGTGTAGTCGCCCGCGAGCAGGACGGGGTTCTCGCTGCGCAGCTTGCTGAGCTTGCGGTAGTAGTTGAGCACGGAGTTCTCGTCCGCCTCCTCCACCTCGGCGTTGACGGTCTTGTAGTCGTCGTGGACCGGCAGCCAGGGCTTGCCGGTGGTGAAGCCGGCGTTCTTGGTCGTGTCCCACTGCATGGGCGTACGAGCGTTGTCGCGGCTGCACTTCTGGACGGCCGCGAGGGCCTCCTCCGGGGTCTTGCCGGCGCCGATGGCCAGGTCGTACTGGTTGCGCGCGTTGGCGTCATCGTAGTCGTCGATGGAGGCCATGGCGGCGTTGGCAAAGCCGAGCTCCTCGCCCTGGTAGACGAAGGGTGTGCCACGCATGGTGAGCAGGATGGTGCCGAGCATCTTGCCAGCGGCGACCTTGTCCTCGCAGTCAGGCGTGAAGCTGTTCACCGAACGGGGCTGGTCGTGGTTCTCGAGGTAGACGGGGTACCAGCTGTTCTCCGTGTTCTTCTGGCTCGCGGCGAAGGCCTTCTTGAGCTCGGTCAGCTTCCAGGTGGAGTCCTTGTACCAGATCTCGTTGCCACCCTGCGGAACGAGCACGTGCGCGAACTCGAAGACCATGTCGAAGACGCCGTTCTCGCCGACCCACTGGGGCAGCTCCTCGGGCTTGACGCCATTGGCCTCACCCACGGTGAAGGCGTCGGTGCCGGCCATGACCTCGTTCTTGAACTCGTTGAGGTAGTCGAGGATGCCGTCGGTGTTGACGGTGGCGGCATGGATGCCAGAGAGGCCATCGGCCTCGCCGTCGGGCTCAGCGTCGACGAAGGCAGGCTTCTTGATGTAGGGGATGGCGTCGATGCGGAAGCCGCCGACACCCTTGTCCAGCCAGAACTTGGCCATCTTGAAGAGCTCCTTGCGCAGGGCCTCGCACTCCCAGTTCATGTCGGGCTGGAAGTCAGCGAAGGTGTGCAGGTAGTACTGGCCACGCTTCTCGGACCAGGTCCAGGCGGAGCCACCGAAGATGCTACGCCAGTTGGTCGGCGGAACCCTCTTGCCGTCCTTGTCCTTCTTGGCGTCCTGCCAGATGTACCAGTCGCCGTGCTCGCCCTCGGGGTTGGCCTCGGAGTCCTTGAACCACTCGTTCTCGTTGGAGGAGTGGTTCATGACGAGGTCCATGACGATGCGGATGTCGTGCTTCTTGGCCTCGGCAATGAGCTCGTCCATGTCGGCCATGGTGCCGAAGCGCGGGTCGATGTCGTAGTAGTCAGCCACGTCGTAGCCGCCGTCCTTGTTGGGCGACTTGCAGACGGGGGTCAACCAGATGGCGCCGACACCCAGCTCGGCCAGGTAGTCGAGCTTCTTGGTGATGCCCGCGAGGGTACCGGTGCCCTCACCCTTGGTGTCGAGGTAGCTCTTGGGGTAGACCTCGCACGCGATGGTGCTCTGCCACCACTTGAGCGCCTTGGCGGCCTCGTCGGCATTCTGCGCCGCAGCCTCGCCCTTGTTGGCAGCGGCGTCGTTGCCCGAGTTGTTGCCAGAGCACGAAGCCAGGCTCATCAGCATCATTGCTCCTCCCATGCCTGCAAATGCGGTGAGAGCACCCCTACGCGTCATCATACGCGCTTTCATGTCTGCCATACCTGAATTCCCCCTTCAAAGACGTGCACGGACCGAAGGCCCGGTTGTACGAGCGGACTGCATGCGGCTTCCCCCGCATTCATGGCAGCCCGTAACCGAACCGCAACAATACAATACGCCCAATTCGAGCAGTCGAACGCGCGAACGATAACAAACAAGGGAGTTCACAAACTAGTCACAAATCCATGCACATACACTGGCCGAGCTGCCACTATCGGTCTCCTGTGCCGCAGTGCATGTCGACCCAACCTTTGGCCACGCAGGTGCGCAGGCTCCATTCGCTGCGCCTCGGGTCGTCCACGCGATAGCTCCAGTAGCAGCCACCGATGCCCTGATCCCAGGCCTCGATCTGCGCATCCGCAAGGGCGCGGTTGAACAAGCGCCGATCTCGCTCACCGAAGCTCTTCTTGAGCGGCGAGTGATTGGCGATGCTCCACTCGCCCACCATGACCGGATGGTAGCGAGCGGCATCGCGCACGCGCTCCGAGAACTCGCCAAGCCGCGCCAGGTACTCGTCGAGGTCATAGCGCTCGAAGCCCCACTCCGAGAAGTTCAGGTACTGGTGCGTGTCGATGACGACGTTGTCATAGCGCTCAGTCGGCAGCAGCTCGTTCCAGGCCTCCAGCTCGAACTGGTCATGGAAGACGAGCGCGACATCGGGTCCCACGAGAGGCCGCAGGCGCCTATAGTCATCCTTGTAGAAGGCAAGCAGGATCTCGCGCGGGATGTGCGCCGAGCGCGCGACGCGGTCGGGATAGCGATCGGCGTACCGTGCAAGCTGCCCCTCCAGTATTGACTGGCTCGCCGGCTCGTTGAGCGCCTCGATCCCCTAGAGGGCGGGGTGGCCCGCATAGCGCCGAGCCAGGGCCTCCAGCACGTCGACGACGTAGTCGATGCGGGCCTGGTCCTGCGCCCAGGCACACAGGGCCAGGTAGCCACCGTTGTCAAAGCCGTTCTGTGAGAGGGGCACCGTGTGCAGGTCGATGAGCACCTTGAGCCCCTGGCGCTCCGCCCACGCAAACGCGTTGTCCAGGTGTTCGGTGCACGACAGGTGGTTCGCGGTCCCCCAGATGAAGTACGGCACGGGGATGCGCACGAGGTTGACCCCCACCCGCGCCAGCCAGGCAAAGTCCTTTTCGGTGATGTAGCTGCGCCGATGCATCTCCAGCGCCAGCTCAAGCTCACCCGAAGGCATCTCGTCGATGAGGCCTCGCTCATCCTCGCAGGTCGCCACAGACAAAGGGGAGGCTCCCATCCACTTCTCCAGTACCAGCCAGTTACCCAGGTTGACACCACGAAGCTTCATGGGAGCCTCCGATTGAGACATGGGGGCGCAAAGGAGTGGATGCCGCCCACCCCTCGCGCAGTCAGGTTCGCCTTACAGCGGGCAGAGACTGAGTGCCGCCTCGTCGGCAATCACCGTGCAGTTGGTGTGCAACTGCAGGATGGAGGCCGGGACGCGCGGCGTGACCGGGCCGAAGCACATGTCGTAGACGGCCTGCGCCTTGGCCTCGCCATTGGCGATCACGAGGATCGAGCGAGCGAGCATGATGGTCTGCACGCCCATGGTGTAGGCCTGACGCGGAACGTCCTCCTCACGCTCGAACAGCCGGCTGTTGGCCTTGATCGTGCTCTCGGTGAGGTCGACGCAGTGCGTGCCCTTGGAGAAGACGTCGTCGGGCTCGTTGAAGCCGATGTGGCCGTTGTTGCCGATGCCCAGCAGCTGCAGGTCGACGTAGCCGGCAGCCCTGACCGTGTCGTCGTACTCCTTGCAGGCCTGCTCAGCGTCGGGGTTCGAGCCGTCGGGCACATGCGTGTTGGCGAGGTCGATGTTGACATGGTCAAAGAGGTTCTTGCGCATGAAGTAGTGGTAGCTCTGGGGATCGTCGTGCGAAAGGCCACGATACTCGTCGAGGTTGTAGGTGACGACCTCGGAGAAGTCCACATCGTCCTTCTTGTACCAATCGATGAGCTGCTTGTAGGTGCCGATGGGCGACGAGCCGGTCGCAAGACCAAGGATGGAACAGGGCTTCAGGATCACCTGAGCGGAGATGATGTTCGCTGCCTTGCGGCTCATATCATCGTAGTCTTTGCCGTGACGGATCTCCATGTCTTCCTCCTTGTCTTAGGCCACCGGACTGCCTCCCACATAGGTTTCTTGCAGTACGAGATCGTCGTCGAAGACCACGAGGTCCGCCCAACGACCCTCCTTGATAAGGCCGCAACGATCGATGATGCGCGCGCTGCGGGCAGCAACCTCGCCCGCCATGCGCAACGCCTGCGACGCGTCGACCAGGCCCCATTCGACCACATTGCGAACGGCTTTGGCAAGGGTCAGCGTCGACCCCGCCAGATTGTCTCCATCTTTGAGGTGCGCAGCGCCTTCGCGAAGCTCGATCGGCAGCTCGCCGATCATGTAGTCGCCATCGGGCAGCCCGCCACAGGCGAGACAGTCGGTGATGAGCGCCACGTGGTCCCAGCCCTTGGCGGCGATCAGCGAGCCGCAGGCAGCCGGGTGCACGTGATAGCCGTCACAGATGAGCTCGGAGTAGGTCTCGGGCGTGGTCATCGCACAGCCCACGGGACCCGGCGTGCGATGGTAGAGGTCGTCCATGCCATTGAAGGTGTGCACGAACGCGCTGGCGCCTGCCTGCACGGCCGCGAGGCACTCCTCATAGGTCGCAGAGGTGTGGCCGATCGCTCCGACGACGGCGCGCTCCGCAAGCCCGCGGATGTACTCGACAGACCCCGCCCGCTCGGGCGCGAGCGCGCTCTTGCGGATGAGGCCGTCCGCCTGCTCCTGCCACGCGTCCAGCGTCTCGAGCAAAGGATCGACGACCTGAGCTCTCGGACGCTTGTCTCGATTTGCCCGATCGTCGCGCTTTGCTCTCGCACTTGTGCCTCGAGCGTCTCGAGCGTCTCGGTCGCCGAGCGTTGCTCTCGCACTTGCGCCTCGAGTCGCTCGATCGTCGCTTGTTGATCGCGTACCACACGCGCGAGGTTGCGTGCCTTGAGTCGCGCTCTCGCGAGCGCGGTCTGCTCGTCCGTGACGCTCATGACCGCTCATCGCCCTTCGTGCGCTTGCGCTTTCGCTTGCGGTCGCGGTCATGGATGCACGTCTCGTAGATATACTTGATGAGGTCGAGGGCCTGCTCGCTCGTGAGGTGCGGCGCTTCCCTGCGCACGACGCGCACGAACTCCCTCAGCTCTTGCTTGTTGAGTCCCTCGTTACGGAAGACGTCATCAAGCTCCTCGGTGTCGAAGTAGAGGAGTCTGCCACGCTTCACGGGGTGCAGGGTGCCGTCCGCCTTGCGGCGCATGATGGTCGCGCGTGACGCGTAGCCCATGTCGACGGCCTCGCGGAGCGTCACCTGGCTCATGACGACCAGTCCTCGTCCTCGACGAGGTAATAGCCGTCGTAATCGTCGTAATCGTCGACCGGTTCCGGCTCCGGCTTCTTCAGTCGCATCCCGCCGATGTAGTTCATCTCCCGCACGAGGTACTTGATCATGTGGGGGTCGATGCTGGGCGCGTCCCGCGCTATCGCCTTCGCGAGGCGGAGGTAGCACTCGTGCTCCGTGTCCCTCGACCCGCGCACGCGTGCGAGCTCCGCCACGTCCAGCAGGTGCTTGCCGCCCACCATCGTGGAATGTATCCAACCCTTGCGCAACAGGCGCATGAGCGTGGACCGTGAGCCGAAGCCCATCTCGGTCGCCTGCGTTATCGTTACCTTCTCGTCCTCGATCATCCGTCCCCTCCCTCGTGATCGTGATGAGGGGCCGGTCATGCATAAAGGCAAGCGGCCGACGGGACGCCGTGGCCAGTCATCACTGGCCGTCTCGCATCCCGTCCGCCGCCTATTCAGGTCTTACCATGCTGCCTGGTGGATTGCTGTTGGCGCTCGCTCCCCGGTTCTCCACCCCGGTTCGCTCCCGTACGCTCGTTTGACTGCTCTCGTTTCTCCGTACGTCGCTGCCGTGTCGCGAACTCATCTGTTCCGTTATGCTTATTGTATCACACTATCACGCGTTTGCACAGTTGAACGATGCGTCATGACACAATGTTTGATACATTCCTCGCTACCAATCCTGTACCCATAACGTACCTACGCACTACTTATTCGCGTATTTCTCATGCGTAGGTACGGTATAGGTAACAACTAAGTACACTTATTGCGCGTTACTCTTGACGCGGTGTGCGTTCACGAACTCCTCGAAGGGCTCGCGTGGGATGAGTACGCGGTAACCGATCTTGATGGCGGGGAGGCCGTCTTCTTTAATATGACGGTATATCGTGCTTCGTGAGCCGAAGCCGGCGTTGATGAGCTCTTTGATCGTGTAGAATTCTTTTTCCTTGTTGAGTCGCACGCTTATCAGCCCCTTGGGACGATGACGAGACATAACTGTCCCGTTGGTTCGTCCGGGGGCCTTGCGTCCTCTCGTATTTTATGCCCGGCTGCTTAGGCGGTCTCGTTTTCGTCACGCGGGTGGGCGTTTTCTCTCGCTCGTATCCGTGTGAACCGCTCCGGCCTAGTACCTCGTTACCACGCATGTCAATCATGCCTCGTACCACGTACCCTTGATTTGGTTATTCCCAGTTGTGCGTATACGTATCAATACGCACGTAATCGCTACAAGTTCTTCATATTATTTGGTTCGTGTTCAACCTGTTTCAGGGTGTTTGTTCAATCTTGTGGTGCATCTTCGTCTTGTTAGGGTTGAACAAAGGTTGAACGCGAGGTTGAACATAATAAAACAGGTCAGGGCAATAAGTCTCTGACCTGCGAAAATTCTGGTCGGGTGGACTGGATTCGAACCAGCGACCCCTTGACCCCCAGTCAAGTGCGCTACCAAACTGCGCCACCACCCGTTTAGCAAGGAGTATTATGACGCTACGTCAACGTCGTGTCAACAACTATTTTCCGCTGCTTAAGCTTTTCACGCATAAGTTCAAATCCGGCCGCAAGCGTTCATACGCGATTCGCGGATAGTCGTCTTCGAGCACGTGGATAATACCGCGCTTCTCGAAGCCCATGCGCTCAAGGAGACTCCTCATCACGCGATTTCTTCCAGCCGCGTCAAACGTACGCACGCGTCAGTCCCCGTTGCGATTCTCACATGCTTGCCTCAAAGAACACGTAGCCGTTTCTACCGTTGTGTTTAGCCTCATAGAGCGCCTTGTCTGCCGCATGGTACAGGCTCATGCCATCCGGCAAGCTCACGCTGAACGCAATGCCAAAAGATAGCGTTACAACTGGTAGGCCGTCAGAAGTATCGGAGACGTCATTCGTGATCATTTTGACCTTGGAGATGACGACCGAGCGTAGCTCGCTTCTCATTTCTGTGAGGACAACGGCAAACTCATCGCCACCGATGCGACAAACGTAATCGGTGTTCCTAAATCGGTTTTGCAGGGACTTCCCCACCTTCTTGAGCACCTCGTCGCCTACCTCATGACCATTCTCATCGTTGATCCGTTTAAACAAATCGACGTCTACGATTATGAGGCCAACGTCCTCACCGTGGTGGGCGAGCACGCGGTCGAACGATCCGCGATTCAGAAGACCCGTCAGGCCATCGCTTTCGGCCTGGTGCCTCAGAAGCTTCGTACGTCGTAGGTTTTCGTTGTAGAGCTTGTTGTACGATGCAGCCACGCTGCGAATCTCTGCAGAACCGCAAATCTCAAGCGGCTCGTTGTTTTTGAATGCTCCTCTCGTGCATTCTCATGGGCTTAATCATAAACACATGCATGCACGTCGCCGCAGTGGCCAAAAGCGCGATTTCTGCGATAAGAGCACAAAGAAGGATAGCCTGTTGCTGCTTCTCGACGGCATACGACTTGCTCCGGTCATTCATCAAGTCTTCCGAGAGAGCATTCGTGCACTCGTCAACACTTGCCACAATTGGCGCCTTCATCTCGTCATACTCATGGCCGAGCATTAGGTCCTTGGCACGTTCGCTTTTTTGCTCGTCGGTGAGCGCTTTATCTTTCTCCGAAAGGTTGATATTGGAAATGGTGTCGGGCAAATCGGTAAACTTTTCGGCCTCGGCCACTAGGAGCATGGCGTATAGCTCGCGTTTAGAAAGACTATTTGAACTCTGTAGCGCTTTATCAAGCTTTTTGTGTGCTGTCGATCCTTGCGAATGCTTTCTGAGCGTCGCAACAGCTTGGTCGCGACGCCGTGTTTGGTTCAGCTCATCCAAGTACTTCCACAGATACGATTCATCACCTGTTAGAACGCACATCTTTGCCTGCGTCGTAAGATAGTCGGATGCCTCCATAAGACTCGTGGCAGCTGCTTCGGATTCCTCGTATCTGTCGCGTGCCTCGGCAGTAATGCTTCTTGCCTCCAACAGCCGCAGGAGGGCAATGATTCCGATGATAGCTATCGCCATTCCCAAAAACAGGAGAAGGATATTTACTACTTGAATGCGAGGGACTTTGGCACCTTGTCGATTCTCTGGCTGATTCTCTTTCTGACTAGCCATTCGCCGTTCTCCTCGCACGTCGCAATCGCATAAATCCTCATGCCATAGCATACGACATCAATTGCCCTCGAAGACAAATGTGCCTCATAAGTTGCCAATTATTGCGCACGGTATATCTAAATTATTCATGTCGTAACTTCTCAATGCTTGAGGTATACCCCCATCACCTAGAGAACGGCCTGCCACCGGGTGTGAGTTGTAACGCCTAGCAGTCCACTGGTTCAAAGAGGCCCAATGCCTCGCATGCGTTCCATATGCCGTCGCTGATGACGTCCTCGGTTATGTAATCTGCCAAGGCTTTGACCTCGGGGCATGCGTTGCCCATCGCCACCTTGTACCAGCCATCCACAAACATGGAGACGTCGTTCATCGCGTCACCAAAAACGATGGCGTCCCCATAGTCCGCCCCAAAATGATCCATGATCTTGCGGATTCCAAAGGCCTTGTCGGCAGGTTCCACAAACAGGTACTCTTTATGGAAGCGGCACCACGGCAATTCCTTGAGCGCCTCGAGCCGTTCCTCGTCTGGCGCATAGCACGCAACGTAGGCCTTGTACAGCTGCGGATAGTCCTCTGGATCCAAGCCCGGAACCACGCGCGCGTTCATGTATACGTCGTGAGTGAACTCCATAAACCGCTCATCGGGCACAAGCCGCGTGACGGAATTGTCTACCTGCAGGCCCCAGGGAAAACCCTTGTCCTGACACTCGCGAATGAGCGCGATGACTTTCTGACGAGGCAGCGGCGTGATCCCAAGGAGCTCACCCCCAATGGTCACGCCATATCCTCCGTCCGAGACCATGTTTTCGAATCCCATATCGTGCATCATGTCCACGGCCATCGCCTGAGATCGTCCGGTCGATATCGCCAGGAAGTGTCCCGCTTCGCGAAGCCTGCTCAACGCCATCCTCGTCGTGGTGGGTATAAAGGTCTCCCCATATCCCCCTGCCGCCAATGTACCGTCAATGTCAAAGAACAGATATCGTTTCTTGCCCATGGCAAATCCTCCAACATGAATGCCCATTCGCCAAGCATTTGCTTCGCGTACACGTTCCGTCTGTCACATAATGATTATCGCAAAAAACCGGCAGACGAGGCAGATGCATTCCCAAGCCCCGCTCCTCCCACATATACCGTTCTTCCCATATTTCTCCGTGGTTTGCTTGCGCAATAACGCTACATTGGTAGGTATCTTATGAGGAGTGAGAGGACGGTCACCATGGCTGTTGTTCCGCCACGACAAGTTGCGATTCTGAGCATAGCAAACTTTGAGGAGATTTGTGAAAAGATCTCTCCCCAAGCCGCAGACGAGGCAATGGAAGAGCTTCGTCTCATGGCAATCGGATGCGGTGTCGACCCTGGTTTCATGAGATTGTTGCATCGCAACACGCTGCTCCTCAGGTTGGATGAGCTCCCACGTCAGGAGTTCTTGGATGCCATCCATTGTATGGCAGGCCACGCAAAGTCCTTGGTGACCTCGGCAACGACCAACTTACATCCCTGCGTGCGCGTCGGTGCTATGAGCGAACGCGCTCTTCGCTCACTGGTGAATGATGCAGCAGATGACCTGCTATCGTATATGAACCACGTTGACTGTTCTGCCGCCTTTTTGGCTGGCGACGAGCTCGACATCTGGCAGCAGTTCCATTCCAACGGGATCGAACTTCTCAATCATGAGCAGCTTAAATACATCGACCCCTTTACCAGCCTTCTGCGGCCAGGCCGATTCTTCGATCTGTTGCAGGACATCTTGGACCAAGGCGATCACCGTAACGATGACATACAGGTGCTCTACTTTGACATAGACGATTTCAAGTCGTACAACCGGGCGTTCAGCTACGAGGAAGGCGACAAGCTCCTGCTGTTCGTCGCCAATCAAATCGAGGATGCATTTCCCTCCGATATCGTGTCTTACCTTTCGGTGGATCGCTTTGCCGTTATTACGAATTCAAACGACATCGTACGGAAGTGCGCGACCATCCACGAGCGAACCCGTGCATTCAACAGGGCATTCGCTCCCGAGGTAAAGTGCGGCGCATACAGACTAGACGCCGACGTAGAGTCTGCGCACCTCGCACTTGACTGCGCTAAATTAACATGCGAAAGCATCAAAGGTCGTTATGACGTCTCCTTCCGTTGCTTTGACAACGACCTACGCGAGCGCATGTTCACCCGACGCTACGTTGCCCACCACGCGGAGCAGGCAATCGAAGGGAATTGGATACAGGCATTCGCACAGCCAGTTGTAGATACCGTCACAGGAGACCTTTGCAGTTTCGAGGCGCTTGCGCGTTGGATGGACCCCGAAATCGGCATGCTCTCCCCTGCCGTTTTTATCCCCACGCTCGAAGAGGCACATCTCATCCACATGCTGGACCTCTGCGTCGTGGAGCAAGTCTGCCAGTTTCTTTCCACGCGCATACACGAAGGCGAGCACGGGCTTCATGCCAGCATCAACCTCTCGCGACTCGACTTTAGCCTCTGTGATGCGGTGCACGAGATCACCAAGATGTGCGATCGCTGGGAAATCCCCCGTCACATGCTTGCCGTCGAGGTCACAGAGAGCGCGCTCGACAGCGACCTCAATCTACGTCAAGAGATGGATCGGTTCCGCGCCGCTGGATTCGAAGTGTGGATGGATGACTTCGGCTGCGGCTATAGCTCGCTCAACCTGCTCAAGGACTATGAGTTCGACGTACTCAAAGTCGATATGGAATTCTTGCGCGACATGGAATCCAACCAGCGGTCAAAGACGATTGTGGCCTCAGTCATTCGCATGGCAAAGAGTTTGGGCATCCGAACCCTCGTGGAAGGGGTCGAAACCAAGGAGCAATGCGAATTCCTGCGCGAAGCTGGTTGCGACATGATGCAGGGATATCTATTCGGTCGACCACGCCCCCTCGACGAACTCGCAATCTAACGCGCCAGAACCCAACGTCCCACCTTTGTTGCACAAGCGACTAGTATCTGTTGTGGATGTGCTCGCACGCGCCACGGATACCCGGGATCGTGAGCACCGACCCATCGTCTAAAATCACACTGCCACGGAGCACGCCAAAGACCTGATGCTGGTCTGACGTAACGATGCCACCCATGTTGATGTAGTCGACGCGATCGATTTGCGGCTCAAACACAAGGCTCAATCGACCCTCATTGTCGGTGACATTCCACGTCGCCAGATAGTCGTAATCACCGTATTCGTCGACCGGTATGCCCATATCGACCTCGTCGAGCTTGTGTGCAACACCATCGACAAACACCATGTTCTCGCTCGCGGCAGACGTATCACCAAAACCGTAGCCAAGGTTGAGGGCAACCACGTGACCATCTATCCTACCCTGCACCGCCGCCCAATACCATACGTTGTCGTAGGTCCACACGCCTCGTCCCCAGTCGAGCAGACCAAACGAGTCTCCCACGTCAAACTCATGCAACTTCGCGCCCCATCTGAAGGCACCTTGAGCCCGCATGCCCAAGATCTTTTGGTTGTAGTAAAAGGCCTTCTCGTTTTTCCGCCAAGGCGTGCATATGACCATGGTGTCACGCGGCTCCCTATCGAGCAGAAGCTCCACGTCAATCTCGTCGTTTCCACAAAAGCGTGCCATGTAAAACGAGAGTCTTCGACCTCCGTCCGTATGCGCAAACTCCACGCGGCAACGCTTGTTTTGCCACACCACGTCGCCCTCATCTGAGCGCGTTGGCAGACCCATACGGCCCATGGGAAGCATCACGAGTTCGCTCGTCGTCTGGTAGCTGCCGCGCTCGAAGTCAATCACACTCGCAGAAACCAGTCCTATGTAGCCGAGATCCGAAAACGTGAGCGCGACGGCATATGCTTCGTCGTTCACCAGATAATAGTCCCAGTCTTTGATGCGTAACGGATGGGCCGCTATGCGATCGTGGTCGTACGCGAAAGGCGGGCGTAGCGCATATCCAGGCTCTCGCAGACGTCCGGACTCGTCCAGCAGATGCCCAGATTCCTGAATCAGATGATTGCGTGACATAAGACAACCCCCTTCGCATACAGCATGCCTTTTGTATCATGTTACAACGCAAAAGTGCAGGTCGCACGCTATTATCCTCCTAGGTGTTCTCCAAGGCGGTAAGGGGAGGTTCAAACCCTGACGCCGAACCTTATCTGCTATGCCCGAGAGGCCCAGCTAAACATACTCCGTCTAACGACGAGCAGTCACCAGACCAGTCGCAAACAATATAAATTGCGGTAGAGTATTCAGCATGGATTGCAGACCGCGCGTTTGGAGGCAGATGTGAGCAGGCAATTAAAGATCGTTTGTTTGGTGCTCATCATCTTTGCGATGGCCGTCCCCGCAGTGCTTTCGCCCTGCACGCACGCGCTTGCCGAGCCAGAGGATGACGCTACCCTACAAATGCTCGATGGCAAGCGAATCGGCGTACAGACCGGCACCACCTTTGACGCTATTACCAAAGCAAGCCTTCCGAACGCGACTATCGAATACTACAATTCCTATGCCGATCTGGTTGAGGCGCTCACGTCAAGTAAAATCGATGGCTTCCCCGCAGACGAACCGGTGCTGCAGATGATCGCAGCAGAAAACCCAAAAATCAAAATCTTGGACGACCGGCTTGAGGAGTTCGACTTCGGGGTCATCTTTCCAAAGACAGACGAGGGATCCAAGTTAAAACGTGAGTTCGACGATTGGATATCCAAGGCCAAAGCATCCGGTGACCTCGAGAAGATGAGGAACGAGTGGATCACCAATCCTGACGAACAGAAGACCATTCCGGATTACAAGTCCTTTCCCGCCCCAAAGGGCACGCTCACGATGGCAACCGAAGGCGCCTATCCGCCTATGAACTACTACCGCGACAACCAGCTCGTGGGGTTGGAGGTGGATCTTGCCGCAAGTTTCTGTCAAGACACCGGCTACGGACTAGAGCTCGTCCCCATGAATTTTGACGCCATTCTTCCCGCTGTCCAAACGGGCAAAGCGGACTTTGCCATGGCGGGCATCACCATCACCGAAGAACGTAAAGAAGGCGTGCTCTTCTCGGAACCCTACTACACTGGCGGAACGGTCGTGGCAATACTCGACAGGTCCAAGGTAGGTGTCGGCGCGACGTCTTTTTTTGATGGCATCGCCGAAAGCTTTGCCAAGACATTCATACGCGAAAACCGCTGGCATATGTTTATGGAAGGCGTAGGCGTCACTCTGGCAATCACCCTCCTGTCAATCGTTTTGGGCACGCTTCTGGGATTCATCGTGTTCTTGCTCTGCCGCAATGGCGGACGAATCTCGAATGGAATCAGAAGCGCTTGCATGTGGCTTATACAGGGCATGCCCGGCGTCGTGCTGCTCATGATTTTGTACTACATCGTCTTTGGCAGCTTTTCCATTGGCGGCGTCGCAGTCTCGGTCGTCGGGTTTACTCTTACCTTTGGCACGACGGTGTTTGGCCTGCTCAAAATGGGGGTCGGCGCAGTGGACGTCGGCCAGCGCGAAGCGGCCTATGCCCTAGGCTATTCAACCAGAAAGACGTTCTTCAAGATAATCCTTCCTCAGGCCATGCCCCATATCGTCGCCCCATATAAGGGCGAGGTCGTCAACCTGATAAAGGCAACGTCCATCGTCGGCTACATTGCCGTACAGGACCTAACCAAAATGGGTGACATCGTGCGCAGCCGAACCTATGAGGCCTTCTTCCCCCTCATAGCAATCACGATCATCTATTTTGCACTCGAAGGCCTCCTTGGCCTCCTCGTAAGCCGCATCGCGATTACCTTCGACCCCAAGCGGCGCACCAAAGACGAGATTCTCAAGGGAGTGGTAACCGATGATTAGAATCGAGCACCTTAGGAAGGAATACTCCAATATCACACCACTCAAGGACGTCAACGCTACCATCAACGACGGAGACGTTATATCGGTCATCGGACCGTCCGGAACGGGCAAGAGCACGCTCCTTCGATGCATCAACCAGCTTGAGACGCCAACATCGGGCAGGGTGTGGATCGATGACGTGGAGATCACTGACCCCAAATGCGACATCAACGAGGTCCGCAAGAAGATGGGCATGGTATTTCAGTCCTTCAACCTGTTCGGCCACCTCACGGTTATCGAAAACGTGATGCTTCCTCCCATGGACCTTCTAGGAGCATCAAAGCAAGAAGCCTACGACAAGGGCATGCACCTGTTGCGCGCAGTCGGGCTTGCAAAGAAGGCATTGAATTATCCCGACGAACTATCGGGCGGGCAAAAGCAGCGCATCGCCATAGCCCGCACACTCGCCATGGACCCAGAAGTGATTCTATTTGACGAGCCAACCAGCGCGCTCGATCCCACCATGGTGGGAGAGGTTCAGACCGTAATCCGTGAGCTGGCGACGACTGGCAAGACGCTCATGATCGTTACCCACGAAATGGCTTTCGCTCGCGCCATCTGCAACCGTGTGTTCTACATGGACGAGGGTGGCATCTATGAGGATGGCGCACCAGAGCAGGTGTTTGACAATCCGCTTCGTGAGAACACAAAGAGATTCGTACGCCGTCTTAAGGTACTAGAACTCAGCATTCAAGGAAGGGACTTCGACTTCCTCGACATGATGGGCCAGCTAGAAAGGTACTGCATGCGAAGTGAGATACCACCGACTCAGTCTTACCGCATCCGGCTCGCTTTCGAGGAGCTAACCCTGCTCATCGTGCCGAAACTTGCGAATCCCAAACTCACAGTTGCTGTCGAATGGTCGGGAACGCTACAACAGGCGGCCCTTACGTTTCGCTACAACGGTTCCGCTTCGAACGCTATCTCGCATGCAGACGAGATCGTGGCAAACATCCTCCAGGGCGGAACGTCACGGATCGACTACTCCTACGTGGAGGGCGCCGACCTCCCCAACCAGATCGCAGTCACCATACGTCAGGGATAAGGCGTTCATGCATCCGAGTTTTATACCGACAAATCGTAATTGCCGCTCTCCATTATTGCAATGTCATGCGGTAGGATAGGTATTATTACTTTTCCGTTACGTCACATGGAGGGAAAAGCGCATGAGATTCGCAATACTAGGTGCAGGAAACATCGCTCGCCGCTTTGCGGCAGCACTAGCCTTCGAGACCTCCGCAGAGCTCGTCGCGGTCAGTTGTCGTACAGAGGAGAAGGCCGATGCGTTTTTGGAGGGAAGCCCGCATTCCAAGGGAGCGCGGGCTTACGGCTCCCATGAGGAACTGCTTGCCGACTCGGAGGTTGATGCGATTTACCTCGCTCTTCCTCATGCGCTGCACCACGAGTGGGCGATCGCTGCCCTGCGCGCGGGCAAAGCGGTGCTCTGCGAGAAGCCTGCCATGCTCAACGCTGCACAGATGCGCGAGGTAGCAAACGTGTCACGCAACACAGGCATGCTGTTTATGGAAGCCATGAAGCCGCGCTTCGTACCGCTCCACCAGCAGGTAATGGACGCCCTTCCTCACATTGGCGAGCTCACGTGCGTGGAGGCAAGCCTTTGCAACGATATGCTCGGGCTCGTCGAGGGAGCGGGCACATATCACATGACGCCCGGTCCCGGCGCAGGTGTGCTTTTGGACTGCGGCATATACTGCGCGAGCTGGATTGCGGAGCTGTGTCCCGCAGGTGATGTGCGCCTCATGTCCATCGCCGGAGTCGATCGCGATAAGGTTGACGTCTACGCAGACGCCCGACTCCTGTGCGGGGGCATGGAGGCGCGCTTGGAGTGCGCCTTCGACCGCGCAAAACAACGACAGGCAACAATCATCGGTACGAAGGGGCACATCGTAGTGGATGAGCTCCATCGACCCCAGCGCGCCACCATGTTCGTGGATGGCAAGGAGCCGACCGAGATTGTGGCACCCTACGATCACGATGACTTCTTTAGCGAGATTCAACACTTTGTAGGACTGGTGGAGGCGGGATTCAAAGAGTCACCCATCATGTCGCTTGATGACTCCATTCGCTGTGCCGAGATCATAGACGCAATCCGCGCTGGCTTTGCCGCTGCGTAAAAACGTCTATGTCCAGTGCGTGTGCTCGCTCTCAAGCCTCATGGCCTACCCCTCGCCTGACGTTGCTCTCAGATACGTCACCTCGAACTGGCGGACCTGGCGTTTCTCGGGCATGCGCGCCTCAAGCAAAAAGGCATCGTTGGAGTCGAACTTTTGCCAGATGTCCAGTCCGCGGTCGGGCTTTATGTCCCACCTGTCATCCACGTAGATGTGCCGTGCGTGGATGTGCTCGCGAAACTCAAAGGTAAAGTCGAGGTCCTGGGGCTCCATGGCATCCTCGATTCTCTGCAGGAACTCCACCTGCTTCATGGCATCCTTGTCGTCCATCCCCGTAATCAGGTGGACCTTGGGCGAGTCCATGGAGTAGTCCATGCGCTCCAGGCACACCACGAGCAGGTCCATGAGGTTCCTGCACTGGTGAAAGGCGCGGATGTAGGGATCTACGATCACGATGCTCCGCGCCCCTTTGATGTAGTCGCCAAAGAGAAGCTCGTACGATATGCCGCGTTGGTTCTCGCGGTAGTGCTTCGTCCCCTCGAAGAGCTTCTCCCCTTCCCCATTTGCCTGCGCAGCTGCGGGAGCGGAAGGCTGCGGCAACGCCGAAGACCGCGAAGCAGATTCCCGACCTGGCTCGGACGCTCCCTGATCCTGCCCTTCCGCCGACACCAGGTCGAGCGCATGGTACACGTCGGGCCAGCTATCCTCTTCCAGCGTGCGCACCTCCACCCATGCGCCGCCCTTCTCGCGGTAGGCAAACTGCACGTGGTCGAACGTCTCGTCGATGCGGTAGAGCTGGTCCTTGACGCGCTTGCGCAGCTCGAGCGCGCACTCCAGGATCTCGGCCTGCTCCTCCCTCGTGGCCTCGCCCGTGGGATGGACGATCTTCATGAGGCCGGAGTACGTCTTGAGGATGCCGTCGCGGTCGCGCGTGGAGAGCGACGGATGCAGCTCGAAGTGCTCCTGCCACTTTCCCGAGAAGTCGAGCGGTCGCATGGCCTTGAGCGCCTCGGCCAGGTAGTCCACGATGAAGCCGAAGTCCGCGCAGAACATCTCGCCGCGGATGATGTCCATCTCCCACCCGGGGATGTAGGCGTGTATGCGGTCGATGAACGCGGGGTCGTGATAGACGGCCGGCAGGTCCTCGAACAGGTCGGTCTTGCGGATCATGTAGCTCACGTCGTGGCTGGTGTTTCCCACAAAAACAAGCGACGCCTCCGCTGACTCTTGCCCCACTCCACGGCTGAACCGCTTGTTCGCCATGTAGTTCTTGAGGATGTCCACGATGTCGCCCTTTGGCCTCTTTCCCTTGCCCGCGAACTCGTCGAACGCCACGCAGTCCCAAAAGCCAACGAGCCCGACCTGCTTGGTGGAGTTGTTGAAGAACAGCTTCGCGGGCGTTATCTCCCCGCCGCTGATCAGGATGCCGTGCGGAGAGAGCTCGCTGAACACGTGGCTCTTGCCCGTGCCCTTGGGGCCCAGCTCCACGAGGTTGTAGTTGCGCTCGCAGTACGGGACAAGGCGCGTGAGCATAAAGAGCTTGGCGCGACGGCCCAGCTGCTCCGGCGCGAGGCCCGTGGACCGGATGATCGCGTCGATCCACTCGTCCGTGGAGAAAGCCATTCTCCCCATGCAATAGGCGTCCAGATTGAAGAACGCCATCTGGATGGGCTTGAGCCGGTTAAGCAAGAACGACGACTCGTTCTTCGCCTCGTTGGGCGAGTACGAGAGGTCGCAGATGCACCACACGCCGCTCACGAGCAGGCGACGGTTCTGCCGCACGGTGTCGGAGTCCACCAGCACGTGAGAGATGCGCAGGTTCTCGAAAGTCGCCTCAAAAGCGTCGCGCTTCTCGTTGAGGACCACCGTCACCTTGTCGATGACGCGCATGTAGCCCTTGAGCTTGATGTCGGACTGGATGGCGTTGGCCTGCGCGCGCTCCACGTAGTGCTGCGCCAGGATGTCCTTTACGCGCTCCACGCCCGCGGCGATGGCCTCGTCGTCGTCCGTGGCGCAGTTTTGCCCAAGCAGGTACTCCAGCACGTAGCTGGGCACCGCGGCGTTGCGCGAGACCTGCTTTACCAGGTCCTTGCGCACCACGTAGCCCATGAAGTAGTCGTTGAGCTTCTTGTCGAGGTCGTTCATCGTTTGGCCTTTCGGTATTTTTGCAACCTGCTGTTTGGTTTATCGGGTATCGTGCGCTCGACGAGGCCTTTGTCTAGCGCAGGACCCAAATACGTTCGCCTAAAATACGTCTTGTGCTCAAGCCCCAATCTTCGCATAAGTTCAGATGTCGACAGCTCATCGTTACCCAACGCGGCAAGCAGTCTCTCGACTGGGTCACCCGACTGGGTCACTGGGTCACCCGACTGGGTCACTGGGTCACCTGACTGGGTCACTGGGTCACCACTTGTTTCACTATTCGGGTCGTCTCTCCGAGGCGGCTCGACCCGCGTAACGAGCGGCGAGCTCTCACCGCCCATCCCTGGAAATCGAAACTCCACAAGCCCGCTGGTTTCGAGTTCCATGGTCAACTTAACGCGCTCGGGATCGTAGATTTCCGAATACACGGGATCTGGTTTGCCAGCGCTGTACGTGCCCTCACGAAGGACGTCGTAACCACTTCCCGCACGTTCGCCAATATCCACGAGGCTGAATATGCGCAGCATGGTTTCGTTGCGCGCCTCAGAAATACCACCAGCCTCAATGAGCTCTCGCGAAATGCGCAACAACCCTGGATTGGACACTTCGATACTGTTCTTCCGGCGAATGGTGACCACACCCGCCTTCCCGAAGTAGTCAGCATGGACTAGCGCATTTGTCAGCGCCTCACGCACGGCACGATGCTGTGGCGTGTCGTCCTCGCGAATCATATCCGGCCTCAGCCGGAAGGGCACAGGAAGGCCTTCAGTAAGCATGGCACTCGCTTTAAACCAAAAGTCGAAGACGTTGCCACTCCACTCTCCGTTGTCCGAGACGATACGGTTGTTCCACCTGTTGCCACCAATGACTTGGCGACAGTCCAGGAAGTAGTGGCCAAACTCGTGAACGATTCTCCATGCCTCGCCAAACATGAGCAGTCCAGCGCGAGTGGGATGTATTCCATGGTCTTTCTTTGAGCGGCCCGCCGCGCCTATTCTCATGAGGAACACCTCGAGGGGCACGTTCACCCAGGGACTTTTTTGCCGCACAGACTCGAATCTATTGCGGTAGGCCTGCACAGTCTCGTCGTAGAGGTCTTCAAGCGTAAATTCATCTAATACCACAGAGTCGATTGGATCACGTAGGCTATCACGCACGAGCGAGAGGTAAGCCTCTTCAGTCACATGATAATCGCCTTCGCCGTTGCGGCGATAGGTCCCTGTCTTGGGGTTGTTTCCTACAAAGACCGGTCGAACACGCCGGTCGGCACGGGGTACGTTAACCACGACGAGCGATTTGCCTTCCCAAGCCTCGATCGTGACATCGGAGTCCGCCAAGATATTCGCGCTGGCACGTTGCGGATTGTTCAGCCCGTCCCACAGCTGCTTCCTGACTTGCTCCACGTCTTTGATGCCCGTTGGCACTGGATAGCCATCTAATCCCTCATCCGCACCAAGCACGACGACGCCGCCCTCCGTGTTTGCAAAGGACGAGTACGTTTCCCAAAAAGACTTTGGAAGACTGCCTGTCGCTTTCTTGAACACTCTAGCCGATTGTGCTCACGCATCGATTGAAGTCGATCAATAAAGTCGTTCATTGTATCGCCGCCCCTCACAGTTCGTCGCGACGTCACCATTGTAGTCTGAACTGAGCAAGTGCTAGTTCGAATCAAGTGGATAGGACCTTAGCATGCCCTACCTTTTACATAACTGAGTAGTAACTCGTTTTGGTACCGCCAGTCGGGGGGCGCGGTACCAAAACGGCTTACTACTCACTGTCGGTTTACCTCGGAATGATTATTCCGAGCTATATCGGCACCCGTTCCAGAGCGTCGGTCCAGCGTTCCAAGCATCGGCACCCATTACGGGTACCGGCACCCTTTACGGGCAGCCGGCACCCATTTCATGGTGTCGGTACCACTAAAGTTCGCGGTATGTTCCCCACTCCCCGTCGTCAAACGCGTCTGGGTGGGAGAGCGGAAGGACGGTCACCTCGTCGTCGTAGATT
>CADAAU010000028.1 GCA_902786015.1 uncultured Coriobacteriaceae bacterium
CACCGAAGCACTCTGGCGGATGGCTATGTCACCGTACGATTATAGGGCACCGGAATGGAAGGCCGTTCCGAAAACCAACTTTCTGCAAGAGGGGATTTATTTTAGGATATCCCATTGTATAAGGGACACTTTATCTGGGTGTTTGGTCCTGAATACTCAACCTAATGTATAAAATCGTACATTTGAGCCACAACTTGCCACGTCTCCCTCGTTGTTTTGTTTTTTATACTAAACTATAACATGTATAGTAATTTGACACACGATGAGCCACGTTTTTGAACGAGCGTCCATGGGTAACGCTGCCTGAAGTCGTCCGTGATACAATTTGAGGCAGATTCATCCGCAAATGTATTGGTTGTAATCATGCTTAATGAAATCCGCAGCTTACTCACCTCCCTTCTGGCATTTTCAATATGCACGTCGCTTGTGGGATGCGCTTTCCAAAGTGGCCCGTCAGCCACAAACAAAACCGACGCCCTCATCATCAAGGACGGCATGGCCCAGCCAATGCTCACCTGGAGCGACTATCGCGCCGAACAGTACACCAACGAGGGCAGCGACATCCTGCGATTCTGCGTCTACGTAGAGACGGACCACGACACCGACAACGACGGCAAGGCAGACTTGGTAAAGGCATTTGTTCAGGTCCCGCGCGCGGCCGCCGAGGGATCCTACAAAGCCGGAGTCATCCTCAACTCAAACCCCTACGATGCAAGCTACATCGAAAGCACCGTTACCCGCGACCTATACGAGCAGACACCGTTCGACTACAAAGCCCTATACAAGGAGGGAGAGAAACGCGCGCCCGTCTCGTCTGCCTCCACAAAGGACGCGGCAACGAAGGCGGATCCAGCAGATTGGAACTACACCATTCCGAGAACGGAAACCCAAGCGTACGAGGGCGTGAGCGCCTACGACTACTTCTTGGTGCGCGGATTTGCCATCGTGACTTCCTGTGGCATAGGAACCTATGGGTCGGAGGGCTTTGAGCTATGCGGCATGGACCTCGAGCGAGACAGTTATAAGTGCGTGGTCGAGTGGCTCGCACACAATCGCGTCGCCTACACCGACAGAACCAGCAACGTCCAAATAGCTGCCGATTGGTCCAACGGCAACGTTGCAATGACGGGTATGTCCTATGGGGGAACGATGCCCTTTGAGGTAGCCACCACAGGCGTGGAGGGGCTAAGGACGATTATCCCCGTGGCGGGAATAGCGAACTGGTACGACTACACAAACAGCCAGGGCATCCCCATTCGGGATGACGTCAACTATACCGACATGCTTGCCTCCAGTAATTGCGGGGGCGTCTATACAGACGAGGCATGGACGAAGCTCAAATCCGGATACGGATCGTACTTGTGGCAAATCGCCCAAGACGAGAGCACAACCAACGGCGACTATGCCGAGATCTGGGACATGATGAACTATTCCGACGACTACGCAAACATTAAGTGCTCCGCGTTTGTCGTACAGGGACTCAACGACTTTAACGTCGACACCCGTCAGGCAGACATGATGGAACAGGCGTTCTCGAATGCCAAACAGACGAAGAAGCTCATCCTCCACCAAGGCGATCACAGAGACCTCACGGGAATGGACGTGAACGGGACCAGATGGGAAGACCTTCTAAACAAGTGGCTCTGTCATTATTTGTACGACGAGGACAACAGCATAGAAAACATGGCGGACGTCACCGCACAGAGCAACATAGACGGCTCTTGGAAGACCTACGACACCTGGCGGGATTTCTCGTATAAGGACATTCCCGCACACAACACAAACAACGAAGGGACGTCCTCAATAAGCTCCGAGAGCATCGCCGAGTATGCCGCCGAAGCCTTAAGCGAGAAAGAAGACCCGAGCAGGGCGAATTTCGACCAGATGTACTACACGTCTTTAGATGGCAACAAGGCAGCCCAGTATGTGCTCGATGTGCCCAGCGGAACGACGCTGTTTGGCGCACCCGAGGTCCGCGCAAAACTGTCGACAAAGGACGTGGACAAGGACGGCCTCATGATCACGGCAGTGCTCGTCGATGAGCTGGAAAGCGGAGACACGTTCAATGCGTACGTCTCGTCCAAACCGTTATGCGATAGCCTGCCCACAGAGGTGCTGGGGACCTACGAGATCGGAGGAGGGGCACCCGAGGGCAGCGCATCAGCATTTAGCCAGCTACCCACTTGGGCAAAGGTTGTCTCGTACGGCTGGACGGACCTGCAAAATCCGGGATGCGGCATCGACCCCAAAGAATACGTCTTCCAAGAGGACGACCTGAAGGCCGACACCTACTACGATTACACCTTCCACATGGTTCCCACCGCGTACACCTTGGCGCCAGGTCACAAGCTCAAGCTCGTCCTTACGACGTGGGATCCGTACCGGGCGTTCTTGGACGAGGACTACAAAGTGGATACGTCACGCGACGCCCGGTACTCGTTCTACACGTACGGCTACACCGTCGACAACTCCGCGCTCGAGGTGCGCCTGCCGGTCAGGTAAGGGGATGTCAACCCGGCATGTTCCGCTTAGAAGCCAGACTTTTGTCGCATGATGTTCCGCCGGAAGGAGGAGCTCGCATGCACCTAACCGAAGACGAGAACCGCACGCTCGAGTCCGCGCTTGCGCCGTACGAGGACACCGAGCCAGTGCGCAGGATGGCCTCCTATACGCAGCACGGCACGGTGAGCACGCTCGACCACTGCAAGAGCGTGGCGCAACTGAGCCTTTGGATTTGTCGGCGCCTCCATCTGCGCGTAAACACAAACGCCCTGCTCGTCGGCGCGCTTCTTCACGACTTCTATTTGTACGACTGGCACGGGTCGGGCTGGCGGCACAGCTATTTGCATCCCGAGCGCGCACGCGCGAACGCCGTCGCGCAGTTTGGGGTGGACGAGCCGACGCAGCATGTAATCAGGTGTCACATGTGGCCGCTGGGCATTACGCACGTGCCCACAACCAAGGAGGCCATCGTGGTAAACATCGCCGACAAGATCGTTTCGTTACGCGAGACCGTCCTCATGCGGCGAGAAAGGAAGTAGTCATGTGGGTTAGTCGATATTTGGTGTGGTTCGTGGTCTACAGCGTGTTTGGCTGGATATACGAGAGCACATACTGCACCATCGTCGAGCGCAAATGGGCAAACCGCGGATTCCTGTACGGACCGCTCTGCCCCATCTACGGCACCGGCGTCATCGCCATGATCGCGGCGTGGCAGGCAGTGCAGGACGCGGGCATCGCGGTGGCGCCTTGGCAGGTGTTCTTGGTTACCGCCTTGGGAACGGCGGTGCTCGAGTACGTGACGAGCTGGGCCATGGAGAAGCTCTTTGACGCGCGGTGGTGGGACTACACCGACATGCCGCTCAACATCAACGGGCGCATCTGCCTGCCAGCCACGGTTTTGTTTGGCCTCATGGGGCTGCTCGTGGTCTACGTGCTGTATCAGCCGACGATTGACATCACAAACATGGTGGCGCCCGTGCTCGTCGAGGCGCTGTCGCTGCTGCTTGTGGCGCTCGTCGTCGTGGACGCCACGCTCACCGTCTCGGCGCTGACGCAGTTCGCACAGATGGCAGCCGCGGTTACCAACAACGTCAACGAGCACATGGATGCCTTCGTGAACGAGGCAATGGAGAGGCGCACGGCCGCAGCGGAGTCTTTGGAGCGGGAGCGCGAGAAGTTCTCGAGGGAAGCCCTTGCAGCGCGCATGGGCGAGATGAACCAAATCGTGAGCTCGGCCGCAATGCGCGTGCACCACTTTGGCAAGGACAACGAGCACCTGGAGCGCATGCGCCACGAGCTTCGCCGCAAGTAGCACCAACCAGGTCGCGTGGCACACAGCTCCCGAGGAGCCGTGTGCCACGGAACGGCCGAATGTGTCCGCGGCGATCGGTTACCGCTCGAGGCTCTGCAACGTCTCCAAAAGCTCGGCAAAGAAGGCATGTGGATTGGTTTTGTGCAGGTAGCCACCGCTAAAGAAGGCATGATCGGCGCGGAGGTCGTCCATCACGTTCCACACGCCCCTCTCGACATGGGCAGAATCGAACGGCTTTTGCGGCTCGCCAAAGGGCGCCCATGCGGAGCAGGTATTCACGAGTCCGTCGTTGGCATGCCATGCGTCGTCCACCACGCATCCCGCGGCGGTCGTTCCGCTGTAGGCTCCCATGTTGGTAGCCGTCCGCATGAACAACGGGTCCATGAGGTCGGCGTTCGGCACGCGTCTGCCACCCTCGCCGGGGTCGGTGGCGTCGCATGCCACCGAGAGATAGTACACGTGCGGCAGCGTATGGATTCGCGCGTTAAGGGCTTGTGCATGGTCGAGCGTCATGTCCCAGCTCGCCCAGTCGCGCTCGTCTCGGCCGTCCATCTTGATTCGCGTTGCGCGCTTGACGACCCTATCGAGCAGCCGGTGCTTCATCCGCACCTTGAGCTTCCGCGCATCAAACGAGGGATCCGCCGCGAGGTCATAGGCGGTCGTCCCATTCGTGGGCGCCGCGAGCGTGACGATGGCAAAGATGCGATCAGCGAGGCCTCCCGCAAACAGCGGACTCAGGTCACCAGGCGCCGTCGCCGCGCGTTCCTCTTCGCTGCCATTTGCAAGCAACTCCGACAAAAGACGTATGGTCGCCCCACCAAACGAATGACCGATGAGCACGAGCCGCGTCTCGTCGTCCCACGCAGGCACGAGCTGCCGACCGGTGAAGTCCGCCCCCATGCGATCGTGCCGATACTTTGCGCTGTGCGCCTTGCCGTAGTCGGTGCGCGTTCCGGCTATTTGGGCGTAGAGCTCGCAGGCGCGGTCCCACGCACTACCCTGCGGAGAGACGCTCGCGGCGAAGGCATTCACGCCCCGCTCCCGCCACGCGGCAACGACGTCGCCCGACTTGCCTCCCCAGTAGGGCTTCTTTTGGTACTCCTTGTCATACTGCCCTCTCCCGTTGAGGCCATGGCAAAACACGTAGGTCAACTCACTCATGCAAACTCCTTTGCGAACAGGCGGAACAAAGTTCCCCGGGAACTTTGTTCCGCATGGCACACTATTCCCCGATACGAACATCCGGACGACGCGCATCGAGACTATACTATTTTTATCTTGTCCAATAAAAGAAGGACGGCCGATGCTTAGCGTACGCACCCTCAACATATCAATAGAACTCTGGGGGTCTGTGTTCTGCTTGGTGTGCATCATCTCGTCCCTGCTCTTTTCTCGAAACGAGCCCCGATACCGCGGCCTCCTCATCGAGATGTTCTCGATGGCGTTTTTGTCGCTGACAGGTGATGCAGTTGCGGGAATCTTTCGCGGCAAGGAGGGACAGCTTGCCTGGACCGCAACGCACATCGGCAACTTTGCGACCTTCGCTGCAGGATACCTGCTACTGGCCGCTGTCACCCAATACCTGCGCGAACGCATTGACGAGGCAGGAGGCCCCAACTACGTCGCTTGGTGCAATGCCGTGAGCGTGGGTGCCGCCGCCATGTGCCTTTGCACGCTGCTGGGACTGTTTTATATCATCGACGAGAACAACCTGTACCAACGCAGCGATTGGTACTGGCTGTCTCAGGTGTTTCTCATGGCATGCAGCTTGGCAAACGCGATAATCGTCCTGCGCAATCGCAACCGATTCGTTCATTCGTCGCTCATTTGTTTGCAGTTCTACACGCTGGCACCCCTCATCGCCTCGGGCTTCCAGACGTTTATCTACGGCTTCAACTTTACTCAGTTCGTTGAGGTCGTGGGCATCATCGTGCTCTTCATCGAGATGCAGATGCACTCTTCGGAGATTCTTGTGAAGCAGACGGAAGAGCTTGCCCACTCGCGCGTAGCGCTTTCGGAACGTCGCATGTCGGCTATCGTTTCTCAGATGCAGCCAAACATGATGTTCGACACGCTTGATGCGGTGAGCGCGATGTGCGACGACAACCCGGCCAAAGCAAAACGCATTCTGGTCGACTTCTCGCAGTATCTGCGTACCAATCTGCAGGCTCTGCAGCTCGTCACGCCCATCCCGATCGTCGACGAGCTGAGCCAGGTTCGTTCGTACCTCAGGCTGGTGGACGTGAGCCACAAGAATTGGCTGAGCCACCAGATCAACCACTCGACTGCCGACTTCGCGGTGCCTCCACTCTCGATCCAAACCATCGTCGAGAACACCGTCAACCGTGCGCTGGACGACCACGCGACAAAATGCACCGTTACCGTGAGCGCCGGAGCAGCACAGTACGAATACTGGATTAGCATCGTGGCGAGCATCGAGGGAGGCGACGCAGAAGACAACGACGGGCAGCGAGACCCAGCAATCGAGAACGTCCGCACACAGCTCGCGGCCATGTGCAACGGCACTCTCCGAGTTGCGAGCTGGACGGCGTCCAACCGGACGGTGCTGCTGCATCTGCCGAGGGCGGCCCAATAGCCGCAGGTCCGCCGACGCCGGCCCGTCAGACACAATGCAAAGCGGCACAAACGAACCTCGTCCGTTTGTGCCGCGTTTGTGCCGTTCTGGGCGCCACTTACTGGTTGATGCGTGGGGCTAGGCGGGCACGCAGCCAATGCACGATGATGCTAAAGATTTCCAAGACACCTACCTCGGCAAACGCAAAGATGATGCATAACACCAGTGCGCGCTCGGACAGGTCGTATATGTCAAACAGCTTATAGAAGAAACCACAGCCCGCAATGAGTCCCACGATGCATATCACGAGCACCATGATGCGGTATTTGTTGGGCGGTGAAATGAGCGAGATAAGGATGAGGAAGCCCACCACCGAGAGCAGATACGTACTTGCTGTGCTCACGTCGGTGGATGAAATGTCAAACAGATTGGCAAAGAGAACCATGCTCGCGATAGCAACGAACGAGGTGAACGCAGCCGGGAGCGAGTGAATCATCACCTCGCTTATAAAGTGCCCATGCTGCTTCTTCTCGTTGGGCTCGAACGCAAGCAGGAATGCCGGCACGCCGATGTTGAACATCGAGATGAGCGAGACCTGGTTCGGCTCGAGCGGATAGGCGAACGCACCAAAGATCGAGAACAGCGCAAGCGAAAGCGAGAAGATGTTCTTGTACAAAAAAAGCGTCGCCGAGCGCGTGATGTTATTGATGTCACGCCGACCCTCGCTCACGATTCCCTTCATGTGCGAGAAGTCAGAGTCGAGCAGCACCACTTGAGCTGCTTGACGCGCTGCGTCGCTGCCGCCACCCATGGCGATGGAGCAGTCGGCCTCCTTCATTGCCAAGATGTCGTTGACGCCGTCTCCGGTCATGGCCACCTTGAGGCCCTTCTCCTTGAGTGCGTCCACAAGCTCCTTCTTTTGTTCGGGCTTCACGCGACCGAACACGGTGTAGGCATCCACGGCATCTCGTATCTTTTGGGGCGTGTCGAGAGTTGCCGCATCCACGTATTGGTCGGCATTTACAATGGCCGCCTCTTCGGCGACCTTCGAGACGGTGAGGGGATTGTCGCCAGAGATAACGACCACGCGCACATCCTGCTCGGCAAAGTACGCAAAGGTCTCGCGTGCATCGGGGCGCACCTCGTTACGTAGCGCCACAAAGAGCACCGGGCGCGCATCGCTCGCCCGGCTCGCGCCGTCTACCGTCCCGTCCTCCACCAACGCGAGCACGCGCATGCCTGCGCCGGCACGCTCCTCGATGAGCGCTTGGTTTTGGCTAAGCTGCGCCTCGGTAAGCAGGAACTCCGGCGCTCCCAAGCGCAATGTTGCCTGCCCGGTGCGTACCTGTGAGTACTTGAGTTTGGAGCTGAATGCCATTACGTCGTCGGAGGCCAACGGCTCGGCCTCGCCAAAGTGCGAGCGCAGAGCCTGCATCGTAATGTTGTTGTCGGGAACGGTGCAGATGTATGCGGCAATTGTGTCCTGCGCGCGGGCGAACTCCTCGTCGGTTTCGCCCGCTGCGGCAAACACCTCTTGCACCCCCATGTCCTCGCTCGTGATGGTGCCGGTCTTGTCGACACAGAGCACATCCACGCGGGCAAGCGTCTCGATGCTGCGCATGTCGTGGAACAGGACCTTCTCCTTTGCGAGGCGCATGGCACTGAGCGCAAGCGCGATGGTTACCAGCAGGTACAGGCCCTCGGGAATCATGCCCGTCACCGCCGCAACCATCGAGACGATGGATTCGGCATACGTCATGCCGTTGACGGCAGTTCCCTGCCAATACAGCAGGCCGCCCACGGGCAGGATGAGGATGCCGGCTACCTGGATGATGCGCTCGATGCCGGCGACCATCTCGGACTTCTTTTCCTTGACCTCCTTGGCCTTGGCGGTGAGTCGCGCGACGTAGGAATCGGCACCTACATGCGTGAGTTGCGCCACGAGTGATCCCGACACCAAGAAACTCCCCGACTTGAGCTCGTCTCCCTCGCGTTTGGCGATCTCGTCCTCTTCGCCGGTAAGCAGCGACTCGTTTGCGCTGGCCTCACCAGACACGACCACCGCATCCGCGGGAATCTGCTGGCCGGCCTCCAGCCGCACAAGGTCGCCCAGCACGAGGGCGTCGGAGGCCACGTGGACATCCTCGCCGTTGCGAATCGCCGTGTATTCGCTCACGTCAAGCAGGGCCAACTTGTCGAGGACTTTCTTTGACCGAAGCTGCTGCACGATACCGATGATGGTGTTGGCAATCACGACCGGAAGGAACGTGAGGTTCTTGTACGACTTCGCGATGATAAGCAGTACGGCAAGGAACACAAAGATTCCGTTGAAGTACGTGAACACGTTCGAGAAAACGATTCCAGCCGCGCTCATGCTGACCTTGTCGGGCATCGCATTCGTTTTGCCTTGCTTCGTAAGGGCGTCAACCTCGGCGGTCGTCAGGCCCGCGGCATTTGTCATGGGAGCCTCCTGGCATCCTTTAGGTATTGCTGGCTTCATGGTAGCGCATCGAGCGGGTCTCGCGGCCCGTCAACACCATAGACTTGTCAGTCGTGTATTCAATATTTGAATTATACGGCATGATGCCCGCCTTACGGGCGCCTTCGGTAGGCCAATTATAGAACTGTTCGCAACCGGCAGTAGGCCGTCTGAAATGCGTGGTGGCGCGCGGCCGGGCAAGCGATGGGGATACTCCCCTTTGCATGGAGGCAAAGGGGAGTATCCCCATCGCTTTGCGCCACGCATGGTTAGGCATCGGTGAGCAACTGCCGTAAGTTTCGCACAAAGCGCTCGCGGTCCTCGGGCTCGAAGGCGGCATGCTTGCTCACGCGGGGCTTTCCGCGACGGCGCTTTGAACGGAGCTCCTGCTTGGTCGCGTGTCGTACGAGCAGGAGGGCATCTATGGTGCGCTGGTCGTATATGTGACCGCGCGGATCGATTGCCGCGCATCCGCGCCCAAGTGCCATGGACGCGAGCCCAAAGTCCTGCGTAACAACGATGTCGCCTGACTCGAGCTCGCACACTATGGCAAAGTCGGCGGCATCAGCCCCCTGCCCCACCTGAAGAATGCGAACCCAAAACCCGTCGCCGGGCTCAGTCGGGTCATCCTTGCGCACGTGCTTCGAAAGGTTGTGGCCAGAATCCCCGGCTATGACACAAGGAACGTTTGCCTTGCGCGCGCAGGCGATGGCATCGCGTGTGACGGGGCAGGCATCGGCGTCAACAAACAGCGTAACCATGCGGCAACTCCTCTTCGAACGCGTGGCGACAGCAAAAACTAGGAGAATTGTGCTCCGGTCTACCATATTACACGCGAAACAGGCCCGTTTTGCCTACGCGAGTGCCCGACGCATCATCGCGCGTCAACCCCACGGATGCCCTCTCAGGAATTAGTGCACACCAAAATTTTGCTGTCACATACTCATCTGGGGTTATATGTATTTTAATGGTTTTGGTGTACAGTATGTAAAATACACACTGCACACCAAAATTTTTACAGGACTCTGCCAACTGGTGATATATGGATATTAACTATTTTGGTGTGCACTAATTTTTTGGGCTAAAATTTCCTTGCCCGCTAAAAGCGCGAAATGCTCCAAAGATGTGCGCTAAGCAAGAGCCAGTCCCACATAAACATTGCTATTACGTTATTTTCTGACCGCGCCAGCCGCAAAATGTTGGTGCACAGACACGAAGCTCGGCAAGTCGGCGCGAGAAACCGATGTCGAGTGGCACAAATCCAACGATGAGCAGAAATTATGAAGCCCGGCGCTATTTGAGACATCCTTTCCCACGGAACGGTATTAAGGACGAAAGCAAAAGCGCAATTCAAAACAACGACAAGAAAGGAACGCGCTATGAGGAACCGAATCGCCACCTACGTACTCGCCGGAACGCTCGCCATGAGCATTGGCATCATGGGATGCGGGCAGCAGCCAAAGCAGCAGTCGCAGACTGCCCCACCTGCTGAGCAAACGACCGAACAGGTCACGCAGACCGAGAGCACTATCAAGTGGATCGATGCAAAAGGTGCAGAAGAGGCAGCCAAGGGCGCAAAGCTCGACAAGTTCGGCACGATGCCCTCGATCTCGCTCAACGGCGCCGAGTACAAGGATCCCAAGTACGCCTACGCCGACGCCGTCGCACAAGCAACGTACGAGCATGGGGCCATCGCACTCATCGTGCGCAAAGGTGGCAACGGACACACGGCACCCCTTTCCGATCGCAACACGGCGGAGTTCGCAAACAAGTGGACCAAATCCTACGATGGCATCGACGCCACGATGTACGGTGCAACCAATAGCTCTGCAACGGTCATAACCTGGTCGGAAGGCGGCAATGACTACGGCGTGACATTCCAAGGGCTTGGCGGCGAGGAAGTGGGCCTCAACGACACCGAGGTGGCATCCGTAATCAACGCCATGAAGGCCGCGAACGCCGCACAACCGCAGGCCCAGCAGAACCAACAGGCCCAACAGAACCAGCAGAACAACAACCAGGCGCAAAACAGCCAGACTCAGGCCCAGAATCAGGACCAAAACCAAAGCCAAAACACGAACCAAGGCGCAACCCAGAGCCAAGGTCAGACCACTAACAACGACAACCTCAACACCGGAGGCACCGTCTCGGAGATAAACACCTCGGCCGATCAAGCCACCGACATCGCACTCGACGCCGTGGGCGGTGTGGGCAGCAACGTCACCAACTCGGGCGTCATCACGGGTGGCGGCATCGACTATTACAATGTGGAGATCGACGCCAACGGTAAGCACTACAGCGTACAGGTGGACGCACTCAACGGACGCGTCGTAGACGTCACCGAAATGGAAAACGGCATGGCCGTTACGTACGACAGCGAGGGCAACCGCATCGAGCCCATCGGCCTCGACTAGCAGTACGACCTCGACTAGCAGCGAACTCAGCGTGGCGCACAGCTCCCGGAGATCTGTGTGCCACGTCTATTTTCCGACATTCTGCAGACATCGTCGTACGCTATCTGCAATCATCCTTAGAAAGTGGCATATGCGCTCCTTTCGTCTGGACAAGAGCTTGGTGGTATGCATTCAGTATACCCCGAGGCAATGGGAAGACAGGCAAAGGGAGCACGGTCCCTGACCGCACTCCCTTCATTGCCACGCTCTAGATAAGATCTGACGAGAAAAGACGCTGGGTTTACTCAGCAGCTTCCTCGACCTCTTCCTCTACCTCGACCTCGACGGCCTCTGCCTGGGCCTCGGCCTTCGGGGCTTCGGGAATCATGTCGATGGCCTTCTGCTCAACCTCAAAGCAGAAGTCCACGCAGGAATCCATCTGCTCGGCAATGTGATCGCTGGTCATCTGCTCGAACTCCTTGACGGTCTTCGCGATGCCCTTGGGGGAGACGGGAATCGCCGGCAGACCGGGGATTGCCGGAAGCTGCTCGGGCAGAGAGGCGGTGAGGCTCTCCTGCATGTCCATCACGTAAGAGACGAACTGGTTGAGCTGGTCCTTGGAGGTATCGATGGCGGACTTGCGCATGTCGATGTTCTTCTCAAGAGCCATCTTTGCGTTGTCGGTGAAGGACTGAGCCTTTGCCTTGGCGTCCTCTTGGCTACCGTTCCAACCCATGGGGAATGTCGGCATGGGGGGCATGCCAGGTATGGGGGGCATGCCAGGGAACGGGGGCATGAAGCCATTGGGGGCGCCTGTCTGTTTGTTCATCTTTCTGTCTCCTTTCGCGATGACGGGCAAAACATATTTACGGAAAGCCATGTCGAGCAACTTGGGCGTCATGCTCATCACGCTTCCCGAAATATTGTGAATGTCGAAGCCGGTAAGCTTTATGACCAGCTCACGGAGTCCGGGGATACGGAGTACCTTGGTGAAGTCTCCCTTGTTGAGATCCGGGATGATGGCGAACAGCTCGGAAAGGATGTTGTACGGATCGTGCTCTAGCTCTTCCGGCACGCCTGCTCCCATGAGGGCATTCTCGCCTTCCGCCGCGGGGACCAGCACGATGTCTGCGAGCTTGTCGCCCGCTTTTACGGGCTTGACCGAGAAGCGCTTTCCCTTGACGGACCCCGAGGCCAGCCTCTTGCCGTCCACCTTGCCGCCACTGTTTAGAGGGATTTTGTCAACGAGCACGACCTGACTGGGCATGTTTGAGTCCACCAGCGTGTCGCCCTTGATGAACACCTCGATGAGCGCCTGACGCACGATTGTGAGGTCGCCCGCACCGTGCTTGTCGGTCTCGACGTAGAGCACCGGGACGTTGTCGTGAAGGGTCTTGTGGAACTCGGGCGCAAGACCGCAGGCAACGACGCCAGGTTGGGCGGTAATGGCAGTCTGTACCAGACCCGCATCGAAGCGTACTCCCGCGTTATTGATAAAGAACTGGTTGGACCTACCAATGCAGGTGAGGCTCCCGTCCTCGTTCACACGTACGAGGTCGTTGGTGTTGAAGTAATCCTCGCCGTCAATCTTGTCGAGCTCAAAGAACACTTCCCTGCCCAGCTTGCCCGAGCTCATGGTGTTTGACGAGAGAAGCAGGACGCCAGTGCGCGGTCCATCCTCAATGTCGTAGTAGTTCCCCTCGTCCTCGACCAAAATCTTTGCCTTGAATCCGGGCAGCGGATATCCGATGGCGTCGTCGTTCCTGTCTGAGGGCGCTATGACGCAGGCGCCACCCAGCTCGGAGAGTCCGTAGCCGTTAATGATTCGGGCCGTCGAACCGCAGGACCGCAGGTAATCGTTGAACTTCTGCTTGTGCTCGGGGGATACGTAGGATCCACCCATAAAGACGACCTTCAGTTTGGACAGGTCCATGTCGGGCATGGTCTTGAGCCAAGAGTCCAAAATGTTCATGCTGGTGAACATGACGCTAAAGCCATAGCGCTCAATCGCCTCGCCGTAGCGGGGGTTGGTGCCGCCAAAGGGCAGGCAGACTAACTCCATGCCAAGGCCAAGCGGCATGTGCAGCATGTCGACCATCGCGTAGACCCAAGACATGTTGAGCGTGAGGCAGCTGACGATATGCTCTGGCACACCGCTGAAGTCCTCGTACGTGTCCTTTGCCTTGATGGCAACCGGAATGAAAGCATTGAGGGCCTTGTCAGACATGGGAACCGGCTTGTGCATGCCATTTACGGTGCCAGTCGTATGGAGAATGACGGAAGAATCGGATGACTTCTCTCGTCCGTAGGAGATAGGCGTGGCCTCGTATTCCTTAAGAAGGTCCTCCATCAGGAGCCCGCCGTCAAGCTCGCGGAACAGGGCCGTATTCACCTTGCGGACGGCTTCTGCCGCGGGAATGCCGAACTCTCCTCCCAGAGGACTTTCGAGCACGACGATGTTGCGCAGTCCCAGCATCTCGCGATCGCGGAGCAGACGCTTCATCAGCTGCGGGAACGCCCAAATCTCGGAAACCACCAAGTCGGTGATCTTTTCCCTCTCGATCATGCTGTAGATCTGCTTCTCGTCAAAGAGGTCAAGATGATAAATGATGGACACCGAAGCGCCCGTCATGTTGAGGCCGTAGAACGCAAAAACGCTCTCGGTCAGTGGTGTAGCGATGAGCGCCACGCGAGAGCGGTTTTTCCCTGTGATTCGAGCACCGGTAAAAGCTTCCGCGTACTTCTCCCAGTAGCGGAACATCTGGCGATACGTGTATGTGCGATATCCATCCCGTATGGCCACGCTGTCCAAGCGATCGTCACTAAAGGAATTCACCTCTTTAATAAAGGACCAGCAGGGTTGATCCAATATGGCCCCGCTTTCAAGATCCTCCATTAGCTTTGCCAGCTGCTCTCGTTCGCTTTTTCTCATAATCGGCTAAAGCCCTCCCTTCCCAAGGCCACTGACCGTGAGCGTGAATATAGAGTGTTCGTATATTGAATCTATGCAACACACGTAGCTATTCTAGCAGCATATGCATACGCCTCGAGGTTACAATTCGGGGAAAAGGGGGGATGGAGCAAACTGTCATACAAACTGTCATACCCAGAGCGCCCGAGACGAAACAATGTGTGGCGGAACAAAAGAGTCGAGCAAAAAAACGGGCGCACAAAAAATCTGAGACGGACGCGTAGCGGGAGCGCACTACGTGTCTATTCGCCGCCGTTGTGCTGGCAACGTCCGTCACACCGTTCCTTCGAACAGCACGGCATCGCCGAACGCAATACGCTCCACGCCGGGCTCTTTGCCACGACGGAAGTCGAACGAGAGCAGGTATCCCACACGGAGGCCGAAGTGCCCGAGGTACTCTTTTATTTGCCGCTCGCCCTTCTCGTGGTAGCGATCCCCGTGCCATACCTTGAGTTCCATGACGTAGCGGCGCCCCAGCCAGTGGACCACCACGTCCATGCGTCGCTGGTCGCGCGTCTGTTCCTCCACCGCATAGGTGCCGGTGCCATTGATGATGGGCGACAAGTACGTGAGGAATCTCTCGCGGCCCTCCTCCTCGAGGAATCGCTCGCCCGACTCCCCGTGGATTCGATTATGATCACGAATGAAGTGCGCCATTATCTTGGGCACGTCGAGTCCACCGTCCTCGGTGACGAAGGCAGAGCGATCTGCCCCGGCGGCGACTCGCAGCCCCGGGTCAGTCTCGCTCTCGCCCACGAAGAAGACATATAGGCGCATCTCGAACACCCGGTTTGAGACCACGAGCTTGTTGTGCTCTACTCGCACGAAGCCGTACATGAGGAGCTGTTGCTGCTCGTTGTCGTCGGGCACGTGGGCAATCTGCTCCCCACGCATAAGAAGCGCCCGTAGCTTGCCGCGCAGCTCGGGATAGTTCTGCAGCTTACCCATAAGCGAATCGAAGAGGGTGTTCGTCTCGGACAGCAGTTTGCGCACGGCCTCGTCCACGCCGAATTCCGTCCATGCGGCTGCCAGGTCCGTAAACCCGTCGTCCACGAGCTCCTCGTCCACAATCTGGCATATGCGGCTCGCGAGGAAGGGATAGCCGTGCGAATAGTCAAAGATCTGCCGAGCGACGGTAGAAACGTTCATGCCTGTGCCGTGGTCCGCCTCATAGTCTGCAAGCATCTGGGCGATCTCGTCTGCCGAGAAGCCCATCTGAACACTGAAGGGCACCGCGATGTTCCACGGACTGTTGACCTTGTGTTGGTCTTCGTCGCGAATCCTAGAACGCAGGTGTCGCACGTCAGTGACGCCCGCGAGAATCACGGAATGGAAAGCCGGTGCTTCAGGATCTTTCTCGCGCTCCAAGTACTGCAACCGCAGCTGCGCAAGAAAGTCGAGGAACACCTGGTTGTTGGTGGCGCTATCCACCTCGTCGATGATAAGCACAAGAGGCTTGTCGCTCTCGTCGCACCAGTCGGAAAGGAGGAAAAAGAGCTGGTCGAGCTCGGCTTCGCCGTTTCCTGCCTGCGCGATTGCTCGCACCTGCTCCAACACCGACGTGGGAATTCCCAACTTACGACTCTTTCGCCATAGTATGCGGCAGAATGCGGCGACAAACTTTCCCTCGGTGCTGTACCCTGCCGTACTGATGGCCTGGAAATCGAGGCTCACCACGCCATAGCTATCGCTCAAGGCGCCCTCGAGCGCAAAGAGCGTGGTAGTCTTGCCGTACTGTCGGCCACGGTTGACGCAGAAGTAGTTTCCCTCGTCCACCATGGCGCGAATCTGGCGCACGCGTTCGTCGGTGCTCACCATATAGTGTTTGCGTGGGATGCAGAGTCCTGTGGTGTTGAACTTCTTCATCGCGTCCCCCTGTCGTGCGATGCGCCGGGCCGTTGTGCACCATTGTACAGTTTGCGGGCAGGTGGAGCTGCCGAGACGGCATGGCAGCATGCGGGCAGGGCAAACGATGGGGACACTCCCCTTTGCCTGCGAGTAAGACAAAGGGGCTACACCCCATCGCTTGCTTCAGGCTACTCGCTTGCAGGGTCGAGCATCTGGCGCTTCACGAGCTCGGTGAACAAGCCGCCTTTCTCCAGCAGCTCGTCGTAGGTGCCCTCCTCCGCTATGTGGCCATCGTCGACTACTAGGATGCGGTCGCAATGGCGGATGGTGGACAGACGGTGCGCGATTACCAGGCGCGTGCAGGCGAGCGCGTCGAGCGAGTCGCTCACGTGCTTCTGCGTCTTATTGTCCAGCGCACTCGTGGCCTCATCAAGAAGCAGGATGCGCCTTCCTCCGCATATGGCACGTGCGATCAGCAGTCGTTGTCGCTGCCCGCCCGACACGCCGCCCGATCCTTCGGAAACCAGGGTCTGCATGCCCTGGGGCATCTTGCGGATGTCGTCTGCGATGCCTGCCACCTCGGCAGCCGCCCAGGCGTCCTCGATGGTCGCACCGGGTGTCGATAGGGTGATGTTGCTCGCCATGTCGCCTATGAAGAGTTTCCCATCCTGAAGCACCGTGCCAATCTGCTGGCGCAAGCTTCGCAGGTCCACGCTCTGTACGTCGTGGGGCCCATAGAATATGCTGCCGCTGTCGGGCACCTCGAAGCCGAGCAGCAGGCGCAGGATGGTCGACTTCCCGCAACCGCTCTTGCCGACGAGCGCTACGTATTCGCCGGGCCGCACCGTGAACGACAGGTCACGCAGGATAATGGGCCCGTCTTCACCATAGCTAAACGTCACGTTCGACACTTCGATGCCACCCGTGAGTGACTCCACGCTTGGCTTGTTCTCGTCGGCCTCGGGTGCCGTCTCCAAAATCGGCGCCAAAAGCTCCAGCAGCGGCTTTATTTCCGCAGTTTGCCCCGCGATTGCGGCATACTCCATAATCGCGAAACTGACCTGTCCGTATGCCGCGTTAAATGCCATGAAGTCGGCGACGCTTACGCCCGTTTTTGCAGCGAGGTAATAGATGAGCACGTTTCCAAGGAGCGCCGCGAACGCCACGAGCGCCGGCAGTGCGCGCAAGGCGGTAGGGCGGTTGTAGGTGAGCTCCGCGTATTCGGAGTAGGATTTGGCCCATCGGGCGAAAGCCCTCTTCTCGGCGCCGGCCAGCTTGATCTTTGGTACGCCGTTCAGCAGGGCGGTCACGACGCCGGACAACCTGCTGTTCGCCTGCTTGGCTCGCTTCTCGTAGCCTACGGTGGCATACGTGACGGAAACCGTGAGCGCCGCTTGCGCGACGACGACGAGGAAAGCCGGCATCGCCAACGCGGGTGCGAGGGAGGCAATCTGCACGATGTAGATGAGTGCGAACAGCGACGTGAGTCCCGATCCAAAAACGGACGTGATCATCTTTTGGACTAGCAGGTACACGTTGCCGATTCGGTTTGCCAGGTTTCCCGACGAGAATCGCTTGAAGAACGTTGCGGGCAACGAGAGGACGCGTGAAAAGACCGCTGCCTCGGTGAGCGCCTCCGCCTTCGCAACCATGCTTGCCGTGACCAGGTTGCGACAAATGGTTGTGAGCACGCCGCACACGGTGGCTCCCAGCAACAATGCGGCCACGGGACCGATCAGCCCTATCTGGCCCGAAGGAGCCACCAACCCAAAGGCGATCTTGTTCGCCCAAGCGGGAGCCAACCCAACAAGCGTCACGATGAGCGCCGCCGAAATGACAATCGCATGGTCGTGGCGATCGAACAGTCCAAAGATGAACAACACGAGGTCGCGCACCGCAAGCGGCTTAGCAGGCAGGGGCTTGTAGAATAGGAGGGCCTCTTCGCAGATGTGCTGCGCGACCGAAGCCGTCACCCTTGTCTTTCGCCCAGTCGAAGGGTCCGTGTAATAGTAACCGGACAAGCCCCTGGGTAGCAGGGCAATGGCTTCGCCCGTGTCCAGGTGCGCGAGCATTGCCCCGTACGTCTGCCTGTGCCAGCGCTGTCCCAGGCGCACCGCGCGGCGCATGGTCGACGAGGGACGGCAGAGCCAATCCAGACGCTCGTCGGGGTCATCCACGCCATTCGGGATAACACCGGGCTCGGCTTTAAGGTACTCGAGGCAAACTTTCGCCGCCTTGTCGGCTTGCGGCTCGCCGTCGGCGAATGAGGCGCGCCGATGCGGTTCGGACACGCTGCGGGCGAGCTGCATGTAGGCCTTGTCTTCCATGGCGTCGTTTTGCCTCGCCCGGGCTTCGATTCGGGATTCCATCCAGCTAGTCATTGCGCACCAGCTCCGCATAGGCGCCGTCTAGGGCCATAAGCTCGTCGTGTGTCCCGCGCTCGACCACCTTGCCATCGTCGAGCACGATGATCTCGTCGCAGTCGCGGATGGTGGAAAGGCGGTGTGCCACCACGATGCACGTTGTGCCGCGGTCGCGGATACGCTGGATGACCTCAGCTTCGGTTTGAGCGTCAAGTGCGCTCGTGGCCTCGTCCAAGATGATAATCGACGGGTCGACCGTAAGCGCCCGCGCGATTTCCATGCGCTGCAGCTGGCCGCCCGAGAAGTTGCGGCCGCGTGGCGCGACCACTGCTCGGTACCCGCCCTCGCGCGCTGCGATGTCCTGGTGGATCCCCGCATCACGACAAGCGAGAATCACCTCGAAGTCGGCGACTGATGGATCCCACAGTGTGACGTTGTCGAACACCGAATCGCTAAAGGTGACGATATCCTGATCGACGACGGAAAGCGACCCGCGTAGAAGGGGGCGTGGCACCTGGGCAAGGGGAATCCCGTCGAACTCCACCGATCCTGACCAAGGCTCGTAAAGACCCGACACGAGCTTCGCGATGGTGGACTTGCCGCTACCTGACCCGCCCACGAGGGCGACCCACTGGCCGTGCTCCAGGTGCAGGTCAAACCCCTCGATGAGTGGCGGCTCGAGCGGCGAGTAGCCGAATGTGAGACCTTTGAGGTCCACGCGACCGCTCAGCTTGTCGAGATTGAGACCTTCCGCCTTGGGCGTTTCTTCAACATCCTCTGCAACGTCGGTCGGGTAGCGCATGACGTCCTCGATGCGCTCCATCTGCGCCTGCATTTCCTGCACCGTCTGGCCAAGGTTTATCATCTGGTTCGTTGGTGCCATGAACGCGGAGAGGAAGCCCGTAAACGCCAACAGGGCCCCCGGCGTAAAATCGCCCTTCACGATGAGCCAAATCGCCAACACCAACACGACAATGTTGGCGAGCTTCGTGATGGCCTGGGGTATCGTGCCTAGGTACTCGTTATCCAGGGAGGTGTCGGCCGCTATGTCGTAATTGGCCGCCTGGTATCCCGACCACCGGCTAAAGAAGGTTGATTCGGCGCCGGCGGCCTTTATAGTCTCGATCATCTCCATGCCATTGACGGTCGTAGAGTACAGCCTGCCTGCCGCATTTGCGCTGGACCGCATGAGATTAAGGCGCTTGTTCGACACGTAGCGTGCGGCAAGAACGCTTGCCACTACGGACAACACGCCAACGGCAGTCAGGGGGATGCTGTAGTCCAACATGATGACAAGGTAAAGAACCAGCAGGACAGTGTTTATGAGGACGGGGGCTAGCTGCCCGACGAGCGTGGCCGCCACCCTCTCGTTGTCGGATTGGCGCGTTTGCAGATCGCCGACCATCCGCTGCGCGTAGAACCCGGCGGGCAGCCGCAGCAGGTGGTTCATGAATCGCGCCGACGACACGACGGCTGACTTACCCTGGATGCTGACAAGGTAATGAGCATTGAGCACCGAGGCGGCTCCCGACACGAGCGCAAGGACGAGCATGATCAATGCCAGGCCGTCTATCCACCCTGGGCTCTCACCGCTCAAGATGCGGTCCATGAACACCTGGCCGAGCGCTGTCGTCGCAATCGCCACAACGGAGACGACAGCGGAGTTCAGCATGACGAACGCGATGGGGGACTTGAGTCCGGAAAGCCGCTGGAGCGCGAAACGCAGGGCGACCGGCTTCTCTCCGCCCGGCTCGAAGTCGTCGGTCTCCTTAAATAGCAAGGCGGTCCCGTCGTAGGACTCTTCGAATTCCGCCAACGTGACCTTGATTTGCCCGTGAGCGGAATCGTTGAGATGCACGTAGTTTCTACGGAAGCCAGCTACCACGACGAAATCGCCTTGTTTCCAAAGCGCAATGCACGGCAGCGTTACCTCGTTCGCGAGTTCAGCCGCACCAATCTTGACGGACTCGGCGGACAATCCGTAAGCATTCGCTGCCTTCAAGACGTTTTCGACCTTCACGCCGTCGCGCGACACCCCGCAGTCTGCCCGCAGCTTCTCGAGCGGCACCCAGCGCCCGTGATATGCCAGTATCATGGCAAGACAGGCGGCGCCGCATTCCAGCGCTTCCATCTGCATTATCTGCGGCACATTTGCGATGACCCTAGCCATGATCGCACCGCTTTCTTGGTGTAGTACGGGCCATAGTGTCTAGTTCCTCAGCAGCAAGCTTATCGGTGCGAGCCTCTCCACCGTGATCTCCATGGAAAGCGGCACGTCTTCGGGCAGCTTGGACGTATCGCCCTCGAAGGTTACCGGATAGGCCCAATTCCCTTTCGTCATCGCTTCGGTCAAGTAATCACTGGACACAATCTTATTTACTTCGGCGCGCGAGACCGGCAAGGTCGAGATATCGCTGACTTTAAGGGTTACGCCTTCGGTGCCGAGAGCTTTCCCGCCGATATCTGCCTGGTCGCCCACATGTGTCTTCACGATGTCGGCTTCGGGGAGAAAGCATATCGCCTGTCCATTGACGACAGCAGCCGTCGCCGGCACCCTCGTCGCGATTGTTCCGAATATAGCCCAGGACAGAAGGCCAGCGAGCAATACGACGAAGGCGGCCAATGCCACCCACGCGCTCGGCGGCGTAATGCGCAAACATTTCTCAAGTTCGTCTGTGCTATGCATGGTTCGGGAACTCGCTTTCGTCCACCTGCAATTCCTCCCCTGCCTTTGGAGCCGGCCACATATGGCCGACTGCATATTATATAGTACTGCGGTAACCGAGTTCAGCCGCTGTGCCACAGCGCGAGGGCCGGCAGAGAAGTGCCCGCATGCGAAGCCGCGTGTTGCCTACGCTCGGACGGCGAATGAGCCGGCGTGAGGCCACAACCCTTGTCTGCCACCGGGTCTGAACGAGTTACCAACTCGCTCCTTCAGCTCCACAAGCTGCGATGTGCGACTCTGATTGTTGAAAACGTTTTCAACAATCAGAAGCTGATGTGCTATAGTTTTCGACGCGGTTGGCGGCATGTAAGTCCCGTGACCGGGCGGCACCTCCTGGAAGAGAGGTGATTGCCCATGGAACTGTTGATTGAGTTAGTGTGGAGGCGAGCTTTGCCTGGTCGCGCATCTGGGTGCGCGTGATGTTGATGCGTTGGTTGGAGACGGCGCGAGACACGGCGATGTTGCCGCGGGCGGGATCGTTTAGGTAAGCATGGTTGCGCTTGAAGCCGTCCGGCACCACGAAGTGGTTCATGTTCCAGTGGATGATGCAGGGAAACGACGCTTCCTTCTGTATGGTTTGGGGGGTCGAAGCGAAAGGCCCTGACCTCGAACCCATAATGCATGGCCGCCAGCGCGATGTTCTTTGCCTTGCTGCCGTCGCGGGAAACGCCGCAGTCTACGCGTACTTGCTCCAGAGGGACCCATTTGCCGTAGTAGGCCATAAGCATGGCGAGGGATGCGGCGCCGCACTCAAGGGCCTCCAGCTGCATGATCACAGGGACCTTTGCCACGCCCTTCTTCAGTGGTTGCCTGATGGCTTTGCTTCCCATCTTGTTCTCACTTGCTCGTCAACAAAAACTGGATGGGATGAATGGACTCCGTGACCAACGTGCCGTCGTCTATCTCGGCCAATTAGCCGTCACAAGAGCTTCCTAAGGACACGTCCCCCGTTCCACGCCTTGTGGCGGGGCGTGAACCGGGCAGCCGAACAAGCTGTTGCGCGTCGCCGCGCCAACACGTACGGGACCATGCGTGGGAGTATAATCATCGCAGGACCGAGGATCGCGAGGAAGGCGAGCGATGGGGCGCTACGTAAACCCAGGAAACGAGGGGTTCCAACAGATCCTAAGCAGGAGATACGTGGACAAGACCGGGCTCGTATCGCTCTTTGACTCCACGTTGGAGACGAGCGACAAGCTCGTGATGGTGAGCCGCCCCAGACGCTTCGGCAAGAGCTACGCGGCACAGTCGGTCGCCGCGTTCTACAGCTGCGGCTGCGACTCGCGCACCCTCTTCGAGGGGCTGGAGGTCTCGCGGCGCGGGGGCTGGGACGAGCACCTCAACGCCTACAACGTGCTCCGCCTCGACATGGCGGAGGCCATGCAGTCGGCGACGGGCGCGGACGCGGTGGCGGCCGTCACGGAGGCGGTGCTGCCGGAGCTGCGCGACCTCGCGCCTGGCGCCGGCTCCCGCGCGATCGGCCCCAAGTCGCTTCTGGCGGACGCCCTCTGGGACGTCGTGCGGGCCACGGGCCGCAAGTTCGTCTTCGTCATAGACGAGTGGGACGCGCCCTACCGCCTCGCACAGGACAGCAGGGCCGCACAGGACGCCTACGCCGAGTGGCTGCGCTCGCTCTTCAAGAGCGCGAGCCTCACCGCCGAGGTCGTGGCCGGCGCCTACATGACCGGCATCCTGCCCATAAAGAAGTACGCCCACCAGAGCGCGGTGTCGGACTTCTGGGAGTACACGATGGTGAGGCCGGGCGCCTACGTCCCCTACGTCGGGTTCAGCGAGGCGGAGGTGGAGGGGCTCTGCGCGGAGCACGGCCTCGACGCCGCCGACGTGCGCCGCTGGTACGACGGCTACGACCTGCCGGCCTTCAGGCCACGGCGGGACGGCCCGCGCCACGTGGCCACCTACGCGCCCTACTCGGTGATGCAGGCGTGCGGATTCGGCGCCACCGGCTCCTACTGGCCCTCCACCGAGACCTTCGAGGAGCTGCGCCGCTACGTCGACATGGACTTCGACGGGCTGCAGGCGGACGTGCTGCGGGCGATAGGGGGCGAGGAGCTTCGCGTGGACCCCGCGACGTTCAAGAACGACATGACCTCGATCGCGAGCCGCGACGACGCGCTCACCCTGCTCGTGCACCTGGGCTACCTCTGCTACGACATCGGCACCGGCCGGGCCCGCGTGCCCAACGAGGAGGTGCGCGGCGAGCTGCGACGGGCCGTGGGCAGGAGCCGCCACCCCCGCGTGGCGCGGGTGATGCGCGACTCGATGCGGCTCGTGGAGGACGTGCTCGCCCGCGACGAGCGGGCCGTGGCAGAAGCCATCGGCCGCGCCCACGACGCCGCCTGCGCGCCCGTGCACTACAACGGCGAGCAGGCGCTGCGGGCCGTCGTGAAGGCCGCGCTCGTGGCGGCGGTGGACGACTGGGCGTGCGTGGACGAGCTGCCGAGCGGCCACGGCTACGCCGACGTGGCCTACCTGCCCCGTGCGGGCTCGGGACGCCCGGCGCTCCTCGTCGAGCTCAAGTGGGACAGGCCCGTGAGCGCGGCCGTCGACCAGGTGCTCGACCGCGACTACCCGCAGGTACTGCGCGGTCTCGGCGTGCCGATCCTCGTCGTGGCCGTCACCTACGACACCGAGACAAAGGAACACGCCTGTCGCATCTTCGAGGCGCCATCCAAATAATCGGACGAAAATGTCTTGGCCACGTTCGGACCGTATACGTCTCCCCCGCCAGACTTTTCAAAAACTCTTAGTGGTGAGCCATGCTGCTAGCGTTAACGTAAGACCCAAGGCCAGAGCACTAACGGCAAACTCTTTCATCCAGTGTCAGTCCGATGTTCCTCGGACGTCAATCCTCGTTCGTCTCGGCCTTCTTCACGTCGGCGGTACGGTCCACGGTAAAGTCGGTGCTCTCGAACTTCTGGGAGCCGGGCAGTGCCAGATCGAACTCCTTGGTCTGGTCGATGGTCGCCATGGCCTTGTTCACCACGCAGTCGAACACGTGCCCGCCTTGGGTGCGATCTGCCGTCACGAAGTGGAAATGCCAGCCGGCGCTGTTCATGTCGGCCGCATACGGCGGACAATAAACGCCCACCATGCTGCCCTCCACCTTTTCGAGGTCAAAGAACGTCTGGTCGGCGGCAAGCGCCTCGACGATGGTAGGATAGGGCTTCTCCTGCTTGTATTCGCTCCGCACGTTCATCTTGTCGAACGTGCCGTCAATGCGCACGGCATAGAAATTGTTGATTCCCAGCTCTGCCACGCGACCGTCGAGCAGCTTGAGCAGGGCCGATCTCCTCCCCTAGATAAAACAGCCCTTCCACGACTGGAGCCTGGATGGCGTCTTGCGCTCAAGCACGGGGCCTCCGTCTGCGGAGCATCGTATCTCCGTCTGCAGAGCACTGTATTGGTATTGCTTGGTTAGAAGTATATCAGCCAGACTTGTTTCTAAAGCAGAAAGAACGAGACGAGTTGTGTGGCCAAGTCAGTAAACCGTGTGTCAATGCCTCCGTCCCCATGACAATAAGCAGAAAGAACGAGACGAGTTGTGTGGCCAAGTCAGTAAACCGTGTGTCAATGCCTCCGTCCCCATGACACCGAGGCCCTTCCCTGCGGAAGAGCCTCGCGTCCGTTGGAGGCCACGTGTGTCAATGCCTCCGTCCCCATGACACTGCTTCCAGGATACTCCCCATCGCTTGCCAGGCAGCCTGCTGCTGGGTGTGAACAGTTGCAGCCCACGTGCTCTTAAGTCACAACGGAGAGCCTTCAGGCATAATGGAACGCACCGATATGTTACGATTTTGGTGCAGGAAGAACAGAAATGAAGGGAGGATGTCATGCAGTACGAGATTATCGGTGAGCCGTTCCCGGCAGTGGTATGCACGCTAAAGCGCGGGGAAAAGATGAAAACAGAGAAGGGCTCGATGGTCTGGATGGACCCATGCATGTCCATGGAGACGACGGGTGGCGGCGTGAAGAAGATGTTCAGCAAAGCTTTTTCCGGCGAGTCCATGTTCCAAAACATTTACACCGCACAGTCCGATGGTCGCATTGCGTTCGGCTCCAGCTTTCCCGGAAAAATCCTTCCGGTCGCCATCAAGCCGGGCCAAGAGTTCATCGCACAAAAGATGGCCTTTCTCGCATCCGAGATGAGCGTAGACCTAGCCATACACTTCAATCAAAAATTGGGGAGGGGCTTCTTTGGCGGCGAGGGCTTTATTATGCAGCGCCTGAGCGGCAACGGCGTGGCATTCTTGGAATGCGACGGCTCGCTCGTGCGCTATGACCTGAAAGCCGGACAGTCCATGGTGGTCGACACGGGCAACGTGCTTGGCTTTACGGGCAACGTAAACATGCAGGTCGAAAAGATAAAGGGCGCGAAGAACGTCATGTTTGGCGGTGAGGGCTTGTTCAACACGATCCTTACCGGTCCGGGCACCATCTTCCTGCAGACGATGCCGCTCTCGACGGTTGCCGACGTGATTTCTTCGCATTTGCCGATACAGAGCTAATTGCCCGCATCGCTGGAAATCGCAACAAGAGATGACTAAACGGCAGGCTTGGGGACGTCACCCAAGCCTGCCCTACATTGTTAGGGGCTGCGGGACCCCCCGTCCTGCCTTCAGCAGGACCCTGCGGCATTGGCGCGGGAACACCCGCTAAAGCCTTGCAGCCATCATCCCCGGAACCCGCTCCGCGGAACAAACTCCCCAGGAACCCCGTTCCACCCACTGCGCGACCGGACGGCCTGCAACCGGGTGTGTAACATACGAATAGCAGAAAGGGCTCTCCTGACGCTTTATAGCTATCATGTTTGCTCCTCCTTGTCCTATACTATGGGACAAGGAGGAGCAAACATGATAGTAACGACACGTATGATGGAGGACAGACTCTCCACGTACGAGAATCCGCGCAACAAGATCGGGCGAATGGTATCTGCCAAAGAGCTCGTACCGGTGAGAAGGGGCCTTTACGAGACGGACCGCACGATTCCAGGATACTTCCTGGCACCATGCATCTATGGTCCGTCGTATCTCTCCTTCGAGTATGCCCTCGGCCGCCACGGACTTATCCCAGAAGCAGTACGTACCTACACCTCGGCCACGTGCGGCAAGCACAAGACGCGTCGCTACAAAAACGCCTTTGGCCGCTACAGCTACCAGGACGTTCCTCTGGCAGTCTTCCCCCTCTTTGTGAACCTCAAGCGCGAGGGGAACTATGCCTACTGGCTCGCCTCGCCCGAAAAGGCCCTTTGCGACCAGCTGTACAAGCTGCCCCCAACAACAAGTCGCAGGGCACTCGAACGGCTGCTCCTCGATGACCTGCGCATCGACGAAGAGAGCCTGCATGCGCTCGACTTCTCGGTCGTCAGTCGCCTTGCCGAACGCTACCATAGCCGCAACGTCTCACACCTAGCCTCCTACCTCGAAGGAGCCCGCCGATGAACACCATGCTTGAGGCAATGCTTGCCCCCTATGAAGCGTCAACGCTGGAACAACGCAAACACGCCTTGCGGGAAATAGCCCAGGAGATTATACTCTGCGGGCTAAGTCGAGCCGGATTCTTCGGCCCCGCCGCGTTCTACGGCGGGACGGCGCTGCGCATCTTCTACGGCCTTGACCGATTCTCCGAAGATTTGGACTTCTCGCTCAGGCAGCCCAATGACACCTTCGACCTCAGACCTTATCTCATCTCTGCCAAGCGAGAATGCGAGGCGTGGGGACTTCACTTCCGAGTTGATGAGAAGCGCAAGACGCATGATTCGGCGATTAGGTCTGCTTTCCTTAAAGGCAGCACGCGCGCTTGTCTTATTACGCTGTTCTCCGACGATGGAGTGGCCGATGCCATCATGCCGGGAGAGCTGCTCCGAATCAAGCTCGAGTTGGACACCAACCCAGCCCCGCATGCAACTTTCGAGCGCCAGTATCGACTCCTCCCTTCACCATATGAAGTAGGGCTCTACGACACGCCATCTCTCTTTGCGGGCAAAGTCCACGCCGTGATTGCGCGCGCATGGCGTTCGCGAGTGAAGGGACGCGACCTGTACGACTACGTTTTCTACCGAGCTCGCAAAGCGCAGGTCAACCTCGCCCACCTCGAGGCGAAACTGCAACAGACCGGTCAGCTAGGCAACGGGGAGACGTTGAATATCGAAGGTGTACGGCAGCTGCTTCGCGAACGCTTTAAAAGCATCGACTACGCACAGGCAAAAGCAGACGTAATACCCTTCGTCACAGACCCCGGGGCGCTAGAGCTGTGGTCGGCCGAGTTCTTCTGCGCCATCACCGAAGGACTGGAAGAAGCCCCGCGCTTGCCTTAGCAGTCCTGGTGGGGGCGGCGGGACTCCCGCCATGCCTTCGGCGGGGCTCTGCGGCCTCGCCGCGTGCGCTCCTCGGCCCGCGGCGCTCGCGCGTCGCGACCTCACGGTTCGAGTCCCGCCGGGACGTCGCGAGGGCGTCCCCGAACCCGCAGGACGCCCTCAGCTAAAAAGACTATATGGCAGGGCATACCGCGCAAGAGTCGAACTCGGGGCATTCAGGAACCGTTGCGTGATTAGGTGCGGGCCCTGAGACGGAAGCGTCTGCCCGCCAGAGAATTTCGGCCATGCCTACAGCAGGTCCTCGAAGCTGACCGCCTCCAAGGTGGTGTCAGCCAGCGCCCGCTCTCCCCTCTCGGCGGCGAGGCACATCGTCATGTACAGCGGCAGGTAGTGCACCGGCTTGCCCATCCGCTCGCCCCGCGACACGTTGTGCTCCGAGAGGACGTTTGCCCGCCCGATGCCATACTCTATGGTCCCAAGGAGGTTGTTGAGTGCGGTGTGCAGCTTGTAGTCCTTGCCCGACTTGACCTCTATGGGGAGCACGGA
>CADAAU010000029.1 GCA_902786015.1 uncultured Coriobacteriaceae bacterium
GTGGGAGAGCAGGACGTCGCTGACCAACGACGGGCATTTTCGTCTCTCGGCACAGCCACCCCATGCGGCGCCCCGGCGGCACGGACCGCCGGGGCGCCGTTTTCGGTTTATAAGTATTTTGCCATCGACACAAGGCGATTTCATCATATGAACTGTCTTATAGACATTCGGGCATCACTATTAATACTTTTTACGTGGGTATGCTCTATGCAAACTACTCTATTCGAGCGCTCGCATATCGTTATACTTCTTTACAGTTAAAGAGTGTATTGGTATTCAAGGCTGGGATAGGTCATGTGCGAGCGCGAATATAACCCATCATGTTGCACAGCGACCAGTGAAGAATACCCGATATGGCATCTGCAAAGCGAGCATCGCGTTAAATTTCGTATCCAGCCATAGTCGCGCTGCTGCAACATAAGTTTGCCCTCCCAGCGTTATCGTGCTGCGTGCACTACAGGCGGCTCGATGGGAGGAAATGAAGCATGAGTGGAATGAACGAAGACTACGTCAGCACGCTTGCCGTATATGGGTCGGGATCGGACGCGGCAAAGAGCCGGGCGGAGCAGGAAGGGCGGAGCGGGACCAGCCAGCACGAAAACAATGGGGAGCCGCCCGTCAGCCCATCTGAGTCATTTAGAGAGTGGGGAGATGCAATAATCATCTGCGCTGAGCCAGGGATGGGGCGAACGACTCTTTTGGCCAAAGATATGGAGTGTCGTGCGAAGTTGGGAGCGCATACAAGATACGAGGATTTTGCGCACATGCAGCCGATGGAGGCCATAGAGACCATGGTGGAATTGGTTGCATGGTGCCGCGGTGAAGCGCTTTCGGGAAATGACGTGGCCGTCGCTATGGATAACCTGCCGGCTGGTGACGAGGCGGACGCCGAACGGCAAGTGAAGCTCTGTAGGGCCATGCTAGGGGCTGGCGCGAGTGTCATATTGGCGATACTGCCGGAGGGCGAGTCCGTGGCCGAGCAATTTGGTGAGGCGAACTGCTACTGGTCATCCAACCTGCGCTCGAGACGACCTTCGAGCGATCCGAGTGCTCGGCTCTACGACCAGTTCGTCCAAGGTGTCCCTGCGCTTTTGGCTGCGATTAGTCACGTAGCGAACGCGACTTCGTCGTCCGTGATGGAAGATCCGGGATATCAGCAGGCATACATCGACATGGTGGGCAGCAGCCTTCGGCCATCGCTCATGGGGGAGGAACGCAGACTGCGATTTGCCCTCATCCTCTTTGGGCATGGGACATTTACGGAGGTCGAAGACGTGCTTGGAGGCGTGGAGGCAGACGTATGGAGGTTTTTGGCTCGTGACGCCCCGTTTTTTGGCGTCAATACGCGTCAAGAATCGTTTTCGTGCGCCGGCGCCTCTATGGTATCGAGTGTCACACCACTCCTTTCGATGCTTGGCGATCACGCGGCCGAGAATGCCGAGCTTGTGGTGAAGGTCTCGCGCCGGCTTGCGTCTAGGGGAAACCACGCGCGTGCGGCGGCCATTAGTCGTCTCTGCCCGTCGGATTACGACCGCTGTTCTCTTGTGCTCGAATGGGCCGCGGAGTTCGTTGACGCCGGAGAGGTCCAAGCGGTGAAGGACGCCATAGAGAAGGCTCAGGCACGAGGCTGGACAGATCTTTGCGGATTCGTCGAGGCACCGTTCATCGTCGATGCGCTTGACAGCTCACGGTACGCGCCGTGTGACATTGCTCGAACGGCATCTGCTCAGGCTCCATTCGTTGATGCGTTCCGGACGTGTAGGATGTTGTTGCGCGACGCGACGTGGCGCCGCCCTTCGTCAAAGTCCGATTCTCTCGGGCCGATTGAGGAGTTGCTTTCCCTTCATGGGCGTGCAATCGCTCTCATAACGGACGGGCGGCTAGAAGATGCGTACGTGCTGCTGCTCGATGTGCCGGCCCGTCTGCGCGGAAATACCGTAACGGCGGCGATGCTCGAGATGGACTTCGTCTTTTGTTCGCTCCTCATGGGAATTACCCCAACGTCAGCAGACCTCAAGGCGTTGGATCAATCGTACGAATTGCTCTGTCGCGCCAACCTGTCGGCTATAGCGGGTGTACACGAGACGATTCTTTCCGTGGGGACGCTTCTTGCGGGGCGAGGAGGGGCAACGCCCTCGTTCGAGGCGAACATTCACCGGGCAGAGCGTAGGGGTGACATCATTATTCAGGCTACTTACTTAATTGCCGCGGCACTCGTGGACGTGCGAGCCCGCGCCCTGCTCCGTGCCCACGTGCGTCTTGGCCAGGCCATGTCGTTGCTAAATACCGCGGGCGCCACGTACCTCGTAAAGGTAACGCATCTACTCGACATTTGCGTGCGCCTACAGCTGTCCGAACGGGTTACGCGAACCGAGATTGCATCTTGCAGGGGGACTGGTCGTCCGCTCGACAAGGTGGTCACCATCATATTGGCTGCGACCTCATCAAAGAGAAGCCGACGACCCGTGGGGTCGGGCCGTTGGGACGCATACGCCTGTCCGCGCGATGTGCACTGGATTCTGTGCGTGCTTGTTAACGACTTTGGATCGCTCTCGCATCAGGTACGCGAAGTGCTGCCCAAGACGTGGAGCCTATCGCTGCAACGGAGCACGTGCGAGGTAGACGGCCTTTTCGAAAAGGTGGGCATGCTGGCGTCGCAGAGGAAAGACGAGACAATCGCACCCAAGGAGGCGCTTGCAAAGTCAGGTGACGGTACGGCGAGCACGGAGGAGCGACGCGTTCACATAAACATGCTCGGAGGACTGGAAGTTCTGGCTGATGGCGTACCAATTTCGGGCAACGTGCTCGAGCGACGTCGCGCCAAGTCCATGCTCGCGCTGCTCGCCTGCCTGCCGGGGCATGCGGCCAAACGATTCACCATCATGGAGTCGGTTTGGCCCGAACACGACTACGAAACGGCCCTTCGATGCGTCTATTCGGCGACGAGCGTGCTCAGGGCCGAGATATGCGGCTTGCTAAAGGGTGTTTCGGGCACGGATGTGGTGGCATCCAACAAGTCCGAACGGACAGTCTTGCTCAAAATGGACATGGTGAGCTGCGACGTCGATGCGTTCGAGGAGAAGGCGCGAAGCGTGCTCGACGGAATGGAAAACGAGCGTCTTATGGTGACGCTGTGCCGTGAGGTGGAGGACCTGTACAAGGGCGACCTGTTTGTGCCTCCCACCGATGGGGCAGGGGTTATGGAATCGCGTGCTCGAGAGCTTCGTGAGCTCTTTGCGGACGCCATGGTTGCCGGGGCTCAGGCGGCAGTGCGCACCGAGCAACCAATCGTTGCGTGTCGCTTTGCAAGAAAGGCACACGAGACGGATCCCATGCGCGAGGACGCGGTTCGTGTCCTGCTGGTCGCTCTGTGCGGAGCCGGCAGACAGGTCGAGGCGGAGCAAGTATATGAGCAGTATGTGAGCCACGTGGTGGACGTGACGCGTCGTCCTCCCTCCAGGAGCCTGCGAAAGGTGGTCGGTAGCTTGTTGCTCGGCCGCGGCAACGAGGGAACAACTCGACGATCGGGGGCGGCCGAGCGAGAGCACGGCGTGCAGTTGCACCACGATGAGGGTCCCGAGCAGCTAAGCTTTGACCTTGGAATGGACGAGGTTGCAACAGGGTAGCGGGCGGCTCGCGTGACGTGCACCTCTTTTCGCTCTTTCGATGAAGTGTGATGAGAGCTGATAAAGTAGGAATGCTAAAGTTTCGAAATCGCATTGGCGAACGAAAGGACAGCCATGCCAGGTTTATTCTCTAGAATTCTTTCCATGGGTTCCGATAAGCAACTCAAGGAGTTCAGGAAAATAGCGGCCCGAGTGAACGACCTTGAGCCGCAGTTCCAAAAGATGGACGATGCCGAGCTGCGTGGCCAGACGGCCAAGTTCCGTGAGCGAAACGCCAATGGCGAGAGTCTCGATGACCTGCTGCCCGAGGCGTTCGCCGCCATGCGCGAGGCGTCGCAGCGCACCATTGGTCAGCGGCACTTCGACGTACAGCTGGTGGGCGGCATCGCCCTGCACAAGGGTACCATTGCCGAGATGAAGACGGGCGAGGGCAAGACGCTCGTCTCCACTCTCGCCGGATACCTCAACGCCATTGAGGGTAAGGGCGTCCACATCGTTACCGTCAACGACTACCTGGCCAAGCGCGACAGCGAGTGGATGGGCCGCATCTACCGGTTTATGGGCATGTCGGTGGGCTTGCTCCAAAACGGCATGCGACTTGGGCTCAAGAAGCCCGCTTATGCCGCAGACGTCACCTACGGCACGAACTCGGAGTTCGGCTTCGACTACCTGCGCGACAACATGGTCACCCGGGCAAACATGCGTGTTCAGCGTGGCCATCACTATGCCATCGTCGACGAGGTCGACTCGATTCTTATTGACGAGGCCCGTACCCCGCTCATCATCAGTGGTGCCGGCACCAAGTCGGCAACCACCTACCAGGACTTTGCCGCCGCGGTGCGTGGACTCGTGGCCGACGAGGACTTCGAGATGGATGAGGCAAAGCACACCATCGCGGCCACCGAGCAGGGACTCGAGAAGATAGAGCGTAGGCTGGGCATCGACGACATCTATGGCGATATGTCTGGCACGTTGGTCAACCACCTGCAGCAGGCGCTCAAGGCCGAGTACATGTTCCATCGCGATCAGCAGTATGCTGTCATCGATGGCGAGGTAAAGATCGTCGACGAGTTCACCGGCCGTATTATGGAGGGCCGCCGTTACTCCGAGGGCCTACATCAGGCCATCGAGGCCAAGGAAGGCGTGCTCGTTCGCGAGGAGAACCAGACGCTCGCCACCATCACGCTCCAAAACTACTTCCGTCTGTACGACAAACTCAGCGGCATGACCGGTACGGCCATGACCGAGGACGCTGAGTTCCGCGAGATCTACAACCTGCCCGTGCAGGTCATTCCGCCCAATCGCACGGTTATTCGCAAAGACAACGACGACCTTGTGTACTGCGACATCGAGGCCAAGTTCGACGCCGTAGCAAAAGACATCGAGGAGCGCCATGCCAAGGGCCAGCCGTGTCTGGTGGGTACTGTCTCGATCGAGAATTCCGAGAAGATCTCGCGGCTGCTCACCAAGCGTGGCATCCGTCACAGCGTGCTCAACGCGAAGTTCCATGAGCGCGAGGCCCAGATCGTGGCGCAGGCCGGTCGTGAGGGTGCGGTGACCATCGCAACCAACATGGCCGGTCGTGGTACCGACATCCTGCTCGGCGGTAATGCTCAGGTCATGGCCAACGACCTTCTTATTGCCCAGGGCATCCCCGCCGACGAAGTCACCGACGAGCAGCGTGCCGAGGCACGCCGGAAGGCAGAGCAGATCTGCGAGAACGAGCGAAAGCGCGTACTTGCCGCCGGAGGTCTGTGCGTCATCGGCACCGAGCGACACGAGAGTCGCCGTATCGACAACCAGCTGCGTGGTCGTTCCGGACGTCAGGGCGATCCTGGCGAGACGCAGTTCTACCTCTCGCTCGAAGATGACCTCATGCGCCTCTTTGGCGGTGACCGCATGGACCGCATCCAGGGCATGATGCAGCGCATGGACATGCCTCGCGATATGCCCATTCAGGCAAAGATGGTCACCAAGGCCGTAGAGGGCGCGCAGCGCAAGGTAGAGGAAATCAACTTCGCCATGCGTAAGAACGTACTTGAGTACGACGACGTCATGAACAAGCAGCGTCGCGTTATCTACGAAGAGCGCAACAAGATTCTGGATGGCAAGGACCTCACCGAGCATGTGAACGAGGTAACGGCCGACACCGTGTGGCACAAGGTCGAGGAGTTCTGCCCCGAGTCCGGAGACCCCGAGGCATGGGATCTGGAGGGGCTGCACAAGTGGCTTGAGGGCCTTACCGGAAAGTCCGAGGGTCTTCCCACCTTTAGCGTAGAACAAGAGACGGCCGAGATCTCGGATGCGGTCGAAGATTTCGTGCGCGAGTGCTACGCCGAGAAGACCAGCAAGCTGGGCGACAACATCATGCATGAGCTGTCCACGCAGATTATGCTGCGCGTCATCGATACGCGTTGGATGGCCTACCTGCAAGAGATGGACTACCTCAAGACGGGCATCGGCCTTCGTGGCTTTGGACAGCGCGATCCGCTGGTGGAGTACAAGAGCGAGGCCTATGCGGCCTTCTCGGTACTGGTGAACACAATGTACGAGGACTTCCTGCGCACGATTCTGCGCATCGAGGTGCAGAGCGCTCCTGTGGCGCGTGCGACGTCTGCTCCCGCGGAGGAAGAGGAGCCAGAGGAGCTCCGCGGCGCCAGCTACAGTGCGGCGACCGTCGACGGCGATCAGCGTCAAAACCGGATGCAGCCTGCCGCTCCGCAGCAGGTGACTACGGCGCCGGCGTCCGACACCACCAAGGTTCGTGCACCCATGAGGAGCTTTACCGAGGTCGAGCAGGCTCCCGACCAGTCCAAGCGTGTACCCTATCGCAAGGTCGACAGTCTCGACCCATATGCCAACGTGGGCCGCAACGATCCCTGCCCTTGCGGTAGCGGAAAGAAGTTCAAGAACTGCCACGGCCGCAGGAGCGCCTAGCGTGGCCGAGCACGATACGCACGACCTCGAGGCGCTTTCCAAGCGCCTCGAGGAGGTTGCGGGATACCTTCACGAAGACGAGCTGCGTGCTGAGGTCGCCCAGCTCGAGGAGGCCTCATCCGCTCCTGACTTTTGGAATGACGCCGATGCAGCGCGGAACGTAATGGCTCAGCTAACGCGCGCCAAAGAGGGGCTGCGAGGGCTCGAGGAAGCGCGCGAGAAGCTCGACGATGCGCAGACCGCGTCGGAGCTTGGCGAAGAGACGGCCGATGAAGACCTGCTCCTCGAAGCCCAGTCGCTTGCCGCAGAGCTCGAGCGCGAGCTCACGGAGCTCGAGCTTGCCAGCTGGTTTACCGACGAGCTCGACCACGGGGACGCCATCGTGACCATCACGCCCGGTCAGGGAGGCCTTGAGGCTCAGGACTGGTGCGAGATGCTCCTGCGCATGTACGAGGCGTACTGCGCCCGACGTGGCTGGAAGGTCGACGTGGGCGACGCGCCCGCCGCCGAGGTGATTGGCATCGATCGAGCGACCTTCACGGTCTCGGGCGTCAATGCGTACGGGATGCTCCGATCGGAACAGGGTGTACACCGTCTGGTGCGCATTTCCCCCACGGATGCAAAGAAGCGCCGGCAGACCACGTTTGCGGGCGTTGAGGTGCTTCCCGTGCTGCCCGACACCATCGAGGTGGACATCAACCAGGAAGATCTGCGCATCGACGTGTTTCATGCCTCTGGCCATGGCGGACAGGGAGTCAATACCACCGACTCGGCGGTTCGCATCACGCATCTGCCCACAGGTATTGTCGTCACGTGCCAAAACGAGCGGAGCCAGCTCCAAAACAAGGCGTTCGCGCTCAATGTCTTGCGTTCCAAGCTGTATGAGCTCGAACAGGAGCGCCGCGAGGCCGAGCTCGACGAGCTTCGTGGACCAAAGCGCGAGATCTCGTGGGGCAACCAGATTCGAAACTATGTGCTCTATCCGTTCCAGCTGGTAAAGGACACACGCACTGGTGAGGAGACGGGAAACACGGACGCCGTTCTGCGTGAGGGCGATCTCGATCAGTTCGTGGTGGCCTATCATCGATGGAACGTAGGTGGTCGCTCCTAGCAATCAGCTCATGTGGAACAAAACTCCCGGGGAGTTTTGTTCCACAGTGACCGAGAGCGTGGCGAATGCTTCACAATCTGTCTACACGTCTGTTCTCTCTGTATGGAAAGCACGCAGTTGGCCTGCTAAGAGGCGCCCTTTGGTATTATTGATTAGCTGTAAGAACTGTAATAAATACACGGCAAAGCAAAGGAGTTGTTGTGCCAAGCCATTTTCGTGATACCGAGCAGCAGGGGGTGCCAGACGTCATCACGGGCGGTCCCGAGCCCGTTCAGACGATCACCGCATCTACCGACATTGCCCGCTCGGAAGGGAGTGCGGTGGACGCGCCCGCTTCGGGCAGCCTCTATGCGCCTCTTGAGAGCAAGGGAAAGGTCGTGCCGCGTACGGGAACTCCCACCATTTCGCTACGCGGGGTAACGCTCATCTACCCGGCCCAGCCAAACAAGCCAGCGCTCGACGACGTGTCGCTCGACATCTATCCTGGCGACTTCGTGTTTGTTGTCGGACACTCCGGATCGGGCAAGTCTACCTTCCTTCGCCTGCTCACGCGCGAGATCAAGGCCACCAAGGGTGACGTTATCGTTGCTGGCCAGAATCTCACCAAGATGCGCAATTGGAAGGTGCCCTACCTTCGTCGTCAGATTGGCACAGTCTATCAGGACTTCAAACTCTTGCCCGACAAGACGGTGTACGGCAACGTTGCCTTCGCGCTCGAGTGCATCGGGAAGCCGCGTTCGGTCATCGAAGCGCAGGTGCCCGAGGTGCTGCGCCTTGTGGGTCTTGCCGAAAAGATGGATAACTTCCCCGATCAGCTTTCTGGTGGCGAGCAGCAGCGCGTGTCCGTTGCCCGCGCAATGGTCAATCGTCCTCCTCTTTTGGTGTGCGACGAGCCTACGGGTAACCTCGACCCCGCCATCTCGCTTGGCATCATGAAGCTGCTCGACAGGATCAACCAAACAGGAACAACGGTCGTTATGGCCACGCACGACCGCGAGATGGTCGACTCAATGCGCCGGCGCGTTGTCGCGCTCGAGGCGGGCCATGTCGTGCGCGACCAAGAGAGGGGAGGCTACGGTTTCTATGATGCCCTCTAACCTTGGATACTCCATTCGCGAGGCCGGTCAGCACATTCGCCGTAACTGGTCCACGTGCCTTGGCGCCATCGTCACCATATTTCTTTCGCTGTTCGTCATTGGCGTGTTCATTCTGGGCTCGAGTCTCGTGAGCAACCTCGTGGGCAGCGTCGAGGACCGCGTCACCATCCAGGCCTTCCTGAGCGACGGTGCCGACCGCGCGGCAGTGGACGCCTATCAGTCTAAGGTGCTTGGCTGGTCGAACGTCGAGTCCGTTACCTACAAGAGCAAAGAAGAGGCCCTGCAGGAATACCGCGAGACGATGTCGAACCGCAATGCGGAGGACGCCGTCGCAGCCCTCGATGGACAGAACCCCGTCCCCGCTTCGCTCGTCATCAAGCTCGATGATCCCAAGCAGGTAGAGACGACGGCAAACCAGATCGTTGCCGACCAAGAGTTCGCGGCCATTGCCGACACGCCCGAAAACGCGGCCTCGTCCGTCCAGTATGGCAAAGAGACGGTTGACCGCCTGTTCAGCGTGACGAACTACATCCGCATCGCGGCTGCGGTTCTTATCGTGTTGCTCGTGTTTGTTGCCTTCGTCTTCATCAACAACACCATTCGCCTAGCCATCACGGCTCGACGTCGCGAAATCGGCATCATGAGGCTGGTTGGTGCCTCAAACAGCTTTATTCGCGGACCGTTCGTAGCCGAAGGTGCCATCGAGGCGCTTGTCGGCTCCGTCCTTGCCATCGTGTCGCTGCAGGTTGGCTGGAACTTCCTCAAGCCTCAGCTCTCCAACAGCTTGCAGTTCCTTTCGTTTGAGCTCAAGCCACAAGTGGTAATAGGTTGCTACGTCTCGCTCGTTCTTTTGGGCGTCGTCATTGGCCTGTTTGGCTCCGCCATCGCAATGAGGCGCTACCTCAAGGTCTAGCATCGCAACAAGTGATTCAACGTTCTGGTGCCCTGTCCCACCACATGGTGGAGCAGGGTACCTTCTTTCATCTGTCGCAAGGGAGGAGTATATGGCTCGTAGGGGCAAGAGCCGGCATCGCAAGGTCCGCTCGAGGCGCCCGACCATTCAGGGGACGCTGCGGGTTCTGCGACCCGGGCAGGCGCGTGTCGACACGTCCGAAGGGACATTTGCGGTGGCACGGCGAGGTTTACGAGAGGGCATGAACGGAGACGAGGTCTTGGTGAGCCTTGTGCCCATGCACGGGCACCACGGAGATCCTGTTGCGTATGTGCAGGGCGTGGTACATCGTGCCAATACGGGGTTTGTGGGCACGTATGACCTGGTCGATCCCCTTGGCGTGGTCTCTCCGCTCGACGGGCGGCTGGGACATGACTTCTTTGTGCTGCCGGAGGATGCGAGCGCGGCCGAGAAAGGCGTGGTCGCAGGTGATGTGGTGCGCGTGCGAATCGTGGAGTATCCCACGCGCGCGAGCGCCGGCGTCGTTACCATCGAGCAACGGCTGGGTTCCTCGGATGGGCTTGACATGGGCGTGGAGGGCGTCATTGCCTCGCATGGGCTTTCCACGGAGTTCCCTGCCTCGGCACTCGACGAGGCTGAGCACGTCTCGGCACGCGTTGGCGAGGCCATGCAAACGGCTGCGGCGCGTCGTGATATGCGCGACGTTGCGTGCGTGACCATCGACCCGACGGACGCGCGAGACTTCGATGACGCCGTGGGGGCGCGGCGGGACGGCGCGGGTTTTGAGCTGGACGTACATATTGCCGACGTGACGCACTATCTGTCCTCCGGCTGCTCAATGGACCTTGAGGCGCAGCGGAGGACCTGTTCGGTCTATTTGGTCGATAGGGTGCTGCCGATGCTGCCTGAGCGCCTGAGCAACGACGTTTGCTCGCTTCGGCCCAACGAAGACCGACTCGCCGTCACGGTGCGCATGCGGCTGGATGCGCGAGGGGAGGTGCGTTCGGCCGAGGCATTTCCCAGCGCCATTCGATCGCGGGCGCGTCTGACTTACGGCGAGGTGGACGCGTATTTGGATGGCGGGCGGTCTACGGAGAGCGACGACGGGGCCATGCCTGCCGAGCTCGGGCGCATGCTGGAGCTTCTTGACCACATAGCGCAGCTGCGCCTGAAGGTGCGCGAGCGACGGGGAGCCGTGGACTTCTTGACGACGGAGTCCAAGGTGACTTTGGACGAGAAGGGACGCCCGACGGACATCGTGGTGCGCCGTCGGACGCGGGCCACGTCGCTGGTGGAGGAGGCCATGCTCCTGGCGAACGAGAGCGTGGCACGGATGCTGTGTGACGCGGATGTTGCGACGGCATATCGTGTGCACGAACGCCCCTCTCCGGAGGACCTCAAGGAATGCGTGCCGCAGCTGCAGGAGCTGGGGCTTCTGCGCGAGGTGGGCGTCGACCGGCTGGTGGCCGGCGACCCTACGGCGCTGCAGGAGGTGCTTCGCGCCGCGCGGGGTACGAGTGGGGAGGTGCTTGCGAACTCCCTGCTTTTGCGCGCACAAAAGCGTGCGCTGTATTTGCCCCACAACGACGGGCACTACGCGCTGGGAGCGCGGGCGTACTGCCACTTCACTTCTCCGATTCGGCGGTACCCCGACGTGCTCGTCCACAGGGCGCTCAAGCGACTGCTCGCGGGGGACGAGCCGGACCGCAAGGGGGAACAGACGTTGCCGCAGCTCTGCCGTACCTGCTCTGAGCAGGAGCGAGTGGCCGACCTTGCTGCACGTGATTCCCAGAATCTCAAGATGGCAGAATATTACGGCGAACGTATCGGCGAGCGTTACAGTGGGGTGGTGGTGAGCTGCGAGCGATACGGCCTGTTCGTGAGGCTCGATGACACAGGAGCCGAGGGGTTGCTGCCCTCCCGCGAGCTGGGATACGAGCGAAAATGGTATCCCGGCAAGCACGTTGCGGTGAAAATCGCCGGCGCCGATCCTGCGCGGGGGCGCATCGACTTCGCGCTTGCGTAACGTGAGCGGAACAGAACTCCCCGGGAGCTCTGTTCCACTTCCGAACGAGTAACCGCGTCAGGCCATGGTAGGCGATGGGCCCAAGAAGCACTTTTTGCCCGTTTACCTCGTGGGTGTATAATTGCACAATCAAATGATTGCAAAGGAGCTGCATTGAGCGATACCACCCTTACCGATGAGTTGATGCGCGCGGAGGCGCTGCTCATTCAGGGCCAAGACGAGCTGGCGCGTGATCTGCTGCTTCGTCTGGCTGAAGATGCCGAGGAGTACGTGGATCGAAACTGCCCCACTACGGACGAGCTGCAGTGGTTTAGCTTTCCCACCATCTTTGAGCGCCTGTGCTACAGGCGCGTGGAAAACGATCCCCGCGAGCTGCGTGATGTGGGCGAGCCGCTCGATCGTCTGTATGGCGATTTGGCGTTGGCAGACGTCCGATTGGGTGACTATGACCTCGCCATTGAGGCACTCAAGCGTGCGGTGCGATGGAACCCAATGGGCTGCGGATATCGGCTGGATCTCGCCGATTTGTTTCTTGTGAACGGCGACGTGCAAGAGTGTCTAGCGCTTGCGTTCAGCGTGTTTGAACGGGCAAGTGAAGCGAAGCACCTCGCACGGGCGTATCTTGTGTTTGCCCAATGGTTTGAGCGCTCTCAGAACGATCGTGCTGCCGCCGCGGCACTTCATATGGCCCAAAAACTTGACGTGCGCGACTCGTCCGTCGACGCGGCTATCGACCAAGCAGGCGATACCCCACGCGATCCCGCCATGCTGAGCGACGAGGCGGCAGCCGAGGTGCTGCAGGAGGAAGGCCTGCCAGACGGAGCGAACGCAGAGGTCGCGATTTGCCTGCTCATGTGTGCGGGAGACGCCGCTCGCATGGGCGACCGCAACGTAGCGACCGAGCTTACCATTCGAGCGCGCGACCTGGTGGGAGAGTCGGCGGCCATGGCATTGCTCGCGCTCATCAACGAGGAGGGCATACATGAGGGATAAGCCGCAAAAAAAGACCATCGCGCGCAATCGCTCGGCTCGCCACGCGTATTTTATTGACGAGACGCTCGAAGCCGGCATCGTGCTCACGGGCACCGAAGTGCGAGGTTTGAGAGAGAGAAGCTGCAACCTCTCGGATTCGTTTTGTCTTATACGCGGGGGAGAGGCGTGGCTCAACGGTGTTCACATCCATCCATACTCGCATGGCGGGGTGTGGAACGTCGATCCAGACCGTCGGCGCAAGCTGCTGCTACACCGACGTCAAATTGACTACCTTGACGGCAAGTTGCGAACTAAGGGCATGGCGCTGGTGCCCTTGGAGATGTACTTTGACGAGCACAACAGGGTAAAGGTGTCCATTGGGCTTGGGCGCGGCAAAAAGCTGTACGACAAGCGCGCCGACATGGCCAAGCGGGACTCCGATCGCGAGATCCAGCGCGCGCTCAAGGAGCGCAGTAGGTATTAGTCCAAACAGGAGGAGGTAGAGCAATGGATCCGAGGGCGTTGTACAAATTCCAGTCAGGCCTATACGTGGTGTCGGCAAAGGCCGGCGAGGACGTGGGGGCCTGCATCATCAACACGGGTTTGCAGCTTACGAGTCAGCCGCTGCAGGTCCAAGTCGTTGTCAACAAACAGAACCACACCGAGGGCGTTATTGCCAAGGCGGGTCACTTTGCGCTTACGGTGGTTACCGAGACGGCGGACATGTTCTACATTGGCCGCTTTGGCTTTAGGACTTCCACCGACTACGACAAGTACGCTGGAATCGAGTGCGCCACAACCAAGCTCGGCGATCCGTATACGCCGGTAAACGCCGCATGTGTGCTTGCATGCAAGGTCGTCGGGACGCTCGACGTGGGTACCCACACGATTTTTGTGGGCGAGGTGCAGGACGCGGAGGTCCTCAGCGACGAGACCCCCATGACGTACAACTACTACCATACCGTCCTCAAGGGCAAGACTCCGGCAAAGGCCTCATCGTTCGTTGCCGTGTAACCCCGTGGGAAAAGCGCACGTCTACGGATGCATCTGGCACGTGGCTACCGTCGAGGTCCAAACGGTGGTAAGCTGCTAAAAAGTGCGGAAAGGGATTCCGCAACAAGGAGAAGGGAGGCCACTATGGCCGATCAGACGTACAAGTTTGTGTGCACCGTTTGCGGTTGGGAAGTAGAGGTCGACACGCCCGAGCTGCCCGAGGATTTCGTTTGCGAGGTCTGCGGTGTTGGCCCCGACATGTTTGAGCTCGTAGAGGAGTAACCGCACAAACAGCGGCTGATGGCCCCCGGGATTATCCCGAGGGCTTCTTTGGCGGGCGAGCCATGTTCGCCCGCCATTTCCTATGCTACGAGTCGCTGCGTGTTGCTGAGGCCGTCCATCGTGGGGTCTTCCATTGGCTGGGCGTCATCGTAGTAGCCCCAAGGGCTTTCGGTACTATGCGTGGAGTAGGGCGTCTGCTCCTGGTCGTCCCAGTTGGGCTGGGCAGTGGAGGTGGGCTGACCGCCGGTGGGCTGATCACCCCAGTTTGATTGGCCGCCCCAGGCGTCTTGGCCACCTCCGCTGTCGACGGGTATCGCGTTGCCACTTTCGCCGAACGACGCGTCGGAGTTGACGAACTCGCCCAGCCAGTCAACGTAATTCTTATCGATGCCGCAGGCGGTAAACACCTTGACCAGCTCGTCGTAGAATTCGGAGTCGCCGTAGGGGAGTGTCACACCAATTCCGGTCATGCCCTCTTCGCCAGAGGTCTTGCCGTAGTGTACGATCGCATTCTTTGCGGCTTCCTCAAGTGCTGTCGTCTGGTCGGACCCGACGGCAGAGGCGACGTTCATGATGTCGGTGACGTAGTAGTCAGACATCGTTACATAGCTCGTGTCGTAGTCCCAGTCGCTCCACTCTGCCGGGCCACCCCAATCGGTCATGCCGCCCATGCTGCCAGGTCCCATGCCGCCCATTGGCCCAAATCCCGTGTTGTCCATGCTCCCGCTTGGGTCGCCAGTATTCATCTGCTGCCCATAGCCAGAGTTATTTCCACCGTCTCCATACTGGCTGCCTCCGCCGTGTCCAGTGCCTGGTCCAAGGGGCCAGCCTGGACGGCCGCGAACCGCGGTCTGCTGGCTGTAGTTGGTGGAGAGCAGCGCGTCCTTGTTGGCGTATGCGAAGTCCAGCCATGCGTTATACAGCGCGGGAACGGCGGATTCGTCAATAAGCGCCAGCGTCGCCTCGCCATTCTCGGGGTCTGCCTGCACAGCCGAAATCATCTCGTCGACGATGCTCGTGCCAAGCTCGCTAGTCTGAACGCCGGGATTCTCTTCCAACTTTCGCAGCCACTTCTCGTAACTCCAACCAACGCCGGGCTCGAAGTCCTCCGAAAGTATGGTGTAGTCGCAGTACGGGGCAAGCACCTGGCAGGTTTCGATGCTCGACATAAGGCAGCAGTCCATGCCAATGAGGTCAAAGTGCACGTTGGCGTTGTCGTTGAGGGCGGATTGCATCTCGTCGAGGGTCAGCGCAGCGTAGTCGCCTTGGAACTCGTCGTATCCAAAACCATAGACCGGTCCGGCACCATGGTCCCACATTAGGAGCATGTAGCGGTCGGCGGGGTACGTTTCCACGCCCCAGCGAATAAAGTCCGAGAGCGTGCTCGCGGCGGTGGTGTCGAGCTGTCCTAGGCTGTCGTCGACGAGTTCGAGTTTTCCGTTGTTGAGCCGATAGCGCTGTGTGTGGTCCGAGGCGATGCCGTGGTCCTGCCAAGCGCTTGTGCCAAGCGTCTGAATGACTACGTTCACGTTGTTTCCGACTCCTGATGCCAACATCTCCGAGATGTCGCTCGAGGCTTCGCCGGCGTAGGACTCGAGGTCAGACCCGTTCATGTACACGAGTATGGTGACGGACTTGTCCTGCGAGGCGTCGCGCGCCTTCCGCGGTCCGGTGTTGGGTAGGGGGGAGGTCGTTGCGGCATCGGTGGTAAATGGGCTTGGGGTGAGGTTGCTGGCTGCGGTGCCGCAACCCACAAGCGAGAAGGTGAGCGCGCAGGTGGTTGCGATGGCGGCGGTTGCTGTTGCGATGCGGCGGATGGTGCGATTGTGACGTTTCATGGTCTGCTCCTTTTTCGTGCGCCCGCAGGCGCCTGTACTTGTTGAGAGCAGCTTATCGCCGGCACCCGTGTTGATTCTTCCGTCCAACTGCAAAGAAATTGTCACAAAAGTGTAAGGTCGAAATATGGCGTCGCGGTATGTTCTGTGGCCATTTGGGGTAAACTAGCACCGTTGATAATCGCATGGTGGCCCAGAGCCCCAACCTCAAGGGGGTGACTGGTTTCGACAGGGTATGTTTGAGGTGGGAAGCAAGCCGTGGTCTCCTCGCCACGCTAAACAGGGGTACCGTCAAAATGAATTGACAAGAACGAAACTTTTGAGCCTCAACTGGCTCTTGCCGCATAACATAAGCCGGCACGTCTAACCGGGAGTTCTCCCGATTCCGGGGCGACGTCATCTTAGGGAGATGCTCGTACGGACGTGGCTGGTATGCCGTACGAAAAGATTGAACCGGCTGGGACGTCGAGCGCGTGTTGTTGGGTGCGACGCGTCCAAGATTCAACCAACAACTGAGCTTGGAGAAACCTGCCAGGGATGTGCTTTGGACCGGAGTTCGATTCTCCGCACCTCCACCTGCGTACGAAAGGTCGAACTCGGATTCTTGCCTGGACCCGAGTTCGCCCTTAGAGTTTGGATGGAGTAGGGACTCGTTCCTTGCTCCATCTTTTTTACCGTTATCCCTGACGCAACGCCCATGACGATTTGTCCAAGAAGCAATTGCTGGCGCGGGACACTTAAGTCTTTCGATGCCCCTTCAGGCGCAACCTTGCTGACTCTTTCGCGGACTTGGTTTTTGTTATGTTTGCGGCATTGGCTACCAATGCCAGATCATCCATCAGGATGCTCTTGTCCACGCATGCTCGCAGCTGGTCTATGTGATTGGCGTGACAGCGAGTTGCGCGCAGCTTTGATCCGCACGGACACTTGCCGCGCCTACGATACGGAGACCTAAACGCCGCGGCACGCAGAAGCTGGCATACTGCCGACTCGTCGTCTACGTCAAAGAACTCGCGATAGAACTCCAGGACGCCTTGGCTGCCATGGCTTCTGTCTCCGAACGGCATGACGCGATATCTTCTGTAGTATTCGATGGCATAGATGTTTGGCAGAAGCACTTCGTCATAGAACGCGATGAGCGGGACGGCAGAATTGTTCATGGCCATTGCGATCTCGCCGTTAACTCCTAGGCAAAGGGTGCCGTCGGCGTCAACGTGTGGATATGTTGCGGGGGCGCCATCGCTCAGCCGCACCTTCGGCACCGATGCAGGGAAGTCCTCGCTGACAACGATTGACAGCTCGTAGTCAGCGACAAGGCGCACACCCTGCTGCTCGCCGTCGAGGCGAATTGTCCCATCTACTCTGGCATACGGTGCCTCATCACCGATATAGACCACCGTGCACGTGAGTGAGTTGTGCCTTTTCCGCAATGCGTGTGTGGCGGCCAGGCAATCCTGCATGGACAACTCAGAGTCTCCATGGCTTGACGTTGCGATTAATGCGCACAGGCTCGGGCGCCGGATCAAAGATCTTGTCCCTCACCAGCCTGTCGGACGTCCCGCTGCCAAGTATCGCGTCTATCGCCGCGTCTCTCTTCGCGCTGTCTGACAGGTCTGCCTGAAGGTTGAGCTTCAGTTCGTCGATCCAGTTGAAGAACCGGTCTACTTTCTCCTGTTCCCAATTCGCAGCAAGGTCTTCGGGGTAGGCGGGGTTTGGTATCGCGAACCGTCCGTCGCGCATGGCTTGGCAGCCCTCCACGAAGCTTTCGACGATTGTCGTCACATCGGAGCTCTGGGGCAGCATCTCAGCGAAGCGTGTGACGAGAACCATGAGCGCGCACGAGCTGGGCGCCCTATCCTCGCGAGCCCTCCGGTAGTAGATGTCTCGCGAGCGCTTCACAACCTGGACGGCCCTCTGAAGCGCCGATCTGTCCATGTCTTCAGGTATCTCCTCGACGGAGGCGTAGGCGCCAGGGTTTTCCTCGAACAGGCTCTTCCTGCGCGCCTCGAGCCCGTACACTCGGAAGCGCAGGTTCTGGTCGTTGAACCACTTGCAGAGCCCCTTCGGGTTGCTGCCCTTCCACTCGTCAGGGTCAATCCAAGCTAGGTTGACCGCCTCCTCGGCGAACGCGACGTCGGTGCCGAGAGGGAGGTCCATGTGCACGCCGCTCGACAGGTCGAGCCTGAAAGCTGGCCTGCTGTCGGTCTCCGCGTACGCAAGGGTCACGCACTGATGCGTCGACCCCTCGATCATCTTTGCGTATGTCCCGTCATCCTCAAGGATTCCGTCGACCTCTTCTCGCAGCGAGCTCGGAGTGGTCCAGCCGCACTCGTCGCGATGGCACTCGGCAAGGATGTCAAGGTCGTAGTACGACCCCGTACCCTCGTCCGTCGAGGGTCTGACGACGGTCCCCGTTCCGAAGGACCCATACGGCTTGATGTCGGCATCAAGGCCATGCGACTGCAGTGTTCCGGCAATGGCCCTATAGTGCTCGGTGGCCTCCCTGAACATAGTTGGCGTGATGTCCAGGTACGACACGCCTCTGCTAAGCGCCTTGCTGAGTGTCTGATGCTGTGTTGTCATGTACGGGTGCCTCCATGGCTCCTCGACGCAGCAATGCGCCGCGCCTTCTTCTCGTTCTGCTTCCTCTTGAGAGTGTACAAGGCGTCTGGGACAAGAATTGCAGGTGTGCGCCGGTACTCGAGAATCCTGTCTTGCACGCGCCTGATGTTCTCCTCGGTGCTGAGGTCATACTTCTGGCAGTCTTCCTTGACACCGCGTTTTGCTCGGCTGCTGTCTCTTGCTGATAAGCCCGTTTCGATAATACTCTCGATGACCGTAAACCCGAAGCAGAGGTTCGCGAAGTCGGAGTGCGTCTTGAAGGCGGAATACACGATGAGGGCCATCACGGCAGTTGCTGATAGCAGCACGGCTCTCGATCATCCCCGCAGGGACCGACATCATCACGGCGGAGGAGGCGACGCCGGACGTGATACGATCCCTGCTTGCGGTCGCCAGTGTGCTGTCGACAGTGTAGGAGGGCAAACTATGCTTGACACCAGCCCACATTCGACATTGCCCGTACCGGCCACAAGTTCCACTGTGCCGGTGACGCCTCGCTCGACTTCGACCGACCGCTCGCGTGCGTCATGGGCGCTTGTCGAGCGACGCCGTACGGTCTCGCCCTCGCCGCACAAGCTGCGGAGGTGGTCGCAAGGTCGGGATTCGCGCTCCTCACGACCACATCGATTGGCTGCTCTTCCGAGGCAGCCCGTACAGTGCTCGACGCGGGTGACGAGGTGGTGGTTGTCAGCGGGTCCGTCTGCAACGCGCCGTCTCCAGCCGCCTGCAGGGACGTCTTCGAGTGTACCGACCTTGCACTCGCCCTGCGGGAGCCCGATGCCGGGCTCATCTGCCGTGCGTTCCGGGAGCGCGACTCCGCCATCGCCACGCTCGCGGTCATGCTCATAGTCTGCGAGTGCGGCATGCCTTCGAGGTGCCTCTCGCTTGCAGACGCCATGCTCGCCCATGAGAAGCGGGTGCTTGCATACTCTGGCTCCGTGCTCAGTCCCGAGTCGCGAGGCATGAACGCGCTCATCAAGGCTGGCGCCACCATGCTCGCGTTAACGCACGTCCGCAAGTCGCTCCTGGGTTGCGTGACCGGACATGGAGCTGTTGTGGAGGCCATCGATGACCCCATTCTTCGCGCCGTCGCCGCAAGTGAGCGCATGCCGCCCGGACGAACTCGCCCACGCGCTCGGCATGCCGGTCCTTGACGTGCTTCACCGCCTCGCGAGGTTCGAGGCGGACGGCACGGCCCAGCGCCTCCCCGATGGGCGCTAGTACACGGAGACTCGTCAAGCGCCTCTTTGTGGCATCTTCTGCTACAGCCCTATTGTTCTTTGCTCTTTCTGCATTCTGGGCACCCTTTCCCATTGAGAGCCGTACGTGGAGTCGTGCGCCATTTGTACCCGCACTTCGCGCAAAGAAACATCATCTTGGTATTCCTACTGACATAGCTATCAACGGGCACGATGCTTGGGTGAACGGCCGCCAGCTCCTCCCTAAACTGAGCGTCTGTCTTCCTACTTCTATTGGCACTGATGTGTGCGCTTCTCCTCGAACTGCATTTTCTGCAACCCGTGCCTTGTAACAACTGGGCTGGTACGCCCAGCCATTCAAAACCGCACGTTCTGCATCTGCATCTGATTCTCGTGCGGCTGTCAATATACGAATCAACTGAATCAATGTCAGGGTTCTTCTTGGAAAAAGCGCTTTGAACTGTTCGTCGGTATACCGATTCGCCTCTGCCCTCTGCCTCACGGCACACTTCGGACACCCCCGTCCATACAAGAGTTTGTTCGGAGTTGCGAACCATTCGTACCCGCAATCGCGACACCTACATGGCAGCTTGTCCAACGCAGACATGTAGTCGCCGAGTATTTCAACGCGGTCGTTCACGCCATTAAGTATCCGGACGAACTCTTTCGTCGTCATTCGAGCGTTGTTCTTGGCTGCCATTTCCTTGACCCACACCCAGTCAACGAGGTCACAGTCGATGCCTGCTTCCATCAGGGCGGCTTTGGTCATCTCTGTGACTTCGGTCCAGTCCCTAGACGAAAGGGCACTCTCTGTTACAATGCACCGACTGTGAAACGGTGGCTTTTCCTCTTGGGGATATTTGCTGTAGATGGTCACGAGTGATGTCCCTTTCTCATCGCACAAGCGACGCTTTTCCTTATCATTAAAAATTTTAGCTTTGTGCCAAAACCAAGAGCCAGGCTCAAAGGCCACCCTCAATGATGGGATATATACGTCGAGTTCCACACCTATGGCTTCCTTAGTACGACCAAGGACAGTAATGCCAGGCAATGCCGATCGACATGCCCAAAAGGATGGACTGTTCGAAAAACGAGGTGCTGTTTTTCGTACATGATGGGCACTTGGTACCCCGCAGCAGGCTTCCCGGGGAAACCTTCCACTCCCAACCGCACTCTAGGCATCGGAACTTAATCTTGGTCCTGTCGTTTACGTATTTCTCTAGCATCTCGACTGTTGGATTGGCTGACTTAAGTTGAGCCATGAATTCTTCGGCGTTCTTCGTGCACTTAGCTGTCCCCCTCACACGTGCACAACTGGGGCATCCGCTGCCTCCGAGCAACGTGCCCGGGTACGCCTTCCACTCCATACCGCAAGAATCGCACCTGCAGAGAATCGGGTTATTCTTGCCCGTATACGACTCGATGGGCGTAATCGACGGGCTTATCGCCTTGAGCTGATCCCTGAACTCCTCATCAGTCTTCTTTATGCTTTGCCCGCATCTCGGACAGCCCTTTCCCTGCAATAGGCTATACGCCATTGAGGATCACTGATACCCACAAACATTACAAACGCAGAGAAGCTTCGTCCTTGCGGTGACATAAGGCTCGAGTGGCGTTACTGACGGGTTCGCTGATGCCATCTGATCTAGAAATACGGAGTTTGGTCTTTGTGAAAGAGCGGTTCCTCTGTTCGAGACGGCATTTCGGGCATCCGCTTCCTTGGAGTAAGTTGTTGGGAGTGGGGCTCCACTCGTAACCACAAGAATCGCACCGACAAAGTATTTTTGTTCGCCCATTAATATACGGTTCGAGCGGTATGATTGCAGAATTAATGCTCAAGAGCTCAGAGCGAAACTCTTCGTCTGTCTTTCTCTTGGTTATCTTGCCTCGCATTGCATTGCCTACAGCTTTAACAACACCCTACCACATGCGTAATCTATGGCATGTCGGTGCGCATGGGGCTCATCAAAGGCTGTTGCAGGCCATGCATCCATGCACGGTCGCATGACCAACGTAAACAATATCTAGTCGTTTAAAGTATCGTCCTGAAACACCCATTACATTCGTTCTTATAACAATGTCGCAACCTGTAAACGAGTTCGAATGCTTCGCGCATAGCTCCACCATACGTTACCGTGCGCCTCGAGAGGTGAGGATGCGTATGAACTCAGCCACAAGCGCTGCCTCGCTCTGGTACGAGGTCGCGTTCGAGGACGTTGGAGTGAACTCGGACATGACCGTGTAGGCACCCGAGTCCACCATAACGTGATACTGCGCACCGGCGAAGAGGTTGTTGGTCATCGTCCTGCCTTCCTATATCGCTGCAATCTGCTAGTGGGCTTGTCGGGAATGGTGCGCTCGATAAGGCTAGCAGCAAGCGCGGGTTGCAAGTACCGCACCCTAAAGCTCTTGCGATCCTTTAAGGACAAGAGCGACATAAGTTCTGCTGCAGAAAGTTCCTTGTTGCTCAAGGCGTCGAGAAGCGCTTCGACTTGGGGGGTGACTTGGGGGGTGACTTGGGGGGTGACTTGGGGGGTGGGCTGGTTGTTTTGATCGCTCTCCTGCTGCGGCCAGTCCAGATGTAGGTAACGGTTTTTCAACTCGTGCCGTGTGCCGCAAAGCAGGTTCTGGAAGAAGCGCTCCAAGTAAGTCATCGTAGGAGCAATGCCCCGCGTCACGTCTTCGTAGTTCGCTCGCACAAGCGCGTTGCGAAAGTACCAAGAGTGGTCCTGGAACGGTCCATTGTTAACCTCGTATCCCATCGTGCGTAGGTACTTGATGGCAAAGACTGCCGTCGTGCGCGTGTTACCCTCGCCAAACGGATGTATTTGCCACACGCCCGAGACGAAGCGCGCAATATGGTGAGCCACGTCGACTGCGGACAACCCCGCGTAGGCGAAACCCTGTTCTTGCGCGAAGCCGTAGCGAAGCGTGTCCTCGATGCTGTCGTACGAGGCGTAGTAAACCGAATCGCCCTTGAGAACCCATTCCTTCTTTGTGATGTTGTAGGTGCGATACGTGCCCGCATGTGGGAGCAGCTGGTCAAAGAGACGACGGTGTATCGTCTGTAACTGCACGGGTGAGAAGACGAACGCCCGCTCTCCCAGGAGTTGCGCGATTCGGCTGGAGACGAGGTCACCCTCTTTGGTGCTTTCGGTCTCCAAGTCGTGACGCCCCTCGCGGATTTGGTAATAGTCCGTGATCCGACGCTGCGCCTCATCGATGGTGATGTTGCCCTCGATGTGCTCCTTTGCCGTGCCTAGCAGGTGGTCCGAGACGGGCAGCCCGTCCACCGCCTGCAGGCCGATGCCCGTCTGCCATGCATCCGCACGCTCGGCCGCATCCGGCTCAGCCTCGCGAAGGTATCCCTCAAGGTCGAATTGCCAAGGATCAACGTTGGTCATTTAAGATCCCTCCACCATTCGGCCCTTCCTGAATCCTCGTGCTCGACGAAGCCGTTGCATGCCGAGGACGTACTGCTTGAAGTCCCAGGCATCAATGCTGCCTCGGACCTCGTTCGCGATACCCCATATCGTCCGATGGAGCTGTTCGCGCTGCTGCTCACGTGTCAGATCTGCCATCTCAATCACTCCCAACCATGGGTTCGTATGTACTCATCACAGGCAAGGCGAACAAACGCAGAAAGCCCAAGACCGTGAGCCTTTGCAGCGTTCGCAAACCGTGTCTTCTGGCTCAACGGCATCGAGGCCTGTACCAGTACCGTCTTATCGTCATCGCTCTTAGCCTCGGGAATTCGACTGTCATGCCGACCAGCAGAAGAACCAGCCATTTTCGAGAAAGCGGAATTCGCATCAACGCTCACAACATCACCACCTAATAATCCACGAACAATACATTAGTTATTATATAACTTTCACGTAGATTATCAGTGGGTGCTCAAACCAAGAAGCCAAAAATGTCGGAATTCATACGCTGAATGTCAGCGGAAACCCGACCATAGCGGTCGTTACCAACAACAGACTGACCAGATCCGATGTACTGCTCAAAAGCCTCAGAGCGAGCAACGGTAGCAATCTTGTAACCGAGTTTTTCAGCGTAGAGCCAGTCCATGAACTTCTTGCTCATCGTATATGGAGTAAGAGCGTTGACAACAACGAGAGTCGGTACACCCGGCTTCACTGTCTGAACCATCTTGAGGGTGCGTAGAAATGGCTCCACGTCGTTGAAACTAGGACGCGTTGGCACTACCACCGCATCAGAGCAGGCGATGGTGTTCTCGAAATCACGAGTGAGATAGTGGTAATCCAAAGTCGTTGCAAATGGTAAACCAAATCCGTTGTAAGTAGTAAACCCCAAGGAGCGACATGGACTACATCCCCAGAATCGCAGACGCGGCCCTCGGCGAGAAGCTCGCTTACGCCAAGGCGGTCTGCATCCGTGGCCCAAGGACCTCGGGCCGTGGCTCCCTCCGCTCCGCGCAAGGTCGCGCGTTGCCAGCACTCCGGGAAGGTTCTTCGTGGACCCGTCGATCGCTGCCGCCGCTCTCGAGGCGGACGAAGGGACTTTGCTAGCCGACCTGTCGTCGCTCGGAACGCTCTTCGAATCTCTCTGCGTTCGAGACTTGCGCGTATACGCGGAGGCGCTTGGCGGAAGGCTGTATCGCTATCACGACAACACGGGGCTCGAGGCAGACGCGGTCATGACGGTCAGGGACGGACGATATGCCCTCATGGAGGTCAAGCTGGGAAGCACGGAGATTGACGACGGGGCCCGTAGTCTGCTCACACTGGCAGACAGAATAGACCAGAGGGTCATGGGCGCGCCCGCCTTCTGTGCCGTTATCACGCCGGGCGGATATGCTTACGCGCGCAACGACGGAGTGCTCGTTCTGTCCATCACGTGCCTTGCGCCCTGAGCGTCGCGCTTGGCTGTAGTCGGAGTTCGACCGTCTCGCCTTCTGCTCCACCACTAATGCGGCATGCCGGACCCCTCTCGTAGAAGCGGGGCCTACTTCTGACCTACCTGTTCTGCCTGCACACGATAGGGATATGTAATGGGCGACTACCACGGTGTCGACGAGGACGTCTGCTACTTCTTCGAGAACGGCTGGGAGGAGCGGATCGCCAAGGACGCCGAGGGGCCGTTCCGCGAGTACCTCAGGCGCAACCCGCCGAGGGGGAGGACGGGCGACGAGGAGAGGCGACCCTACGACGGGGACCCGTACCTGTAGGCTTCCAGGTGCAGCCGGGCCCGCGCCCGAAGAGTCTTGGGGGGCGATGCGTCGGAGGGACGGGGCCAGGCGCTCAGTATGAATCCTTCTTAATCGGCGGTCAACGGAATAATCTGCAGTGTCACCGCCGCTTAAAACGTGTGTTAAGTCTACTTACAGCTATCTCCGCCAGATTCCGCGAGCGCGGAGGTGTTCGACCTAAGTGAATTCAGCTCCACCAAACACGATCGCGTGCCTTCACCAGGGGGTGCGCGTTCTTTCGTGAGACGCAAGGGACAGTCCCCTCAGTCTCATGCAGCAAATTGTAGGTACGGATAAATCTCGTGACGGGAAGCGGTCATGCCCGATAGCACTATAATTTGCGGTAACTAGTTTTTTTGTTGGCTTACCGCGAATTATGAGGAGCACAGACATGTTCGTTGCTCGTGAACAAGAAGTACAGCTGTTACGATCAACCATTGACGACGAGTATTCTCAGTTCGTTGCTGTATACGGCAGGAGGCGCGTCGGAAAGACGCTCCTCGTGCGAGAGGGCTTCCAGTACCAGTTTACCTTTCAGCACGCTGGCCTTGCCGACGGCGGATTGCGCGACCAATTGTATGCCTTTTCCGAATCGTTGAGGGATGCGGGAATGAGGGACTTCTCTCAACCAAAGAGCTGGCTTGAAGCGTTTAGTCTTCTCAAGGAGCTCATCCGAATGGCGCCAGATGGGAAGAAGGTCATCTTCATTGACGAGCTCTCGTGGATGGATACGCCTAGAAGCGGGCTCATTACGGCTGTCGAGAACTTTTGGAACGGATGGGCGTCGGCGCGCAGGGATATCGTGCTTATCGTATGCGCTTCCGCAACCTCATGGATGCTGAGCAAGATTGTCCACAACAAGGGAGGTTTGTATAACAGGCTTACCAAGCAAATACATCTGCGTCCGTTTACCTTGCGTGAATGCGAGCTCATGCTCACGGCCAAGGGTATAGAGATGAATAGGTATCAGACTCTGGAGTGCTATATGGTGATGGGCGGGATTCCGTTCTACTGGGATTTCCTTCAGAGAGGCAAGAGTCTCGCCCAAAACATCGATGCCATCTTCTTTGCGAGAGACGCACCCCTCAGGAGGGAGTTCGATTATCTCTTTTCGTCGCTGTTCAAGCACCCGTCAGACTACCTCGCCATCGTGTCTGCCCTGGCAAGGCGTAAGGCCGGTATGACCAGGGAGGAGATACTCGCCTCAACGTCGCTGGCTGATTCGGGGGCACTCACCCAGAAGCTTGGCGAGCTCGAGAGCTGCGGGTTCTTGCGAAGGTATCGTGCGTACGGGAAAAAACAGCGCGACGCGCTCTATCAGCTCGTGGATAACTTCACCCTGTTTCACTACAAGTTCCTCGCGGATGGGGACAAAGACGAGTTCTTTTGGGAGCACATGACCGATTCGGGACTTCATAACGCCTGGTGTGGCTTGGCGTTCGAGCGCGTTTGCCTGGAACATGTGTCGCAGATAAAGCGGGCGCTTGGCATCAGCGGGGTGCTTACGGACGTTTGCTCGTGGTCATGCAAGTCCGATGCCGACAATGGCATATACGGCAGCCAGATAGATCTGGTCATCGCAAGGAGAGACCACGTAACGAATCTTTGCGAGATGAAGTACGCACGGAACGATTTTGCGGTGACCAAGGCAGTTGACGAATCGCTGCGCCACAAAGCGGCTGACTTCCGACAGCTTACGAAGAGTAGGGACTCCATACACGTGACCATTGTAACGACGTATGGCCTCAAGCAAAACGCATACTCGGGCATGATCCAATCAGTCGTAACGGCAGACGATCTCTTCGCGGACTAGGAAAACCTCGATGCGCAACTGCCAAAGGAGCGTCGCGTTCGTCAGCCGGACGCGACCTATGGGGAGTTCGACTACTTCGCCTTTGGCTCCACCAAATACGATCGCGTGCCTCCACCAGGGGGCGCGCGTTTTTTGTTTACCGATTCAGGTCCGTTAGCGGAGAATCGAACTCGAAGGGCCGCACAAGCCCTCTGGCTTGTGCGGCGGCGACGAGACGCGCAGCGCGAGTCCGCACCTCCACCATACGACGAAGAGTCGAACTTTGTTTGGCTGGAACGAAGATGGCTCTTATCTATAAGTTTGGGGGCAAGCTGTGACGGCTTGCCCCCTTTCTTTTGTCATCCGGTTGCCCGACCATCTGTCCCAGGCGACTAGTCTCGCCCTCGACGTCCCCTTCCTCGGGCGGCCATACGGCCCTCCCGTCCTCGGCGGCGAACTCCAGGCCGCGCATCCTCTCGACCGATGGGATGCAGGCCCCTCCGGTCTCATGTGCTGCGAATAAGCGGTGCCTTACGGCTTCGTTTTACGCTTGGGCCGCTCCGGGTTAACGCTCCCGCTTGGTGACGTACCAGTGATCGCTCGGTGTAATTGATGCCACGGAATAGCCATATTCCTGCAGTAGAACGCCCTGGGCGCCATGGTCGCTCCCGAACGCTTGGGCGAACTCGCACGCCCACACACCGTGACGACGGGCCTCAATAGGTGTCCTCGGTTGATGGGTCAGTGCATTCCGGCCAGCCCGTGAACAGTAACAGCGGTTTCACAGGCCAAGAACGACACCACACGGCCTCTTTGACACTCGTGCGGACAGCTGCTAGTGTTGTTGTTTACCAGAACACTTCAGGGACCCGCCGGATCTTCTCGTTCGCCGGCTTGGGTTACGCAAGACGAGGCGTACCCCACCCGCACAGCGTGTCGGAGGTGCGCAAGCCACTACGACGAGGAGGCCCTCCCATGCCAAACGCCAACGACGCAACCATCGCCACTTTCCCCGAGGACTTCCTCTGGGGCGGGGCCACCGCCGCCAACCAGTACGAGGGCGGTTGGGACGAGGGCGGCAAGGGCCCATCGGTCACCGACATGATCACAGGCGGATCCGTGAGCGAGCCGCGCCGCATCACCAGCACCGTACGCGACGACATCTGGTACCCCAGCCACGAGGCCGTGGACTTCTACCACCACTGGCACGAGGACATCGAGCTCTTTGCCGAGATGGGCTTTAGGTGCTACCGCATGAGCGTGCAGTGGGCGCGCATCTTCCCCAACGGCGACGATGCCGCTCCCAGCCGGGCAGGACTCGACTTCTACCGCGGCGTGTTCGAGCTCTGTCGTGAGCGCGGCATCGAGCCCATGGTGACCATTAGCCACTACGAGCTGCCCTATGCGCTCGCCCGGCGCGGCGGCTGGGCCAACCGCGACCTCGTCGACCTCTTCGTGCGCTACTGCAAGACGCTCTTCACCGAGTATCGGGGCCTCGTGCGTTACTGGCTCACCTTCAACGAGATCAACTGTGCCCTGGTGGAGGGCGCCTTCGGCAACGTGATGAGCCTGGGCATCCTTCCCGACGGCGACGACGTGCCGCTGGCCGTGGGCGAGTCTGTCGCCTGGGACGTCCCCCAACGCCGCTACGAAGCCCTGCACAACCAGTTCATCGCCAGCGCCAAGGCAGTCACCCTAGCACACGAGATAGACCCTGCCAACAAGGTGGGTTGCATGGTGGCGAGCGCGGCGACCTACCCCTATTCCTGCGACCCCGACGACGTGCTCGAGGCGCAGGCCGCAAACCGCCGGGCCAACTGGTATTGCTGCGACGTGCAGGTGCGCGGCGCCTACCCCGCCTGGACCCCCGCCTTCTGGCGCAACGAGGGCGTGTGGCTCGACGTCTCGGACGAGGACGCCGCGACGCTGGCAGCCGGCAAGGTGGACTTCATATCCTTCTCCTACTACTCCAGTGCTGCGGCCTCCACGCGCGACCTCGACCCCGCAACCGGCAACCTCTTCGGCGGCGTCAATAACCCCCACCTGCAGAAGAGCGCGTGGGGCTGGGCCGTCGACCCCAAAGGTCTGCGATGGTTCCTGAACGAGGCGTACGACCGCTACCAAGTGCCGCTCATGATCGTGGAGAACGGCCTGGGCGCCGCAGACGTCGTGGAGGACGACGGCTCGATCCACGACGACTACCGCATCGACTATCTGCGCAGCCACCTGGAGCAGCTACGGATGGCCATCGAAGACGGCGTGGACGTGATGGGCTACACCTGGTGGGGGTGCGTCGACATCGTGTCCAACTCTTCCGGCGAGATGCGCAAGCGCTACGGCTTCGTGTACGTTGACAAGCAGGACGGAGGCGCGGGCACCCTCGCGCGAAGCCGCAAGGACTCGTTCGCGTACTACGCCAGGGTCATCGCGTCCAACGGGGCCGACATCTAGGCCTTCTACTCGTTGCGCGCGGCGTCCGTCGCCGACTACGCGGTGGGCCTCGCCGCGTTACCCGACGCCACGCCACCCATTTGGTCGGGTAACACGCGAACATGGCCTCTGGCCTGCCAGTTTTGCCTCCCTGTTACCCGTTACCGCTTATCGGCGACCCGAGCTAGGTGGGGGTTCGTTACGTGAACCCCCACGTACGCTGCGTGGGGTGTGTCGGTAACGGGTAACGTGGCACGCGTGCCCCGCCATCGGGCCGCGTGCCCGTCGCGGCGTTGCTTCGAATTTCGGTTTTGTAGGAAATAACGGGAAAAGCGTAACTCGGGCGGTCCGTGACGGGAGGTTCGCGTCGTGCGCCCCCACGGACGCCGCGTGGCCACGTGCCGATGACGGGCGGCGGGGCAGGTGCGCGTCGGCTGCCACGTCGCGTGGCCAACGCCCTTGCCGGACCAGTGCCCGTTACGGGCGGCCGTAACAGCGTGTGGAACCCATAACACAGGGAAAGGCCTGGTGGACGGCATTTTCCAGCGCCACGGTTTGGGCGTGGCGCTTCGCCGGCGCGGCGGTACGGGATGTGGGAGGGGCCCGTGCCGCGATTGACGGCGCCCATCTCGCGGGCGTGGACCACGTGGCCGAGGCGCTCTCTTTTGCGCCGCGTGGTTGAACGAGTTCGAGCCCTTCGCCGCCTGTGGGCGCGTCCTTCGCCGCTCGCGGGCCGTGGCGGGCGTCTCGGTATGACACCTGATGACACTTGTGGTGTCATGCGCCGGACGGGCGCGGTCTCGTGCTATTTTTATTGTGTCGGATCGGAAGGGATGGCCGCCCACTTAGGGCGGGACAAGATGCCATGGGAGGGGGCTTGACGGACATGCGGGATAGCGTCACGCTCCTCAGAGCAGAGCAGAGCAGAGCAGAGCAGAGCAGAGCAGAGCAGAGCAGAGCAGAGCAGAGCAGAGCAGAGCAGAGCAGAGCAGAGCAGAGCAGAGCAGAGCAGAGCAGAGCGGTAGGGCATAGCCGCGCCCTTTTCGCGCCTTGCGTCAGCGGGGCGCCTGGGACCGCATGCCGCATTCGAGACGGATAGCCGCCGGATTTGATGGGGTTACTAAACCCTGTCAGATTCGGCGGTTTCCTTGTATTCGAGAACTACAAGACGGAGGTACACATTTTATGAAGATCAAGAAGAGAATCCTGTCCCTTGCCCTAGCTGGCGCGATGACGCTTGGCCTGATGCCGGGGATGAGCGCGACCGCGCTGGCCTCAGACGGAGACACCAGCTACACCCTCACCATCCCGTCCACGCTGAGCGTAGCGAACAGCGGCTGGAACGCCACGGACGGCATCAGCGCCACGGGTTCGCTGGAGGGCGGCAAGAAGCTGGCCGTCACCGCAACGTCTGGTGACGAGTTCGCGCTCGTGAACGGCGAGAACAAGGTCGGCTATAAGCTGGCAACCGCGTCCACGGACACGGAGGCTACCACCTCGTGGGAGTTCACAGAGCTTACCAATACCGCAACGACCAAGCCCATGGGCATCGTCGTGGAGGACTACAGCACCAAGCCCGCAGGCACCTATCAGGACACCGTGACCTTTACGGCGAAGGTGGAGGATGATGCAATAACATTGGCGGACGCATTTGAAAATGGCAGCACTACTGTTGTAAGTTTCGATACGTTTATTAGTAATAGTAGTTGTTCGATAACGATTGCTAACGACAATGGTAATTATAGTGCTTCAGGCGGCGGCGCTAGTGGTGCTGTTGTAGCAAAAACCGCTGTGCAGGATGGTGAGAAACTAATCGTGAAATTTGGTTTTGGTAATAATGATGATTTTGATGGAACTATTACACTTGATAAATCTGATAATACCTATTCAATAAATGATGCTGGTTATTGGGACGTTTATGATTTGACATCTGTTGTCGTAAATGGCACTGATGTTAAGAGCCAGCTCACAAAAAAATAATATAGCAGCTTAATCCTGCCAAGCTGCGGTGTGCGGCTCGGTGGGGGCGGGATACAGAAAGGTCGTGAGACTTATGAACCGAAAACCGAATATCCTTGCGGCCTTTCTCGTCCTTGCCCTTGCGCTCCTGCTGACCGCCTGCGGCGCGGGCGGCGACAGGGTGGAGCGGTTCGCGGAGGCGAATCCCGGCAGCGGCGAGAGCATCGCCATACCGGGCTACGAGGAGCTGGACTTCGCGGCGGGCAAGGCCGAGCAGGCCGTGGACCTCAAGAACCCTCCGGAGAACGCCTGCGACTTCGTCCTCACCCTGTCGCTGGACGAAGGCGGCGAGACCCTCTGGACGGGCGAGGCGCTCTCCCCCGGCGAGGCGCTCACCCGCATCACCCTGAACCGGGCGCTGGAGGCGGGCGAGTACCCCGCGACGCTCCATTACGACTGCTATACCGTAAAGGACAACCAACCGCTCAACGGAGCGGATATTAAATTGATACTTGAAGTGAAGTAACCAACATAAAAGAGGTGCAAATATGAGAACTAAGGGAATTTTGAGCATTGCTCTCACATTGGCGATGCTGCTGGGGATGATTTCCGGCATGAGCCTGACCGCGTATGCGGAAGGCAACACAACTACGATCACGCCCGGTACTGATGATGCAAAAACAGGCACCGGGACGATGGGGATTACGCTGATAATCAAGGCTGATCCGGCTGCGACAGATTTTGATGTAACGCTGCCGACATCCCTGGTTTATGACGGCACGGCAAAAACAGCATCGGCGACCGCCAAAAGCACTGTGACCGGAATGGGCGCAATTGCGGTTGAGTATTACAAGGATGGCACAAAGGTAGACAGCGCCGTTGAAGTCGGCGACTATACGGTGAAGCTCAACGTGGCGGCCGGTACGCACTTCAATGAGGGTACTGTCGAGAATGATGACTGGAAGTTCACAATAACTAAAGGAGCGGCCACCGTTACAAAAGCCCCGACGGCCACCAACCCCACCTACAACGGCAAGGCGCAGGCGCTCGTGACTCCCGGCAGGGCCGACGGCGGCGAGATGTACTACTCGACCGACGGCAGCAACTTCTCCACGGACGTCCCCAACGGCACCGAAGTGCAACGACACCGAGCCGCAGAAGGTGACCTCGACCATTGCGGAGAAGGGCAAGCCCGCCGCGACCTACAAGATTGCCGTCACCCAGGCCACCGGTGGCACCGTGAGCGCGGACAAGGAGACCGCGGCCGAGGGTGAGACCGTGACCGTGACGGCCACGCCCGCAGACGGGTACGAGCTCGAGGCCGTGACGGTGGACGGCAGTGCCATCGACGGCACGTCCTTCAAGATGTCCGCGCGAGACGTGACCGTCTCCGCGAAGTTCGCGAAGAAGACGGAGACGAAGCCTGAGGTCAAGCCTGAGGTCAAGCCCGACAAACCCGTGATCAAGCCCGACAAGTCCGAGACGACGGGCGCAATCACCCTCACCGGCACCGGCCACGTGCAGCGCGACGGCGACGCGGCCGCCAGGGCCGAGGGCGCGGGCATCCTCATCGGCA
>CADAAU010000030.1 GCA_902786015.1 uncultured Coriobacteriaceae bacterium
CGCGCCCGGAAAGGCGAGCACGTGAAGCTGATGGAGGACGCCCGGAAGAGCGGCTTTGTCCGCGCCCGCATCGACGGGGAAATGTACGAGCTGGAGGACGCGCCGATCCTGGACAAGCAGAAGAAGCACCAGATCGACCTGGTGGTGGACCGCCTGGTGGTGCGCCCCGGCATCCAGCAGCGCCTGACCGACAGCCTGGAAACCGCCATGAAGCAAAGCGGCGGCCTGGCCTGCGCCCTCCGCGGGCTGCTGCCCCGCCGGCTGCTGCTGGGCCGCCTGGTCCGCGCCCTCCGCCTTCTCCTGTCCCTCCGGCCTTTGCTCCGCCGCCTTGTCGGCGCCCTCCTCCTTCCTCTGCCCCTCGGCCTCGCCCTTCTGGGGCTCGGGGTCTGCGTCGTATATGTTCAGCATCATCACGGGGACCGTGACGGTCGAGCCGTCCTCGGCCTCGTACGTCTCGTACCTCATGGCCCCGTCGCCCGTGGCCCCGCCCTGGGCGGCGTCGCCCTCGCCCTGGGCGGCCAGGCCCCCGCCCTGGGCCGCGGCGCCTTGGGCCGCGGGCGGTCGGTAGTCGTAGTTGCCCTCGAACTCCACGAGCTCGCCGAGCGCGTCCTCGGGGACGACGCCGGACGTGGTCCTGGGGTCGTCGTAGAGCTCGCCGAAGCTCATGGCCTGCAGGTCCTCCATCATCTGCGCCGCGGCGGCCTGCTCCTCCGACGCCTGGGCGGACACGCCCTCCTTCTCGCGCCAGTTGTCTATGTAGGCGGGGTCGGCCTTTATGGGCCACGAGAACTCCACGTAGATGAGGAAGCACTGGGCGAAGATGCCCCCCTTCCAGAAGAGGCCGACCACCGTGTGCCATTTCTTGCCGACCGCCGCCTCGGGGAGGTTCTTGTTGTCGGCGACCCTCGACGAGAAGCTGTAGCCGATCTTGACCGAGGCCCCCACGGTCGTGAAGAAGCCGACGCTCGCGAAGCCCTTGACGCCCGCGGCGAGCGTTCCGGTGAAGCTCGGGTTGAAGAGCAGGTTGATGGTCTGCGTGCTGGGGTCCCACGTGTACTTGGAGAGGCTGAAGAACTCGGGCGTGACGCCGTAGAGCCCGGCACCGAGCGTGATGTCGAAGTTGAGCTCCAGGCTGAAGAAGGCGGGGAAGGGGACGGGGAACGGTACCACGAAGGGGAACACCCATGCGGCCCCGAACTTGACGTTCGCCGCGAAGTTGCCGGTGACCTGGAAGAGGTCGAGGCCCCAGTCGTACCTGAACAGCGTGTTGACCCAGAAGCTCAGCTGGAACCACCTGTCCCAGTACGAGTCCCCCTCATCCTCCATCGCGGCGAGCTCCTCCTCGCCCATCGGGACGAGCCATTGCCCCTCCCCGCCCGCCGGCGCCTGGCCCTCCCGCTCCGACTGGGAGCCCAGCAGGCCGATGTTGCGGTCGTCGTCCTGGTTGTTCTGGATGTCGTTGTCGTTGTTGTTCTGGCTGTCGTTCTGGATGTTGTTCTGGCTGTTGCTGTCGTCGGGCTCGGGCAACGGCTTGAGCCCCAGGCGGTCGCATATCTCCTTGTACTTGTCGTTGTACTTGTTCGCGTTCGCCGCGTACGTCTCCCTCCACGCCCTGGGCAAGCTGCCCCAGGATTTGAAATCCGGAAGGTGGATCTCGGTCCCGTGGTACTTCCACGCGTCCGGGTCCGGATTGCCGTTCTGGGTCTTGAGGCCGTAGAACGTCGTCCACTTGTCCTTGTTCTTCTCCTTCTCCTCCTCGCTCCGCCTGAAGTGAGCCAGGAAACCCGTGATGTTGACGCTGACCCCGTAGAGGCCCGCCGACGGGTTGATCGCGATGGAAATGGGGAGCTGGAGGTTGGGGAAGAAGCGCACGGTGTGCCCGGCGAACGGGCCCATCCAGTCGGGAAGCCTGAACTCCAGGTTCTTCGCGATGTCGGCGAAGGGCTGGAGCTTGTATATCGTGTCCTCGATGAGGCCGCCGTCGTCCTTGGCGCCGGGCGGGCACACTATGATGCTGAGGGGGACCGAGTACTCCACGCCGTCCTGGTAGAACCTGACGAGGAACGCGCCGCCGATCGGGAGGGCATAGCGGTTGCCGTCCTTCCTCTGGAGGTACTTGTGGGCCATCGAGACGGTCACGTGGCCGCTCGTGGGCGTCACGGCGCCCTCCGCGTACACGCGGTCCTCGCTGTCCATGAGCTTCACGGTGAGCTGGCGCCAGGCGGCCACGCCCTCGAGCTCGACCTGGACCTTGTGGTTGAGGTCGTTCGACGCGGCGGAGCAGAAGCCGTGGTTGGTGTAGAGGATGTCCCAGTCGGCGAAGGTGACGCGCGAGGGGTACGGCACGCCCTCCTCGAGCTCCATCGTGGCGAGCTCGAGGCCGCGGCCGCCGGTGAGGGTCGCGCGGCCCGTCTTGAAGACGCGGTAGCCCGGGGCGCTCATCTCGACGTAGGCCGAGAAGGTGCATATGCTCTCCTTCTTGGGCTCGTCCTCGGCGAGGTCGCCGACCCTGGCCACCACGAGGCCGTCCTTGTTGGTGGTGACCTCCATGGACCTCTTGTTGTAGTACGAGGTGATCTTGACCCTGGCGCCCGCGACGGGCCTCGCCCTCCTGCGGCCCCGGGTGACGTCGACGACCGAGATGCAGACCTCGTCGTAGCGCACTGCCATGACGGTGATGACGCCCGAGCTCATGGCGTCGGCCAGGGCTTCGAGGCCCTCCTCGCCCCGCGCGGCCTCCTCGGCGATGGCGGCGGCGGGGGCGCCCACGAGGACGCCTCCCGCCACGGCGGGAAGCGACGTGAGGGCGCCGACCGCGAGGCGGACGAACGACCTGCGCGAGACGCCCCTCCCCGAGGGCTCGCGCCCGGTCCGGACTGGCTGGATCTCGTGGGGCGTGTGCTCGTGGGACATCTCGTGCTCCTTCGTGGACGCGCAGAAATCGCAAAGTTGTGTGACTGGAATATGCCATGGGGCATAACGGCAATGATACCAAAATAGCGAACAAGGACGCTGCACTATGGCACCGAATTCTCGGAGTGTACCATAGGGCGCGACCCCGACACATGCGCTCCAACAGCAGGGAGCTACAACTGTTGGCGGGATCGGACGAACAGGAGGCGAGTCGCCTCCGAATGTTTCAGTTCGATGGAGCCACCATAGAGTGGCTCACGTTCGTGGGCGCGAACAGGCACAGCGAGAAGACAGACAAGTACGATATAGTTCGAGGACCCGGAGCTCCAGATGCTCGATATTCCACCCATCGGCGCGTTCGACATGTGGGAGGTCGAGCAGGTGACGGGCGAGCACGCATGGTGAGCCCGTTCGCCGCGGCTGCCCATCCGTGCGTAGTATTCCCTTGACACGTGGTCGGTCGCTGCCGTTGCACAGGCAGCCCCGACGTAGCAACAAGCCCACATCCCCGTCGCTTGCCCATCCGCTTAGGCGGGCAGCCGTAAAAGACGCGTCATCATCTGGGGGTCTACGGCTGCCACGGGGGCGCGGCGAAGGAGCTTGGCGTCGTTTGTTACCAGATAGTCGGTACCAAGGCGCATGCAGGCCGCGACAATAAGATTGTCCTCGATTTCGGGATGCCCATCGCGCAGCTTGGATGCCATCCACAGGTCGGGTGTCGACGACCCCACAGGGGTACCGTACTCCTGCATATCTTGGACAAAGTCCCATGCGTGGTCTGAAATGGCTCGTGCGTTTGCCTCGCTGAGCTCGCCTTTTCCCTGGCGCACCCATCGTTTCGCCTCGAACGCCACAACACGAAAGACCGCCCGCGCAATCTCGAGCGTAAAGACGAGCTCAGCTTGTGAGCGCCTTGCCTCCTCAAAGAACGCAAGCGAGCCTTCGCGGTTTGGACGCCCCGGAACATAGAGGTCCACCCAAACGTTGGTATCGACCATGATGAGCGGCATGTCCCTCACGCTAGTCCCCTCTCCTCCAGAAGTTCCCGCTCAACCTCTTCGAGAATCTCCGATGTTGGCCGCGGGTCGGGCTCGAACACGGGCAGGTCTTCGCCAAACGAAGCCCCAAGCTCCCCAAAGAGACTCGCCGAACGCATAACACACTGGTGCGGATCGACCGCAGGTGCCACATCATTGGCTGGGCACAGCACCTCCATTATGCGTTCGTAGGCATCGCCGCCCGAGGCGAGGCATTCCCAAAGCTGGCGGATAATCTTGGCTGGCGAACTCCCCGCAAGACTCAGGGTAGCGTCTCCCCGCGCCTTGAGCTCTCTGTCTATGCGTACGTTTAGCTGTGCGGTAGCTGTTGCCATAGCGTCTCCTTGCTATCACCGTTAGCATCCATAATAGGTGCCTACGCCGCCCATGGTCAAGACTCGCACGCCACAGAAAGTGTTTGGCGCAGAACTCCCCCGGGGAAATACTGCGCCAATAACATCAAGCGATAGGGAGTATCCCCATCGCTTCGCCTCCATCGCTACATACGCAGAAAGCATGCGAGGGCAACATTGCGCTGCGCTTGGGCATTGAGTGCCGAAACGACGATTGCTTTCTGTAGCTCGGACGTCGTGTCGAGCGAGCCCACAAGTTCGGCCGCCGAGAGCTCGGCCTTCTCAAAATAGGTGCAAAACTCTCCGTAAGCCTCCTCCAACGTGTTCTGTGCAAGCCTGACGGACAATATCTGTCGAACAATCTCTAGCGGAAGCACAGCCTTGAGCGCACACACCACAATAAGACAGGCAAGGTGAGGGCGTCCGTACTTCTTCTTTTGCGGAGGAGGTACGACACCCATCTTTACGTAGTTGTTGACCATCGATGCCGTAAGACCACGCTCGCCCGGCCCCACCGGTGGCCCTAGGTAGCGCTCCATAAGCGAGATAACCTGGTCCATATATAGCCCAAAATCAGGCAAGTCGTCCCATCGTGGTAGCGTTCGCGCCTCATAGAGGCACGGACCCTCAATTCCATTGTGATTCTCAGAATCATCCATCCACGTGCTCCAATCACTCTGCTACATACCACCTTTACTTATTCTACTTATCATTATATCTAGTATTCAACTCTAGTTGTGGTATTATTGTTATCAACATAGTGTGTCGGTGTATGAGTTGGGGTGAGTGTAATGGAGTACGCGATGTCTAGAGTATCTGTTCCAAGCTACAGCGTTGGCGAAGAGCTCATAAACGCCACCACGCATGGAATTGGTGCCCTACTAAGCACGGCAGCCCTCGTCCTTATGGTAAACAAGGCTCATGATGCGATTTCGGTTGCCTGCGCATGGGTATTTGGCGTATCCATGATCCTGCTATACGCCGTGTCATGCATGTACCACATGCTCCCACCCACATGCCTAGGCAAACGCGTGCTTCGTGTCATTGACCACTGCAATGTGTACCTCTTGGTGTTTGGTACCTATGTTCCAGCGGCGCTACTCGGCGTAGGCGGGCCTCTGGGATGGACGCTATTTGGAATTGTGGCAGTCTTTACAGTTCTGGGTATCACCTTTTCAGTTATCGATGTTGACAGATACTCAAAAGCGCAAGTAGCATGCCACCTAGTGAGCGGCTGGTCGTTTTTGGCCGGGCTTCCTTCCACGATCGCATCGGCGGGGCTTGCCTGTGCAGCGCTTGTAGTTACGGGCGGCGTTGCCTACACCATTGGGTCGGTCCTCTATGGGCTGGGCAAAAACAGGCCATACATGCACAGCGTGTTTCACGTCTTTTGCCTTATTGGCACATTCCTGCACTTCTGTGCGATTTATTACTACCTGCTGTAATCCGGGCACTTAGAGATTAGTGTACACCAAACTGGTTCGATTTCGTATATTACCAGTTGAGATACTGCTTGAAAACTCTTGGTGTACACTGTGTATTTTACATACTGTACACCAAACTTGTTCCAATTCATATATTCCCAGTTGAGTGGCAGTCGACTAGTTTTTGGTGTGCACTAATTATTGGAGAGATGTCCACAAGGCTGACGAGTGGCACCCCGTTGAATGCACACCGGACAAGAAACAAGCGTTTCGCGCATGCAAGAGGCCTCGTCCGAAGTAAAACCACGAGTCTCCCGCCGCTATTTGGACGGAGCATGGTATACGAGCGCATCCATTTGCCGCCAATCTGCAGACAACTCCTAGCAATGTCCACGCAACGTCGGCAGGCAGAGACACGACGAGCACGCAACGCCGACCATGGTACAGACGAACCCGATTCGTTCGCCAAAAAAAGGGGCCCGTCACCGTGAGTCTCTGGCCGTCCATGGATACCTTGGCGACTGTTGGCCGCGCATTTATGCTCTTGCGATAATGTCTGTCGCTGCGAGCAAAGCACGGGGTGTCCGTCTCTGCGAGAATGGGCACGGGATCGTCAGGTCGTGAGGAAAGCGAGGTGCGGTATGCGTGTGGAACACGTGGCGCTGTGGGTGTACGATTTGGAGCGAGCGAAAAGTTGGTGGGAGGCCTACTTCGATGCGAAAGCAGGAGAAGAGTACGTGAACGCCGCTGGCTTCCACTCGTACTTCCTCACGTTCCCGGACGGCGGAGCGAGGCTAGAGCTCATGTGGGATGGGACGCAGCGGCCCAACGAGGATGACCGACCCCATGACGGATATGGCCACGTTGCCGTATCGGTCGGGTCGAAAGAGGACGTCGATGCGCTCACGGCGCGCCTTGTCGCCGACGGATTTCGCTGCCTGAGCGGGCCGCGCACCACCGGAGATGGCTACTACGAGAGCTGCGTGCTTGACGCCGAGGGCAACCGCGTGGAGATCACCGTTTAAGCGACGGCGGAAAGAACGTCAGGCGACAAGAGGCGCTCTTTACATCATGCCAATCCGGATTCCGGCTCGGGGACCCCTTGCCTGAGCTGGGATTGGCTTTCATGTGGGTTTCTTCGCCACACGAAACGGAATACCAGGCTAGACCCTAGCGGCCATTACTCTTACCATCGCGCCGCTACGAGTTCAAGACGTGGAAGCTGGCGGCATTCGCCTTGTAGAGCTTTCGGAAGACTCGGTAGTTTCGCTCGTACACGTCCTTGTTGGCCGGATTGGGCCGATAGGTATGACTGACCTTCACGAGCCGCCGCGCAAGATCGAGCACGTCGACCTTCCGGATTCCCGCCGCAACCACCAACGCGGTCCCGACTGCCCCAACTTGTTGCGCGTTGTTCACGGTCTCGACTGTACGGCCCGTGATGTCTGCCAGCATCTGACACGTTACCGACGACAACGCACCGCCTCCGACGAACCGCACGGGATCGGACGTCTTTACCTTGGCCGCTTCGCACTCGAGCATCCACCGCAAGTGATAGCAAATGCCTTCAAGAACGGCGCGGATCATGTCCCGCTTTCCGGTATCGAGCCTCAGATTAAAGAACATGCCCCCTGCCTTGGAGTCTTCGAACGGGCAACGGTTGCCCTGGAGCCATGGTGTAAAAATCACTCCGTCCGCACCAGGGGGCACCTTGCTGACCTCATCAGAAAGATAGTCGTAGAGGCTCGTATACGTGTTCTCGACGTCATCGGTTACCGGCGTCTTCTCTAGATATACGCCTATCTCGTCAAGGGCAAGGTGGTTCATGACCCAGTCGAAGCATTTTCCAGCAGTGCCCAGCTCGGCGTAGTAGTTAAAATAACCAGGCTTGGCCGAAAGCGCGCCCGTAATCAGGGCAAATATATCCACCGCCTGATAGTCCATGAACGTCGACACCCACCCCGAGGTCCCAACGTAAATGTGCGTGTCGCCCGGCCTCGTGCAACCCGCACCGATGTTTACGAACGTGGCATCGCCTCCGCCGGCAAAGACGGGCGTACCCGCCTTGAGCCCTAGGTCGCGCGCTGCCTCGTCAGTCAAACCACCAACCAAATCGGTGCAATCTATGATAGGCGGCAGATGCTCTGGTCGAATGCCATACATCTTGAGGAGGCCCTTGTTCCACCCCTCCCTGCCCTTCCGGGTGTCGTAGAGAAACGTGGCAAAGGCCGTGTCGGCTGTGCGGATGATCTTGCCAGTACAGCGAGACACCAGGTATTCGCTCACGTCAAGCCACTTGTAGACCTTGCGAAACACTTCCGGCTCGTTTCGCTCGACCCATTTGTATCTCCAAACCGGATCCCGCACGCTCACAGGTCCGGCGCAGTTGACCCTCACGTTCCGCAACAGCTTATACAGGCTGCACCCGGAAACCTTAATGAGCCCCTTTCCCATGCAGTCGTTGAACTCTTTGACTCCACGCCGATCTATAAAGCTCATGGGCCGCCTAAGGGCATGGCCCTCCTCGTCTACAAGGACCACGCTCTGCATCTGAGTGCAGAAGGCCATACCGCCCACGTCTTCGGGCCGCACGTCCGTCTGCAAAAAGAGCCGCCTTGTAGTGGAGCATATGGCTTGCCACCATTCCTCGACGTCCTGTTCGGCGCCTCCGTTGTCCAAGATGTAAAGCCCATATGACGCGGCCGCGTGCGCCACTATGTTGACTTCCGAATCGACGCGAAAAAGGCAGGTCTTAACACTGCTCGTTCCAAAGTCGTAAACAATTACATACATGATTGCCTACTTTGTTAGGTGGACATTCCAACCGGTATCGATCTTTTCTTTTACCTCCGCCTTTGTCTCTTCGTCGAGCTCAGGCCAGTCCACCACCTTTGAGGCGTGGTCGGTCACGAAGTAAGCTTTTTCTGCACAAAGAGCAAGGGGCGTGTCGGCCAGCGAATCGGAGTAGAAGTTCTCGATCTTTGGGAACCCGTGGTCAAATAAGTAGCGGGCTTTCTCCTTGGCGTACATTAGGTTATTTAGAAAAACGCCCAGCTCGCGATTGTAGTCCGTGCCCACGGCCCTCACGCCGAGCCTACGGGCAATGGGTTCGATGATGCAGATGGGAGACGCGCTGATGATGAGGTCGTCAGGCTTCTGTTGCGCCAGATACCACGAGGAGATTCTATGCTCGTGCTTGTCCCAATATCGTTCGATCTGCTCGTCAAAGTCGTCGACGAGCGAAAGGTAACGAAACATCTCCCGCTGTAGGCGATAGTTGGGAATCTTCTTTAATTTAAAAAGAACGTAGCTCTTCAGAGCGCGGGGTAAAAAGGTGAACCAGAGCTTCGGGTGGCGATTCATGCACCAAAAGCCAAAACTAATGGAACAATCGGTGTCGTATATCGTACCGTCAAAATCGTAAACGTTCATCGGGGCGTCTTTCATCGTTGCAGTCTTTGCCAAACGCCATAACATGATACGCTTCCTAGCCACCTGAATGCGCAAAATGGTCTGTTTGCCCACGTTTGCACCACCCCGCGTCAGGCAATGGGGACACCCCATTGCCCGAGCATTGCCTCACAAACCGTTACGCCTGCTGCTTGGGTTTTTGCATCGCCATAAGGGCAATAAACGCGACCACACTCACGAGCGCCCCCACGCTGACGTCGCTCAAGAAGTGCGCGCCCAAGATCATTCGGCAGCCCATAACGATCAGGGCAAAGACGACTCCGATCGAAAGGATGAGTCCCGCCTTCTGCTGGAGGCGGGGGAAGACAAGGCTCAGGCCATAGAGCGCGGTGATGAGGGAAGCTGCCTGCAGCGAGTGGCCGCTGGGGAACGACTTGAAGGCGTCCTTCTCGATGCCGTATTTGGCCATGAAGTCAGAGGCATCGGCGCACTTTTTGTACCAAGGACAGAACTCGATGCCCTCGTATCCCGCAAACAGCAGACGGGGACGCGGGCGCGCCATAAAGACCTTCACGACCTCGACCACCGCGAACGAAGCAGCCAGCACCACAATCACCACGAGTACGCGGCGCGCTAGATCCTCGGCATCGTTTGCCTTGCCGGCGCGGAAGCCCAACGCACAGAGAATGCCGCCGATGACGACACCGACGCCCATGCGCACGGCCATGGGAGGCTCAAACCCAAGCATCCCGCCAAAGCCCTCGAGCTTAGAGAGAACCGCCCTCGTGATGAGGGCACCAAAGAGCGCCGCGAGCGCCGCGCACACAACGGCGCCCACAACGCGCAGCAGCTGCGACTTCTGGCTGGCAAGGGAGCGCTGAACGAGCACACCCAAAAGAAAGCAGGCGGTATAGCACATCGGAAAGAGCCCCAGTGTCGAGACAAAGATGACGAGGGGGTTGTTTGGCGCGTAGATGGCCTGCGCGACCTGATAGTCAAAGAACGTTCCCAACAAAAGCAACACTGCGAGCGCGGCGGCAAACGCCCCCGCTCCACGCATCAAAAGCGAACGCTGTTCCTGACTCAATGCGACCACCGACCTTTCGTGATGCCTAATATGAGCTTTTCTTATGCCCCAAGGTAAATATACTCGAAAACCCCGCGCTGGGCCGGAATTGGCATGGGTGCCGGGCAGATACGGCAGGCAAAGGGGGCACAGCACGCGCGAGAATCAACGCTCGCCCGATACGCACTCTTGGATAGGCACGCGAATGGTGGCCACGGTTCCGCCGCCCTCGCGCGCGGTGATGACGAGTTCGGAGCCGCACGCCTCCAGCCGCTCGCGGATGTTGGCAAGCGCGGACGCGGAATCAAACGTCGCGGTGTCACCATCGAAGCCGGGGCCGGTGTCCTCCACCGACGCCACCCAGAACCCGGGCTCCTCGCGCGTGGCAACCCGGACATACAACGGCGGCAGTTCGGGATCTGCCCCATGCTTTATGGCATTCTCAACCAAGGGCTGAAGCGTAAGAGGTGGCAGGCGAAACGCGGTGCATGGGCAGTCGACCTCCACGCAAAGCCCGTCCTCGAGTCTCGCGCGCTCGACGTTAAGATAGGCGCGCGCATGCTCGAGCTCCTTTATAAAGGGAACCTCGCCCTCCTGAGCCACGGCGGTAAAATTCGTGCGAAGGTAGTTCGTAAAGTCAAGCGTAACCTGCTGCGCGCGATTGGGGTCCTGGGCACACAGATAGTAGATGCTCGACATGACGTTATATATAAAGTGTGGGCGCATCTGCAGAGTCATAACCCGCGCCCGTTGCCTGGATGCCTCTTCGAGTTGTCGAACATGGGCGGCCGTCTGGTCGGATGCGATGAGGCTCAACATAAAGAGGGCCGACAAGCTCGTGCCAACGACGAGCACGCTCAACCCAAAGAACACCGCCTGCAAAAACACGCAGGCAAGAGGGACGACGGTGCAGATCGCAAATGCCGCTCGCTGACGTCGCGTGAGCGCGGCACGCCTGCGTATGAACGCAACCAGATTGAGTACCATGAGCAGTACGGGCACAACGATAAGAGCCGGAAAGAATGGTCCCGGCAACACGCACTTCTCCGCGGCCGAAAAGTAGTACACGGCATCGTCGAACTGGGCCGCGACGAGTATCGCGACGTATGCCGCCCACAACGCGAGCGCCCCACGAAGCAGGGCGTTGTCGTGCCAATCCTCGTTCGCGCACCTCAGCAAATACGCAGTAAACAGCGGTACGATCGCCATCGAAAAGAACAGCTCCAAAAACACGCCCGCCCGCGATAGCCATATGAAGTCGGGGTCCAAAAAGTATTGCGACGTCTGTCCGACGAGGTCACTGGCGATGTAGACCAAAAGCGACACAAACATCGATCGGAAATACGTGCGTTCCCAATCCTCTATGTACGGCATCGACAGCGTGAGGAGCAGGCCCAAAAGGGCCGCCATAAGCCCGCCCGCAGCCGCAGCGTAGTTAAAGTAGTGGACCCATTCGGCCATCTAGCTCAATCCCGCCCGTTGGTTGTCATCGGCTTTCGGCGCTTCCGCTTCGAGCAATCCCGCTACAGGATAGCGCAACCGCATGAGTTGCGTCCGTATGGCATCGGGCGTAACCGGCTTGAGCAGGAACCCACACGCGCCAGACTCCCATGCGTCAAAGGAGTATTCTCGATACGCGGTCAGGAACACCACATTGACGCACGGACTCAGCTCAAGCAACTCGCGGCAAAGGTCGAGTCCGCTTGTGCGCCCCAACTCGATGTCCAGAAAGGCGATGGCAACGGGATGCGCCTGCACATAGGCGAGTGCCTCCGACGGCCGCCCAAAGCCCGCGCACATGGCTTGTGGCAGCACCTCCTCGATTGCGGCAACCGCACCCAATTGCGCGACGCGCTCGTCGTCCACCACAAGAATCCGCAGAGGCTCGTTCATCTGTTCAACATCGAGCAGCCGGGCAACGTCCACGTGCAGGCATTCGGCGATGCGGGGCACAAGCGCAAGGTCGGGCACACGGTCTCCCGACTCCCAACGCGCGACGGTGGAGCGGTCGACAAAGAGCTTCATTGCGAGTTGCTGCTGCGTTAGGCCACGTGCCTTTCGGAGCGACTTTAGCGAATCGGCAAACGTTGCGCTCATTGCTTCCCCTCGACGCGCCCTACGCCGACTCGCCGCGGAACTTGCGGCTCGCGTACAGGGCAGCGCCGCCAACAAGGGCGAGTGCAACAAAGCCAGTTCCTTGCCCGTCACCCGTGGCCGGCAACGCCGTCTTCTTTAGGCTGTCGTCCTTCGTGGCCTCATCGTCGGTGTCAGTGTCGGTGTCGTTGTCACCCTTGCAGCGATAGTATGCGGGCTCGCCGTCGGCCTTGAGGTCAACGTCCTCACCGTCGTCCGTGTCAACATAGCGCACGTCCTTGTCACCCAGCTTGCCGTCCTTGACCTCGCCGTTCTTCTCGTTAATAAGCTCGATGCCCGATTCGGACCATACACGATACGGACTCGAATCCCCATACTTCTCGTCGGGCTTTACGACCTTTACGTCAGAGTGATCGATGGTCATGTCGCCGCTCGAATGCACCGTTCCGGCAATGTCGAACACCGACTCGCGAATCAGCAGTTTGCCACCCGCATTCATAAGGGTGTTTTGGCCATCTTCCGTATTTGCAATCTTGGACGTATCAATCACGACGTCACCCTTATCGGAACCTACGGTCGTCGTTTCGGCATTGAGGTTCAACGTTACGTGGTCAATCGTCAGCGCGCCGCGTTCGGTTCCGAGGTTCGAGTCCTCCTCGCCCTCCCCCAGGTTCACGACATCTTTCTTTTGGCAGCTCGTTCCACGCACCGTAACGTTGGCATCATCATTGCCCGAGATTTCCTCAAAGTCGTTCTCCCCCGTCACGTTAATCGTAACGTTTGAGCGGTCGTGTGCCTCAACCTCTTCGAACTCGTTGTTGCCGTTGGCGTTAATCGTTACGTTTGCGTTGTCGTGGGCGTGGACCTCCTCGACCTCGTTGCTGCCGCTAAAGTTCATTGCAACCTCAGCCGATCCCGCGACCTCGACGTTCCCGATGTCGTTACCGCCCTCGAAGCCGATCTGTAGGTCTTCGTCGGTGTACAATGTATTTGCCGTGACTCCCATCATATCGAGCGCGGCGTCCCAAAGTGTCGCCGTACCCCCGCCAACCGAATTCTCGCCCTGCGCAAGCTCGGTATCATCCACACTTACAATGCCTAACGCCGGTGCAGGCATAAACAAGGCTCCCGCCAAAAGCGCCGACGATGCCCAAGCGAGTGTTTTCTTGCAAAACCGTAACGTGGCCGCCTTATTCATGCGCCTCTCCTCCGCGTGCATTCCAGTTGGTACGTCACCATTCTAAGCATTGAGCGTCGGCCCACAAACGCCAGTATCGGCAAAGGTTATAGAGTCGTGACAAACAAGGATGGGACGCGACATCTTTCCCCACGTATCAATAAACAAGAATCAGAACAAAAGAGGCAAAAGGAGCAAGGAATGTTTCACAAGGCAATCATCAGCACCGCATCGGCAATCGCACTCGCAATGACACTCGGATTCACAGGGATGGCACACGCACAGACGACTCCGAAGGCCACACACGACAGCGCCCCGAAGTCACAAAGCGCCTACATCAGCTTCGACGCGGCCAAGAAGGCAGCTCTTAAGGATGCCGGCATCTCCGTGCGCGACGCTTACGACGTCGATATTGAGCTCGACAACCACGCCGGTACTACCCACTACGATGTTGAGTTTAAGTCGGGCGGCGTCGAGTACAGCTACGGCATTGACGCAATCACCGGCAAAGTGCTCCACCACCACAACGAAGCGATTCACCACCACGACGTCGAAATCGACGACTAGGCATCACGTCAGTCACACGCAACGAATTCCGTCTGAGGCCTTGTCCCGCCTGGGACGAGGCCCCTACGCCAAAAGGATGATAGGTGTCACGTCGCGCGAAGGAGTCTCAGCCCTTCACGCGACGTGTAATTTCATTAAGCTTGGCTACATCTCTGCATAGTCGAGCTGTGCCTCTTTCTTATGCCGCCAAATGCTAGATGATGATATTATTGGTGCAATTGACCAATATAGCGTTGGAAGTATGCACCATGTATTGCAGGAAGCTTCTCACCCTAGCGCTCGCCCTAGTCGGGGCGTGTGCCGGGCTTTTGTTGATGATGGCCCCCGCCTACGCAGAAGGGGAACAGGCCATAAGAATTTGGATGGACGGTACGACGCTCATGAAGGGTGATGCCGAATGGACGCCCGATCCGCCCGCTTCGCAATCTGGAGCATATTTGCTCGGGGCTGGAAACTACTACCTTGATAGCAACATCGTGCTTGGCGATCCGATTGACATCGGCAGAGACGGCCAAGGTGACGTGAACGTTACGCTTGACCTAAAAGGCTATAAGATTGCCTTGAACGTGCAAGAGGGCAAGAAGAAGCCTGTCGTCATGATTGCGAATGCCTCCCTGACGCTCAACGACACGACGGGCGGCGGCCAAATCACGGGGGGAACACAGAGCGGCATTAGAATCGGAAACGGCGGCAACCTCACCATGAACGGCGGCACGATAACCGAAAATACGGGAAGCTACGGTGGCGGCGTCTGTTGCGATGCTAACCAGCAGCAGTGTTCCTTCACCATGAACGGCGGCACGATAACCAAAAACACATGCGAGGATAGATTTGGTGGAGGCGGCGTCTACTGTTGGAACGGCAGTTTCACCATGTACGACGGAAGCATTGTTAACAATGAGGCAACAAATGAATACGGGCAAGGTGGCGGAATCTTCGTCGGCCAAGTCTGCGAAGTGCTCATCGCCGGTGGCAACATCGCCGGCAACAAAGCTTGGTCTGGTGGAGGTGTCTTTGCGCTGAGTTCGGGGCCGGGCTTTACCATGACTGGTGGCGAGATCACGGGCAATTCTGCCACGAGAAGTGGCGGAGGAGCGCTGATAGCGTATGACGCAAATTCGCCGGTTCAGTTCAAGGTAAGCGGCTCTCCAAAGGTACACGGCAATAGTGTTGGGGAAGGCGGATCCTCACCCGACATATATATCACCACCACAGTCAAAAGTATCAAGGTGATCGATTCGCTGGGCGCAGACGCCGTGCTGTACGTTGATGCAGGTTTGCCTAAAGACAGCGGGACAATAGCTGAGGGAGAGGGTTACGTTTTAAACGCAGGAGATGCCAGCAGGTTCTTTAGCAGCAAAGACAACACCTTGGTCGGCTCTCTTAACGACAATGGAAGCGCTGTGATCTTCAAAGAGCCGATTACGAGCGCCGAGGTCACGGTCACCCCCTCCAGCGCGACCTACGACGGAACGGACAAGACTCCTTCGGTTACTGTCGAGACAGGCGAGACAACACTGGAAAAAGATACGGACTATACCATCACTTATTTGAGGGATGACGAGGAAACCAAAACTGTAAAGGATGCGGGAACCTATGTCGTTCAAGTTACGGGGAAGGGCAATTACACCGGTACTGCTCAGGCAACGTTCGTGGTCGACCCGAAGCCGGTGACCGTCAGCGGGATTACGTCCCCCAGCAAGCCGTACGACGGCGATACGACCGCCAGGCTGGACACCACGGACGCCAAGTTCAAGGGTGTGGTAGCCGGTGACGAGCTCGTAATTGCCTCGGCTGTCGGTACGTATGCGGACGCCAATGCCGGAGCGGAGAAGACCGTCTCAATCAGCAACATTACCCTTGGCGGTGTGAGCGCTTCCAACTACATGCTGGCCGAGACCGGTCAGCAGACCTCGACGAAGGCAGATATAGCCAGGAGGCCGATTACCCTTAAGGCAAAAGAACAGACGGTGGGGCTAGGCGGCACGATTAGCTCCACCCCGACTGACGTCGCAATCATCACGGGTTCCCTTGTCGGAGGTCATGCCGTTGCGTCGGTTACCCTGACGGCAGACACCAAGAGCGTCACAAGCAGCGGATCGATTAAGCTGAGTTCGATGACCATTCAGGACGAAAATCGCGCGGACGTGACGGCCAACTACGATATCACCACGCAAGATGGCGTTCTGACTGTCTCGAAGGCGGCCGCACAGGTAACACTTGCCCCAAAGGCAAAGGAAGGGCTCGTGTATACCGGGTCCGCTCAAGCTCTGGTCACCGAAGGAACGGCCACGGGCGGCACGATGTACTACGCTCTTGGCAAGGACGCGACCACCGCACCGGACCAGAAGCTCTTTGGTACGGCTGTTCCTGCAGGCACTGATGCTGGTTCTTATTATGTATGGTATAAGGTTGTGGGTGACGAGAACCACTTAGACAGTGAGGCTGCCTGCGTTACGGTAGCGATAACCAAGAATACCGACCCCAAACCTGATCCCAAACCTGATCCCAAACCCGATCCCACAGAGGTGTCCTATACCGTCACCAAGGGTGCCGGCTTCACTTGGACCAAGGGCGACGAGGTCGGTCTCTCCATCACGTTCAAGCACTCCGACGAGGGAGAGGCAGACGCCACCTTCGACCACTTCGTCTCTGCCTCCGTAGATGGAAAGGAGCTCACGAGGGATACCGACTACTCTGCGGAGAAGGGCAGCGTTGTTGTGACACTCGCGCCGTCTTACCTCAACACACTCGCAGTCGGTACGCACGAGCTAACCGCGAAGTTTGACGACGGGACCGCCACGACCAAGTTCACAGTTGCCGACTCCACAGACGACTCCGAAGCCGATACCATCATCATCGAGTTCGATGCCAATGGCGGAACGGGAACCATGGAGCCGATGTCCGTCAAGAAGGGCGCGACCGTCAAACTCTCGAAGAACGTCTTCAAGCGTTCGGGTTACAGCTTTGTTGGATGGAACTTGGAGCCCGACGGCTCGGGTCAGGCCTACACAGACGAGCAATCCATAATTGCGTCGTTCGATGGAACGTTGTACGCGCAGTGGAGACAGGCTAGCAACCCCGCATCACCGTCGAGGACCACATCGCCGTCGAACACTACATCCTCGCAGACCACAGCGACCTCGCCAGTTACGACACGCGAGTCAACTACGCTTGCCAAGACCGGTGACCCCTCAACGTTTGCGGCCGCGGCCGCCGCGGCCAGCGTGGGTGCCATGGCCGTCCTTGCTGGAGGACGCAAGCGCCGCTAGTAGCAGGTTGTCTGAGAATGCCGCGCCTATGGTTGCGGCATTCTCAGACAAACTAATGGAGGTGCCAAATTTAACCAGTGCCAATCACAGGCTCATGATATCGAGCATCTGCCGCGGCGTCTTTGCAACGACGTCTGCGTGGGAGATGAGGTCGCGATCGTTAGTTACCAAGTAGTCCACCTTGGCGCGCCTGCAGGCCGCAAGGACAAGGTTATCCTCGAAGTCCTGATGAATGCGCAGGTATTTGTTGGCCAGCCAGACATCCGAGACGTCCGCACCTACCGCCTCCCCCAAATCGCACATGTTGCACATGCACCCATAAGCCGCCTTCTTTGCGGCTTGCGCCGCGCGTGCGTCCACGGACCCAAACTCTCGCCGGGCCGCACGCTTGAACTCGCTCTCCAGCACGTAAAGCACGTCCTTAGTCGCGTGGACCGCATAAAGGAGGACGGCGTCTTGGGAGAACGCCGCCTGTATAAATTGTCTGGCATCAGCTCCCGCCACGTGGTTAGCACAATAGTTGTCAACCCACACGCACGTGTCTATGAGTATCCGCTTTCCGCTCATGTTCACTGCAGGACGCCCTTCTCGCGAAAGTGCTCAGACATGGCTTCCTCGTAGGTATCTTTCCACGGCCGCGCCTCTATGGGCAAGCTTGACGAGTCGCATCCAATCGAGCGGTAGAACTCCTCCGCAATCGACCACCCTTCGCATACAAGAGATCCATCGGCCGCGTTTGAATCCTCTTTGGGACTGAGCACGGCCATCACTTCAGTGTAATCAGCTGCACCACAGGCAATCTTCTCGTACAGAGCTCGTATGATCTCCGTGGCAGATGACCCCACGAAGGAAAGGACGTCCTCAGCCATCCGTTTGACATTGGCGTCAAGGCGCACGTTAAGCTGTTGAAGTGTCTGTGCGGGCATACTGCACCATCCCCTAACAAGTGCTAAAGTATCTAGCTAGATTTTACTACCTAGTATTGCTTCTCGCAATGGCTACACACTCCTCACTTGTTCTATCATGGGCATGCAATCGCTCTGCATGGAAGGACGCAAAACATGACGCACACCAAGACAAGTAACCCGATCGCACGTCCCCTCGTGGCCGGCATGCTGGCCCTCGCACTCGGCGCATCCATGACCGCTTGTTCCCAAGGCCAGAGCAACACCACCGGGTCGCAAGCCAGCACGGCGCCGACAGCGACACAGGCTCCCGAGCCAACCGCCGAGATCGTCGACGTCACTTCGGTCTCGTATCTCGGTCCCGCCGGCACGTATACCGAGGAGGCGGCAAAGCTCTTCTTTGGCGACAACGACGAGCTCCTTCCGCAAGAGAACGTCGAAGAGGCGCTCAAACGCGTTGAAGATGGAACGGCGACCTATGCCGTCATTCCACAGGAGAACACGCTCGGCGGCCCCGTAACGGACTACATAGATGCCTTGCTCAAGGCAAAGGACGTTCATGTGGTGGGCGAGGTGGTACTCCCCATTCGACAAACCCTCATGGGGCTGCCCGATACGGATCTCTCGCAAGTCAAGACCGTGTACTCACACAAGCAAGGACTTGCCCAGAGCTCCGACTGGCTCGACAAGAACCTGCCAGACGCTAAGCGCGTCGAGGCCGCAAGCACCGCAGCCGCGGCGCAAGACGTTGCCAAGGGAAACGATACGTCGGCAGTCGCGATTGCAGCACCCGGCGCGGCCGACCTCTATAAACTCAAGGTCCTGCAAGAGAACGTGTCACAGTCCGAGGCAAACAAGACCCGCTTTTACGTAATCTCACAGAAGGCGAATGCGCAAGAAGGATATGACCACGCCGTCTTTGTGGCCGACATCTCAGCCGACGAGCTGCCGAACGTGCTCGCCAAGGCGTGCGAGGACAAAACCAAACTCGTATGCGTGCACGACCGGCCCGAAGGCTCGGCACTCGGTGCGTACCACTACGTAATCGAGCTCACGCACGAGAACGGCTTTACCGATGCGGAGCTCAAGCGGTTGGAAGGTATTGGCGAACTTACCTACCTTGGAAAATACGGCTGCGTCAACGGGTAGTTCCCTTTGGTCGCGTGCCGTCAAGCCCATGCGAGGTTAGACGGCACGCGATTTGACCTCAAAAAATCGCTATGCACCTCTCAGCATCAGATTTTCCGTCTTTTGAGTATGGTGCTGTTATCGTTTCGCAGCCAGAATATAATTCTTTATACTATCACTCATGTTTGTGGCTAGTTATGGCTCAATTGTACGATTTTTTAGGAAAATCCCCTCTTGCAGAAAGTTGGTAATACCTTGAGCTGCACCTACTCTGAGCTGGACGTCTGACCGTAGAACTCTCTGTAGGGCAGCGAAATGGGG
>CADAAU010000031.1 GCA_902786015.1 uncultured Coriobacteriaceae bacterium
CACCGAAGCACTCTGGCGGATGGCTATGTCACCGTACGATTATAGGGCACCGGAATGGAAGGCCGTTCCGAAAACCAACTTTCTGCAAGAGGGGATTTTCGGCTCAAATCGCCCCTCCCGAGCTGGGATTGGGCTTTGTGTGGCTGAAAGACCCACACGAAAGGCAATCCCAGCAAATCTAGCCACACGAAAGACGTTCCCAGCTCAGGATCCCCACACCAATCGCGATTTCAGCTCAACGATGCCACACGAAACGCAATCCCAGCGAATCCCATCACACCAAAGGAAATTCCAGCTCAAGGGTGTCGCGCGAAAGGCAATCCCAACAAATCTAGCCACACGAAAGGCAATTCCGCTCAGACCGCCTTCCCCGTGCTGGATTCCCTCTGGCTTGGCGTAATTCGCCGAGGCTAGAGTCGTGAGGTTGTCGTCGGCTTGCTCCGGATTATCTCTGTCATGCGAAATCTGTGGCCGCTTTGTTTCTTGGATATTGAACTTTTGCTTTGCTGTGATATCCTCAAGTTCAATTTGGCGGCAACGAAATTGAACTTGGAGGTTCAAGATGGTTCAAAGCTCCTTTGCCGGGCGTTTGCGGAAGGCCATGGAGATGCGTGGGCTCAAACAGGTTGACCTGCTGCGCATGGCGTCCGAGCGTGGGCAAAAGTTGGGAAAGAGCCAGATAAGCCAATACGTTAGCGGAAAAACCACGCCACGATCCGAAACGCTCTCTTTTTTGGCGGATGTGCTCGACGTGAGCGAGCAGTGGCTTATGGGGACCGAGCATACCGAACAACGGGAGGTACCAAGCATGCGCACGTACAAGAAGTCCAGCAAGCTCGACCACGTATCCTACGACGTGCGCGGCCCCGCGCTCGACGAGGCCATGCGCATGGAGGAGGACGGAATCCACATCCTCAAGCTCAACATTGGCAATCCCGCGCCCTTCGGTTTTCGTACACCCGACGAGGTCGTGCAAGATATGGCAAGCCAGCTGCGCAAGACCGAGGGCTACTCCGACAGCCGCGGCCTCTTTTCGGCGCGCAAGGCGATCATGCAGTACGACCAAATCAAGCACATCCCGAACGTCACCATGAACGACATCTACACAGGCAACGGCGTGTCGGACCTCATCAATATGGTCATGCAGGCCATGATTGAGACAGGCGACGAGATTTTGGTGCCCAGCCCTGACTACCCGCTGTGGACGGCTTGCGTCACGCTCGCTGGTGGCAAGGCCGTGCACTACCTTTGTGACGAGCAGGCCGACTGGCTGCCCGACCTCGATGACATGCGCTCGAAGGTGACGAGCAATACCAAAGCGGTCGTCATTATCAACCCCAACAACCCCACGGGAGCGCTCTACCCGCGTGAGGTGCTGGAAGAAATCGTACAAATCGCCCGTGAACACCAGCTCATCATCCTCTCGGACGAGATCTACGACCGTCTGGTGATGGACGGAGAAGAGCACGTGAGCATCGCGAGCCTGGCACCCGACCTATTTTGCATCACGTTCAATGGCCTCTCAAAGAGCCATATGATTGCTGGCTGGCGTATCGGTTGGATTTCCATCAGTGGCAACAAACGCTTGGGACGCGACCTCATGGAAGGCATCAATGTGATGTCGAACATGCGCCTGTGCTCCAACGTGCCCGCGCAGTCCATCGTGCAAACGGCGCTGGGTGGTCACCAGAGCGTCAAGAGCTACGTGATTCCGGGCGGACGCGTGCGCAACCAGCGCGACTTCGTTTACGAGCGCCTATGCCAGATCGATGGCATCTCGGTTGTCAAGCCAAAGGCCGCGTTCTATATCTTCCCCCGGCTTGACCCACAAAAGTTCAACATCACCGACGACGAGCAGTTCCAGCTCGACCTGTTGCAAGACCAACGCGTGCTCATCGTTCCGGGTAAAGGCTTCAACTGGGAGACGCCGGGCTACTTCCGCATCGTGTTCTTGCCTCGTCGTGCGATCTTGGGTGAGGCGCTAGACAAGCTCGAAACGTTCCTGAGCTACTACCGGCAATAGCGATAGGTGGCACATAGTTTCCGGAGAATCCTTTCCGTGCGGCACAAAACTCCCCGGGAGTTTTGTGCCGCCAGCCCATCTACCGGCCGAGGCCAAGAGCGGCGAGGTCCCTGATGGCCTGCTCGATGCCTTTGCTGGTAGGTCGAGCCTTGCCGTTTGGGGAGTCATGTTCATCAACAAGTCCTTCCGCTTGCAGCCGATCGACAGCCCGCTCCATGGCGTCCTCGCATGACTGCTGGTCCAAAAGGTATAGCAGCATGAGCGTGATTCGATCGATTACATATTGCACATCCGCCCGTTCGCCTGCGGGTGGCATCGACAGCGTCACCACGTCGCGCATCTTCGCAGGCGGCCGAGAGATGACGCGATGCAGGCACGCTTGCTTCCATTCCGCAAGTTGCGCGTCTATTGTCGCGTCGAGTTCTTCGTAGTCTTCCTCATCTATGTTTGTCTTTTCAAGAAGGTGCCCGTAGAACCTCAAAAGTGCCTCGCAGATGCGCTCGATGTCATCGGGTGTGATTTCGCCCTGCGCAACGAGGAACTCTTCTACGAAATCATCTATCAAATAACAGCCCATGTCGAGCGCGTTATCGTCCTGCTGGAGCAGGTAACCGTCAAGAAAGAGCCTCACGTCATCGAGGCATCGTTGTACTTCATGGGCGGGCAGCCCTTCGTGCGCGATCGCAGTTTCGAAATCGGCCAGCAGCTGCCCGTTCTTGTGACGCTGTGCTTCGGACGCCCGCTGATATGCGGCGAGGTCGAGAGGTCCTTGCATTGTTGCTCCTTTGTTGTTTTCCCGCGTCACAATATACAACTATTGTGGTTGACTTTCGCAAGCGACGGACTTGCGTTCCACTCACTGCCGTCCCCAGCGGGGAGGGGACATGATAGTATGCCCATTCAGGGGGACAAAAGGAGATGCCATGACTCTGAATGAGTTAGAGATTGGAAAAAGTGCCACAATCGAGGCGGTTGGAGGAAGCGGCGCATTGCGTCAGCACTTTCTTGATATGGGTGTGATTCCCGGTGCACGGGTAACGTTGGTGAAGTATGCGCCCATGGGCGATCCCATGGAGCTTCGCATTCACGGATACGAGCTGACGTTGCGTCTGGATGACGCGGCCCGCATAGACATAACGCCTGCTGACGGCCCTGATCCCCAGACGGGCGCGCCGCACATAGATTCCGAGTTCCCACACCCAGGCCTCGGTGAGGAGGGCAAGTACCATCCTAAGGGATCTGGTGATCCGTTGCCTGATGACACGACGCTTTCGTTCGCGCTCGTGGGCAACCAGAATTGTGGCAAGACCACACTCTTCAACCAGCTCACCGGTGCCAACCAGCATGTGGGTAACTTCCCTGGCGTCACGGTCGATCGCAAGGATGGAGTCATTCGCGGCCACGACAACACGCTGGTGACGGACCTACCCGGCATCTATTCCATGTCGCCGTACTCTTCCGAGGAGGTCGTGAGCCGAAACTTCGTCCTACAGGAGCACCCACACGGCATCATCAACATCGTGGATTCCACCAACATCGAACGCAACCTCTACCTCACGATGCAATGCCTCGAGATGAACATTCCCATGGTCGTGGCGCTCAACATGATGGATGAGCTCACGAGCAATGGCGGCTCGGTTGACATCAATCGCATGGAGGATCTGCTCGGCGTGCCGGTGGTTCCCATCTGCGCCGCAAGTGGCGAGGGCGTGGAAGAGGTCGTTCGCCACGCTCTGCATGTGGCGCATTACCAGGAGAGACCCCGACGGCAGGACTTTTGTCTCCCCAACGAACACGGCGGCGCGGTACATCGGTGCCTCCATGCGGTGGCGCATCTCATCGAGGACCACGCGGAACGTGCGCATCTGCCGTTGCGGTTTGCGGCGAGCAAGGTCGTGGAGGGTGACGAACTCATCATCGAGCAGCTCGCGTTGGACAAGAACGAGCGCGACGCCGTGGGCCACATCGTGAGGCAAATGGAGGCCGAGCGCGGTCTCGATGCGAGCGCGGCCATTGCCGACATGCGGTTCTCGTTTATCTTTGGAGTGTGCGATGCAAGTGTAAGAAAGCCGCGCGAAAGCAAGCAACACTTGCGCAGCCAACGTATCGACCGCATACTCACCGGCAAGTGGACCGCCATTCCTGCCTTCATAGGCATCATGGCGCTGATTTTCTACCTTACCTTTAACGTGGTTGGCCTGTGGCTGCAGGAGCGTCTGGAAGAGGGGATTGCCGTCGTGACCACGGTCGTCGACGACGCCCTCACCAACGCAGGCATCAACGAGATCCTGCATGGCGTCATCATAGACGGCATCTTTGACGGAGTCGGGTCGGTCCTCTCGTTCATGCCCATCATCGTGGTGATGTTCTTCTTCCTGTCGCTTTTGGAAGACAGCGGTTATCTCGCGCGTGTGGCGTTCTTTATGGACAAGCTCTTGCGTAGGATTGGCCTTTCGGGTCGCAGCATCGTACCCATGCTCATCGGCTTTGGCTGTACGGTGCCGGCCGTGATGTCCACACGCACGTTGCCTTCGGACCGGGACCGCCGCCTTACGATTCTGCTTACGCCCTTCATGAGCTGTACGGCGAAGCTGCCCATCTACGGGTTCTTTGTGGACGCCTTCTTTCCGGGGAAAGGCGGGCTGGTGATGACGCTGCTGTATGTGTTGGGCATCGTGCTTGCGATTGTCTTTGCAAAGATCTACACAACGTTCGTCACTCCGGGAGAAGCCGTGCCGCTGGTGCTGGAGCTCCCCAACTACCGCATGCCGAGTCCGCGCAGCGTCGTGCAGCTCATGTGGGAGAAGGCCAAGGACTTCTTGCAGAGAGCGTTTTCGGTGATTTTGGTTGCGACCGTTGTGGTGTGGTTCTTGTCGCATGTCGATGTGCACCTTTCGCTCGTGGCAAGCGAAGAGACGAGCATTCTGGCCGGGGTATCGAGCTTGCTCGTGCCGGTGCTTTCGCCCATCGGCTTGGGGGACTGGCGCATTGCCACGTCGCTGCTGAGCGGCTTTATGGCCAAGGAGAGTGTCGTGGCCGTTATGGAGCAACTCTTTGCTACATCCGGTGGCGTTGTCGCGGCGCTCACGGTTGTGCAAAGCATTTGCATATTGATATTCTCGTTGCTCTATACGCCGTGCGTTGCGGCGATTGCCGCCATCAAGCGTGAGCTTGGTACCCTGGTGGCAGTCCGTGTCGCGCTGGGCCAGTGTGCCGTGGCGTGGTTGGTTGCGCTGGTAGCGCGTTTGGTGTGTATGGCGATTGGTATGGGATAGACTGGTGTCACCTGGGTAGAAGTCAGCTGGGACCAGGCCATGCGGAACGGAGCGAAAGATGAACATTTGGGATATCGTGGTTTTCCTGCTGGTTGCACTCGCTGTCGGTCTTGCCGTTCGCTCTATGGTGCGTGCGCGGCGCCGTGGGAAATGCGGGAGCTGCCCCTATTGCGAAGGTTGCGAGCGACAGCACACTTAGCCTGCGTTCACGTATCTTGCAGTGGCTAAGTTGGCGGACGTAGGTTAGTATCTTTCTATCATTTGTTTGGACGTATTACGGAGAGGGGCGCTCTATGGACAAGGTGCTTGGCATCGATATCGGCGGAACTAGCATCAAAGTGGGCATGTTTTCGACAGAAGGCCATCTTGAGGCGGTCACAAAAATTCCGACGGGTGAGATTACGAGCGAGGCCGCATTTGCCGTGGTCACCGAGGGGCTCAAGAAACTCTTGGCCGACAACGGCTTCGGACCCGACGATGTTGTTGCCGTAGGACTTGACGTTCCCGGACCGGTAGACGACAACGGCAAGGTGGGCATGCTCGCAAACATCGAGCTCGACCCCGAGGGGCTGCAGGCAGCCATCAAGCGGACGTTCCCCCGAGCAAACCTCGCCTTCGTGAACGACGCGAACGCGGCAGCCTTGGGCGAGCTGTGGCAGGGAAGCGCCAAGGGTGCGGCAAGCTTCGTGATGGTGGCCCTGGGAACCGGCGTCGGCGGAGGCGTGGTAACGGGCGGCAAGCTCGTGTCGGGCGCGTTTGGTGCGGGCGGCGAGATCGGCCACATCACCGTGAATCGCGACGAGACGTTGAGCTGCGGTTGCGGCCGTCAGGGGTGTCTTGAGCAGTACAGCTCAGCCACGGGCGTCGTGCGCCTGTACAAGGTGGAGTGCGCAAACCGCGGCATGGAGCCCGTGCACTTGGACGGTCCCACCGACACGCTTTCGGTGTTCAAGGCGTGCCGTGCCGGAGACGAGGCGGCCAAGGCAGCTATCGCACAGATGGCCGACTATCTGGGTTACGCGCTCGCGCAGATCTCTGTGATCATGGACCCGCAGATGTACTTGCTCGGCGGCGGCGTGAGCGGCGGCTTCGAGCTGTTTGCAGACGATTTGCGTGCGGCGTTCCGCAAGTACTGCCTGGCTCCCTCGATTAGCACAAGGATTCTGCCCGCGAGCCTGGGCAACGACGCTGCCATGTATGGTAGTGCGTTCCAGGCGATGCAAGGATAGAAACAAGGTCGAGGCTTGTCGGCTTGGCCGTCGAGCTCCTGCAAGAGATTTTGCGGCACATGCGTCGGGGGAGAGGGCCCTCCGGCGCACGTGCCAAATTTGGTTATAATGTGCTCCGTTTGGTCGGAGTGGGGAGGAAGCATGAGAGTTGTCATTCGCTATCAGTCACGTGGCGGTCACGTAAAGGAAATCGCAGAGATTATCTCGAGCGGCATCGATATAGAGCCCATTTCCATAGACGATCCCCGAGCCCCTCTTACCAAGCCCGTTGACCTGCTGTTCATTGGTGGTGCGCTGTACAAGTATCGGCTCGATCCCTCGCTAGAGGAATACATCGAAAACATTCCCGAGGGCATGGTTCGTCAAGCAATCGTCTTTGGCAGCTCGGCGCTTACTCGTCGCCCTGTCTACCTTATTCAATCGCGACTCAAGGACAAGGGCATCGATATCAACCCCATGGCCTTGTATATGAGAGGAAAGCCAAAGCCGTATTTGCGCGAGATCGTTCCTCCTTGGGCAGCTCGCGAGGTAAAGAAGATTGCCAAGCAGATCGAAGAAGGGACCTACGGCGAGGAGCCTGAGGCGCCTATCGTACAGATGATGAAAGCTCACGAAGAAAAGAAGGCGGCGAAGCAGGCCAAGAGCGAAGACCAAGCAACCGACTAGCATAGGCCGCTGTGCACTGGTTACATAGTTAGACACAAGGCAGATACCGACCGTGATAGACGGACCGGCCGTGGAACAGAGTCCCGGGGAGTTTGTACCGAAGCTCGGAACAAACTCCCCGTGACCTTGTTTAACGTGGGATACCACCATGGGCTTTCGGACAGTTAGCGTAGGTTATACTAGGATGCGGACGCGTAGCGTACGTAAGGAGGGGTCATGGAGACTTTTGCCATCGTATCCGACGAGCTCGTGCTGCCTAGTGGCATCGACGGATTTGGATATTTGATAATAGAGGATGGAAAGTTCGGCGGCGTGAGCGTTACGAAGCCGGAGGGCATGGAGGTGCTCGATCGCCGTGGCTGCTGGGTTGCCCCTGGATTCGTGGACACGCACATTCATGGCTTCGCGGGCTGCGACGTTATGGACTGCAAACCGGAGTCCATCCACACCATCACTCGTGAGCTGGCTCAGCGCGGTACCACCAGCTGGCTCGCCACCACGCTCACGGCAGACGTAGAGACAACCGCGCGTGCCTGCGAAAGCGTCGCCAAGGCGGTCACGGAACAGGATGCGGACCCAACGTTCGTGGGAACGCGTACGCAGGGCATCTTCCTTGAGGGACCGTTCTTCACCGAGGAGCACAAGGGCGCGCAGAATCCTAAGTACCTCATCGATCCGGACATCGACGTGTTGCACGGCTGGCAGAATGCTGCTGACGGGCTTATCTGCAAGAGTGCGTTGGCACCCGAGCGTGCGGGTGCCGCGAAGTACGTCGCTGCAGCAACTAGGGAGGGCGTGACCTGCGCTATCGGACACAGCTCGGCCACGTACGGCCAGGCGGCAATGGCGGTGCTTGCGGGTGCGCACGTCGTGGTCCATACCTTCAATGGCATGGCGGATATGGGGCATCGCGATCCCGGCATCGTTGGTTGCGCCATGACAAGTCAAGGAGTCTATGCCGAGCTTATTTGCGACGGAAAGCACGTCGACCCCGTTGCATGCGAGGCGCTCGTGCGCTCCAAGGGTTGGGAGCATGTGGTGCTCGTTACCGACTGCCTGAGCTGCGGGGGGCTTCCGGATGGCAGCTACTTCATTGGCGAACTTCCTATCGAGCTTCGCGGCGGTGCGGCCTACCTCAAGGGTGCCGGCAACCTTGCGGGCAGCACGCTTACGCTGGTGCAGGCAGTCCAAAATGTGGTGAGCTGGGGTATCGTCACGGCCGAGCAGGCTATCCGTATGGCGTCGGAGATTCCAGCTCGCTCGTGCGGCCTGTACGACCGTTGCGGCGCCATCCTCCCGGGACGCGACGCCGACCTGGTGGTGCTCGATTCCGAGCTCGGATTGGTTGAGACGTACGTGGGAGGAAAGCGAGTTTCTTCATAATCACGACAAAGCGGCGCAAACGAATTCGATTCGTTTGCGCCGCTTTGACAAGCCTGCATCAACGAGCGAGCGAGGGCCGTACTTCATGCGGTCCTCAATGCTACCTAACCGCTCAATCCCCCTCTTGTGGGGGCGTTGTCAGGCCGTCCAGAATGCTAGTGATGGCGTCCTCCTCGTAGCCAAGCTCCCGCATGCGTTCTACCATGCTATCGATGCCTTCCTGGCGACCCTCCTGGAGTCCTTCCCGACGGCCTTCCCGACGGCCTTCCCGACGGCCTTCCCGACGGCCTTCTTCTAACCCATCCCGCCGTGCCACGAGCTTGTCTTGGTAGACCATCTCGTTGTACTCCATCCGAGCCTCGAGGTACTTGTCGTAAGCGCGCTTGAGCTCGGGGTCGCCCATCGCGAGCTTGTACCGATCGGCGAACTCCTGCATCGTCTGGAACTTCTCCATGATCTCGTCCATTTCGCGGTCGTCGCGGTATCCTTCAGCGAGGAGGTACAGCCATGCCAAGGACTCGTCCGTGGCGACTTCCTCGTCACTCGCAGTATAGCGCTTCCGCACCTTGTCGAGCTCCACCGCGACGAGGATGATGCGGTCACTTCCGTTGACGTGGTGCTCGCTGCCCCTGTCCCAGCGGACGCGACCGACGCTCACGAACTGGTCACCATCGAACATCTCGTGCCCCTCCAGTAGCGTGATGACAACAACTTGTGGAAGGTTACCGTACCTGTCATCCCCGCCCTTTGGCGTGTGCTCACACAGCAGCTTGGATGCATAGAACAACGCTTTGTTGTCGACGTTCGCATACTGCCTCTGTGCCTCCACGTCCACGACCGTGCCTTCCTCAGAGATGACCAAAACATCGGTCCGTGCGGTGCGTAGCTCTATCCCCCCGGCGCTCGCAGCATCGGCTCGCAGCTCTTTGATGTTGCCGATGCAGGGAAGTCCGGCCCCGTTCAGCACCGCGTTCACGAGTGAGCGCGTAACCGACTTGGAGTCCTGACGCCCAAAGATTCTCAGAAACACGTCGTTGAAGAGCGGAGATATGCGGAGTTCCTCCTGAAGCTCGTTGATTGTATTGCCCATCTTATCTCCCATCGCCTTGCCTTCGGTGGGGTGGATGCTAGCAATACCAACATGCACGAAGTTTGCAGCCAGCACACAGCAATTTCCCCGATTTTTGCGTTTATGCAGGTAGACATGCCTGTTCTTGTTTGCACTCGATCGTTTGGAATATTTGCCGTTCACATCGTATTGGACGGACCGGCCGCGGAACAAGATTCCCGGGGAGTTTGTTCCCGGGGAGTATGTTCCGCGGTACGGGTTCGATGCAGGCCTAGTCCCAACGTGCGGAACTAACTCTCTGGAATCCTTTTGATCGCATCGTGCCATCGGGTGTGAACAGCTCTGGCTCGCGATTTGCACTTTGGGTTTTGTGACGCCTTGGTGGCGAAGTGCGGTGCGGTGTGTTACTATGCCTCTTCAGGCGATGACGGAGAGGTTCGCAACGCCGCGTGCCTAAGCACAAGAGAGGGCATCCACCGGTTGAGAGGTGCCTGCGAGGGCTGACGTGCGAAGTTCACTCTAGCAGCCGCGACCTTAACGCCGCAACCGCAGGGTTCGGTTAGTAGGGAAGCCGTCCGTCCCACGACACGGGACTTACGAGTGGGGTGCTCGGACACGACAACCGATGTGCTCAACCGAGGTGGTACCGCGGATTATTCCGTCCTTGGGCGTGCGCGCTTGCGCACCGGGGGCGGTTTTTGTTTGGAGAGAAGGGGTTTTGTATGCCGATGAAGGAAGAGCTCGAGGCCATTCAGGCGCATGTTATCAACAAGCTTGCGTCGGTAAGTGATGTGGATGCGCTCGAGCAGCTGCGCGTGGAGGTCTTGGGAAAGAAAGGTTCCCTCACGGGCATCATGCGCATGATGGGCAAGATTGCTCCCGAGGAGCGCCCGGCCATGGGCAAGCTGGCCAACACGATACGTGCAACTGTGGACGAGCAGATTAAAGAGCGTCGCATGGAGCTTGGCAAGCAGGCGCTGCTGGAGCGGATGCAGGCGGAGGCGGCGGACGTCACGCTGCCCGGCAGGCGTTTGTCAAAGGGAACCCAGCATCTCATTAGTCAGATTCGCGAAGAGATTGAGGACATCTTCTGCGGCATGGGCTACATCGTTGCAGACGGTCCCTACGTGGAGACAACCTACTACAACTTCACAGCGCTCAATGCGCCAGAGAACCATCCCAGTCGCTCGGCCAAGGACTCCTTCTACATTGTGGACAATGCTCCCGAGGGCAAGCCGCCCCTCATGTTGGGTGACTCGGACGTGCTTCTGCGCACGCAAACTTCTGGTATGCAGGTGCATTACATGGAGGAGAACAAGCCTCCCATCTACATGATTTGCCCGGGTACGGTGTTCCGTCCCGATACGCCCGATGCAAACCACCTTCCGCAGTTCACGCAGGTCGAGGGTCTGGTGGTCGACGAGGGCATCACCTTTGGTGACCTCAAGGGAACACTCGACTATTTCTGCCGCGAGATATTTGGTAAGGACCGTGCCACACGCTATCGTCCGCACTTCTTCCCGTTTACCGAGCCCAGCTGCGAGGTGGACGTGAGCTGCGGCGTATGCCACGGCAAGGGCTGCCGCTTCTGCAAGAACGTCGGCTGGCTCGAGATTCTGGGCTGCGGCATGGTGGACCCCAACGTGTTCCAGTACGTAGGCATCGACCCCGAGAAGTACACCGGCTTCGCCTTTGGCATTGGCGTCGAGCGCGTCGCGGCGTTGCGCTACGACCTTCCCGACCTGCGCATGCTCATGGAAGGCGACATGCGCTTCCTGCGTCAGTTCTAACGAGACGATGGTACGACGTGCCACAGGGGAATCCCGATAGCACAACACGCTTTTGGCGAAAGACAAGAAAGTGACGAAGGGGCAAGACCCTTTTGATGGAAAGGCAAACAAATGCGCGTAAGTTATGAATGGCTCAAGGAACTGGTGGATTTGCCGGGCGATCCGCAGGAGCTTGTGGACGAGTTCACCCGAACGGGTACCGAGGTCGAGGGCGTGGAGCGTACGGGAGCCGAGTTCGACCATGTGGTGACCGGCCAGGTTATAAGCAAGGAGCCTCATCCCAACTCTGACCACATGTGGCTCTGCAAGGTGTCAGTTGGCTCCCAAAACACAAACAAAGACGGCGAGCCGGAGCCGCTGCAGATCGTGTGTGGTGCACAGAACTTCGAGCAGGGCGACAAGATTGTCGTTGCCATGATCGGCGCCGTCCTGCCGGGTGACTTCAAGATAAAGAAGTCCAAGCTCCGGGGCGTCGAGTCGTGCGGCATGAACTGCTCTGAGCGTGAGCTGGGGCTTTCGGACTCGCACGAGGGCATCATGATCCTTCCTCCGGACGCGCCGGTGGGGATTCCCTTTGCCGACTATTACGGCATGTCCGATACCGTTCTGGACTGCGAGATGACTCCAAACCGGCCCGACTGCCTCTCGATGACGGGCGTGGCGACCGAGGTGTCGGCCATCTTCGACATTCCGACGCACATGGAGCTCCCGCAGGTAGATCAAGAGTGCGGCGTGGGCGACGATGGTGCGCAGGACGTGAACAACTTGGTGGACGTACGCATCGACGACGCGGAACTCTGTTCGCGCTATACGGCCCGTGTGGTCCGCAACGTAAAGATCGGCCCCAGTCCCGAGTGGCTCGCGCGCCGCGTAAAGGCTGCCGGTGCCCGGCCCATCAACAACGTGGTGGACGTTACCAACTACGTGATGTTCCTTACCGGCCAGCCTCTGCACGCATTCGACCTCGGCAAGCTCGCGGAGGTGGACGGCAAGCGCCACATCGTGGTGCGTCGTGCCCACGAGGGCGAGCACCTCACAACGCTTGACGAGCAGGACCGTGCACTTACTCCTGACATGCTGGTAATCTCGGACGGAGACGACCGCGCCGTGGCACTTGCCGGCGTCATGGGCGGCCTCAACTCCGACATCGACGAGAGCACCGTGGACGTTCTGTTGGAGAGCGCATGCTTCGACTCGGGCTGCATCAGCCGTACAAGCCGCAGCTTGGGCCTCATGAGCGAGGCGTCCATGCGCTTCGAGCGTCAGGTGGATGCTGCCGGCTGTGACGAGGTGTCCGACATAGCGGCGGCCTTGTTTGAGCAATGCTGCGGTGCGCAGGTGATTCGAGGCATGGTGGACGAGTATCCGTGTCCCCAGACGGTGGAAGCTATCACGCTGCGTCCGAATCGCGTGCGTGCGCTGTGTGGTGCCAACATTACCGATGACTTTATGCGCGTCCGTCTTGAGCGTCTGGGCTGCAAGGTTGATGCAATCGAGAACGCCGAGCAGGGCGAGCTGCAGGTGACGCCGCCTACCAACCGTCCCGACCTCACGCGCGAGATCGACCTGATCGAGGAGATACTGCGCCTCTGGGGTGAGGGTGACGTGGAGGCCACGCTTCCTGCCGCTCGTAACCATCCGGGTGGTCTTACTGTGGAGCAGCGCCGCGAGCGGCTCATCGGTAGGACGCTGCGTGCCTGTGGTCTCTCCGAGACGACCACCTACTGCTTTGCGGATCCGCGCGACCTTGCTCGCATGGGCATGGCCCGCGAGGTCAAGGGTGTGGCCGTAAGGATCATTCGGCCGCTCATTCATGAGCAGAGCGAGATGCGGCGCGACCTTCTTCCCGGACTTCTGCGCGCCGTTGCCTACAACAAGGACCATGGCGTCTCGAACGTCCACCTGTACGAGATGGGTCGCGTGCTCTTTGGTCGTCCAAACAAGAGCCTCCCCGACGAGCGCACCTATGTGGCAGGCGTCATTTCGGGTTCGTGGGACGACGACCAGTGGAACCACAAGCACGTAAAGCTGAGCTTCTTTGACGCGAAGGGGATCGTGGAAGAGGTGCTTGACGCCTTGCGCATCGAGAAGGTGCGCTTCCGCGTACCTGAGTCGGAGCGCTCGTCGTGGCTCCAACCTGGTTTGGCGGCCGAGATCGTCGTACGTGGCACCACGTTGGGCTGGGTAGGCAACATCCATCCCACGACGCTCAAGCTTTTTGGCATCGACGAGCCGGTTGCCGGCTTCGAGCTCTACGTGGACGTTCTTCAGCGCCTGGCAAAGGACCAACTGCCCTACGTGGACGTTCCCACCCTTCCGGGCGTAGACGTCGACCTTGCCATCGTCGTGGACGAGGACGTGTCGTATGAGCAGCTTGTGCAGCGCATAACCTCAGCAGGAGGAAAGCTGCTGCGTGACGTGCGTCTGTTTGACGTCTACCGTGATGCGGATCGTATAGGCGAGGGCAAGAAGTCCATGGCCTTCTCTCTTACGTATCGATCCGACGATCATACGCTTACCTCCAGGGAGGTCGAGAAGGCTCACGCCCGCCTCGTGGCCAAGGTCCTCAAGAGCACCGGCGGTGAGGTGCGCGCATAGGTCAGCAACTTACGCCTCCCAAAACGGCTCAGACGAACCCGGTTCGTTTGAGCCGTTTTGCAATACAGATAACGCAAAGCAAGCACAGACGCCTGTTATACTCATGATCGTTACTGTCCATGGAAGACGAGGCGGCTAATGTTCTGTCCCTATTGCGGTGAGCCAATGCAGAGCGCGAGCGCGCGATGTCCGGGGTGTGGGAGGCAATTGTCCGCAACCGCGTCCGACAGCGTCTCTTCGTCGTTCTATGCGAACGAGGGTGCGGCGCAGGCGGCGCAGCTCTCTGACACCATATGCCAAGCCTTGCGCGAGTATGGTCCTTCCATTTTGGACAATCCCAGAGTCCTCGTCTCGTATTGCATGGACTTTACGCCCGACGATGATCGCGTGGGGCAGAGCTTCATAAACAACTGCGATGCAGAATACCTTCAGCCGTTCGTGCATGCGATGCGTGAGGGCACGTTGGATGCGCTCGTGACGGCGAGTTGCATGGCCACACGCCTGCTTGCGGATGACCGCTCTATTGTGGAGCGTATGGCACGCGCGGTCTCACAATCGGTCGCGAGTGGCCTTGCAGAATATAAGGGACTCTCCATTTCGTTTCCCCAGGATTCTGCGGACTCCGACTTAAGGCAAACCGAGAAAAGCGCCAACACTAGCGTTGACTCTGCTGGTCGTGATGGGCGGGTCAAAAAACGCGGATCCTCGGTGCGTTCCGTGAGCCGGGGTGCGATCTTTTGCAATGCGTGCGGTGCGCGGAATCGGCAGTCGGATGTGTTCTGCGGGGCTTGTGGCAGGAGGCTACATCCGGGTCCTGCACGGCCGGCCTTCAACTCCGCTTCCGCGAGTGCCAGGCCAAACGTCGGTTCCAGCGCTGGCTCTCGCACCGGCTCCAACGTCGGTCACAACCTTGGATCCACTACCTCAAACTCCGGCCACAATACCGGTCCTAACGTCGCGCCAGCCAACGTCTCTTCTTCGAATGCAGTCACGATGTCTTCTTCCACGGGCACCTCTCATTCACGCATGTCGATTATTGTTGGCGTACTCGCCTTTCTTGTGATGGCGCTCATAGCCTTTCTTGTGTTCGGTCCCAAAGCCGACGGCTCGGAAACCGGAGGAACGTGGACATCAGGTACCTCGGTGAAACAGGAACACCCAGCTCCGGTATTCAGCACGGCGAAGGCGAGCTCAACGCTCCCTAAGGAGGGCGACGACCACACCTACGAGGCAAAGCAGGTGCTTGACGGCAATCGACAGACGTGTTGGGCCGAAGGAGTCGGCACAGATAAAGCAGACGCGTGGAACAAAGGCAAGACGACGGATTCCGAATCCAAAAAGATCGTGGGCGTTGGGGAGTGGATAGAACTTGAAGCCGACGAGATGCAATACGTCTCGGGCATTCGCATCATGAACGGCTACCCCAAGCTCATCGACGAATCCAAGGGCGCTGACTCGGAGACGTATTATTACCACAACACGCGACCCCACGAGATCACCATTACGCTTTCGGATGGATGGAGCACCAAGGCATTCTTGACGGATGGCAATCCTGGTACCTGGCAGACCGTGGAGTTCGATGCAGCGCATCCCACCACGTCGATTCGCATAACCATCGATTCTGTCTACGACACCAAAGAGGACGGTTCGGGTCGGGTGGACTGGCCGGATACCACAATAGACGAGATAGAGGCATTTTAGCATGGCCCATGTTAGCCAATGCAATCCATGGGATGCGTGGCGTACCTTTTGGATAGTCGACCGAGAGGTTCGCTAAGCGCGAAAATCATCGTCGTTGAACGAAGGAAGAGGACGAGGAATGTATTGCTCAAAGTGCGGATACCAGATCTCCGATCGAGGCCAATACTGCGCTCATTGTGGGACGCGGGTTGCGAATCCAGCGCCTCGATCCTTGTCGCTGACGTTCGTCGAAGGCAATCGCATCCTCACGGAGCGAACGGTCGATACGGGTGCTGATGTGACCATTGCCTTTGGCAGGGAGCGCGACAACGATATGGTGGTCGCGCCTCCATCAGAGACGGTCTCGCGGCATCACGGTACGTTTGAGGTAAGAAACGGGCAGCTGTTCGTCGTGGACAACCAGTCCAAGAACGGCCTGTACTACAACGGGACGCGTAACAGTCGCATACCTCTTGCGGTGGGCGATGTCGTGACGGTGGGCATGCCACAAAGAGGCAAGAGCCGCACCATCCTTGTAGTGGGCGAGGGAGACAAGCATTGGAATATGCTGGACCTCTTGGGACGAACGGAGCTCAGCATCGGCCGTCTGCTCCAGAATGACCTCGTGTTGCCCGACCCAACCGTGTCCGCGCGGCATGCTCGCCTCATGAAGAACCAGGCGGGTGGCTGGTCGATCGATGACTTGGGTAGCTCTAACGGCACTCGCGTCAACGGAACCTTCGTGAGCGGAGAGACGCAGCTGGTTGCCGGCTCTGTGTTGGTGATTGGCAACACGCGCATGGTGTTCTTGGACGCATGCCTACTCGTAGTCGCGGAACAACAGGGTGTCGAGGTCGTGGCGACCGATCTCGTTCGGTATCGCACGAATCGCGGCGTGCGGCGCATCACCACCGACCACGTGTCCTTGCGTATTAAGCGTGGCGAGTTCGTCGCCATCGTCGGTGGGTCGGGGTGTGGCAAGTCGACCCTGCTCAACGAGCTGAACGGATCGGATCCGGCCGACGAGGGTTCGGTGCTGCTGGACGGAACGGACCTCTATGCGAACTACGAGATGCTCAAGAGCTCCATTGGCTACGTGCCACAGCAGGACATCGTGTATGACAACCTGCGTCTGAGCGACATGCTCTTGTATGCGGCCGAGCTTCGCATGCAGCCCGACACCAGCGAGCAGGAGCGCGAGACGCGAGTGGACGAGGTCATCGCTCTGCTTGAGCTCGAATCCGTCCGGGACAATCTTATTGGCAACCTCTCGGGCGGACAAAAGAAACGAGCGTCGATTGCGGTGGAACTTCTAGCTGACCCGCGCCTGCTGTTTTTGGATGAGCCGACGTCGGGCCTCGACCCGGGGATTGAGCGAAAGCTCATGGCGACCTTGGCCGACATGGCCCATGAGGGACGGACCGTAGTCTTGGTTACGCATACGACGCTTAACCTCCATCTGTGCGACCAGGTCGTGTTTTTGGGGTCGGGGGGCAAGCTTTGCTTTGCGGGCAATCCCCAGCAAGCCGCGTCGTTCTTTGGCGTCTCGGATTTCGTGGACGTGTATAACGTCATAGGGGAGGACGCGGAGCTGTGGGAGCAACGATTCGCGTATCGCCGTCACCAGATGTACAAGGCCGAGGCGGCACGGCCTTCTGTGGGTTCCGTTGCGGCGCATCGTGTACCTAGCTTCTGGAGTCAGTTCGCCACACTCTCCACCCGATACGCGAAGCTAATCGTGAACGACCACTCTCGCCTTGCCTTGCTCCTGCTGCAAGCGCCGGCTTTGGCTGCGCTTATTAGCCTTGTGGCCGGCAACGACTGCTTTACGTTGTACGAACCCACCAAATCATGCCTTTTTGCCATGTCCTGCGCCGCGTTTTGGGTGGGTATCCTCAACTCCATCCAAGAGATCTGCAAGGAACAAAACATCTTTCGCAGGGAGTACGAAGGAGGCATGAAGCTCTCGGCTTATCTTGCCTCAAAGCTTTTTGTGTTGGGTCTGCTGTGCATACTGCAGTCATTTCTCCTCGTTTTGGTATTCATGCTGTTTAACTCGGTGCCACAAAACACCTTGATTCCGGCTCCCCTCGAGCTCTTTGTGACCACCTACCTCACCGCGGAGTCTGCCATGTGCCTGGGGCTATTCGTCTCGGCGCTGTTCCGCAATCCCGACCGGGCGATTGCCGTGGCGCCACTGCTCATCATGCCGCAGATCCTGTTCTCGGGGCTTGCGTTCGAGCTCCATGGCGTGACCGAGGCCATCTCGTACGCGACCAACTGTCGATGGGCCATGGAGGCATATGGCCAGACGTCGAACCTCAACGAGCTCGAGCTCGCCATCGCCAGGGATGCCCAGGAGCCTCCGCCGGACGAGAGGTCTGACGACCGGGCAGACGGCGTTGCGGAGCCAGAGAAGGTGCAGATCCCCAGAGAGGACGGGTCCTACGACTCTTGGGACGCCATGTTCGCTAGCATGTATGCGCACGAGTACGAGGAGATGTACGAACGCTCGCCGGGGCACCTGGCAAGATGCTGGGGTATGTTGGCGGTCTTCTGCGTGGTGCCGACGGTTGCCTGTGGCGTTACGCTCGCCATGCGAGTTCGGCGGTGAAGAACTTCGGCAGGTTGGTTGGCCACAGCAGATGTGACTTCAGCGGGAAGGGCCCAGAGGCGCGCCGGCTCAATGGGGCGACGGTCGCGGAGGGTCGCACCCTAAGCCACCCGCTCGCAGACGGCGGCGACGCGCTTGCCGCAAAAGGCGACGCCCCACCTCACGAGCCCGGCGCCGGCGAGGCCGTGGCCGTACGCC
>CADAAU010000032.1 GCA_902786015.1 uncultured Coriobacteriaceae bacterium
CGACGCGCTGACCAGGCTGAAGGGAGTCGACCGCATGGGGGCGCTGACCTACGTCGCCACCATGGACGACTTCTCGCGGTTCAGGAACGGGCGCAGCGTGTCCAAGCGCTTCGGGCCCGCGCCCACGAGGCACGACAGCGGCGAGAAGGCCGGAAGGAACGGAAAGATCACACAGGCCGGCGACACCACCGTGCGGAAGGCCGTGGTCGAGGGGCTCGCCAGCCTGCCGAACCACGACAAGGCGCAGAAGTGGCTGCCCAAGGCCGCGAGGCCGGCGCCGCGGTCTAGGCCGAGGCGTGCCTGTGCAACTCCCGCAACGTCGACCGCTGCAGGTCGCTGGTGAGGAGGGGCAGGAGGCCGAACGTGGCGAAGGTGGCGGTGGCCTCCGAGCTGGTGCGCCAGATGTGGGCGGTCGGCAACATCGTGCGGGAAGAGCTCGAGCAGGGCTGACCTCGCGATTCCTCATAACATCGACGGCATCCGAGTCCTGGTTCGGGGGCGTCGGGGAGGCCTGCTCGTGGGACAACATGAGCGAGGCGTGCGCGTGCGTGGTGCGCAACAGCGGCGCGGGCGGCGTGGACGGCATGGCCGTGTCGGAGTTACCCGACTGGCTGGAGGCCAACCACGAGGCGCTGGCGGGTGGGCAGGATCCTCGCGAGAAGGTACAGGCCCAAGCCGGTACGGCGGGTCGAGATTCCCAAGAAGGAGAGGGGGAAGGTAAGGCTGCGGGGTATCCCCGCGGCCGCGGACCGCATGGTGCAGCAGGCCGTCGCGCAGCAGCTCGCGCCCATATTCGACCCGAGGTTCCACCCCGACAGCTACGGCTTCCGACCCGGCAGGTCGGCGCACGACGCGCTGCGGGCGGTCAAGCGCCACGCCGACGCGGGGAACGTGTGGGTCGCCTCGATGGACCTGGAGCGCTTCTTCGACACGGTGAACCAGTCGAGGCTGGTGCAGCTGCTCTCGGACGCCCTGGTCGACAAGAGGGTGGTGTCCCTGACACACCGCTTCCTGATGGCGGGCGTGGCCGTGGACGGCATAGTGGAGCCGACGTCCGAGGGCACCCCGCAGGGAGGCCCGCTGTCGCCGCTTCTGGCGAACGTCCTCCTGAACGAGCTGGACTGGGAGCTGGAGCGACGGGGCCATGCCTTCGTGCGATACGCCGACGACTTCGTCATCCTCAAGCGCAGCCGCAAGTCGGCGGAGCGGGCAATGGGGCCCGCCACCAAGTACGTGGAGGGCAGGCTGTTCCTGCGGGTGAACCGCGACAAGTCGTTCGTGGCCCACTTATCCAGAGGCGTCAAGTACCTCGGCTACGCCTTCTACAGGAAGGGCGGGGAGCTGCGGTTCCGCGTCCACCCGAGGTCGCTGGCCTCGCTGAGGGACCGCGTGCGCGAGATACTCTCGCGCTCGAACGGCTGGTCGCTCGACTACCGGCGCTACCGCCTGCGCCGCCTCGTGGACGGCTGGGTCGGGTACTTCCGGATCGCCGACATGCGGGGCATCCTGCGCGACCTCGACTCGTGGGTCCGCCGCAAGATACGCTGCGTCTACTGGAAGTGCTGGAAGCGCGTGGGCGCCAAGTTCCGCGCCCTGGTGCGCCTCGGCGTCGGTCGGGGCCGGGTGTGGCAGTGAGCGAACTCGCGAAAGGCATACTGGCGTGTGGCCGGAAGCGGAATACTTGACCGGGCGCTGAGCAACGCCAAGCTCGAAGAGCTGGGCTGGACCCCCTTCTACCAGCGTTACCTTGAGTTACAGTGTTAAGTCTGGGAACCGCCGTGTACCGAACGGTACGCACGGTGGTGTGGGAGGACGGCGCGCCGACTAACGGCGCGCCTCCTACCCGATCAACTCGTTTGGTTCAAGTTCTTCACCGCAGTTTCACGGGCTGATCTGTTTAAAAGGCATTCTGAATCTGACAGCCACGTATCCTTTGGGCAAATGACCCGTCGTCAACGTATTCGGTGTCTTGAAGCATCGGCACCAATCGTGGCTCATTGGCGAGGGAATTGCATGTATAGTTAAATGGTCGGGTTCTCCACAGATATTTTTCGACAACGCTGCTACCACGGTATTTTCGAATCGATTCTTCGAGAATCTCTCCTTCGCTTGCGTATATTGACACTATGGCATCGCTGGGGTCACCGGTTGGGTAACTGTGTCCTTCTGGCCCGAACTCGGTCTTGTCGTGTATGCATTTCGCATAAGGATTTAGACATACGCAACCATCTACGTCGGTATAGAAATCAAGGTATTCGTCAATGGACAATTCGTCTGTGACGCTGTTGTCAATCAGAACCCTTGAATAGCCGGCACGACTCTCTAAATCGTGGGCAGTTATGACCGCTGGGCCAAATAGCATGCCATCCGCAAGAAGGACGCTTCCTTTGCATATTCCCCCGCGCGTCAAAAGTCCCAAATTATCCCTTACGGCTCGCTCTGCAATACCTATTGCGGTAAAAAGAGTGCCGAGCGAGGACGCGGCGATTACGATGCTATCAGAGAAGAAGGAAGCCTTAGCCTCTAGCGGTGGGGTGTTGTTGTATAGATGGCAGAACCTACTCGCAAAGCTGAATAGCGTCTGTACACTCTTTATGTTTTGCTCGTCTCTCACAAAACTACTGAAGCCCAGTATGTCGAGGAAGGCTAGGTATCTCGTCTCATATCTCATGGCGTACCTTTCAGTCGTTTTGGCTAATGGTTTATAAGGACGCTGACCCATGGGTTCGGATTGTGATTTGAGTTTCTATTTTGGTGAAGCTGCGTTTCAAAGTCAGTATTTGTATATAGGATGTGAGCAAATCATCTTACCCTGTATCACAATTCTAGGGTGGTATGTTAGCCTGTCGATCCGGTAGTGTCGGGAAAGTTGGTGTAACGGCCATTTCGCAGGGAGCGCGGCCAACCACCCAGAACCTTGAATCACTGCCTCATCTTACGCCGCCTCCAGCTCGTCCGCAAGCTCCAGGCTTGCGTCGATTGCCTTCTTTGCGACGATTAGCAGCTCGGTCTCCCTTTCCGGTGACGGAGGAGTTTTCGCCGCCGCCCTCACGCGATCGTCGTAGAGCTCCGCCATCTTCTTCTCGGAGAAGTATCGCGAGGCCTGCCACTCCTCGTCCTGGTCGCACATCACCGCTCCGACCAGCCTCTCCAGGGACTTGACCGTGGGGAACACCTGCACCACCTTCGACCTGCGCTTTATCTCCCTGTTCGCGCGCTCCTGGACTAATGCCGATATCGGCATTAGTCCAGGAAAGGGCGTTTCGTTCGCCGTAACTCAGTTGGTTTGATACATCGGAGACCAATGCATCCTTGTTCTTTGGAAACAGTCGTACGATGCAGTCGTTTTCTCCTGTGTATGCAAGAGAAACCTGATAGGGAAAGCCTGCGCAGTTGAGAAAGTCATCAATGAATTGTTTACTATTGGTCATTGCCTTTTTGAGCTCGAAACGCTGCTCGCCAATCATGCGCTTGAGGTCATCGGTCGATTCAATGAGTGAGCTGATTTCAATGTTGAGCTCGTCGGTGATCGTTCGGTTTCCTTCTGAGTCAAATGACGGACACATGGAGAAGTCAATTATGAGCCCGTTGAGGTATTCGTCAATCCCGCTGAGGTCCTCTAGAGTTACAACGCCTGTTGCCAAAGCAAGTTAAATCCAAGATTGCTGATTGCGCGGAGCTTGGCTTGTAAGTAGAGGGCGTCATTTCTCAACCTTTCAAACAGCTCGAAATTGCTGTTTGTCCTTTCAGGCATACGTTTCATAAAGGTATCCATCTCTGCCTGCGTGGACTTACTGAAACAGTCCCGGATTTCGTTGAATGCAGTGTTTACCCTGACTGTGTGTTCAAGTAGCTTTGCGCCGTATGTCTTATCAAGCTCTCTCATAGTTGCTCTGTCGTGGTCGGTGAGCGGTGCGGCATAGTATGGGCAGGTATCATCAAGCACTAGGGGCGAGCCTTTGCCGTGCCAAGTGATCCATTGCTGGGAATTCTCGGAATTGATGTAAGGCGTAAACTGCTCGAAGGCGTTGGGCACACGCTCTACGACCCATCCGCGTGCTATGCTGCTCTTCATGAGCGGGCTAGTTTTTGCGATTTGTTTGGTAGTGGGGTTGGCTCCAAAGGTCAAGAGGAACGCATCGATGCGTTCTAGGAGTTCCTTCAATGATTCGTCGGTATGGAACCTTTCGGCAGCCTTCGCCAGTGTTTCCCGTGTCCGCTCTTGTGCATTAACAAAGCCTTTGGTTTTAACGAACACTTCCATTCCATTGTTTAGCAGGTGGTCATCACTTTGATAAAGCGATAGCCTAATGTAGGAATCGTTGAAGAGGAGCACACTAGAGATATCTGTTAGCTCAACTGTGGGTTTCTGCTCTGAGCCATACGGCGTGAGAGATGCGAGACTCGCCTGACGAGAACGAGCGCTTATCGCTTCTGCGATTGTACTTTTGCCTACGCCATTCGGCCCGTACAGAATATTTACGGTATGCGGCCTGATAGGCAGGTTGGCATATTTAATGTTTCTGCAGTCGGAGATTATTGCTTCCAAGATAGCCTCCTGTGATTGAGATGGAAATGGGTGACGCGTCAACCACAGGGTATCGGAGGCAATAGACGGCTTTTGTGTGCGATTGGCCAGTTTTGCGGGTGCGCCGCTACTGCCCGCGGCCCCGCCCCCTTGTGGATAACACAAGGGGGCGGGGCCGCGGGCAGTAGCGGCGCAGTAAGAGAATAATTGTTTGCGTCGGCTTAAACAGTACCGCCTACACTCACGTCGGAGTCGCAGATCGTCACCATGCCGGGCAGGGCGACGAGGTCCATGCTGGCGTCGGTCACGGGAAAGGCTATAGCGTGGGGATGGTCGGCGGCAACGGAGGGCGGCACACATGCTTGATTCGAAGCGCCTTCATCTGCGTCTGTGTGCGTCATGACCGGAATCAAGCAGCTAGTGGCTAGTGGTGCGCCGTCATCGGATCCCGCGACGAGCCTGCCCACCGTGGTTCCGAGGGCGTCCGCGATCTGCGCGAGCCGCTCGGTGGTGGGTCGCGTGTTGCCCGCCTCCCAATGTGCGATCGCAGACTGCTGGATGCCCAGGCGCTCGGCGAGCTCCGCCTGCGTGAGTCCTACGTCCTTGCGCACACGTCGTATGTTTGCTGCCAAAGCATCCATGTAAGTGGCACCTCCTGCACACAAGCTTAGACGAAGAGCGAGGCACGAAGGGTGTAGGTAGTGACTCATCGTGTCAGCAGGTCCGAACATTCATGTATCATCCCTTGTGGTTAATTGACGTGCCCGAGCTCACAAGATGGTGCACATGGGTCGTGCGTGGCGGCGAGTGTCGAGTGTACGACGGTCCATTGGTGGGTTTGGAGTCCCGCGTCGTGCGGTTCAACAGAGGGAGGGCCTATGTCTTGGTCCGCATGCGCGAGGGAGCCGACATCTATCTGACCAAGATGCCTCTCGCCATCACGGCGAGGCGATAGGCTTGCGCAAAACCGAATCAGAGGAGAAGTATAGCCTTGTGGACAGCAATGCTGCCTATATATAAGATGATAAAGCATTCTTGGTTTTTATCAGGGGTCTCCTCGGAATCTAAGGACGATTCGAAGTGAGATAGATGCCATTGCGCAGAATAGGGGACCCAGTTGAACATCTGTACCGAGTGGACAATGCGGTATTGGGAGGTAATCTCATAGACGATTAAACCGTTGCGATGGTCCTCTCGGCGTTGAAGGAGGGAATAAATGACTGAAGGAGCTGGTTGCAAGTGATTGGGGAGGCTGCTGGTCTGCTTGGGAATCCAATCGTGTCCACCCTAGTCGGTTTTATACCAGACATCGTTGACTGGATCGGCAAAGCTCGGTACCACTTCGAAAAGAGCAGATGCCTTGGCGCATTTGTAAAGGAATACGCCTGCATTGCCGATGTCACAGGCTGTCCAACGGTGGCGAGGTTGATCAGAACGAAGGGGGTCATCGACGAGCTGGACGCAGGCTGTGACGGATCCATGTCGAAAGAGGCCCTCGTCAACCAGCTGCTTTCTAATGCGTCGATTCCCCAGGAGGAATGTGCGGCGCAGAGCGTCTGCCAGCAGTTCGTAAGCGACTACTTCGATGCAAAGACGTGGATTGACGACGAGAAGATGGAGTCTGCGACCGCCCGAGTTGGCGAGCAAGTCGTGAGCGGTTTTGAGGGCGTGAATGACAAGCTTGATCGGATTGGTGGTGACATCGCCGCTTGGGACCACGCGGCATCCCTTGTTCTCAACCAAGTAGTCTCCGGCAGCCTAACATTCGGAGAGGCTAGGGAATACGTGCGCTTGCATGGCAGGGACGACTTGACTGGACGCATGTTGGGTCTCTACTGTGATGCACTGGCTGGCGAGCGCATTGACGGCGACGGCTTGAGAACAGCTTTGTCTTTCCCTCGGTTTACCACGTTCCTTGCGGGGTGTATGGTATCGGTGTGGAGGCTCGACGGTCTCGAGCAACTGGCTTCACTTGCTGACGGCGATCTCTGTGAGGATTTAGAGCGCATTCTGCCGATTCTGCGTAGGGAAAAGCCCCTGGCATCGGTCTGTGGTGAGGATAGTGTCTTGGAGGGTTTTCACGATGATGACCTCGCTATGCTCTGCATTGCTGAGTTCGCCTATTACGAGAGGGCCTTCGATGTTGCCTCGTGGCACTTTCGTCAATGCTCGGAGCCACTCAACGAGGTCGCGAAACTACATCGAAAGGCCACCGAGCTCGTGATCGCCCTCATGAACACGCACGTTGTGACCGATGACGTAAAGTCGCTGGTCGAGTCGATTCCCCGCGGTATGGTGCCCGCTGCGCTTGATGCGGCAATCGATGTCGCGAACCTGGGGATGGCACTGTTGATGCCTGGGGACTTCGCTGCTGTCTACGGAAGTATCGATGACGACGGGAGGCATCTGTGCGAGCAGGCATCGAGCTGGCAACGTCTCGAGGGGTGCACCGTCGAGGAGGCATGGTCCATTCTGCGACAGGCGGACGAGCGCGGCCACTACGACGTGTTCCTGGAAGCGAGTGACAGACTCATTGCCGACCCGAATGAGTCAGAAAAGCTGAGAAGGTACTGGAGAGGGCAGACGAACATGCTCTGCAATCAGTACGCGCTCCTGGAGTTCTACTTGTCCCGCGTGGAACCAGAGATAACGGCTGAGGATGCCGAGCAGCTTGTCGCGGACAGACGGCACGACCCCGTGTTCCAGCTCACCTTGGCGGAACACTTCGAGGGGAGAGACGAGGCCTGTTTCAAGCGCTGCGTCGAGCGGGCTATAGCGGCTATGGAAGACAGGGAGCATGGAACGGTCGACATCGCGCATACGCACGTATGGGTACCGTATTTGGTGAAGTGCGACAGGCTGGATGAGATATTCGCTATCCTGGCACCCATAGGCGTCTTGCCTGAGCGTGCATCCGCTGACTTGGTGTCTCTGCTTTGGCGCAATGGTGTTGACCAGGAGGCGATAGAGGGATTCATCGATGACCACGCGGTATGGCGGCACGTGAGCCAGCCTAGGAGCTTCTATATCTTCGCATCCCACTGCCTCAACGCTGGTGATTATGAAACCGCTGCCGCCCTCGGCACGAAGAGCTTCGAAGGACAGGAGACGGTGCAGGCAGCACGACTTGTGGCCAATGCGGGAAATTTGGGGTACCAACAAGTCTCTCGGCGTATCGTCGATTGGCTTGTCAGTGACGACAAGCCCATGTCGCTCTACCTGGCGGCGGGGCAGTATAGGATCGCTGGCGAGGACGACCTTGCGGACGACCTGCTGGTGAGGGCGGTCTTGCTCGGAGGAGAGGGGGCGGCTCAGTCTGCAGCGGCGTTGGCTGGCGAATGGGCTGGCGGTGCTGAGGAAGACGCCCGTCCAAATGCCATTGGCAAGAACTGCGCAGTGTCGTATGTCGCGGAGGACGGCACTCGCGGAACCATCGTGTTCCACGAGCGGCGACGCAGGGTGCCAAACGGAAGGCATGCAATCGGTAACAAAATCCACCTGACCACCCGCTCGCCAGAATTCGTTGCTCTCGAAGGCAAGGGACTCGGGAACACGAGGTGCAGGCGTCTTGGCAGAATCGAAGTGGTCGAAATAGAGTCTGTCGAGGCGCATATGCTGAGGCTCTGCTTCAAGTTAATGACGGAGCTTCCCGATGTGACGGCGCTGACGCTTGGGGACGACCCGATCGAGACAATAAGCGGCTACCTCAAAGCCCACGAGGAGACGACCCGTCCGATTGTCGAGCTAGTTAAGAACGGCATAGCAATCAAAGACGGACCGACGATATACCCTGGTATCTCGGCCGGCTCCACCCTTCTTGGGCAAAGTCACTTGGAGTACGCCTTCAGGGCGATAAAAGATTCGAGGATGACTTTGCACAGGCCACTGGAGAGTGAGTTTTCAGTTGGCGACAAGGCCGGGTTCCTGCTCTCCGCCTCCTCGATAATTATGATTGCGGTTGCCGACTTGGGGAGAGAGTGCGAGGAGCTGCTCTGTCGCTCAAGTGTGGTTACTGAAACGACGAGGAATCTATTGATGAGAGAGGCTGAGCTCTTCCGTAGTCAGACAGATCGTTCGGCGGGGATGCTTTTCTTAGGTTCAGACGAAAAGCCCGTGCTCGTACCCATGCAGGAGGAAGATAGAGTAGCAAGGCGTGATTTAGTCGCAAGGGTCATCGAGATTCTGGGCTGTGTGCCTTCACACAAAACGAGCGTGGAGGATGCAGCGGCCTACGGCAAGCGCAGGAAGCGCCATCCTGAAATCGGTGCAAACGAGTCACAAGACTGGGAAGTCTGCCGACACGATGGGTTAACGTATGTTACCGAGGACGCACTGGAGGCGATTCGCGTTGTTGGCGACGAAACCATGAGCTGCTGTAATCTGCTTCAGGCGCTTGCCATGATGGGATTGGATGAACCAGGGTTGTCCCGATGTAGTGTGCGTATGCACCGGGCTGGTTGCGATCCAAGCATGGGGAGATTACAAGCGTTGCGGCTGCACGACCTGCTCATGCGGAGGCACACCCTTAATGAGGCGGAACGCGAGACGCTCCTCAACTATGCAGAGGTGGTGGGACTTCTCGACAATGCTGATGGGTAATCGTCCTACAGTGGGGCTCGTTGCCCGCGTCTTTTCATGTGGTCACCAATAAGATAGAACGGAATGCGTTATGTCGAGGACAACGGACATTGAACGTGCCTTAGCCGCAATTGAGGGAGGTACATTCCAGAAGCTTGCCGAAGCGTATGTGTATCGAAAGTACGAGCTTACCTCGATAACAGCACTCGGTTCGCAGTTTGGGACAAATAAGGCAGCTAAGGGCATTCCTGACGCCCACGCTTTCAAGGGCGACAAGGTATATCTGATTGGTTTTACCACTCAGCGGAACGCTTCGGTAAAAAAGCTTGAGCGGGACATTGACGAATGTCTGGACGCGGCGGACCAGGCGGGGATAGCACGGCAAAATATTGAAAAGGTTATCTGCTGCCATACCTGTCAAAGAGTAAGCCTTGAGGACGAGCAGAGGTTTCATTCGAAGCTGCCAGAAAGGGTCGAATTGATTGGACCCGACACATTGGTAAAGGACCTGGAGTTGGCCTATGCTGATCTTGCGCTGGACCATCTACAAGTGCCCGTGGGCTCTGGTGCCATTACGACGCTTGAGGACTTTATCGCCGCCGAGAATCGACGCGGCTACTCAACGCCTCACTCCAAAGCCATGCGAGGAAGGGAGGCGGAAGTCGCTGAGCTCGAAACGCTCATTCACGAGCACCAACTTGTCATTGTGACGGGTCAATCGGGGATAGGCAAAACAAGGCTTTCTCTTGAGGCGGTGAAGACATACGGTGCCAATGCTCACTGTGAGGTTTTCGCCATAGAATCGAGATCGTGCGGAAATGCAGCTGAAGACGTCAATCTTTTCCTGAACAAAACCAGTGCTGTCGTGCTTGTCGATGACGCAGACCAGCTCGTAGATCTGGGCGTTCTTCTTTACACGATGCTGCTCAACGAAGGCCTCCGTGTTGTCATGACTGTCCGCGATTACGCTAGGAATAAAGTAATACAGGACGTTAGAAGGTCTGTCGAATTTGGGCTCTACAGCGTCTCCCCCTTGTCTGACGAGACGCTGACAATGGTTCTCAAAGAAGATTATGGCATCCGCAATGTCTACTACATCGAGCAAATTAAGCGTGTTGCAAAGGGCAACCTGCGCCTTGCAGTTATGGCGGGCGTTCAGGCTGTCAAGCATGGATGTCCGTCGATCAGGAACGCATACGATATCCTGGATCTGTTCTTTGAAGACTTGACTTCGAACCTTTCGAAGGGGGAACTGCTTGCCCTTGAGCAGTTCAGTCTGCGTACGGTTTCCGATTTAGAAGAAGGAAGCGCTGCCTTTGACGCTCTTATCGGTGTGGGGTACAGTTCCGCAGAGATAGTGACGGGGGCCAAACGGCTCTCCCAGATGTCGATTCTCGATATTATTGACAATTCCAACGGTGTTTTGGCAGTGCGATTCGAGCAGCAGAATGTAAGGGACTACCTCGTTTTTCGGGCGCTGATTCGCAGCAAGGACGTTTCCCTGTACGAGTACATCAGTGAATCCATGGTTCGCGAGCGCGGCAATCTTGTGACGACGCTCAATGTGTTATTGAATACATTCGGAGATGAATCCACCTTCAAAGAGGTTAAGCAGGCGGCAACCCAGTACTGGCTTTCGCTTCCACGCGAGGACGAAGGGGTGCGCGACACCGCAATGGACGTGCTGCATCCGTTGTTGAGCCCACATGACCTTGTGTATGCGCAGGAATCAATCGAAGCCTTGCCATCAGCAACAATACCGACCGGCGATGAGTATACCCGTACGGTAACAGGGCCCGCCTCTACAACGATGGCCATATTGTGTGGCACCAAGAACGGGAAGCGATGGGCAGAGGGCTCAAGCCTGATCGTGTCTCTGATCGACCATGGTGGCGACAAGACCTGTTCATATAAGTACGCCTTTGAGAACGGGCTTGTGCCGAATGATTGTTCCATCAGAAATGGTTATACGGATGAACTGGAGCTATTGCGTCGCATGATGGATTGCCTCAATGAAAATGGTGCGGTATCGAACAATTTATGCTTCGGTTTGATGAGACTCTGTGAGCTATACCTGAAGCGCCAACATAGTGAATTTGCCCCTTCGGATTCGGGCGGATATGTTGTCAAGCAGTGGGAGTTACCGATTTCGAACGAGCTGATCGAGTTGCGCAAGCTTGCAATTAAGGGTCTGATAACACTCTGCGCGTCGTCATCCTTTGCATCCGATGCCGCCAAGATTCTTACATCGTTGTTTGCGGGACGTTTTGAAAACGACGAGTTGCGTCGCGGCGATCTCGAGTCGTTCTCGCATTGCCTGCGGGAATCGAATTGTGGGCTTGAACGCGAAGAGCGTATCTGGCACGCGGTGCGGAAGTCCTGCATGAGTTTGGGATGTGATTATGCGAAATTGTTTAATCACGTCCCATCGCCTGAGTACGAGCTTGCACGCACGGTTTTGGATGAGCGTCATGACTATGACGACGCTGGGATTTTGTTGGGAGTTGACGATGAATCGCTTCTGGCTCTAGCCGACTATTGCTGTGGCAAGGACATTGCTACACAGTTTGAAACGTATGAATATGCACGTTTTAACGGACTGATCCTACTTGCATTGGCCCAGCGTTTTGAGGCGCAGAGGACCATGAACTACATGCTCGCAATGTGCCAGAGCGGGATAAGTCACCGAATACCATCCTACGTGATAGCACGGCTTGTAGGCAGGTATGGTTACGGCACGGTGAGGCAGACTGCGGTCGTGTGCGGGCGCAGCGATATGCTGGCAGTGGTCGATGGGGCGATACCCGAATCAGACATCACCGACGATGCGATTGCGAAGATACTCGAGGCGCAGCGCTCCTCAGAAGATACGCTATCGATTGGGGAAGTGTTCCGAATCGACCAGAACTCGCCCGGTTTTGCACGCGCCTTCTGGAATGTGAAAGCGCCTCTCTTCTTCCGTTGTCCGATGGCTGCGATTCGCTTCTTTGCCGATGTGGATTATGAGGATGAGTATGTGGAAATGCTAGACACTCTTGTGGGCGATGATTGCGAGGAGCTTAAGGGTCTCTATCTTCTACTGGTATATGACAAGGTGTTTGATGCAGAGGATCATATACTGCTGTACCTGATCGAACGAGTGCCGTCTGTTGTTGATGACATGATTGAGACGACCAGCAAGGTAAGATACGGCGGCGATGCGGAGACGCTCAGGCGTTTGGGATGCCTGAGCAAGTTGCAGGATGGCTTCGAACGACTTGCTGGCGCAATCGATCTTGTTGCTGATTCTTGCAGATGGCCGAACTGGCTCATCGCGTCGTTGCTCTCGATACACAACGGGCATTTGTGCGACGGGTTCAAGCTTTCGGATTTTGTTCTTTACTATATCGAGCGTCGGATGGGGAATGCCGAGCGAGTGGCACTGATGCGCAACACAATTTCTGAGTTGCCAATTAACGACCGCCTACTCATCTTTAGCAGAATCCTTGCCAGAGATGAGACGGGCGAATTGTTGAAAGTCCTACCCCTTCGCCCATTGTCATTCTCTGGATTTGGCAGCGAGGGGTTTGTCCCACAGTATCTGGCTGAGATTGACATGTTAAAGCGACTGGATGACGCGTTGCCGCGTGAGCCATGTTTCCTTAAGCACAGAGAATACTTGTCACGGATAATTAGGGCCTTGGAAAACGAGATGCAGAAAGAGCGTTGGAATAATTTTCACGAGCGGTTTTAACGATATGCTTCGCAGTCTCGTAGCGCGCCAGCGAAAACAAAAGCAGCAAATCGCTATCCATGAGGCGACGAGGAGGACTTGGAGGTCGGCATCGAATGCGGATTGACGCACTACATAGCGGTCTATGCAGGCGTATAGGTCTCTGTGACGGCGTGATGGTCGAGGTTCCTGTTGGGACTAGCGTGCCAGACATCCAAGGTTGCATCGATATTTCAAGCACTGGTTACCGCCCAGGCTTGAGTTTAGACCCTTCAATGATTGGTGGTGGCAACTCGGGGGTTTTAGTGTACTCATTGAATTAGACTTGACAACTAGTGTTCAGGGCTATAAGGTTCTATCATTTTTACGCCTAAGCACACATCATTGGACATTGGGCGGAATCAAAGGGAGGAACTATGCTTTTCACGCAAGACGAGCTAGAGTATTTGCGGCAAAAGGGGCTTAACGAGCGTCCCGATCGTCTGGCGTGCAGCTCCGATTCCTTTTTCTTCGATTCCGACAATGCATATGATGAAGTTAACACACTCTGGGCAAGTGGAGAGCCGAGCGACCTCTTCAGAGGAGGCAACGAGTTTTGGGAACTATACCCAACCGTGAACTAGGTTGCCCGCAGAAAGACTGAATGCATTCACGGTTCGTTCCGCGACTGTAGGAGCTACGCTATGGCCCTCGTCTACATGGACTTAATCAAACTTGCCCTGCCGGCGAGCGTGCGAGGATTCTCTGGAAACACAGGCGCTCAGTACGTTGCGTTCGGTTCGTATGACCTGCTTCATTACTCGTTGCCGAATGGACGCGAGGCCAACGACTTCACGTGGCTCGAAGCTGGTCACGAGGACAGACATGGTCTCGATTGGAACTACGAGCGTCATCCGGTCCACCTGTATTGTCCCAGGTCCTTTCTTGAACGAGTGCGCCATATTCTGGAGCCAACTTCGTACCCTAATCGTCCGCTGGTGTTGACGATGGTTAGGATTGTCAAGTATCCCCTTTTGAAGGAGAGGCCAAGCCTAAACCGGGTTGTGCGGGCGTTTCAAACTGCCTTGGAGCGGGAGCTTAACGACTCCTCTGGTGTCGAGCTTGTCGTGTGCTGGAACCTTGGTAACGCCGACTTCCTCATACTCAGCCGGCCAAACAAACTTCGTATGCTTGAGGACCTATACCTCTCCATTGGCAGGAAGGGCTTTTGTTTGATGGGGGACGGTGTGGAGGGGCCTCGCACGAAAATTGTCTCCTTCAGCTCGCACTGCGCATTCCCCATCGCTTCGACAGTAGAGCAGGATGATGGCCAAACTGATTATCGCATAGACGAAAATGATCTGAAGTCGTGGCTCGTAAACGATGACGGACTCCAGTTCATTGACTTTGCGGACGTGAGTGCGGACATACAGGCCATGGATGAGGGGTTTGGCGCGAGACGCTTCTTGTTTGGCGATCGGGACTATCAGCTCTATGGAAATCTTGGGTCGGACGAGCAGAGCCGCGCCAAGTCTGTCGTCACGATAGTGAAGGAGCTTCTTGACCCCACTTATGGGGCTACGATTCAAAGCTCATCATTGATTCCCAGTCTTCCGGTACCGCTTGCCAGTGACAACGGTGACCAGGTTGAGGTGGGTGACGGGTTGGTCGGCACGATGGAAGGCGTTGCAATGCCTACGTATCCGCTACCGTGGGATGATCTCGAGTCTTCCGGCAAGGCTGTCGTGGCCGCTCTCGAGGCCATGCGCGGCAGAGCCGAGAGCGAGCTGAGGATTCCTGAGCGCTCTAGGGACAAGTGCGTAAAGCAAATCGAGCACTGCGCCAATACTTTAACCGCGCTTTACAGTCATGCTCTGAGGCTGTACGGCACAGCCTACCAAGATGACGTTTTCGCTGTGGTTCGGCGCCTTTACGATTCGATGGCGCAAACGCTGCAGGTTTACGCTGACGAGATGTGCAAGGACGTAAGCGACGGTCAGGTGATGAACCTGTGCAACTTGCTCGCGAGGGTTTACGTGAGGGTGATGCTCTTCGTTTCCGAGATGCAGCACGTCTTTACTGTACTGGCCATTTCGCCCCATAGCTACATGGAGACCTATTACGGTTCCATGAGATCGCTCAATGCGTCATCCAAGCTCTGGACAAGCTACAACGGCGTAATCGGGACACTTTGCGCCTTGTTTCCTACGCAAAATCTTGGTAAAACGCAGGACTGTCGGGTCCTTCTCGTGCCCTACAGGGAGAAGTACTCCCAAAGCGAGGAGCTGTTATCCGACTATCGATCCGGCAGCCTTCTCGTTTTGGTCCGTGTTAACTACCGGACTATGTTCAATATCAAGTCAACCCTGTTCATCATCGCCCATGAGCTCGGTCACTATGTCTTCAACGAGACCAGAGAGATGCGCATGGGATGGATGCAGAAGTCCTACACCGCATTCCTGCTCCTGCGCTACTACAAGGATATGATGAAACTCCCGCTGCTCGTCTTGGCAAACATGCCAGACAGAGGGTTCAGGGAGAATCGTGACAAATGCATACGCTCAATTGAGCTTCCCAATCCGTCGTTGTCTGCACTTGACGTAACCAAACGAAAGCTAGCCCTCCGATGTCTCGACGACCTTACGGAGTCTGAATACGAAGCCATCTACGAAGAGATGTCAGAGTGTCTTCGCGTACGCTACTCGAAGGTGTTTGCTTCCATTGCGGACGAGCTTCATGATGCGTTTGCGTCGTGGTACGAGTCGTTTGCGGCTCATGACGATTCCTTGTCCTACTGCCTTGGTGCGAGCGTTCGGAAAAGAATGTATATATTCGCGAAAGAGTATATGGGCAGATGCCGTCTCGAGGCTTTCAGAAGAACCGGAGAAGAAAACGCCATGTTCCTCGAGAGCATCGACAAGCATGGGCATCGCTTCGATCGTCAGCAGGTCGTAAAGCTCTGGACATACTGGAAATCGATAGCGAAAGACCCCGATGCGCTGGACGAGATGCCTGCCGAAAGTCACGCAGCGGATATGCTGGACAGGCAAAGCACGCAGACGTTGAGGCTCTTCCGAGAGATACACGCCGACATTTTTGCCTGCAAGGCGATTGATTTCAAGATGTGCGATTATCTCGACTACGTGTCCGAATTCGTGGGGACCTCACCTAGGCTCATCGCTAACGACGACAACCTCCTTAGGCTCATGGTTGTCTGCGAGTCGGCCTTCGGTGATGACAAGTGCCGTGGCATTATAGGATGGCTCAATACGAGTGACCAATGCCCATATGACAAGGATGTGCGCAAGAAAGCGCTGGACAACTTGCGCTACATGCGACAGATGCCCTACTACGGATATCTAATCGAATATGGGCGCGCGGTAGTTGTGTCTGTAGACAAAAGGGTCGAACAAATTGAGCGGAACGATTGCGGGCGCAAACAACTGGCGCGCGTAAGGAAGTTTGCGCATGGTAAAAAAAGCCTCAAACAAATGTGGCACTTCTGGGTTGGCTCGATGCAATGACCTGCAAAGGATACCTATGAGCGATTATGTTGAAAGAGACCTAGAATCTTGCTTTGCCGGTCGGTTTTGTCTCTGTCTGGGGTCTGGTGCGACGCGCGAGTTTGTCGGTGACTGGAACACGTTGCTTGGAAAGATGCTCGCAAGAAGAGTCGCGAGCAGTCTGATGGCCGAGGGAATGCCATATGCAACTGTGGAGAAGCTAACGGTGGCAGAGGCTTACAAAGCGTTCACCCACTTTTTCAGCGATGAGGGTTACCTTGAGATTGGCGAGTTCCTTTTGGCCGATGACTCCTTGGAAGCGCCTGAGAGGTTTAAGGATGACCTGCCCGCGTGGCAGGAACGAATCTTCTCTCGCCAGACAGAGGATGTCATTCGTGAGAGTGTGAGCGAGAGTTTGAAAAGGATGTGCCCGGACTCATCGTGCGATGCGGTCAAGCCCTGTCCGTTGCAAGAGGATGGAGAGCACACGCTTGCAAACATGTATGACGTCTACAGCCAGACCATCGACTCCGTGAAGAGCGCGAAGGAGAGAGACTGCGCTCATCTTGACAGATACCTCACCACCATGGCGGTTGTCGAACTGTGTGCAAAGAAGGGCGTGCAGTACGTCGTGAACTATAACTTCGACACGGTGGTCGAGGAAATGCTTTGCGAGACAATTGACTCACGTCTTGTGGAATCGAGAATCAGGGAGATCCACATTTGGTCAGATGGCACGAAGACGAGTCCGCAGAAGCTGATTTCCAAAAGCAACTGTTCCGTCATCCTTCACCAAGGAGGGTGGTCTGAGGGCATCGAAACCCTTAGGAGCAACAAGTCCATACATTTCTTTCACGTGCATGGTGTCGTATCAAGGTTTAGCGGCCTCGATGCCGAATGCCAGCTCGTCTTTAGCCAACACAGCTACCGCGCGTATCAGAACTCGCCCTACAATTGGGGCAACCAAGTCCTGCAATACCTCCTGTCGCAGTTTGATATGGTCGGCATCGGCTTCTCTGGAAATGATCAAAACTTCAGGCACTTTACCTCAAGATACGCAATAACCATGCTCAGGGATTTCGCGGTAGAATCGCGAGAGCGGGATGTGCGCAAGAGAATCATCCTTGTGAAGTCGAAGAAAACACATCAGAAAGCTGCTAAAGACATGACAGGAGATCATGAGGTACGCGAGCACCTTGTGGAGCATACAACACATATGATAGAAAAGTACTATGCGAGCTATTACGGTGTCCAGACGGTATGGGTGGAAGACTATTGGGAAATAGCCAAGATGTTACACGACGTTTCGAATGGCTGACAGCACCGTCTGCAAACCTCAAGCTCAAATTCAGGGGACCTTCCTCGCCATAAAGGCGAGACGATAGAAGCATGCGTGTGGAAAGGGTTGAGAATCGGGTGCCATACCTCGCAGAGCTCGTTGCTGCTACGGGCGTGATACATGAGGCGTGTCCCCTGATTCTCAGCTCATCTACAGAACTGGAAAGCATCTTCTTATGACATCATGTGTGTACGGTAACCGTTCTTTCGGCCTATATGGCAATCAATACACGTTCTGACAGCATTTCAGAATACTTAGAGATAAAATCTACCCTGCAAGGTTGATCAGAACTGGGAGGTTCGTAAGGAGCTAATCTGCTAACCTGCTCTAGTCCTTCAGCTTCCTTCGGCGGGTGCACTTGGGCAATGAGTCTGAGCGTGTCCATCGAAGGGTGCTGCCGAAACGTAACGCCCTGCACCGCTTGCTCCAGACTTCGCGTTGGTCGACGGAATGTTCTGTCAAGGGGAGCGTGAATCTGTCTTTCGTTTCCTCGGTCTCAAGGACCGAGTGGCGTAGCGTATCTATTATTTGCTGCGCGAGCTGAGTGAGGTGCACGATGAGGGACGCGGCGTGGTACGTGATTCAGGTCCAGACGGGCCGCGAGACGATCGTCTGTAAGCATATCGAGCAAGCCTGCCAGCTCGTTGACGAGAACTCATGTGATGTAGACGATATGTCCCGCACCCAAGCGGTTGACGTTCGCCTAGAACAAAGCCCCTGACCTGTTACTCCGCGGGCTCGGTGGCGTTACGCCTGCTGCCAT
>CADAAU010000033.1 GCA_902786015.1 uncultured Coriobacteriaceae bacterium
CAGGGCGTCGTGGGCGTCTCCCAGGCCCTCGGCAAGTCCCGCATGTACCTCTCCGCCCTGATATCCCGTGGGAGCTACCCGCGTACCGACACCCTCGTCCAGATCGCCCAGGCGTGCGGATACAAGGTGGAACTCGTGAGGGATGACGAGAGGATCGAGCTCGAGGCCGAGTAGCTCTCTCATTCCTTGCCCTTACCCTTGCTCGTGCCGATCTCCGCCGCCCTGGCGCGTGCGACAGACTCTTCCTCCCCATACCAGCGCATGCGATACTCCCAGGCGCCCATGGTGACGCCAACCTCGCGCATGTCCTGCTCCTTCTCCGCTGCCGTGTCCTGGATGATGGAGTCGTCGAACTGCACGCGTATCTCGCCTTCGTTGGGGATGCCCTCTCCGAAGGACCGCGACGCGTGCATGACTGCTTTCGCTATCGAGACGATCGAGCCCTCCAGGCTGTTCTCGTGCCGGCGGATGTTGCGCATGGGCGCTGAGTTATCGCTGCTGACCTCAGTTGCCGTCTTCACGTACCCCCGGGACTCGTCCATGTCGAAGTAGCTGATGCCAAAGCCGGTCAGGTCTCCAAGCATCTGCAGGGCCACGCGGAACGCCTCGATCTGCCCGCTCGTGCGCAGCGCCGGCGCGAACTCCTTGATCGTGTCCTCAGTCGACATGACCTTGCGGAAGACGGTGCAGTCCTGCTTGCCGAAGGGGATGGTGACGTTCTTGTTGCCGTCCTGCTCGCGGTCGAAAAGAACGTCCGACAAGAACACCCTCATCTTGCTGAGGTCGATCTCGTTGATGAGAGCGTCGAAGGTGAGGTCCACTGCCTGGACGGCATCTACCGCGTCTGCGAACACGCTCTGCCCATAGGGGCTCATGTCCACGCGCGTATTGGTGACGGCCGGCTTCACGATGCCGAAAGTGGGGAAAGGACAACCGGTATCGTAAATCGGGAGGATACCCGCAGGCGCGAGCTCGTTTCCCTCATGGTCGAAGCAGACGGTGACGATCCTGTACGTCTCCTCGCTTTCATGGGCGAGAAGAGCCTCCTCGTTCTCGTGGGAAGGTGCGGATGGGGAAAGGTCCGCCGAGAAACCCATTCCTCCCTTGAGGTGCATCTGCAGCTGGTCCACGGCCTTGCCCCTATAGAACGCCCGCGTTACGAAAGCGCATTCCGAGATCCCGTCTTCGTCCCACGAGAGCGGGATCACCATCCTCGCGTCGTAATGGCGAATGCGAACCTTCCTCTTGTCCAGGTCGAGCCACAATGCCCAGGCACCGGTCCCGAGCCCAAAGGCACGTACGACAGTTGCCTGCGCCGAGTTCATGAAGTTGGTGGAAGAGAAGAACGTGTTGATCCAGTCGGTGGCCTTATGGTTATCGCAGACAACCTTGACTTCCTCGTTGAGGAGAAGAGAACCCCATTCCTTGCAGACGCGCATTGCGGGATGAATGCTTCTACGGTGAACGGCATACACACGCCCCATCCCGTCCTTGTCCCTATAGTCGTAAAACTCCCCGCGTGCGCTCATCCAGTCGTCCCAGGATCTAATCCAGGGCTCCATGTCATCCAGGGGAAGAACAAACCCTAGCTTGCGCAGATAGTCCTTAACATGCTCCGGCACCCAGTATTCGTCGAGACCATTAGCGCCCATGCGTCACCTCCGATAGTCCGGCCGATAAGGTCAGGTGAAGTGTCCGCTGCCGTCACAAACAGCCGCGTGCCTTAAAATGCTGAGAAGAGCTTTTGGTTTGAGAAGAGAAGCTGGGGAAGACCATGCAGAACAGGTACACGGGCGACATAGGCGACTACAGCAAGCTGGGCCTGCTCCGGGCTCTGCAGTCGGCAGGCTTCTCGATAGGGCTCAACTGGTACCTCACGCCAGACGAGACGCACAACAGCGATGGCCGCCACGTGGACTATCTCAAGCAAGAGAAGTACCGCGCATGCGATCCAGGCCTATGGCTTGGCCTCAAGGCGATCGTCGATGGAGATAACAGAGAAGTGCGCTACATGGAGAACGACGACATCTTGCAGGCAACGTTCTTCTCCGACTGCCTCGACTTTTCCGATGATGATGTAAGCGGAAAGCGTAAGTGCAAGCCGAAAGCCGAGAGAACCGCGCTTCGTGGTGATTGGTTCAGAAGATCTCTCGCCCGGTTGGCGGGAAAAGACATCGTGTGCGTTGATCCAGACAACGGCCTGGTCGTACCCTCCGCATTGGGAAGGCCGAAGGAGAACAAGTACGTCCTGCCCGAAGAGCTCGCCAGGTACTACGCCCAGGGTTCCACGGTCGTCTACTACCAGCACAAGGCAAGGCGAAAGGACCCCTTCTACACTGATCAGCTAAAGGCGCTGTTGAGAAGAGAAGACCTTACCGGCGCTTCTTGCCTTTCGTTGAAGTTCGAGAAGGTCTCGCAGCGCTACTACATGTTCATCATCCAGCCAAGGCATAGGGAGATGGTCGAGAAGAGCGTGCAGGACATGCTCTCAACCTCCTGGGGCGATCACTTCCGCCAGCTCTAGCACGCAATTACTTAGGCGCCAATAAGGGCGAGAAGAGCCAACGTCACCAATGCGCACGCCAGCAGCCGCATGAACTCGAATATGGCGAAAAGAGCACAAATGCCAACAGCAATAAGAATGGCGAGAAGAACGATGAGAAAAGCCACTGCGAGGCTAGGCCCCTTGCCTTCTGCGGTGCCATTCTTCCCAGAACGCCTTGTAAGCCTGAGCCCCGTCCTCGGGCGGCCTTCTTGGTGGCTGGCTTTCGTAGAACGCCTCGACCTTATCCGCAAACCTGAGCACCTCTTCGCGATACTCCGCAAACGGGACCGTGGTTACCGTGCCTGAGTTGGTCGTTAATATCACTTCATCGTCCGTATGTACGAGGTCCCAGTCGATGCCGTTGGGGCAGCCCAGTATGTCGAGTGGCGCGTGATCCGCGAGTCATTCGGGGGCGTAGCCTACGAGCAGTCCGCTGCGTTTGCCATGGTGCCTACGGTGACCTCGCTCTCTCGACAGAGCCTGCTTGCGAGCAATTTCCCGCGCAGCTTTGAGAAGCCATGGACGACTGGCAAGGAGAAGAGCGAGTTCGTCTCGTGCGTGACCGGTTGGGGCGTCGCCAAGGAGCGCGTGGCGTACCTGTGCGGATACGACGATGAGCTGCCCTGGGGCTGCGACTATGCGGCGTATGTGATTCTGGACGTGGACGAGCACGTGCGTGGGCAGTGAGGCGGGCGCGCGGGGATGCTCAAGGACATGGAATGAGCCATGGCGGCATGAGCATCGACGAGATGGTCGTGCCGTTCATATCTATACGATCGGAGAGTGCGTAATGGCCAGGATGGTTGGATTCACGAGGATTATCAGGCTGCCCTGACTGAACAGGACGCTCGAGCTGGCTGGCGAGGGCCTTGAGCCCACGCAGATGCGTGATGAGCTCGAGGAGTACCTGAGCAAGGAACGGCTGGTGGAGGATGCGCGGTTCTCGGCGAGGAACTTCGGACGAGAGTTCACGGTTAGCTTGAGGGAGGGGTAAGGGCGACCTATCCGTTTATCGTCTCCGTCAGCCACTCCACGAACTTGGAGATGTCCGACGAGTAGTTCGGGTAGGCGAAGCGTAAATCCTTCAAGGAACCAGCTCTTGCAAGCAAATAAATGATTCCAGGCGCTTCTTTGTCTGTCTCCAGTTTCGTATACTTGTCAGCCGCGCTGACTTCGTCCTCCGGGGAGAATACCTCGATGTCGACTTGCTGCACGCCCAAATCGACCGTGAGGAGACAGCTAGAAGAACGATCTATCTCGCCTTGGTACGTGACAAACATGGAATCAGATGCAGCGGTCAGTTCCTCAAGAACGTGAAGCTCAGCATCCAAAGAGCGCAGCTCGGCGATTGCGGAAGGCATGTCATCCACATCATTATTCATGATTGCTGAAGCAAGCTGAAAATAACGCTTCTCTCGTTCCGAGCCTTGGCCGAACTTAAGGCTGGTCTGTCTAATTTGATCGTATGTCTCGACGGCCGTAGCCCAATCGTGCTGCAATCGGGAGCGAATTTGAACCTCAACGTTCAGCTGTTTGTACCCTTACTCGGGCACGTCATGGCGGCAGATGATATGAAAACCTCTGTAACCAGAGTCTTGAGGCTTTGTCATATGGTCTACTGGCTGGTGAAACATGTCAGTATGGCTTATCAGATCGGCGTAGTGCCGAACCTCGTCGTCGTTGTCGACTATCAGCCGGCACCCAGCCACGTCGTGCAATGTGTCTAGGTGAATATATTTTTTGATACTGTCTCTACCGAGCTTGTTTACGATAGTCTCGATACGTTTGAGGCGGCTGACCAGAATCGTGGAAGAGTCGTTCCCGCAGAGCCTTTCGATTTCAAGTAGCGTGCGGTGAAGGGGCTCTATGTGTGCGGCTCGCCAGTGACCGACCAATTCGAGGGCCTCAAGACGCTCCGATTCAGAGATTTGGCCGGCGGCAAGCTTGTTACCGGCCTTGCGTATCTTCTTCTTGGAGATCTGCTTCGGCTGCATTGTTAGCGAACGACCGGGTTTGAGCACTCTGGAGAGCTGTAGAAGCTCTTCATCGATTCGATACTTATGGGCACACTGCAGCGTGCGCCTGGTGCATATCCCTTTCGTGCGTCTTGCCACGGGCGCTCGCTATGGCTGAGGCTCCTTAGCTGCTCTCCGGAAAGCGCTCCGAGTTTCGAGACGACGTAGCTAGCGGCTGCCTTCTCGGCGAACGAAAGCGCATCCGCTGAGCCATATTGTCCCAAGCCACCTCTACCGATCATATACCTGCCAGAGTGTATGTGGTACAAATTGGGCGCAACAGGCCCATTTGCCCATGCCTGAATCTCATCCGAGAACAACGGGCGGCCATTCATGACGAGGTATCTAACTTGAGTGTAATAGACGAGCTTCTGGAGCTTCATGGTCGTTACGCTTCCGATTTGCTCCAAAATGTACGCTGCTACATCGATTGCGTTTGCCATTCCACTCCTTTCCCTCAATAGCATTTCATCATACCCCTGTCAAGGATAGGTTGGCAAGAATGTAATGAAAGCGTCAATTCTATTATTGGTATTCCCTAGCTCGCGGGTGGCATTCTCCAATTTGTGACGCTCACAGATACTGCATCCAGATAGTTCGGGTGCAGACGGTTTCGTGCTGTCGGGGGCCGGGTGGCGTTGCGACAAGTCTTGCAACCGACCTCGCTAGCCTCTGAGCCACCTTGCGAGGTCATGGACCTCTATCCCCTCGTAGGTGTACGTCTCGTGGCGCGTCCGGGCGAGGATCACCTTGGGGAAGGCGTCGCGGATGGAGAGCAGCGGGGCGTACTCCCGCTCGAAGGTCGCCTCAGAGCCGATGTCGTCGCTCACCTGGATGTAGACCTTCTCGCTGCCGCGCATGGCGACGAAGTCGACCTCCTTCTTGTAGAGAACGCCGGCGTACGTCTCGTAGCCGCGCCTCAGCAGCTCGATGCCCACGACGTTCTCGAGCACGCGGCCGAAGTCCATGTTGCGCGTGCCGAGCTTGGCGTAGCGAAACGCGTGGTCGGCGAGGTAGTACTTGTCCCCGGAGGAGAGGTAGCGCTTCCCGCGTATGTCGTAGCGTCTGACGCGGTAGAAGGCGAAGGCTTCCTCCAGGTAGGCCATGTACGAGGCGATCGTCCGGTCGTTCGTCTTCGCTCCTGAGGACGTGAGCGCGTCTGCCACACCGCGTGCCGAGGAGATGTTGGAGACGTTGTCCATCATGTAGTCGGAGAGGCGCCCGAGCAGCTGCGGGCTCCTGATGCCGTGCCTCTGGACGATGTCCCGCAGGATGAGGGTGTCGAAGACGCCGGAGAGGTACCCGTACCTGTCCCGCTCGTCTCCGTAGACGTAGCCTCCCGACATCCCGCCCCACCGTATGTAGCGCTCTAGGGCGTCGTCGACCTGCTCCTCCGCGAAGTAGGTGCAGTACTCGTCGAAGGAGAAGGGGAAGACCTCCACGCTCACGGTTCGTCCGGTGAACAGGGTCGCGAGGTCGCTCGAGAGCAGGAAGGCGTTCGAGCCCGTGACGTAGATGTCGTATCGGCCCGAGGCGTGCAGGCTGTTGATCGCCCGCTCGAAGCCCTGGCACATCTGCACCTCGTCTATGAGGACGAAGTTCCGGGCACCCTCGACGTGACGGGACGTGACGAAGTCGTTCAGCGCGTGATACTCCGTCAGCCCTTCGTACTCGAGCAGGCTGAGGTCGGCATGGATGACGTTGGCCCCCACTACTTCGGCCTCGAGGTACGACCTGAAGGCCTCGAGAAGCTTGGACTTGCCCGCTCGCCGTATCCCTGTGATCACCTTGATGTCAGGCGTTCCGACCAGTCTCTTCAGCCTGTCGAGGTACCGTGTCCTCTCGATGAGCTTCATATGTCTCCTCACTGCTGTTTCGCAAAATTGATTCTAGATGTATTTCGCGAAATAGACAACTTTCCGGATCTGGAGTACGGGGCTTGAGAGACACAAAGGCCTGCCTGTGCGCTATCGTGCAGGGGGGTAAAGCGCTGCCGGCTTGTGTTGCTCATGTGGATAAGCAGCTTAGAGCAACTTAGAGCAAGTTGTTGCGAGAGCTTCGTCGTCTCCTGCCTGAGATATGCGGCAATATCGTTTCCAGTATTCGAGCGTCGTCTTGCGCGGTAGGAGGAGTGCTACCATAACAACTTGATAGGGGAGCTGCCGCGCGCCGGCTGAGAGGTAGCCCATCGTGGCTGCGACCCTCCAACCTGATCTGGGTAATGACGATGACGAGCAGATGTAAGGCGGTGGCTTAGGAGTTGCTGCCTTTCATTTGAGTTTCCAGCATGTCCTGCGGGCGTGTTTTCGATATCGTGTTACATCTGATAAAGGCGAAAGTGTCTTGTCCCAAAAGTACTGTAAATGTAAGGATGAATGCGTTACAATATCCATGAGGTGATTATCATGCAGAAGTCAGCGACGCTCAACCTGAGGGTGGATCCCGAGGTTAAGCAATCAGCCGAGTCCGTTCTTTCGCAGCTCGGGCTCTCCATGTCGACTGCCGTCGACATGTTCCTCCGCCAGGTGTCCCTCACGGGAGGGATTCCCTTCAGGGTCGCCCTCCCCGAAGCCCCACGCCCCATCGAAGTCGATTCGATGACGGACGGGCAGCTGGTAGAGGCCTTGTCGCGCGGCCTCCGGGAGGCCGAGGAGGGCAGGGGAGTGGAGGCGTCCGCTGCGTTCTCGCGCATGAGGGAGGAGCTCTTCGGTGCGTAGCTTCGAGGTTCGCGTCACTCCCTCGGCCATGGCACAGACGCGGGATGCCGTACGCTACGTCCGGGACGAACTCTGCATGCCGCAGACGGCAGCCAGGCTGCTGGACGAGATCGAGGAGGCGGTCAGCAGCCTCTCGAGCATGCCGAGTCTGCTTCATGAACTGCCTCCCATTTCTCATGTCCAAGAAATGGGAGGCAGTTCACTACGGGAGATGGGCGTTTTTTCGCTGTCGGCCGAACGTTGTGCCGACTCGTCGGAAGGTGAGCCCAGCCTTTGGGCCCTGCAGCGAGGCGGAGCCTAACCAGATTGGATGTCTCCCCTAGGACGAGGTGCGTGTGGTCGGCCGCGAGCTTGGTCTGCCCGCGAATATGGTGGATCGGCAGCCGTTTCCCGGCCTTGGCCTCGGTGTGCGCTGCACGGGCGCCATTACGCGCGACCGCATCCTCGCCGAGGTTCCCGGTATCTGCCGCGTGTGCTACGAGCTGAGCCCGAAGCCCATCGCCACGGTCGAGTGGGAGTAAGACCGCTACAAAATTGTGCGGTTTTCCAAACGCTCCGGACTTGGTTCTGGGGCGCCTTTTTTGGTGCCTCTTGGGGACTCGTGTGCATGATAGATTAGCGCGAGAGGTCGTATTTCCGGTCGCAAAATTTTACGACCGAAAATACGACCGCTCGTTTAGAATGGAGACACAATGAGGGCAAAGAAGGAGCGGCCGTTGAGAGAGTCGAGAAGCCTTGAGTTCAAAGAGAGGGTTACGAGCACGTTCCTGAAGACCGTGAGTGCGTTCGCAAACTACGGTACCGGAGAGGTCCTGTTCGGTGTCGATGACTCTGGCAAAACCGTCGGCATTCAAGACGTGCAAGAGGCGTGCCTCTCAATCGAGAACAAGATTAACGACTCCCTTTCTCCCGTCCCCGACTACTCGCTCGCGGTCAACAGACGCACCAACGTGATCACCTTAACGGTGAGGGAGGGGCTCCACAAGCCGTATCTCTACAGGGCGAGGGCGTACCGCAGGAATGACACTGCGACCGTCGAGGTGGATCAACTCGAGCTGAGGAGGCTCATCCTAGAGGGGCAGAACCTCACCTTCGACGCGGCGAGTTCGAAGGCGCATGAGCTCACGTTCTCCCGCCTGGAGTCATGGATGCGAGACGTCCTCGGCGTAGGTGGCCTCACGGATGACATGCTGAGGACGCTCGAGCTGAAGGACAGGAGTGGCGCGTACACGGTTGCGGGGGAGCTTCTTGCGGACGCGAACAGCTTCCCCGGAGTTGACATGGCCAGGTTCGGAGACTCTATCAGCATCTTCCTCGACAGGGAGACGCACGACCACTGTTCGGTGCTGGAGCAGTACGACGCGGCCCTGGCCCTCTATCGCAAGTACTATCAGTACGACAAGGTTGAGGGCGCCACCAGAAAGACGTATGAGCTCGTCCCGGAGGACGCCTTCAGGGAGGCGCTTGCCAACGCAATCGTCCATGCTTTATCAGCGTACGCTGATAATCGGTGTTATTGGAAGTCGCAGGTTATGAGAAGTCGCCGGGCGGGCCCGCAGGCAGCGGGCCTTTTTCATGCCCGGCGGCTTCGCATAACGTAGTCTGACCTGCACAATCATACCCGTGTGTCCGACCACGAGACCAAGGAGGTTCACATGGACATACGGGAATTCGAGTCGTTCGTCCCGGGCGTGCTCGAGCGCATGCGCGCCGATGGCTACGGCGAGGCGACGATGGGCACCGCCGAGTGGGTGCTCGGGTGGTTTCTCGAATACTGCCGGGAGGAAGGTGTCGGCGACGTGGGTGAGGCCGCCGTCGCCGACTTCTGCGCCAGGCGCTTCGGGTTCGCCGCAAGAGAGTCCAAGCTGCTGCCGACGCAGGCGGCGATACGCAAGCCGCTCCTCACCGCGCTGGAATTGTACCGCACCGGGTCGTACTGCAAGACCCACCAGCCGGGCGCCGTGCACGACGTGCCGGAGTGCATGAGGGGCGTTTACTCGCTTGTGATCACCGACCTCGTGGGCGAGCAGCGCGAGATCAGCCGCAAGACCAAGGAGCGCAAGGTCTGGATCGCGGCGAAGTTCCTGACCTTCGTCGCCGAGGCCGGGGTCTGCGACATCTCGGCGCTGCGCATGGAGGACGTCGACGCGTTCGTCGGCTCCCTCACCGGCTACGCACCCGAGACCCTGCGCTGCTTCAGGGGGTCGTTGCGCGAGCTGCTCGACTGGATGGCCGGGCTCGGCATGATAGGGTTCTCCGGGCGCATGGCGTTTCCCGTCCTGAGGAAGAGCAACCGATCGACGATTCTCTCCTACTACACGAAGGACGAGGTCGAGCGTATGATCGCGAGCGTCGACAACTCGACCAGGCGGGGCAAGCTCTACCTCCTCGCGATCTCGCTGTTCGCGTTCACCGGGATGCGGGCGGGGGACGTGGCCAGCCTCAGGCTCTCGGACATCGACTGGGACGCGAGGCTGATCCGCATCGTCCAGCAGAAGACCAAGGAGCCCCTGGACGTGCCGATCCCCGACGAGGTGCTCTACCCGCTCGCCGACTACGTGCGCAACGCGCGCCCCGACAGCGCGAGCGACCCCGACCACCTCTTCATCACGGTGAACGCGCCCCACACGCGCATGGCCTGCCCGTCGACGTTCGGGCGCATCGTGGCCAGGTGCATGGAGGCAGCCGGGATAGAGCCCGGCAACCGCCACCACGGCCCCCACTCGCTGCGCCACTCGCTGGCGACCAACATGCTCGGCGCGGACGTGCCCGTCAGCGCCATATCCGACGTCCTCGGGCACGACAGCGCCAAGACGACGGAGATATACCTGACCGTCGACCTCGCCCACGCCCGCAAACTCGCGCTGGAGGTGCCGCTATGATGTTCGAGAGCAACCACTCGCCCGACTGGATCCCGGAGATGGACGGCCCGTTCGCCGAGGAGATAGCCGCCTACATACGCCACAAGAGGGCGCTCGGCTACCAGTACGCCGAGCCCACGTGCTACCGCCTCAGGCAGATGGACCGCGTGTTCGCCGACATGGGCTGCGACGGGACGCGCATCACGCGCGAGATGGTCGACGCATGGTGCACGGCGGGGCCAGGCCAGTCCGCCTCGACGATCGCCGACAGGCGCAAGGCGATCAACGGCTTCGCCAAGTACCTGATCTCGAAGGGCTGGGAGGACGTCGCGCTCTGCGAGGAGCGACCGGCCGTGCGAGTCCGATTCGTGCCCTACATATTCGGCCGCGAGGAGATCTCGCTGGTCTTCCGCGCCGCGCGCGGTGCCGTGCGGGACGAGCCGACGCACTCCTTCTACGCGGCGCTCTGCCTCTGCTACACGTGCGGCCTGCGTCGATCGGAGGCCGCGAGCCTGCTCGTTGGCGACTTCGACCAGCAGGCCCGGGCGGTGACGGTCACCAACTCGAAGAACGGCGTCAGCCGCCTCGTCGCCACGTCGGAGTCGACGGCCTCGGTCCTGGCCGAGCACGCTTCGATGCTTGCCGACGCGAGGCCGGACGCGTTCCTGCTCCGTGGGGGCCGCACGCTGGGGGCGTGGAACCACGCGCTGTACCCATTCTGGCATGGATGCCTCGACTCCGCGGGCGTCGAGCGGCGCGCCGACGGCAGCCGCCAGCGGATCCATGATCTTCGCCATACCTTCTGCGTCCGCGCCCTGGAGAAGGTTGCCGAGGGAGGGCGCGACATACGGGCCGCCCTGCCGCTGCTCAGCGCGTACCTCGGCCACAAGGGCATCGTCGAGACCGAGTACTACCTGCGGCTCGTCGAGCCCGCCTACCGGGAGGTGTCGGACGCGGCCTCCGCGTCCCTCCCGGACTTCTACGGGAGGGGGCGCCATGGCAAAGGCTAAGCGCGACTTCGGCTACTACGCCGAGTCGTTCCTCGCCGACTACCTGCCGGCGAGGAGGGGTTGCTCCTCGAAGACGGTCTCGTCCTACCGCGACGCGATCGTACTGCTCATAGAGTTCATGCAGGGCCGCTGCGGCGGGCGGTTCGGCCTCGCGGACATCGACGCCGAGGCCGTCGAGGCGTTCCTCGGCCACCTCGAGGCCGACCGCGGCAACTCGGTGGCGACCCGCAACCAGCGCCAGGCTGCCGTGAACTCGTTCCTGTCGTTCGTGCGCATGCGCGAGCCCGAGCTCTACGGCCAGTACGCCGCGGTCCTCGACATCCCGAGGAAGAAGGCCCCCAAGCCCACGATCGCCTATCTGACGGCCACCGAGGTGGAGGCCCTGTTCGCCTCGATCGACGATTCGGGGCGGCAGGGGCTGCGCGACAAGGCCATGCTCGCCTTCCTCTACGAGACCGCCGCGCGCGTCGACGAGCTCTGCGGCTGCCTGTTCTGCCAGCTGCGGCTCGAGTCGGCGCCCTACGTCGAGCTGCACGGCAAGGGCGGCAAGGCGCGCAACGTGCCCGTCACCGACTCCTTCGCGTCCCTCATGCGCGACTACATGGTCGCCTTCGGGGTGTCGGAGGGCTCCCAGCCCCTGTTCTTCAACCGCTACGGGAGGCCCCTCACGCAGAAGGGGGTGGCCTACGTGCTCGACAAGCGCCTGGCCGTCGCCGCCGATTCGGTGCCGAGCATCGGGCGCAAGAGGATCACGTGCCACTCCATGCGCCACTCGCGCGCGATGCACCTGCTCGAGGCAGGCGTCAACCTCATATATATACGCGACATCCTGGGCCACGCGTCGGTCACGACCACGGAGATCTACGCCAAGACCAACCCCGAGCTGAAGCGCAAGTACCTCACGGAGCATAGCGCCGCATACTCGACGGGAGAGAAGTACACGCCCGAGGAGAAGGACGAGCTGATCAAGTGGCTCAGGGACAACTTCTAGGCCGCCTGCGTTATGCGAAGCCGCCGGGCATGAAAAAGGCCCGCTGCCTGCGGGCCCGCCCGGCGACTTCTCATAACCTGCGACTTCCAATAACACAGAACTTGGGACGTGAGCGCACACATCCGGGTCTCGATGTTCCAAGACAGGATCGAGATATCCTCCCCCGGGGGCCTGCCGTCTGGCATTAGCGAGCAGGAGTATCTGTACGGGCAGGTCTCAAAGCTGAGGAACCCAATCCTGGGGAACGTCTTCTTCAGGCTGAGGCTCATCGAGCGATTCGGGACCGGCGTGCTCCGCATCAGGGACGCCTACGGGGGCTCCGAGCGACAGCCGCAGTTCAGGGTGTTCGAGAACTCGATTCTTGTGATTCTGCCCCTCTCCAGCGAAGAGATGGATCTGTCAGACGACGAGAGGAGGGTGTACCGCGAGCTCGTGGGCAGGTCTCTACAGACTTCGGAGCTGACAGAGAGGACGGGCTTTGGGAGGACGAAGGTCCAGGAGATTCTCGAGAAGCTTGTCAAGAAGGGGTATGCCTCTGTCTCCGGCAGGGGAAGGGGAACGCGATACGCTGCGACAAGGTAGGCCTCTCCGGCTGAACGACATTGCTACCAGCGCAAACGCAGTCGGGTGACGTCGTGACGTCGCCCGACTTCGAGTGAGATGACGTCACGGATGGGGAAAAGGTGCCCGTGACGTTTCTTTGACGACCGTGGGGAGGATAGCCAGAGCCACGGCGGAAACAGGGGATACGTCGGATCATCTCGAACAACTCCGAGCTATCTCAGCCGCGCGATTCTGGTTGAGTGGGAATAGTATTCAGGCAGAAAATCGCCAAATCTTATTAAATTACGTCCTTGTATTGACCATAATTGGCCAAAACAAGGACGTAATTTCGATTGTCGGCAGCTGATGGACCGTCACCTCATGTCCAAGCTGGACGATTGGAAGCAATCCCCGAGACGCAAGCCCCTCATCCTCAACGGTGCGAGGCAGGTGGGGAAGACCTGGCTCCTCAAGGAGTTTGGAGCTACGCGCTTCGAGAATGTTGCCTACGTTAACTTCGATGGGAATCCGGCCATGGCATCCGTGTTCGAGGCGGGCTATGACATCCCCCGCCTGCTGACGAACATACAGGCCGGAACGGGAACCCGAGTCGTGGAGGGGGGAGACCCTCGTCATTCTGGACGAGGTGCAGGAATGCCCGAAGGCACTCACGTCCCTGAAGTACTTCTGCGAGGACGTGCCCGGCCTTCATGTGGCGGCGGCGGGGTCGCTTCTTGGGCTCACGGTTCACCAGGGCACGGGATTTCCCGTGGGGAAGGTGAACACGCTTGATCTCCAACCCCTCACGTTCCGGGAGTTCATGGACGCCATGGGAAACGGTATGCTCAGAGAGCTCGTCGACGAGGGGGACCCCATCAGCGTCAATTCGTTCGCGTCACGTTTGGTCCCTTTGCTTCGGCAGTATTACTTCGTTGGCGGAATGCCAGAGGCGGTTGCCGCGTTCGTCGAATCCGGGGTGCTTTCCGACGCACGTGGGGTCCAACAGGAGATACTCCGCAACTATCGCCTGGATGTTTCAAGGCACCTCTCTGCGAGCGAAACTGAGCACGTTCTTGCCGCGTTTGACTCCATTCCTGTGCACCTTTCGCGCGAGAACAAGAAGTTCATCTTCGGGCAGATTCGAGAAGGGGCCCGCGCGCGCGACAACCGATCCGCGATTACGTGGCTCACGCAGGCGGGGCTGGCAACCAGGGTTAGACGGGTCACGAAGCCTGGTGTTCCCCTGTCCGCATATGCTGACGGCTCTGCACCCGTCAATTCATATTCAGGTGATTGTCGCGCGCGCACGCTACGACCACAGCCTTGGCACGTGTGGCCATTCCCCTCGGGACCCCCTCTTGCATCCGGAGAGAAAGTCAGAAGCAATCTGGGACGCATCCGACCGCGTGCCGTATAAGTAAGTGAAGTCAGAAAGGCACAAGACAACGACGAGGAGAGGGGCGTGCCATGAGGTTCGACGAGATGAGCCAGAAGCTGATTGAGGAGCTGAAGGGGAAGGCCGAGAGGTGCGAGACGGACGAGGAGCGCCTGACGCTATTGGCGGAGAACGGGATCGAGCTCACCGAAGAGCAGATGGAGGGCATCGCGGGGGGAAGGGGCCCCAAGAAGGTAAAGAGGGAGACGTGCCCGGCCAACGGGAAGTACCACAAGTGGGTGAAGACGGGGAACAAGCGCCCCGGCGAGCGGCTCGGCCCCTTCTGGCCCGACTATGAGTACCGCTGCGTCAACTGCAACAGGAGAGGGTGGGCCTAGCATTAGGCCAGGCTGGCAACGGGATGGGTTGCCCGACGCGACGGTCCGAGGTCCGAGTGGCCCGGGCCGTCGCGCCGCTGAGAGGACCCGGGCCGTCGCGTCGCCTTGGGGGCGCGACGCAAGGCGTGGACAGCTTTGGACGCGTTTGGACAACATAGAACAGTACCCGTGTGGTTTGATTTGGGTGCGATGATTGGATGCTCGGTCGTATCAACTCCTAACTTCGGGGAAGCCCCTGGGGTGGTTCGGAACGTGGTGCAGGGGCGCCTTTTTTGTGCACTGATGGGACTCTTGTAGCTGCTAGCCAAACGCACTCCGTATCGGGTGCCTCACGATCGTCCTCAACTTTGCCGGGGCGGCCTTGCGCGGGTCCGAGAGGTAGATCTCGTGGTGGCGGCGTACATCGGAGAAGTCCGTGAGGTAGCCGTTCGACTCGGCGAACTCGTGCATGGCCGCTACGGTGGTGGGCTCGTCGTCGTAGGGGCCGACGTGGAGACACTGAACGCACAGGCCCTCGTCCACTTCGACGAGGTGCACGGGCGAGAAGTCGAGTCTCTTCTTTGCCGTCGCGGTCTCGAGGGCCCACTCAAAGTCCGTCTCGCCCACAAACTCGGGAACGCGTATTACCGAAACCCAGTTAAAGGACGACTTGTTGGCGTAGTCGACACCGCAGACGCCGTCCTGCCACCAGAAGCCCTCGAGTGGCGGTACGACGTACTGGTAGAAGCCCCCGATGGCATGGTCGGTCTTGTAGCTCATCTTGAGGGTGTAGGCCACTCCGTAGAGCAGCTCAATGGCGTGCTTGTACGCGCCGCTCTCCTCGTTGGGGTCGCCCGCACCCTCGACCGCCAGGAAGCGCATCGGGGGCACCTCGATGATGGAGGGGCTGGTCTTGGGCCGGTAGAGCTCGCGCTGCTCCTTCTTGAAGTCAAACGGCATAGGTACTCCTTAAACGACAATTCGACGTGTAATCCAAGTGGCTAGGTTGCTGTGAGGAGGGTTACCCATCGAAGAGGTCGCCGTGCGTTCCGGTGCACACAAGCGTGAGCACCATGATGCCATCGGTGAGCTTGTAGATGAGCAGCCAATCCGGGCGTATGCTTGTTGTGATGGTATCCATAACGGCCTCCTTGTACTGCAAATCATACCGAATGCATTGCACGTTGTTCAACTTGCGAAAGCGCGGCGCCGGTAAACCGTTCAATACGAAATGTTCACACCTGGTGGCAGACTATCCGAAAATGTGTGGTGGCATGCGGCCAGACCAAGCGATGGGGAGGCACCCCATCGCTTGGCCCACATGACGGCTTTGCTCTTAGAGTTGGAAAGGGTCACCCCAATCAGCGTTACGACACCGATGACGCATTTCAGGATGATTGACTCTATAAAGAACCGCCTCAAGATCGGCTTTCCGTCCTCGGGAGGGCGGTTTCTGACTGCGTCACAAGGTCGGGTTTATAATCGGGTGCAGGTAGGCTGCGGACGCGGAAGGATGCGGATCGATGGATACCCGCGAGGCCATACGGGTCACAATCCATGCGCGTCTACGCACGTGAGCGGATTGACGCATCACCGTCAAGGGACTCCGTGCTGCCGTGCCCGTGGCCTCCGTACGGTCTTTTCCTTGTGGCCATCTGGGTGACCCCGACCACGGCTGCACGTGCTCGGCCGCGATAATTCGCGTGACGCGATCGCTTGTCGGCCTACCTCGCCTTCGACGTCGTGGCTGACGTGCCTGGCGTGCTCGATGTGTCAGAGGCGCTCCCCTACGTGCCGCGTAGTTGAAGTGGTAGCCCCGCCGCCTGTGGGCGCGTCCTTCGCCGCTCGCGGGCCGTGGCGGGCGTCTCGGCATGACGCCTGATGACACTTGTGGTGTCATGTGCCGGGCGGGCGCGGTCTCGTGCTATTTTTATTGTGTCGGATCGGAAGGGATGGCCGCCCGTCGAGGGCGGGACCGGACGCTATCGGGAGGGGGCTTGACAGGCATGCGGATTGGCGCCACGCTCCTCAGAGCAGAGCAGAGCAGAGCAGAGCAGAGCAGAGCAGAGCAGAGCAGAGCAGAGCAGAGCAGAGCAGAGCAGAGCAGAGCAGAGCAGAG
>CADAAU010000034.1 GCA_902786015.1 uncultured Coriobacteriaceae bacterium
GCCGGTAAGGCTGCGAAGCCGGTCCGGCAGTTCGGGCAGCGTCCACGTGGCGGGATCCGTTCCCGCGTTCGAAATGTCCAGCGTGGCGGAACCGCCTAGGCGCATGGACTGTCTCACGTAGTCGAGCAGCTCGTGCGGCGAGGAAATAACCGAGAAGTCCGGCGAAACCGTTCGCTTCTTGCTAAAGAAGTGGCTAAACGTAATGGTGTACCCAATCGTCGTGCTTATTACCGAAGCCCAAGCCAGGCCGGCGATGCCCAAGTTGAAGACGCTTACCATAAGGAGGTCGAAGGCAATGTTTGCCACGTTCGTTACGATGCCGCGCTTGGAAAACAACCTTGCCCGCCCGTCAATGCGAAAGGCCCTCTCGATGCAGAGGAACACCTCGGAAAAGGGCGAGAAAACAAACAAGGGCACGGTGTACAGAACGATCATGTCCACGAGTTTCGGATCTTTTGTAATCGCCATGAGCAAAGGCCGTTCGAATACAATGAGCGCGCCGAAAACGCAAACGTATATGACGGTCACTGCTATAAGAATCGCGCCGAAGATGCGGTTGGCCTTCTTGTGGTTCCCCTCGCCGATTGCCTGGATCATGAGCTTGTCGATGCCAAAGCCCAAAAGACAATGCAGAATCTGATCAAAGCACAGCAGCGGGCCGGCGGCGGCGATTGCTGCCAACGCCTCCTGCCCTATGCTTATGCCTGCGATCAGGGAGTCGACTATGGTTACGAGCGCCGCACAGACGGTGCCAACAATATAGGTTACGGCCATCTTCTTTGTGGCGCCCGCGATGAGCTCCGGCTTGCGAAACACGCCGACCTCTTTTAGCTCTTTCGTCGCGATCATGTTGGTTCCATCCGTTACGTGAGCACGATGCCCGAGATCATCTGTCGCTCGGCCTTTACGTATGTTCCCTCGCCCCTAAAGGATGGGTAGTCATCCGACTCGAACGTGCATATTCCCACGTCGTGGATCTTATCCTGTCGAACGCCCTCGCGAAGGAGCTCAAGCGCAACGGCGTTCCTGGAATCCAGGAGGAATTTCCCGCTTGGCAGCGACGTAAAGAGGCGTTGCACCTCCTGGGGCAAAAAGCGCCTTGCAAAGGCATCCTTGAGCTCGCCGCCGACTTCGTAGCACCCCTTGCAGATGCTCGGCCCGAAGGCGGCGACGACGTCCCTTGGGTTCGTGCCAAAGTGCTCCACCATGGAGCGTGCGGTATTCGAAACTATTCCGTTGCAGATGCCCCTCCATCCGCAATGGGCTATTGCCGCGACGTTTTGCCTTGGGTCGTACAAAAAGAGGGGCAGACAGTCCGCCGTGCAGATGCAGAGCATCGTGTGGGGAACGTCCGTCGCCAAGGCGTCGTACTCGCCAATTTGCTCGGGAATCCTGTCTTTGTCCATTGCCTCTAGGTCCTCGACGTTTTCGCTCGTTACCACAAGGACGTTGCCCGTGTGCTCTTCGTACGCATAGAACACATGGGAAAGGGGCACGCGAAGGTACTCCTCGAACGCAGCGTTCCGGCATTCCACGCGATGCCAGCCTTCGTGGCTCTGCCCATCCGAGTTGTCCGTGAAGACCGTCTTTACCGGGTATCGGTCGTCGAGGATAGAGATCGAGTTCATTGCTTGTGTTCACCTATGGTATCGAGCCATCGAATCAACGCGAACATCTCCCACACTTGCTTCCAAACGCTTTCGTCGTTTTTGCAATAGTATGCCGCAAGAGCTCCCTGCACGTCCACACACGCAAGGACGTCGCGCGCGAGCGTACCCGTTAGGGTGTCCCAGATCCGCGTCTTGTAGGACTCAAGGCGCATCCACTTGCGCACCGGGACGGGGAACCCCCGCTTCTCCCTAAAGGCGATCGCGCGTCCAACGTATTGCTGCGCCGCCTCGCGAAAGAGCGGCTTGCCCATCGTCTCGTTTGCCTTGAGGCTGGTTGGGAGCGAGAGCGCAAAGTCCCAGAGGTCTTGTCGCATGTAGGGTGTGCGAATGTCTATCCCTGCGCCCCGTGCCGCGGCGACCACGTTGGGAAGGATGTTGTTGTGCATCCATATGGAGAGGTCGAAGGCGTTCATCTTTAGGAAGCCGTCGCCACCATAGCGGGGGAGGATCGGGACCTCGCCTACGTCCATGATCGTGTTCGTGGCCAGCCAAAAGTCCTCGCTTGGGTTCTGGAAGTAGCGGTTGTAGCAGGGATAGCCGCAAAACAGCTCGTCCGGCCCCTCTCCGGAGCACACGACGTCCGTGTGTTGCGCCGCCTCCTGGGCGGCAATGAACAGGGCCACGTAGGAGGCGTCTCCCGTGGGCGCCGGTCGGCTTGCCAGGGCCTCGTCCACGGTGTCAAGGTATTCGGCGGGGCCTATCTTGGCTACGTGATGCTCGCTGCCAAGCTCACGCGCCGTCTGGACCGCCAGGTCGGACTCGTTGAACTCCGCCTCCTCGTATGCCACGGAGAAGGTCTTTCTTGCACGGATCCCAAAGGCGATGAGCGACGAGTCGACACCCGAAGACAAAAGCGCCGCGTCGGAGCGCTGCCGCTCCTCGGCGAGCATCCTTTCGAGGATCTGGAGGAGCTCCTGCAGGTAGTCGCCCTTGTTCCGCCCTGACGTCACGTTAAAGCGGACCTCGGGGACAGGCGACGTCTTATGGCCCATGAGCACCGAGCCGTCCACGGGGTATGAGAAGCGCAGATACTGCAGCAGGGCTTTGGGGTCTACGCTTGGTTTTGTCATGGAGCGCCTCCGTCCTCTGCAAATGCCAGCATACATATAGTAACCTCACCGCCCGCGCGTACTTCGCCCGTGTGGCCCGAATTTAGGGGGAAGGCCCCAGTGTCATTAACTAAAGCGGATGGCATGTCTCGACGCCCCACTTCATGTGATAGACCTTGGCGCCAAGTCGCGGGCAGACACTTCGCGCGGGAAGGCCCGAGGCGGTTCAGGCGAGCTGCCCCTGGCCCTTACCCGTCGGGCCAACGAAGGGCCGGGCGCTGCGCCGCGTGCTAGAATTGGGGAGAGGAACTCCGACGGGAGGGAGGCGCTATGGCGCGAAAGCTGCCCATAGGGATTCAGAGCTTCGAGAAGATACGACGGGACGGGTTTGCCTACGTGGACAAGACCGCCTACGTGCACGAGCTCGCCCAGGCCGGCGTGCCGGCGTTCCTCAGCCGCCCACGACGCTTTGGTAAGAGCCTGCTGGTCTCGACCATGCGCGCCTACTTCGAGGGCAGGCGCGAGCTCTTCGAGGGGCTGGAGATAGAGCGGCTGGAGGCGGCCGCTGCCGAGGCCGAGGGCCGCGAGCCATGGGTGGCCCGCCCGGTGTTCCACCTCGACTTCACGGGCAAGGACTACCGGACGGTGACGCTCGAGGACGTGCTGGGCGAGCAGCTGTCGCGCTGGGAGAGGGCTTATGGTGCGAGTGGCGCCATCACGCTCGGCGGTCGGTTCCAGGACCTGCTCGAAGCGGTGCACGCGCAGTCGGGCCACCGCGTTGCCGTGCTGGTGGACGAGTACGATAAACCCCTGCTCGACGTGATGGGCGACGATGCCCTGCTCGAGCGCAACAGGGGCATCCTCAAGGGGTTCTTCTCGGTGCTGAAGAAGGCCGACGACCACCTGCGCTTCGCCTTCCTCACCGGCGTCACCAAGTTCAGCAAGGTGTCAATCTTCAGCGACCTCAACCAGCTGAGGGACATCACGCTCTCGGCCGCCTACGCGGGGGCGTGCGGGATCACGGAGGGGGAGCTGGTGCGGTGCTTCGGGCCCGAGCTCGACTCCATGGCCGACTCGCTGGGGACCGACACCGAAGGGTGCCTGGCGGCGCTTCGCGCCCAGTACGACGGCTACCGCTTCCACGCCAAGGGGCCCGGCGTCTACAACCCGTTCAGCCTGCTCAACGCGCTGGCCGAGGGAGAGCTCGGCTCCTACTGGTTCGCCACGGGCACGCCCACGTTCCTCGTGCGACGCATGCGCGAGGCGTGCCTCGACCCGAGGAGGCTCACCGACGGCACCATCTACGCGGACGAGGGGCGCCTCTCGGACTACCGCGTCGACGACCCCGACCCCATCCCCCTCATGTTCCAGGCGGGCTACCTCACCATACGCTCCGCAGACCCGTGGACGGGCGAGTACACGCTCGCGGTGCCCAACGCCGAGGTGCGCTATGGCCTTACCAAGGGCCTGCTTCCCGCGTGGGCGCCCGGCTACGACGCCGCGCGCCGGACGGCGGAGGGGGCGCATGACTCCATGTCCGATGGATTCGCGCCGTCCTACCTTGGGATTGCCATGCCTGCGAACCTTGAGGTGACCCAGCGGTGATGGCATCAGGTAATGAGGAGTATCACCTATCGAGTTAAATATCCCGGGGAATCCGCCGCACGGTGGATCCGCTGGTAGGACGAAGCTCAGGGTTCTAAGCAACCGCAGGGGTGAGTCTCGCGAGGAGGGATACTTCCATTTGGACGAAAGGGGCAGTCCCTGAGTGCCAGTCTCCCGAGTTACTACCCTTTCACACGTATGGCCGCAATCGTAACGCTGATACATTCTGAATGTTATTTGACGGCTTTTGCCGCCGCACTTGGGGCAATTCACGCCGTTTTCCCAGCCGCCAGCAATCTGCTCCAGTCCATGGGCGCCCGCCTCCACATTGTAATCTGGCTAGAAGAATGCCTCGACGCCCTCGTCGAGATAGATTTGCCTATAGTCCTCTAGGTCCTCGGAACGCAAGCTCTTTGTCCCGCGAAGCGTGTAGGGTATGTCGAGAAGTTCGTACTTGCCCTCGCCAAAGTTGTGAAAGGGGAGCAGCTGCACGCGTGTGGCGCCGGACTCGCGGAGCCAACTGGCCATGGCGCGGGCATCCTCCAGGCTGTCGTTGAATCCGGGGATGACCGGCGTGCGAGGGAGCACGTCCGGGTGATGGGCAATCGCCCAACGGAGGTTGTTTAGCATGAGGTCGGCTTGGCCGGCTGTGTGAGCGCGTATCTTGGCAGCATCAACGTGCTTGAGGTCGATGAGCATGTGGTCGAGCAGCGGTGCGATGCGTTGGAATGTCTTTGCAGGCACGTGCGCCTCGGTCTCGATGCAGGTGTCGATGCCCTCCTCGTGCAGCCGCAGCAGCAGACCCTCGCAGAAGTCGGGCCACATGAGTGCCTCGCCTCCGCTGAGGGTGACGCCACCTCCCGAGTCTTCGTAGAAGGGTTGGTCCTGCAGGCAAACACGCAGGACATCGTTGGTCGTCTTGGTTTCACCCACGCTGCTGAGGGCGTGCGTCGGACAAGCGGTCACGGCGGCCTCCACCTCGGTGGGGTTGCCGAGCAGGCTGCGCACGTCCACGTGGCGCTTGTTGGCACGCTCCACTTCCTTGGCATGGGGTGCAGCGGTCAGGCATGCCCCGCAGCCAACGCAGGCACTCTCCTTCCACTCGAGTTGTGGCATTCGCTGCTGGCTCTCGGGGTTTGAGCACCATGCGCAGCGCAGCGGACATCCCTTGAGGAAGACGACGGTGCGGATGCCCGGCCCATCGTCGAGGCTGAACTTCTGTATGTTGAACACCGTTGCTGACTGCATGGTGATCCCTTCCGCTGGCGGGCACGGCAATAACAGGTGATAGATTTGTTTCTAACAGAATGGGACGAGGAGACTTAGAGGCCTCACCTTTAGTCGCTGCTCGAAGGCGGCTGCGATTGGTGGTGGCATGCGACCTCGACGGAACCTGCCCTGCGGAGGGTGGGCTCCTTGCTGGCGCAAAGCTCCGTTGCAAAGGGACATCTTGTGCGGAAGCAGCATCCTGACGGTGGGTCTACGGGGCTCGGCGGCTCGCCTGCCAAGAGTCGCACGCTCTTTCCCCTCCGGTGCGGATCGGGTGGCAGCACCGAATCCAAGAGGAACTGCGTGTAGGGATGGCGCGCCTCGGCAAAGACGTCCTCGGTGGGGCCGATCTCCATTACCTTGCCCAGAAACATTACGCAGATGCGGTCGGAGATATGGCGTACGACCGAAAGGTCGTGGCTGATAAACACGTACGTAAGTCCTCGTTCCTCCTGCAGTTCTCGAAGGAGGTTTAGAATCTGGTTTTGCACCGAAACGTCGAGTGCCGAAACAGGCTCATCGCATACGACAAGCGCGGGGTCGAGTGCTATGGCTCGCGCGATGCCAATACGCTGACGCTGACCTCCCGAGAACTGGTGCGGATAGCGATTGAGGTAGTCCGCAGGAATGCCAACTGCCTTCATAAGATCGAGGACACGCTGTGTCAATTCGTCCTTCGTCTCGCATACTCGGTGGGTAACGAGTGGCTCGGCAATGAGGTCGCGTACCTTCATGCGCGGGTCGAGTGACGCGTAGGGGTCCTGAAAGATCAGTTGGAGCTGGCGCCGATACGCGGAGAACTCCCTCTCCTTGAGTCCCGTAATCGTGTGGCCCCTAAAGCGCACTTCGCCTGACGTGGGAGGAAGCGCACCGATGAGCATGCGCCCAAGGGTGGACTTGCCGCATCCTGACTCGCCCACGATGGCAAGGGTTTCGCCCGCATTGACCGAAAGCGTAACGCCACCCACGGCATGCACGCATCTCCTGCGACTAAGGGGGAATTTCTTCGTGAGATCACGCGCTTCGAGTAGGACTTCGCTCATTGGGCATCAACTCTCTTTGTGAGGTGGCAACGAACCTCGTGCCCTGACCCGACGGCAACGAGCTCGGGTTGTGTGGAGGTGCATCTAGCCATGCACTTGTCGCAACGAGGTGCGAAGCTGCATCCCACAGGCAGATGGGCGAGATTTGGCACGATACCGGGAATCGTCTGGAGCACCTTGGATTGGCTTCTGAGTGACGAAACGGCGCGCAGAAGTCCAAGCGTATATGGATGCAGGGGATTGTCAAACAGCTCGAATACGCTGGCACTCTCCACCACGTGTCCGGCATACATAACGTACACGTGGTCGGCAAGCTGTGCTATGACGCCCAGATTGTGGCTGATGATGAGTACCGACGTGCCGTTGTCGGCGAGTTGTCTGAGCAGGGCAATAATCTGCGCCTCTACCGTGGCGTCTAGGGCGGTGGTGGGTTCGTCAGCAATCAGCAGGCGTGGCCGCATGACCATGGCCATGGCTATCATCACGCGCTGTCGAAGGCCGCCCGACAGCTCGTGAGGATAGGCGTTGTAGCGCTCCTTGACCTCGGGAATGCCTACGGCAGAAAGAATCGCCAGCGTGCGTTGACGCGCTTCCTCTTTGGATACGTTTTCGTGAATGGAAACGACCTCTTGGACCTGCAGACCAACGCGCATGGTGGGGTTGAGGCTGGTCATGGGCTCTTGGAAGACCATCGATACGTCTTTGCCGCGAATCTTGCAAAGTTCGTTCTCGCCAAGCGACGTGAGTTCTTGGCCGTCGAGCAGGATGCTTCCGCTCACTATTTTGCCGGGTTTCTTTATGAGTCCCATAATGGATCGCGCGACCATGGATTTGCCGCACCCCGACTCGCCCACGACACCCACTACCTGACCCTTGCCAATGCGCATGCTTACGTCTTGTACGGCCTTTATCTCGCCGCGCTCAGAAAAGAAACTCGTATAAAGGTGTGACACCTCAAGTGTGCTTTGTGTCATGGCGTCTCCTTACTGGCTCTGCAGGTGCGGGTCCAAAACGTCACGCAGCCCGTCGCCCAAATAGTTAAAAGCGAGTACGATGGCCATGATTGCCAGGCATGGCGCGAAGCACAGCCAGGGAGCGTGATAGAGGAACTCTCGTCCCGCGCTTACCATGAGCCCCCACGAGGCGCTGGGTGGCTGTACGCCCATGCCCAAAAAGCTCAAGCTGCTTTCGGTAAGGATCGACGAGGGGATCTCGAGCGTAAAGAGCACGATGACTGTGGGCAGGCAGTTGGGGAGGATGTGGCGCAGGATGACGCGCGCCTGCCTCACTCCTATGATGCGGGCCGCCTCAACGTACTCGCTTTCCTTGAGCTTGAGCGTTTCTGCGCGTACGACGCGTGCGATGGCTGCCCAGCCGACGAGGACCATGGTAAGAAACACGTTTGCGGTGCCGCCACCGAGCGTGTACATAACGACCATGGCAAGAAGCATGGTGGGAAACGACATGACGATGTCGGCCACGCGCATGATCACGGTGTCTACCTTGCCGCCATGGTAGCCGGCGACCATACCGATGAACGTGCCCACCACAACCGAGAGCAGGGTGGGTACAATGCCGATGACCAGCGACACGCGCGATCCGTAGAGCATGCGCGTGAGTATGTCTCGCCCTCCTTCGTCGGTGCCAAAAAGATGGGCCAGCGATGGCGCGGCGAGCCGGTCCGATAGGTTGATGGAGTCGTATTCGTACGGCGTAAGCACCGGCGCAAAGATCGCGCCCAGCACAAAGAGGACGATTATGATTGCCGACACGATAGATATCTTGTGGTCCTTCGCGAGGCGCCTCAGCACGCTCGCGGGTTCTTCAAAGGTGGCTGCGGGCGAAGAGAGGCCCAACTCGCCTTCTGCCACGGACACAACGTTCATGTTTTCGGAGGGATTCACTGCCGTCAAGCCCCCTTTCGTACGCGCGGGTCGCAGACGTTGTACAAAAGGTCGGCCGCGAGGTTTCCCATAACGATTACGAAGGTGCACAGGAGCGTCGTTCCCTGCAGCAGTGGGATGTCGCGACCCGCAATCGCCTGTACGGAGAGCCTGCCAATGCCATTGATGGAAAAGACCGTCTCGGTAATGACGGCACCAGAAAGCAGACCCGAAAACTGCATGGCCATGAGCGTTATGACGGGTAGCATGGCGTTTCTGAGCGCGTGCAATACAAGTACCTGTGAGTTCGTGCGTCCCTTCGCGCGCGCCGTGTCGATGTAGTCCTGCTGCAACACCTCTATGATCGAGGAGCGTACGAGTCGGGCGATGCTGCCAGCCGAGCCCCATCCCAAGGCAATTGCCGGAAGGATGTATCCCGTCCAATCAGATATCCCAGCGACGGGAAGCCAGTGCAGGTATCGCGCAAAAACATATTGCAACAACATGGAGACCATGAACACGGGCAAGGACACACCCAACAGCGAGAAGCCCATAAAGAGCCGGTCCACTATGGTGCCCTTGCGTATTGCGGCAAAGAGCCCGCACGCAATGCCCACGACCCATGCGACGAGTGCGGCGGCGAGTGCGAGCCAGAGCGTGTTGACAAACGCGGGGCCTATGAGTTCGGAGACGGGCTTGCCAAGCGTGTAGCTCTCGCCAAAGTCGCCGCGCAGGGCGCCCAAAAGGTAATTGGCGAACTGGACAGGCAGGGGCTGGTCCAATCCGAGCGAGGATGAGATGCGTTCCACCGTCTCGTTATCGGCATGCTCGCCCAAAAGGGTCGCCACGGGATTGCCCGGCACCATGCGAAGCAGGACAAAGACCAGTGCCGCAACGCCCACAATCGCAATGAGCGCGTACAAAAGCCGACGCAGCACACCTTGCGCAACGCTCCCTCTCATGCTCGCGCCTCCTTCCTCAGCACGACGTCTTTTACGTAGAAGTCACCGTATCCAGCCCAGAATGGCGTAAAGCTCTCCACGCGATCTCCTATGCAGAACAGGCGCATCCCCTGGTAAAGGGGAATCCAGGCATGGTCTTCCACTACGATTTTGCGCTCGAGCTCCTGATACTCCCTCTTGCGCGCCTCGTCGTCGACGATTGATTGAGCCGCAGAGACACGAGCCATAACGTCGGTGTTCGGATAGCATATGCTGCGGTTCTTGGCTCTTTCGGGGCTGCCAAAAAATACGGCCATGATGTTTGCGGGATCGTTGTAGTCCAACATCCAGACCGTAATAAAGGACTCCATTTCACCCGCCCGGCGCTTTTCCATCCAAGCCGCCTTGTCGTAGACCCTTATGTTTGCGTTGATACCGACCTTGGACAGCTGATTGCTCACCGTCTCGTATAGAAGACGGGGACCATCGCTCGGAAGTGCCATCTCGAACGACACGTCGCCATTGTCGTAGCCCGCCTCGGCCAAAAGCGCCCGTGCCCCGTCCGGGTCGAACGGGGGAGCCTCAAGGTTTTCGTTGTGGCCCCAAGCTCCCGTGGGGATTATGCCGTTCTGCCTAATAGCGTCATCGCTCATGAGGTTGTGTATGATGTCGTCGACGTCGATTGCCATGCAGATGGCCTTGCGTACGTGGACGTCCTTGAGGAACTCGTTCGTCTCGTTGAGGGCAAGATAGTTCATGCCAATCTGCTGGTTGTATACGATTTGGTCAGCATGTTCGACCTTATACGAGCGCTGCACGATAAGGGAGTCGATACCCGAAAGATCTATGATGTCGATCTCGCCATTTTGAAACATGAGGTCGCGCGTGCTTGCGTCGGGTATGACGCGCTGTATCGACTCCTTGACGGTGGGTTCCTCTCCCCAATACCGCTCGTTGTAGCGTAGCGTAAAGTGGTCGTTGGGAACCCATTCTGCTACGTAGTAGGGGCCTGACCCTATGGTTTCGGAAGGATCCTTTCCAAAGTTTTTGGCCGCACGCGTCACGCACTCGTTGACTATGGACATGGCGGCCGACGAGAGCTGGGCAATAAACCCGCCGTTGGGAGTCTCTAGAACAATCGAGAAGTGCGTGTCGTCCTTGATTATGAATCCTTCGAGCTTGTCGGTCTTCTTGTCCATGAGCGCTTGGCCGCCAAGCACCTGTAGCGGAATGTCGGTGTTTACCGCCGCCTCGGTGAGCAGCCTGCAAAAGCTATAACGCACATCAGACGAGGTGAGCGGGTCCCCGTTGGAAAAGAGCACGCCTTCGCGCAGGGTGAAGTCGTATGTGAGGCCGTCGTCGCTCACGTCATAGTCAGCGCACAGGCTGTTGACGACCGTGGCTTTACCGTTGACCATGCGCGTCTCGAAGAGTCGGTCGAATATGTTGAGCTGCGCCCAATATACCGAGTCGTTGTGGGCCATGTCCATGGTGGACATGTCACTTCCGGTTGCCGTGGTCAGCCGACCTCGCTTGGCGCGGTCGGTTTGTGAGGAGCATCCCTGCAGAAGGAGTCCGCACAGAGGTGCCGCAAACGCGGACTTGATGAACGTTCTTCGATCCATGCTGCTCCCTCCCGCAGGTGTTCTTGGCGAGTACTCAGATTATATGCGACAGAGCATTTGATGAAACGCGCGGACTGCAGAGTAACCAAGACCACGCTCTACGGAGCTCCTGAGGGTGCAAGGTGATGACAGGGTATGACACTTTGCAATCTCCTCTTGAGTAGCGGGAAAAACAATACGAGAATGAAACTTCATGCTTTGTCATCTAGTGACGGCGGGAGGCCTCGTGCAGAACAAGATAAATACGATCACGGAGCATGCCGCTCTATTGCAGGAAAACGCGCAGCTCAAGGAAGACTGCGAGAGAGCATGGAGTACCAGTGGCATATACTCCCACATCGCATACGCTCTAGCCCGGGACTATGCAGACCTGTTCTATGTAAACATCGATACCGGCGAGTTCATTGAGTACTACAGTGACAACAACTGTGGATTGCTTCTCGAGAGCAGGAGGGCTACCGACTTCTTTGAGAGCTGCAGCCGAGAGGCCAGGCTGTATGTGCATCCCGAGGATCAGGATCTGTTTATTCGTTCCATGAACCGAGAGTTCCTCATGGAAGCGCTGAGCGAAACCGAAGAGTACGAGATGACCTACCGCAGGGTAAAGGGTGGTCGATCGTTCTATGTGCGAATGACCGTCTCGCGAATGAAGGATGACAACCGTTTTGCTGTTATTGCGGTATCAGACGTAAACGAACTCGTGTTGAAGCGACGAGACGAGGAGCGGATTCGAGAGGAGCGCGTCGTTTACGCGCGTCTTCATGCTGTCACGGGCAACTTCATGGTCGTCTACGTGGTGAATCCGGAGACGGACCATTTTCGCGAATTTAGCTCGACCGAAACCTACGAACGCGGCTTTGAACTCGAAAAGGAGGGGGAGGACTTCTTTGAGCGTGCCCGAGAAGTGACCCGCCGGTGTATCTATCCAATGGACTTGGGTCGTTTCCTTGCCACTTTTACAAAGCAGAACGTGACAGCTGTAATCGAGCGCGATGGGATCTTTACCTTTGGCTATCGACTCGTGATTGAAGGCCGGCCCTTACACGTCCAGATGAAGGCCGCCATGGTGGAGGAGGATAAGGGCTTTCGACTGATAATTGGCCTCAACGATATTGACGCTCAAGTTCGTCAAGAGAAGGAAATCGAGCGACGCCTCGCGCGCGCCCAAGCCCAAGCCAATGTGGACGTGCTGACGGGCGTCAAAAACAAGAACGCCTACCTAGAAGTGGAAGAACGCCTCGACAGTCAGATTGCGGATTGCCAGGCACCGCCTTTTGCCATCGTGGTGCTAGATGTAAACGACCTAAAGAGGGTCAACGACAATGATGGACATCAAGCGGGCGACCAGCTTTTGCGTGATGCCTGCAGAATCATTTGCGAAATCTTTAAGCGCAGTCCCGTCTTCCGAATTGGCGGTGACGAGTTTGCGATTGTCGCGCGGGGTGTGGATTACGACCACATTGATGAGCGACTTTGGGATGTGAGGGTGTACAACGAGGGCGCTCTGCGGTCCGGTGGAGTCGTTATTGCTTGTGGGATGGCCAGATTCGAAGATGACGATTGCGTGGCCTCGGTGTTCGACCGCGCCGACCGTCGAATGTACGAGAATAAGGGCGCCTTGAAGTCTGGGATGGATGAGACGAAAGGTTCGCGAGCCGGCTAGGGTATCGTTACTCGTGCCACGGTGCCGCCTCCATCGCGGGGTTCGAACTCCAGTCTTCCTCCGCACATCATATCCAAGCGTTGCCGTATGTTGGTTAGGGTAGTTTGTGGACCGTCAGCGGTTTTGGGGTCGAAGCCTGGACCATTGTCCTCCACAACTATCTCGTTGCCAGTACCCACCTTTCGGGTTCGGATCGTGACGCGCAGCGGAATGGTTTCTGGACCCATCCCATGTTTGATCGCGTTTTCCGCAAGGGGCTGTAGCGTGAGCGGCGGCGTGCGGAATTGAGTGTGCGGTACATCGAAGTCTACGACGAGCTTGCTCGCGAATTGTGCCTGTTCGACGGCGAGATAAGCACGGGTGTGCTCTAGCTCCTCAGAGAAGGGGATGGTCTCATCCTTTGCGATGGCGTTGAAGTTCTTGCGCAGGTAGGTGTTGAAGTCCATCGTGACCCGCTGGGCGGCTTTAGGGTCCTGATCACAAAGGTAATAAATGCTCGTCATGGTGTTGTGAATAAAGTGAGGCCGCATCTGGAGCACCGCAATTTTGGCTCGTTGGCGCGTGGTCTCCTGCTGTAGGTGCATATACTGCTCGACCTGATCCGACACCACGATGACGAACATGGCGAGCGAAGAGACGGCTACGCCTACATAGACGAGCGCGAAGGCGGGTACGCACATGTGCACGACCATGGCAACTGTCAGCGGAAGCAGGAAGACGAGAAAGGCACGAAAACGCTTCGCCGATAGCTTGTCTCGTCGCTGAACAACCGCTGCGAGATTCATTCCCAGTATCGTTACCATGGGGATTATAAGCAGCGGGTACAAGGGACCAAGGGCAAACCCGCCTTCTGACGTGTAGTAGTAAAAGCGCGGTACGAACACCGATATCCCCAACAGCACCAAATAAGCGACCCATACACCGAACATGCAGCGAAGAAATCCGCTCTTGCGCCAATCTTCGTTGCAACAATGCAGCAGGTAGAGCGCTGGTATGGAAATGGGAATCGGGAGGAGCAGCGAAACTAGATAATCTGCGGCCACCATCAACGCTACATTGCCCGGTATGGTGTAGGCGACTTGGTCAAACAAGAGGGCGCACGCGCTCAGGACGAGAATCGCAAAGAAGCACATAAAGAAGCGTTTGCTCCATCGGTCTATGTTCGGCATGGCGCCGGCGAGACCAGCCCCGAGTATCGCCACGAGCAATATCGTGACGTTCAAGGCAGTTTGGATAATGCCCAGCCAGTATGCGTTCACCCTAGTCACCTCCCAGCGAAAATGGATATCTGAGGTCCGCGAGCTGCGCTTGGACGCCTTCGGGCGTTATGGGCTTGAGCATGAAGCCGCTGGCCCCGGTGCCCCAGGCGTCGAGGGCGTAGTCTGCATACGCGGTGAGATATACCACGTTGGTGCGAGGGTTTATGTCGAGCAGGGAACGGCATAAGTCGAACCCGCTTTCGCTTCCCAGTTCGATGTCCACGAAGGCGAGGGAGACGAGGCAAGTCTCGGCGTATTCAAGCGCCTCGGAGGGCCATTCGAAACCTGCGAGTATGGCGTCTGGTATGACCTCCTCTAGGACGGCCAGGCCTCCTGCGAGGATGATTTCTCTGTCTTCCACCATGAGCACGTTGAGGGGCGCGCCGTTCTTTGCGGCCGCGTCGAGAAGTACGTTGGCATTGACGTCCAGGCACTGAGCAAGTTGGTTTATCGTCGCGTCATCTGGCAAGCGGCTCCCGTTCTCCCATCGAGCGATGGTCGACTGGGCTACGTACATCCGCCGTGCAAGCTTGCGTTGTGAGAGCCCCTTCTCTGCCCTGAGCTCCTTTAGGGTTTCTGCGAATCGCTTAGTCATTGCGTTGCTCCGCTGTCGGTGTCTTTGTATCTATAGCTTTACCACAAACGGTCATACGGGAACGCAAAAAAGACTGCACATAATCAACACGGCGGCACGTTACAACTATTTCTTGATGGCGCTCAGACTCAGGTCGATTAGGGGCAGGGAGTCGATGGCCTCCCGCTTAACGAAGCGCGCGAGCGAGTGGAACGCTGCTTTGGCGACCTGGCTCAACGACGCGCTCTTATCAATAGCTAGTAATCGCTCTTCGCCTGAAAGGGGATATCGTTAATAAAAAATAACGATGCAGTTGTTCTGGTCGATTTATCTCTACCATTTGGATTTTGGCATACGTCAGATGGAGAACGCCATGAAAATGGAACTGCGGCTCGACGGCGTTGGAATAGACCGCGCCTGCCAAGAGGCCGATGCGTTTTTGTCGGGTATGGACTTGAGTGGGCGCGAGGTAATTGCCGGACGCTTCTCCTTCGAGAACGTGCTGCTAATGTGGCGTCAGCACTATGGTGAAGATACGACAGTGCGCATACGAATAGGAAAGCGGTTTGGCAAGCCGAGTCTAGTGGCCTCGGTGCGCGGGGATCCCTTTGATCCCCGTATCGTCAACAGGGGTAGTGAGAAGTACGTACGCATAGCGCGGGCTACGCTGGAAGCTTCTGGGTTCATCCCAAGCTACTCTTATCGTGGTGGTTACAACATCGTTGCCCTTACGCGTCCGCGTCCGCCGCTCAGCTCGCTTACACAGATTCTCATCGCGTTTCTGCTGGCTCTCGCGGTCGCGTTGCTGGGAAACGTCCTTCTATCCGATGCGGATCGCACCTATGCGATCGAGAAGATCGTCACACCATTGTTTGACGTGTTCTTGGCGATGTTGAGTGGTCTTGCAGGTCCGCTCATATTCTTCACGGTCGCATGGGGAGTTTGTGGCATTGGCGATGTGACCATACTCGGTCGCAGTGGAAAGACGCTCGTAGGAAGGCTTTTTGCCGAAAATGGCTTGGCTACGATTTTTGCTTGTCTGGTTTGCATCCCCTTCTTTGCGTTGTCGGGTCAGGGCGCGCAGGGCGATGAGGATGTCTTTGGGGATCTGTTGATGATGCTCGTTGACATGCTGCCAACAAACCTCTTTAAGGCGTTCGTGGACGGCAACACGTCACAAATCATCTTGATTGGTATATTTGTGGGCATTACTGCACTGGTGTTGGGGGATGCGTGCGAGTGGGTGCGCAAGGGAATTGAGGAACTCAACGCTATCGTGCAGTTCCTTATGGAGCAGCTTTGCCGCTTTATTCCGGCATTTATTTTTATCATGGTCATTTCTCAGGTTTGGTCCGGGACATTTATGACGCTGCTTAATGCCTGGGTGCCATTTTTACTGGCTAGCGTACTCATCGCCACGTTCTTTATCGGAAGAATCGTTTTTGTAAGTCTTCGACATCACGTCCCGTTGCGCAAGATCATTTCTGCTTTGCGACCTGCCATGATACTGGGACTCACCACGGCATCCTCGTGTGCCGCGATTGGCGACATGGTCTCCGGTTGCAAAGACGATTTGGGTGTTGATGAGGAACAGACGTCATTTGGCATCCCGCTGAGCTTAGTGCTTTGTCAATCGAGTACGGTGATTATGCTCGTTACACTTGTGATGTACTGCATGCAGCCATATGGCATAGGTGCCGACATCGCTTGGTATGTGCGCATGGCACTCATGTGCTTTCTCTATTCCATGGTGGCTCCTCCCGTACCGGGTGGAATGCTCGCATGTATTGGCCTGATGTTTACCAAGCTGGGTGTGCCTGAGTAGTAACCACTTCTGGTACCAACAGTCAGCTGTGTTGGTACCAGAAGTCAGGCGTAAGTGGTACCGCCGATAAGGTCAGCTGGTACCGGTGCTA
>CADAAU010000035.1 GCA_902786015.1 uncultured Coriobacteriaceae bacterium
CACCGAAGCACTCTGGCGGATGGCTATGTCACCGTACGATTATAGGGCACCGGAATGGAAGGCCGTTCCGAAAACCAACTTTCTGCAAGAGGGGATTTTACGGGAATTTGGCGGAGGAATACCCCGCCGCGCGTCTTTCCGTCACCGCTAACGCCAGGGATTTGTCCGCGCATGACGATGAGCGCAATCTGCGAAAGGCGCTCCTGGCGGCCAACGGGGGAAACAGGACGTACAAGTTGCTTCTGTTCAGGAGACTCGAATACGTTACGCCCGTCGCGTTCCAGACGATGGTCACTCCCATCGTCGATCTTGAGGGCAAGCTAATTAACAACCTCTTTGACCCAGAGCCAACAGCTGTGGTCGAACCACTGTTTCTCTGCTGCTTTCCCATGGGCGATTGCTCTGTGGTCATTTCCTTTCGTCATCGACGTACCGCGCGCTTCGATTCGTTCGACAGGCAGATCTCATCGCTCGCCGAAGAAGACAAGCTCCTCGTCTTGTTGAAACTGGTGTTAGCGTATAGCGACGAGGTCTACTTCGCCCAAACGATTGGGAACGTCATTCGTAATGAGGCTGGAATTGGCGCTTTGTGCCGTATGAATATAGACAGTCTTGGTGTTCGTCCGCGCACCCCGAATAGACAACTGGGCCTCCTTGCGATTCGCGAAGCTGCGATGTCGAAGTATGCACTCAAGGCCATACCCGACATACCGAACCTGCTAAGTCCCGATTACTCGCTGGGTTAGCGCGCAGCCGCGCCGAAGCGAGATACGGCACATGCGCCAATCATTGTCCAGATTCTCCCCATCGCATGCCCGCGTCAGCAGTATCATCTAGCCAAGCGACCTGACGCGAATCTCCCGCGTCCAGGCGAACCGAGGCGACGAAAGAGGTGGTCCAGCCATGGCCTATCGCCACACCCATCCATCGACAAGACAGAAGAGAAGGCCGCTCCCGGGACGGCGAAGCGTCGTTGCGTCTCGCCATGCCGCGCAATGCGAGGGGAGGCGGTTGGCATGACGAGGTCTAGCTTCTCCGGCGCCCTGCGGCGCGCCATGCGCTCGTTCGAGCCCCCGCTCACGGCGCTCGACGTCACCCTGCTCACCGGCACCCTCTCCGAGGAAGCCGTGGGGGAGCTGCTCTCCGGCGAGCGGCGCCCCGACATCTCCGAGCTGACGGCGATTTGCGAGGCGCTCGAGCTACCCGTCGACGCGCTCCTCGCCAACCAGCGCGTGGCGGGAGGCGATCGCGATGAGTAACACGGGTATTGCCACGTGGGATGGCTCCCGCGCCCGGGTCGTCACCTTCGCCAACCAGAAGGGCGGCGTTGCCAAGTCCACCTCCGCCGAGGCGTTCGCGGCCTCGCTCGTCGCGCGCGGCTACGCCGTGCTCATGGTGGACACGGACGCCCAGCCCGGCAACCTCTCGCTGCACGTGGGCGCGGACAAGGACCTCCCCGGCACCTACGAGCTCGTGGCACAGAGGAGGCCGACCTACGAGGGGGCCGTGGCATGCGTGCAGCCGACGCGCTCCTTCGGTGACGTCATCTGCGCGGACGCGAGGCTCGACGGCGTGGACGACAGGCTCAACGCCCGCGTGGGCTGCGAGTTCACACTCACACGCGCCTTGGAGCCGCTCCTGCCTGAGTACGACTTCGTGGTCGTGGATACCCCTCCCGCGCTGCAAGTGAGGACGCTCAACGCCCTCGCGGCCGCCGACGACGTGATCGTGCCCTGCTTGGCGGACGTCTCGTCGGTCGTCGGCATGGGAGAGCTCCTGGACTGCGCGTCGCAGGTGGCCGAGCTTGCCGGAGGCCACGGGACGCGCGTCGCAGGGGTGCTCGTGACGCGCTACGACGCACGCAACAACCTAGAGCTGGAGATGCTGAGAAGGATCAGCGATCTCGCGGCCGAGTGCGGCGTGTCCGTGCTCGAACCATGCGTGCGCGCGACCGTCTCCGCCCGCAAGGCGCAGAGGGCCGGCGTGGCGCTTCGCGATTTCGCCCCGCGATCCACGGCGGCGCTCGACTACGAGTGCGCCGTGGACTGCTACCTCGCGGGCATCGGCGTGAGGGGAGGTGGCGAAGATGGCAAGCGGCCAACAGAGTGACCCCCTGTCTTACAGCCTCGGCCGCAGGAGGGGGAAGTCAGGCGCAACCACGCCCGGCAAGCCCGCGCAGCGAAGCGGGAGGAAGCCTGGGAGGAAGGCGTTCATGCTCTACCTCCCGCCCGACCTGCACACCGCAATACAGATGAGAAAGGCCGTCACCGGCGATGACATGGGAGAAATCATGGTGGGGATACTGACGGACGCGATGGCTGAAGAGCTTGCCGTTGTAGGGAGGCTGAAGGACAAGACTCGTCCATAAGCGTCTACAACAAAAGGCAGCGAGTTGCATGGTGCCATTTACGTTCACTTAACGTGATAGCATAGCAACCGATAAGCGACGTCAAGGATGATTAATAGTATCGACCGTCTGCCAGGGGGCATCTCAACAATGAGTAAACAGCTCAGCATCGATTTACAAGATGACGGGAAGTCCATAGTTCTGGGCCGTCGTCGCGTTCGGACCTGGCGAGATTTAAGTCCTGAAGCCAAACAGTTCTATACGACAAAGCTGGAGCATGTTTTCCACGCGACCATGGGGACGCAGTTTGAAGATGAGATTGCGAAGGTGCTAGACGCACACTATCCCGACTACGAAAACCCTTCCGCTATGGGTAGCCAAGGTGATTGGGGTTGTGATGGATATGTCGCCAATGGTAGAGTCCTGTTTGCATGTTATGGGACACAAAACATCAAGAAGGAGAATGACTACGTAAGGAGCAAGGTCAGCAAAGACTTCAATCGTGCCCTCAAAAAATGGCCTCAAATGGCCATGTGGATTTTCATAACAAATGTACTCCTCGGAGCAGAATTCCATTCAAGAACATGGATTCCGCTTAGACAGTCTCACGACGAGAATAGCGAGAGACCCGTCGACATGCGCATCTGGGACTATGCGGATATAGAGCGGCTGCTAGTTGACCTTACCGAGGAAGAACTCGACTTACTTTGGCCCGGATACGCGGGTCAAGAGGACTTTGAATTGAGGGACCTCATTGAAGTAATCGATTGCCTGGTCGATGGGTCGGAGTCCCCTCCTTCGTCGGAGGACATAGAGGAGGTGTCTCCATTCAAGATGAGCTATAACGAGATTGATGAGAACGATAAGGTGCTCCTGCACTCCGGCATTGTCGAGTATCCTCGCATCAAAGCGCTTTTTGACAAGCATGAGGATCCGGAACTGCGTGATAGAGTCGCGTTTCGTCTTCACGCCAACTGGGAAGCATTGAATATGCCCGCGTGTGATTCGAGCGATGTCTTGCACAGCCTGTTTCGAAAGATCGGCGGCAACGGCTACGACACCAGTGGCAAAACGAGGCGTATGTCGACTTACGCACTGGCGGCGTTTTTCTTCCAGACCTGCGACATATTCGAGAACGTGCCCGACGGATGGGTTCCCGAAGCGGAGGGAGGCCTCTCATGATGCTCCCGACGAAGGGCATTTCTCCAGAGCGCGCGTTGCTTACGGTAGGAGCTGAGATATTGGAACACCTCGAAAGGTCGGACACGCCGTCGGGTGTATGGGAACGCTTCAAGGCGAAGCACTCGAATGACAGTGTGCCCATTACGTACGATTGGTTCATGCTCGCGCTGACCCTCGTCTACGCGATGGGGTTAATTGACATGAACGATCGAGGTTTGCTGAGGAGGGGAAATGTACCTGTACGGAATCGGGTCGAGCGACCCGCGCTTCAAGGCACTCTCGTTCCATGAGGGGATGAACATCGTCCTTGCCGAGAAGATTGCTGGCTCTGACGAGCGCAACAGCAGGAACGGTGCGGGGAAGTCCAGCCTCGTCCTCATAATGAGGTACCTCCTTGGCGGCGAGCGTCTGGACAAGAAGCTCTCCAAAGTCAAAGAGCTAATGGACGTCTCCTTCCACGCCGACGTGCAGCTGACACCCAACAGCAAAGCCGAGAGAATCAGCCGCTCGCCGAATGGCGACATCGTCCTCGGGCCCACGGGAAACGACGTCTCCTTCTCGCTGGTCTCCCCGATCGAGAGAGCTTGGTGGCTCAATCAGGTCGCCAGAAGCAGCTACGGGCTGAATCGGTACGACGGCATCCCGAGCCTCGACAACCTCTACGGTCAGGTGTTCCGAACGTGCTTCGAGGCCACAAAGGTTGAGCCAAGCGAGGCGGGCTGGAAGGGGACCACTCGCCTTGGCTACTTCATGGGCTTCTCGCCAGACGTCATAGCGGAGTCGCGCGAGGTCGCGAACATCGGAGGCCAGAAGCGCGCGGTTGCCAGAGTCCGCTCAAGCGGCGCGATGGGCGGCATGCTCAGGGAGGCACCAGAAATTTCTGCGGATCTGGTTGGCGTAAACGCACAGAGAGCGAGGCTGCTGAAGAAGGCGAAGACGTTCAGGGTCGACGAGCAGTACGCAGAGCACCAAGACCGCGCGGACGAGCTTACGAGACTGGCGCAGCGCATCAACGACCAGATGCTGATGCATAAGGAGCGGCTCAGTGCCGTGCAGGTGGCGATGGAGGAGGAAGAGGCGGTCGACGAGTCGGCGCTCCTTGATAAGGTCGAGCGCGTGTACGAAGAGGCGGGCATCGCGTTGCCCAGCGTCGTCCTCAGGCGGTATGAGCAGGTCAAGGCATTCCACCAGTCCGTCACGCGGAACAGAAAGCTCTATCTCGAGGACGAGGCATCCCAACTCCGAAGCGAAATCGACAGGCTTGGAAAAGAGTTGTCCGCAGTGGACAAAGAGCGCGCCGAAGTCATGCAGCTCCTCGACAGCAGCATGGCCCTCGAGGCATTCAACGCCCTGCAGCGAGACATTGCCGAGCTTGACGCAAAGGCCAAGCTCTTGGAGAGTCAGTTGGAAACTGCCAAGCAGATAGACGCCTTGAGCAGCAACCAGACGCTCGCGATCGCTAACGCCTCGACTCACCTGCAAAGGCAGACGGAAGAGCTCATCAAACCAATCGGGGTCATGGTGAAGGAGTTCAAGGACCTCTGCTCGGAGATCTACCAGGATAGGGAGGCAACGCTGAGCATATCGGTCAGTGCGAGCGGGAACCTCTCCATACGCCCGAAGATAACGGGGGACAACTCGCGCGGTATCGGCGGGGTGAAGACCTTCCTGCTGGACATGGTGGTCCTTCGCAACGCCATGAGACTGGGACGTGCCCCCAAGCTGATTGCGCATGACAGCGAGCTGTTCGACGCCATGGACGAGCGGCAGCTCGGGTCTTGTCTGAACATAGCAGCAAGGCTTTCCCGAGCGGAAGACTTCCAGTACATCCTTCTTCTGAACTCCGACAAGCTCGATGCCGCAGAGCGGAACGGCTTCGATAGGGCGGGCTACGTGATAGAGCCGACGCTGAGCGACAGCGGCGAGGATGGCGGGCTGTTCGGGTTCAGGTTCGCGTGAGTCGTGCTCGCAGCTACCTGTCGAACATGAGTCGGAGGACAAGGGTAAACGCAGGTCGGATAATAACGACTGGTTACCGAACTCATACGGCGAGGTAAGGATGTGAGGGCTAACATAAACACTTATGCACAGGCAGCGGACTCTACAATCGATGTCGTTTTCGGACAAGCAACCAGCACGATCCAGCACGTACTTTGGCGGTGATTCATGGGCACGGTCCAAGCATATAGCAGCAGCTTGGCAAGGGAGCAGTTTCTGCTTAACGAGACGCGCATAGTGGCGCGCCTTCATGCCGACGAGCATCTGGGCACGGAGGAAATCGTCGCTCGCGTTCATGACGAGAACCTTTTCCAGTACAAGACCGAGCGGTCTCTCACAAAGAAGGCGAGAGGAGTCTGCCGAAGGATAGACGCGCTCGGGAACGAGACGCTTATTAATCTTATCGCACACGGGCCAGCCGAGCAGGCGGCTCAGGTGAACATGTACGCGATGATGTGCTCATATCGCTTGGTCTGGGAGTTCATGGTTAACGTCATCGGCGAGAAATACCGAGTACGGGACTACTCGTTACAACGGTATGAATGTAGCGCCTTTTTGGACTCCCTGCGTGCTATGGATGACGGAGTCGCAGCGTGGTCGGACACGACCATGAACAAGACGAGACAGATTCTGGTCGGCTCTATGGCTGCCACGGGGATGCTGTCTAGCGTGCGCTCGACCGAGCTGATTCCCATTCTGCTGGACATGGAGCTAGAGGAAGGAATTAGACGTAACGGAGACGATATCGTCCTTCCCTCCTTCAACTGCATCGCGATGGGAGGCTGAAATGTCTGTCGAGCGCGACTTCGACCTCATCAAACAAAGGCTAGGAGATCCCGCATTCTTAGAAATGCGGGGGCTGGGTAACGAGGTGCCCATCTTCATTCACTGCTATGCCCTGCAGACGAGCTGAAGGTCAGGGCCATGGTCCGAAAGCTCGCCACGTCGAACCTTCCATGCAACCTTCATGTAGTCAGTTTGTGGGACATCTTCCTTAAGATTTGCGAGGAGAACCGCATCATGGGTGGGCTTATTCGGAAGGAGCGACGTAAGGGCAAGGATGCGTTGCTTGAGCAGATTGAAAGCAGGTCCGCGCCACCCGAAGCCTTCATCAGAGCAATGGACTGGCCGGATCACAAGAAGGGAGATGTCCTCTTGATTCATGATGTTGGACGAGTCTACCCGTTTACGAGAGCCGCTACCGCCAGGACGGCGACAGCCGCGGCGATGAGCGGGAGCCTGTTCCTGCGGACGGGCACGACGAGGATGTCCATGTCGGTGTTCTCGTGGCCGGGTAGGCGTATGCCTACGCGGACGCATGCGATCTTCTGGTCTTGGCGCAACTGTATGGTGAGCGGAATGGCGATGGCGTGCCTGCCGTCATCGGTGGCGACGGGTACAGGCGTCGCGTCCTCGTCGAGGCTTCCCGCCTCGTAGAGCACGGCGAGCATGTCCTGTGACCTTCCGGGCCTGAGCCCTACCTCCGAGACGTCGAGGGGAATCGTTGCCTGAAGTTTCCCCTCTTTGTCGATCCCGACGGGACCTGTGCGGGCACCTTTTGCCCTGTGTGCGATGCGGACGGCTTTGGCGATGCTGACGCCATGGGTCATGGGCGAATCCCCTCTACTCGTGTCCCCTTCGTCGCGTCGCGGTGGAGATTCCGCGACGGGCCGGCTGTGGGAGGCCGGCCACTGCTGTCATTCAAGCAGGTCTTTGCGGTGCTTGCAAGTGGGCTTGGGCGCACGTGCCCGTCGCTCCTCGTGTGCCGTAGAATCACATCGGTTATCGGTGAGCGGTAGCTGGAGCGAGGCTGGGGGATGTGTCTCAGAAGACTTCGAGGGTCCCTCTCGACAGGAGAATCATTTGAGAGCGGCCGTCGATCCTCTCGATGCTCCTGCCCGTTACGTGTCCATGATCATTGACATAGGTCATGCTCATCTCTACGTCCTTGGCCAGGAGTTGCGAGATCGAGTGCAAGGCGGCGACGAATTCTTCACTCTTGGCGGTGACGGTGCCCGCTTCGTCATCAATCGAGATCCGGTCGTCGCCCTGCTGTTTCGTGGCATCGATACAGAGCGTGTAGCCCGCAATGCCCCTTGTCAGCTCCTTCAGATGCTTCTCTACCGTATGCAGCGCCTTCTGGTCGAAGTCGACGACCATATCGGCATACGTATCTCTACCGTCTATAGTGAGCATGGCGTCGATATCGCCGTTGGTCACGCGGCGCTGGTGGGCGTTGAGCCGGTCGACCACCCGCCATCCGCCCATGTCATACCGAGGGCGCGACTCCTCTGGGAAGGCTCTCGTCACGACTCTTTTGGGTGGGTTCCACGCAATGGCGTTGGTGGGCCGAGCTATGGCCCTTCCTCTCGGTTGAGGGCTGACAAAGGTAGCGTGCACTGCATCTCCTTGGCGAACGGGCGGCTTGTTGGTTTTGCGTGGGACAACCTCGTCGACGAACGGTGTTCGTGTGTTCCCGGGACGCATCAGTACCAGCTCGTCTCGTGCGCGCGTCATGGCGACGTAGAACAGGCGCCGTTCCTCCTGGTGGTCCTTGGATGTGTCCTTCGACTGGTTCCAGGGGCTCATGCGGGACGAGGGAAACGTGCCGTCTACCGCATCGAGTATGACGACCGTGTCGAACTCGCGGCCCTTGCTTGAGTGTGCCGTCGTGAGCGTGAGCATGGGCGACTCGGGATGCTCCTTCTTTCCTTTGCAAATCTCGTTGAGATGGATCAACCGCTGGAGGAACGCGGGCACCGTCTCCTCATCGGCCGCAATCAGCCTCAGGAGGTTCACGCGATGGTCGGAGATGCCCTTGTCGTCAAGCCACTCCGCGTATCCCCAGCCCATGATGCAGTCGATGGCTTCCCGTGGAGCCAACTCTGGGATCTTCTTCATCAGGGCGTAGAACCTCCTTGAGTTCTTCGATCTGCGGGAGTCGCCATCAGCGGACATGTGCTCGATGAGGGCTCCTGGTATGGTCTTGCGACTGTTCCTCGAGATCTCAAGCGTGAGTTCGACGTCGTCGCGCCCGATGTAGCATCCGGCCTTCGACCATATCCGCCTGAATGACTTCTCGTCGCGCGGGTCCAGCGCTAGCTCCATGAAGGCCTTGATGTCGAGCGCCACCGAAGACGTGAAGAACGTGTTTGCCTTCGAGAGGAGCTGGAAGGGCTTGCCCTCTCGCAGGAGTTGGTCTACGAGCGGGATTCCTGTTTCGTTGTCGCGATAGATGAAGGCAAGCGACTTCGCGTCATCGTGCGCACCGAGAAGCTCGCGCGCCACGCGGTATTGGTCGATGCGACTGCGCGCCTCGGCGACGCGCACGACGGATCCTGTGCCTCGTTCCGATGTCATGTGCTTCTCGAAGCGCCCGCTGTATCCGTTGATGAAGGCATCCGCCGCGCGAACGATCTCCTCGCCAGACCGGTAGTTTCGCTCGAGCTTGAGCACGAAAGGGTTGCGATAGTTGAACTTGAAGTTGAGCAGCGCCGTTGGCCGCGCGCCCCTGAAGCCGTAGATGCTCTGGTCCTCGTCGCCCACCATGAACAGGTTGCAGGCCCCGCTGCCCCCCGCGAGGTTGTAGATGAGTTGGTGCTGGATGAGGGATGTGTCCTGGGCCTCGTCTACGCACCAGTAGCGGTACTTCCCGCGCCATCTCGCAAAGAGATCGGCGTCCTGGGCGAGGAAGCGCTGCGCGTACACCATCTGGTCGTCCCAGTCCATCAGGTTGTGGGTGGAGAGGTATTCCTGATAGCCTCTGTAGATGCCGCTGAAATGGGGTATGGAATCGTCGATGGCCGCGATGTCGGCGTCGCCGAGCTTGCTGTTCTTTACGAGGGATACGGCGCTCTCTATCTCGATGCGCTCCCGCTCAGGAAGGAACTCTTCGCCTTCTGTGCGGTATAGGGTACGTAGCGCCTGCTTCTTCTCGTGGTCTTGTATGATGCCCGGCATGACGATTCCCCGCGAGTTGTACCAGTCCTCACAGATCTTGTAGCACAGTCCGTTGATGGTGCGAAGCTCGACCGCCTTGGCGAGCCTGGGATCGTTGAACCGGCTCGCGAGCCTCTCGCGCATCTCTTCGACGGACGGATTGTTATAGCTGACAGCTATGATGCTGCTGGGCGGCACGTTCCGCTCGAGCACGAGGTACCCGATGCGGTCAATCATGACGGTCGTCTTGCCGGAACCTGGCACCGCGAGGAGCAGCGTTGCTCCCTCGACTGTCTGCACGGCTCGCTCCTGTTGTCCGTTGAGGGAGATGCCGTAACGTTCCTTGAACCTGAGATAGGCCTCGTTTGGCTCGAGTGGTGCCAGGCATGGTGGCGGGCAGTCGCCTTCCACGCAACCCGTGTAGGCGAGGAACTCATCTGTCGTCACCCACCCGCGTATCGTGAACGTCTCGAACCCGGTCTTGTCGCGCCCGCGCACCCTGACGATGCACTTCCCGCCATCATCGTTGCGCAACTGGAAGAAGAGGTCAGACGTTCCGGTCTTTATGTCGTATGCGTTGAAGGACTGCCGAGGGTTGTCCCACGTGAAGGTGGACTCATCCGTTCCTTCCGTCTCCGATATTGTTCCCGCCTCGTAGAGCTCCCTGAGGTCGTACAACCAGATGACCTTGTAGCCGAGGTCCTCGTAGAACCGGTTCCTGTCGTTGAACTCGCCGGGCGAGAGGGCGCTGTGCTGGAACTCGACCACGGTCCTGCCCGCTATGACGTCGGCGCGGTGCCTGGTCTGGTCGAGAACAAGCGCGAGCTCGCGGTTTTCCTTGGGGTAACGCTCCTGCCACGAGAAGTGCCACTCGGAGTCGGAGTATGTCCCTTGCCAGGTGTCTGTGCAGCGATGGCTTGCCTTGTGCGCGAAGTGGTGGCGCCTGACGTTGCCCTTCTTCGTGTCGAGTGGAGAGCCGCATACCGGGCAGAAGTACTCCATGCTGCTGGCAGTCTCGTCGATGTGTACGCGGCGACCGAGGTGGTCTTGAGCGATGGTGATCATCGGGAGCCTCCCTCGCATGGTGACTTCCGGGTGGCAGCATGCGACGCTTCGCTGGAGCGGCTACTCATCATCCGCTGCCGTCCTCCCGCCCCATTCGGTTCCGCAGTCCCAGTCGAACACCGAGTCGCTGGACCTTTCCGCGCTTCCCTTTGCGTAGAACCGCAGGTCGTACGGCACGAGGGAGCCGTCTTCCTCCTCCGCCCAGCCGATTCGTACCGACATCGTGCGGAGCACGCTGTCATACGTGCTGATGATGTCGTTGTGAAGCTCGTCGACGAGATAGTCGAGGACAATCTCGTCCTTATGGAATCGTCCCTGGTCCCTGCCGACGTACAGGATTGGTTCCGCCATGCAGTCGCGTCGACTCCCGTCGTCGAGTCCGCCATACGTCTCGAACGAGTATATGTCCCCGGCCTTCATTGCCGCGCTGAACTCATTCTGCAGGCGCTGGATCCAAAGCATATCCGACACTGCCCACATGGGGTCTCCCTGCTCGGGTTCTCCCGACAGGTGCTCCATAAGCATGAGCTCTACCAACTGCGACATGGACAGGCCCTCGTTTGCGGCGACGGTTTTGAGCATGCGTTTGACGTTTCCGTCGATCATGAGGTCGAGACGCTCTTTGGGCATGTTCGCTCCTTCGGTATGTGTAATAATATGTGTATATATTTACACATATCGTTCCAAAGCGCAAATGAGATGGCTCTCGGAGGTCACATCGCGTCTAGCTCGATGACCCATTGTCCTCTTCGTTGTTTGCTGGATGACGGTATTGTTGATCTGTCCACGTACGGCTGATTCCCTCGCTTCAAGGGCTTGTTCCACGCGCTTGGGATGCTCCATCCCGTACAACAGTATGCCTCCAATTGCACTCGTCCAGACTGTCTGGAATGTGCGACGGGCGCCCTCAGTTACTCTACGAACGTCACGACGGTGCGCTCGCGCTGGCCCGCGAGGTCGGAGGAGCGGCTATCCTGGGGATGCGCACGGGGTCGCCCGAGACCTCTCGTGTCACTATGGTCCTGTCGCCGGACCTGATGGCAACGGTCGCACCGATCGTCCTGCCGAGGTGTCGCCTGCCGTCGAGCGTGGCCTCGACCTCGACGGTGCCGTTCTCCTGGTCGGGGGTGAACGTATGGGTCGCCTCCACGACCTTCCCGTCCTCGTCCTCGATGGGCTTGTGCGCGTCGATATCGGATAGCGCCACGGTCGCCCTGTGGCGGGCGTTCGGCTCGAGCCCCTCGTATGCGATCGTGCAGACGAGGTGGACGTCCCCGTCCCCGCACGCCTCCTGCCCTCCGTCTGCCGTGGCGAGCGTCGCCGTCAGTCGCGGGGTGTCCGTGCCGCCGGGCGTGCCTGACGTTGGCGCGGCCCAGGCGACGGTGGTCGCGAGCGCAGCGAGTGTCAGGATCGCCGGCAACGCGAAGGAGAAGACGGCTCTGGCTCTGCTCTGGATGTGTGCATGGCGGTGTTCCGGCATGGGATACCTCCCGGTCCTCGTTCCCTTTCGTCGTCTCGCGCCGCGCTCGGGTGGAGATTCCCGTGCGGTGCGTATGTCTGCCTACATTAAAGCGCTTGCGGAGCCCGTTGTGAAGGGGAGCGTCAGTTGACCGGCTTCAAGGCTTCAAGACCGGCCTTGATAGGTCCGACCGATTACGGGTGGGAACATGAGCTACATGAGCTGTATCATCCACATGAGCTTGTATGAACTGCATGAGCCACATGAGTTACGTAAGTTGCTTTACCAACTTGAGCGGGATGAGGAAGCGAGGTCGTATGAAAGGTCGTCGTCATAGAATCCGGCGCGCTAGGTATCCTCATTGCGTGGGATGAGGCTGCCATGACACACGAGCGATGAGGAGTGTTTCGGTACGGACGCGTCTGACACTCACCGTGCCGGCAGTGGCTAGCCTGGGAACCGGTGACTAATCTGGTGACTAGGCTGGTGAACACGCCGAATGATCGGGTGGCGTCGTCCGGTTATGCGAGAGCCGAGCATAATGAGTCCAAGGCGCAGAGGCTCCTCGGGATTAGCTTGAGACGCCACATAAAAATAGGGATTCTGCAAGTCCCCCACTGACAACGACTGGCTCGTCCAGACTATTCCCGAAAAGACAATAACTGAAACCAGCGTAATTCCAGGGGTTCTGATTGTCGGCTTGTTGACAAAGGATTAACCAGCGACGTCCAACGTCCTCGTGTGCATCGTTGCGAGGTGGCGCGTGGCAATCCTTGAGGTCTTGTAGCCTGAGCCGGTGGACATGCCGAGGCATCAAGCTACTCGATCGCTTCAGACGAAATCGGTCGAGCGATAGGAAACCGGGCAGTAGGCTTCTGAAGTGACCGCGCGGGCTTTGCCACGCTATGAGGCACGCCAATCATGTACCATGCGTCTACATGCAACATACAGATGATGGGCGAGGGGATGGTAGCCGTGATGAGACTCGAGTATCTTCTGACGAAGAAGCGTCCGAATGATTATTGCCACACGGAAGAGCAGTTGAAAAGTCTATTTCAGAGCAACGCGAGGGTAACGATAGAAGGCAACACCTTGACGTTGGGCAAGAAGATCTTTGACTGCGTAATCGAGAAGTGGGACGTTGACGGCTCTCCAAAAGAGATGGTGTTTTACGTGGTTGTCTCGATCGGGGGAAAGGACGAGGACGCGGTCGAGAGTCTGGGGGAGTTCGACAGGTTCATACGTCACCTAAACACAACATGCGGAGACCAGTTCACCATCAACACGATTTGGGACGACGTCTCCATGTACTACGAACGGGAACTCTATCCGCGCATTGCCCGAGTCGAAAACCTGCTGCGCGCCATTGTCTATCGCTTCATGATTCGTGCTACTGGGGACGAGTGGTTTGACAACACCGTTCCAGAAGGTGTCAAGAAATCCATTACGGAGACGCTCAAGAAGAACCACCAATCTCTAGACGAGACCGGTGAGGATCAGCTCTACTATGCGGACTTCATCCAGCTTGGCAGGTTCATCTTCGATTCGTATTCATTGAGACCCCTCTCCCGCCAAGCATTCGAAGACGTCCGCGCTGCAATGAGAGAGGGCAACAAAGAAGCAGAGGGGCTTCTTGATCAGTATGAGCCGAAATCGAACTGGGAGCGTTACTTCGAGGACGCGATTCAGGTTGACGATCTGAATGACAAATGGACCAAGCTCTATGGCTATCGCAATCAGGTGGCTCACACCAAACGCATGAGCCAAAGAGAGTTTCAAGATGCCATGACACTGATTGACAAGCTCACTGTGGAATTCGAGTCGTGTTTGGAGCGAGCTGATGCGGTCAAGATGTCTGAGCAGGAAGCCCAAGTGGTGAAGGAGGTCGCCAAGGAAACGGTGAGCCCAAGCAGAATGGTCATACGAGATGCGAATACCGGCAGCGTGCTCTCTTCTTCGCCAAGCTTCTTCACCATGGGTGACGCACAGAGGCTATTCGCGCCCAGTGCCGGACTCTATGACATTCCGCGTGCGGAGCCACTAGTCATGAGCGCGAGGCCGGATATGTATTCGTTGTTTTCTAAAGACCTGACTATACGAACCGCCGAGCCGGCGTTTGCCCGATGTGAACCGCTGTACTCTAATGAGGTGCCTATGTCATCCCTTCTCCATCAGCCCTATCATGCGTCTCACCTCGAGACGCAGACGCCTAAGATCGGACTAGATGACGAGCCCTCTTCGCTGTAACCTCGATGGATCAAGTAGCCTGGCACCTTGTCTTTTGGTGACGCTCTCGCGTGATTAAGAAAGCTGTTACCCGAGATAGCCCCTGATGCCGCTGCTCTCTCGGCAGCTAGCAGCGCTATCGGTGAATCGATTGTCGAACCGCGGGTTATGTGGCACCCGTGATGGGCAAATGTGGCTGGCTGTGGTGTCTGTCGCTACGTGCTGTCGTGTCACATGCTGTCGGCTTAACGGCATTTGGTATCATTGCTCGGACGGCGTGACGGAAGGGGGTGCTCGATGGAGAAGGGTGGATGCGTCGCCTGGTGTGACGAGAGCATGAGGCGCGTGAATGGACAGCCGGCTTACTACCTCTGCGCGTCGATTGAGCGCAGACGCGATGAGGGATCCCTCGTACTCCTCGAGAGGGTGAAGCCGGCAAAGGCGAGCAAGCTTCATTGGCGAGACCTCGGTCTCGAAGCCCAGGCAAGGTCCCTGCGCATCATTGCCGGGATGGACCTGCAGACGATATGCGTCTCTGCGTGCCCCATGAACATCAGGAAGCAGGAGCGCGCGAGGAGGAAGTGCCTCGTGCTGCTCCTCCCCCTGCTCGAGGCTGCCGGCGTGCGCATGCTCGTCCTCGAGTCGAGGAACGAGGCCCAGAACAAGAGGGACCGAGAGCTCGTCATGAGCGCTAGGCGCAAGCATCTCATCACTGACGTCGACCTGAGGCACGAGCCTGGTGGTACGCATCCCATGCTGTGGGTTCCCGACCAGATCGTCGGAGCGTTGGGAACCGTCGACGCGAAAGGCTGCGCGCCAGTCGAGTGGTCCAGTTCGTGGAGGAGAATCGAGAGGAACCTCTCTGCGTACACGGTCGTTCCGTGAGCGCGGTCCAAAAAAACGCGGAAGCCGGGGCCCGAGAACGCTCCGGCTTATCCAGCTCCCACTTCCGTTCCCCCTCGGGGGTGGCTTCTGATACGAAGTATACCCCATTAGAGCGCATCTGAAACTGGGAATTCGGTGTTGAGAGGGACTTGCTCTGTTTGCTCGTCCTCTTATCCCCGTCTCCCTTGTCGGGCAATCGCTTGGAGCAAAAAGCGACTCTCTCTGACGATTGGCTCATCCCGCTCGCTCGCATACGGCGACTCATGCTGATTAGCTGGATGAGCCAGATGAGCTGGATGAGCCAGCTTATCCCCCCAGTACGTCGCGTGCCCAGCCTCCGCACTTCACGGTGAGGATGATCTCCAGGATGCATGCCGCAGTGATGGAGAGGATCATCTCGCCGTCGCCGCCCATCACGAAGCTCGTGGCGATGGACGTATGGGCTGCGTAACCGACATGAGCGACGTGATGCTGCGGGGTCGTATGAGCGGTCGCCGAGGGTGGGTGTATGGGCCGTTGTCGCAATGTGCCATGCGCTCGGTAACGTGACGGGAAAGGTTGCTGCGGACGCCTCCCGTGGTGCCGTGGGGTATACTATTTTCCCGCGATGCGCATTCGCGAAAGAATCCCAAATCCACGCTAGGAGCACCGCATGCAGGAGTTCGACCTGGACAAATTCGACTCGTACCGCGAGGGCAACCGCCTCGAGGTGAAGAAGGCCCGCGGCGGTCTACCCGACTCGCTGTGGGAGACCTACTCGGCCATGGCGAACACGGCGGGCGGCGTCATCGTGTGCGGTGTGGGCGAGCGAAGAGACGGGTCGTGGTACACGACCGGCCTTGAGGATGCGCGCAAGTTGAAGAAGGAGTTCTGGGACGCGGCGAACAACCCGCGCAAGGTGAGCGCCAACCTGCTGGTGGAGTCTGACGTCGAGGATTTCGAGGTCGGCGGCGACACCGTGCTCGTCGTCTCCGTGCCCCGCGCCCCGCGCGAGCTTCGTCCGGTGTACGTCAACGGCGACCTCATGCGCGGCTCCTACAAGCGAAACTGGGAGGGCGACTACCACTGCGCGTCGCGCGAGGTGAGGGCGATGCTGCGCGACACGGGCGAGGAGAGCCCAGACGCCAAGGAGCTGGGCGCGCCCCACACCGTGGCCGAGTTCGATGTCGACTCCGTGAGGGAGTACAGGTTTCGCCACGACGCGAGGCGCCCGTCGTCGGCGTGGTCGTCGCTGGACGACGCATCCTTCCTCGTGCGCATCGGCGCCGCCTGGGAGGACGCCGACGGCACGGTCCGCCCCACGCAGGCCGGACTCCTCATGTTCGGCCAGGAGTGGCGCATCTCCCACGAGTTCCCGGAGTTCTTCCTGGACTACCGCGAGCACATGGACCCGAATATCCGCTGGACGGACCGCATACAGTCGCAGTCGGGGGACTGGAGCGGCAACGTGTTCGACTTCTTCACACGCGTCTCCGCGAGGCTCGCGCGTGGGCTCAAGGTGCCGTTCCGCCTCGAGGGCATGGTGCGCCAGGACGAGACCCCGGCCCACAAGGCGGTCCGCGAGGCGCTGGCGAACTGCCTCGTCAACGCCGACTACCGCCAGTCGCAGAGCGTCGTCGTGGAGCAGTGGCCCGACAGGCTCGTGCTCGCAAACCCCGGCACGATCATCTGCGGCAGGGAGCAGATGCTTCGGGGCGGCCTCTCTCAGCCCAGGAACGCGGGACTCTTCAAGATGTTCAACCTCATAGGCGTCGGCGAGCACGCGGGCTCCGGGGTGCCGGACATCCTTGCCGCCTGGGACGAGGAAGGCTACGACGCGCCCACTGTGGAGGAGCGCTTCGGTGCTGACGTGCCGGACCGCACGACTCTCACCCTGCCGCTGGTGGCGAGCTTAGGCACCAGCTTGACCACTGGTGAACATGCTGGTGAACATGCTGGTGAACATGCTGACAAGCTGGATGCCGTTGTCGGGTTCTGCGAGGAGCCGCGCACGAGGAGCGAGATACAGAGGTTCCTCGGAATCAGTTCGAGGCGATACATGCAGTTGGAGATTTTGCAGCCCCTCCTCGACGACGGTCGTCTCGTCCAGACCATCCCCGACAAGCCGAGAAGCCCCAACCAGCGCTACGTCAGGGCCTGATCACCGAAACGGAAATACCGAGCGTATCGTCGGAAGGATGACCACATGTACGTCTCCGAGCTGAGGCTCTACGACTTCAGGCAGTTCAAGTCGGTCGACGGGAAGCCCGGTCTGGAGGTTCGCTTCCATCCGGGGCTGAACGCCTTGGTCGGGGAGAACGGCTCGGGCAAGACCACGGTCGTCGACGCGATGAGGTACGTGCTGCTCACGCAGAGCGGCGAGTTCGTCAGGCCGACGGAGGACGACTTCAACGTCCGGGCGGACGGGGTCTCCGCGCGTGAGCTCAGGATAGAGTGCGTCATCGCCGGCCTGGGTGCCAACGAGGCGAAGAACTTCATCGAGTACCTCACGGTCGAGGGACAAGGCGAAGAGGCATGCTACTCCCTGCGACTCTACTACCGCGCGTGGCGAGAGGGCAACAGAGTGTTCACCGACCTCCGCGTCGGTGACAGAAGTGATGGGGCGAAGCTCGACGGGAGGGCTCGAGAACTGCTCAGGGTCGTGTACCTCAAGCCCTTGCGGGATGCGGAGAGGGAGATGAGCGCGGGCCGAAGGTCCCGCCTCTCGCAGATTCTCCTGAGCCACCCCGCATTCAGGGATCGGGATGGTCACCCCATGGTGGCGGCATTCGACGGAGCGAACAAGGAAATCGAAAGATACTTCTCCGAGAACCCCTCCGGCAAGGAGGTCATGGGCACCATAAGGTCAAACCTGAGCGCCTTCCACGGGAGTGCGGACAACCGTGAGGCGAGCATACGGGTCCTGGATGCCCAGCTGAGGTCCATACTCGAGGGCCTCTCGCTCACGGTCGGCGAGGCAAACCCGGGGCTCGGGGAGCTCAACCTGCTGTTCATGGCGGCTGAGTTGCTTCTCCTGAAGGCAAGCGAGGAGGGTGGCATGAGGACCGCGCTCGTCGAGGAGCTCGAGGCCCACCTTCATCCGCAGGCGCAGCTCCGGCTCATAGAGTTTCTGCAGAGGGACTATGGCGACCACGGCTCTCAGGTCATCATCACGACGCACAGCCCGGTGCTCGCTTCCAAGATCAATCTCAAGAGCTTGATACTTCTGAAGGGCGGTGGGGGCTTTGACATGGCTCCGGGTAGGACGAAGCTTAGCCCTGGGGACTACCTCTTTCTGCAGCGGTTCCTCGACGCGACGAAGGCCAACCTCTTCTTCGCCAAGGGGGTCATCATGGTCGAGGGAGACGCGGAGAACATACTGATGCCCGCCTTGGCCGAAGCCATCGGCTGCCCGCTCGAGAGGTATGGCGTCTCCATCGTGAACGTAGGGAGCACGGCCTTCCTGCGCTATGCGGGCATCATGTCGCGGGCTGACGGAAGGCCGATGGGGGTGCCGGTGTCCGTGGTGACCGACTGCGACGTCAAGCCCTATGATGTGGACGAGAAAACCAAGGAGCGCCATTTCAGAGCCAAGCCTCAGGAGTCACGTCAAGCCGTTGCGAGAAAAGAGGAATACTACAGAACACATTGCGGCGGGACGGATATAAAGGCCTTCGTCTCTCCAAGGTGGACGCTCGAGTACTGCCTTGCCTTGAGCTGTCTGAGCGAGGACTTGCTGAAGGCCATCCACTATGCGAAGAAGATTCGCAATAGTGACGCCAACCCGCTGGACGCGGAGAAGATCAGAGGCGCAGACGAAAGCGCAAAGAAAGCTTGGGAGGACATCCAGTCGCTCGACAGCGACGAGGAGCGGGCATATCGGATATACGACACGATGCTCGATAGGGGCGGCAAGAGCAAGCTCAAGGCCATGGTCGCCCAGTGCCTGGCTGCGGCGATGAGGTTCGATACGTCTGATGTCCCTGCTGGACGTGGGCGTGAGTACATGTTCGACCTCGACATTCTCCGTGCGTCGTCCGATGGCTCCAAGACGAACAAGGTTAAGCAAGAGCTGGAGGAAGACCCCTACGTCAGATATCTGGTGAACGCCATACGACACGCTTGCGGACTCCAACTGATCACGGAGCAGACGGATGGCTGACCTGTCAATCTCGGATGCCGAAATCGAGGGTGTGGAGAGGTTGCTCCTTCCCAAGGGGCGTCATTTCGACGACGAGGCGAGGGCGGTAATCCGAAGGTGGGAGACGGTTGACGTCGTGGCGTGCCCCGGCAGCGGCAAGACGACTGTGCTTCTTGCGAAGCTAAAGCTGCTGGCCGATAGGATGCCCTTGGAGGGAGGGGTCGGAGCCTGCGTGCTTTCGCACACGAACGTGGCCGTGGACGAGATAGGGTCGCGATTCCCCTCACACGCGAGTCGGTTGCTGGGGCATCCGAACTACGTGGGCACGATTCAGTCGTTTGTCGACAGGTTCCTTGTCGCTCCGTATTTCATGTGGCGGTATGGAGTATCGGTGCGACCGGTAGATGACGACACCTTCAACGAAATGCTCTATCGAGCCATACGCGCGGAGGGCTGCCATGAGTTGGTGGCCCTCATCAGGAACCATAGCAGGCGTTCCGGCAGGGGGCTTGACGAGTGCGGGGTGATTGGCACCCTGCATGTTGATGACTCCGGCGCCTTGGTCGGTAGGGGAAAGACGATTGCCAGACCACAAGCCCCATCGGCCATCCAGTTCGCAAGGTCGGTCAATCGCCTGCTCAGTGAGGGCGGCGTGATTCGCTATGCTGACGCGTATCGATATGCTAGCAAGGCCCTCGATGAGATGCCCGGAGATTATTCCGCGCTCCTGAGGGCGAGATTTCCCTACGTGTTCGTCGACGAGTACCAGGACTGCGGCCAGGAGCAGCGTGCCATCATCGGCGCGGTGTTCGGCGCGGTGGGGTGCCACGTCATGTGCATAGGCGACCCCGACCAGGCTATTTACGCATCGTATCGTGACGGAACTACGGACTGGGTAGCCGGGCCGAACTCGTGCAAGATCAGCGGCTCGAACCGCTACGGGCAGCGGATAGCGGACGTGCTCTCACCCCTGAGGGTCGATGGGTCCAGAATCGTCTCGGCATGCGGCGAGAAGGGCCTGGCACCGGTTCTCATCGTGTATGACGAGAGCTCGATAGGGGGAGTTCCAGCGCGCTTTGCCGCCATCCTGAAAGAGAGGGGTCTCGATACTCCGGATGCGGTGGTCAAAGCGATCGGCTTTATAGGAAGCGCCGACACCAAGGGAACGAGCGTGGGCAGCTATTGGGACGGCTTCGGCAAGACGAGGAGGGTGAGGCGGCCCGGTTACTGGGACATGGTCGCGGAGGTGGACAGGCACCTCGCCTCCGGGGCTGTCTACCGAGCCGAACCTGCCGTGCTCAGACTCCTGTGCGAGATGCTCTGGCATGCTGGTGTCAGGGAGACGAGGTCCGGAATGAAGATAACGCCCGCGTCCATTCGTGGGCTGCTCGGCGATTGGTATTATGACCGCATGCTCGAGCTGTCAGCCTCTGGCGGCGAGGATCTAGGAAAGGTGGACCACGAGGTCCGTTGCATGCTGGCAGACTGGGCGGGCCCGGCTCGCTGCGATGATCTGCTCGGCAAGCTGTCTCCGTATTTCATGGAGCGCATCGAGGGAGACGGTTGCTACGCGCCCAACCAGAACGTCTACGTCGATTCCCCCACCGGAGTTCGGATAGAGTTCGACACCGTGCACGGCGTCAAGGGGGAGACTCACGATGCAACGCTCTATCTGGAGACCGAGACCCACGGGGCCTCGGACATTAAGCGTGTCCTGCAGCTGTGCGGAATCGGAAGGAAGACGAGGATTTCGGACCTCCACAGGTACTGCAGGAAAGTCGTCTACGTTGGTCTGAGCAGGCCGCGAAAGCTGCTGTGCGTCGCGGTGAGGTCGGAGACGTACGAGTTTGGCAAGGACGCCATTAACGGTTGGGAGATCGACGATATGCGGCATTGAGCCAAAAGGCTCCGGAGGCACTGCCTGGCGTCCAGCTCGGCAGCTGCGGACTTCACTCATACCTATTCCGACATTCTAAAACCAGCTGGCATGAACGGAGCTGTGGGCACGCTGCCGATGGCGGTATTGCCTGCCCCACCTTAGTGAGCCTTCTCACGTGGATGGGACAGGTAAGCCAGATGAGCCGGATGAGCCAGCTTATCCCCCTAGCACGTCGCGCGCCCAGCCGCCGCACTTCACGGTGAGGATGATCTCCAGGATGCATGCCGCAGTGATGGAGAGGATCATCTCGCCGTCGCCGCCCATCACGAAGCTCGTGGCGATGGACCAGGAAGCCGACGCCCATCTGCCTCGTCTCGTCTATGCCCAGAAGCGCCAGCGGTATGGGGCTCATCGTCGCCATGAAGTACAGCTGCATGCCGCGTCCCCACACGACGACCATGGAGATGATCGTCGCGACGTCCACGAGTATGGAGCATATGAGTGCCGAGACGAGCATGGGCAGAAGGACCGCGAGCCCGTTCTTGTCGTCGATGTTCATCGAGGAGACGTGGGTGGCCGGCTCCGAGCCCCACGAGGACCAGATGCTCGACAGGTCCGTGAACAGGGCGTTCATCAGGTCCCAAGCGTGGCCCACGAGGTAGGTGTAGATCGCGCAGGCGACGAGCAGCGCGCACACCTCGCGCACTGCCGGGAAGGTCGCGTGGGCCTCTGTGCGCTGGCTTATCTTGACCAGCTGAACGAGCATCACGAGCGCGAGCAGCGTGCTCGCGATGGAGCGCGCCACACCGCTGCCGTACATCTGTGCGGCCTTGGCGTAGACGTGGGCCGAGCCCTGCCCTGCGAGCAGCCCTTCGAAAGAGGTGGGGATGGTGGCCTGCGCCATGTAGTTGACCCTGCGCACGATGCCGTCGATCATGCCCTGCGTGCCGTCCTTGACGGCGTCTTCGATTATGCCCGCGTGGGCTGGCACGGCGACGAGGGTGGAGGCCAGGAGCAAAAGGACGGTCACTCGCAGAGCCCTGCCCCATGCGGGGATCTCCCTGTCCAGCGCCTCGCTGAACCAGTTGACGATGTTTGTCACGACGTCCATCACCTGCCCCTTCCTCGACGGAGAGCGACCCGTCGTCCATGCCGACGACGAGCGTGACGTTCGAGGCACGCTGGTCGTCCAGCTCGAAGAAGAGCCTGTGCGTCCTCTTCTCGTGGTCCTCCTCCACGACCCTCGTCCACGTTGCCGTGGTCGCGGTCGGACGCCAGAGGGCGCACCACTCGGCCATCGTGGACTCGGCCGCCTCCCTGGTCGTGCCGCGCGCCTCGAGCACCGCGTCGTCGGGGCCGTCCAGCGTGACCTCCTTGAGGGCGGGGGAGAGCGTGAGCGCCGAGCCACCGCAGACGGAGGGGCACTGGAAGGTGGCGTATGCGCCCGCGTCCCCTCACGGGTCGGCGGGTGGTGTGGTCGGGGTGGCAGCGGAAAGCCCGATGCCGTAGTCTGCCTGCGCGTCTGCCTTGGTTGTCGTGGGCTCGATGCTATCGGCTGCAGTGCCGGTGTCCTCGTGCACGGGGCTTATCGGCGCGGGGGTTTCCTCTTCGGAGGTGATGGTCTCCCGCGTGGCGCTACTCTGCGGGACAGTCGGGCTCCCAGAGATCGATGCCCCTCTGCCTCTTGGCGAACGCCTGGTATTCCCTCGATGTGGCATGTGCCCTCCTCTCGTTGTCGTCGTATGCGGCCGTGACGCGGTTGCGCGTCTCGTAGGCGAGCCTCGACGCGCCCAGGTGCTGCCTGACGAAGAGCGGCAGCCACGTCTCCGGGCGCATCCCGTCGGGCTCCCAGAACCCGAGCGCCCACAGCGGTATGGTCGAGGCGTAGATGAAAATGCTGATCTCCTCGTAGGGCAGCCCCAGCACCCAGGTGAGGTAGCCGCCCACGGCGAGGCCGCAGGCGAGCGCCAGCGCCGAGCACACGAGCGCCCGGGCGCTGAGCCCGCCCACGACCTTCGCGTGATAGCGGGTGAGGTCCTTGTGGATCTCGGCCGACAGCATGGCTAGCCGGCTAGGTTGGTGTCGAACGTGCGGAAATAGGCGCCCGCGCCCACGATCACCATGCCGCCGACGATCATGGCGAGCGCGCCCGAGAGCTGGCCGCCCCCGCCCTGGGCGCCGTCCTTGAGGGACAGCCCCAGGTTCACGAGCCCCATCACCACGAGGATGCCGCCGAGCAGGATGACGCCGTTCGCGAGCATGTTGAGCACGTTGGTGAGCGTGCCGGAGACGTCCATGGCGGCGTAGGCCGTCCCTGGCATGAGGCCGAGGGCCGCCGAGAGGGTTCCGGCGAGCGCGAGGCAGGCGTCGCCCGCGCGCTGGCGCATGTCCCGCGTGGGCTTGCCCTCCGTGGTGGTTTCTGGTGCGAGTCCGATGGTCGTTTCCATCCTTGGTTCCTTTCCGTCGCGGGGGTGGAGATTCCCCCTCGCCGCACGCGCAACGACGGCGCGTGCGGCACATGTGTGCTACCATTTCGTGCCAGAGGCGAGCCTTCTGGCCCGTCCTTTTCGTCGCTCCGCCCGTGGCCGGGACGTCGGCATGGAGATCCGCGCAAGCGGTGCCGGCTCCCCTGGTGGCCATGGGCGGCCTTTTCCCTCCTACGGCGGCATTGCCAGGTCCATCGGCGCACCTCCCTACCCAAAGAGCTCGAGTGCGGCCGACGCCTCCTGCGGACCGAGCGTGGAGCTGCAGATAGAGCCCATCGACGAGATCGACCTCGCCGAGGGCACCGTGGACTTCTACACCTTTAGCTACTACAACCCCAACATCGTGACGACCCACGAGGTGACCGACACCGTGGGTGGCAACTTCCAGGTGGGCGCGCGCAACGAGTACCTCACGTACTCCGACTGGGGCTGGGCCATGGATCCAACAGGCCTGCAGTGGCAGCTCGAGGTGCTCTACGACCGCTACCAAGTGCCGCTGATGGTGGTGGAGAACGGGCTCGGCGCCTTCGACGAGCTTGCCGAGGAAGCGGGGGAGAAGCGCGTTCATGACCCGTACCGTATCGACTACCTGCGCCAACACGTGCATGCGATGGAGTTGGCCATCAATAACGGCGTTGACCTTTGGGGCTACACACCCTGGGGCTGCGTGGACCTCGTGAGCATGGGCACGGGAGAAATGCGCAAGCGCTACGGCTTCGTCTACGTGGACATGGACGACGAGGGCAAGGGAACGCTCGACCGCTATCGCAAGGACAGCTTCTGGTGGTACCAGCGCTGCATTGCCAGCAATGGAGCAGATTTGGAATAGTCTTCCGGCATGGGTGACGGAATCCAAATGGTGCTCGCATCACCCAGTCTTCCGCATACCACCTCCATCATATCTATGTTGGGACTGCCTGGAGGGGGCGCGTGCCCGTCGAGGTGTTTGAGCCTGAATGGTCAAGCGTCGGCTGACGTCAGATCCCTTGCTGGTAGCGAGGGATTTGATGTCGCCCTTCGTTGCCACGTCTTGACTCGTGAGAGTTGCTGTGCATCGGCGTTGTTCACTCAAAATATAGTGAACAGACAAAGGGGCATGCCCGTTGCACACTAAGATTTGAGTGAACAACGAGTGGATTTGAGTGCGTTTTGGGCAACCACCCTCAGGGGGCACTACTGTCCCATACCACTGCCAGTACTGACCGTTGTGATGGGTCCGTTACCTCGAGTCCGTGTCTCATGCTCCAAGGCATCGTATGGGAAGCACATATTCGCAGTCGCCCACCTCGCGTGCGAACTCGGAGATGCCAACGACAACGGCAACGAACTCCGGCGGTCGCATGCGTGACGCCGGGTTTGCCGTGAGCTTCCGTTTGAGCCTGCGGAGGGTGGCCAGACCCTCGTTCGCCTTCTCCTCCGACGTCTTTACCTCGATGGCAGCCCATCGGCCGTCTGACAACTCGATGATGGCGTCGACCTCCAAGCCGGAGTCGTCGCGGTAGTAGCGCACTGGAGTGGTTCCGATGTCTGGCAGGGCTCGTGCGTAGACTTGCAAGTCACGCACGGCAAGGTTCTCGAACGCGAGGCCGAAGGTCTGCCAGTCGCCGAGAAGGGAGTCGGGGCCCATGCCCAGCAATGCGACAGCAAGGGAAGGGTCGGCGAGATACCGCTTGGGCTTCACCGCGAGCCTCTTGGGCGAGCGAGCTGGCGGCACCCATCCGTGCAACTCGTCGTACAGGTAAAGGCTCCTCAGCGCGGCGAGGTAGTCGGCTATCGTGTCGTCCGACGAGGCACCGAGGGGTTCCTCCTCGCTCCCGTACATGTCTTTGACGAGCGTCTTGTACGTGACGGACTGCCCGAGGTTGCGCGCCAGCGACACCGCCAGGCGCTCTGCGGTCTGCGGCCTCTTGTGCATGCGTGGCATGCTCTCCTCCCAGGTGGAGGCGAGGTAGCCACGGGAGACGAGGAGCGCGTCGGCCGCGGGCAGGTCGATGACCTCCGGCCATCCTCCCCGGCAGCAGAGCTCGGCAAGCGCCCGCGCGCCGCTGCACTCCACCTGGCATGGAGTGAACTTGCCGCGGAACAGCCCCGCAAGTGATACCTCGGCCGTGGAGTCCTCCGACTCCGAGAGCGTCATGGGGGCCATGTGGATGCGTCCAATCCTGCCGGCGCCACTGTGGCGCGCTTCGGCGTCCCATTGCTTCTCTCCCTCTGCCAGCGGCGTCGACGAACCGGTGAGGATGAACACCCCTCGCATGCCTCGTTTTGCGTCGACCGCATGGCGCACGGCGTTCCATATGCTCGGCGCTCTCTGCCACTCGTCGATTACGTGCGGCCGCTTCCCTTCGAGCATGAGGGTTGGGTCCGCACGAGCCAACGAGGTGTTGCTCCCTTCGTCAACATACGTCACACTCGAGGCGTGGGCGAGCGAGCTCCATGTTTTGCCACACCATTTGGGTCCTGCCACCTCGACGGCACCGAAGACCCTAAGATATCTCTCGATTTGGGCGTCGGCTATGCGTGGCAGATAGCCCTCTGGTGTAAGCGAATCTCTCTCCATGTGCATCCTCGCAAATCGAATAGAGCTTTTCTTCGATTATACCGTGAATTCCGAACTATTCATTCTGTAAATTCCGAACTTTCAATTCGGTAAATTCCGAATATGTGGGAAGCGGCCTGAAGACACTTGTTGCGGCGCACGTGGTCACGTTGGTTGGAATGTTGCCCGCTTGGGTCAATCAAATCGCCATCGGATTGGTGGCACCACTCGTGGCAGGAGCGGTGCCTATGGCATTGTTGACTTTGGTCACATTATTCCGCGGAGGCTCACGGCAGCCCTCGCAAAGCGGTCGGCCCGAAGAAACGACGAGACGAGACAAGGGATCTCTGGGGAACGAACGGCAGACCTTGACAGTAGGCTGGAACAGAACCGGGGAGAGGAAAACCGAATGTCAGAGAGCAAAGACGACGAGAGCCTGAGCATCGGCGATCTCGACGGGGTCGCAGGCGGCTACGTTTACGATACCGGTGAGTCAGTCGAGGTCATCGACAATGAGGGGAACGTCGTAGAGAGCTTTGCTCATAACAAAAGATCGTTGACAAGCCGAAGGCTTAGGCGCCTGGATGCACACGCGAGTGCGATAAAGCACGGGTTGAGTAACCAAGTGACATGTGCCTCAGAGCTCCCGTAGAGGTGAAAACCTTGTGAAACGCACGCGTAGATGGCATCGCAAAGACCAAACCCTCCCGTGGGTCCGTCCGGTAACGACCCGCTTTGACGGTGGTATCGTTTGAGGATGACACGCCATCCGCTACGATCTTTGGCTACATGGGAGACTATCGATGAATGATGTGCCGTACGCCCTCACGATGACCGTCCTAACAGAAAACACACCGCGGGAGGACCTGCGTGCGGAGCACGGCCTCTCGATCCATCTTTACTATGCGCGGACGGGGACGCTTGCCAATCTCCTGCTGGACTTCGGCCAGTCGAATGCCTTCGCCCAAAATGCGGTGACGCTTGGCATCGACCTATCCTCCGTCGATGTCGCCGTGCTCTCGCACGCGCACTACGACCATGCGGATGGCATGCCGGCGTTCTTTGATATGAACGACAATGCCCGGCTCTACCTCAGTGATGCATGCGCAGAAAACTGCTGGTCAACGAAGGGTGGGATGACCAGTCCACACTACATTGGCATCAAAGCGGGCCTTCTGGATCGCCATTCCGACCGCATCCGTCGTGCTAGCACCAGCCATGTGACGACGATCGCCCCAGGGATACATCTCGTTCCCCACACCACCCACAATCTTGCCGAGGTCGGCCGGAGCAGCGGCATGCTGCTCGAGACCGACGGTGGCTGGGCGCCCGACGACTTCAGGCACGAGCTGAGCCTCGTCCTCGAGCTTGCGCCAGCGCAAGACGCGACACCTCGCCTTGCCGTGTTCAACAGCTGTACGCATGCTGGACTTGCTGCAATCGCGGAGGATGTGGCGCTGGCCTTTCCCGGGGCGCGCATCGCGGCTTACGTCGGGGGCTTGCACCTAGCGCATGCCTCCGGTGACCAGGTCGGGCAGGTGGTGGATGTCGTCCGATGTGCGGGAATCGAGCGTCTCTATACTGGCCATTGCACGGGAGACGCAGCGATGCTGATTCTGAGTCAGGCGCTGCCGGGCCAGGTCGTTCCGTTGTATCCCGGCCTCACGTTACAGCTGCCTGCGTATAGCGTTCAATGAGGTCACGACCAGTCCATATGTGCGACTGCTGCGGGACGGCGCTACCTGAGCCCCTTGGCGATGGCGTCAGCCGTGGAACAGGGGGACGTGTTTTTCGTTCCAAACTTGCGGCCTTGGGTTCCGCATCACCCTCCTCGCGCTGGTAAAGAGATGCTCCTCGAGGGTGTATAGCGTTGCCTTGGGTCTCACACAGGCAGAGCTTGCGAGCAAGGGCGACGTGAGCCTAGGGTCGTTCAGATGCTTCGAACAGACGGATGACATCTCCTTTGCGAGCCTCGACAGCCTCTTCTCCGCTCCGGCCTATTGCACGATACGGGCTGCGTTGTTGCATGTCGGCAGAGGCACATGACAAGGTAGTGGAGAACAGGCACTTATCTTGCATTCGAGAAATAGCGCCGGGTTGGATGTCCAACTCGGCGCTTCGTTGAGCGTATGTAGCGAGCCCGGAGACTACTTCTTGTGGTGGCAGAGGTCAAAGGCAAAGCCGGAGGGCGAGGTCATCATGGCCGACTTGTTGGAGGATGTCTCCAAGACCTTGCCGCTCTTGTTCTCGAAGCCCTTGGAGATAAGGAAGTCATATGCCTCGTCGAAGTCGGAAACGTTCATGCGGATGAGCGTTATGTCCTGGGGAATCGTCTTGATCTCGGAGACGTCTACGTAAAAGCCGCCGTCGTTCTTCATGCGTATGTTGGTGAGGTCGTTGCCACTCGGTGTCTCGGTGTCCAAGGTGTGGCGGCGCTCAAAGCCAAGCTCCTCGAAGAGTGCGACGATGGGGGCGGCGTCCTTGGTGATGATGAGTGGGTTGAACGACGTGATCTTCATGCTCGTTTTCTCCTTGACTAGTTGCGGAAGTATACGAAATCAATATTACCAAAGCTCTAGGTTGGAGACAAGAAAACGTCCTTGTCGTTATTCGCCGAGCAACCCGGTGCCATTTGTGCAATTCACGGTGTATTTGGATTACTTTGTTGGGGCAAAGCGCTCATCTCCCGTGTAATATAAAAACTAACGCACCGCACGATAGGGGGAGCTGTCCATGGACAAGACAATGCGATCGAACGTTGTTTCCCGGATTGCATTGAGTATTCTGGCTGTGCTTTCCGTCGCGCTCATGCTTGTGGGCGTGAATCGTCTCTACGGCCTGTACAAGAACCTTGCCGACAACGATGGGTCCATGGCGCGCGCGTCGCTTCGGGACAGCAAACAGCATGCCGTTCTCTTCCTGTCGTCCTACAGTCAGTCGCACTTCTCTGTACCCCTGCAGTGGGACGGCATTAGCAAGGCGTTCGAGGGAACAGAGGTCCTGCTCGACACCGAGTACATGGACATGAAGAACAACGCCGACGACGAGTCCCAGGCCCTCTTTGAGCAACTCCTGCGCCACAAGCTCGAGTCGCATGGCTACGAGGTGCTTATCGTTGGAGACGACGCAGCACTCAACTTTGCCGAGGAACATCGTAACGACCTCTTTGAGGGAATGCCAGTCGTCTTCCTCGGCATTAACGACATCGGCCACGCGCACAAGGTCCACGACGAGGGGTGGGCGACCGGCATCCCCGAGCAGTCCAATATGACCGATGTCTTTAGGACGGCGGCGGACATCTTTAACACATGTGACACCTTTGTCTGCATCGTGGACGACACCGAGACCGGCAAGGCGGACGTCGTGTCCCTCGAACAATTGATGCCCCAGCTCCCCGACTACGAGTTCCAGATCGTTAACCTCTCTCACCTGAGTGAGGAGGAATTCCTAAAAAGAATGGGAGCTCTAAAGGACAACACCATCGTCTTTGAGCTCGATGCATTCAAGGACAAGGACGACAAAAACTATACGATTGACGACGTGTGTCGCCTTTTGGCAGAAAACTGTCCGCGCCCAGTCTTTAGGGTGAGTACGGGCGGGGTGGGAAATGGAGCCCTCTGCAGTGGGTTCCTTGACTTCACGAAGTTCGGCCTTGAAGCTGGGCAGATGGCTATCGACATTCTGAACGGCAAGGCACCTTCCGACATCGATCTGGCTGGCGGCTCCGCCACTGAGTACGTCTTCGATTACCAGCAGCTCAAGCGCTTCAACATCAAGAACACCCAGCTGCCGGAAAACTCCATCGTCTTAGGCAATGACTCCGACCTCATGGAAAGCTACGGGGCCATCCTGCGACCCCTGGCCTATGTCTTGATGGGCTTTGCCTGCCTGACCCTCTTCCTCGTGCTGGAGTTTCTTAAGTCGCGGAGGAGCGAGAGGGACCTCTACTACCGCCACTACCATGACTCCCTGACCGACCTGCCCAACCGAAACGCCGCCAAGCAGCTGCACAGCAGCCGGGACGTCGGATCCGCCGCCCTTATCGACATAGATGGCTTCCGCTTCATCAACGAGGTCTATGGCTACAGCAGGGGAGATGTGGTGATCAAAACCCTCGCGGACCGTCTGCGCAGCTTGCCCGAGCTCAGGTGCATCCGCTATGGTGCGGACGAGTTCTTGGTCCTATTCGATGGCGACATCTCCCGGGAGCGCGGGGTGTTCGACGAAGTGGTCAGGCTCACGCACGAACCGGTCGAGGCTGACGACCAGTCGATAGAGGTGTCCTGCTCGGCCGGTATTGTCGTTCGCGACGGGAATCAGACCCTCGAGGAGCTCATGACCGATGCCGATTTGGCCCTCTACGAGGCCAGAGAGTCGAGCGGACGCAGTCGCTACGCATACTACAGCCCCCAGATGCGAGAGAAGATCGACGGCAGGCGTCAGGTTATCAGCTCGCTGGACCGCGCGATTGCCGAGGAGAGCTTCAGGGTGGTCTACCAGCCTCAGATTGACCTTGCGAGCGGAGTACTGTTTGGATTCGAGGCCTTGTGTCGCTTCAAGGACGACCTCTATTACCCGAACGAGTTCATTCCCGTGGCGGAGAGTGTCGGCCTTATTACCCAAATCGACCGCATCGTGACCAAGAAAGCGGTCGAACAGATGCGGGCTTGGAGAGACGCGGGCTTCGAGGTCCCGTCGGTGTCGATTAACTATTCACCCATCCAGCTCAAGGACACCAAGTACTGCACTTGGCTCAAGGGGCTCCTGGACGAGGCGAATATACCAGCTAATCTTATCAAGATCGAGGTTACGGAGAGCGGGTCGTTCGACGGCGAGAGGGCCCAGCAGTTCTTCTCTGCGGTTCACGAGGCGGGAATGCAGCTGGCACTCGATGACTACGGTACCGGCTACTCTACTTTGAACGCCGTGAGCGAGTATCCCATGGACTACATCAAGCTGGACAAGTCCGTGAACGACAGTCATCTGCAGCCGGGGAGCGAGTACTACCTCGAGTCCCTCGTGAGCTTTATCCACGGCCTCGGAAAGCGCGTGGTGGCTGAGGGAGTCGAGGACGTGGTCCAGATTGAGCTGGCGAGAAAACTCGAAATCGACTACATACAGGGTTACTATTACTCCCCACCACTCGAAGCGGCCGCGGCAGAGAAGTGGTTGATCAGACATACATAGCCGTGGTCATCGAATGTGGACGATGGGCAGACAGGCAAAGCAGAACCACGCGAGACGTCGCTTCGGCTCAGGTTTACATTTGCGGAGGAGGCTCTCATGAGAGAGAACAAGATGTATCAGGTATCGACCTTGCAGGCCCTTGCCTTGGGATACACCCGGACGGTGGTGCGTGCGGAGGAACTGCTTCGGAAAGGCGATACCGGCCTGGGGACCTTTGAGGGCGTGGACGGAGAGATGATCGTGATGGAGGGACACTGTTACCGGGCCGATCAGGACGGGCGGGTAAGCGCGGTTGCCCCAGAGACGGGCATCCCCTTCGCGGCGGTGGCAAGGCTCTACGGTGAGCAACGGTTTGCTCTGGACGGGCTGCCCAACATCGATTCCGTTCGATCGGAGCTCACGGAGAGCATCGAGGGGAGATTCGGCCTGAATAGCATGCACGTGGTGCGGATTGACGGCGTGTTTCAAAAGGTGGATGCCCGCTCCGAGAGTCCATACAGGTCGCATCACGTTACCCTAAAGAGGATTCTTAGCGAGACCCAGAAGGCGTTTCTCTTTGAGAACATCCGTGGATCGCTGGTGGGGGTCTACTTCCCCGACTACATGGATGGCATCAACATGCCCGGGTGGCACCTGCATTTTCTTTCTGAGGACCGCACGAAGGGTGGACACGTTTTTGACGTGAGCATCCAGACTGGAGTGGCGAGGTTGGACAAGATTACCACCATGGAGCTCGACCTTCCCAAGGAGGCGGCCTTCGACACCTACGCGCTCAAGCAGGACCTGCGGGCAGAGATCAAATCGGTGGAGTGAGATGTCGCAGGTAAGAAGGGGGACAGAACCGACGAGGTACTCTTCATAAAACAACAGGGGCCTCGTGCGCAAATGTCGCATGTGGCCCCTTGCCAACGGGTTATCTTGCAACTAAGTTGCTAGTCCTTGCGGTGTGTTTATGAGTTCAGGCCACTCACGACGAGGGCGATGCCGGAGGAGGTGATGGACAGGCCCAGCAGGAACCCGACGCTGATCATGACTGCCGTGGGATTAAAGATGCAGAGTATGCCCAAGATGCAGATGAGGACGCCGATTGCCAAAATGGATGCCCAGCTGCCCGATCCGGCGAACGGACCGGCCTGATTTTGGAGATTGCGAAGCTGGAATGCGGCTACGATACGCGTGATGCCGCCAACAACCAGCCACGCTGCGATGAGGTAGGCGATAAAGAGGTCGATAGCGAACTGTGCCACGAAGCTTCCTAGCACAAAGATGCCCAGCAACACGGATACAATCGCGCCTGCGAGCGTCCAGCCACTTGCAGATCCGTTTTTATGCTGCTCGCTCCACACGCTGATTCGGGCAATGCCGTCCACGATCATGGACAATCCGATAAGCCAGCCGATTGCTGCGTATGTTGCGATGGGTGCAAACATGCAATATACGCCGCCTATTGCAAGCAACACGCCCAAGATGATGGCAATTACTTTCATGGTGCTCCTGTCTGTCCTTTCGAGAAACTAATACCCACGAATCATAGCATATACGAGCTGAGCGGTTCTACTCCGTATCATACAAGGCCCCATTCGAGTTCATGATGTGAGCGGGCATGAAAGGTCACTTTTCCATTCCTTGTCAAACAGCAAACTTACCCTCATCCGTGAAGGACGGACAGTCCCTTTGAGAGGAGCTGTCGGTACGGACGACACCGTCCTCTCTTGGGAACGATTATGCCTCGCCACCTTGTGCTTGTATTATGGGGGGCGTGCTACGAGACGGCCAACGACCTCCAACGGACCCCAAAGAACTCCAACGCGTGCCTCGATCGCGCCCGCGAGCTCATCCGACACCGCTCCTGCCCGTTTTTCCCACGAAACGGGCTGCGACTTAGGCCGTTTTCCGATTCGAGCGTGCTCGTGCGTGCCGCTTCTCGTGATTGTGTGCGGCCTCTCGTCGAAGCGCCATGCGCAATCACAGTTCGAAAGAGGGGGCCAGGGCGCTGAGCTGGGGTTTTGCTGTTTGCATGGGTGCCAATTCTGTGATTGTGTACGATTCGAAAAAACCAATCGTACACAATCACAAAACCGCCACTCGCGGCACGCCCGTGAGCTGGGGTTTTGCGATTGTGGGGGACGGGATCCGGGGATTGTGCACGGCGGGCCGCCGGCGCCAATCTGCAACGGCCGCGGAGGGGCGGCCAGGTTGGACTATGCCGTGGGTTTCGTCGTCGAGCTTGGTCGGTTGGGCTCGACGGAATCAGCTGGAGGGCGAATACGAAAGCGAGAAGGGTGTAGAGAATTCTGCTGGGATACGTAGGCAGTACTATCTCTATGCAGTCGTCATGCCCGGCAAAGTATACATGGGAAGTGATGGCGCGCCTATCGGGGCTACTCCTCCATGGGTGCGTCTGGCGTCACGCCTCCGTAATCCGGCAGGAGTGCTCCTTGGTATCGGCTCTGTAGGTGACGGCCACCACAAGGATCGGCACGCCGAGGTCGCGCAGGACCTGCGGATAGTCGCGGTCGAGCACCTGGTCCACGGCCGCGCTCACGGGCCCGTCCCACTTGAGCTCGACGAGGAGCGCCGGCTTGCCCGAGCCCGCCCGGGGCAGGTAGGCCACGTCGGCGTAGCCGCGGCCCGAGGGCAGTTCGTCCACGCAGGCCCAGTCGTCCACCGTCGCCACGAGCGCAGCCTTCACGACGGCGCGAAGCGCCTGCTCGCCGTTGTAGTGTATCGGCGCGCAGGCCGCGTCGTGGGCGCGGCCGATCGCGGCGGCCACGGCCCGCTCGTCGCGGGCGAGCACGTCCTCCACGAGCAGCATCGAGTCGCGCATCACGCGGGCCACCCGCGGGTGGCGGCTCCTGCCCACCGCGTTCCTCAGCTCGCGGCGCACCTCCTCGTTGGGGACCCGGGCCCGCCCGGTTCCGATGTCGTAGCAGAGGTATCCCAGGTGCACGAGCAGCGTGAGCGCGTCGTCCCGGCTGGCGACGGAGGTCATGTCGTTCTGGAACGTGTCCGGGTCCAGCCGCAGCTCCTCGCCGCCTATGGCGCGCAAGACGTCGGCCTGCAGCCCCTCGAAGTCCATGTCGATGTAGCGGCGCAGCTCCTCGAAGGTCTCGGTGGAGGGCCAGTAGGAGCCGGTCCTGCGCCTGGCGCAGGCGCGCATCACCGAGTAGGGGGCGTAGATGGCGACGTGTGTCGGCTCGCCCGGACCTGGGCCGAACGCCGGCAGGTCGTAGCCGTCGTACCAGCGTCGCACGTCCTCCGCGTCGAGGCCGTGCTCCGCGCAGAGAGCCCCCACCTCGGCCTCGCTGAAGCCAACGAAGGGGACGTAGGCGCCCGGGTCCACCATGGTGTATTCGTCGAAGTCGGAGACGGCGCTCTGGTGGGCGTACTTCTTTATGGGCAGGATCCCCGTCATGTAGGCGCCGGCGACCACGAACGGCGTGAGGTTCGCGTTCTTGAAGAGCGAGCGCAGCCAGTCGGCGTAGCCGTCCTGGGCGACCTTGTCGTCCTGCGCGAGGCGGTAGGGCGCGTCCCACTCGTCGATCACGAAGACGAACTTTCGGCCGGTGGCCTTCGTGGCGTCCCAGAGGGCGGTGGCAACCTCCGACTTGCGGCTCACGGCATGCAAGCCCGCGTCCGGCGCGAGTTCGCGCAGCTCGGGCAGCACCACGTCCGCAACGGCGGCCACCGCGTCCGCGCCCGCCGCCGACTGCATGATTCCCGCCATGTCGAGCTGCAGCACGTTGTAGGCGTTGAGGTTCTGGTCCCAGCCCTCGCGCCGGGACACCTCAAGCCCCTCGAAGAGCGCGCGCGAGTCGGCCCCGCAGCTGTAGAACGCCACAACTGACTGTGCCGCGTAGCTCTTGCCGAAGCGCCTGGGGCGGCTCACCATGACGAGCCCCCTCGTCGTGTTGAGCGTGGCGTCGAAGAGCGATATGAGCCCGGTCTTGTCCACGTACTCCTCGTCCGCGATTCTTGCGAATCCCTCGTTACTTGGGTTTACGTAGCGCCCCATGTCCGTCCTCCTCGCGCCGTTCTCTCCTGGGACGATTATACCCCGTCGGCCTCGCGCCTGGCCGCTCTGGGTCCCTCTCGTGCCGTCTCTCTTGCCGCCGGCGAGAAGCCTGAGGAATCTTGGGGCGCGCTCGGGCAGCGCATAAGTGTGTGCGTACAGGAGGACAACGAGGTGAGCGTGTCGCGAGGCTCGACGATCGGATGATGTCGGCAGCAAACTACGCACACCGTGTTGCGATGTCAACCCGTGGCGGACTTGGGCACCGTTCCGCCAACCTTCTCGAGTTTCTTTGTGTCGAGGTTTATGCGGCAGTACTCGTACTCTCCTGCGTCCTGATCCTGTATAACGAACGGCTGGTCGTTCACTGAGAAGAGCTTGGCGTGCTCTCCGAGTCCCTCGATTTCGAAGTTGGCCCAGAGGTTCTCTGTGGCCGCAGGGTCATAGCACCATATCTGCGGCTTGTCGGTGGCACCGCTATACTTGCCGGCCATGTCCGTGTACAGGTAGATCTTGTTGCCAGCCACCGCGAGGGAGTGGAATCCCGCGATGTAGCCCTTGAGTCCCTCTCCGGGCTGGATGCTCGACCAAACCTCTGCCGCCGTGTCGTAGCGCCACAGGCTCACGATGCCGTCCGCGGCACGGCGAGTCGCACGAGCAGGTAGTTGGTGCCGTCGTGGTTCCACACATACGGCTCCTGTACGTCACCTGGATCCACGGTCATCAGTGGATTGATGGCCTCGCGCTGCTCGGGCATGAGTCTGTGCACGTACTTGGCCGCGGCCACGAAGTTCGGGATGTCAAACGAGATGTCGATCCACGACACTTCGTGTACGCCGGCCCCGGCCACGGTGAGCAGGCCGCGATACTCGTCGGGCACGCTCGCGGCAGACTGCTTGTCGGTGATGTGGGCGGCGAACGCGGTGTTGACGGACAAGGGCTTGCCCGAGGTGTCCTTGCACAGGAGCGCGCTCACGCCTATGTGTGTGTAGAGCTCTTCGGCGTAGGCGAGGCGCGTGCCAAACCACTTCGCATCGTTGACCCACGCCCCTTCCCGCAGGGGAACCGCAAGCCACGTGCAGACCTCCGCTGTTCCACGTTTAGCCTGGAGCTTGAGCCGTTTTGGAGGGAACGAGGTACAGCGACATCCTGTTGAGGTCCAAGACCCTGTCGTAGCCCACCTCTTCGGAGAACCCCAAGAAGATTACCTTCTCTAGCTCTCCGACCTTGCTATAGTCCCTCGTAGTCGTTTCTACCAAAGGATTGTAGGCTACTCCAGCATCGGTAATCATTATTTGCACACCGTCATCTTGTTGCTTTATCTCAACGTCTGCATCGATCTCTTCCCCGGGGTTGTGCCCTGCGACGTAGCTCAGGCTCTCCTGTATTACCAGCGACACCATGGAACAAAACGGGGTGGGGTACGATTTGTTGTGCAGCTGGCTCTTTATGTCGTCGCCCACCGCATCGATTTGATTTGGCCCCAGCAAAATGGAATAGCCCACGATCCGTTGGGGATTGTGCTTGGGCACGAGCCATGACCCATCACGCACCAGTATGACCGCTGCGACCAGCCAGGTAGCCCACACCGCAAGCACATATGCCACAAATACGGCATGTAGCCCAAGGCTAACTCCGATTCCCGTTGCGATTACAACCAAGCCGTGCTCGAGCAGTACCAAGCGACCCGCGATTCTTGGTTTGTCCACGGATGACAGGTAGACGGTGACAACGTTGAGGAATACCACAGCGGGAAAGGCTAGGCATCCTATGCGGAGGCACTCGGCGCAGAGTTGCTGTATTTCCGGATCGATGCCATAGGCATTGGCAATCGGCCTGGCAAGCACAAACACGACGAGCGCCGCCGACACGCACACTGTGACGGCAAGCATGATTCCCGACCGAATCGAGTACCTTACGCCATCGTAGTCCCGCTGGCCAAACAGCAAGCCCGCATGGACCGACACACTTGCAGATATTCCGTTGCCCTCGGAAATCATTACCCCGCGTATCGACTTGTACACCGCCCAAATCGCGAGTCCACCGGCCCCGGCAATGGCGCCGGTGGCAGCCGTCTGCACGCTGAGCGACACGCTGTCCAAAATCTCGTCCAGCGTGGCGCAACCGCC
>CADAAU010000036.1 GCA_902786015.1 uncultured Coriobacteriaceae bacterium
CTTCGAGCGCTTCGAGGAGGCCATGTCATACGAGCCGGAGCTGCCATTGGCTGCCTGAGAAATCTGATAAATCTTTGTCCACTATCTTGACAGGCCTCAAGCATGTACCCCGTCGCCGGGGGCGGCGCGAAGGCTCCGTTCCAGGGAATGCCCGCAAGGGAGCAAATGAACGGAGCGACAGACACCAGGGCGACGCCGGCGACCGCGAGGAGCCGAAGCACGCCGTCCCTGCCTTCTGGCGCCACGGCGGCGAGCAGCGGAATCGAGAGGTAGCAGGCGAACAGGGGCGGGAAGAACCAGTAGATGCCGTTATAGCGCGAGTTGAGGATTCCGTCTACGATGGCGGCCGGGTTGAGCTCGGGCAGCGGCTGCCCGAGCATCGAGCACCTCCAGGCCTGGAACGCCAGCGCGAAGAGGCTCCACGCGAGCCAGGGGACCACGGTACGGTCGAAGCGCCTTCGCAGGTATTGCCTCGTGCCCATCCTCTCGCGATACCCCACCAGCGTGGCCCCGGATATCATGAAGAAGGCCGGGACCGGCCAGTACAGGAACGTCTCGATGAAGTTGGCGCTCAGCCACGACCTACCCTGTGCCGGCCCTGCCCAGAAGCAGCCGTTGCAGTGCAGGGCGACCACGCCGAGTGCCGCCGCCACGCCCAGCACGTCGATGTACGCGAAATAAGGAGGCGTGGCCGAGCTCTTCGCAGGCGTTGCAGTCATTCTTACCTCTCTTCCTCATTGTGTTGATTGAGTAGGTATCCCGTCTTGCAGCTCATGCAGCATCCCGGGTTGAGCGCGAGTATCTCGAGTATGGCCGGGCGGAACGGCTCGACGTCGAACGCGTGCGGCTTGGCGGTCCTGGCGTGCAGGTCCTCGGGAACGCCCCTCATCTCGTAGTACTTCCTCACCGTCGCCCTGCACGGCGTCTTGCCCGGCCTCGCGGCCAGGTGGTCGATCACCTCGTTCAGCGAGTATCCCGCCTGCTTGAGGTCCTGTATCTCCTGTACAATCATTAGCTTGAGCACCCGGCTCTCCCTTCGTCGGCGCCTTAGGACAGTGCCCACGATGGTTTCCGGGTCCCGCCTCCCTTCGCGGCTGGCTTCCAGAGCGGAGGCTTCCCGCGGGGGCCGAGGGGCCTGCTCTGTCAGGCCGGGGTTCTCGCCATCCTCCCTTCGAACGCGTCTCCATACGTCTTCCTCTGCTCCTCTCCCTGGCTGGCGGATCGGACTGCCACGGCCCGGCGACCCCGCAAGAAGTCGTTACCGACCCGACGAAAAGAGCGCCTACCGCATGCAGGAAAGAACTCGTTACCGCAAGGTGGAAAGAAGTCGTTACCGGCCGGAGAAAAGACTGCTTACCTCATCAGGTCAAAATCATCGTACCGCCTACAGTCGGCCCGCGAGCAGTACGACAAGCTGCTGCGCAGGGCGCGCGAGCTTGCCGCCGCAACGTCTCTCTCCGAGGCGATCGACGCGCTGCAAATCAAATTCAGATTCAAATTCACGTAGACGAACCTCAGCGGCTCTGTCGCCCACTTGGCCCAATCAACGGTCTGCCCCGCGGACGGACAGTCCGCGAGCCTCCCGCTCCTCGTCTCGCCCGTCGCGAGGTCTAGCGCCGCGAGCGTCACCGACCTCGCGTGCTAGTCCAGCGCTATAGTGGTTGCGTGCTCGGACTCAAGGTATACTCTTACATCGAAGGCCTCTTTCCCTGTTTGCGGCAGGTACGTCCGCTCTTGCATGGCAGCACCAGCGTAACGCCACCGAACCCGCGGAGTAACAGGTCAGGGGCTTTGTTCTAGGCGAACGTCAATCGCTTGGGTGCGGGACATATCGTCTACATTCATTTGAAGTGCAGGGAGTCGATGTGCAAGTGTATGTCGGAATTCGACAGATAACCGTTGCCCGCCGAATTTGCACGTTAGGCTGCACCACTGGTGCGTGGAACAGTGACCGGCGAAGCGTGCGATACACAGGTCGTGCTTGTACGCGATTCCATTTCGCGTACGCCAAGCTTCTTATCCCCGTGAGGGTAGCAGCTTTGACACTTCAAATGAAAGCATCCCGCACAAAATGCACTCTGACAATAAAGGCGCCCATGCTGCTCCGCTGCCACCGAATTGATGCACAAGGATAACGTTCAAAACTAGCGTTACGATTACGGACACCTGAAAGCACTTGCTGTATTCTGCATCGTGACCGCTACCTAACAGCATCTGTATACCTAGAAAATTATCATTAATCGCTACTATCAGCCATCCAAGCATAGGCGCGATCCAGCCAGCGTTAACCTCGTACTCGGGACCAAACAATAATCCCACTATCTGACGAGAGAACACAATGAGCGTAAGACATATCGCGCCGAACGCAATAAGCGAGTATCTTCGAACTCTGAGTAAGAAACTATACCCTTGTGAAAAAGAAGACTTTAGTCGCTTACATGAAATAGGATATAGCACTTGGCTCACCGGCCCCCATAACATAAGGGCGAAGTTAGGAATCTTCTGTATCGCCGCAAAAGCACCGACGTCTTCGGGCAAACATATTAAACCCATTACGGTTATACCAAATGAGCCAAACACTTTAGAGCTTAATTGAGTAGTAAATACGAGAAAACCGTCTCGGAGTTCGCAGTAGATTCGATCAAACCCAACCCATACAAGGCGGAGTGCATATGTTCGTTTGGCTAACGCCAGTCCAACAAAACCGCTAATAAGTGGTGAAATAGAAAACAGCAGGCAGTACAGCAAGATATCTGACGAATGCTTCACGCATATGAAAATAAGCAGAGTTGAAATCGTGCGCCCTACGATATTAACTACAGAAATAAACTTCATCTCCTGCATACCTTGAAATAACCAGTTTTGCTGAACGCAAAAGCCAACCAAGCAGGTCATCATAATCATTATAGATATTGCGACCAGAATCTCGTCCGTCACAAAAATGCAATATGCCAGGCTAAGAACTACGCACATCAACGTAAGACCAACTCTTGCAAGAAGTACTGATGAGAAGAGGGTGTTGAGCTGCGCCTTGTCCTTTCCGCCCAATGCTACTTTTCGAGTTGCAGACATGCCAAACCCATATTCAATTACAACCTGCAAATAACTGATGATGTTCAACGCTATTGAGAAGACACCATAACCGTCTCGCCCTAGCACCCGTGTGACATATGGCACCGTTATTAGAGGCACGGCAGTATTGAAAAACTGTAGTAGATACATCCACAGACCGTTCTTCACGGCAGATCGGCCAATTAGATCATGAAGGCGCGTGTGTAACTCGGACTTAGACAAGTCTAACCTTCCTTTCGTTTTGATGCCTCGTCGTAGGAGATAGATTAGACAAATGAAGGCCGCTATTATAAAAACAGGGGCTTATATTCAATGTCATATGGACCGGCAAGTTTCCTTCTTTTCGTTTTTTTCGCAGGAACCCCAATGTAGACGAAATCGGGCTCGCCCACGCCCTTGAATACGCTACCTGCGCCGAGTACCATACCCTCCTGAAGGATAGACCTATCTAATACTATTGACGCCGTCCCAAGCCAACAATAATCCTCAATCCTTACGCTGCCCTCCCTGTATGCAAATGTTTCGCTATGCATATCATGTGACGCACTCACAACTTTGCAATAGTTGGATATGTTTACGTTATTGCCAATTAACAGGCCCCCTCTTCCGTCCAAATGACAATGTGAGTTTATATACGAATGTTCCCCAATATGGATGTTCGATAAAGGACCCTCAAACCGCGTCCCCATCATTATTCTCGATCCCTTGCCAATATGCATCCCTGCAAGACGGAATAATCCATACCTTATCGGCCAACACGGAATGTAAGTTACTATTGAGTTCATAAACAGTCTTTTTATCGCATGTAGCACACGCAACATCAATCGTCATCTCCAACACTATTACACGGCTTTAAAGCATCCGCATGGCCATTCGGAATAAGCTGTTTCCTTGGCCCTCGAAATGCAGCCACTAGGAGTAGGAGTCCACTGTTCGAATAAAGGTAAAGCGGAAATTGTTCCGTCATCATGTATAGAATACCGAACAAAATGATCACAAATACCGTCATAGGCATACCATTCTGATTAAAATAACACACTGCCCCTACATAAATAATCCACAATACGAGTGTAGCCAAAACACCGTAAACAAGGAATAAATGACAGAATGCGCTGTCTATACCCCAGAAAGTAGCGCCATTATGCGCATTGTAACTAGTCACAAGCTGTCGTCCAAAAACTGTAAACCCACCAAGATCCTGATAGTAGTGATTACCATGATAAGGTCGGCCATTTGTAAGTATGTTCATCCACTGAGATGCTGGAATTAGCTCCTCATAATGGGAAACCGTTGCCATCATTCCAGCAGAGATTATTATTGGTATCCCTAGAAGTATTAGCATATATACTTTTTCAATCCGCATGCGCAGTTTATGAGACTTCAACGCAAGTCTGATTATGCAATAAATGGATAACATAAGACAAAGTACGGCTGGCGTTCTTGAGCTCAGGGCTATAAAACAGAATCCAGACACTGCTAGTGAGAGACCGCTAACGCAAATTGAACCAACGTTACCTCGAATACAATACGCAAGCGAAACCATCGAGCTAAAGAGAATGGCTCCAGTGTTGTTTGGATGCCCGAACCCATAGGAAAACACAATCCTACCATTTGGTATGGCATCGACATTTGCAGAAAAACCTACTATAGAAAGTATCATAGATATAATCAGTGCTGCAAGTGATGCTATCGCATACACTCTCATTAGCTCCTTCAGATCAAGCACGTGAACAGCATAAATCATCAAAAGGCTAATAATTACTCTGTAATCAAGAGTCCTACAGCCTGATATAATCAGCACCGAGGCAATGCAGGCTAGCGTCACAGCGCTTCTGAAGGATTTGTTTTGTATCATGGTAGCGAGTATTGCAAGGCACGTCAAAGAGCATAATATAACATGGTTTATCGAGTCCCAATGCAATGAATTTGTTATTCGCGTTATGGTACCTCCATTAAATAGTATCTGACTGAATGTATAGATAGCTAGCGCAGAAAGTGAAATGTTTCTATACGCTACATTTTGCCATCTCTCTTTTGAATATCCTGATGCCATGGGTGCCCTCATATGAAGCTCCCCCTTACCAATCGAATAGCGTGGGGGGGGGTGAGCCTTGGAATCATCGTCACAGTATGCCTTTTCATAGGAACGTCGGGCGTCCAATTACCGCCTGCAACTCTCTCTTCCCCCGCCTTGCCTCTTACCATGTCTTACACTGTCCGCAGCCTCTGCAATTGCCTCCAACGTATGATTCTCTCTCTGTTCGCGCTTTAGAATTAGGTTCTCGCGCATCGATTCATAGCGATCGTGATCTAATTCTATGCACTCTACAAGACGGGTGTAAAACTCATTATTATTATTGTAAGTAATACATTCTTTATCAGTAAATCCCCATGACTTTGCAACGCATGCATTCAACAACATCGGTTTTGCATATGCTAAAGATAGTATAGTTGCGCCACTAGTACAACAGGTTGAGAACCTATCTATTCGCGTGCCTTCAAAGCTCGACAGAATGTAATCAGAGTCCGTCAATACAGCGAATAGTTTTTGGAAAGTGAGCTCGCCTACAAAAGAGAACCGATTGAGACTCTTATGGAACGAGAGTGGATTAATGGTTACGCGCGCTCGTGCATCGAGGTCATTCAAAATACTTCGCTTTATCGCCTTTAGGTATTGTTTGCAAATACCTGCTTTTGATGCTCCAGCACCACAAACTAAAATACTATAGTTATAATCTGTTCCGGCGCTCCTGATCTTGGATGAGGCGTCCATCATAGGTGCAAGGGATGTACTCACTCCAACCGATGCGAAAGTTACGGGTGTACAAGCCTGTCTAACAACAGGCTTTCCATCTTTGCTAACTCTCCCATCTAGAAACGAAAGTGAAATTGGATAGGTAAACGGTGCAATACTACGATAGTCAGATAAAGTCCCTAACAGTGCAAACTCTTTATAATTACACCCATATCCCTTCGCAAGCTCCAAAGAATGAATCGTACCGAATAATCCGTGCCTCGGGTGTGGATAGCCTCTCCCAAATCGCTCAAAGATACACGGCATTTCGCTTCCATAATCAAGCGTACTCACCCATATTAAATCAAACTCATCTGAAAAGAGGGTGTCAAGTACGACTTTATCGTTCCATACTGAAAAGTATATGGTATTAACCAACCGCGCATAGTCTCCGAGAACATCTGCTGCATCGAAGCTCTCGTGGACCAGCAGATTCACATCATACCCCAGTGACTGTAGATAGTACACATACGAATGGATAGTCACGTAATGATATCGATTTGGCTCGTATATCAATGCTTTTAACAATTTACACCTGTCACAATCAGTTTTCGATTTAGAGTAATCCAGCAGAAGTAATTCCTTGGCTTACAATAAAATCTAGATTAATTCAAAAGGTCTTTATATAGTTGAAGAATCTTCTCTGCATATTTCTCAGAGTCGAAGTTTTCGACCGCATAACTTCGCCCATTCATGGCGATACGATTCATCCAACCAGGATTATCAATTGCCAGTTCTATACAGTCTGCTAAAGCGCTGTAATCATCGCTCCGATATAGCATTCCAGTTACTCCATGCTCAATTACTTCGCTTATCCCCCCAACATCTGAACCTACTGCTAAACAACCCGCGAGCATTCCCTCTATTGTTACACGTCCTAATCCTTCATTCGCTGTCGAGCACATAAGTGATATATCTGCCCATGCCCTAAACATGGACAAATCGTCTGTAAACTCCTCAAATCTCACAGAGTTTGTCGCTTCTTCTTCTTCTACCATCTTCTCCAAGCGGCGCATGTAAACCTCATCCTTGACCATACCAACAATGTCAAGCGCAATGCTTCTGCCTCGCCGCCTCAATTCACATACCGCTTTAATTGCAATAGCCTGACCTTTTGTCGGCATAATATGCCCTGCAAGAAGTAGTTTACAGGTCCCTTGCGAAAACAATCGATTATGATCCCGCAGATATTGATTGGTGTGTATTCCGTCGTGTATTACACTCCATCTTCCATCCAGTGCCCACCCCTCAAATCTTTCAGCGACCCCCTTTGAGATATATATGACATGGCTGCTGTTTCGGATGGTTTCACGAACCTGTTTCTCCCTTAAAAAAGTGAGTCCATTTTCGGCTTGCGCAAATTCCCGCACATGACATACTGTTGGCAACCCCACTCGTTGTGCGGCGCGAAGACCTGCCCCATATAGAATCCCGTTGTTATGGACGACATCGAACTTTCCACTACCGATAAAATTCGCCAACCGCATCTCCGCAACTCGCTCAGCCGCAATCTTCACCAAAGCGGGAATTCTCTTGGGACGTATTGACGAAGGGAATGGCATTACCTTATACGGTATCCCTAATTCATCCAGCCTCTCCTCAAGCATACCCCCAATTCGCAAGATTACAAAGGGGGAGATTGCTCCCGTCTTAACCAGAGCCTCGATCATCTCGAGCAGTGACCTTGGCGCACCGCCTAAATCCGCGCCAGTCGCAATATAACAGACCCTAATCGGCCCCCTCTCTGTCATATCACTCATCGAAGACCCCCGCTCAATATGTGCTCGCACACATCCCTCACCGCGCCATGTCCTCCCGTATATTTGCTTATATAATTTGCGACAACCAAAACACTGGAATCAGCGTCTGAGGTGCACGCAGAAATCCCACCCGCTTCGCAAACCGCACGGAGCACCAAGAGATCGTTCACGTCGTCACCCATATAGGCGACGTTTGCGAGGGTGATGCCCATCTCGCCGCAGATTGCCCGCACCGCAGACAGCTTGTCCGAACACCCCTGCACGAGGTAGTCCAACCTGAGCTTCTCGGCACGTCGCCTGTTAAGCTCGCGATCCTCCGAGGTAACGATGCCGGTCTTGATGCCGGCCTCGTTCAGCAATTGGAACCCCATGCCGTCACGGGTGTCGAAGCGCTTCAACTCGTCACCCAACTCGGAATAATACATTCCGCCGTCCGTTAGGCAGCCGTCGCAGTCGGTGAGGAAGAGGCGTATGTCCCGCCTGGGGGACACCCAGTCGCGTCCGTCCGAATCGAGCCTGCGTGCCAGGAGGCCCTCGACTATGGGCCAGTCGGACGGCTCGTCTATCTCGACGAACGTGTCCTCGGGCATCTCGACGGCGTGGATCCGGCCGCTCACGCGATTCCCCGTGCTCAGCAGGGCCTCCCTCGACGTGACGTAGAAGGCGCCGTTCTCGACGTAGTACGGCTCGAACTCCTGCCTCCTGGGCCTCGCGTAGACGTCGTAGTTCGAGGGCCTGGCGGTCCCGTCGGCGGACACCTCCCAGCAGAACCGCTTCTGCGGCACCACGGAGAGCACGGAGTCGCAGCCGTCCCCCGAGTACTCCGCGAGCCCGCGTCCGAGATCGGCGGCAGCAAGGAGCGGCGAGGTCGCCTGCACCAGCACCATGGTTGCGAAGTCCCGGCCCGCCGCGAACTCGAGCATCACCGACTCGGTCGACGCCGTGTCAGAGGCGCTCTCGGCGGAGCGCCCAACGACCTCCACCTTGCGGAACGGACCGCCGAGCTCCCGGCAGAAGGCCTCCACGGCATCGCGAATCTCCTCGCTGTCCGTGCAGACGAACACCCCGTCGATCCCATCGCAAAGGCAGCACGCCCGCACCGTCCAGAAGACGAGCGGGCGCCCGCACATCGGCTTGATGTTCTTGAGGGGGATGGACTTGCTCCCGCCCCTCACAGGGATGAAGGCAACGGTCTCTCCGGTCATCCCTAGTGCTCCCTGTACTTGAGCTTGTCCCGCTGGACCCGCTCGATGGGCAGGACCTCCTCGGGCTTCGCCGTCAGCGCCCTGTGCACGGCGTCGAGGTTGCGCACGAGCTTCCTTATGCCGTCCGGCTCGAGCGACGCCGCGTGGTCGGTGCCCTTCCAGGTGCGGTCGAGCGTGTAGTGCCGCTCCACGTAGGTGGCGCCCAGCGTGTAGGCCGCGACGTCAACGGCGATGCCGAGATGGTGCCCAGAGAAGCCGATTGCCTTGACGCGGCCTTCGTATGCGTCGCGAATCCGGTTGATCTCGAGCAGGCACACGTCCTCGAAGGGGACGGGGTAGCCGCTCGTGCAGTTGTACAGAATGAGGTCGGCCGCCCTGCCCTCCCGCTCGAAGAGGGAGACGATGCGCTCCTCCTCTTCACGCGTCGTCATGCCGAGCGAGAGCTGCACCTCGCCCCCGAAGTTGGCGCAAAGCCACTCGAGCATAGCCCAGTGCGTGTTGCAGGCCGACGGCACCTTTATGAACCGGGGCTCCAGCGAGGCGATCTCCCTGGCGGAGGTCAGGTCCCACACGCTCGTGGAATACTCGATGCCCGCCTCCGCGCACCACTCCTGGAGCTGTCGGTGCTGGTCGACGGTGAACTCGAGGTACTCGCGGTGCTCGCCGTACGTCGCCCCGTAGGAGTTCGCGGGCACCGGATGCGGGGCAGCGTACTGCTCGGGCGTGAGCAGCTCGCGGTTGCACCGCTTCTGGAACTTAATCGCGTCGGCGTGGCAGAACCGCGCCGCCGTCTCGATGAGGTCGCGGGCGACCTCCATCTGCCCCATGTGGTTGCAGCCGGCCTCGGCTATCACGTAGGGTCTCTGGTAGCTCTCTACCGCCTTCGTCATCCCAAACCGCCTTCCCTTTCGGACTTGATCTTCTCGACCACCTCGTCGAGGTCTACCCGCTCGAACACCTCGAGCGAGCCGCCCCTCGTCGCGTTGTAGATGTGATAGCCATGTTCCTTCGCGTGCTTCGCACACTCCATGTACCCGAGCTGCATCTTCCTCTGATCCGAGTAGCCACGCATACGAAATGCCTCGACCGGAGACTTCGCGACCGTGTCATCCGCCTCGTCGTCCAGCCATTGCCCAATCCCCTCGGCATGGCTCGCCCTTGAGTCGTCGCTGTGGAACTTCCCGTCCTCTCCCAGGTACTTCTTGTAGGAGTTGTCCACCCCCACGAGGTAGATGTTCTGGAAGCCCATGTAGGAGGCAATCTGAATTGCGAAGTGTGTCACCGAGCCAAGGTCGCTGACGTATGCAAACGGGTCATCAGAGAATGGTGCGAGCATAGTCGTGAATATCGGGGATAGGGCCACTTCGAGGTAGGTAATGAATTCTCGAGCCAGGCCCGGGTCAATGTAGCGCCTTAGCCGACTTGACGCAAACAGGTGACACACGCCGGCATCTTGCAACCTCTGTGCATACTCGGTAGGATCCCGCATGCTTTCGAGCCCAGTCAGGAAACCAGTGTCCATGACGCACATGTAGTCTGGCCTCCACGTCGTCTTTTCAAACAAATCGCAAATGCGATTCGCCCCGAAGCAAACGCACCCGGTTCCGGCTATCGCCTCTAGGTCCCCAATCGTTAGACTTGGACCATTACCGACAATAAAGCAGGTTTCTCCCGCATAAAGACCCTTAAAATTGGTATGCTCCCCCGCCAAACGACTTACCTTGCTGTGAGCGTACGCACATGCAAGAGTGCCACACCATCGTGCAGGTTCCACCATCCTGTGTTTGACATAATAAACGCCGATGCAACCGAGCCTAGAGTCCCGAGCCTTCCTCTTGGCATCCCGAAGTACACCTCGAAGCATGGGCTCTTTTTGCGAGCGTTGTTTGTCTGGATTGTCAAATTCGCGGCCGTAAACCGATTCCATCTTCTCGCATGCCTCAACCAAAGAGAACCCAGCCTCGGCAATCTGGCTTGGCCACGAGGCTCGATCCCGAGCTTGCGCCCAAACCTCAAGCACATTATCGCGCCATGCTGGACTTCCATCATCAAGCCTCACAGTACGTACGAGAGGGGTCACGCGCACCTCGTCCTGTATTGTCTCGCTCACGACGCACGGAAGGCCAGAGCATTGCGCCTCTAAGAGCGTGTAGCCGAACCCCTCGAAAACAGATGGCATGAGGAAGACATCCATGGCAGAGTAATAGCGCTCGGGGTCTAGTACGGAAGACACGTGCAGGCAGAGGTCGGCCACGCCGAGCCTCTCCGCCAAGGCAACTACCTCTCCCGTGAGCTCGCCATCGCCGACGAGCAGCAGGCGCGCGTCGGTGCCCCCCGCAACGAGCTCGGCGAGCACCCGAACCGAGAAGAGGGGATTCTTCTGGTACGAGACGCGGCCGACGCTTCCCGCCACTAGGGCTTGATCCGGGATGCCCAACTTTGCGCGAACATCCTGACGTGCCTTTCTATCGAAGGCGAACCTCTCCACGTCGATTCCGTTGGGCAGGAACTCGAAGGGAAGATCCCCGAACAGATATTCGCCTGCGGCCCGAGAGCACGCAAGCCGTTGCGTCGCGGAGGACGCCCAGAGGGACCTCCCCATATGATGGAAGGCCGCCTTCAAGGCCCTTGCCCCGTCGCCGAAGTCCGTGTTGTGGGAGTGCGCGACCCTAACGGGCACGCCCCTCCTCTTCGCCACCTCGACGTATGCGAGAGTCATGCCGTTCATGGCGTTCACGTGCACGACGTCGACGTCGCCGCGTGCCAGCCGCTCGTCCCATGCGCAAAGGCCGGCTTTGAGCCTAGCGACAAGTCCCGGCATGCTACCCGGAAACACGGCGACCCTCTCCACGCCGAACCGCGAAAGCTCCGCGTCGTGTCCTCCGTCCCAATCGTATGCGGACCAGACCTCAATCCTATACTCCTCGGAGCAGAGGCCCCGCACCAGATTCATCACGAACGTCTCAATGCCTCCGCGACCCCACGACTCCTGAAAGATGAGGACCACCCTCTTGTCGCCACGTGTCACGCCCGCACCTCCCTCTTCAGCACGTTCGACACGAGGTAGTACGCGAAGATGAACAGCACGAACACGTTCGCCTTGTACATCGTGGCGGTCACCTTCATGGCGAGCTCCTTGAGGCCTCGACTCCTGTGGCCGCACCCAAGGGCGAGGTAGCGGTTCCGCCGCCAGGCCGGCATCACCGAGTCGAGCCAGCGCCTCTCGCCGAGCGATAGCGAGAGAGCACGCCGCATGTCCGTGAAGGCCACCCTCGTGACGCCGCCGAGCGAGCTCCTTATGTACACCTGGCACTCGAACATCTCGCGGTAGGGCGCATGCGGACCGGAGTCGAAGAGCCTCAGTTGCCTCGCGAACTCTCGGTGCATGTCCTCGTACTTGTCCTCGCCGAGCGCGCTCGAGAGCGTGCCGGCCCCCACGCGGTAGTGGTAGAGGGCGTTGTTCGTGAACTTGACGCTCCTCAGCGACGGCAGCGACTCGAAGAGCCAGCACGTGTCCTCGGAGCGCCTCATGTTCCGGAAGCGCACTCCGCGGATCTCCTCGAAGCGGTAGAGCTTCGCGTAGAGGCACGTGTTGATGTAGGCGAAGTCGTCGACGAGGCTCGAGTCGGGGAACAGCTCGTCGGCGTAGCTCACCATCTCGGTCGCGAGCACGTGGTTCGTTCCGTCCTCGTAGCGCACTATGCCAGCGATCGTGATGTCGGACCCGAACTCGACCGCGGCGTCGTGCAGGTCCTGCAGGTAGGTCGGCTCGAACCAGTCGTCGAGGTCGAGGAAGGTCACGTACTCCGTGGGTTCCTCGCAGAGCCTGTCGAGCCCGGCGTTGCGCGTCGGCCCGGGACCAATGTTGCGCTCGTTGCGCAGCAGCTCGAACCTGTCGCCGAGGGCAGCCCCGCACTTGGTCAGCGCCTCGAAGGAGCCGTCGGACGAGCAGTCATCCACGACGATGACCCTGAACCCCTGGTAGGTCTGCGCCTCAAGGCACGAGAAGAAGCCCTCCACGAAGGACACCACGTCGTGCGCGGGGCAGACAATTCCGATGTCGACGGGCACGCTCCCCATCAGTGCGCCCCCTCGGCCTTGAGCACGGCGCCGAAGGTCTTGCAGATCAGCCTCAGGTCCGTCATCATGCCCATGTCCTGTATGTAGTCGAGATCGAGCTCGACCCAGTCCTCCCAGTCGATGGACGCCCTGCCCATCACCTGCCAGTAGCAGGTGAGGCCGGGCTTCGCCACCAGGCGCTGCGCCTCGTGGGGGGTGTAGTCCTGCGTGCGCTGGATTGCCCTGGGGCCCACCACGCTCATCTCGCCCTTCAGAATGTTCACGAGCTGCGGCAGCTCGTCGATCGAGGTCTTCCTGATGAAGGCGCCCACCTTGGTGATCCTCGGGTCGTTCTCGATCTTGAAGGCCGGCCCCGTCTGCTCGTTCTGCTCGAGGAGCTCCTTGAGCTTGGACTCCGCGTCCCTGTACATGCTGCGGAACTTGTACATGCGGAAGGGCCTGCCGTTCTGGCCCTCGCGCGGCGCCGCGTATATCACGGGCCGACCGTCCTCCGCGATAATCGCCACCGCCGTGGCCGCCATCACGGGGGAGAGCGCCACGAGGCCCACCGCCGACGCCACCACGTCGAAGGCCCTCTTGGCGGCCTTGTACGCCGGGGCCTTCGCGTCGTAGACCGCCTGCATGTTCTCTCGGTCCACAAGGTGCCTGCGCGCGAGGCGCAGCGGGCTCGGGGCCCAGGGCTTCTTCTCGGACATGCGAGGTCCCTTTCTGTCGGAGGCTGTTGCTGGTGAGGTGTAACGTTAATTAGCAAGGTCGACAGCGCCTGCAGTGCGACTTGCCTTTTTTACGCTTCGGAACACTCTTCTTTAGGGAGGACGGCTAGCCCTACCGTCGTTGTCACTCGTTTGCCGCCGATGGAAACCTCTAGGTAGGCAAGACATTTGTGGCGATTGATTTTCTTTATGATGCCTTCGCGGCCCTTGAGCGGACCATCAGTCACTGTTATGGAGTCGCCATACTTTACCGCGATGCTCAGCGCGACTGTTCTATCGCCATCCTCGGTGAATTCTTCCATCCACAAGCACTCGTCTTTGCGCAGGGGTACGAACGTCTCTCCCATGCTCAGGAGCAGCGTGAACTGTGGCACCTTGCGCATGCGCAGCGCAAGCTCTTCTGGTCGGCTTGTGACCGCAATCACATATCCGGGTAACAATAGCTTTTGCATGTCGCGCCATTCACCGCGATATTTGCGGCGGGTCGTGAACTGCGGAGTGAAGCACTCCTCCAAAAGCTGCGGCTCGTTGTTGTCCACACCTTCGCTCGCGACACGCTTTATGAGTTCACACATGACGCCTTCCCGCCCTGTCTGAACCTGCACCACGTACAATCCGGCAGACGTACCCACGACAACCTCCCGTAGCCAACCTGTACAGGCAGGCACATAGAAAGAGACTATTCGCTCCCCTACGTTCTCGACGGTGCGCACACGGCGTCATCGTTCCGAAGCAGAGTATGTAGAGACTTACGATTGCGATTATACCCTATCCTGAAAGAGTTTGAAGCTCTGACAATCACTTCGCAAATCATGCATCCAGCCGCATCCCCCAGGTTGAGTTGCAAGCTCATCCGAACGCATTCTTCTTTTTTCATTAGACAGCCGAACGCGTACGGATGAGTCCTGCGCGCAAGCACATCCTTTCGCGAGTGGCGGGCATCCGGCCCGCCCGAGCGAAAGGATTTTGAGTTGGCAAGGAAGAAGAGGAAGAGGGCGTCCTACCGCAGGATCGACCTGAGGGAGAGGAAGGCGATAGAGCACGCGCTCGACAGGGGAACGTCCTGCAGGTCGATCGCGAGGGACCTCGGGAGGTCGGCGTCCACCATCCACGACGAGGTCGTTAGGAACCGGGTCGTGACCAGGGGCCCCGGCAAGGGCGACAACGTCGTGGGCACGGACGGGTCGCAGGCGGGAGGCGTGCGGGTGTGCCCGAAGCTCCTCGCCTGGCCGTTCTGCTGCAACGGCTGCAGGTACCGCCGCTACCACTGCGCCAACAGGTGGCGCACCGAGTACCTGGCGTCGCGCGCGCAGGGGTTCGCGGAGGACGACATGACAGAGCCCAGGCGCGGCGTGGACATGGACCGGGAGCGCTTCGAGCTCGCGGTCTCGCTCATCAGGGGCGACCTCGAGCGCGGCCTGTCGCCGCAGCAGATAGCGGAGGCCAGGGCCGAGCAGGTGGGCGTCAGCAAGTCCACCATATACCTGAGGCCTGTCAAGATAGTGGACAAAGATTTATCAGATTTCTCAGGCAGCCAATGGCAGCTCCGGCTCGTATGACATGGCCTCCTCGAAGCGCTCGAAG
>CADAAU010000037.1 GCA_902786015.1 uncultured Coriobacteriaceae bacterium
GCCCGAAACGGAAAGGGTGGTCCGCCATCTGCTGACGACGGCCGCGCGTTACCGCAGCTCAACGTGAGTCAGGAAGCACCTGTCTTCTAGACTGTTAGATTTTGAAAATGCCGATTTTGCAATACAGCAGCGAGATCCGCTCCGCCGTGTTGCTGGTGCACGGCGAGAAGGCGCACTCCCGCTATTTCAGCGAAACCGCGTACAGCAAGCTGACCGGGGACAACAAGGAACTGCTCATCATCCCCGGTGCCAGCCACACCGACCTCTACGATCAGGTGGATATCATTCCGTTTGATAAGCTGAAAGCGTTCTTTGAGGAATATCTGAAATAAGGCGCACCCTGATTCAATACCAAGCCCCCAGCAACGATTCTTCCAGCTATGGTCACAGCATACGACTTCTGACCTGCGGAAACGCGCAGGGATAAAGCCGCTAGCTATGATTCCTTCCTCGAAATGGGCGAAGAGGGGCTGGAATGGCGAATTCACGCCCTCAGCCAGGATGCCTGCAACCAGTGATCCCGCCTGTTTTTCCCGGGGACAAAACAGTCGACGTCCATTACGTCGGCGAACAGGCGGATGCCGCGGTCGTAGTTGAAGGTCTTGGTCCCGAACTCGTAGGTGATGGCGCCGGTCTTGTAGCCAACGTTGCGCGAGTAGTCGCCCAGGCCCGTCACGGAGATCTTCGGGATGAGGATCTCCTTGGCGTTGTGGCCGGCGCGCACCATGCGGCGGCCGGAGTTGAGTACGCCCGAGACGGACGCCCTCTCGTGCGCCTCGTCGATCGTCGAGGTGTAGTTCTGTGCGAATGCGATGTTGTTGCTAGGCATGGGTTAGCCCTCCTTCTTGGTGTCGTCATCGTCGGTGAGTCCCGCGATCTCGCGCCAGTGCTTGAGCGTCTTGCCCTCGTCGGACGCGGCGCCCGCATTGGGAAGCCCGGTCGTGCCGCCGGAGCTGCCGCCCTTGGCGTGCTTGCCGGAGGCCTCGAAGAGCCAGGGCTCGGCCTCCTTGAGCTTGTCCACGTCGTTGCCGTGGTCGGATAGGAGCGCACGGACCGCCTTCACGTTGCGCACGCCCGTGAGCTGCAGCTTGAAGTCGATCTGGTCGCTCTCGCCCTGGGCCTTGAGCTCGGCGATCTCGCCCCGGAGCTGCTCGGCTGTCTCGGCGTTCTTCGCCGCCTCAGCCACCTGGGCCTCGAGCGATGCGATCTGGGCGTCGCGCTCGGCGATCTGCTTCTCGTAGTCGGAGGCATCTATCTGCGACTGGCCTTGCTGCTGTGTTTCCTGCTGCTCTTGGTCCTGCTGTTGCGCCTGGTCCTGCGCGCCCTGCGAGGCTTCCTGGCCGCCATTGGTCTCACCGTCCATGCTGTACCGCCTTTCGTGTCGCGGGGCGGCCAACATGAGGGCAGCCCGCTAACCTGCGATGAGGTTAGCGGGCTGTCGCAACTTGGATGAGAAGGGCTTGCCGTTGCCTATTCGTTGTTGCTGTTCATATCTCTTCTTCGCTATGGTCATCCTCATCGGTGTCGACATAATTAACGTCGTCATCAATGCCGACGTCCACGAGTTCACCAGCACCGATTGCGCGCGACAAGGCAGACCCGATACCGAGACCAGCCGTAAAGTCCATTGATTCGCTTGCCGCCAACCTGAGCTTGTCAAGTGTGTCAGGGGGCACGATGTGCTGGTAATAATCCGAGATTCCTTTGAAGGTATTTGCCCAACGGGCGTTGATGGATGCCTGCAGCGTCTTCATGGATTCCGCAACAGATTGCATCGCACCGATCTGTCCGAGGTCAACCTTTGGAGCGCTGACCTGCATAGCTTCGAGCGCCTTTGAGACGCTTGACGAGAGGCCGAGTGCTTTCATGCTCATGGCATCTTGAGCCGCGCGTGAAAGGCTAACGGTACCGCTAATACTATTGGCGGCCTGTATGGCGCTCGCGAGCCCGCTAGTGTCGATGTTCCCAGCAACGATCTGGCTAATGCCTCCGAGCTGGTCGCCAAAATCAAATGCGCTGCTGAGGTCGAGAGAGGATTGGATGCTTTCGAGCATATCCTCATATGTCTCGCTTAACATCTGGGCGGCAACGCGTGCGCTTTCGGCCTTAGCCTTCGGATAGTCAACGTCGCTCTTAACGCGCTCAAGGTAAGAGTCAATCTCTGCGTTGACCTTCTTCATAAGCTCACGTGTCTCGTCAAAGACTGATTCGGCCAGTCTGTGATAGTGCATCACGTCGTTGCGGCGATATTTGATTTCGATTCGCTGCTCACGGAACGTCGGCATGTCATCATCCGAGAAGAGCACGTCCCAAAGGATTCTCTCGTCGAGCATATCGATCATGTCCTTAAGCTCATTCCGGGTAAAGGCATCATCTCTCTTCGCGAGATTCCTGGCTTCCTTCACGAATCCACTGTCATAGAAAAGCACCTTGTACAGCGCTTCGAGAGTGAGCTTCTCCTCGATTTCGATGATTCTCGGGTCATCGAAATTGCCCTGCTCGGCGCAGGTGGCGATGGCTATTGCCTCGCGCAGCCCCTTCTCAAATCTGCAAAAGTGGGGGTAAAGGAGCTCGCAGAACTTGGCTGACGCACCGTCTTTAAGTATGCGAACGTCGTCTCCAGCCGGGAGGCTGTCTCGGAGAGCCGCGAGAACGCGTGCGTTCCCGATAGTGTCTCTGTCGATGGTGAAGCTAACGAAGAAGAGGTCGCCGCCCTCTGCCCGGTATGTGCCAATCGTACGGGCTACACCGTCAGGCAGGGAGGCGTTTGCATATTCGTTCTTCAAACTATTGCCGCGTATGAGGAAAGATAGCTGCATTCGTTTTCCTTCGGAAGATCTGGTCAGGCCATCAAGCACGTGCATCGGTTTGGGATACGTAAGCTAATCGGGCAGCTTCATTTACATTCCCATCCCGAAGATGCTGTTGCTCATATTGAAAGCCTTCGGAACGTTAGGGTCGTCCGTGTAGTACCACCAGTAGAAGCGCTGGCTCATGAAGGTTGGCGAGTCGCCCTCATTGCCGTTTAGCGCATGCGATTCGACGTCTTCATCAGACACGGATTCCAGCAGGTCAGGCCTCTCGTCGAAAAGCTCTCTCATATCGTTCCGCATGGTGAACTTTGTGATGTTGTTCCTGATGGTCTGACCTATCACGAAGTTGCTCAGATATTTAAGATAGCTCTCCCAGGGGATAACGTCATCCGTCTTGCGGTATGCCGCGCCCTTCTCAAGTACGGTTTTCAGAAAGGCCTTGATCTCATAGGGCCTACTTGCAAAGTTCTCTGCGAAATCGTCAATGGACTGTTCATCGCCGTGCCGCGTACTGAACAATCTGAATCTCAACCCATGGCTGGCTCGGCAGAGGCCCCATCCCATGAGGCCACCTGCCGCGACATAAAGCGCTGGCGTCAAGATGCTGGTGTTTGCCGCTACGTCAGAAGGCTGTATGCCAAAGTAAGTGAGCAGCGCAACAACAAGCCCTATCGCCTCCAGCAAGTGCTCCTTAATCCACGTCATCGTCGTCCCATCCATGGCGTGACTGCTGAATGAGCATCTGACCGATTGCCCGCATAATCACGTTGTACTTCTCCTTGTCCTGGAAGATCGACGTGAATGCGTCCTGCGAGCTCATGTATGCGTCCATGGCCTCGTCACCGAAAATCTTCGGATAAGTGCTGTCGGTGAACACTGTCTCGCCGTCATGCCGCAGACTTTCGCGAACGCGCTTGCTCTTTGCAAGGCGGCGGTAAAGGATTTCCATCACAACACGGTCATCCTCGGTGAACTGCCCCGCATACTCCTCGTTGATGCGGTCTACGAGCTCCTGTAGCGGGTCCTTACGCTTGTCAAGCGTGCTCTGGGCGGTTTTCTTCGACTGCTCGAGGCTGCCTTTCTCGTCTTCGAGCTCGATGGCACCACGGTAGGTCTCGGTCAGCTTGTAGAAGTCCATCTGTACCTTGTCGTCTATGGACTCAACATCGATTTTGTCGGCGGTCAAAAGATGTACCAGGTAAGAGAGAAGCACGTAATCCTTGTGCATATCGCGGTCGAACATGCGGACGATCTGCGTCACGTAGCCGTACCACTTGATGAAGCTGCGGACCTTGCGCCGGAACTGGTAACGGTCCTCCTCGGAAAGCTCGTTGTAGCGCTTGGCGCAGGGGGTGAGCAGAGACTTGATTCTGCCCTGCACGTTCTTGCGGTCCTTGCCGAACTCGAGCGACGCGACTGCGTCGGCGTCCTCCGCCGTGTACACGTGGTAACCGCGGATCTCGCGCAAAAGGCCGTAGATCCTGTCTGTGTCGATGGGCTCGGCGAGGTCGGTCTCGGTGTAGTAGGGCTGGAATGCGTTCAGTATGTCTTCGCGCGTGTTGGCGAAGTCGATTACCAGAGTGTCGGCTTTGCCTCGGCACGTGCGGTCAATGCGACAGATCGTTTGCACAGCTTTAACGTCACGTAGTCGCTTGTCCACCACGAGCGTATGGAGCAGGGGTTCGTCAAAACCAGTCTGGTATTTCTCGGCTACGACGAGGATGGAGCCCCAGTTGTGGAACTCCTTCTTGGTCTGCGACTCCTTCACGTGCTGGCCATCGTGGCCAACATTCAGCCCGGGCTCTGTGTACTCGGGGCCATCCGGCCCGTCCTGCGGGTCCTGCAGCGAGCCGGAGAAGGCGACGAGAACTTCCGTGTCAATGTAGCCCTGCACGTCGAGGTACTGCTTTATTGCGTGGTAGTAGTGCACGGCGGCGAGTCGGGAGTCCGTCACGACCATCATCTTACCGCGCCCGCCGATCTTCTTCCGTGTCACCTCGCGGTAGGTTTCTACGATGATGCGCGCCTTCTGCCCGATTGCGTAGGGGTGCAGCTCGGTGTACTTGCGGAGCAGCTTGAGCGTGGGCGAGGTCGGCACGTCGGGGTTGTCCGGCACGGTCTTGGCGAGCTGCAGCGCCTCGTTATAGGTGACGTAGTTGGCGAGCGGGTCCAGGATGAAGCCCTCCTCGATGGCCTGCCGCATGCTGTACACGTGGAAGGGGATATACGAGCCGTTTGGCAGCTCCTCCCCGAAGAGCTCGAGCGTCTGCTTCTTGGGCGTGGCTGTGAAAGCGAGGAAGGTTATGTTGTCGTGCCTGCCCTGCGCGGCCATCTGGCGCAGCATCCCGTCGCGCTCGTAGTCGCTCGCGTCCTCCCACTGTTCCTCGTAGTCCGCGAACTCCTTGAGTGCCTCCTCGGTGTCCGCTAGGGCCTCCTTTAGGTGAATGGCGTGGCTGCCGGTCTGCGAGCTGTGCGCCTCGTCCACGATGACGCAGAACCTCTTGCCGGTCGAATGCACCTCCTGGTAGATCATCGAGTACTTCTGCAGGGTGGATACGATGAGCTTGGCTCCGTCGTTGAGCGCGTCGCGCAAGTCCTTGGAGGTGCACTTGGCGTCAATGACGGTAATCTGTCCCTGCTGGTGGTCGAGCCCTCCCACGGTCTCCTGGAGTTGTCGGTCGAGGACCGTGCGGTCGGTCACGATAACCACGGAGTCGAACATGGGCTTGTTGCTCTCGTTGAACATGGTGGAGAGCTGGTAGGCACACCACGCGATGGAGTTCGACTTGCCAGAACCCGCGCTGTGCTGCACGAGGTAGCTGTGCCCCGGCCCCTTGGCACGTACGTCGCGAGTGATCCTGCGCACCACGTCGAGTTGGTGGTAGCGCGGGAAGATAATGTGCCGAACTGTCTTTACCTGCTCCTGTCCATCCGCGTCGATAAATGTCTCCTGCTTCTCCTCCACATGCTCGTAGCGGTTGAGGATGTCGAGCAGGGAGTCGGCCTGAAGCACCTCCTCCCAGAGGTAGCTCGTCTGATAGCCGTCGGGGTTGGGTGGGTTTCCTCTGCCGCCGTCGACACCGGGCCCGTTCGAACCCTGGTTGAAAGGCAGGAAATAGGTGTCCTCGCCCCTGAGCTCGGTCGCCAGCCACGCCTGCGAGAGATCCACGGCGAAGAAAGCCACGATGCGCGAGTCGAAGCGGAAAGCCTCCTCGCGCGGGTCGCGGTCGAGTTTCCATTGACGGATGGCGTCCTCGTGGGTCTGTCCCGTGAACTGGTCCTTGAGCTCCAGGGCGACGAGCGGGATGCCGTTCACGTCGAGCACCATGTCCACGGTGTTGCGCGTGTCGGTGGCCGAGTAGTGGAACTGACGGATGCAGCGAAGACAGTTCTTCCGGTAGAGCGCCTCGGTCTTGGGGTTGAGCCCCGACTCGGGGCGAAACTCGACGACCTTGAACTTGAGCCCACGGTGCTTGAACCCATGTTTCAGCACGTGAAGGATGCCGTCGTGGCTCACCGCGTCCTGGAAGGCCTTGAAGAACATCCGGGTGGGGTCGGCCGTCTTGCAGCGCTTCTCAAATAGCCCCCATGTCTTTGGTTGCGTGGTCTGGACGTAGTCCACGAGGGTCATGATGTCCACGCCATGGCCGGGAAGGTCGGAGTAACCGTGGTTGCCCCAGGTTTGATAGGAGCCGTCCTCGATGTAGGTAAAGGATTGCTTGTCGGTGGCCTTGAGCCAACCTCCCTCCTCTGAAGTGAGATATTCTTCGATGTCCTCCTCGAGGTTGCGTTCTTTTGTGTCGGTCGCCATGGAGCTACACCTCCTTCTTTCCGGTGACTACTTCGTAGATAAGGGACTGCTTGTAAGCCTTCAGGTCATCGATGATGGATTGCTTACTTGTAATAGCTTCATCAATTATTGAACACTTAGCGTCAAGATAGTCCGCTATAACATGCTGCTCGTTAAGCGGAGGTACCGGGATCATTGTCGAGTAAAAGGCGGGGGCTGGCAGACGCCAACGTCCCTTGCCAGAGATGCCCTTCCCGAATCCATAGAACACCAGCGCTGAATAGTAGGATTGAAAGACGTACAGGTAATAGCGCTTTTCCATAGATTCGTCGCGCGCTTTGAACACCCGGTAATCAGGACTCGTCACTCCAAGTTGACTCGATAAATCAACCCATCCCGTAACGAGATCCATGTGATTCATGGCAAAGTCGCCGGGTTCGACTATTTGATAGTTGTCATAACTTCTAGCAAACTGCCCTTTGCCAGTGCTGAAGTCCTTTGGCTTCAAACCTTTCTGCGTAATTGAAAGAACCTTGAATCCGCCTCCGCCGGCAATTCTTTTCACTATTTCGAATCGCAACTTTATAGGCACGCACGACCAGTTTTGGGGGATGGTCCCGATATAGGAAACGCCGCTTTCTTTTACTGACTGGCTATGAGAGCTCATACCATGCATTACTGTTTGATAAACAAGGGCATTGCGATATGCCTTGTAATCAGAAATCGAACTTTCGGCAGATTTGATAGCTCCGTCAATCTCAGTGCACTTGGCATCGAGATAGTCGGCAATGCGTCGCTGCTCATTAAGTGGCGGCAAAGGAATATAGGTGTTTAAGAAGTCATCTACGTGCAAGTCCCATTGCCCAACACGAAGCCCGGTTGAAAGTCCCCTCCAGAGATCAGAGAGCGAGCTGCAACGAAGAAGATAATGAGCATACCGAGGCCAGAGCCCTTCCGACCTGAACTTAAAAACGTGGTAAGCAGGGCTAACGATGCCATCGTAACCAGACAAGGCCATAGAGCCTTGCCAGGCCTTCATTTTGTTGATTACAAAGTCACCTCTGTTCACATACTTGTACTTTGATGTGTCAAGTGAGGTGACATTGTGATTGTCGTCACGGCTGTCCTTGGGTATCACGCCATAATCACGATAAAGCGATAAGACCCTGGCATCGGGTTTGTTAGTTATTGCGGATGGGGCGAAAAAAGCCTTAAGCCGGAACAGATTCCATTGGGCAGGAATCACCCCAATATATGGCAAACCGCTATCCTTCATCTTCCGTGCCACGTTTATCTCCCCTCACCGAACAGCGCTTCAAGGCTGGCTTCGAGTGCCTTCTCGTGCTCGACGATGCGTTTGGCGATCTCTTCGGAGGGCTCCAGCTCCTTGTACTTGTAGAACGCCCGCGTGAACGGGATGGTGTAGCCGCGCAGGACCTTCTTCTTATCGTACCAAGCGCCAGGGTTATAGGGCTCCACCTCACGCTCCATATATGCGTCGATATCCTCGCCCAGAGGGACGTCCTCAGTGTCGGTGACCTTCTTGCCGCCCTCATCTGTCTTGGCGATGGGTTTGCCCTTTCGGTCTCGGACGACATCGCCGTTCTTGTCGCGTTCGGGCGTGTACACGGTGATACGGTCAAAGCCAAACTCCGTCGAGTCGAAGAGCTTTGCTTCCACGCTCACGGCGGAGCCGTCCTCAGCCGTGCCCTCGTAGGTGCCGTCGGCCCAGTTGCCATAGGCCTCGGTGATGAGGTGGCGGCAGGTCTTGGTGATGTCGTTCTTCTTGTTGCCGATGCCCTTGCGGCGCTTGACGAAGGCGTTGCTGGCGTCCACGAGGAGCACCTTGCCCCTGTGGCTTTCGGGCTTGTCCTTGTCGAAGAGCCAGATGTAGGTGGCGATGCCCGTGTTCACGAAAGAGTCCGTCGAGAGCTGTACGATGGCGTCGAGCCAGTCGTTCTCCAGGATGTAGCGGCGGTAGTCGTCCTCGCCCTTTCCGGGCTTGCCCTTGTAGAGCGGGGAGGCGTCCTGGACGATGGCCATAATGCCCTCGTCCTTGAGCTTGGCAAGGCCGTTCAGGGCGAAGAGTGTTTGCCCGTCGCCTACGGCGGGAAGCTCGCAGGGGAAGCGTCCCTCGCTGCCCCTGGCGTGCTCGGCTTTGATGGCCGCCTGTTGCGCGGCGAACGAGATGCCAAAGGGCGGGTTCTGAATCACGTAGTCGAACTTGTAGCCGGGGAACTGGTCGTTGTCGTAGGTGTTGCCGCGTCGCATGTTGTCGGCGTCCTCGCCGCGGATAAGCGCCGAGGCCTTGGCGATGGCGAAGGTGAACGGGTTGAGCTCCTGCCCGAAGGTCTGCACATCCGCCTCGGAGTCGAGTGCGAGAAGCCGCTCGCGCATGCAGCTGAGCATCTGCGAGGTGCCCATGGAGCCGTCGTACACGAGTCGGCGGATGTGGTCGCTCTCGAACACGCGCGAGTCGGCGGCGATGACGAGGTCGGTCATGAGGTAGACGATGTCGCGGCTGGTAAAGTGTTCTCCGGCCTCGTCAGTCTCGGAGAAGCGGCTCACGAGGTTTTCGAAGATGCCGCCCATTTCGACCTCGGTTATCTTGTCGGGACCGAAGTCGCCCTTACTGCCGCCGAAGTCCTTGACGACCTGGTACAACACGCCGCTGTCGGCCATCGTGCGGATCTCGTTGTCGAATTTCATGCCGGACTGGAAGAGAACGTCCTGAACGTTCTCGGAAAAGCCCTGGAGGTAGTCTGTGAAGTTCTCTTCTATGCCTGCTGGGTCGGCAAGCAGGGTCTCCCACGTGAAGGAGGACGTATTATAGAAGTCGTAGCCCGAGGCGCGGCGCAGGAATCCGTCGCGTACGTCGAGCCTTGCAGTCTTTTTGGCGGTCTCGAGCACCTTCTCGTGCGTGGGCAGCAGGCAGTCGTGGAAGCGCTTCACGATGGTCATGGGCAGGATCACGCGTCCGTACTCGACGGGCTTGTAGAGCCCGCGCAGGGTGTCGGCGATGCTCCACACGAGCGCCGCCTTCTCGGTGGCCTGTTTGGTGGTGGTGGCTTGGAGCTCACTTTCGTCAGCCAATTCGGTTTAACCTTTCATCGGTGTCATTGTCGATATTCTAAGACCTCAGTAGATGGCGTTCAGCGCGTCCAGCGCCCGCGCGAAGCTGTTGTTGGTAATCTTCAGCCCGTTGGCGTCCTCGACCCTTATGACGGGCGGGTACGTCTCGGGGTGCGCCTCCATCTCCGCGACGGCGCTGGAGGCGTCCCGCTTGCCTGGCGTGCTGTGCGGAATCGGCCCCACGAGAACGACGCGGTAGACATAGGAGTTGCGCAGCTTCGCGAAGTTGAAGTGCTTCAGCTCGTCGTAGCCGAGCGCGCATTCCAGGTCGTCGGAGGCGATGCCGTGCCTCCTCGCGATGCTCCGGAGCTTTCCCTCGCTCGTCATGCTGTCGCCGATCACGAGGACCTTGGTGGGGTGGACCTCGGCCCGCCCGTCGTCGCCCAGGAGGTCGGACATCCCCAGGAGGCGCAGCAGCTCGTCGAGCTCGCCGGTCCGGTTCGCCATGGTGAGGGCCGGCAGGAGGCCGTCTTCCAGACGCTCTCCCACGGCCTGCCCCAGGTCGTCGAGCTCGGCGGCGGAGAGGGGCGTCAACGTCCCACCGCCTCGTCGTAGGCGCCGGCCGCAGCCTCCCGGGCCTTGCGGATGCGTATCTTCAGGACGGAGATCTCGTCGAGGCGGGCACGGTACCCCTCGGCGGCCCTGCACTGCACGTCGGCCGGCGGCACGGGTATCTGTATCTGCCTAAGGTTCCGAAGTGGCAGGTTGGGGATGGTCGTCCCCACGACCATCTGCTCCAGGCTCCGCTTGCCATCCTCGCTCGCGAGGAACGCCGCCACGAAGTAGGGGTCGACGAGCTCCGTGTCGAGCCTGATGACGTAGAGGTTGCCGTTGGCGAGGATGGTCCTGCCCTCGGGGACGTCCGCCACGGCCACCTTGAAGGGGGCCCCGTTCTTGGAGATCACGAGGTCGCCGGTGCGCAGCCACTGCCTCTCGGTCTTATCGTTGAGGCTGGTGAGGTTCGGCAGGTCGTCCGAGATTGCGCCGTCCTCGATATCCGAGAGCCGCACGTAGAAGAGCCCCGTGTCCTCTTCGGTCGTGAGCGCGTCGAGCTCCCTCGCGCTGAAGCCCGCCCCGCGTTCGATGGCGAGCGCGAGGTCGCCGAGAGGCCTGGGGTTCACAAGGTCGGGCGCCTGGCCGAGGTAGCGGCTCGCGTAGAGGCTGTAGCCGCGCGAGGCAATGTCGGCGCGCTCGGCGAGGCGGCTCATGGGACCGCCGGCGCCGATGCGGCCCACAATCTCAGAAACGGCCTCGTCGGAGAGCGAGTTCCAGCGGCGGCCCTCGTCGGCGAGGTCGGTGGCGTCCACCATGCGGACAGGCCCGTCGTTGCGGCCGAGCACGAGGAGCGCACAGCCGAGGGCGGTCGAGCGGAAGAGCCTGGTCGGGAGCGCCACGACGGCGCGGAGCATCCCGTTCTCGACAAAGTAGCGCCGCGCCCGCTGGTCGCCACCGTTACTGAGGGCGCCGTTGGTGACGATGGCCACGGCGGTGCCGCCTTCGGCGAGGGAGTCGTATGCGAGCCGGGCGAACACCCAGTCAGCGGAAGCGGGTCGTCCCATGGGGTCGGACTCTTCCACGAAGGGGGCGAGGTAGTCGGCGCCGGGGTTGCGCATGAAGGGTAGCTTCATGCCGAAGGGCGGGTTGATGAAGACCTTGTCGTAGGCGCCGAGGGTGGGTCTGTGGAACACATCGCCGAAGGCGATGGGGCGGTCTCCCGGGAGCAGGCTCATGCGCGCGACAGCCAGGCATGCCGCGTCCTTGCTTACGTCGACGCCGTAGGTCCTGATGTCGGGAGTCCTCTCGATGGCGTCGACGAGAAGGGACCCGGCTCCGCAGCACGCATCGTAGAGGCGCTCGCCGTCGTGGCAGTCGAGGACGGCGAGCGCGAGGGCGCGAATGGGCTCGGGGGTCGTGAGTTCCCTCCGCAGCCCGAAGTTCCTGTCCTCATCCACGTTATAGTGGAGCACGAAGTCGCGCAACTCGTCAGTGGTGTAGGAGCTTGAGCAGAGGCGCAAGGCGGCGCTCTCGAAGGACCCGTCGGAATCTGTTACGAAGCGGTCGCGCAGGATTGGGTCGAGCTGGTGGTCGCCTACGACCGAGAGGTACCGCTCGTGGTCGATGTCGTGGCGGTCAAGGCCCTTCTCTATCAAGAGGAGGGCGGCGTATGCCGCGAGGTTGGCGTCCACGCCCATGCCGCTCAAGGGCTCTATTTGGTCGAGGTCCTTTGCAATCATGCTACGGCTGGTCTGATCAGGTGAGAATGACAATGTGGCCTCCTGGTTATAGCTAACCGTATTTCTGTGGTTAACGATAACCGTACCCTCAGAAAGAGTCAAGCACAATCTTTGGTTAGAAGAAACCATGAATGAAAAGTGTGTCGGACGGCTGCTAATGAAGCCGCTCGCCGACAGCGTGAGAATAGCTATGATGCGGAACATCGCTCGCGCAGTGGCCCCGGCCGAATCCGGCCGGGGCCACTGCGCGAGCCTATGCTCATGAGGTGACCAAAGAGGCGACTACAAGCAGCATACCGCTTGCGGTGAACGCCCAACGTGGCTTGGCAGCGGCGGGTATCCAAGAATGACAGCCATCAAAGAGGGGAGACGGGAGACATACGATGGCAGACGAGAAGACCGTGGTGATATAAAGCGGAACCGAAAACAGACCCTTTCGTGGGGTGCCACGCCCGAGGGAAATGCCCTTCGTGCGCGAGGCGAGCAAGGGCGTCCTCACCGAGATGATGTTCGACGTCACCGAGCGCGAGACGACCGTCACGTTCGAGCCGACTGACGACTACTCGCTCGCAGACGCGGCAGACATTGTGGAGGGCCACGCCGACGACTGCTTCATAACCGACTTCGAGAATACCCTCACGCTCTGGGGCATCCCGTATACCCGAGACGATAAAGTCGTGCCGCTCGCCGCATAGAGGCCGGCTGACAAGGACAACGATGGCGACGCGTCGTGCGGAAACGCACGACGCGCTTTCGTATGGAGAGAAGAACACTCGTGCCAGCAGCTCATACGGAAGAGCGAGTAGAAGAACCTTTTCACGCACCACCGCACGCCGCACGCTCGACGGGGGATCCGGCATCGCCGGCATGATAGTCCTGCAGTGCACCTGGTAGACCCGCCCGAACCCGTCGGTGTCCCGGTAGTCGTAGAGCTCGCCCACTGCCCTCATCCAGCGGTCCCACTCCCGCACGTGCGGCTCCATGTCCTCCAGCGTCCGCGTGCTGTACCCCGCACCCCTCAGGTACGCCCTCACGCACTCCGGCACCCGGTACCCATCCCCATCAATCCCGCCAACAGCCATCTGCCCTCCACTCCTCGTATACAAGGCGAGAAGAGCTTCCACTCTCGTCACAGGGGGGAGTCTATCCTCCGTCTGAAAAACGCGATGTCGAGAAGGACGCCATCGCTAGATGGGGCGGGTTGACGTTGACACTCAACTAAGCTCAATGCCTTCAGGTCAGTGCGAACTACTACGCAACGAGAGCCACCGCTAGTGGTGGGTATGATGAGAAGAGGCGATAGCGACAAGCGGTATCCCTGAGAATGCCGGATCGACCTCTTGGACCTCATGCAATGTCATGACTTAGAGTTGCCGGCCGCGACGTTCAATGCCTATGGGCTGGTACCAGATGAACGAGAAAGCACGAGTTGCACGGCTGGAGCGATTGGATTCGAATAGAGTGGGAATAGGACCGCTACAAAATTGTGCGATTCTTGCACGCTGGACAAGAGGGTCGGCTGACGCCTTTAGGCCGCAGAGGTGATTTGAAATGGGAAGCCCCGCCTGCAAAGGTGCAGGTGGGGCGTGTCCGCCGGTGGCTAGGCTCTTCCTTAGAGGCTCTCGATTGCATTCTGAGTGCGATTGAGCGGAAACGCGTCAAAGACCGGATAGTCGATCATCATTCCCTTGATTGGGTCCCAGGAGACCACCTCTCCGGTGTCGCAGTCGATGCGCTCTTGCCATTCATCGCAGTTCTCGATCACGAGGAGATTGTTCGGCAGGCCGCACTTGCGATGTCGGAGCGCATGACCGCAGGCATCGTGGTCGAGGCGTTTGAAAGCGCCTCGCGGCGCGGTTACGGATGCGAGGGGAAGATGGCAGCTTAGAAAGGGAGCGTTTCCCTCTGTCCCGCCTTTTTGTTGTGCGGACGCGTTCGATTCCAGCTAGACTTGCAACGGAGCAAACTTTGCACAAC
>CADAAU010000038.1 GCA_902786015.1 uncultured Coriobacteriaceae bacterium
CTAGCACCGGTACCAGCTGACCTTATCGGCGGTACCACTTACGCCTGACTTCTGGTACCAACACAGCTGACTGTTGGTACCAGAAGTGGTTACTACTCACGCGCTCAGCGATTTGCTTCTCGTGGTCGGGAGTCTCTACCTGCGACTGGCCCTGCTGCGTTTCCTGCTGCTCTTGGCCCTGCTGTTGCGCTTGGTCCTTCGCACCCTGCGTGGCTTCCTGGCTGCCATTGGTCTCACCGTCCATGTTCCTGCCCGCCTTTCGTTTCGTAAGGCGGGCAGAGACGAACAATGCCCGCACCATTACCGGTACGGGCATCGTAGCAGTGCGTCACAAGCTGGGTTTCTTGCTAGATTCTGTCGTCGTCCGCTACTGATTCGTTGAGCTCCAGCAGCCTGCTCAAGGCAACCTGGTATTGACCGTTAGAGGGCTTTTGCTTGTCTTTTACGAGATTCCAGACGATGTCGCCAGGGCCGTTGTATATCTCGATGAACTCGCCTTCATCGTTTACCTGCAGCACGAGAAGCCATTTCGGCTCGGAGCTTAGTCCGATTGCTTTCTTTCGAGCCCTGCTTTGGGTTACCTTTATCTGGACGAGTCTCTCGCTTCCGTCTTTCGTTATTCCGTCATGTCCCTTAAATGACGAGATGAACAGCTTGATGTTGTATCGCTCCGCAACGTAGACCTCACCGATGCTCCCGAGCAAATGCCCGTCCAAGGTGAAGCGCCGATTATGCTCGGAAAAGTCGGTTTCGAGGGTGTCGATTATTCTGTAGAGCTGCCTGATGGCATCGCTCAGCTCATCCGTCGAATGCATCTATGCCACCTGCACTTGCGTGAAATGTTCTTTCGCGATTGAGTCGAGTTGCTTTGCTATCTCCTCGAACTCCAAGTTCAGATCTAGTGTCTTTACGCTTATCTGGTTACCGCTCATCTGATACACGCCGTCAGGCTGGATTTTCTCGTCGGTCTTGGCGTAGAGCAGCATTCCGCTCACATCGTGCTCTTGGTCCGCAAGCTCTGCCTCCTTGTTCTTCACGTAGGTGAAGATCTGGTACAGGTTGCCCGAGTGCACGCTGCGCTTGTCGAATTGCTGCTGCGTCGTGTGGCTGTAATACTTCGCGTCGATGATGAGCACGGTGCCACTCTGCGTCAGCATGATGTCGCTGTGCATCGCTGGCAGCATGTCATCGAAGCCGTCATCGAGAACCCAGCCAATATAGGGAGCGCCGGCATCCAGCTCGGGGTGCTCGTGCCGGTAGTACTCAAGAATGAACTTCTCATACAGCCTGCTCATGCGCTGCTCGTCGAGGAAATCCATGAGGCGCGACGACCCATCAGTCTGCGTTTGCAGGAGCCCCTTCGCTACCAGCCAGCACACGTTCATCAGCATGCGGTAGGTCTGGTTGTTTCGGTCGAACCTCATGTGCCAGTCCACGGTGGCTAGGTCGATATCGCCCACGTCGCCGAAGTACACGAGGAGGCGTTTGAGCTCCTTCTTGCGAGCCTTGCCGATGTCGGAGCGCACGAGCAGCACCATCGTCGCCTTGAGGATCTCGTTCATGCGCGTGTCCACGCTGAACTCGTCGTAGCTGCAGACCATCTGCCGGCGCAGCACGGAGCGTGTCTTCACCGACTCGCTCACCTCGATCTTCCCGCGCAAGGTAGAGAGTGTGTCGGTCCGGTCCACGTATTCGCGCCCGAGCCCCCGCTTGAGCTGCGAGCTCACGCCGCGCGCAAGAATGGCGGCGCAGAGCTCGGCCGTGTTGGCGAACTCCTCGGTTGCCACGTCGCGGTAGCCCTGCTCACGAAGCACCTGGAAGGCGTAAGCGAGCATGTGGTAGATGTTCTGTATGCGGATCACTTTATCGACCTGCGCAGCGCGTCGGCCCACTCCCGCACCTTGGACGGCTCGTCGAACCAGTACTCGCGCAGCATGGGGATGAGCTCGTACTCCACGATTGCCGAGAGCTTGGCGTCGGTCACGTCCTCCGCCTTCATGCCGCAGAAGTAGCTGTGCCCGATGCAGAAGCCGTCGCCCAGCGTCTCGTCGGCGGCGATCGCCTCGTTCAGGCGCACCACGCAGGCGAGGAGCTCGTTGAGTTTGTCGCTGCCCAGCACATCGCGATAGGCGACGAATCCGTCCGAGCCGAAGCCGGGCTTCAAGTCGAAGAACGCGAAGCGGCGCCGCAGCGCGTAGTCCAGCATTGCCAACGACCGGTCGGCCGTGTTCATCATTCCGATGAGGTACACGTTGCTCGGCACGTAGAAGAGCTCGCGGGAGTAGAGCAGCTGCAGCTTGTTCTTCGTGCCGCGCTTGTCGTTCTCGATCAGCATGAACAGCTCGCCGAAGATCTTGGAGAGGTTGCCCCGGTTGATCTCGTCGATGATGAAGAAGTATGCGTTCTCGTCATCGTCGGCCGCCTTCTTGCAGAAGGTGTAGAATGCGCCCTTCTCGAGCTCGAAGCCGTCGGCTGACGGGCGGTACCCCTCGATGAAGTCCTCGTAGCTGTAGCTCTGGTGGAACTGCACCATCATCACGCGCTCGGGGTCTTTCACACCCATCATCGAGTAGGCAAGGCGCTTCGCGATGAAGGTCTTGCCCACGCCCGGGGCGCCTTGCAGGATGATGTTCTTCTTCGAGCGGAGCACACTGACAAGCGTGTCGTACTGTTCCTCGCTCATGTAGGCCTCGGTGAGGAACATTTCTCTATCGTATTCTGGATAGTCAACAACCGGCTCGTCATCGACGGTTTCTTCGACGGGGTCTATGAACAGGGATGCAATCTCGGCAACAAAGTCCGGGTAGTCAGTCACGTCAGTGAGCGTCTTCTGCGCGAATTTCTTTTCGCGAGTCCAGCTGCCTCGATGCGTCCACTTCACCCTGCGGATATGAGGGTACCCATCGGTAGCCTCGGCATCGTACTCGTAATCTCCCTCGACAATACCCCTGCCGATGATCTCGCTCATACCGCGTTTGGCGAATATGATATCTCCGGGTTTGATGTCATGAACGAACTGCCAATTTGCATGGGCGGAGTTCTTTTGGGAAGTGTCGCCCCCGAACGTCTCGACCAGGTCTCTTCGCAGCTCCTCCTTGGTCGAGTATTTCCGCAGATCGCCGAGCTCCTCCCAGCCTAAGCCCATGACGCCGCGCTTGAAAAAGTCGTCCCACATAGCGGCGCCGTGACCAGGCGCGTAGAGCCAGTAGTGTGCAGTAACGACGTCGGCATCGCCGAGGGCGTTGTCCTCAGCCTCTTTCTCGGCGGCTTTCTCTGCCGCTTTCTTCTCCTTGTTGACGCGCTCGGATTCGACGAAAGCGGCGTTGGAGAGTGACGGAAAGTCAGCGTATGGGCAAAGCTCGGTGCCGAGCTCCGTCTTGATTACATCGCATATTGCAAGGTATCGCTCACCATCGTGGATTGGTGCATCCTTCTCTTTCGGCACGATATTGGCGATGGTTTCACCGGTCTTTGCGACGTCACCCATGAACCAACGGTTGCGCGTGTCCAAGTTGATGAACGACAGCGGCCTCGCCCAGTAAAGGCCCATGGTCAGCTTCCAACCGAGCCCAAACTGAGTGATAGTGTCGTTGAACGCCTCGACGAAAGCCTTACGGTTGTCGGTATTGTCTTCAGCTGCAAGCGCGATCTCCGCCTCGAAGACTTTCCAGAGGTTGTCGATGTCATGCTCTCCGCGACGGTCGTCGCCAACGAAGGCATAGAAGGTCGCGTTAAGGTTGTTGAGTACGGGGATTCCGTCGAAATCACGTGGCACATCGGCCTCGATGCCAAATACCTCGGCCATCGCCTCAATGATCTTCTTTCTGTTCGCTTCCGATATGCCCTTGTTGAAGAGTCCATAGATGGTGTATGGATCGATGTCGGCAGGAACTGAGGCGCTGTCAAGTTTTGGAAGCTTCATGCCGATGCTCTCATACAGGGCTTGAAGCTTCTCAATTAATCCTTTGTGGTCGTCTTTGAAGGGCAGGAGCGCTCCGGCTAGCTCCTGGTAGAAGCTGACCCATGTACAAGTTGCCTTCGTGTCGTCCATATCATTCACCTCGCGCCTTGTCATTTATCAGCATTACCGCTCATTATGCTGGCAAGCAGCTCTTTTGAGCTTGCCTCGCTCGGGTCATTGGTCCCAAGTTCGCCGCGCAGCGCTTTGTTCAGTACCGATTCTCGCGTCATGCGAATTCGGTCCAGAGCAATCGTAGCGGTTGAAAGGACATCCCTTTCGCTATCGAAGAGGGCGTCAAGTGCTTGCACTATTGCGTGCTGCTTATCCATAGCAGGCAGTGGCATGATGGTTGCGCCTATTTCTTTGGAATTGATGTTGTGGATGCCTGAGGATGACTTTGCTTTCGTAAAAAGCTGCGCTTTTGCATCGGTCGATTGAAGGTAATACCAGAGGTATTTCGAATCGACCCTATCCGAAGGTCGTATTCGTATCAGGAAAGATGCATACGTATACTCCTCTTCGAGTGTGGGGACCACAGCACATCGGCCTACAAGGTCGCGGCTGCCATTTGATCGTATCATGAGAATATCGCCTTTTTGAAGCATGTCTGCAGGCTTCACATCGCTATGTGCTAGATACTTCATGTCATTCAGATCGACATGCAAGGAGCTCACGTTCGGTATCCTCAATACTGGCATTCCTTCGTTGTCGTAAGTGCTCTTTTCCGAAGTGCCATATTTCAGCCCACTCACAACCTTTCTAATCGGAACATGTAGCCGCGATCGCTCGTTATCATCTCCGAGCGAAACGAGTTCACCAGTAAAGGCTTTGTGAAGAATTGCGGCCTGTCGTTGTTTCGAACTGTCGATTACCTCGCGCAACTCGGCTTCTGCGTCATCGAGCTTGGCAAAGAGCCACTCGATTCGCGATGCGATTCTCCGCTGCTCATGAAGCGGAGGCAAGGCAATAGGCATGTCTGTGATGTAATCCGCACGGATATTGTTGATGTTGACACCAGCAGCAAGCTGACGGATTCGGTCTCTGTAATACATACTTTGGAAATAGTATCCAAGATACTTCTGCTGAATCATATTCGTAGGACGCACTAGCATAAGAAAGGCGCCAAAAGCAACATCCGTGTAGTCTCTATCCGAAATCCCCGCTCTTCCTATCACCTTTGTGCTGCCAGTTGAAGCGACGATAACAATATCGCCCTTTCGGATGTACTGATTTGGAGCTACAAGCGATTTATCGACATAGATGTTGTCGGCCTCAGTCTCAATGGTACCTTCCTCAATATTGCCACCACGTAGAATGAGTACACAATTGTCACTTTGATTATTGTGGGCATCTGGTTTCTTGTAGGAAACGCCTCTGTGTATCGTAGCAAGTGATCCAGCCTTAACCCAGCACCAGTTAGTAGGAATCTCATAGGGGCATTCTTGTTCTGGCACAAAAGCTGCTTCCAACTGCTCCTCGGGTGTGAGTGCACGCTTCTTCCTTGCTGCCATTACTCCACCTCGTAGGATTTGAGCTCGGCAATAACGTCGTTCAGCAGAGAGATTGCGTTCTCGAGCTTGCCGACGGCCTCCTCGGCGCTCTCAATGGGGTCGGGCAAGTCATCATAGTCAACGATGGAGGCATCACGGATGAGACCGATGTCTAGGCTGTTCGTCTCATTCCCAGCGCTGTCGTGCTTGCGAATCTCGTCGCGCGTGAACACCTGCCAGCGCTCGTCCTGCACGGTGTGACGGTCCTCGGCGGTATAGGCCGCCTCGAAACCGGCGAAGTCCTCGTGCGCAAGCGGATGCGTCTTCCCGAAACTGCGCATATTGGTGCGCAGGTCGTAGTACCATACCTCGCCCGTGTTGCCCTTGTCGGTCTTTCCGCGCTCGAAGAAGAGCACGTTCGTCTTCACGCCCTGGGCGTAGAAGATGCCGGTCGGCAGGCGGAGAACCGTGTGCAGCCGGCACTTGTCCATCAGGTCGCAGCGAATCTGGTCGCCGACACCGTCCTCGAAGAGCACGTTGTCAGGCAGAACCACGGCCGCGCGGCCACTCTTTTTGAGGCTTCGATAGATGTGCTGCAGGAAGTTGAGCTGCTTGTTGCTCGTCACGTAAGTCAGGTCGTCGCGCGTCGCTCGCTCGCCGCCCTTCTTCGTTCCAAAGGGCGGATTTGTCAGAACCACGTCGTACGCCTGGTTGCAGGCTCCCGCGGGTGAGAGCGTGTCGCCTAGCTCGATTTTGCCCTCGATACCATGCAACATTGCGTTCATGAGTGCCAGTCGGTGCGTGTCGTGCACCAGTTCGCGACCAGTGAAGGCTTCTTTGCGTTGGAACCTCTCTTGGTCGGCGCTCAGGTCGAAGTAGTCGTCGGTCTGCGACTTCACGTAGCTATCGGCGGCAATCATGAAGCCGAAGGTGCCTGCTGCGGGGTCGTTGCACAGCTCTCCCGGCTGCGGGGCTATGAGCCTCACCATCACGTCGATGAGTACGCGCGGCGTGAAGTACTGGCCTGCACCGGATTTCTTCTCGTTCGCGTTCTTCTCGAGCAGTCCTTCATAAAGGTCGCCAAGGCCCTCCTCGCGGGCGGAGTACCAGTCGAGCCCGTCAATGCTCGAGATAATCTTCTTGAGGTTGGCGGGCTCGTCGATGTTGGTGCTGGCGCCCGAGTAGATTTCGCGCACTCTGCCAGTGCAGTAGTCGCCAAACACCCTGAGCAGCGTCTTGTAGTAGTTGAAGAGCACGAGTCCGTCCTTATGGGCCAGAGCGTCCCAGCTATAGTCGAGAATTACCCGCTTCTCTTTGTTCGCATTCTCCTGCTCAGGTGTTAGGTTGTCTCCTTCGGACAGCTTAACGCCCTGGGCGATAACCTTCTCGCGGTCTGTCTCCTGTAGCATCTTGAGGAACAGGATGTAGGTGAGCTCGGTGACGTAGTCCTGGTAGGTTATGCCGTCATCCCGAAGGACGTTGCAAAGGTTCCAGAGCTTCGCGACGATTTCCTGTGTTGTCATGCAGCCAATCCCTTCTTTGCAGATTGTCCAGTTATGAACTGGACAATCCCTATATTTCGGCCCGATGTTCCTTGGCCAGGTTGAACTCCTCTTCTGCCTGCTCCATGCGTCGCTGTATTTCTTCGTTCGTTGGTAGCTGAGCTTGCAGCTCCTCCAGTGTCACGTTGTCATATACCGCAACTCCCATAGGAGTCCGAATACCTTCAAGTGCCCATTGGACTTCGGTACGGTTCCTGTCTTTACATATGAGTAGACCGATCGAGGGATTGTCTTTCTCGCTGCGAATCAATTTGTCAACAGCATTCACGTAAAAGTTGAGTTTACCGGCAAACTCTGGTTCGAATGATTTCGCCTTGAGCTCTACCACAACGTAGCATCTCAGGTGAATGTGGTAGAACAGCATGTCAATTCTGCGCGTCTTCCCCGAAACTACTATCTCTTTTTGGCGTCCAACGAAGGCAAAGCCGGTGCCGAGCTCAAGCAAGAATCGGGTTATGTTTTGTTCGAGCGCCGCTTCCAAGGCAAGCTCATCGTATCCGGGGGGCAGTGTTAGGAATCCCAAATCGTAAGTGTCCTTGACGATTTCTTGTGCAAGGTGGCCTTGTGCGCTTGGGAGCTGGCGCTCGAAGTTTGTTACTGCGGTTCCCGCGGAATGGTACAAATCCGCTTTGATGCAATCGCTAAGAGCGCTTCTGCTCAAGCCGTCGTTAATGGTTTTGTTGACATAAAACAGCGCCTCGTCAATTGATGAGCATTTTCTTGAAATGAGTATGTGATGGCCCCAAGGCACGAAGCCAAAAATGGTGGGAAAACCTAATTCTGCGACAGGTTGTCGCAGTCTTTGCTCGTGATGTCCGATTTCGATTTCTGCGACAAGCTGTCGCAGTTTCTCGCTCCCAAGATCGAGGGCAGAATCAGCTTTCCCAAGTTTGCGATGCGCATCTTCATGGTTCGCATAAAACAGGTACCACCTTTTCATGTCCCAAAGATTGCGCACCGAAAATCCAGTGGCATTCGGGAACGCGTTCTGGAGATCAAGGCTAACCTGATCCACAACACCTGCCCCCCACACTTCTTCGACGCGTTTTACTGCAAGGTCGCGGCCTAATGACCAATTGAATCGCAGCTGCTCTACATTAACCTTTACCGACGCTTTTATCTGTGCCTGGCGAAAGCGCTGCTTCACATCAAGCAGCCATTTTGTGTATTCGTCATCCAATAGAACGTTGTGCGAGCGGACGATTCTTGGTTTGCCATCGGTCATGCCACATGCCCCTTGTCGTCATACAGGTAGGTGTTCAGTTCGTGGACGATATCAAGGAGCTCTCCATGGAATACCTTGTCGAGTTTCTTGAATCCGCCCTTCCCCTTGAATCGCTCGTCGGCGTCAAAGACGGATGCGTTCAGGACGGAGTCGTTGACGAGATAGGTCTCGATGCGGTTGAGCCAGTTTAGTTCCTGCTTGCTGAAGCTGTGGGCGGCCTTGAGGCGCTCAACGGCGCGGTGGATGCGCTCCTCGTGGCTGAGCAGCACGGAGCCTATGGCGTAGCGACGGACGAGGCTTATGATGTCCGCCGCCATCTCTGCGTTGGTCATCTCGGATACGGCCCTGTTCAGGCTCCTCGCATTGAACCCAGCTTGATCGAGCGTCAGCTTCAGCTCGCGTAGTGTCTCGCGCGTAAGATCGGCGGGCTTGGTCACACAGAGGTTGAGTGCGGCCACTTCGTTAACGTGGGTCGCGATGTAGTCGCTGAATGCCTCGAGGTAGTCCTCGGGCCTCGCTCCGCCGCCGTAGTCACGTGTGTGGCTTACGAGCTCGTCAGGGTGGTCGGATATCACGACCGCATGGTCCTTACTTGCACGAACCTCATCGAGCGCAGCTAGGATATCCCGATGCTGCTTGGCGCGTTGCTTGGCTCTCTGCGGGTCATCTCCGCGCAAGCTACGGGCGAACTCCTCGAATGAGAAACCCGCGTACTCCTCGGCGGCTTTGAGCTGCTTGTCGCTCAAGGAGCGCATCTTGCGCTGAAGCTTGGCAACAAGCTTGTCTATCTGCACCCGCACGTCATCGTCGTCCTCATAATAGTCGAGGCCGTCAATGAGCTGTGCGATGGTCGTGCTCGGGTTTGCCGATATCGGTTTCATGGTGCTCACCGGTTCGAGAGCGTCGTACACGCCAACGGGGTCGAATATCTCGAAGTGCGTCTTGTGGATGGAGGGGCACAGGCGCGTCGCGCGGCCGAGCATCTGCTCGAACAGGATGCGCGATTTCACGCGTCGCATGAACACGAGCGTGGTCAGCTCTGGAACGTCGATGCCTGTGGTCAGCAGGTCGACGGTCACGGCGATGGACGGGTACGGCTCGTTCTTGAACCTGCGCACGAGTTCGCGGGTGCGCTTGGGATTACCACCGCCCGCCGCAGCGGTGATCTTCATGATGGCGTCGTTGTCCACACCCGTCTCGGAGTAGATGTCCTTAAGGATGCGCACGATCATGTCGGCGTGCGCGTCGTCCACCGCGTAGATGAGTGTCTTTCCCTGTTCCTCGGGTGCCTCGGGGTCGATGTACGCGGCAATCTCCTCGAGTATCGCGCGGTCGACGTTCTCGTCAACGACGCTCTTGTTGAAGTCGTCGACGTCGAAGTCGAGTTCGTCAGCTAGTTCGGCCCCGTTGATAAGTTCGCCGGTCTTCGGGTTGTATACGGTCACGGTGTCGCCACTCTTGTAGTGGATGCCGCCCTCGGTGAGCTTCGTCGTGAGCGTGTGCGGCACGTCATGGTCGACAAGGTAGCCGTCGATTACCGCCTCCCGGTAGGTGTACTGGAACACGGGCGCCCCAAATATCTGCGTCGTGTGCAGAGCGGGCGTCGCCGTGAGGGCGATTTTCATGGCGTCGAAGTAGTCGATTACGGCGCGATACTTGCTCTGATAGTCTCGTTGGTCGCGGTAGAGAGATTCCTCCTCGGTCATCTCCTTGTCCAGGATGTATCCTCGGTGCGCTTCGTCCACGATGACGAGGTCGAAGTCGGTTACGGCGGGCTTGTTGCCCTCGCCGTCGTCGTACATGATCCGCTTCACCATGCTCTGCACGGTGGCGATGGATATGCGCGTCTCAGGGTTGATTTCGGCGGTGTCGAGCCCCTTTACCTCGTATATCTGATCGAGGGCCATGAGCTGCTCGATCTTGACGTCCTTGAATGCGTCCTCTGCCTGTTCGCCGAGCGCGTCTCGGTCCACCAGGAACAGGATTCGCCGGAAGCGGTCTGTTGCTAGGAAGCGGTAGATCATGGCGAGCGCCGTGCGCGTCTTGCCCGTTCCAGTCGCCATCGCAATGAGGGCGGACGGCTTGCCGGCGATTACCGCCTTCTCGGCCGCCGCGACGGCCTCGATCTGGTATTCGCGCAGGTTCAGACCGTCCTTGTCCCGCAGGAGCTCGTATGGCTCGTCAGCGAGGCGCTGGTTCGCGGCCTTAATGTCCTCCTGTAGCATCCTCATCAGCGCCTGCGGTCGCGGCCAGCCACGGAGTGGTTTCGGCGCGTTCGACGGGTCTCGAAGGTCGAGCGACCAGATGCCGGACTTGGTCTCGTATTGCTTCAGGTAAGGTCGCCCGTTCGTGGCGAAAGTGAAGGGCACCTGGTAGCGCCCGTCGTACTCGATGTCGACGAAGCAGTAGTCGACCTGACGGATATGGCTTGAATAGTCTTTGCATTGGACGTCGAGCACCGAAAGCACATCCTTGCGCTCCGCCTTAGCCTCAACCGTACCCACCATTGTCTCGTCGACGAAGAAGGCGTAGTCCACGTAGCCGCTGTCGCCGATGCCGGAATCCGTCGGCCACTCGGCGATTGCCATATTGTGGCCCTTCTTCGGCCGCGCGCCTTTGGAGTGACGAATCGTCTCAGTGTCGGCCTCCCAGCCGGCATCGCGCATCGCCGCGTCGACAAGCAGGCGCGTCTCCTTCTCGGTCTTGGGACGCTGGTTCTCGGCTTCCAGGACGCGCTTGACGCGCTCTGCTTTCGAGACCTTCGGGGTGGCCTTCGCCTTCGCCTTAGCTTCCTCGGCCAGTTCCTCGTCTTCGGCCTCGCTTGTCTTCTTCGGCACTTCAGCCTTGACCTCGGATTTCGCGTCGGTAGGCTCGGCGTATGGCCGCATCTCGTATTGCTCGCTGCCGAAGGCCATGGCGAACCAAAGACAAACGCTGTAGGCTATCCGTACCAGGCCGCTTGCAAGCTCCACAGACTCGTAGCCCTCGTGTACGGCCTGATTTCGCGCCTTGCGCATCTCATGCAGCACGCTCACAATCTGCTGAGGAAGGTAACCCTCGTTCGCTAGGCGGTTGATTTTCGTTACCGCCTTCTGGTCGGCGGGCTCCTCGACGCCAGTGAAGCCGTAGATCATGTCGACGATGCTCTCGCCGATCATGCCCACCTTGATGAGCGCGGAATTCGAGTCGTCTCTGCAGTAACTCTCCGCCTGGTTGCCGAATGTGGCTAATGCGGGAAACTCTTTGGTAAGAAAGTCGAAGTTGCCGCTCATTTTGAAACACCCGCCTCGGTCATAAGCCGTTGGATGGCGCACTGTCGTATATAGGCAGAGAAGCTCATCCCTGAGAGTGATGCCTCCTCCGTGATGGTTGCCTTGAGGTTGGCGGGTATGCGGATGGTTGTCGTGGCCATTTCACCCTGAGCGAGAAAAGACTGAATCTCAGTCCGGTCTGCACCCTTATCAACCAATTCACGGTATCCCATGACGGTTGCCTCCTAATGCGAACCGAATACATACGATTGCATTTTATCAGAGGATGAGTCGCAAGAACTTAGCTGCCAGCTAATACCGAGTGGAAGGCGAAATCGCACGACGGTGTGGTGACCGTTGAAGAGAAGAATGTTGCGGAAGAGAAGAGCGTGCAGAATGAGAAGGCCGAAGGTGCCGAAAAGACCGTGACCATAGGGCTCGCGACCACATCCCAGCCGATGCACCTGCGAGCGTTTTGTTGCCGACAGTCGCCGAGACCGTGAGCGTCACGTCGCAGAATTTATCTGCCGCCGGGCCGTGCGCACAGGCCACGTAAGCGCAGGCAATCGAGGGTTGGGCCGCGCCATGGGCAGGGGTGCCGTGTGGCGCGGGTCGGGCCTGCCATGCGGGCAGCGGGCGGCATGGCATTCCCTCCCTCGCGTGCCACACGGCACCCCTGCCCATGGCGCTACCGTATTGGGGTAGTGCGCTTGCGCGTCCCGTGCGCAAACGGCGGCAGAGACTGCTGCATCCGCAACGCGGCAGGGGCGACCCGCAGGCCGCCCCCAGGTGATCGCGTATTCGGTTGTGCCGGCGCCGGCTACTTGACGAGCATGAAGCCCACCTTCCCGTCGGGGTCCGTGGCGTACACCCTCGTGGCCATCGCCGCGTCCATCTCCTCTAGGCTCTCTGAGGTGTATCGTTTTCTCGGACACGGAAAGCTCAGGTAGTACAGGTAGTTATATTTCCCATAAGATATTGGGAACCGCGTCCGATTGGAGAGAGCGATGGCTAACAAGTACACCGACGAGTACAGGAGAGAGGCCGTGGACTACGTCCTCAACTCCGAGGGGAAGTCGATCAAGAAGTGCGCGAGGGAGCTCGGCCTCAACGACAAGACCTTGTCCCGCTGGGTCTCCAGATTCAAGAAGGAGGGCAGGACCGGCTCCGGCATGACGGAGGGCGAGCGTGAGATCGAAAGGCTCAAGAGGGAGAACGAGCGGCTCAGGATGGAGAACGAGTTCCTAAAAAAAGCAAGCGCCTTCTTCGCCAGGAACCAACGGTAGAGGAGCGATACCTGCTGATGGCGGCGGAGAAGGACAACTACCCGGTCAAGACGATGGCGAGGCTGCTCGAGGTGAGCAGGCAGGGATTCTACCAGTGGCTCTCCAGGAACCCGAACCCAGGACAGGACCCGTGGTCCAGGCTCAGGGACGCGATACGTGCGGTGTGGGAGACGAGCAGGCGTATCTTCGGCGCGAGGCAGATACTTCACAGCCTGCCAGAGGAGTTCGACGGCACCACCCTATATAGAGTGCGCAAGTGCATGCGCGAGCTCGGGATCCGCGGCGTCGTGCCCCATAAGAAGAAGAGGACGACGATTCCCGACGAGGGCGCGCCCACGCGCCCTGACCTCGTGAAACGCGACTTCACGAGCCCCGTGCGGCGATGGCGCCGCGCATGACCGCGGACATAGTGGTCAGCGCGCTGGAGATGGCGCACGGCCGCGGCTACGTCGCCGACGGATCCATTTTCCACAGCGACCGGGGAAGCCAGTACACCAGTACGATTCTCGCGCGCTGGGCACGCGCCCACAACGTGCGCCTCTCCGTCGGTCGCACGGGAAGCTGCCACGATAACGCCGTCGCGGAATCCTTCTTTGGATCGCTGAAAAACGAATGGTACGCCCGCTTCGCGTTCAAGACCAGGGCCAAGGCGCGCGCGGCGGTCATCTGGTACATAGAGACGTTCTACAATAGGATGCGCCCGCACTCGAGCGTGGGCTGGAGGAGGCCGGCCGAGCTGATGGGCGAGTTCTTCGAGAGGTTCGACTCAGGCTTGGAGGAGGTGCAGATGGCGGCGTGATTTCCTGAGAAATCCGTGTCCGAAATCTTGACACCGCTCACTCCCAGGCGCCGAGGGCCCACAGCAGGTCCTCGTACATGGTCTGGTCGGAGGGGACGAGATCGGGGTCGACGCCGTCGAGCATCTAGCCCAGGGTCATGGCGCCGAGCCCCTCGCAGTGGTAGTTTGTCCAGGTCGGGGAGCTTGAAGGCTGTGGCGGTCGCGGTGGTCATGGTGTCCTCCAATCGGTAGAGATTAGCAACTGATAATATAATAGGCCCAGGCCAGAGTATTATCAAGTGCTAATCACCCATCCACAGAGATTACATATTGCTAATCCCTCCCAGCTGGGATAGACTGTACGGGTACACCGGATGAGAGGAGCCAGGGCATGAGGATCACCGATGCCGTAAAGCACATGTGCGAGAAGAGCGGACAGGGCGTCGTGGGCGTCTCCCAGGCCCTCGGCAAGTCCCGCATGTACCTCTCCGCCCTGATATCCCGTGGGAGCTACCCGCGTACCGACACCCTCGTC
>CADAAU010000039.1 GCA_902786015.1 uncultured Coriobacteriaceae bacterium
GTTTTCGGGAGGTCTGCCTCCATGCCTCGCGGCATCAAGAATCGGGCGGACTCGTGGGAAGTCCGCCCGATTCGTACGGCACCTTATGTTACAGCCCCCACTCATCGCCTGCTTGCGCGGTATAGTATGGAGAATGCGAAAGATGACTTTGGGTTCGCGCTTGGGCGACCCGTATGGAAAGGACGGAATGACAGTGGGCCGACATGATGGCAAGGTGCTAGCGGTGATTGGCGCCTCGGAGTTTCAGGAGCCGCTCATTCTGAAGGCAAAGGAGCTTGGCTGCACGGTTCATGCGTTCGCGTGGGAGTGCGGCGACCCCGGGGAGAAGTCCGCAGACGTCTTTCATCCGATAAGCACGGCAGAACGCGAGACAATTCTCGGCATATGCCGCGAGGTTGGCGTTGACGGAGTGTGCACCATCGGCTCCGACTTCAACAACATCACCGCGACGTGGATCGCAAACCAGATGGGACTTCCCGCAAACAGTGACGAGTGCGTGCGGGTCTCGACCGACAAGAAGGCGATGCGTGCGGCCTTCGCCGCCGGCGGTGACCCGTCGCCCAGGAGCATCCCCGCGCGAAAGGGCGAGCCTCTTTCCTCGGAGATTCGCGACCTGGCATTCCCCGTAATCGTCAAGCCTGCCGATCGCTCGGGTAGCCGCGGCATCACCAAAGTCGAGGATGCCACTGGCCTCGAGGACGCGCTCGCCGCCGCATGGGGCGAGTCGTTTGGCGGCATCGCGCTTGTCGAGGACTTCTTGGAGGGCGACGAGTTCAGCGTGGAAGGCCTGTCGTGGGAAGGCGAGCATCGCATCCTACAGATTACGCGCAAGTTCACGTCGGGCGCCCCGAGCTTCATCGAGACCGCCCATATACAGCCCCCGCTCTTGGACGCAGAGGTCGTGGGACGCATCGAGGACGTCGTTTCTCATGCGCTGTGCACCCTCGGCGTCAAGCTCGGGGCATCGCATGCCGAGGTAAAGGTCAACGAGAAGGGCGAACCCTGGATCGTGGAGATTGGCAGCCGCATGGGCGGAGACTACATTGGGAGCCATCTCGTTCAGCTCTCCACGGGAGTGGACTTCGTGGGGGCAGTTGTCGACGTCGCTCTTGGCACAAAGCCTGCCATTGACGAGGATGCCCGGCGCGGGGCTTCGGCGGTGCGGTTCGTCTTGTCGCAAAACGACGCCGACACGCTCGAGCGCCTACGGGCCGAAAGACCGGACCTAGTGGTCAGCGGTTCATGGGAGAGCCCCGCAGGCCGCAAGGTCACCGACAGCTCGACGCGCTTTGGCCACTGCATCATGGCTGCCGACTCGCCGGAGGAGCTGCTGTCCTGGCTGCCCGAGCTCTAGGTACCGGGCCCAATCACTAAGGAAGACATCTGATGAAATCGCAAAGTACGGGCACCTATCTCGCACTGCACTTATTGCTCATGCTGTATTCGTGCAGCAGCGTTCTGAGCAAGCTGGCCTCCGGCCAGGAGTTTCTTTCCCCGGGATTCATCCTTTGCTATGCCGGGATGATTGCCATTCTGGGTGTTTACGCAATTGGCTGGCAGCAAATCATCAAGCGGATGCCGCTCACCGCCGCCTACGCCAATCGTGCCGTCACGGTGGTTTGGGGCGTCATCTGGGGACTCCTCATCTTTCATGAGGGAGTCTCGGTTCTTCAGGTATGCGGCTGCGCGCTTGTCGTAACCGGAGTCGCGCTCTTTGCCATCGCCGACAACGGAGGTGCAAAATGAACACGAATGTGATTCTTCATGCATCGCTGCTGCTTCTGGGCACCTTCCTCGCATCCATTTCGCAGGTGATGCTCAAGAAGGCAGCACGCAAGGAGTACGACTCACCACTGCAGGAGTATTTGAACCCCCTGGTCATTACCGCCTACGTGATTTTCGTTGGGACCACTCTCCTTGGAATCCTGGCATATCGTGGCATACCGCTTTCCATGGGGCCAATACTTGAGGCTACGAGTTACTTTTACGTCACGTTCTTTGGAGTGCGCATCTTTGGCGAAACCATGACTAAGCAGAAGTGGATCGCGCTCGGTTGCATCCTGCTGGGAATCTTTGTGTACTCGCTCGGCGTGTAGACTGCTGCGCACCGGGCGCATCGAGCGCCGGCAAGACGGGCCGAATGGTCGGCCTCCACGTCTGCGACCGGCGCAATCTGTGTTGGACGTGCATGGGCGGCGGGCGTCCTACGCCGACGAGTTCCCCATGATCCTTCTACGTAAGGCGGCCACCGCTGTTCTAAAGCCTACGAAGTCCTTCGCCGCCTCGATTCCGAGGGAACAGCAGGTACAGATGAACAGGAATATGAGGTACTTCGCAGGCGCGGATCTCGCATCGAGGTTCACCTTAAACATGAGAAAGGCGTGGATGAGCCAAAGATTCGCAGAATGGCGTCCAAAGAACCGGAGCACGTCGTTGAATCTCGCCCCGGAATCGGCAAAGCACGTGCACACCCTCAAGACGGCCACGGCGACCAGCGTATCTGCCATCAGGGCCGCAAACATCCGAACGATTACAGCGAGGGCCAAGAGGCCAATTGAGCAGAGCTTAGCACTGAGCAGCTGAGAGGACTTCCATCTCTGCAAGATGCCCGTCTGGGCAAAGTAGATTCCCAACGCAAAAGCATGGACATAATAGATTGTGTCGTCGGTATCCACGGTGTCGTATCCAAAGATGCGCCAGTAGACCCATGGCGTCCAAAGCGCCAGCACGGCAACCAGCCCGAACTTCCTCACGAGCCTAATAAGAAGTGGCGTCAAAATATAGTAGATGACAATCGCGGTTATGTACCACGTCCCCACCAGCCTTGGCCCCTTAGTGATGAGCGCCATGCCAAACACATCGCTCACCAGGTTGAGAACCGCCCCACGCCCCTGCCCATAGAACGCTAACACGCCACCTCCCCGCAGCCATATTGCGGCGTACGCCCACACGAGCACCACCCAGTACATCGCATACAGCTGCAGGAGATGGACACAGACATATCGGACGTCGTAGCACTTGACTTGCCGGTCGGGGTTGTAGCCTTTCGCCAGTCCGTAACCGCTCAGAATCGTGAAGAGCGGCACGCAGGCCTTGCACGTAGCGGCAACGACGGATAGGGCGTCGATGTTGCCTTGAAGCACGATGGGAGTCGTACAGTCACTCGGGCACACGTGATGGAATACCATGGCAAGAATGGCGATGCCCTTCGCCCATGCCGTGTCGTCTCGCGTGAAGGATACCATTTTTGAACTGCCGCTCATTCTCTACCCATCAATTCTTTGGTGGACCACGCCCCTGAGTCAATCGCACGGTTCAAAGTGTATCAGATGGCATTCGTGGCGATGGATACGATAGTGCCGGTGAGCCCACACGAGACTACGTTCAGCGGGCCATGCGCCATCCATGTCGCCGCGTGAGGACACGCGCAGAGACCTTTGTTCATGCGGCCACACACAGCTTGCATCGCACGACTTCTGCGATCGGTGCGACTCATTGGAGATAGGCTATGAACCATTTTCCTTCTAGCGTTAGTAGAACGGCTCAACGTCAGTTAGCACGCTCTTGCCCGAAGTTGCCACACAAAACAGGCAACCCTCTCAGAAGGCGCAGGACGCCTTCCGTGCCACACCGACGGCACAGAAGGCCTTGCGGGCGACAAACGAGCCTCAAAGCGGTTTTCTGGTTCCGGTCGCAGGACCGGCTTATCGCCCAGTCCAACCGCTAGCAAACGATCGCAGCTCGGCCCGCAGTGCCCCGAATTGTAACTTATTCCAACGATATAGAACTCCCTGGTGACGGTTTGACCATCCGGAAGAATCGGGTCAATATACTCGTACGTATCGATTGGGAGCCTACCCGTACTCTTACGGTGACCCGGCCCGTGAGTAGTCCTTCAGACTGTTATCATCCCTCTTCGTGAAACCCCTCTGCAAGGACATTCCGCAGCGAATCTAGTCGCTTGCTATGCCAATCGAACGCGCCAGCTTTCGCTGCCTCGCCAATTTTTAGAGAGACAAGCTCATCACTTGTGGAAAGATAGGCATGAAGCCTGCTCTTGTGCCCGTGAGACACAATTCTCATGGGGAATCTCTCCTTGACCCTGTTTATAAAACGTTCTGTTTCTATGGAGACCTTTGCAGCATCCTTCCCCGCAAGTATTTGCCAGCACAAATCCTCCAATGCCCCTGCAATGGGAGCAGAGTCACATGAGGGCATTAACACATATGAAACCGCCGGCGTACCCGATCTTTCCCAGCGGCAGCATGACAAAGGAACAGATAAGCCGTTTTTACGAAGCGCACTTTGAATATCGCGTTCCGCCTTAGCAACATCCATCTCTGCGTCGCGAAGAATAAGCAGGCTGTGCACGCTCTCGAATCCCTCCATGTTCTTTAGATTCCCGATGAAGGCAGATAGCTGGTCCACGCCCCCAAAATCAAATGTCTGGATTTCGTTGGCAAAACGCGAATCACTATGAAGGGCATCGCTGTTGAGGTAGCTGATAAGAAAGAGTTCTATATCCTTCCCTTCGCAGAGCACCAAGTATTCCTTCAGAATTCTTTTGTGCGCTATACGCATCAACGCACCTCCATCTCAGAATCGAGCGCGCTGTCGAGCATCGCATGACTATACCTATGAGCCGTCACCCCGTTAGCCGTCCTACCAATCCGATAGTATGCAAACGCGCCTTCATCTACGATGCTGTCACGCGCCACAGAAATCATCTCGTAGCTGTGCGTTGTCGCAATTACTTGGCATCCCGTAATGGATATAAGCTCTTCCACTGCTTTCCAAAGTGGGCCATATGCAGAGTAGTGAAGCCCCACTTCAATCTCGTCGATAAGCACAAGGCCATCATTGTTTTCCAGTAATGCCAAACATATTTGCAAAAGCCTCAGGACACCGTCACCCGCAAACTGTATGGGAATCCACTTGCCATGAGCCCGAACATGAAGCTGCGTGATGCCTCAAGCCTTCTAAGAACATCGATGACCATCTGCTTTCTGCTCGAAAGCTCCAGCCTACCGATTCCGTCGGCCACTCCTTCCAAAGATCGCGAGAGCGAGGCATTCAGAAAGCGCGTGGGAGTCATTTGCCTTATCTCATTACCCCGCAGAGTGGTTGTCATCTGCCTTAGTACACCGCTTGGAGCTGCAAAGAAGTGACCTTGCTCACGATATCCCTCGCCAGAAAAGCAGAATCGCAATGAGTAAGCTCCCCTAGTAGCTGTCCGGAACTGCGCCAAGATGTCTTCCGGCAGCGTATTGTCGCTCACGGGAAGATACGTTGTGTCCTTTACATACTCCAAGCTGAATGTCGAATCATTCTCCCCAATCGAAATGCTAATTGCCCTGCCGTCATCCATGTTGCGAAAAAAAGGCTCCCAAGCCTCAACAGCTCCAGTTGAATATGACCCGCGGAAAGCGTTGACCTTGGCAAATGAATCATTCGATGTATGGTCCATAAACAGAAAGATGGCATCAAGCAGGGAGCTCTTGCCCACGTTGTTCTTCCCCGAGATAAGACAAATCCTGCCCAAGTCCCGGAGCTCAAGTGCTTCTATTCCCCTGAAGTCTCTAACCGATGCTTTGGTAATCATTCTGCAGCCCTCCCGGCAGACGCGTACGTCAATCTTAGCATCAACGGACGTGTGGTCACGCTAAAGAGACGGCGCATTTCGCGCCACCATCGCGTCGGAAAAGTTGACACACGACAAAGCCCCCGCGCGGGCGCATCCATCAAACAACACCACGGTTAGTCAGGCTGACCTTCGCGCTTTACCACAACCGCGGCATCGCACAGTGCATCGTCAAGTAGAAGCGAACATACATCTTGCAACATGAGAGCTGAGAATTCGTTCTTTACTCGCTTTAGGAGCATGGCACCTTTCGAGCGGATGTCCACGTTGTTGACTTGCGCATGAAACTCGTTGAGCAATCTGTATTGCAAGAGGGCTCGAGCGATATCCCCGTCTGGAATAGTAGAGTACTCCACGAGCTCCGCCACACGGTCGACTCCTTCATTTAGTTCATCCTCGAGGAGCAGGTCGATAACCCCTTTTCGCGGGGGTGAAGATTGAGTCGCAATAAGTAACTGACCACCGGCGTGGCCAGTGGTGTTCGCGCAGCTCTCGCTGCGATATTGCGGTTGCGGCAGGACCGCAGGCGTCGGTGCCCCACTGGGCGATTCCGCCCGCATCTTCCTGGTTGCGTACGCACGTCCTTATGGCCATCTCGTTTGGCCCCACGGCGCTAACGTAGTGGCCCCGCGCCCAAGACGTCCCGTCGCATCCGGTCCCGGCCCTCCGCTTCGGGCAGTGGTCGAAAAGCATCAGGACACTCCTCCCCTTCAGGCGGCCCATGGTCTTCGCCGTGCAGTGCCTTGGCACCCTCCAACAGCCCCGCAAGGAGCTCGTTGAACCGTACTACAGGGTGGCGAGGGAGCTGGACATGCACGAGGTGGAAGACTGCATGGCTCTGCACAGTAGGGCCGACGGCCTGTTTCTACATGATGCAGGAGGGTACGGAAGCAATCCCGCACCCTCCCCTAACTGTTGGGTTCTTCAGCCACTAAGCCCCGGCACGATTATTCGCACACGCTAGTTACATACAAGCGTCGGTCTCTGTGCCGCACGCGTATCCATAGTAGTTCGGATGACCTTTGCCCAGAACGGAGACACGTTAACAAATCGCGTGCGTGCGCGAAGCTCATCCATCCCAAACTCGAAGGCGAGGCGTCCGAACACCTCGTCAGAAAACGAATTAGTAACGGTATCAACGCCATCGAAATCAAAGACAACATTACCGTCCCTTATATTTGGGGCTATCGCGGCATAGGCGTCTCTGCCCGCTTTTCTCGTCACTAGCGCACTCCCAAACTTGCGCATCGCAATAATCAAAACTGCCACCTCCCAATACTCACTAGCACACATACTACACTAGGTTGAGTTTGTTCACTACCAAAGCCATGATTCTGATTGCTCCGCCTCTTCGACCACCTCAAAACCGCCATCTACACTCCATGAAAAGACACCGTCTCCCTGCCCTGGGTAGATATCGTTTACCCGAATCTCTACGTTCTCATTGGTCGGTATCCTCACAACCAAGATTGTGCCAGGATACCAATAGTCACTGGTCGCGCGCATCCATGCTTGACTGACAGACACACATTGCCCTTTGGATACGGCCCACAATACTCCATGCGTCGCTCGAACCAGACGCTCGGTTATCGTGAGTCCCATGCCCATACCAGCCCCATCCGAGCCGAGGAATTCCGCCCCCGTTTTTTCTCCGCACCCCTCCTCAAATGCTTTCGACATCAACTCCAGGGGTGGTAGCCCACGATAAGCCGAGTTTGTAGACATTGTCTCCGCTATCCCTTTTCCACAGTCGCTAACACAAAGTTCAAGATAACCTTGGGCGGGATAGAACTGTGCAGCGGCGATACCTCCAAGCCGAGAACCAGAATGCTGCACAATGTTATCCATTATTTCTCCAAAGGCATAGTCTATAGCGCCTCTGACGCTAGTATTGATATGGAGTCTCGTTGTGACCATATCAGTGAGTTTCGCGGCTATAGGGTTAACGTCTTCAAAATCAGATATCTTTTGAAGCGAGACGAACCTCTGATCACTGTCATGCCGATTGAAGTTTTCAATATGTTTTATCCCTAAGATTTTGTATAGGTCCATTCTAGAAGCATATTGCTCAGGTTTTTCGCGCATGCCGTCAATGGAAGTGTCTGCATGGAGACTGTTTGCCCACATATACAATTGCGCGATGGCGACTATATGGGAGATTGACGCAAACGATAGTCGGCTGCAATCCAACCTAAAGAAGTCAAATGAACTCGGCGTAGCAATATTTCCCTTTCTGCATAAGTCTTCAAGGGGGAATTTGAGCAATCCATATTGCGACGAAGGAATGTCAACTGTAATCTGATTGAGCATGAAACCTCCCATTGACAGACTGCCTCTTCAGCAGGCATGCACCCACATTCAAAAAGCATTATTAGTCCATTAAGGGGACACATTGCCGTGAACGCGTGGGTAAGCCGTCGATGGGCGACGTCCTCAAGAGCACACACATGGCGTCGTCCCAAAGCGCAGTGACACGTGGTCCATTGCCAACCGCAGGAAAAACGTATCATGATGCTCTATGCGCTCCACACGTCCTTTGAGACGCCCAAAAGAGGACGCAACCCACCTATAAGCACCGGTGTCACGCGTCGAGAAGATGGGCTGTGATTTGTGGGGGTTTGCGCGCTCATCATTGTACTGGTCGAGCTTCACTCTCCACTGAAAATCACTGCTGCTTCCAGAAGCTTTTGAAATTTGAGAGGCTGAAATCAATCAGCATTGCCGCCCCCTATGAATCGAACAGCGCTTTCGCCCAAGCGTCGGGCAAGTAAGTGGAGTATGCCAGCGTTTTATGTCTCGCTGACCGGCCACGCATCGTATGTCAGCGATGTTTTCTCGCTTTGGGGCAAAAGGTGGGTTCTGCGTGTCAATGCGACGTGCTGTTGCACCACTGCCGAAGCATCCGCAACCTAAAGGCGGCAAAATCCCCTCTTGCACTGTGGAGGTCTTTTTGAGCGATGGTGTAAAATCTAGCTGAGGGATCCCATCGGCGAGAATGCGTCGGTGGGCGGCGGCGTTCTCGCGACGTGGTGATCCTTGGCGCCGTCGCCAACCGACGCGGCCTTCTTCAACGGCTACGCGCGGGACAGGTGCCCGCTGTGCCAGTCGGTGATGGTGAGCAAGTCGGGGTTCGACGCCCGCGGCGTGCAGAGATACGGCTGCCTCTCCTGCGGACGCCGCTTCTCGCCGCTCACCGGCACCGTCTTCGAGGACCACCGGATCTCGGTGGAGGGCTGGTTCGAGTTCCTGCTCGGGATCATGTCCTACGAGAGCCTCGCGGGCATGGCGCGACGCGACCGCAGGTCGCCCACCACGCCTCCCTACCAGCTCGCGAAGGTGTTCATGGTCCTCGACGGCACCCAGGACGGCGTCGTGCTCACGGGCCGGGTCCAGGCGGACGAGATGATGTACAAGGTGCCCGCGGCCGACAGGGACCCCGCGCTCGCCGGCAGGAGCGCGGGTGGCTACTCGCGCGACAACACCTGCATCGCGATAGCGTGCGAGGAGCGCGACGGCGGGTCGTCCGTCTTCCGCGTGCTGGGGCGCGGCAAGCCGAGCGGCGAGCGCGCCAAGGCGGCGTACTGCCCGCACCTCGCGCGCGGCCTCGAGCTGGTCCACGACAAGGAGAACTCCCACAACGCGGTCGTGCGCGAGCTCGGGCTCGTCAGCGAGGCGCACGACTCGCGCGAGATCAAGAGGCTGCCCGACGACGAGAACCCCCTGTGGAAGGTCAACCGCCTCTGCTTCCTCCTGCGCCTCTTCCTCGACGGCCACTCGGGGTTCGACCGGTCCGACTTCGGGGGGTGGCTCGACCTCTTCTCGGTGATGATGAATCCGCCCGAGGACAGGCTCAAGAAGGTCGCGATGGTCCTTGATCGGGCAATGTCCTTCCCAAATACGCTGCACTACCGTGACTTCTACAATCAGAAGGGCAGCTCAGAGGCATCGAAGGTCTAGAAAATACCTCCACAGTGCAAGAGGGGATTTTAGACGCAAATGAAAAGGTCGAGATGGAAGACCGATTTGCCACATCACTACCGCACTCCCCTACCCAAACGCCACAATGCACACTCCTCCGTAGCAAGGGGCATACCACTCGTCGAGGAACACTGGCCGTTCATGAAGATAACCTACATACTCCTTCAAGATGTCGCGCAATTGCAGACGAGGGTTTCGTGAGGTAGAGTCTTCTTGGTCTAGGCAGGCCAATCCTTCCAAGGCCCAACACATTGTCGGAAATCGGAGAGACACATGGCGTCGTCAACATACTCCGTCGCACGGGCGATGGAAAACTCTTCAATCAGAAACAATGTGCCCGATCTGCGCGAATACGCCCATCAGCTCATAGTTCTCGGCAACGGCTTTGACCTCGCCTCGGGGCTCCCTTCGAGCTACGGAGACTTCTTCGAGGGCGTGTCTCAGCAGGTATTCCCCGATCCCGGCAGTATCGTCGGGGGTTCATGGGGCGAACACCTCCGCAAACAAGAGCTGACCGCATGGGACATCATTCTTTGCAGCAAGGACAAGGATTCAAACTGGTACGACGTCGAGGGAGAAATCAAGAAGTGGGTGGCTGTCCATCCGAGGGGCAACGCTGACCGCGTTGATACAGTGTCCAGCCTCCTGTCAGGCCACAGGCCCTTGGGCACACTGAGCTTGCCAACGAACTGGAGAGAATACACCGGGGATCCCCTTTCAAAGCACCCGGAAGCCAACGTCGCTCGGTTCATCATCGACACGACACCTGACTGGACCAGCAAGAGCTGGGGTAGGCGCGCAGTGTTGGACTTCCTCCTCGACGAGCTTCACCGACTCGAGACGCGATTCATGAGCTACCTGTCTCGCGTGATGGACGAGCAGGAGGACTACCCGATGCGCGCCACGGACATATTGTGCGCCCTCGAGGAAAGTCACTCCCTTGACGAGCATCACCGCTATGAGGTCACCGTCCTGAGCTTCAACTATACGATGCCCTATGAGGAAGACGGACGGGACCTGCCCTTCAGGACCGATATGGTCAACATTCACGGCCGGCTGGATGACGGCAGCGCGATCTTCGGCATAGACGGCACGGACTCCCTAGACGATCCCGACGCCCTCCCCTTCACCAAGACCTACCGCGTCATGAGCGCAGACACGCACGACGTCACGGACATAGCGTTATCGCCTACGAGCGTATACGGAGAGGCGACCTCTCTCATCAAGTTCTTCGGCCACTCCCTGAGCGAGGCCGACTACTCGTACTTCCAAGCCATCTTCGACATCGTCGACCTCTACGGCGGAGACACGAGGCTCGTCTTCTACTACAGGCCGTACAGAGATGATGACACAGACGGCACGATGGCGCGTAATGAGACTATGCAGAGGGTGACGAGGCTCCTTCGAGCATACGGAAAGACGCTCGACAACAAGGACCACGGGAAGAACCTGCTGCACAGGCTGCTTATCGAGCAGCGGCTATACCTGCAGCGCATATAGGATCGTGGACACAAGGGATACAGGGCACTCAAACTGATGGTGCTTTAAGACGGGTGTCCATCCCACCTGCTTGAGACCCTACACCTCCCACACAAGCATCAGCTCGGACACCTGCCCCCCTATCGGCACCATAGGACAAGTGTCCACAAGGGCCTCCAGATGCCACCTCCCTTTGCGACCACCTTACATAGCGAAACTTTCCCCCACGTAACGCACGATGCACTCAGTCAGGCGGAGGCCCCGCCCTTCACAGGAAAGTACGGCAGCTCCTCGTGACAACCCGAGCCAGTACCGCTACCACTCCCCCACGCGTCACAGGTGCCTCCGTATCCGGTCTGCAACCCAGAGTAGGCGCGGCGAGACGATCGCGATGATGCTCGCCGCGGGGAGCTGCCACGACAGGCGCTCCCCCCTGCAGACCCCGACCAGCCAGGGCAGGTCCTTGGCGAGCGCGTGCCGGGCCAGGTCGCCATACATCTTGGCACGCCTTCGGTCGCCGAGCCGTGCGGAGAACTCCGCGATCTGCAGGAGGTGCCTGTCGAGGCGCCACACCGAAAGGCTCCGCAGCTCCGGCGGCCACGTCAGTGCCACGTCGCAGAAGTGCTCGATGGTCCTCAGCTTGCCCTCGAGGTGCGGGTGGGTGAGCACGCGCGGGTTCGAGAGCGAGCCCTCGCGGGGTATGTAGCCGTACAGCGCCGCGTCGAGCTGGACGACCTCGTCGACCGCGGACAGGTGCGAGGGGAACGCGTAGGAGTCCTCGTAGAGCACGCCGGGCTCGAAGGGGATGCTGAGATATAGCTCACGGGACGCGAGGCGCCCCCACGCCACGAAGCCGGCGTCCCAGCGCAGGTACGCACGTATCGCGACGTTGCGGGAGAGGGTCGACTTGCCCCGGGCGCGCAGTCGTTATGCAAGAGAATCTGAACGCACCTTGGAACTCATTTCCGAACATCACAGGCTCGTATTGCAATCAAAAACTATTCTATATAATGAACAGTCCACGCAGAAAGTCGGGAGGACTAACTTGGAACAGGGCACCAACCATAGAAGAAAACCTTGGCTCACGGCCAACGAACAAGTCAACCATTTGAAGACAAAAGGCGTTCGTTTCGACCTTATCTCCGAGGACGACGCCGTCTCCTACCTTACAAAGAACAACAACTACTTTAGACTCAGGTCGTACAGAACGGGATTTCCAAAGGTGGCCGACGGTAAGCGATGCGGCGAGTACGTTAACCTCGACTTCAAAATGCTCGTCGACCTATCCATCGTTGACATGTTATTACGCAAGGCTCTGCTTCCATTGGCAATCGATGTTGAGCACTTTGCAAAGGTGTCCTTGCTGGGCGCGATTGAAGACGCCGGAGAGGATGGCTACGACATAGTTGAGGATTTCCTGCGGGAAAATCCCACAGTACAAAGGGACATCTATCACGGGAGATCGAGCGCCTACATTGAAGGCCTGCTCAACAGATACTCGCGACCCGACTTTCCAGCATGGGCATTCATGGAAGTAATATCTTTCGGCAGCTTTTGCCATTTTTACCATTTTTTGCGCGAAGCGATTCAATAACAGCGAAATGCAGTCGCGTTACTACCTGCTTATGGAAGTGAAGAACTTCAGGAATGCGTGCGCGCACAACAACTGCATCCTAAACGACCTCAGCACGCAGGGTCCATCTCGAAACAGGGGTCTCGTGCTCACACAAGAGCTAGCACGCGTTCCCGGAATCGGTAAGTCGCAGAGACGACGCAAGATGAGAAACCGACGCATCAGCCAAATCGTGGCCGTGCTTTTCCTGCACAGTACGACGGCGTCTGACGGCGTGAAAGGCTATGCGGCGAAATCATTGGCTGTATTCGTTAACCGCATGAATAAGAATATCCACTTCTACACTGGAGCAGATGCGGTCACGTCGACGTTTCAGTTCAACGACGAAGAGACGAGTTGAAATCGTTGACGAATTTGTTTAGTATTGTCTCACTTCAAAAAACGCAGTGCGTTTTGTAAAGGGGGGTCTAGCATGGCTGGACACCCCTTAGTTTTTGACTCTCCTACATCATACATAGGGAAGAAGGACCCGGACAACCTGATTGGCGAAAGGCTCTGGATCAACGGCATCCTGGTCTTGGACTACGACTATACCGATGAGGCTCGCCGCACGGTCGACCGAAGCCTCTGTGGTGACCTCAAGATCGGGCTGGCCCGAGAACAATGGCAGTCACGAGCTGTTGGCCGTATTTGACGGCGGCAGGGCGATGACCCCTTTCCTGTCGGCAAGGAAATCCGCGAGGCGCACAGTTCTCGCGGAACTGCACCCCGAGTATCGTGAGCTGCTGGACGAGAGGTTCGCATACACATACCTGATCTTCGACATGGATCCGCAAGAAAGTTGGATGAATCAACATATTGTATATTTTGTTCACAATATGCACGCATTTTTACAATATATAGTATCGCCAGTCGTTTGGGAAAGTTGTCGGAAAGTTAGCTATGCCCAAAAGGGAATGTATTGCATGTAACGAGGCGCCGTTTTGGGATCGACAGGCTTGATGAGCCCCCTCTCGACAGTGGCTGAAATCAGCTTCGAAATTGTCGATGGTGCGGGAGGACTACCGCCGAATCGCGCGCGTAGGGATTGATTGGTCATCGACGACTCGCCCTCAAAGCAGATACACGCATGCCAGTAACAGGTCATGATCCGCCGCATAGGTGATGCGCCGGCAAGCGAAGGGGCTCCGCGCGTCGAGTTCGACGAGAGCAGCAACGTCATCGGACCACAGCATTAATCAATTTCGGACCTGCTTGGTGTGAATCGGTAGTTCTCACATCGTTCCCACACATAGTGATTCCCTCAACCGCAAAATTGAGCTATGTGTATGACAAACGCAGCTTCTTCGAATCGGCCTTGGCGCTGAGGGACAGGTATGCCCATGCATCGGACACGCTGGACGATCCAAATGATGCTGAGTTTCAGAGGGACTACCTGCTCCTGCTCTACGTCTTGCTCTGCGTGCTTCTTAAGATTAACGATGAGCAGGTAGTCCATCGATGTCCCGAATTGGACGCCGAATTTGAGGACTGGCCATTTGCGGGGATTGACTTCAAAGGATTGTCCGAATCCGTTCAGCCGTTCGAGCACAGAAATGGCTGAGTGGCAACATCCAGGCGGCAACCACCACCACTCCCCCACGCATCACATACGCCTCCGTATCCGGTCGACGGCCCAGAGCAGGCGCGGGGAGACGATCGCGATGACGCTCGCCGCGGGGAGCTGTCACGACAGGCACTCCTCCCTGCAGACCCCGACCAGCCAGGGCAGGTCCTTGGCGAGCGCATGCCGGGCCAGGTCGCCATACAGCCTGGCGCTCCTTCGGTCGGCGAGCTGGGCGGAGAACTCCGCATGAAACTCAACCGGATAGATGCCAGTTTTCGTAATGCTCCCACCCACCCGGTGAATGGCAAGACCTTCTTATCACGTTGTTAGCCCAACGTTTTCGATCCTCAGAAAATCAAAGGAATGGGAGTATAAGCAAGGGTGGAGAATCATTACACACATGCACGTTTAAGTCAGGGGTCCATTAACCGATGCACACTCGCCCGATGTGCATCTCGAGTTGAAATTAGGCAGATCGACCTTCGTGTCAAGAAGCAGTGTAGCAATGTCGAAATACCCGGCAGCCATATGCTCTCGATAACAGTACAATTGATTGATGTTTGCAAGGATGTTCATGATTTGGCTGGAGACCTCCATGCGCGACGTTGTTCCCCTAAACGAGAATGGAGCACTGCTCTTTCTGCTCTCGTTCTTGCTCATGGTGGCATTCGCAGGCCTTTCCACCAGCCGCAGAACCGCACTTGGCCCGCAATCGGACAGGCACTTCAATCGCGCAACCTTAACCTTGGGTATGCTTCTGGCAACCATAACGCTTTGTGGAGCGCTTGCAACCGACAAATTGAATTGGTACCCGACTAAAGCGTGTCGTATCCTCTTCAACTCTCTACAAGTGATGCTCGCCAACAGCGATATCGTCGAGCTGCGGAACGAGGGTCTGACACCGGATGTCTTCGAAACATGCGTACTATACGAGCATGTCGTTTACATGCTCGCGCCGATATCGAGCATCCTCACGGTCCTGGATCTCCTGGCAGACATCATGACCCCCATCCGCATGCGCTTCAGGTCGTTCAACCGCAAGACCTTCCTTCTGACGCCACTCAACGAGCGCACCCTCGCCCTTGCAAGCAGCATCCGGGAGCACGAGCCAAAATCATGTCTCATCTTCGCTGGAGCCTCAATGGGATTGGACTCTGCATACTCACAAGGTGCTCGCGAGATAGACGCGCTCCGCTCGTATGAATCCGTTGAGCGCGTACTGGACAAACTGTTTAAGAATAAGCCCTTATGCATCGTGTTCGATGGCGAGGACGGAGCTGAAAACATCACGCGAGCATCCGAAATACTGCGAATGAGTCAAGGGGACAATCGCTGGCGAAGACATATTGACGTCTTCGCAGTTACCTCATTATATGGTTCGGACACCCTACCCCTTGAGAGCGATGCGCAGGACGAGCAATTGACAATACATCGCATAGACTGGACGCGCAATTTGGTGGTTTCCACGCTGGAACGATACCCGCTGTTCCTGAGGGGCACCTATCCAACAACCGGCAGTCCAACCCGGGGTCGCGTTGTGCCCCATTTGGTCTGGCAGAAACAAATGTATGCCGACCCGTCACGGCATGTTGTCATAGTGGGTGCCGGGCACGTCGGGACGGAGTTTCTCCGCCTCGCTCTTTCGTACAGCAAAATCTATGGGCTCAGCTTCCGTTTCGACGTCTATGACAACGTCGTTGATCCAATGGACAATGGCAGATGCGTTGCGGAGAGGGTGATGACGACTACTCTGCCTGAGCTGTTCGATACCAAAAAGCTAAACGAAGACGACGGCATGAGAACCAAGGTGACGTTCCACCTCTGCGATGCAAGAAGCACGGAATTTATGGAAGCCATCGAGAGGGATGCCGAGACTATAACCTACGTCTTTGTCAGCCTTGGAGAGGATGTGGCGTGCGCCGAGACTGCGCTTCGCGTGCGAGAGGCTCTTGAGCGCAGTCTGACGCAACGCTGCAGAGGGTTGGATGACATGGAAATCCATCGGTCATACGTCACGGCCGATAGGCCAGTTATAGTCGCCGTCATCGACAACGCAGAGGTCGCCAAGTCGCTTCGGCATAAGAACCGACAAGGTAGGGATAGGGGTATCAACGTCGTTGGCCTCCCAGAGGATATGTATGGCTTCGAACAGATGAGCCTTGGTAAAAGTGGGAAGACGGCCTACGAGAACCGATCGACCGTTGCCTCTGAGTCGCACGCTAAATCCCGACTGTTCGCATATGCACGTAGCGATGCGGGACAGAAGAGGGGAATGAGGCTTTTGCCGGTCAACTGGGAAGCGAACCTCCGCGAACCGGCAAGCAGCCACGATGCCGCAACCCTCGACGCGATAGAATCTTACAATCGATACTGCGACGAGACACCGGCCTTGCAAAGGCAAGGGGCGGATAGCCACGAATGGCTGCTCCGTATGGAACACAGTCGCTGGAATACGTACATGCGCGCAGAAGGATACCGTCTTGCCGATTTGGAAGACATCCCAATCTATTATGCAAGCGCCTTGTGGCATGACTCTCCCCATCGGTCAGATCTCGCGCTCCTCCACCCCTGCCTCGTCCCCTTCGACGACCTGCCACGAGTGGACGAGGAGATTGACCGCATTAGGCAGTCCGCAGGGCTCGAGAAGAGGATGGTATCATTCCAGCTGCAAAACGATGAGCACATCAAGATAGAGATTCCTAATGACGCGCCATAAAAAACCAAACCTCATGCATCGCGTACGAGGAAGCTCCGCCTCCCTGTTCCCCCATCGAAAAAAGCATCAGTGGATTAACAAGGCTCCGTGACACGACAGCTGAACCGCACTCAGTGGAGGTACGACTCTGCCGATCGCCGTCTGCACCGCCGCACTTATCTAGTCATATCCTTCATGACGAATGTGGGTACCATCAGTATTCGCCAAACACGGGTACGCCCTCCTTGCTACAATACCTCACCACCTGAGTATCGAGTGCCAAACCGCTGTACTCCGGCTCGAAGCCAAACGGAACAATCCTAACACGGAATTCCCAGTCGGCGAGATACGTCTTGTACAGGTGAATCCCACGCTTCGAGCAGGCAGACTTGATTTCGTGCACCGCGCTTTCCTCGCATTTGTGCCCCACAATTACGGCGCAGGGATTATCGTCTCCGATCTCGACGAGAGGGCCCTCGCCTTCCCGGAACACGGCACGCCATTCAAGCTCGTGGGACCAATCGGAATGCTTGGTAAGCAGACGAGCCTTCGTCACATCGAAGTTGTCCCTTGAGGCCGCGGCCAAATCGCCAACCATGTATGGCCTTGGCGCGTACCTAACGGGCTCCACCACAAAGGGCAGCCGACCAAACCGCAAACAAACGCCCTTGTAACACCCACCATAGTACGTCCACATCTGAGGGCTGACAGGGGTTTCGCTCAAGCTCAGGACTCGACAACTCTCGAGGCCAGTATTAAAGCGACTGGGAAGACGGCCGATCGCTCTTAACCGTGAGATTCCAGCAAATCCAGAGCCGGGGACAACCCCCTTCCCCTCCATGGGATCGTTGAGATTATCAAGCGGTGACGCAAAGATTCTGTTCGACCAAATAATTTCGATAGTTCGAAGAAGATCCTCCTCGTCCACAAGCGACTTGTACTTGTAGAGGAACGGCGGGGCAATGGACGGCATGAGAGAACTCCAATTGTTGCGGGACCAACTTTAACTGAGCAAAAGAACAGAGAAGCGTCTTGGAATTGAATCACTGGCACTCTCACGAGCTGCATATGTAACGATAATATTACATACATTGGACCAAGCAACGGAGGGACTCTCCCATGATTACAGACGCCGAAATCGGCAAAACGGGCAAGAAACTGAAGGAGTTGCTGGGAGACTTCGAACTCACAATATCCGCGAATGATTGGCTCGCTCACTCCGAATCATTTGAGCACCTCGGCGAGTACGACGCGTTGCTCTCCTATCTGGCTAATAAGGGGTGCAATCACCAGAATTATCGGCACTACGCAACGAGACGTCGAATCGAAACGATAATCAACGAGTCTGCCCTATACCTTACAGACGGCTCATCGTGGAACGACACATTCGACAGGGAGCGCTTCAACCCCCCTTTCTCGGGATTCAAGAGGTTCGGCGCCCGCCTCTCATCCTCGACGGAGGAAAGCGTCGCTATGTGGATGCTATACGGAGGACATGATGGCAACGGCGCCATGATCAACTTCGATCGCGATACATTGCGAAGAGCGATGGCAGCCGACAGATACGAGTTTGGAGAGTTCAGAAACGGCAAGTTTGAGCTAATCGCAGTGATTGAGAGAAAGGAGATCGACATAAGTCTCTTAGACGTGCTTTACTTCAAAAGCCTTGGTGAAGACGAAATCGAGATCAGAAGGTCCATGGGCGACGATGCAAGGGTGAGGCTCACACGACGGGCATTCGATGTAATCGCAGAAGTCACGAAGCATGGCTCATGGTCCTACGAGAAGGAAGTCAGGCTCGTTGCCAAGGTGAGAAAGTTGACCTTGGGAACCAAAAGCTCCCGCATCACGTGCATGAGAATTCCACTCGAGTTCCCAGACGGATTTGTAGAGGACAGAGTCTTCGACTCACCTGTGTCTGATGGCACTGGCAGGTACTCCGATAGCGTGCTGCGAGGCACTGTGGATTGGGACCTTTGCGCGGGATGTGGGTTGAGGAATGGGAATCAATAGAAGACTGACGATATCTCGCTCGACCAGTTTCCAACCGCCCATTGCAAAGCCCGTCGTGGGTTTTGCAATGGGACCTCATTCACGTAGTCGTAGGGACGCCGGCGCGCCTCCGGCTCCACGACCTAGTCGGTCTCGCACAGTTGCCTTATGTAGTTCCTCAGCGCCTGCTTGTTTCCGGGGAGGACCTCGTACTACCCTGTCTAGCGTAGAGTGAAAGTTGCGGGAATCGACATCACGTCCTTATGTAAATCAACACGAAGTTTCTTTCGAAATCCCCGCCAGTGGCCAGTCTTCAAATTCGGTATTTAGCTCAATTCCCTTATGCACAACAAGCTCGTCGTTTATCTTGAGCAAAACACATAGCAACACGTAGAGGAGTAGCAGGTAGTCCCCCTGAGCCTCCTTATCATTCGGGTCTTCCGACGTGTCCGAAGCGTGAGCGTATTTGTCCCTGAGCGCCATGGCTGATTCGGAAAAGCAGCGCTTGTCGTACACATAGCTCAGGTATTCCGCTTCACGATCGGAAAAGAGCGCCGAGTACTCCTCGAACTCCCCCTCAGCAACGATGTGGTTCAGCGTTTCCCTTGTCGGTGGGGACACTACAAGGGCTATGCGATCAGGATTCCACGGCACAGCAACACGCACCATCTTTAGACCATGCGACTCTGGAGCCGCACGCATCGGGAAGGATCCGTTGTCCCACACCGCCTTCAACCCCCCAATTTTCTCGGTCGGACGTATGACGTCATCCTCCACGCAGACACAATGATGTTCAAGCAGATAATCAACGCCGGGACGCCCCCACGCTGGCATCGCGCTGTTGTGAATTACATTCATTGAGACCTGCTTGAAGAAGCACGACCCGTCCTCACCCACCGAGGCGACATGAACCATGCTCTGGTCCGAGAAGAGGAGGTGCGTTTCGGTCTCGTAGTCCCGGCCTTTACCACGCACATACTTCGTCGGCAATAGCGAGGGCACGTTACCGAACCCACCAAACGTCTCAAATATATAACGGTCCTGATCGATATAGCCGTCTTCAACGTATAGGGTAAATAGCTTAAGCACTCTCTCTATCTCAGATGAGACGAGCTTGCACTTCTCTCGGAACGACGTGGCGTCAGAGGGCATGCAGATTCGAAAGCCCTCAATACCAAGATGTTCCAAGACATAAGTATTGAAATACCAACCTATAACCGATTCAATGCTCTTGCCGTGCTTCAGCAGAAAAAGCTGATAGCCTTGCAGCGACGCAAGCACACGAGACTGTTCCATCTGCGACTGAAGTGTCTGGGTGTACTCGGTCTTGGGATGCATGAGCATTGACATGAAAACGGACTCGTAGCGTCCGTTTGACTGTGTCGCAATCAGATGGTTTTCGTCTACGAAATGAAATACGTAGATTAGGTTGTTCAGTATCGAGGGATTGTCAGCGGTCTTCTCGAGCCATTCCATGCCGTATGAGTAGCAAACGTTTCTGCCGGCTATACGCACGCTGACACACTCTCGTTGCTCGGGGTCAAAGCGAACCTCCATGCCAAACAAGACGCTAGACCCCTGGGCAAACAGCTCGTCGGTTAGAGCGCGACACCTTTTCCTTATATGGGAGCGAGTCTTATTAGACAGACTATAGCGGCAGTTGGAGGGCCAGCTGTCGGCGGCACGTACGTAGTTCAGGTTTGCATCATCCGATGATACATACGACTTCACAATTCCGCAGACGTCATCGTTTGTGAGCACATCGGGCAAGCGGAAGCTCTCTTTTGGACCTGTTAATCTAACTGCACAAAACGAGATGATTGGCTCCGCCGAAACCTCGGGATGACGCACAAGGGCATCGCGTAGCTCATTGGGGAACTCATGCGATGGCCACACTGCCCTACAGGCATCGACAATTCGCCACAGTTTGGCCTCCAATGCCGCCACAAACTCCTTTGCGGTAACGATGCTGCATGCATCGCACTTCCCAAGCAACGTCCAGGCCCTCGTGCCGTAGCCATGGCATGATTCCGCCACCTGTAGGATCTGCCCGAACCCGTCTCTCTCCAAGTGATGGCGCATTGTTCTGTATGCTAGCCCCTTGGCGCGCTTTGAGGCTGCGAGCAGTGTTCTGTATGACTCGTCGCTCTCCTCTGATGGGCGGCATCCCGCATCTATGAGCAGAAAACACTCATACAGCTCGATCGCATCGAGAACGCCCATCTCTTCGTGCTCGTCAAGACTCGAAAGCACGTCTTTTGCTCGGTCGTAATTTGAGCCCAGAGAGAGGTCGTTCAGCGAATAAAACCTAACTCGACGACTCGAATCCCCGGAAACTGCATGGTCGCACATCATCGTCTCCCTCATAACTACACCCATTACCATGCTTGACAATAATCATCCATGGTACAGCCTGGTTATTCACATAAGGGTTCAGGCATTTCGTTTTTCTTTCGCCTTCTGCGCATGCTCACGATGCAGGCGAAGTAGTTTCGATGCATGCCCCTGTTCCAATGCGGAGAAAACCAGCCTCGATGCCAAGGCGAGCGGCTTGCCCTTGGGCATTCCGATCGTGTGCCGCGAGACACTGTGGATTGGGACCTTTGCACAGGACGTAGGTTAACCACCATAAAACCCGCAGTGGTAGCGTGTCCCTCGACGGAATTGCGGAGATCTCGAAGCTGGTCATCACTGCGATGTCAAATAGCGTCGTAGCTCTTCTGGAGTGCACGCTATAACATCATGGAAAAAAGCACCGAGCGTCTCTCGGAGGCCAAAGCGCCTAAGAGGTCTTTTTGCACAGCTCGCAAGCATCAGAGGTAGTTTGGAGTCTATCGATGGGATGCTGGGAACAGCTCTGTCATCCCCGGGATCAATGTCATCCGCAGTTTCAGGGTTACGATCTGGGTTATAGACCAATACAAAATCAACGTTTTCTTTAATGAAACTAATGGGCACATCTAATACACGCTGTAGTGCCAACGCACTACATGCGGCCTTAGTCTTTATCGTCTCGATTGCGAAATAATCACCTTTATGATGAGGCTCCCCCATGCGAGCCGTGCCGTCACCACCCTTATCGAGATGCATGCCCACAAAGCTTTCTATCTCACGCTCAATCGGCTCGCTCAATTCTTCGTAGGCTGGCCAGCCGATGTCGCTGACCTTCCGCAACAGCAGGCCATCGATGGCTTCTGCTAGCCCATGCGCAAACACCGCCCGCTCTCGCTTGCTCAGAGCCCGTCTCCGCCTCTCTCGAAGGTTGCCATTTTTGAACTCGATAAGCGAAATCGTCTCGTTCCACGAGTCGCTGTTCGTGCCAACGTAAAGCGCATCAACTGACCGAGCCACACCTATGGCCTCAGACTCGTCATCGTTTTTAGCTTCTTCACATAAGCGCTGCATAACACCATCAAAATTTATGGCGAACACTCCCTCCTCGTCAAAAAGAAACTCTGGGCTTGACTTTTCTGAGTCATCCTTCGAACAGGCATGCAAATCACTTGCGCAGGCGGCCAGGATAGGATAATCCGCAATGCATCTAGACTTGGTCACAGTCATAGAATGCTCACCTCCGCTTCGAGTCTTTCAAACGGCCTTACCAGACTGTCAAAAATCTTCTCTGTGCAATCTGTAACGTCGCGGAGCGTACACCACTTCCCTTCGCGCATTGACTGGTAGTAACGACACCTAGTTGCCATGGAGTGCTTGGCAGCATGCACCTGTATGGCCCTAAGAAAGTAAGGACTGTGTGTGGTTAGCATAATGTGGAGGTCAAACGCCTTCTGCAATAGCACGATGGCCTCCGCAAAAGCAATCTGCCACTCGGGATGTAAATGAATTTCCGGCTCGTCTAGAATGACCACGCTCTTCCGCTCAATTGAGCCGTTGCGCAAGAGCAAGCTCAACATACCAAATATCTTCATTCCCGCCGACATACCACTCGCGTTTATCGATCCCACGTAGCCATCGGGCGTATACATCAGCTCCCCGTTGTCACGCATAAAATCGCCAGGCATAACCTTACTAATCCGCGAAAACACCTCCGACAAGACGTCAGTAGTCACTAATGTGCTCAGTAGATTGCCATCGTCTCTTTGCGTCTTTCGTAGTAGTGTCCTCAGGCGCTGATGTCGGTCCTCGTCCAAAAGCCCCCTTGAGTACCTTGGAGCGCTAACGTTTCGTGCGACCCCATCCAAAATGGACTCGTCATCTATGTATATTGCCCTTACGTCCAGGTGCAATGGAGAAATCACTGACAGCACCGTATTGTTTGCGGCTTCTGCCACCATATTCTGATTCTGTATCGTAAGGGTTACGGAGGTGGTGCCGTCTGTCTCATCGACGTTGCAAAACCTATGAGAGAACTCCGAAAGGAAGTTCGTCTGTACCACGCCGCTCATGAGTCTTGCATCGTCATAGGCGATAATCCTCTTGACCTCTTGGTAAAGTGGCTCAAGGCTTTGTCTATCGAGAGTCTTGCCGAACGAATCGTCAAGTCTCGTGAACCTCCCGCTCGCGGACAGAACGATATCGAAGAATTGTGTGTCGTCATGTCGAAGCACGTCCAAGTTTTCGCAAAGCCCGTCAGCGACCCAATCCGCAATCACGGGACCCAAGGCACGCATGCTGTTGGCACGGGGAATCATCGCGCGGGCAGCGTCCCTAATCGCATCCCTCCTGAACATGTCGAATTGCTGTTCATACTTATAGCACGAGTCGAACATGCACCATAGCCCTTTGCTCACGGTGCTCTTTCCCGTATCATTTGCGCCTGCGATAACCGTGATTCCGTCAATTTCCACGTCTGCATGCTTAACAGCCGCCACTCTGCTTAGTCCAATTCGCATACGACGCTCCTTGTCTGCGACAATGACTCCAACAGCTTTGTGCAATGCATTGTACCAAACGCATACCGAGCTTATGACGCCGTCCTCCGAAAGAGAGGCACCGCATCAAACCCTGGCATTGTTGCAATATGCCCATCCTTCACAGCAGAACGCTTGCGACAACACATGAGATGTCTAGCCTTTACACCAGAGACGTAAACTAAACCCAATCAGAACACCTTTGCGCATTCTTTGCGTATTATGCTCCCCAAGATGCTTCATAGTCGCAGGTGATTCATGTCCCCGGACCGAGGTAGGCTTGCCCTGAAGGCGGGAGGAGCCTTCGGCTTGACACATATATAGGCGACGATGGGGAGCATGAGGCGACGCCAGGTCCGGGCGGAGAACGGCGAGATGGGGAGCCTGCACGAGATGCTGGCGAGGTACCCGGACGAGCGCAGCTGCGAGAGGAGGGTCATCGAGGCGGGGTGGCCCGGGGGCTGGGCCTGCCCCGAGTGCGGCAACGCGCGCTGCTCCCCCGTCGCGGGCCGCAACAGGACGTGGCAGTGCACGAGGTGCTCGCGCCACCTCTCGGTGACGGCCGGCACCTGCATGCAGCACTCGAAGGTGGGCCTGAGGCGCTGGTTCCACGCGATCTGGCTCGTCGCGCGCTCGAAGCGCGGCGTCTCGGCGATGGAGCTCGCCGCCCAGGTGGGGGTCTCGGAGGTCACGGCGGGCCTCGTGCTGGAGAGGCTGAGGGGCGCGATGGCCAGATCGGAGTGCCTCCGACGTGCTCTCGGGTGAGGTGAGCTCGACGACTTCTTCCTCGACTCGCGCGACAGGTCGAGGGGCAGGAGGTCGGGGCGCGGCACGGACGGCCAGCCCATGATCTGCGCGGCGCGGAGGGCGCGCGGCGGGAGGGGCCGCTGCGTCGTGCGCGCGGTGCCCGACCGCTCCGGCGCGACGTACAGGAGGTTCGCCGAGGAGCACATAGGCCGCTCGGCGCACGTGCGCGCAGACGGGCTCCCGTCGATAGGGGCCGGGCTCAGGGGGTTCCCCGGGCTCGACCGGCGGAAGTTCGACGGGTCCGACCCGGACGCCAGCCTGCCGACCGCCCGCCACGTCATCCCCGACTTCGAGGCCTGGGCGCTCGGGACCTTCCACGGTGTGTATGTGCACGTTTCGTTTTCGGGTTTGAGCATCCTTACCCCGTGCATCTGGATTCCGATAACGTGTTCAGAAGGTGATCGTAGCCACCTCGCCCACAAGCTCGCGTGAGCCGAGTTCTCGCGTCCAGCACGTCTCACAGCAGCGCAAACGTCGTCGTCTCACAAAGCTCTCTGCCCAGCGTCTCCTCGTTTCGCTTTCGCGAAACGCATCAATGATCGTATGTATGCATGTGCTCAAACCCGAAAAAACGGCTTGCACATTTCCGAAAAATCAACGTGCTCAAACACACACGGCCTGCCACTCACGCGCCTCCAGTCCTACGCCGACGAGTTCTCGTGGCGCTACTCCCACCGCGGCCGCGACGCCACGACGGCGCTGCTCGCCGACTGCTGCGCGGGATACTACTCGCGCGACCAGCTCAAGCGGGAGGTCTTCCTCCCGCAGCCGGTCCCGCCGAAGCCGCCCAAGCGCCCGCGCGGCCGTCCCCGCAAGCACCCGATCCTGCAGCTATGAAGCATCTTGGGGAGCATATCCAGCAATGCCAAACATATTTGCAAAAGCCTCAGGACACCGTCACCCGCAAACTGTATGGGAATCCACTTGCCATGAGCCCGAACATGAAGCTGCGTGATGCCT
>CADAAU010000040.1 GCA_902786015.1 uncultured Coriobacteriaceae bacterium
TGCCAAGTGGACGCCAGACATGCGCACGGTCAGCTTTGACAGCGCAGGTGGCAGCACAGTCGAGCCGCAAAGCATCCCCTGTGGCAAACAGGCCACAAAACCCGCCAACCCCACGCGCGAGGGCCATGTGTTCGCGGGTTGGTACGTGGGTGACGTTGTCTACGATTTCGCCTCCGCCGTCACGGCTAACCTTATGCTCGTGGCGCGATGGATCCAACTAAAGACGTGGACGGTCAACTTCGACAGTCACGGTGGCACGCCGGTCCAAACGCAAACCGTCGCCGACGCTCAAACGGCAACCAGCCCCCCAGACCCCACACACATAGGCTGCACGTTCGGCGGCTGGTTCGCCAACGCTGAGTACACTGGCGACCCATACAACTTTGACGGGGCGACCGTCACCGACAACCTGACCCTCCATGCGAAATGGACACCCAACTCATACATCGTTTCGTTCGACGCAAACGACGTAGACGTCGGAAACATGCCCGAGGAGATAACCGTAGAGCATGGGCAACAAGTCAATTGCCCCGACACAGACCCCACCCGAAGTGGCTTTATCTTCGTCGGTTGGGACATCAAAGGTGGGTCGTCGTATGACTTTAGTGCCCCGGTTACGCGCAATCTGACCCTCGAGGCAAGTTGGGTCCAGGAGCCCGCACCCGAGTCGTGGGTCGTCGCGTTCGACACGGCAGGCGGAACGCCAGTTCCGACGCAAAATGTTTCGAGCGGCCAGCATGCGACGAATCCTGACGACCCCGAACGTGAGGGCTACACGTTCGATGGCTGGTATGCGAACAGTTCGTTTGAAGGCAACCAGTACGACTTTAGCGCTCCCGTGTCGGTCAACCTCGTACTCCACGCGAAGTGGATCATCAAATCTTACCAGGTACAATTCAACAGCGATTCAGGAAGCCTCGTGACTTCGCAAAGAGTCGCCCATGGATCTTGTGCCACGGAGCCGGAGGACGACCCCACCCGCGAGAACTACATCTTTACGGGCTGGTACGAGGGAGACACGCCCTACGACTTCGGCACCCCGGTTATGGACAACCTCACGCTAACCGCGCACTGGTTGGAAGAGCCTCAGACATGGCTCGTCGTCTTCGACAGCGACGGCGGCACAGAGGTCAGCGCACAGCTTATAATCAACGGAAAGATGGCGCAAAGTCCCAGCAACGTTCTTACGCGCGAGGGCTACGAGTTTGGTGGCTGGTTTGCCGATCCCGCATGCACAGGAAGCCAGTTTGGCTTTGCCGATACAGCCATTAACAACAATCTTATCCTCTACGCCAAGTGGAGCCCGGTGCAGCATAAGGTAACGTTTGAGGAAAATGGCGATGAAGTTGTGGACGTGCCTGACCCGGTTCATGTAACGCATGGCGAACAACTCACATGGCCGAACGCAGACCCCTCGCGCGACGGCTACGCGTTTGCGGGGTGGGTGCTCGACGGCGACGCATCGTACGACTTCGACACCCCAGTGATGGATGACCTCACGCTCAAGGCACGCTGGATCGCATTGGACAAGTGGACGGTTGTCTTTGACACCAATGGTGGCAGTGCCGTAGAGACCCAATCGATTGAGTCTGAAGAAGGCGCTACGGCCACGAGGCCTGCCGACCCCGTTCGTGAGGGGCACACATTTGGTGGGTGGTACACGTCTGCCGATTGCACAGGAGACCAGTACGACTTTGATACGCCGCTTCAGGGCAATCTTACGCTCTATGCCAAGTGGGCTTGTCAACATAAGGTAACATTCAACAGTGACGGCGGCGGCAAGGTGGACGAGCAGATCGTCGAGCATGGATCGACGGTGACCAGGCCCAACGACCCCACGCGACAGAACTGCACATTTGAAGGCTGGCATGCGGACGAGTCGGGTAGCTTCTTTGACTTTACGTCACCGGTCACGTCAGACATGACTCTCACGGCCCGATGGAAGCTCAACACGTGCAGCGTCACCTTCGACAGCAACGGTGGCACGGAGGTCAATCCGCAGGTCGTCTCATGCATCTACGGCGACTACATCGAGCTGCCCAGCGAACCAACGAAGCAGGATTACACCTTCGATGGTTGGTACAGGGACCTTGATCTGGAAGGCCAGATGACCGACGAAGAGGCGGCCGCCATCCAGGGCGATCCCGAGCTCAACCCGTGGTTCTGGGTGACGAAGGAAAACGGAGCCTGGGTTGTTCGCGTCGAATACGACCCCGATTCCGATCAGATTCTGAAGGACACCGCGCTTCATGCCCGATGGGACGCCGTCAACCACGCCGTGAGCTTCAACGCCAACGGAGGCGATGGCGCGCCGACATCCCAGCAGGTCACTCACGGCGACAAGGCACAAGAGCCCGACGTATGGCCAACACGGACAGGTCATAACTTCACGGGATGGTATATGGACGAAGACTGCGACGAGAGCAGCCTGTTTAGCTTCGACACGACCATTACCAACGACTATGACCTATATGCCGGGTGGCAGCCCGAAGAGTATTTTGTCTACGTTGTCGACGATGACGGAGAGGCGTCTGACATCCAAATCATTCCGTATGGTCAGAAGGTCGCACGTCCTGCAGAACCCCAGCTGGCGGCAGAAGACGGCTATCTGTTTGGTGGCTGGTATGCTGACGAGGACCTTACCGAGGAGTTCGACTTTGACGCTCCCATCACCGAGGATACGGCAATCTATGCCAAGTGGACGCCCAAGTCGTATACGGTCTCGTTCGACGCAAACGGCGGCAATCCTTCGCCAAATGCGCAGCACGTGTTTTTTGGGAATCACGTCCGCGAACCCGAGACCAAGCCGACCAAGGACGGCATGACGTTCGGTGGGTGGTACGTACAGAAAGCGGATGGGTCGCTCGACACTGCCACGCTGGCACAGGTACGCAACGATTCTGACCTCGGCGGTACGTTCTGGACGACTGACGACAACCACGTGCGCGTTCCCTTTGCGTTTACCGAGACGCCCGTGAGGGGCGACCTCACACTTTACGCGCGTTGGCTGCCAACCACCTGCACCGTAACATACGATGTCAACGGAGGAACCCCAAAAATCAACGACGAGACTGTGACGTATGGTGCCAAGGCCACCCAACCAAAGGCGCCCACGATGGCCGGCTGCGACTTTGCCGGATGGTGGATTTTGGTCGAGGAGGACATCGACGAAGAGACGGCCAATAACTATCGCAATGACGAGATTCTGCGCGATGAGTATTGGGTGACCGACAATAACGACTTCTACGAGCCCTTCGACTTCGAAGCGGAGAACGTAGTCGAAGACATCACGCTTCGCGCGCGCTGGAAACCGCGGGAGTACACGGTTACCTTTGTGGACGAAGATGGCGACGAAGTATTCCAACAAAAAGTGCTCGGCGGCACCAAGGCCACGGACATCGAAGCCGATGGTTGGGCTGGATTAAATCAGGTCGACTGGTTTGCCGACAGCGGCCTGAGCATACCGTTCGACTTCGACGCGCCCATCACGCAGGACGCAACGGTCTACGGGCTGTGGAGCCAGATTCCCTGCACCGTCACCTTCGACAGCAACGGCGGCAGCGACGTGAATCCAAAGAGCCAAGAGGTGACATGCGGGGACGTGGCGGTGAAGCCTGAGGATCCCGTATGGGTGGGGCACACATTCTTGGGCTGGTACGAGGACGTTACGGATCAGATGAGTCCCGACGAGCTCGAGGAGTACAAGGAATGGCTGCTCCAAGCGCTTGCTGACAACAAGGAAGATGATCCTGACGGCGAGTCGGTGCGCAAGGAGTTTGAGGACATCAAGGACGGAGATTTTGACAGCGAGTCGGTGCGCCAGGAGCTTCAGAAGCTGAACGATGACTTTGTGGTCGTCGATGGTAAGACTCTGACGGCATACGATCCTGCAACGGATCCTGTGTACTACGACATGACCGCCCTGGCGCTCTGGTCGGAGGGTTCGCTCGTGACCGAGGTCGTACTCGGAGAGGGTGCACCCAAGGTCACGGTTGACAACTTCAATGAGGCAGGCCTTCTCATATTTACCCCAGAGGAAATCAAGCAGGGTGCAGTACTCAAGCTCACCGTCAACCTCATCGAGGCCGCCGACGCATCCGATACAGAAAGGGAGGCACTAGCCGCCAAGCTCAGAGAGCTGGAAGCAACCGATCGCGTGTGGCTCGACATCTCGCTGGCAAAGATCGTCGGCGGGGTCGAGACGAAGCTAGAGAGCATCCCGGTCCCCCTCAAGCTCTCGGTGGAGACACCCGAGTCGATGCGCGCCGATGGCCGCACGTACTACCTGCTCAGAGCTCACGGTGGCGAGGCAGTCGAGATTGCTGGAGGAACTCAGGACATCCTCACCGGTGAGTCAAGCCTCTTCTCGACCTATTTGCTCGCATACAAGGATGCCCAAAAGAACGGATCGGCTCCAGAGGGCACCCAAGATAACGACGCAGGTGAAACGAGCGAGTCGCCCGACACAAATGGGACGACCGGCACGAACGGGACGACCGGCTCAACCGGGACGAGCGGGACAACCAGGACGGCTACCCCCAGCACGAGCGATGGCACGTCTGTCTCTTCTCTAGCGATAACCGCCTTAGCCGTCGGCACCCTAATAGCAGCTGTCATTACACGCAAGAAAGCGTAAGTTCCCCAAGGGCGGCACCCCTTCGTCAAGGTGCCGCCCTTTCGTCATGCATCATGTGTTTGTGCGAACCATATTCGCGCTGGTGCTTATCGACTTCTCCGATCATTCTCGGACTTGCGATAGAATTCCTGCTTATCGGCAAACATGTTGGCCTCGGCCTCATTGACAAGGTCGCGCATGTCAATTATGTCTTCTGCTTTCTCGCACATGGCGATTCCAAAAGATACATGATAGCCCTTCTGGCTCAGCGACCGCCTCAGCTGGTCAACCTCCAAAGCCAAATCCTCTTGCTGTCCATCCGTCCGAAAAGCGATGAACTCATCGCCACCGATGCGGTAGGTATCCTCCTCGCCAAAGCGACGCTGGATTGCCTCCGCAACCTCACACAGCATTTTGTCACCTGCAGCATGCCCATGCTTGTTGTTCATCTCGTGTAGGCCATTCGCATCAGCGTAAATGCAACACAAGTTAGAGGTGCACGTCTTGGGATATTCTCGCAGTCGATTCTCGTAATAGTTCCGGTTCTTGGCCCCAGTCAGCAAATCGGTCTGCCCCATGTATTCAATCTGTCTGGATTGTGCGAGCGCTCGAATCTTTATGCTCATCATAAACACGGTGGTTACAACTGCCACGATACCGAACGTGACCATATTCCAGACATCGCTTTCCGCCACATCAGGTGCCTTGAAACGAATGACTGCTCTACAGAAGGCTGCAACCACTACCGCAATGAGGGCAGAGAGCCTAATGGGGCGGTCATAAAAGAGCAACGGACTCACCAGCAAAAAGGCAACTGCCGACACAGCAGGCTTATCTGCGTGAAGCATCGAGATGTGGGTACCAAATACATAGAGCGTGATTTCGAACACGTAGACAAGCACCATGACGAGCGCAGGATACCTGGGTAAAACAACACGTGAGCAAAACAGTACGACCAGCATTGCGATGCAGCAAAACAGGTATGTCGTAATGTTGACCGTAGTGAAGCCGTTAGAAAGCATGCTCACGGCAAAAAGCGCAAAAAACATCACAGCAGCAAGCAGCGAAAACCTGCTTAACAGCATCCGATTCTCTTCATGGATGTTGGGGAGCAGCTCTTTGTACTCATCTTCCTCTACTCCCGCATACAGGAGCAGCTTCCGTAATTCGTGAATGTTTCTCACTTGCCTTCGCAATCCTCTGTCGGCGTGACTAGACTTCCTTGGATTCTAGTTTGCGTCTGTCATTGTCGTGGCAGAACCCCGATAGCCCAATTGTATATGTGCATACATTCTCTTATCTCGAAAGATGTCGGTCAAGAGACCAGTGCGATGATCTCTTCGGCGTGAGTGGAAACGATGAGCGGATTGAAGGCGGTAATTATCATGGGCTTTCCTTTCTGCTTACCGTCTCATTGGGCAGCTTGCATACAAGTCTCCTCGTTTGAAGAGCTCGGAACGGAGTTCCCGGGGAACTCCGTTCCACTCCTGGGAGACTCCGTTTCACCTCAATCAGTGATATACGACAAAACACTATTACGGCCGATGTGGCGTGACAACGTCAGTCGTCGAGGTCGATGCCACGATTTCGCAGTTCCTTCTCGATGCGAGCCCTGCGACGGGAGTAGGCAATCATCGCGGCACCGGCGGCACCGGCGACTGTGGCGACAGGACCCAGCGTCAAGCCGTCTGCCGTACGCGGCGTCGCCTGACGCGTGACCTCCGTCGTGACCCCCGTCGTTAGCCCAGTATTGCCTTCCGTCCCCTGACTCCCGTCGGCGTTCGCCACCCCGCCTCCGTCAGTTGGCACCTGGATTGGCGCGTCATAGAACAGTTCATCCTCAAACTCGATGACGTCGAGGTTGTCGTACGGCGCTTCTTCGTCGGGCCATTCGAAGTCATAGGCGTAGACTTCCTCGGCCTGCGCGTACAAATCGTCACCATAACCGTCCTCGCTCATGGCGGTAAGCAGATCCTCGGAGGCAGCAACGATGCCCCTGTCGGAGTCCGCAACGGTCGCATCGCTCGCGAGCACGGTCACCTTCTTTGTGCCCTTCCAGTCGTTGGGGACGGTGAACTCCACCTGATACACCGCAGACTTGCCGGGTGCCAAAGAGTAGTCGGGTTCCACGTTCTGCAGCTCACCGATTGTGCTGCCCTCCACGAGCGGGTTGAAAGCAGACTGCATGAGCGTAGCCGCATCGAACGTGACACGTACCTCCTCGCTACCCGTAGTGCCCGCGGTGAGGTCGCGCATCCTTGCCGTGAAGCCCGAAAGGTACGTGTTGCCGTCGTTGCGCACACTCACCTTGAGCACGGCCTTCTCGCCTGGGAACACGTACTCTCCCAAGGCCTCGCACGCGAGCATCGTGATGCTGCGCACGTTGGGCATGGCCGTATACCAGATGTCACCTTTGCCGCTCATGCCGTCGACCACGCTCGTGGCAACGAACGCCATGCAGGCGGGCGTCGAAGAAACGAGTTCCACTAGGTCCACGGGGTGGTCGAGCTCGGCAAACACGAATGGCTCGCTGAATCTGCCCCCATGCAGCTTGCACGCCATGATGCGATAGTCGGCGACGGCATCGCTCTCTTTGAACTCGGGCTCTATGTACTCCCCGCTCTCGTTGAGCTGTCCCTCACTCGCGGCATCATACCCTGGCACGCCCTCGCGACTGCTGGGATAGTATATGAAGTTGCCCGTGGGATCTACTCCAAAGCCCGTAATCTCGAAGCCGCTCGGTCCGGCGTCAGCTGACTTGAGCGTGGGATTGTCGGTGTCCACGTCCTCCCACCAAACTTGTTGCAGCCTTCCCTCGCTCGACGTCAGATACTCCTCGTGGCCAGGCCAGTCGATGAGCTTAGGCAGCACGACATCGTCGCCCACCTGATAGCGCTTGATCGAGACGATTTCGGGTGCATAGTAGTCATCCGTTCCCACGATGATGTACTCGTCTTGGGGGCTCTGCCTGGGGTCGCCCTCGTTGTACTTTGGATTGCGCACCATCTTCTTTGAGCCCTTGTGTCGCACGTTGGCGTGAGCTTCCAGAAAGAAGTACTCGGACTTCTTGCCTCCCTTGAACATGACGAGGTGCTTGTTCTTTAGGGTGTTGCCCTCCAGCGTGGAAAGACGCCCGGAGCAGGTCATCTCGCGAACCGTGCAGTCGGTGATCCTAGTGTCCCTGCAGAGGTCATCCGCCTTCACGATGGTTAGAGACTGCGTCGTGCCCAGTCCCGCGAACATGACGCCCATATAGATTCCGACTCGTGACGGATCGTTCGAAAGCACCTCTTCGGGCGACTTGGCAGCACGGTCGAGGAACGTAATCATGAGCGAGCTGCTCGCAGGTCCCTCAATCGGGTTGCGCCTCTCGTCGGCCGGGGTGTCGGTGATGGCGTTGATCTTTGGGCAGGTAATGCTGTGCGCCGGGTAGTCCTTGAGGACTTGGGTCTTGCTAAAGAGGTCGCCGATTTGCACGGTACGAGCGAAGTTTGCCCAACCCGACACATTGATGACGTTCTCGTTAGCGAGCATGTTGCCTCGATTGATGAGTATGATATAGCACAGGTAAGTAATGACGGGATTGGTGAGGACCCCAGCAACCGATGAGCGATCGTGGCCCGAGATGATTACGAGGTGTAAACACGCGACCGTATCGCCCCTCCGACCTTTGAGATTCTCCACGTACATGTCGAAGTCGTAGTCGAAGTAGTCGGCGCGCTTGGTGTCGCTCTTGGTTACGAACGTAAACGAGTTGAAGCCAGGACGATACTCGTCGTAGCCGGGCTTCCACGAAAGACCGCGCTTCTCCTTGGAGTATGCGAAGTCGATGTAGTGGTTATAGTTGTTGGCACCGTGCTTTGCATCGAGCAGGGAGAACATGACGCGCGACCTGGTGCCGTCGCTGCCAAAGTCCACGGTACCCAGACGGAACAAAAACGTAAAGTAATCCGGCCTGCCAAATGCGGTGGTACCCCGTATTGTGACCACCTTGCTGCGCGTATCGGAGAGAACACCCGACATGAGGCGCACGTCCTGTTCCGGTACGAGGCCGAGCTCCGGGCCACGCTCCTTGATGCTGGACCCCAAGACGATGTTCTGATACTCGTGATCTCCCACCCTGCGGCTGTTGGCCTTGGGTATCATTCGCTTTGTCGTATTGGCCTGCGCCGTGAGGGCCGGCTCGCCGGAAGCCGCCTCGCTGTCCGACTTCGGCTGGGAACCGTCGTTGCCAGCCGCATCGTTCTGTGCGCCTTGCTCAGTCCCCCGTGCTCCCATGGCGTCCTCGGAAGTGAGAGCGGAATCCGCCGCGTCACTGCCATCGGACTGTTGGGGCTGCTGCTGGTCGGACTCCGGGTTCTTTGCGTCCGTTTCGCCCTCGCTATTGCCGTCGCCACTCCCCGACACCTCGCCAGACGAGAGCGAGAGCGAGCTTTCGGCCAAGGCAACGGACGGAGTTACCGTACCGGTACTCGCGAGGTCGTCTTCCTTCATCGGCTCTTCGGCATGAGACGCGCTCTCCGTCGTCAAAACGGTGCCCGTTGCGCCATCTTCCTCCATCGCCTCCTCAGTAAGAGATGAAGATCCTGCCGCCCTATTGGATGATGCGCCCGTACCGCTCGACTCAGGTGCTTGCGACTTCTGGTCGTCTTGGGAAGACAGGGAAGAAACGCCCTCATACTTGTCCTTGATCTCAGACCACGACAGGTACCAGATGTCCATGCTCGGATACGGGTAGTCGTCTTCGGAGTTGTCTTCGGTTGCCTCGTGATAGTCCTCGTCAAACACGGCAGCCCATGCGTCGTCGGAGAATTCCAGGCTGTCATCTTCGATGTACTCGAACTCGTCGTATTCGTCCTCTGCCATCGCTGCGAGGTCCTCGCTCTGGGCCGGTATGCCTGCGCCCACCGCGACTGTCTCGGCAACGCCGTTGAGGCTACCCTCATCGATGACGGTACCGCCCCGCATGAAGTCCTCGAGGGATTCGTCGTCGGCCATGGGCTGGAGATTCTCGACCTCCGCCTGGCCACGGAAGGCACCCTCGGGTGAGGTGTTCCACGGCTCCTTACGCCAGTTGTCATAGAGCTTTGGCCAGCCCCAGCCCTTGTTCCCCTTGCTCAGGGGAATCTCGTACACGATGAGCCAAATCTCTACCACAACGGTGCCATTGATGCTCGCGCCCATCGTAACGTGCGGCAACGGCAGGTTGGGTTTGTTGTCCCGCGCAATGCCGAGGGTGCCAAAGCCAAGGAAGATGGCCAACGTGGCCGCGACCTTAACGGAGGCGGAGGCTAGACCCTTTATGCCGAGGCCAATCGAGAAGTACGGGATGAACTTTATGGAGATGGTGAGGCCATCGGTACCGAAGTCCCACTCGTACTTTGCGAACTCGAGTATGCCCGGGGTCTTGGCCGCAAACGCGTAGCCAACGACCACGCTGAGGTCCACGCCAGCCTGAATGAGGATGGGGATGGGACCGGCAAACGTGTTCATCATGTAGTTGAACTTAAAAGCCATGATACCCTGGACGGCAAGGCCCAAGCGCCACAGCTCTTCGCTCGTGCGCCAATCGCCCCAACCGGTAACCTGTGCCATAAAGGTGAAGGAGAGAGACTTGGTCCAGTTGATGACCCTGCTGTCTCCGTCCTCCCCGCCCTTGTTGTTCCAGGCGTTCTTTGTGTTCTTTTGCGCATCGCCCCACTGCTTCCGCATGTCCGCCCATTGTTCGCTCCACCCCTTGCGCGGTTGCCGCTTCCAAGAGGATTCTTTCTTCACCGGAGCTGAGCTGCTTCCCTCATCATCGGCCTCATAGCCAGCAGAGTCGGCTTTTCCCTCCATCATGCCAGCCATGCTGGAGCTTTTCTTGTAACCCCACTCGGGCGTACGGACCGAGATGCGCACGTAACCGAACGGGTCGAAGCCAACGTGCACAGGCAGATCGGGCCAGGGCGGCCTGATGGTGGTCCCACCGATGTAGGGGATTGTTGCGGGAAACGTGAGGGCCATGTTCATGTCGAGACTGTTGAACAGCAGCGCGGCAAGCGCGACGTCAGACTTCGTCTGGGAGGTCTGGGCATCCTTCGGGGCAACCGACACGGTAAGGCGCAGGTCGTGCTGGAAGTTTTTGCCGTCCTGCGAGTACTTGGCCACGAACTTTTTGCCCGCCGGGAAGGCCGACGAACTGGAGTGCAGGAGGTACTTGTCGGTTAACTGGAATGTCGCCACACCCGATGACGGTGTGACAGTCTGCGTAGCAATCGTGGCACCGTCGGTAGTGGCCAGAGTCAGCGTGATCGGCTTCGTGCCGGCGTTCTCGAGCTCGATTTGAAGCGTGTGGCTCACGTCGTTCTCGTTCGAGCGGACGAAGTCGTTGTCGGCATACATGATGTCGTACTGATCGAAGGTACACAGCGCCGGGTACGGGACGCCGGGCTCAATTCTGCGCGTGACTGCCTGAACGCTGGTGCCACCCTTGAACTGCATGATGCCCGACCGGAACGTTCGGTAGCCGTTGGCCTTTATCGAGATTTTGCCAAAGAACTTGTACTCCTTGGGGTTTTTGTTGAGGCCGGCCGAATCTGCGAGCTTCTCGATGTCGAAGAGAACGATGCCAGATGGGCCGGTGTTGAGGTCGTAGCTCTGCTTGGTGTTGGGGCAATAGACAGAGACGGCCGCGTTGGGGATGCGCTTCTTGCCACCGCCCGTGACGTCGAATATCACGACGTTGAGCTGATTGGACTTGGCGACGGTGAGCGTGGCCTCCAAGTCCTGGCCCGCTTCCTCGGCAAGCGCCGTGCGCGGACCGAGCTCGTTCGATGGGGGCGCGGCCGTCAGCATGGCAGGAACCATGGCGATTGACCCGATGGCGACGTTGATGAACGAACGTCTTGATAGACCTGATGACATCGGCATGAGGTGACGGGGGTTCGTATCGCTCATGTTGGGCCCCTAGCAACGAATGTATTGCAGACGCAGCAAATAATATCATGCTGCGTCGCCGTCGAGCATCGTTTGCCCCAAAGGGATTGGTCTGTTACGCCGAGCGCGCGCAAACTCTTCGGAGAGGTTACTGCTCACTCCCGGGGGCAAGCGATGGGGACGATTTCCTATGGATTATGCCGTGGCACGAACGAGTCGGCTCAAATGCGGCACCAAGAAAACCGCTGAGCTGAGATGACGTTTCGTGTGGCGGGGAGGCCCTCACGAAAGGCATTCTCGGCAAATCGCCCCACACGAAAGTGAAAGACAGCTCAAAACGCATGCCATGAGCTCGGATTGACTTTCGCGTGGCAAGGCATCCCACACGAAAGGCATTCTCGGCTCAAGGCGCCACACGAAAGGGAAAGCCAGCTCAAAAGGGGCTCTCGTGAGCTGAGATGACGTTTGGTGTGGCTGTTCGCCCCACACGAAAGGCATTCTCGGCAAATCGCCCCACACGAAAGGAAATCTCAGCTCATAACGGATACCACGAGCCGGGATTGACTTTCGTGTGGCAAGGCATCCCACACGAAAGGCATTCTCAGCTCAAGGCGCCCACGAAACGCGATTTCAGTTCAAGAAGGACCCCGGATGTCATTGGGTCGCCTAGCGGGTCCTTTGGGCGGCGACGTGCGGAACTTGGCACAGAGGGAACGACTGAGCACAGGACGCGAGGTCGCCGGGCATCCCATCGGTCGAGACACCCGCGGCGAGCCCCCAGACCTCGGGCGCGACCGCAAGCGCGTCAATGGCCATCGCCATCGTCTTCCGCCACTCCGCATGGCCCCGACAAGATCAACTCCTTCGAAGCTCGCAGCGTCACCCGCGGGGAATCGCTCTGGCAAGACGCCATGCGCCATCGTTCACGCCCGTCTGCGGCAGCCTACCGCCGCCCGTGTCCCGGGCGGGCGCGTGCTACACTGGAGGGGACGGAAAACGAGGGAGGGGCGCGCGTGGCACGCACGATAAAGATAGGGGCGCAGGGGTTCGAGGGAATCCGCGCGACCGGGAGCTTCTACGTGGACAAGACCGGCTTCGTGAGGGACTGGTGGC
>CADAAU010000041.1 GCA_902786015.1 uncultured Coriobacteriaceae bacterium
CGCGGCGGCCCCTCTTGCGTGTCTTTGTGCGCAGATGCTAGATCTTGCGGACGGCAGACGCCTGGAGCTTGCCATTCTGGCCGGTCGTGATCTCGAACTCGACAGCCTGGCCCTCATCAAGGGTCTTGAAGCCATCCATCTGAATCTCGCTGTAGTGAACGAACAGGTCGTCGCCATCAGCGCGGGAGATGAAGCCGTAGCCCTTGTCCGGATTGAACCACTTAACAGTACCCTGAGCCATTTCGTGCCTTTCTAACACACCCCCGAGGGGGCAAGCTGCGCTTTCGCGCGATACAACGCGGACTAATGCCGCACTTTGCATTGTACTCCATCGCCGTATGACGGCTTCCGTAAATCTCATCGGCTGCTCTGAACGGTTGAACGGCTAACTGAACTGCCCTTTCGACGGATGTGGGCGAAGGGCGACGTACAATAGGATTCGGGAGGTTGCCGTGGGACAGATCATCAGCAAGCCGTTCACCACCGTCGAGGACCAGATCAAGATCCTCGAGCGGCGCGGCGTCATCTGCGACCACGACACGTCGCGCGCGCTCATGCGCCAGGGCTACTACGCCATCATCAACGGCTACAAGGCTCCCTTCCTCGACGCCGAGGCCACGCGCGCCGCGGGCGAGGACCGCTACCTCGCCGGCACGCGCTTCGACGACATCTACGCGCTCTTCCGATTCGACCGCGACCTGCGCGCCATCACGTTCCGCTTCCTGATGATCGTCGAGTCCACGCTGCGCAGCCTCATCTCCTACTGCTTCTGCACGGCGCATCCCGCGACCGAGGACTATCTCAGGCCCGAGTGCTATACGCGCGAGAACGGCTACCTGCGCGACGGACGCGACTTCGAGCACGATCTCAACTGGATGATCGACACCCTCGAGAAGCATGCGCGCGGCGTCGTGGTCGACACCACCGGCATGCCCGAGCCGAGCGACGTCCGCGTGCAGTACTACCGCGACGTGCACGGCGGCGTGCCGCTCTGGGTGCTGTTCACCGAGCTCACCTTCGGCAACCTGCGCTATTTCTACGCGCTCATGCGCCGCGACGAGCAGAAGGCGACCTGCGAGCGCGTGCGCGAGTGCTGCGGACGGCTCTCGTCGCTCACCCCGCGCGAGATGCTGGACGATCTGGACATCATGGTGGATGCGCGCAACATCTGCGCACACGAGGAGCGGCTGTGGTGCGCGAGGGTCGGCGAGGATGACAGTGCGGCATTCCCCGAGGTCATCGCCACGATCAAGAACTATCTCACGACCGCGGACGACGCGGTGCTCGACGAGATGCTCGCGGCGCTCGCGCGCAGCTATCGGGGCCACAACGCCACGATCGACGCCGTGATCGACGGGCTGGGGATCTAGCGCAGGAGCATCTCGGGATGCTCGCGGTACCAGGTGACCGTCTGGGCAAGGCCGGCTTCGAAATCCGCATGCGCAGGGCGCCAGCCGAGCTCCCGACGCAGCTTCGATGCGTCGACTGCGCAACGGCGGTCATGACCGGGGCGGTCGGCGACCAGATCGAACGCATCCGCGGGCTGGCCCAGCTCGGAAAGGATCGCCCGTACGATCTCGAGGTTGCTCCGCTCGCAGTCCGCGCCGACGACGTAGCTCTCCCCCGCCCTGCCGCATGTGAGGATTGCCCAGATGGCGGAGCAGTGGTCGTCCACGTGGATCCAGTCGCGCACGTTGCGGCCGTCACCGTAGAGCTGCGGCCGATCGCCGCGCAGGATGAGCGCGATGGTATGGGGGATGAGCTTCTCGGCATGCTGGCGCGGGCCGTAGTTGTTCACGCAGTTGGAAATCGTCGCGTTGAGGCCGTAGGTGCGCACCCACGCGCGCACGAGCATGTCGCTCGCCGCCTTGGTGGAGCTGTAGGGGCTCGACGGGCGGTACGGCGAGTCCTCGGTGAAGCGCGCGGGGTCGTCGAGCGCGAGGTCGCCGAACACCTCGTCGGTCGAGACGTGATGGAAGCGCACGCCATGGCGGCGGGCGGCCTCGAGCAGGCAGTAGGTGCCCTCGACGTTGGTGCGGACGAAGGGGGCGGGGTCGGCGATGGAGTTGTCGTTGTGGGTCTCGGCGGCGAAGTGGACGATGGCGTCGGAGCGTGCGACGAGACCGTCGACGAGCGACGCGTCGCAGATGTCGCCCACCACGAGCTCGGCCGCGGTGTCGGCGAGGTTCTCGCGGCGCCCCGCGTAGGTGAGCGCATCGAGCACGATCACGCGCACACCGGGCTGCTCGCGCTCAAGCCAATGCACGAACGCAGACCCGATGAAACCCGCACCGCCTGTGACCAGCAGATCCATTTCGTACGTTCCTCCAGCTCAGGCCCCGTGCTTCTCCAGCGGAATGCCATCGTAATCGCGCGTGCGCAGCAGCTCGTCGAGGTCGATCGCGCCGACCGCGTCGATGAAGCCGCAGATGCGGTCGAGCTTGAACACCTCGAGGTCGTCGTCGCGGAATCCCACGGTCCCGCGCACCTCCTCGGGCACCGCGACACCATACGCCTCGACGAGCCGTGCGTTGAGGCGGTCGTAGTCGTCGTAGACAGCCGGGCTCCAGACGAAATCGCTCAGGAACCTGTTGTAGAAGAGGTAATCGGCGAGCAGGTGGAGGAAGTAGCCGCGCTGGTAGTCGTCGCGCATGTCGTGGGTGTCGGCGAACAGGTCGAGGCCGGGGTTGGCCGTATCGTCGCCGAAATGGGATTCGGCCTTGGGAAGCAGCTGGTCGGGCGCGATGACACCGCGCAGGAAGGCACCAGCGTCGCGCACGTCACACTGCGTGCGCAGATGGACGTACGCCGTCGCAAGGTGGATCACGTAGCCGGGCATGGTTCAACCTCCTTCATAGACATCGTCATCAAAGCCGTCAGAGCGCGAACGGAACCGTATCCACGAGCTTCCCGAAGAAGGCCCGATAGTCCACCTCGAGCGCATCCGGCGACGGCATGTGCTCTGCGTAATCGAACAGCGTTTGCCGCAGCTCCCTCCGGTAGTACCGGACACGATCGGCGGACTTCTCGTCCCCGATCAGCAAACCGCGCTGCCCATCCATGTCGCCTCTGTACCAGATCCAGCCGTCTTCGTTTTCCCAGGATTCATTGCGGGGAACGGAGCCCACGGCGTCGACCAGCGCCTCCCACATACGGGATTCGTCGGCTCGGGCGAGTTCAAGATCGACGTCGAAACGCCCGACCGCATACTCCAGCCCCTCCATCAGCTTGTCGATAGAGCGACGTGGGTTCAGGACCCTCTCCATCGCTGCCGAGACTTCATCGTAGTCGCCGAACACGTCGCGGCCATTGGCCACCAGGTCCCTGGCAGGCTCCACCGCGGGCAGGGATCCTTCGAGATCCAGCAGCGTCTCGGCAGCATCGAGATAGCCCAGGAACACGCGGGCATAGCGGTACTTCGCCATCGCCAGTTCTACGTTCTCGCCATCCAGCGGCTCTTCGTCCATCATTACCACCTTCTCTTTGACTAAGAAAGAATATAGCAGGTGGCGTCAGCCAGCGAGCACGCTACCGGCCGCATGGGCGTGAGCGCGTCCATGAACGCAATCATGGGTGAATCCGGAGCTCCATCTACAGCGTGGTCCGAAAAAAGAAAGCACATTTCATGTGATTCAAATATAGTATTATGTCAAATTTGTACACATATATGTATATAATATCAACATGCCAAACAGAGATAACATAGAACAGGTCATCGAGCTTGCCTCATCACAGTGGGGACTCTTCACAACTGCGCAAGCTCTTGCAAATGGTGCGAGCAGGACGCAGCTCTCGCGTCTGGCCGCAAACGGACGAATCGAGTCCACCTCCTACGGCGTCTACCGCATGGCAGACGGAGAAGAAACGCAGCATGCAGCAACCAAAGCAGCGTGGCTCTCGATCTTCCCGAAGGAGACCGCGTACGACCGTCTTCGCTCACGACCGCGCGACGCAGTCGTCACCGGCAGGACCGCCGCATGCCTACACGGAGACACCGAGCTCAACGAATCGCCGTTCACTTTCGCCGTATCGAACGGCAAGCGAACTGCGAGGAAGGACATCGTGCTACACCCCTGGCCTATCGATGAGCGTGACGTCGTCATCATCGATGGCCTGCCCACGGCCTCCGTGGAACGCACAATAGCAGACCTCGTCCGCACCAATGAGGACCCTAGCCTCGTAGGCGACTTCATCGTCGGCATCTGCAGGAGGGGCCACATCATCGACGAGGCTAGGCTTTCAGAGCTTCTGTCCCCCCTCGCCGCGCGCAACGGCTTCAAGAAGGGCGACGGGGCATCCTTCGCTCGGAAGCTTGTCTCAGATTACGCAGATTCAGTTCAAATGCAGCTCGTTGCCGACGCATTCATGCGCGCGCTTGAGGCGTCGCCCTCTTATCAACAGATTGCGAACAACATGGCAAAGCTTGCTCAAGCCTTCGCAGCCTCAATGCCGACATTCGAACTGCCAGACTATTCTCAGCTACCTGCGATGAAGGCTATGGTCCAGCTGCAAGAAGTACTTGAACCCCTTCAGAAATTCTCCGAAAGAATTTCTAACGAACTACAAGATACGCTTCAAATAACAGCAGCCCTCACTACCCCCATAGCGAATCCTCATGTTTTCAAGGACGGAGGCCCAACCGATGAAGTACAAGACTCCGCAGGCACTTGAGCAGGCTGTAAAGGCGGCCGCATCGAAGTCAGGCCGAGACACGCACGAGGCAATTACCGAGTTCTACCATGACAGGTTTCTGTGCAGGGTATTCTCATCAAACGAGCCTTCCTTCATCCTGAAGGGCGGCCAAAGCATGCTCGCCAAGATTCCAGATGCGCGCAAAACAAAAGACATCGATCTGCTTGGGCGAACTACGGACCTCGAGGAGGCACTTGATGAGCTTAAGCGCGCGACAGCGGTTGACCTTGGCGATTACATCGAATTCCGGTTTCGCGATGCGGTGCCAACCGACACCTCACAGGATTATCGGAAAGGATATACCTCAAGGTTCGACACGTGGCTTGGTGGCACAAAGCACGTCGGGATCGTGTCCGTCGACCTTGTCGTGGATCCCGTGCCAGCCGATGAGTTCGAAGTGCTGAGCCCTATCTCGAGACTCGATGTCGCGGGCCTCCAGACTTTCAACTATGTGATCAACACGCCAGAGACGCGCGTGGCGGAGAAAGCTTGCGCCGTCATGCAGACGTATGCCACGGGGCAGTCGTCAAGGGTTAAGGACCTCGCTGACCTCGTCACGTCGATGCTCAACGAATCCGTGGATGCGGATAAACTCGCAGCAAGGTTGAGCATCGAGTATGCATTCAGGAGGATGGAACCCATCACGGAGTTCTCCGTGCCGCAGGCATGGAGAACGATCTTTCCTGCAAACTATCGCAAGATGGCCCGCGAAGCGAAGCTCCCCCAGGAGCTTCAGGACGTTGATGCCGCCGAAGCCGCCATATCGGGATGGCTAAAGCCGGTGCTCGATAAAACTGCATCGGGGAGTTGCTGGAATCCAGAAACGCAAGGCTGGCAATGATCGTTTTAACTTCAGGGGACTGACCTGGTAAAACGCGTGTGTAAGACGTTCACGGACGACGAACTTGCCGTCCTGGACGCCGTGGTCACGGAGATCGGGTGCAACAGACCGCTCGTCCTGCGCGACACCACGCACGGCGAGGCGCCTTGGAGGGACACAAGGGACACTATCCCAGACGACGAGACCTCGGACAGCCCGATTGACGAATCTGACATCGCCGCATTCTTCATGGGACTCAGGCAGCGCTATGGTATGGAGCAACCGGGCGACATCGGCAGGTACATGAGCGAGGCGGTTGAGAGGGCATAGGGGCACGGGCGGTGCCGTTCCCAGCGGGCTATCGGCACCATGCTCACCGGACAGGCGGTGCCATCACACGCTGCCGCTCACAATCAGCCCAAGACTCGCAAGCCTGTCTGCGCGAAAGCCGTTGCCGGGATTCGAGGCGTCGATCTCGCCAGAGCGAATCTGTTGCAGCATGGCAAGGTCGCTCACCATGCACCGTGAGGCAACCTCGCTCATGTCAACGAACTCGTCCCAGCTTATCGACCTGCTGATGAGGGCTCCGTACAGGCGACCGTGCATTTCGCTGCGGGTGGTGTCGACGTTGCGGTCGACGAGAGCCAGGACGAAGCTCACCTCCTTCGCGGCCATCTTGGGATCATCGCGAAGCTTCCGAATATGCTCTTCCCACACCCTGTCGTCAAGCCCTCCAGTGAGGAGTGCTTTAAGGAAGGTCGCGGTCTGACGCGTGAGGTTTGCCTCGTGGACACTCATGACCGTCTTCGTAACGCCGATCAGCGTCTTGATAATTGGGATGCTATCAAGGGCACCGGCGTTCACCAAGAGGTCCAGCCCCGCCTCAGAGATCTCGGTGAGGGCGTCGAGAAAGCTTGGGTCCACGGAGTCGATGAACGAAGGCGTGATGGCGTCCACGTCTTGAATCAAACCTAATTTGTTGGTCATTGGGCACACTCCCCTTCTCAAGCTAGTGCGTGAACGACTCCGTTCCCCTCGGAGGATTGAAACGCTTGCCCTCGCGACGGGACTTAACGAACCCGGCTAACGTATCCGCATCGCATGCATTCATGCCAAGCGGTAGCGCGTGATGGCGCCTCGATTGCTGGTACCATGCTCACCAGGCAGGCGGTACCATCCTCACATCGGACGGGCGGTAACATCATGCTCCAGCTATGCTAACCGAGAATGACTTTCCGTCATGTAAGAAGCGATCCTCAGCCCAATCCCTTTATAGCTTCTCGCACCTGATCGTCCAGCTTAATCATCCCTTGCCTGCCGAGCTTATCCATCAAAGCCCTCGCGCGATTAATAACCGCCTCATCACATGACGCACATGCATAGGCAAGCATCTGGCACAGGGCCTTTCTAATCCAGATAAGGTGATCGAGCCCCGATTGGGTGCTGCTCACGCGTTCAAGCACCGTTATTGCATCACCGGGATTAACGCGCGCGACTTCCACCAAACGCTCAGGCACACCAGCTAGCTCGTCGGATACATCGTTCTCCGAAGCCTCGATAACCATTCGTGGCGCAAGCCATTCGACCCCCACAGTCGGATTGTGCGCCAAGAGAAACACGCCTGTCAGCTCACCGACCTCGCCCCTCTGTCGCTCGTTATTGAGAACCTCGTCCCAATAACCCATTGCGCACTTCACGATGCCAGCAGACGCCTTTTTATAGCTAGCTCTTCGACAAACCTCAATAAGCGTGTTTCTTCGTTCTTCGATTGACGCGTTGGCCCTCCACAGCATGTAAAGCGCATCATGGGACAGCATGTAACTAGTTTCGCGCTCGAGATAGAGCCATATGCCAATGTGCGTCATCGTCTTACCCGTGAGTGCATCTCGGGCAATTTTGCCGTTCGAGCATGATAAGAGAATAGTCTTTTGAATGATTGGCCTCAATATGCAAAACGCCTCGTGATCATATCCATTCCAGTACATGGCCGGATACACGAATGCGGTAAGCAAATCGTACTTGTCAGTGAGCAAAACCTCAGAAACGATCTCTTGGGCACACTGAGGGCTGGACATGACTAGCGACGAAAAGGCCATACCCAAAGCACCGTATACAAGGACATCTTGATGTACTGATGCCATTCTCTTTATGGCATCTATGGCTTCTTGCCGCACTCCTTCTATGGGAGAGAGTGTTGCCACTCTTGCCAGAACTACTGTACCTTTCGGCAGAAGTAGATTAATCAGGACCATGGTAGGATCTTCGGGATAGCTCTTTACAAACTGATCCTCCTTGAGAGGTTCCCGGCTTTCACACAAAGAAACGCCTATCTCCAAGAGACGCTTCCAACTCTCCGCCACAAGAGCAGTCTCGCCCAGTGCCAGTTTCTTCGCAAGGTCACCAGCGTCGTATCTGGCATCGTAACTCTGTGCCAGCGTCGCTTCTGAATCGAATTCTTCGACAGCCCCATCGTCCATCCGCGAGCAAACCCAGGAGCAAATGGCAGCCAGGTCATCGACAGGCACCTCGCTCCCGCTGCTAAATGCATCAAGCATCCCCCTCAGAAGAGCTCCAACATATCTTGGCATCAGACTCTTTGCGGATATGACTAGGTCCATGAAGTGCGTCGGATCCTGGGAAACCGCCTGCTGCAGCGCATTCGCAAGCCCCGTTACAGACGGCTCATCATACGCTGACTTGGGTCGCCAATCTAACAGGAACCTTGAAAGCTCAGCGGTGGGCATGCGGAGTATCTCATCTGTGTCAATCGGTGACTCGTACCCCCATGAGACGCCCCCGAACTGTCTCGAGAACGATAAATCATCGTCAGTGATCGCGCCAAACTGCGTATCGAGCTCAACAAGACGCGTCACCAGAGGTTGAGGCAGGACCGCCGCACCGATGCGTGCGAGCAGCAAGTGCTCCTCAACAATTGCACGACGACTCGCATTATCATTGCGTTCAGTCTCGGTCAATCCTTGCAGCCAAGACGTGGTCGCGTGCTCCTTTTCTCGCCGCACTCGATACTCTGAAAGAGCACCCACTACAACCGTTGTTTCAAACATGCAAGGAATTGACATACAGGCCCGCACCAAAGCTACGGCCTCAGCATCGAAGCCCCTGTGAAGCAGCTTGGGATCATCTAGGATGCTTTGAGCCAAGTGCTTGATGAATTTGTCGCTAGAGGACAGGTGCTCGACACCCTCCCGTGTTGGAGGTGCCATCTTCGTGACAAACTTTGCCAATACATGCAAGGTCGAACGCAAGACTAAAGTACTCTTGCTCTGGAAGCTCTCAGAAAGGCAGGCCGGGCTTCGCCTCGTCTCTTCTTCCAACACGCAGACAAATGCGTCAACCAGATAGTTACCATAATTGCTGGGAAATGAATTGCCCGGAAACTCAATCGATGGTCTCCAACTCATGCACGAACCAGGCGTCCCATACTCAAGGTGTCTGCTCTCACAGTACTGACGTTCAAAGCGATCGAGTAGTATACTAATCTGCCTGTAGCCGCACTTGCCACCCGAGTGCTTCAAAACAAACTCCAGCTCATCGCGGTAGCAGTACTCGGGTATTGCTGCGACAATCTCGCTACGTGAATAAAATGCGTCATCACCACGCTCGAAAACAGGCGAGAAGAAAGCCCTGAGAGCCTTCTCCGCTTTCTTGAGTTGGTTGCTTGACAATGTGCTCTTAAACATATTCGCAACGAACTGCGCCGCGTCACGAGGATCAAAGCAAAAGGGCATCATGCGCATGTTCTCGGACCAGCCAAGCGCAACCTTATGTAAACGCATTGCCTTGTCCCCTGGGAGTCTGGCGGCCGCGCTCAACACTTGCGCCTGAACATAAGGAATATGCGATTCCCCAGCGTTCAGGCAGATGTCCAGAACGTCGTCCGGACACACGCCAGCCACAGCAACAAGGTAGTCGCCCTCCGGCCACTTTAAGTAGTTGTTAGCAGCATCCTGTTTTCCCAGATTAAATGCACCTTTATTCTTGAGGCAGCGCATCCACTTTGGGCTGCGTATACCCTCAAAGAATACTCGACGATGCTGGTAGTCACCAAGGCGTAGTAACACCTTCCTTACGGTTTCATCGATATCCAACTCTTCGGCGGCGTCGGCTTCCTCAACCGAGCGCATCAATGCCCTCAACTCCTGTGCGGTATCGAAAAACGAACCTAGGCGAGCAAGTAGCAACTCCTCAATAGTCTTGAAGCTCTTTACAAAAGCGGACTTGGCAATTACGTTATCAACTCGTTCCAAGTTTGTGTGCTGATGCTCAGTGAGCACCTTTCGGGCTTCTTCCAGCAGGGCATTCGCTGCATTGCTATCCTGAACCCGTCCTAGAATAGTCACAGAGTCACGCTGCAGCCTTGTAATCGTTCCATTCTCGTAGGCTTGGACAAGGTCATGGACAGCTTCTACAAGCTCTCCACTCACGAGGGCTTTCTGACCATCGATTGTTGTGCGTGGAAGGTCCGATACGGTCGCCAGTTCCACCATCCTTTTCAATGCCTTTGCTTGCTGCTGTCGGTATTGCCCTCGCTGAGGAACTACGCCGTCGACAGTAAGAAAGTCGGGCAGATTGTTCAGCAACTCGCGACTGTAGTAAGAAATTGTGGAGCGCGTAACAGTGCTCATCTCTTCAGATGGCAGTGCGTCAAGCTCATCTATGGCACGTTTGTACAGTTCGGCAAGACCTTTGTTTAGGTCTCCAAGGAGCCGATGAAGCTGTTTGCGTTTCTCGTCCCAAAGGCTCTCAACTTGTACATGACGCTCGCCCATGCGCGTACCTCCATGGAATCTAGCTTAACTCTACTTCGGTTGAGCACCACAACGAGCCCCTCGTCAGTCGGCCATCATCCCGCCCCTCCGACCACAGTCTGCGTATATCATCGATGTGCGGCATGTCTAGAGCCATCCTTTCTGTCGTCCTTCCGTCGCAAGAGCTTGGACACCCTTGCCTAGGAAGCTACGACGTCTCGGGCGACGGACATGCCGCACCTTCGTGAGAGTGGGGATTTCCCCATGTGAGCGTGGGGAAATCCGTTTTGGTTGATATGGTCCGGCGCTAACAGTACCACCGATCATCGGATTAGCGGTACCGCGACTACCTACTCGCACCCCAAGAACTCTACAAAACTACCCGGCGGCCAACCTGCGTTGAGTTTTCACAGCCTCCACAACACGCAATACATCAGCCCTCTCCCTCAAGCGCACATTCACATAGCATCCGCCCAAAACTCGTCGTTGAAAGAAAGTACCTCGTATCAGGCCTCGCGTCGTTCCAAGTCAGACTCTTTGTAGACCTTGCGATCAGACCAAGGCTGGCAAGCCGATCCGTTCGAAAAGTGTTCGCAACGTCAGACTGTTGCAGCGTGCCGGTATGTATCTGCCACAGCGTCTCCATATCGCTCATCATGCAGCGCGAAAGCGCCTCGCAGGCGTCGACGAAATCATCCCAACCTATTCTCTTCATCACGAATGAACTGTAAAGCTTTCCCTGGAGCTTGCTTCGGCGCGCATCAACGTTCTTGTCCACCATAATGAGAACGTAACCCAACTCCTTCTCAGCATAATGTGGGTCGCTACGAAGCCGTTCCCTATGGCGTGCTATCGCACCATCATCGACTACTCCGCTTCGAACCCCGGCGAGAAAACTCACAACCTGTCGAGCGAAGTTCCTCTCGTAAAGGTTTCGCACAGTTTTGCCCAGCCCGAATGCCGTTCTGATAACGGGGATATCTGCGAATACGCCGGCGTCCACAATTCTATCGATTCCGAGTTCACCAAGCTCGATTGCCACATCGAGAATGTCTTCATCGAGAGAATCGATAAATGACGGAACGATCTCATTTGCGGAAGCCAACACGTTTTCATCGCTCATGGACACAACCTAATGCCTTTCTTGTACCAGTGCAATCGATGTACGAGGATGTATTGTTAGCGCCAAGTGATTATAGCCACAAGGGACTGCGGTGGAGTTTTTGGACCAAACGATCCTATGCGACCAAACCCAAATCCTTGCGGTACTGCATTGGACTCCTGTAGTCCAGGTCGCTCTTG
>CADAAU010000042.1 GCA_902786015.1 uncultured Coriobacteriaceae bacterium
CCCACAATGCTTATCTTTTGGTCTTTGGTTCGGAATAGTGTAGTGCTGGCGGTCTATCTCTTGTTTTCGGTTGCTTGCTTCCTTACCGTACATGAGCATCTAAGCACGGGTGATATTGTGCTTGATTTTTTCTCAGGCTCAGCATCGACTGCCCATGCCATGTTCCTGCAGGAGCTTGGAAAAGATGATCGCTATCAGTTTATCCTTGTCCAGCTTCCAGAGCCTTGTGACCCGAAACGCGACGCCTACAAGGACGGGTATGAGACTCTCTGCGACATAGGCGAAGGACGCATTCGCCGCGCAGGCGACAAAATCAAAACCGAGCTCGAGGAATCCAACCGTCAACTCAAGCTTGGCGAGGAACCCAAGCAGCTTCCCGACATCGGCTTCCGTGTGTTCGAGCTCGATGAGTCCGGCATTGAGAAGCCCGAGCCCGGTCAGCTCCTCTTCGACGTGGTCAAGCCCGATCGCTCCGATATGGATATCGTCTTCGAGATGATGCTCAAATGGGGCCTCGAGCTCACGCTGCCCGTCGAGAAGTCTGAAGCCGCGGGCTATCCCATCTGGTCCGTCGCTTGCGACGAGCTCGTCTGCTGCATGTCCCGAGGCCTCGCCATCGAGGCGCTCGAGGCCATCGCCGACATGGAGCCCAGGCGCGTTCTCATCCTCGACTCCGTCCTCGACGACACCCTCAAGCTCAACGCCGTGCAGATCTTCAAGCACGCCGGCGAGCGCATGGGCTGTGAGATCGAATTGAGGACGGTCTAGCATGGCGGCGCTCGAGTTCAAGTTCTCATCCGACCAGCAGCACCAGCTGGAGGCCATCGAAGCAACCTGCGACCTGTTCCGCGGACAACAATTTATTGGCAGCGTATTCTCCGCCGATTCCGGCCGCAAAGGCCAGACGGCAATCGGCGAGCTCATGGTCGGCCACGGCAACGAGCTTCGCGTGGCGCCGGGCCAGCTCCTCGACAACCTGCACGCCGTGCAGGAGGAGGGCTGCCTCCCGGCAACCGACGTCCTCACCGATGGGCGCCTGCGAGACTTCACCGTCGAGATGGAGACCGGCACCGGCAAGACCTACGTCTACATCCGCTCCATCTACGAGCTGAACCGCCGCTACGGCATCACCAAGTTCGTTATCGTCGTGCCGAGCGTGGCCATCCGCGAGGGCGTCCTCAAGAGCCTCCAGACCACCCGCAGGCACTTCGAGACGCTCTACGACCGCACGCCACTCGACTACTTCGTGTACGACTCGAAGGACATGGGGCCGGTGGGTAACTTCGCCACGTCGAGCTCCATCCAGGTCATGGTCATCAACATCGACGCGTTCAACAAGGGCCTCGAGAAGGATGGCACCGCGAAGGAGGGCAACCTCTTCCACCGTCCCAGCGAGAAGCTCACCGGCGGCTTCAGCCCTCGCGAGCTCGTGAGCGCCTGCAAGCCCGTCGTCATCATCGACGAGCCCCAGAGCGTCGACAACACCAAGCAGGCCAAGGCCGCCATCAAGAGCCTGAACCCGCTGTTCGTGCTGCGCTACTCGGCCACGCACAAGCAGGCCTACAACATGATCTACCGCCTCACGCCGGTCGACGCCTTCGAGCGCCACCTGGTGAAGGGCATCTGCGTGGACTCGATCAAGGCCGAGGCGAACCTCAACGGCGCGTACGTGAGGCTCGAGTCCGTCAAGTCCGACCCGTTCTCCGCCAAGGTGTCCATCGACGTGCGCCAGGCCGACGGCACGCAGAAGCGCAAGGCCGTCACGGTGAAGACCGGCAACGACCTCTACCAGAAGAGCGGCGAGAACAGCGACTACGAGAGCGGCTGGGTGGTCAACAACATCGGCGCCGCAGTGGGCGACGAGTTCATAGAGTTCCAGAACGGCGAGGTGCTCGAGCTCGGCGAGGCGCTGGGCGACGTCAACGAGGAGGTCGTCAAGCGCGCGCAGATCCGCCGCACCATCGAGGACCACCTGGCCCGCCAGTTCGAGCTGTGGCCGCGCGGCGTGAAGGTGCTCTCGCTCTTCTTCATCGACCGCGTCGACCGCTACCGCGTCTACGAGCCCGAAGTCCACGGCGGCCTGTACGCCCAGATGTTCGAGGAGGAGTACGCAGGTGCCCTGAACTCGAAGGCGCCTCGTCGCATCGCAAAGGCGGCGGGGATCGGCAAGGGCACGTGGCTCGAGTGCTACGAAGCCGTCGGCGCCCCGCTGGTGCGCGACCCCCACGCCGTGCACCAGGGATACTTCGCCAAGGACAAGAAGGGCAAGTTCAAGGACTCCAAGGGAGCCGCCGGCACCGCCGACGACGCCGGGGCCTTCGAGCTCATCATGCAGAAGAAGGAGACGCTCATCTCCTTCCCGGACGGCAAGGACGCGGACAAGGACGTCTCTTTCGTGTTCAGCCACTCCGCGCTCAAGGAGGGCTGGGACAACCCCAACGTGTTCCAGATCTGCACGCTCGTCGAGACAAAGGACAACCTGACCAAGCGCCAGAAAATCGGCCGCGGCCTGCGCCTGTGCGTGAACCAGGACGGCGAGCGCCTGTACGACCCCGAGGCGAACGTGCTCACCGTCATCGCAAACGAGAGCTACGACGAGTTCGCCAACGGGCTTCAGAAGGAGCTCGAGGCGGAGGACTTCAAGTTCGGCGTCATCACCCCGGAGAGCTTCACGAAGGTCACGGTCAAGGGCGATAATGGCGTCGAGGAGCGCCTGGGCTACGAGAAGTCCAAGCAGGTCTACGACCACCTCGTCGCGACCGGCATGGTCGACGGCAAGGGCGCGGTGACGCCCGAGCTGAAGGCGGCCGCCGAGGAGGGCAAAGTCGAGCTCCCCGCCGAGCTCGAGCCAGCGAAGGAGCAGGTCGAGGCGATCATCATCCACAAGTCCCAGAGGGTCCAGATCCGCGACAAGGCCAAGGAGGTCTCGGTCGAGCTGCAGAAGGACGTCACGCTCGACCCTGCGTTCCAGGCCCTGTGGGACCGCATCCGCCAGCGCACGCGCTTCCAGGTCGAGGTCGACTCCGGCAAGCTCATCGAACGCGCCATCGAGGCGATCGACGGCATGCTCGCCGTGCGCCCGCCCCAGGTGACGAGCGAGCGCGCATCGCTGGACATCGACGACGCGGGCGTGAGCGCCGCGGGGACGGGCATCTCCGTGGTGTCCATCTCGGGAAAGGTGAAATACGACCTTCCCGACCCGATCGCAGAGCTTCAGGACGCCGTCGGGCTCACCCGCGGCACCATCAAGGCGATCCTCGAGGGCTGCAGCCGCCTCGACGAGTTCGAGGTCGACCCCGCGACCTTCCTCGCGCAGGTCGGCGACAAGATCAACCGCGTGAAGAACGACCTCATCGCCCAAGGCATCAAGTACGTGCGCCTTCCCGAGGACGAGTGGTACACCATGCGCGACCTCGAACTCGACGACTACACGGCCTACCTCGGGCAGAACGCGTGGAAGCCGGATATGGCGAGCAAAAGCCTGTACAACTACGTGGTCTACGACTCGACGGGGGTCGAGCGCTCCTTTGCCGAGGCTCTCGACAAGCAGGAGGAGGTTCTCGTGTTCGCGAAACTGCCCTCGGCGTTCAAGATCGACACGCCGCTCGGCAGCTACAACCCCGACTGGGCGTATGTCGAGGAGGCAGACGGCGAGCGCCGCGTGTACTTCGTGACCGAGACCAAGGGCGGCAAGAACGGCGAGCCCGCCCTGCGCGACGCGGAGAAGATCAAGATCGGCTGCGCCGAGAAGCACTTCGAGGCGTTGGAGCTTGGAGATGACTTCCACTACAACGTGCGCACGACCTACCAATACGAGGCGGTGAAGGCTTAGGATGTCGAAGCTGCCCGGAAAGATGACGCGAAAGCAGCACTGGGTGCCGCGGTTCTACCTGCGCCATTTCGCGGATTCCTCCGGGCAGCTTCATGCTTACAACAAAAACAGCGGTGTTTTTTACCGTACGAAGGTCGAAGACGTATGCAGCAAACGCGATCTGTATGAAGTCAAGTACTCCGATATAGAGGCCGATAGCGACGATAAGTACTACGCGCAGAACCTTATCGAGACAAAGCTGTCTGAGAGTGAAAGCCAGATTTCCGTTTCCTACTCACGTCTTTTGCAATGCTGCAAGGATGCGGCGCTCGAAGGCGATGCCTTTCGACGGGGACGGCAGGCAGTCTGCAAATTGGCCTCAAACCTCATAGTGCGCCATCCTGCGACGATGCTTGCCGATAGGAACAGAGCGCGAGAAGGTTCCTCCATGCTTCTGGAAGACGTCGTTTTGACAGAAGAAGAGAAAGCGCTGCTAGATTGGTCTGGCTGGAACGGCGACCATAAGGCTCTTGCCGAGCTTTCGGTCTCCGCAACTCTGCTTTTTTCCGAAGACGGTTCCGTTCCTGCCAACCGCATCTACGAAGCGTTTCTTGAAAAGCGATTCTGCATTCTCGAAGCGCCTATCGGTTCGGGATTCGTCACAACGTCGATGCCCATATTCATCATCGGACCCGAGGACGACTCGTATGATTTCCATCTCGCATATATGCCGTTAAGCAGCGAGTATGCTACAGTTTTTTCTGATAGACTTCTCTTACCGCCGTTTGCAAGACTCGATTTTTCTGGCACCGAGTGCATGAACCGACTCCTTCTGCTTAACTGCAAGCATTGGGATGTCGCCATATCGAGAGGAAGCGGCCCGCTCGAGCACGCGGTACGCGATTGGAGCCAAGCGACCAGCGCCAAATTCATGCGCGAGAAGTTCACACGCGACGGTAGGGAGCTATCCCTCGACGCCGTGATCTACGACCGCTTGAAGGAGAAGGGGCAGACGATGCCCGACGCCAACGACCGTGGCTGCCTCGATGAGGAGGACCTGTGCGTCATCTTCGAGCACCTTCTGGGAGAAGACGACAAGGGCCTGGAGTATTCAAGAGTCAAGCAGCGTATAGATTAAATTGACCTCGCCAGTAATAACTGCGAAGGATGGATAGGTCTTTAAGAATGGATGCAGGAAAATCTACGATAAGCGGTGTGTTCAACGGATCGCGCCTGCTTGAAATACCCTTCTACCAAAGGGCGTACGTCTGGGGAGAAGAGCAATGGGAGCGCTTCCTTGGCGACATGGAGTTCGTCACGGCTTCTAAGCGACCCTATTTCCTGGGCTCCATCATCCTGAAACAGGCCTCCTCCGGCAACACCTGGTCCGAGGTTTCCGAGGTTCGCACCGTCATCGACGGCCAGCAGCGCCTCACGACCATGGTCATCTTCTTCAAGGCACTCTGCGCGAGAATCGACGCCGATAGGCTGTTCGAGCGAGATTTCGTCCTGGAGACCGGCGAAGTCGCCTTGAGACACGGCAAGTACGACCGGCAGGATTTCGAGAAGGTCGTCAGCGCCACGGGCTGCGAGCCCATCGAAGGCTCCTCGTCCATCGTCCTTGCCTACAACTACTTCCTCAAGAACATCGATCCGGAGAAGGTCGACAGAAATACGATCAAGTCGAACGTCCAGTTCGTCTGCATCGACCTCACCGAAGGCGAGGACGAGCAGCAGATATTCGACACCATCAACTCGCTCGGGGTGCGCCTGACGACGGCGGAGCTCCTCAAGAACTACTTCTTCAACCGCGAGAACGAGCAGGCGTTCAAGGAGTGCTGGGAGGACGTCTTCGAGCCCACGGCTGAGAAGAGGGAGTATTGGGAACAGGAGGTCGTTACCGGGCGCATCAAGCGCACGCTCGTCGACCTGTTCTTCGACGCGTTCCTCCAGATCCTGGTTCAGGACAAGAAGCGCGGCGTCACGACCGAGGACAAGCTCTTCTATTCGCGTACGTCCAACCTCTTCCAGTCCTACAAGGACTTCATCGGCAGGTACTGCAACGGAGACAAGGTCGAGATCCTCGACAGCATGAAGGCGTATGCCGAGGTGTTCGAGTCCACGTTCGACCCAAGCTGCTGCGACGCGGACATCCCCTCCGCTCCCGGCGTCGAGCGCCTGAACGTGCTGATATTCGGCCTCAAGAACTCGACGCTCATCCCGTACGTGCTCTACGTTCGCAAGAACGCGGAGTCTTCGGGCGAGGAATCCGAGGTCTTCGCCCTGCTTGAGACCTACATCGTCCGCCGAACGCTGGTCCAGGCGACCACGAAGAACTACAACAGGCTGTTCACCTCGCTGATCCTGAACGAGGTGAAGGACGCGGAGGCGCTGAGGAAGGCTCTTGAAGCCAACGAAGAGGCGACGACGTACATGCCCGGCGATGCCGAGGTTCGAAGGGCGTTCGGGGAATCGTGTCTGTACAACCTCCAGTCCAAGGGCGTCCTCTATCTGTTGGAAAGCGCCATTCGCCCTGGCATGAGCAGCACGGCCCTGCTCGGGTTCAACCAGTACACCCTCGAGCACATGATGCCCAAGAAGTGGCGAAACAAATGGGGAGCCCTCGACGATGAGGCTGCCACGCGAAGGGACAGGAAGCTCCTCACGCTCGGCAACCTCGCCATCATCACGCATTCGCTCAACGCCTCCATCCGCGATGCCGATTGGATTACCAAGAAGCAGGGAAAGGGATACAAGGACGGCCTTGCCCTCTGCGCTGCTGGCCTTGCGACCATGGCCGGCGCCCTGGAGAAGGAGTCGTGGGACGAGGGCGATATCGCCAATCGTGCCGAATGGCTTGCGGACAAGGCGTTGGAGGTCTGGCGTTAAACCTTACATGCGCCCCATCTCGAAGATGCTTGCGGCGTCGGAGCCCGCATCCATGACGAATGTTGTCGGCTCTTCCAAAGGCGAGGTTTGTGGCAGCGCTTCCGTCACTGGTGCCTCAACAGGATCGCCGAGTGCCAAGAAGAGCCCCATCACGAGCTCGACCCTCTGCTGCAGGGACTCGCTCAACTCGCCGCAGGAGGCCGCCAGCCGTACTTCCTTGGCCAATTCTGCCATCGAGCCCCTCAGCGCCTTCTGAACGCTCACGGAGGGCTTCACTTCGACCTGGGTATCGGTGAGCTTGGCGATGATGTAGTCCTGCCTGCTCATGCCGCTCCAAGCTGCCATCTCACATATGAGCTTGTGCTCCTCGGGGGTGCAGCGGAACGCCATCGTCTTGCTGCGCTTGCGGGCGCTGTTCTCGCACGGCATCCTTCTTATCCCCTCGCTCCGTCGAGCGCGGCGGCCATCTCGTCCTGCTTCGTGGGGAACAGGTGCGCGTATCGGTAGGTGATGTCCACCGCCTCGTGGCCCATGCGCTCGGCGATGGCCAGCGCGGAGAAGCCCATCTCGATCAGCAGGCTCACATGGCTGTGGCGTATGTCGTGAATTCGGATGCGCTTCACGCCCGACGCCTTGCACCCGCGCTCCATCTCATGGGCCAGGAAGTGCTTGGTAACGGCGAACAGGCGCTCGTCGGGAGCAACGTCGTCGCGCATCTCGATGAAGTCCGCCATCTCGTCGCGCAGGAAGGCCGGCATGACGATCGTGCGGACCGACTTGGGCGTCTTGGGGTCGGTCACGGTATCCACGCCGTGGAGGCTCTGATACGACTTGTTGATTCGCAGCCGCGAGCTCTCCAGCATGAAATCAGACGGCGTGAGCGCCAGGAGCTCGCCGCAGCGGATACCCGTCCAGTAGAGCAGCTCGAAGGCGTGGAACGACAGCGGCTTGTCCATGACTGCCTCGCTGAACCTCAGGTACTCGTCCTTGGTCCAGAACTGCATCTCGCCGCCCTTCTTCGAGCCTATCTTGTCGACCCTGCGCACCGGGTTGTCGGTGAGGCCGTAGTAGCGCTCTGCGTGGTTGAAGATGGCGTTGAGCTGGTTGTTCACCGTGCGCAGGTACGTCGGCGCCCAGGGCTTCCCGTCGGCGTCCCGGTGCTCGGTGAGCTCGTTTTGCCACCTGATGACGTCGATCGGCCTCACGTCGCACATGCGCATGTCCCCGAAGAACGGCACGAGCTTGTCGTTGATGATGTACTCCTTGGTGATCCACGTGTGCTCGCGTATGCGCGGCTTCACCTCTGAGGCGTACACCTCGACGAACTCAGAGAACGTCATGTCCATGGCCCCGCCGTTAAGGCTCTTGAACTGGCCCTCCCATACGGCGGCCTCCACCTCGGAGGAGAAGCCGCGCTTCGTCTTGTGGCGCTTCGAGCCCCGGGCGTCGCGGTAGTAGCACTGCACGTAGAACGTGCCGTTGTTGTCATCCTTGTACACGGGCATGTCAGTCCACCTCCGGGAAGTACAGGGCGTCGAAGACGTCGCTCCGAACGCGCCCGCGGATCACCACGCGCCCGCGCGCCTCCTGCTCGGCGTTTATCCTCCTGATCACCTCGTAGGCGCTGCCTTTCTTGATCCTCAGCACCTCCGCGACCTCGTCGGCGTCCAGCATGTGCGGCCTCGGCGTCTTCGCCACCTTCTCGTCCATGGCTCCTCCTATCAATAGCGTACGGATGCGTACGGTTTACAGATTGAGAGTAAACGTACATATCTGTACTGTCAATAGAATTGCGTACATTTGCGTACGCTGATAAGATGTGCTGGTACGTAATTCCAGGAGGAGGGCGCATGTCCGTAGGCGAGAACATAAGGCGGTACCGCAAGTCGCGCGGCATGACGCAGGCGCAGCTGGCCGAGGCCGTCGGCCTGACCGAGGGGGCCGTGCGCCACTACGAGAGTGGCATCCGCGCCGTCAAGCCCGAGCTGCTCGAGTCCATCTCCGCCGCGCTCGGCGTTTCCGTCAACGCCCTTAAGGATTACGGCGTCGAGACCGCGGGCGATCTCATGTCGCTTCTCGTGCGGCTCGAGGACTCCTTCGGCATCGTTCCCGCAGCCGACGGCTCGGGCCTCTCCCTGAACCCCAAGGCGCCGCACGCGCCCAAAGCCGCGACGGCGATCGAGCTGTGGGCCGAGAAGCGCGCGCAGCTCGAGAACGGCGAGATCGACGTAAACGAATACGAGGACTGGAAGGCCTCGCTGTAGCGGCTCTCCGCATTTCGCAACCAATGAAACCGAATCAGGACGCCGGGCTAGGCGGTGAGCGTCGCTCGCATCTGCGTAAGCTGAGTTTTTACTCCCCATTGCATGCCGAGGCATTTCCGGCATGTCCGGGGAGTAAATAACGCGGTGGCTTACATGGCAGCACACGACAGCACGCCGCGGCATTTCCCCTGATTACTCCCGTTTTCCTTGAGACGGCGAGATTCTTTACTCCCCATTAACGACCTGGGGAAACGCCGTACGGAGACTGCCGAAAAGCCTATTGAGTTCGATTTGAGTTTCAAAGGACCTAAAACGGCCCCTTTTCGTTCTCGGGGACAAAAACCGCGCGTCTACTCACTTGGGATGAATCCTTACTCCCGTTCCTCCGAATACCGCCCCGTGCCTTGCCGTCTCGAAATACGGGGAGTAAATGGCGAAATCGCAGGTGAAAGGGAGTAAAAAGGCAAAGAAAAAGCCTCCGTCCCAACGCGGGAACGGAGGCTTGGAAATCGTTTTTACTCACCGCCGTCGCTGGTGGCTTTGCCATGACTGTCGTACGAAACGAAACTCAGCGGCACAGTGCGGCACTCAAAAATGCAGGTCAGAACCCTATCAGCCTACTCCCACTCGATCGTCGCAGGCGGCTTGCTCGTGATGTCGTAGGCCACGCGGTTGACGCCGGGCACCTCCGCCACGATGCGGCCGGAGATCTTCCCCAGCACCTCGTAGGGCAGCTTGGCCCAGTCGGCGGTCATCGCGTCGCTGCTCTCCACGGCGCGCAGGATGATCGGCCGCGCATAGGTGCGC
>CADAAU010000043.1 GCA_902786015.1 uncultured Coriobacteriaceae bacterium
ACACAGCTCCTAGCGGTTGGAAAACAGTAGTAAGAAGGATGGGGTAAGGGACGGGCCCATTCCCTGTTAACCCCCTGTCCACTAAAAGCTTACAGCTCAGCTGTACGTGCTCTTGGGCTGCCTGCTTTCGGGGTGGAAGCCGGAGAGGTGGCAGAGGGTCGCCGTCTACGCGCTCGCAACGGCTGGTTGGCTGGCGCACATGCTGGGCACCCTCGCCGTCTCGACCCCCGAGGCCGGCGTGGTCGGCACGTACAAGGGCTACCTGAACCTCCCCGCCCTCCTGCAGGCCGTCGGGGTGTTCGTCGCGTTCCGCCACGTCGACTGGTCGTCCGGCTTCGCACGGCGCCTAGCCTCCGCCTGCGGGAGGCTCTCGTCCCTGACCTTCGGGGTCTACCTCGTCCACTGGTACCTCATCAACGTCGCGACGACGTTCTGTGGCGTGGATTGCCACTCGATTCTGTGGCGCACGGCGGGGACGCTCGCGGTGTTCTGCGCGAGCGCGCTTATCGCTTGGGTGCTGAGGAAGTTACCCGGCCTGAGGCGGGTCGTGCCGTAGGAGTACGGCATTCGCATGAGAAACGCAGATTGGGCACAAGGGCCCTGCATAAGAAACTACAGCCTTCAAGTTCGCAGATTTGTCTGCTGAAACTGCGAATTATCGATTAAGACTATGGTTCCGAATGGGAAATGGATGAGGCCATATGAGAGGCACGAAGCGGCTTGCGACGCTAGATTTGATGCAGGGCAATGGCGATAGTCAGCGTGGTCATGGAACATGCCGCAGAATCGTATTACTATGCACCGCTGGTGGTTCGTTCCGAGGCCATCTCCTCGGGTAGTCTGTACGCGGGGATCTTGCTCTTCACATTCGGTCGTATTGGAGTGCCGCTCTTTCTCATGCTTACGGGATATCTGCTGTTGGGCAGAGAGTACGACAGCGTGGGTGTGGGACGGTTCTGGCGATCGCGATGGGTGCCTTTGTTTTGCTGCTCCGCAACATGGCTCGTACTGTATCAAGCGATGTTGTGACTAATGGGACAAAAGGCGTTCGATCCAATGGTGGCCTTTGCCGACTTGCTCCTTCTGAAACAAGTCGAAGGTGACAGTTCGCTTTGGTTTTGGTATCTATATCAGATTCTTGGCCTGTATTTGCTCATACCTGTCGTTGCAAGGGGGTTAGCCGGACTCGGACCGAGAGACGTTGTTGGGCCTCTTTCCGTTGCGGGGGCATGCTTCTTCGTTTGGCCGGTCATTGCTAGCGTCGTCTCCATTGTGGGGGGCGCCTCTGGGTAACGCGCTCAGGTCGGGATTCACGGGTGGCTGCTACGGTCTTTATCTGCTCGCGGGATGGGCGCTGCATAAGGGGGTGTTGCGCGGCATCGGCTCGCTCAGGCTCGCTTCCTGCGAGGCATGCTTTTCGGCGCTCTTGGCGATGAACGCATTGGAGGTTAGCAGGGCGTCCCTTGGCACCTCTGGTACGACAACGGATTGTTGTGCGGCCTCTGCATTGTGGCGTTCGAGTTGTGCATTAGATTAAAGTCGGTTCCGTTCGGTCGTCTGATCGAGTCGCTCTCGGTGTACTCCTTCGGCATATATCTGGTGCATACGCCCGTGCAGCGGCTCCTGATACCGTGGACGCGGGGTCTTCCGCTTCCGCGCCCTGTTTCGTCGCTAGTCTTCGCTGCGGTGCTCCTCCTCAGTTTCTGGATTATCGCTTTCGCCATAGCGAGGGTACCTCGGGTCGGGAAGCTACTCCTTTTCCTAAGGTGGCATGTGGCTGATAAAACGGGTAAGGTGATGGCATCAGATGGATTGTGTATCTCAGGTTTGACAATATGGGCCCGCTACGAGGTAAATGCAGTGCCTGATGTTTCTTTCTGCTCGATGGTGTGCTTTTCGTGGCAGAAGCTAAAAGACGGTGGCGAGTGTGCTGCTCGAATCTACTAGGGCGTACGGATGTGCGTCCGCTTGATTCTGCTAACATGTCTATGCTCGGGCTTTTTGCAAGCCTATCGTCAATAAGGGATTGGCACAGCGTGAACAGGCTTGCATAAAGTTGCGCTAGATAGTCGGTTTATCCCGAACCATGTACACTTAAGACTCTATGTCATAAGCGCGACACTTCGGTTTACCGTGACGAGGTTCGCTATGCGGGCAATAGCGTTTTGGTCCTCGCCAGGCGTAGCAAGCAAGCTCAATCCAACATCTCTGGCTCCGTCAGGAGTACGCTCTACCGAGGTCTGGGCAAAGCCCTCATCTTTGGATACTATTCTAAAGATGAGGGCTTTGGGATAGATGGGGCCGTCAGTGATGTTGACGGCCTAAGCCATGAGCGCGCAGTCGACGACGGGGTTTTCAAGGGGTCGGCGGGGTTGGCTGTCGAGCACGCGATTGGCGTTGAGTCCCTAAAGAAGGCGTTTGAGAACCCCCGCTCGTCTGACAGTGCGTTTATTGCCCTGGGCCACATGGCCTTATCAAGACGATACGAGACCCATCGACTTGACTACCTCTGACGCGCTTTCACTGCGCTCATTCGATGCCGCTACCGTGGTTGCGCGAACGACTCGGAACGGCTTCGCTCTGTGAGGAGAGACATCTCGGGGCAAGGCGCCAGACAACAGTACTCAAGGTCTCTACTGCTGGCCAGCAAAACTGAATACGAGGATTTAGTTGACAGACGGTTGGGCCTGATGCTGCGAGCGGCATATCCGTTGGATGACAAGAATGAAGCAAAGAATGCTTACGACATGCTTGCTAGCCTCAGGGACTGCGGGGTGGTCCGGCCCTTATGCGAACGAATGAAATGCAAGAGAAGGATCCTTGAGGAGGTAGGTCTTTATAAAGGGTCAAGCAGCTGATGGAGAGCGGAATGCAAGAGAGCGCGCGTTACGATGTCGGCGTTATCCGTCTGCCCGTCCTTAAATATGCCTACTATCTGTGTAACCAGTACTTCCATGTGGAGCGGTGGCTTGCCGACTTCCTCGTGGAGACACACAACGGCAGGGAGATGCGCTTCATTGCCCCATATTCGAGTCCATGTGCCTGGACATTGTCGAGCAGGTAGGGTGGCTCGTGTAGGACGTTTATTCGGCTCGGAACTTGGTGTGACCTGTCGCCCACACGGTCGGACGGCATTCCGTCATGTTATGCCCAGGGACTTGCAGCGTGCCTACGTACGATTGAACTCGAGCGGTCAGATAGACAGGAATAAGAGGGCCACACAAACTACGGCGACTACCTGGCGCTTCTTAAGCCACCTTTGCCGGGGCTCCAAGGGCTTTGCGAGGTCTCCTCTATCGCAGCGATTTGCGAGGCCCTGTAACGTCGTCCTCGTAATGGGTCTCGGTGATCTACGCATGTGGGAGCGTGTGCCCTACGCATGCTGTCTCCTGATACGGTCGACGACGCAGAGCAGGCGCGGGGAGACGACCGCGATGACGCTTGCGGCGGGAAGCTGCCACGAAAGGTGCTCTTCCCTGCGGGCCCTGAGCAGCCAGGGCAGGTCCTTGGCAAGTGCGCTTCGCGCCAGGCTGCCGTAGAGCTTGGCGCGCCTTCGGTCGCCGAGCTGGGCGGAGAACTCCGCGAGCCGCAGGAGGTGCCTGTCGAGGCGCCACACCGTGAGGCGTCGCAGATCCGGCGGCCACGCCAGCGCAACGTCGCAGAAGTGCTCGATGGTTCTGAGTTTGCCTTCGAGGTGCGGGTGGGTCAGGAAGTGCGGGTTCGAGAGCGAGCCCTTGCGGGGTATGTAGCCGTACAGCTCCACGTCAAGAAGCACGACCTCGTCCAGCGCGGACAGGTGCGAGGGGAACGCGTAAGAGTCCTCGTATAGCACGTCCGGCTCGAAGGGGATGCGGAGGTACAGGTCCCGAGGAGCGAGACGTCCCCACGCCACGAAACCGAGGTCCCAACGCAGATATCTTCGTATCGCGTCGTCGCGGGAGAGGGCCAACCTGCCTTGAGCCGCCGGCCGCCATTCGACGGATTCGACCTCGTCCCGGCGTACCCCTCGCGTCCTGCCCGCAACCATCCTCCCGGGGACGCCGCCGTGCGCGTCGAACAGCAGTCGGAGGTAGTGTGGCGACACCACGTCGTCGCCGTCGACGAAGCTCACGAGCGTCGCGCGCGCAGCCCTCACGCCGGCGTTCCTCGCCTCCGAGAGACCCCTGTTGTCGGTGTGCAGCACGCGCACACGGGGGTCCGTCGACGCGTAGCCGTCGAGTAGCTCGCCCGTGCGGTCGCGGGAGCCGTCGTCCACGCACACGACCTCGTACCGGTCGAAGTCCTGGCAGAGCAGCGAGCGCACGCAGTCGTCGACGCACTCCTCGACGTCGTAGAACGGCACGACGACCGACACGACGGGGGACTCGTGCTCGTCCATCTTTGCCCTCCTTCGTTCGTCGTGCCTCAACCATCGCTAAAGTATAGCGCCTGTGACGGCTAGAAGTAGCCAGCGTTGCGGATGCGAGATGCGGGGATGGGCGTTCCGGCTGTCAACGAAGAGGTTGGCGCTTCCGTACGCCGGTTTCCTGGCAAAACGTTGACGCCGCGCCACGCGTGTTTGCCGCTCAGAGTCTCGGGCTCTGTTGTAAGCTCCCTACCCTACAATACCATCGCATGGTCGTCCGGGCTTTTCGCGCTCGTTTGTGCCCCCCGCATGGGCATGACTTAACTTCTGCTATGTTTAATGCAGAAATTGGGATTAGATACGTAGCATCATTGTTAATCCACATCGAATCTAGGAGAGCGGTTAATGGAAACTCTTTACGTTGTGATTCCAGCATATAACGAGGAGGAGAACATCGAGCGATGTATCGATGACTGGTATCCCGTGGTGGAAAGGCATTCCGGAGATGGAAACTCTCGGCTTGTGGTAATCGATGATGGAAGTAAAGACGAGACATACTCTAGACTTCAGGCCCTTTCAAAAGAGCGGCCGCTGCTGGCTCCGCTCACTAAGCCGAATGCGGGCCATGGGCCAACGGTTTTATTTGGTTATCGACATGCGATTGAATGTAAATCGGATTGGATTTTTCAGACGGATTCGGATGGCCAGACCAACCCAGAGGAGTTTGAACAGTTTTGGGATAACAGAGACAAATACGATGCCATCCTTGGCAATCGCGTCGTGCGGGGCGATGGGAAGGACAGGAAGTTTGTAGAGAACACTGTGTGCTTGCTTCTACGGATTTTCTTTTCCGTGAAGGTCAAAGACGCTAATGCCCCGTTCAGGCTGATGAAGACGGAGCTTGTAGCAAAGTACATAGATAAGCTCCCCAAAGACTTCAACATTCCGAATATAATGTTTACCACGTATTATGTCTACTTCCACGAAAAGGTGCTCTTTCTTCCCATCTCGTTCAAGCCCAGAGAGAAAGGTGCCAATACCATCAATCCAAAGAAGATTATAGGCATTGGGTGGAAAGCGCTTGGTGACTTCTGGATGCTAAGAAGGACCATCAACGATTAGTGTGGTCCCATCGGCTATACATTTTTCCAGAGGAGGCTTCCTGTGAACTTGGAGCGCTTGTGGGATAAGCACCGTGATGTGGTGCCCTACATAGTATTTGGCGTGCTTACCACTGTTGTTAACGTTGCTGTTTACTGGATGGCAGCGCACCTGCTCGGGTTCTCTGTGATGCCGAGCACCGTCATCGCCTGGGTGCTGGCAGTGCTGTTTGCCTATGTCACCAACCGAAAGTGGGTATTCCGCAGCGAGGCTAAGGGCGCAGCTGCGATTGCACGCGAGATGATAGCCTTCTTTGCCTGCAGGCTCGCAACGGGTGCTCTCGACGTGGGATGCATGTTCCTTTTCGTCGACGTGCTAGCGTTCGACGACGTTGTCGTCAAGGCGGCTGCGAATGTTTTGGTTATCGTTCTCAATTACGTGGCATCGAGGCTGGTTATCTTCAGGCGCAGAAAATCGTGAAGCCGCTTCTCTCAAAGTATTAGGTTTCATCCGAGCTAGTTTGTGATAGACGCGATATCTCATAACGTTGGTATTGGATTTGACTGCCGTGAAGCATTCTGTGGAGAGCGTGGCGTCGTATATAACGCGAGCCATCCCTTTTCAAACTCCACGAAAGTGGCGGGGCTTCCGCCGAATAATGTGTTACGCCACGTACCTTCAAACTCGCTCTTCTTGCGCGTGCGCGCATCAGTTGCAAAAACATTGAATTTACCGTGGCCATAGACGGCAGATCCGTCCGCATTCAGCGTCAGCCATTCGCTGCGAGAATACTTTTGCTCGTAATCGCTGAAGCATATCATCCAAGTCTGACTACCGTTATGGGGGGCACCTCCCTCGGGTGCGGAAATCGTGGCGCTCCAAGCACGGAATTCGTTGTCTGGCGTCGGAGTCACGAGGTACTGATTGCCATATTCCCACACGGCGGAGTGCGCAAGCGAGCCTGTCACCTTGCGTCCGTCAATGGCTAAGTACATGGTATCGTCTTCGTTGACTGTCATAATTAGTTCCAACGTGCCTCCGGAAAGCGGGGCCCCCGCCAATGCTTCGCGAACGGATTCGGCGTCCTTATGCTTAAAACTGTAATAGTCGACGCTTGCCGGTAAGTCCAAATGAGCCGGGCGGTCTGATGAGCTACCCATAACCGCCCGAACACAAAAGAGTGCCATGACGGGCACCAGCAGAGCAACTGCGACGATTTCGCGAATCGGAATGCGGCTGGATTTCCTACGCATTGTGGGTCGCCTCCTCAAGTTCCCTCTCTTGGGCCCGTGAGGTTGTTTTACTGCTGAGTGCCTCGCCAAAGAATCGATTGTTTAGACCTAGGGTCAGCAACAGCAATGAGGCGTTGCACTCCAGGCGAGCTGGCATTGGGTCGAAGGCAAGGAAGAGTCCATACACGGCTAGGACGACGAAGACCTGTAGTCGATAGTCCTTGATGCGACGTCGTAAGGCAATGCAAAAAAACAGCACGGCAAGGCATATGGTGGAGACGTAGCCATAGGCGCGCACCCAGTGGGCATAGGCGCCTTTTGCCAACGTGTCGCCTCCAAGATTAAAGAAGTTGGCAAGGTCGGACCCCACCAAAAAAAGCACGATGGGCAGCGAGACGACCACGAAAGGCGTCAGACGATGTTTCGAAATCGATGTCGCGAGTTTTGGCCGAAGCGCGCAAAACAGGTTAGCTGCGCCGAATACGAGCATAAAGACCGCGGCCCTGAGGACGTCTAGAACGACGAAGGTAAAAATGGCACAAACGAAGCAGGCGGATGCCAACAGAATGCATTGCCGCCTGCCGCGGACGACCAAACAGAGCGACGAGAGCACGCCCAAAAGGAAGTAGGCGGGTATCATAAGATCTCTAAATCCACAGCTAAAGATAGCGACATCGTGAACAGTAACCAAATTGTTTTGTATGAAGGGAAACATGGAGAGAATCACGACGCAACCGATGCCCGCAAGTGCCGAAAACGCGTGCCACCAAATTATCCGGTCCAGGCGCATGCCGTGCGCCGCGATGACGAAGAGGACGATGGCGAGCAGCGTATTGTCTCCCTTGCGTCTCCATACGGCGAGCGCGCCAAACAAGAGCAGGAACAGTAATATGTAGGCAATCGGGCTCAACTTAAAGTTGCGGCTTGCAAGAACTGCAACAAGACAGCCGAAGGCAATGGCTGGGTGGAAGTACCCGAGCTGGTTCTCGGACACCCAGCTGTTCATTCCCACGAAGGAGTGGACGAACACGATTTGCCCGAACGTCCAGCATGCAAGCGCGATGCAGACCATCAGCTCAAGGCCTCGTTCGGAAATAGGGCCATCTGCCCGTTCCTTCAGATTGCGAAAGAAGTGAGAAGCCATAGACAATCCTTCAATGTGGAAACATATGCGTCTATGGTACCGCATTGTTGCGCTGTGTGGGCCCATCGCTTGTCATCGGCATGAGTGGAACGGGGTTCCCGAGGAGTTTGTGTCGCGGCCGGCTGGTCTGCCGCTGAACAAACTCCCCGGGAACCCCGTTCCACGGCTGCACGGCTGGCCGGTCTTGCCAACGGGAACGATCGGCAATGATCCGGCAGGTGTCGGTTCGCGCTCACTTCAAGCGTGCCGCTATCGTTCGTCGCATCTTGGGTGGCATAACGTCCAGCGCCGCCCGAAGGAGCCTACACAGCGGCGGAAAGTAGCCTACGGCGAAAAGGCCTACGAGCGTCCTTGTGGGAAGCTCGTTCTCGCGCCAGATGCGCACGATCTCTCTCGTGTTCTCCCGCATGAACGTGCTAGTCTCTCTGCGCAACGGCAGGCAAATTCTCCTGTTATGCACTCCGAGGGACCGCCACACTAGCGTGCGATAGCGAAGCGCCAACATCCACGGGATTAATTGCCGGGCGCTCTTGTCCCAGCGTTGCGAGACCTCTGCCATATGGGCAGCGCCGGACAGAGAGTCCAAAACGCCCTGCAAAGAGTAGTGGTCGGTTCGTGTGATGGAGCCCTCCCGCGCCACGTACCCGTAGAGCGGGGCCTGCAGGACGAGGGTCTCGTCCGGCCACGAGAGGTGATCGGGCGCGGCGTAGCGGTCCTCAAACAGCATGTCGGGCATGAAGGGGAACTCCTCGTAGAGCTCGCGCGGCGCGAGCCTCGCCCACGAGGCGTGCCCGATGTTCCCGAGGAGGAGCCTGCGCTGGACCTCTCTTCTCTCTAGCCTTTCCATGCCCGCCGTGCTAGGGTCTGCCCACGTGACGGTCTCCTCGAACGGCCTCACGGACCTCGCGTGAACCACGGCCATCCTGCGCCCGGCCCCTCCGCTCACGTATGTGCCGTAGAGCGCCTGCACGTAGTCGGGCGACACGACGTCGTCGCCGTCCACGAACGAGATGAACCCTGCCCGCGCCGCCTCCACGCCGGAGTTTCGCGCCACCGAGAGCCCTGCGTGCTCGATGCGGATGATGCGGATGCGCCCGTCGAGCGCGGCGTAGCGTGCCAGCGCGTCGGGAGTCCCGTCGGTGGAGCCGTCGTCCACGCACACGAACTCGCAGTCCTCGAACGTCTGCGCCACAAGGGATGCGAGACACGGCCCGGCGTAGTCCTCGACGTTGTAGAACGGGACGACCACCGAGACGAGCGGCCCCTCTGTGCTGTTGTTCTCTCCCATGCTCTCCGCCTCGCGTCAGCCCGCAGAACCAGTCATGCCGGGCCGCCTAGCATAAAGTCACCCGCATGACCTGCGGGCGACCCACCCGACCGGGTACACTATACCAATCCGCCCGTCCCGGCGCGAGCGCCAGATGGGCCGTGGCGGTCTGCGGTCGCCACGTTTACGCTTCGGCCAACTGCGTACAGGAAGCTTCTCACAGTGCTCCTGCACCTCGTGCGTCCCAAATCGCCTAGGAGCTGTTTGATTGTCCCGGTAATCGATCTCCGCTCGGACAATTGCATAGACGGGATTACCGATGTCATTGCGACCCTTTCGATGATATATCGATGTGGTATATGCCAGACCATGAGTTCCTATATCTCTCGGCACAAGCCCTATGTGTACCCAAAGATAAGGTACTCATTATTGACGAACCGGAGGTCTATCTTCATTGCTCAATATTGAACAGGCTTTGGAAAAAGCTTGAGTTATGCCGTCCCGACTGCCTGTTCATTTACATTACACGCGACTTACAATTCGCCACCGCGCATGGCGACGTTGATAAGATTTGGATTAAAGTCTTTGATGGGGTGCACTGGGCGTTCAAGAAGGTCGTGAGTGAGGAGCTTCCCGAGGAATTGGAGGTCATGACAGAGCACATAGGCGCTGTCGGCAGTCTGACGTGAGTTCTTGATACTTCTCAGCAGCCAAAGAATGGATTCTACCCGTCATGCGCCCCTCACGTGCCGTCGCATTACCTCAACGACTCGGCAAAATCTTCGAATAGCTGATCTATGCTAGCATCCTCCGACCTAGTGTTCGTAGTCCTCGACAAGGCAGCTGGCGATGACGGCTCGGAGAGAAAATCGAAGTCCTCCGATTTAAAAAATGATTCGATGTCTATCTTCACCAGACTGGCGGCATTATCCCAGCTCCAGTTTCGTTTAATCGCATCATGACATCCATAGTCCGCGTACTCCAAGATATCGTCTACACGCTCGTCCAGCTGTTCAACACAGTATGCCCGAAGTTCCCCCAGTTCGTCATCATCAACAAACACCCACTCGTCCTCGTCAACCTCATAGGGCTGCATTCCCGACTCGTCCGCAAGCTCGAACATCTGGTCCATACAGTAGTCGGCAACGCGTTCGTACAAAAGACTTCCGAAAGCCTCATCAAACGTGCGCTTCAGTTCGCTGCCAAATAGAGGACCATGAACCTTCTCATACAAGTCTGTAAGAACCCCTAGATCATCAAGGCCCGCTGCGCGCCGCACGAGTTGGGCGAGGCGGTTTTCCTCGCATAGTGCATCACCCATCATGCCGTCGTCATCTTGGGATGATTCCATCCATTGAGCATATCGAACGACATAGCCCATGGGCTCACGACTTCCCACGCGCCTGTGGATAAGGCACGAGTCGACGCATCTAAGCGCAGCCGTGCGCACCTCGCGATCGAACAGCTCAAGTGCGCCGAGCACCCCGAGTGCCACCTCGTGTACGTCGCGACCAAGCGTGGGCATCTCAAGAAGCTGGCCTGACGATGCCATGCGGCGAACCTTATCGCACACCAATGGCGACTGGTTCGACTCGGTCACCCTCTCGACCTGGTCCAAATACTCTGCCCCCTGTATCGTCCTCAGGCACAGGGCATCCCCGTGCTTAAGCTCGCTGGCTATGTAGTCGTTGATCGAAGGGTTCGCCGCAGACAGGCTTATAGATCCGTCCCGCTCCACTGCGCTTCGAACCAATGAATCGTTGAGACGAGTCAGCGATTTGGAGAATGAGTCACCCGATGCGTCAATCGACGGGTCATGTGCGATGCGACGCTCATAGGCGGCCCTCACGCGCTCGCCGTCGCATACACCGCGCGGCATGGTATACAGTGTGTGCAAGAGGCAGCGGTCTGAAGGAGTAAGGCGCTCGAACTCGCTCTCCCATACCTGCGAGGGATTGTCGAGTAGCGTGGCGAGAAGCGACGCAAACTGAGCGTCGGGAGCCAATTCGTAGGTTGACCTGCTGCGACTGGCGAACTCAATTATTCGGGGATTGAAGTTGCGGTGCTCGACAAGGTGGCGATACCAAGGCCTGTCGATGCGTTGTCCCATGAGGCTCTGAATGCATTCTGCAGATACGCCCTCTCGGCGCATCAACGCTATCATGATACGTGCTTTCTCAAGACTGGTCAGGTGGTTGGTGCTCACGATTGGCACGTTACGGAAGCCTCTGCTCATCCTCTGTGAAACGTCCCTTCGTCGAGCTTCGTTAAGAATCGAGATACGAGAGTTGAGGATAACGCGCTTGCCTGGCATGTTTCTCACGTGATGGACGAGGGAACAGACGGCCGTTACTTGGCTCTCGCGCACCTCCAATAGGTTTCCTCCCAAAAAGTCGTCCAGCACGACGAGTTCGCAAACCTCCCTGTTTGGGGAGAGAGCCGACATGACGTCGTGGGCATCCGTGCTGGTCGTATAGCGCACCGAGTATCCGTTAGCAGCGTATTTAAGCGCCAGCATTTCGCTGAGCATGGTTGATTATTCCGAGGTAAACCGACAGCAGTTCCAAGATTTGACGGCACCCATTCCAAACTGAATCGGCACCCGTTCCAGGCCATCGGCACCCATTACGTCCCGTCGGCATCTTCTCCGGCGGGTCCTTTACCTTTCGTGGAAAATCCTGTCTGGCACAGCAAGGATGACTGTGTCAGCGACAGGAAAGGGGTGATTCACGTGAATGGAAGCGTGAGTTACCGGGACATCCTGAGACACCACGCCAACCGCATGTCGCAGTCGCAGATCGCATCTGCGTGCGGCTGTGCGAGGTCGACGGTCCAGGACGTCCTGAAGAGGGCCTGCGAGAAGGGCGTCACCTGGGAGGACGTCGCGGGCCTGAGCGAGACGGCGGCATACGAGCTGATCAGGGGCAGGCCGCGCGACCAATCGTCGGGATTCGCGGCAATCGACCACGAGCGCATCAAGGCCGAGATGGAGCGCGACCGCACCATGAGGCTGACCATCCTGTGGGAGGAGTATGCCATGCTCGCCGCCCGCAACGGGGAGAGACCCTACGGGTACTCCCGCTTCTGCGAGCTCTACGCCAAATGGTGCGACGAGCACGACGTTGCCGTGACCAGGAAGTTCATACCGGGCGACATCGGCGAGTTCGACTGGGCTGGTCAGAGGATGGCCGTCACCGACGAGCTCACGGGAGAGGTCCATGACGCGTGGCTGTTCGTCTCGACGTTGCCGTACAGCCAGAAGACGTTCGTCGGCGCCTACCCGTCCACAGACATAGAGACATGGTGCCAGGCCAGCGCGGACGCGTTCGAGTACTACGGCGGCACCCCCAGGATTCTGACGATCGACAATCTGAAATGTGCTGCAGCACATTTCAGATTTAATGGCGGGTCGCGAGTAATGCGGAGTCCGGGTGCGAAAAGACTGGTCAGGTCGCAAAGAACTCCGCATTACATACTTGTGTCGGTCGGT
>CADAAU010000044.1 GCA_902786015.1 uncultured Coriobacteriaceae bacterium
ACGTGGAGGTCTCGCCGGAGTCCATCCTGCGCACCTGGAACCTGCTGGCCCTGGCGCGCGACGAGTGGGCCGACGCCTTCGTGGCCGGCGCGATGATGACCGCCAACCGTCCCGACCTTCGATGGGAAGACCTGGGATTCGTCACGGAGGGTGGCTTCCACCTGTCCGTAAAGCCCAAGTACTTCGTCTCGAACTTCCGCGAGGCTATATTCAACGAGACGATCCAGCCTCACCTCGATTCCTCACCGTCCCTCGCCCAGCGCTACGCCGCCTGGTGGTACTGCTGCATCCCCACCTCCACCATCGAGCGCGAGGGCCTGCCGCTGCCGGTATTCGTGCGCTACGACGACGTGGAGTACAGCCTGCGCTGCAAGCCGCGCTTCATCACGATGAACGGCATCTGCATCTGGCATGATGACTTTACCGCGCGCTACAACGCCGCGGTGGAGCGCTACCAGACCATGCGCAACTGCTTCATCATGCAGGCAACCTCGAACGGCGCCCCGCTAAGTGACTTCATTGGCCACCTTCAGAACGACCTGAGGGTAGAGCTCGCCAAGTTCAACTACACCGACGCGCAGCTCATCGTCGACGGCTTCGAGGACTTCCTCAAGGGACCGGGCTTCTACGCCGCCCCCGGGGTCGCCGAGCGCACCTACCTGGACGCCAACAGGCGCCGCGAGAAGCTCCTCCCCTACGACGAGCTGCGCGAGGCCGCCCTGGCCGATGTCGGCGTCGACATCGACGATTACGACTTCGACGAGATCGTGCGCGACATACCCATTGGCATCACCGCTCGGAGCAGGATCTTTAACGTAGTCCACACGCAGCTGTTTGAGCGCAGCATCAACGGACAGCTGTTTGGCGACCTCAAGTCCTTTGGCAACGATTTCGCCGTCGTAGATGCCGCAGGTTGGGCGATCTCGTACGGAAAGATCTTTGGCGTGAATACCATCATTGTCATCGACCCCTACACCAAGCGCGGCGCCATCCGCCATCGCGATAACGACGCATGCAAGCGCATCTGGAACCGCGCACAGGCGGACATCGCTGAATACGTCTCGAATCGCGATCAGTACGACCGTCTCTATAGGGAGTCGAAGGAATTCGTCACCTCCCCAGCGTTCTGGAAGCAATACCTCGGAACGAAATAGCACAAAGGAACAGGCCGCTATGCCCAAAGCATCAATAGTCATACCTTGTTACAATGCCGAGCGCTTTGTGAGAGATACTGTCGCAAGTGCTCAAGCACAGACCATCGCTGACATCAAGATTATCTGCGTCGACGATGGCTCCACGGACCAGACCCTTGCCGTGCTCGAGGAACTTGCCGCAGGCGACGATCGCATACAGGTTATCTCACAAGAAAATGGGGGTGAAGGCCCAGCGCGCGACGCCGGGCTTCGAGCGGCCACGGGAGAGTGGCTGTACTTCTTGGACGCCGATGACCTCATGCTGCCCAACCTTCTCGAACGCGCCATCTCCAGAGGCCAGCAGACAGAGGCTGACATCGTGGTGTTTAGGACCATCATGCTCGACGACCAGACGGCCGAACAGTATGTATGCGACTGGTCCTTTAAGCGCGATTGGGTGGACGAAGACGTGTTTTGTCCGCGTGAACACCCCAATCACGTGTTCAATTCGTTTCAAAACTGGGTGCACAACAAGCTGTTTCGGGGGTCGTTCGTCCGCAAGCACAATTTGCACATGCAACAGGTGCACAGAACCGCCGACTTATTGTTTACGTGCCGCGCACTTGCCGAGGCAAACCTCATCGCTCTGCTCGACGAACCTCTATACCAATACCGCGTCAACAACGCGGAGTCGGCTATGGCCACGAGCGATTCCTATCCGCTCGACTTCTACGACGGGTTTGTCGCGCTCAAGGACTCCCTTGTCGAAAACCAAACGTGGAACCTGTACCACGACTCCTTTGTGAACTGGGCCATAGAGGGTATTGCCGTCAACCTACGCGTCACGCGCTCGTACGAGGGCTTTTGCACCATAGTAAAAAAGCTGTGGCAAGAGGGCTTTGCAGAGCTTGACATCGCGGATTTCCCACGCTCGAAGTCGGACATGGCCTACTACTACGATCAGATTCGACCTCTGGTAGAGGGGTCTGTGGAAGAAAGCCTGTTCCGCATCGCAAAGTCGTTCCAAGGGGAGCAAGCCACCACGGCAACCATCGCATCAAACGAACGCATGAACGTTCGGCGGCTGGAGGGCGACATCGCGCGGCTGGAAGAAAACCTCGCGCACGAACGAAACGTCATCGCCGACCGTGATTGCCGCATTGCGGAAATCGAGGGCGAGCTCGCATCCGTACGCGAGGACTTCTATAACGTGACGGGCTCTTGGTCGTTCAAAATCGGCCGGGCGGTCACCGCGATTCCCCGTGGACTCTTCCACACGCTTCGACACCTCAGGTCTCGATAGCCACGGCGGCGCAAACTCCCCGGGAGTTTGCGCCGCACGTCTTGTCAGATTTGGCACCTTGCCTAACGCTAACCTACGCTAAAGGTCAAAGTATGCCGAGAAACCATTGAGATTGGGATTGAGCGCGGGGTCACCTTGTGCGTAGAACTCGGGGTGCTTGCCCATGATGCGTGCCCGCTCCTTGAGGAATCTCGTGCGCAAGCGCGTATCTGTAATCTCGCGTCCCCTCGTCGAGAATTCCCGATGATACAGGAGCGCATACGGCGCCATCGCCACCGAATACCCCGCCTCACGCGCACGAAGGCAGAAGTCTCCGTCGTTGAAGCCTACCGCCAAACCCTCGTCGTAGCCATCCAACTCGTCAAAAACCGAGCGTCGCGTCATCTGACAGGCACCCGTCACCATGGAATAGTCGCCCGGCATCATGGCCGCATATCCTGCACCGAGGGCTGTCCGCGTAAGGTTTTGGCATACGTGACAGTTGTCGCCCGCCGGGTTTGCCACCATTCCCACGTGCTGAATGAGTCCGTCATAGAACAGGAGCTTCGCACCGACGACGCCAACCTCTGGGCGCATGAGACATCCGGCCATCTCCTCGAGCCACGACGGCTCGATAACCTCGGTGTCGTTGTTGAGCAGCACGACGAGCTCGCCCGCGCTGTGAGCCACGCCAAAGTTGACAAGAGCCGAGTAGTTGAACCCCTCGCCCTCGCGCGGCTCCCAGCGAACCACCCGCACGCGTTTGCCCCGCGCGACCAACTCGTCGTAAAGCGCAAACGTATCTGCGTTCGTACTGCCGTTCTCTACCAGCACGACCTCGTAACACTCGTAGGTCGACCTCTCCAGAATGCTTTCTACGCAGGTGCGCAGCAGGTCCGCATGATCACGCGTCGGGATGACGATGCTCACAAGCGGCTTGGGTTCCGGCAACTCGTAGCGCACGCGGTAGGTATACACAAGCGGTCCATCCTCAACCGTCGCGGCAATTCCCCTGCGATCCAAGTGGGCCTCAAGGGCGCGCTTTCCGGCTTCGTGCGCATACGGCTTTTGGTCTCCCCCACCCGAGGTCGACCCCTCATGCTCGCGCCAGTGATAGAGCACGCGCGGCACATGCACCACCTTGCGCGCCACCTCAAACGCTTTGAGTGTGAGGTCGTAGTCCTGCGCACCCGACACGTCATCGCCTGTCCGATCCGTATGCTCAAGCACATATCGACTCACCATGAGGAAGTGCGTTACGTAGTTGTGGGTATAGAGCTTTCCGTAGTTCGGGAAGGTCTTGAAGGCGGGAGCGTGCACATGTCCGTCACGCATATGATCCTCGTCGCAGTACAGCAGATCGACACACGGATCCTGCAAAACCGTCTGGACGTAGCGCCATAGGGCATCGGGTTCCAACACGTCATCGTGGTCTAAAAACGCAACGTAGGCACCAGCAGCTGCCGCAATTCCCTCGTTTGTGTTAGCTGCAATCGAGCGGTTGGGCACCGACAAGACCTTTATTCGCTTGTCGGCCCGTGATCGCAGGACCCCATCGACCTCGGGACAATCGCCACTCGCATTCACGACCAGCAGCTCCCAGTTCCCATAGGACTGCCGCAGCACAGAGTCCACCGCTGCTTCCAAGAACTCCCTCTGCGGTCGAAACACGGGCACTACTATGCTGACGAGCGGCCTGCTCTCGTCCGCCAATTCGTTGTAGATACGCTTTTGATGCGCGACCTCGGCTTCCGTCGCCTTTTGGTTGGCGAACCACTCCTCATACCAGCCGTTGGCAGGGGCTCCATCCATCCTGTGCCGCGCATCAGCAAGCATTCCTCGCGCACGCGGCTCGTTCATACAGGCAAAGGCGGTCAAAGGCTCGTCACTCGCCAGCTGAGTCGTCACAAAGAAACTGCCCACAGCCTCGTCCATAATGCAAGAAACACTGACTTGCCGCTGGCTTATCGCCTCGTCGCGCATCGACGGCACAACATGGTCTTCCATAATAATGATCCGCACGTCAACCAAGCGTCCATCCGCATCAAAGACCTCAAATCGCGGATCGCAAAAAGCGTTGCCCGTAGGGAACTCCGCCTGCAGTCGCCAAGATACCATACCATCATCTGTAGGCCATGCCTCACGAACGAAGAGCCTCGCACGACCAGCACTACGACGCTGTTCATATCCCCGGAGCAGAGCGGCAATCCGAGGCTTCTGTCGCGTGAGTAGCCGAGAGAGAACCTTACTTGCCTTGGGAGTGAACGAATAGTCCAGAACCTTTTGGTCACGCTCGTAGAAGGAGATGGTGCAGGCTAGGTTGAGCAGCGGAAAGACCGCTATCCATGCGTATTCGCCCGGAGAAACAAGCAACGACCTCTCCGAAGAGATCTCGACACAAAACAGCTCGCTGGGAACCATCTGTCCGTTTGTTGCTCTCACCTCAACTCGCAAGGCTCGCAAGGGCGTTTTGGAGCAAAGGGCCACATAACCAGTCCCCTCTCCGCGGCACGTAGCACAAACGCGTACGGACTTCTTTTCTTGCTTGAGCATACTATCTCCCCATATGAAACGTGGCGAACAGTCGCAATTATACGCAATCGCCCCTCATGGGAGCATCCGTCTTTACCATACAAAGAATCAAACGCATGGGGTCCCGTGAATCTTCTGATTTCCGTACGAAGGATTACGCCAAGCCGTCTTGTTCGAGTATGCTATGTGGTGGCTGAGCAGACGAAGGGAAACTCATTTTGAAAGAGGACACTACGGGAGCGACCGGATCATCGTGGACACCCTCCTTTACCATTGATTGGTCCAAGTGGGAGTCCGAAGGGCATATCGACTATTTTATGCATGTGGACGGAATCAATCCCAAGGGATTTCGTTACGCCTATTCTTGGCAGCTCGCAAACGGGTCTGCGTTTTGGGCATCGGGGTTCATCTACGAACCCGAGTTCAATTTCTTTGTGACCTTTGATGCGAACTACATCGTAAGCTGCACGTTCTTGGCGCCCGACGGCACCATGAAAACCGTAACCGAGAACCTCGTCGTTGGCAAACACGGAGAGCAAGCTCCCTTGGTGCGTCGCACGCTCGACAAGAACGCCGAGACGACCATAGCGGTCGACGATGTGTCCATGGTGTTCAACATCGCTTCCGAGCGATACAACTCCCTCAAGGAATACTTTCTCGCAGCCAGCAAGCACGAGCTCAACTTTAAGGCATTCCGAGCGCTCGATCACATCTCATTCAAGGTCAAGCGCGGCGAGGCATTTGGCCTCGTGGGCACCAACGGCTCCGGCAAGTCCACCATGCTCAAGATCATCGCCGGTGTTCTCGATGCCTCCGAAGGCAGCTGCAAGGTAACCGGCACCATCGCGCCACTCATCGAACTTGGTGCGGGCTTCGACATGGAGCTCACTGCAAAGGAGAACATCTATCTCAACGGCGCCCTGCTCGGCTATCGCAAGGAGTTTATTGACGAGCACCTCGAGGACATCATCGACTTTGCCGAACTCCAAGACTTCATGGACATGCCACTCAAGAACTACTCGAGCGGTATGGTTGCGCGCATTGCCTTCGCCATTGCCACCGTTACCGAGCCAGACATCCTGATCGTAGACGAGACGCTTTCGGTGGGTGACTTCCTATTCCAGCGCAAATGCGAGGAGAGAATTCAGGAGCTCGTTTCGTCAGGCAAGGTCACCGTTCTGCTTGTAAGTCATAGCATCGACCTAGTGGAGAGCATCTGCGACCGCGTGTGTTGGATCGAGAAGGGCAAGATGCGCATGGTTGGCCCCACATTGGATGTTTGCAAGGCATACCGCGAGCTTGGACTCTAAGTACCGTGCCCGTCGCGGAACATCCCCGACGGGCACGGAAACTAATTGCGCTAGCGCCTTAGGTCCTTGAGCAACGGATGGCGAAGGTCTTTGTCAGAGAGGATAACTTCGCCCGCATCAAACACATCGCGCCCCAAAAGAGCCGGCCATCTGATGTCGATGCCGGGATCGTTCCACATGAGTCCGCCCTCGTCATTGGGGTGATACACGTCATCGCACTTGTAGCAAAACTCCGCAACATCAGAAAGCACAAGGAATCCATGTGCGAACCCGCGCGGAATAAAGAGCTGACGGTGATTCTCTGCCGAGAGGACAGTCCCCTCCCACTTGCCCCACGTAGGACTTCCCTCACGAAGGTCCACGCACACGTCAAAGACCGCACCGCTCACGACGCGAACAAGCTTTGCCTGAGGGTGCTTGACTTGGAAGTGGAGACCACGGAGAACTCCGCGCGTGCTCGAAGACTGGTTGTCTTGCACAAAGTCGCAGTCGATGCCACCGGCTTCGAAGTCGGACTTCTTGTACGTCTCCATAAAGTACCCTCGTCGATCACCATATGACTTAACGTCCACGATGATGACGCCCTCAATTGAGGTGGTAGAGAAAGTAAAGTTTCCGGAGACTGTTACCGACATGTGCACTCCTTGCTCGACATAATCTGCACGCCAATTCTACCTCATTCCCCATTCCTGTCACCCATGGAACAGGCTAACTGCGACAATGCCCCATATGCGCACGCCATCCCATGCCCACCAGCAGAGGCGCCACATAGAGGAGCTGGTAAAGATACCTGCTCAGTGCCACCGGGGACACCACGAGCGTCGCCATGCACAAAAAGACACACACGAAAGGGACCACGTACTTGCGTCGGTCCGTCCCCGTCATCACGTACGCGAAGCTCATCAAGGGAACAATTACTCCATACAGGGCATCGGACAGCAGGACCCCAACTATCGGAGCCCCCGCCAGCGTATCGTATAGGGTTTGCAAGGTGGAGCGCAGCCAAGCCGTCTGTTCAAAGAATGGCGCCTTTCCAATATCGTTGAGAGCGTCCCCCGCATCCCGGTACACGTCCAGACGTGACGAAGGGTTGCAATATGACCCCGCAAGCAGCCACGTTGCGCGCACATAGGTGTCTGGATGATGCACCCCCTGCGCAAGCCACACACGAAAATAACGGCTGAGGTCTCCCTCCGCAATCGTCTGCCACCGATACGTGAACTTAACCGGATCGTTATTGTGGTCTTCATAGCGTTCGGCAAGAACATCGTACTCGAGCACGGCGTCAATGGCGTCTCGCTCCTCAGTGGTGACCTCGTCCCCATGTTCCACCACATAGCGAGCCGTTTGTTGGAACAGAAAGCCCAGCGCCTCTTGCTTTTCCCCCGGGAGCACGTCGAGCAGGGGAAATATCACCTTCGGTAGCACAAGCAGCATGAGCACAACCGTAGCGAGCGCGGGCACCGCAAGTGCCATCCACCGGCTTTTATACATTAGGCACAACGCCACACACGTAGGGACAACAAGATAGATACCGAGTTTCTTGGTCAGGGCAACAAGCAAAGCAGAAATCACAAAGAAGGCAGCGAATCGCCTAGAGTCCATCGCCTCACCCTCGGTGCGCCCGACCTCGCAAACGCCGAGGAAGAACAGAACGAATACCCAACTAAAGAGCGTATCCTTGAGGATGGTAACGGAACTCATGGGAAAGATGGGCAGCAGACAGTAGAACGTCAAAGCACCGATGCAGGTCGCAGGACCGCAACCCATTCGATGCAGGTAGGCCACCACAAGCGAGAACGCGAATGCCATGGCACAAGACTGCAGGGCAATGTAGATCGAAAGACCCAGAACCCAAGACCCCGTAAGAACGTCGCTCACATAGGCGAAGGACCCAAATAGAAGCGTGTCGAACAGCGGGTTATGATCGCAGAACTGGCATTGCACGTAGTTTTGTGGAACGTTGTGTGGAAAGAGAAGAATCGGACCGTGGTTGGGATAAAACTGCAGGATTTGGAACCCCGTGTCCCATCCCCTCGTGCCCGGAATATACGTAACGTAGTGTGGTAGCCAGCACAGCAGCATGACCAAAGCCAGAAGCGCGACCGCTCGAACGGGCCGTCCAAAGAACGCGTTCACGCGTACTTCCCACGCCGCCTGCTCACGGTTTGCCCCGCTACGAGGTGTTCGGTGCAACCCAAACCAGCATAAGGCGACCACCACAGCAGAGAGCGTCGCGAACGAGACGAGCGTTGTTGCATCAAAAAACCCGGCATCGGAGGTTGCAGCGGCGATTCCCATCAGTGCCACGCACAAAACGGACGTTCCGATTATCCAAACAAATCTGCTTCTCTCCACCGCAAAGCTCCTACAACGTGGGCGTATTTTGCTGTCTATTCACCCGTGGACGCCAAAGAGAGTTCCCTAGCCCTGTCTATCGAGATGTCTCCAACTCTGCCACCTCAAGAAGGCCCATCACTCGCCGAAGCATACGAATAGCAATCTTGTCCTAGCTCTGCTCGACGCCTCGCTCAAGGCAAGCTTCTCGCCCCTCGCTGCTGCTTCGCGCTCCTTCTCCAAAAGATAGACGTGTAGGACTTCCTCTTCGTCAAACAGCTGAATCGTGATGTCCTCCACCTCCCTCTTTCTACCCTGCAAATAGTCTACGAGAATTCCGCGCGATATGCACCTTTCGATAGTCGCCTCAGCCGCTTTTCTTGTTTGCAATTCTGGCGCAGCGCAACAAGAGTGGTGATTCTATACCTTTATCCGGGTGCCTTCCTCTATGGAAAGGGCGGAGGTTATGCCACCGTGCTCG
>CADAAU010000045.1 GCA_902786015.1 uncultured Coriobacteriaceae bacterium
AGGTGCAGCCCGAAGCTCTCGCATACGGTGTACTCGCGCCACTTCGCGACCGAGAGCGCGTTGAAGAACGTGGTGAAGTCGGCCTTGCCCGGGCCGATGGACCATGCGTCGGAGCCGGGGACGGGAATCACGAACGATGAGGACCTCACGTAAAGGCAGGGCGCCTCGTGGTATTGTCGCGTGTCTTCGAGGAGGATGTTTGCAAGTTTAAACTGCTGCATGGCATGGACCTTTCGTCCAGTCGTCATGGATTTATATAGCCAGTACATTCTATGTTACTTTTTGTGTATCCATCAGTTTTCCCCGCTAACCAGCTCAAAAAACGATTTGACGGGGTCGCTTCTCGTGAACCATGTGCTTGTCTTAGTGCGTATGTCTTGACCAAATGTTGTTCAGGAAGGTGCTGCGCCTTGTTTTGTGGTAGATTAAGCGCATTTTAGAAAAGCAGTACAAACGAAGGAACGGTGGTTCGATGAGGCGGTATCGTACTCTTTCCTGTTGGGTAGTGGCTCTTCTGGCGTTTCTTGCCGTCAGCGTGCCTGGGGTCGCGCTCGCGCAAGATGACATCCTGCTTGGGGCGTTCTACACGAGTGATAGCGACTATACTGACAGCATCTACCTGAGCTATAACGGCACGGAAATGAGGCGCATTGCCACGGTCTACGAGAGCCAAGTTGGAAACTCGTATTTGGATGGCAAGAGCGAGACGCACAAAGGGCACATCGATCCCAGCATCATCTTCCATGAGGGGAAGTTCTGGATGCTGTCCGGCTGGAACCGTAACGATGGCAAGTTCTGGCCCATGATTAGCTATTCGTCCGACCTCGTCCACTGGACACATCCAGAAGGGGAGGCGTATATCGACGGGACCCACGGCATCGAACTCGACGAGTATCCTACGTGCCACAACCATAGCGACTTCGACACGGTTGCGCCCGAATGGTTCCAGAGCAAGGACGGCTCGCTGTACATCATCTTCTCGGCTGGGTATTTCGGTGCGTTCCACGGCCAGCCCACTCAGGACAAAATGCAGGCCTACATTGTAAAGGTCAACAAGCTGACGGCCGATGAGGGCGAGCCGGATGGCAGGACCGAGTACCTTTGGCCAAAGAATCTTCAGTTCGAGGCGGGAACCGCCAAGCGTATCAACATTCCCGACAACGCATCGGACAACTCCGACTACATCGATGGCGCCGGTTACGCAGAGGGGAATACCGACTATTTGGTCATAAAGAAGGATGGTCTTACAAACCAGCTGTACAAGACCTCCAACATCGATTCAAACAACTGGCAGCTTGTCAATGAGCAGGTATCGTTTGGCTATGAGGGCGCCAGCATCGTGAGGTTTGATGGTCGCTACCTTATGGCAGCCGACCACGTTAACGGCACGACCGCGGACGGTGTTCACATGTTTGAGGCTGGTATTCTTCCTACCAAAGACTGGGGAGAGGCAGGCACGACCTTCAAAACGTTGGAAGGCGAAGATTGTGCTGTGCGCCATGGCTCTATCATTACGCTGCCGGCTGGGTCCGAGGGATGGGAAGTGGCACACGCCCTTCTCGAGCCCGATCCAGAAGAGACGGCCATGTCGCTGCAGTATTACGTACATCGCCAGACTTATGGTGACGAGCCGCTGTGGTCAAAGGCCGACGGCGATCAGTCCGGCACCACCGGCGAGTCCAAGCGCCTGGAGGCCATTCGCATTCGTATAAAGAACAAGCCTTTTGAAGGCAACATTCAGTATCGTACGCACGTCCAGACGTACGGTTGGGAGAACGGTTGGAGGGCCGAGTCGGATGTGAGCGGAACCATTGGCGAGTCCAAGCGCCTGGAGGCCATCCAAATCAAGCTCACCGACAAGATGGCCGAGGCCTACGACGTGTACTACCGCGTCCACGCACAAAAGTTCGGTTGGATGGGCTGGGCAAAGAACGGCGAGAGCGCCGGTACGTCTGGGTATGCTTACCGGTTGGAGGCGGTCCAGGTCGTGCTCGTAGACAAGGGCGCTGCTGCGCCGGCGGCAGACTTCAGGGGTGCGGTGCAGGCCACAGACTCGCCGTACTACGACAAGAAAACCAATCCGGCACCTTTACCTCCCTCTGTGCAATATTATGTGCATCGTCAGACATATGACTGGGAGGAAGAGTGGTCGAAGGCAGACGGAGACCAGTCTGGCACTACCGGCCAGTCCAAGCGCTTGGAAGGCATTCGCATCCGCGTGGAAAACAAGCCCGCCGAAGGTACCCTCCAATACCGCACACATGTTCAGACTTACGGTTGGGAGGACGGTTGGAAGACTGAACCCGATGCGAGCGGCACTACCGGCCAGTCCAAGCGCCTTGAGGCCATCCAGATTCGGCTTACCGACAAGATGGCTGAGCTCTACGATGTGTACTACCGTGTCCACGCGCAGCGTATTGGTTGGATGGGCTGGGCAAAGAACGGTGAGAGTGCTGGAACGGCGGCACATTCGTTCCGACTTGAGGCCATCCAGATCGTGCTGGTAGACAAAGGCGGCGCCGCACCGGCTACCGACCTCAAAGGCGCGGTCCAAAATACAGATCAGACATTTGACGATGGGAATGCCATTCGAGCGTCGAGTGCTGCTGGAGAGGAGTCGGGCTTGGACGCACAATCGGCCGAGGTCGAGGAAACCGGCGACCAGACGCAGACGAATGCGATGCGAGCTCAGGCATCCGTCAATCGCGAAGATGCCGCAGGCGAACAGTCTAAGGCGAGCGTGGAGGCGGCCGTCGAGGTTGAAGCCAACTCCAGCCACGACGCCGATGCGGTTGATGGCGATGTAACTCCGCAGAACGGTGCTAAAGACTTGGCTACGGCGACTGGCCAGCAGATTGACCTTGCGGCTCAAGATGCGCCCGTCAAGGTAGAGCTAGTCGAGGAGCAGGTCGCTGCACTCGACACGGAATCCACGACGCCGCGGCTGCGGGTTTTCTACGACGGCAAGGAACTCATGGAGGGCGAGAACGCAGACTTCACGTTGTCGTTCAAGACCGACGAGAAGTCGGGTGTTCGAACCGTGACCGTTACCGGTCGTGGAGCCTATACGGGTGCGGTGACGTTTGAGCTGGTTGACGACGTGCTGACAGCCCTTGTGGTGTAGGAGATTTCATGTTTCTTGACGACCTTTACCATTCGCTCGATCCCGTCGCATTTTCGCTGGGACCTCTGACGGTACGCTGGTATGGATTGGCGTATCTTGCGGGATTCGTCCTGTGCGGAATTTTGCTGTACAGGATCGCGCGACGTTGGAAGCTCGACCTCACGTCCGACGACGTGCTCAACGTCATGACGGGCATATGCCTCGGCATCATCGTGGGCGGGCGTCTGGGCTACGTGCTGTTTTATGGCGCGGGCTATTACCTGGCTGATCCGCTGCGCATTTTTGCGTTCAACGAAGGGGGCATGAGCTTTCACGGAGGTCTGTTGGGGGCGGTGGTTGGTGGCGTCATCGTGTGCAAGCGTACGGGCATAAGCGTTGCCACGATGTGTGACTTGGGTGCCTGCGTCGCGCCGCTCGGACTGTTCTTTGGCAGGCTGGCCAACTTCGTGAATGGCGAGCTTTGGGGAAAGGAGTGCGACCTGCCATGGGGCGTTATGTTCGAGACGGGCGGCAACGTGTATCGGCATCCATCGCAGCTCTATGAGGCCGTGCTCGAGGGCATCCTTCTGTTAGCTGTACTTTTGCTGCTGTCGCGCAAGATGCCACCACGTCCGCAAGGAACGTTCATGGGGCTTTTCTTGACGTGGTATGGTCTGTGTCGCTTCCTCATCGAGTTTGTTCGCGTGCCTGACGCGCAGCTGGGATATCTGTTTGGATTCGTCACCATGGGTCAGCTTTTGTCGCTTCCTCTCATTGCGTTGGGCGTTTGGCTGCTTGTGCGAGCGACAAAGAACAAGGCACCTCAGGTGGGACACATCGGCTAGGGCTTTACTATAGTTGTGCATCGGCTCCCCCTTCCTCACGAGTGCGTGGGGAGGGGGGAGTTTTTTTGGAACAGAATTCCCTGGGAACTGTGTTCCAAAAAAATTTCCAGCCGTTCGCCCATTGATGGATGGCACATGGTTTTTATCAGAAATCTTTATGCTACGATTCGGAACACCCTATAGGTTTTGTAATGCTGGAAGAAAGAGAGGGTCTATGAAACGTAATCGATTTCTTGTCCGTTGGGTGATCGCCCTTGCAGCGCTCGCGCTAGTGTGCGCTCCGCGCGTTGCCGTAGCGGCAGACAACGACATCCTGCTTGGCATGTTCTATGCGAGCGATGCAGACCATACCAACTCCATCTACGTAGGGTATAACGACTCTACCATGACCCAGGTCTCTTCCTTCTATGGGTCCGGCTACAAGGACAGCAAGGGCAACAGCCATGACGGTCACGTCGATCCGAGTATCATGTACTACAACGGAAAATTCTGGGCGTTGTCTGGCTGGAACAAACCAATGGATCAGCGGGACGGCAAGTTCTGGCCTATGATCAGCTACTCTTCCGACCTCGTTAACTGGACATATCCGGAAGGAGACCAACTCATCAATAAAGACGGAACTCATGGCGTCCCCATGAGTTCTTATCCATCTTGCTATAACCAGAAGGATTTTGATACGGTGGCTCCTGAGTGGTACATCAGCAAGAACGGCTCGGTGTACATTATCTTCTCGGCTGGCTTCTATGGTGCGTTCCGCGATCAGCCCATGCAAGACAGAATGCAAGCCTACATCGTTAAGGTGAACGAGCTTTCAGCAGATGAAGGTAACGCGGATGGGGACACTGGTTATCTGTGGCCCAGGAACCTTCGATTCAGTACGGGAACCGCCCAGAGGCTCAACATTCCCGACAATGAGGCGGCTGACTCGAATTACATCGACGGCGCCGGCTTCGCAGAAGGCGATATCGACTATCTTGTCATCAAGAAGGGCGGTCTCACCAACCAGATTTATGCGACGTCGAACATTGATGCAAACCAGTGGCAGCTCGTCAACGAACAGGCGACGTTTGGTTACGAAGGTGCGAGCATCGCGAAGTTTGACGACAGGTACATGATGGCCGCCGATCATGTGAACGGTGCGACTGCAGATGGTGTGCACATGTTCTCGTCCGGCTCGCTGAGCGCCCAGAATTGGTCCGAGACGGGTACACGGTTCCAGACGACGTCGGGACAGGACTGCGCCGTGCGCCACGGCTCCATCATCACGCTGCCCGAAGGGTCTGACGGCTGGAATGTGGCAAGCAAGCTCTTGGCCCCCAGTCCCGAAGACACGGCCATGTCGGTGCAGTACTACGTACATCGCCAGACCTACGGCGATGAGCCCGCGTGGTCAAACCGTAATGGAGAACAGTCCGGCACCACCGGCGAGTCCAAGCGCCTTGAGGGCATCTACATCCGCGTAAAGAACAAGCCCGTGTCGGGCAGCATCCAGTACATGACCCACGTGCAGACCTATGGCTGGGAGAACGATTGGACTACCGAGCCAAACATGAGCGGAACCACCGCCCAGTCCAAGCGCCTAGAGGCCATAAGGATTAGGCTTACCGACGAGATGGCCGAGGCCTACGACGTCTACTACCGCGTCCACGCACAGCGTTTCGGCTGGATGGGCTGGGCAAAGAACGGTGAGAGCGCTGGTACCGAGGGCTACTCTTATCGTCTTGAAGCCATCCAGATCGTGCTTGTAGATAAAGACAGTGCAGCGCCTGGCGCAGACTACATGGGCGCACAACAGTCGTGCTCGAGCGCGTTCAGAAAGAAGGGCGAAGCACCGCAGCCGCAGGGAACCTCCGTGCAGTACTACGTACATCGTCAGACTTATGGTGATGAGGAACAGTGGTCCAAGGCTGATGGCGACCAATCCGGTACCACCGGCGAGTCCAAGCGCCTTGAGGGCATCTACATTCGCGTGCTCAATAAGCCCGTGGCGGGTGACATCCAGTACATGACCCACGTACAGACGTACGGATGGGAGAACGACTGGACAACTGAGCCCAACATGAGCGGAACCAGCGCTCAGTCCAAGCGGCTCGAAGCCATCAGGATCAGGCTCACCGACCAGATGGCCGAGACCTACGACGTGTACTACCGCGTGCATGCACAGCGTCTCGGTTGGATGGGCTGGGCCAAGAACGGCGAGAGCGCCGGTACAGCCGGGTACTCTTTCCGTCTGGAGGCCATCCAGATTGTGCTCGTAGATAAGGACGGTGCCGCTCCGAGTGCAAACTTCATGGGTGCACAGCAGGCCACGGCGGAGGCATTCTCCCAGAAGGAAGCTTCGAACGCAAATGCCAAGGCTGGCAACCGAAGCCTTGAGGCCGCAGCGGAATCTACGACCGAGTCTTCCGAACAACAGACGACTGAGACAATTAGTGCTCAGGCAGACGAGCAGGTAGTTGCTGGCAAAACCGCGGAAGCGATGACCGAGGTTGGCACCGAGGAAGGCGCCAATGCGGCAACATCGACAGATACGAGCGCAACCGCGACTACCAAGGAGACTGTGGCTGACGACGAGGCAGCGACCATGCCCAAGGTGGAAGCGGCGTCCGCCGAGCAGGTTGACCTCGCGACCGACGATGCCGTTAAGGTCGAGCTGAAGGCCGAGGGCGAGGAGTCGAAGCTCGTGGTTTCTTATGGCGAGAAGGAACTCGTGTTGGACGAGGATTACACGCTCACCAAGCAGACCGACGATGCCGGCACCACGACGGTGATCATCGAAGGCAAGGGTGCCTACAAGGGCGAGCTTAAGTTCGAGATTAAGGATGGAACGCTGGTAGCTATGACTATCGCATAGTTCGACTTTCTCAGACGAGTGTCACAAGGGGCAGGGTGCACATCATCCTGCCCCTTTTGTGCGCGCAAATAACAGATCACTGTTAGGCCACCGTTGGTGACATGCGTGGTATAGCCTTCCGGGGCAAACGTTGTTGAAAACGCTTCAGCTGAGGGTCGGCGAATCTCAATAGAACTCGCTCCTCCCTCTTTTCTTGGCATGCATACTTTTTTGACCGATATTCGAGTTTCACAACTCACCTGCACATATGGAGGTGACATTCTGTGCCCGAGTAGAAGGCAATCGAACGCCGGCGCTTCAATTTAAAACCGCTACCTGCATAGATATCGTTTCTTGAGAGCTTGCTGCTCAATATGCGTATGCCAGCTGTAACTTCGGCATCTTTTCTTATGCGCCCGTCGCAACGGGGTGCCTAAGGTAGAACTATGGATAAAAGAGTCGTACATATTACTGGAGAGCAGTCGTGCAAGCTGCTCAGGCTCGCGCGGGAGGGCAAGGTGGTGTCTGTCGCACCAGCACCTGAGTGCGCAGCTCAGCCGCTCGATTCGACGATGCGCCATCTAACGGACCTAGGTGCGCCTAGTCTTTTGGATGCTCTCGGTGTTGGTCCTGCCAATCCGCTGGAGATATTGGTTCCTAGCGACAAGTCCCGGCGATGGACGCAAGGCATAAAGACCAAGACTTTGACAACCCGATTGCCCGAAGGTTCGTTCTTCGAGCTCTTGCCAGGGTCCAGCAAAAAGGAGAGCATTCAAATTCCAACCGACCTGCGTGTGCTCATTGAGTCGCCCAGTCTTAGCATCGTGCGGCGTGCCCGAGTGATGGAAGCCTTCATTGCGAACTCGAAGCTCACGAGACATATCGCAATGCTGCGACTCCTGGAGTTTGCTGATGAATGTTGCGGCTCGTATTCACGCTGTCCGAGTGACCCGCGGTCGGGGAAGATTATCTACGACAAACCTGGTAAATGTACGCGACTCATTACGCCAAAGGAACTGAGATCGTACATTCAGGAGCTCAGGGGAATGAAGGGCATCGCGCTGGCACGGACAGTCGCACAATATGCGATCGACGAGTCGGGGTCTCCCATGGAGAGTTTCTTCAATCACTCTTTGACGCTCCCTCCGCGGTTTGGCGGTCTCTCGATAGCGACTCCGCTGGCAAACAAGCAGCTTGTGATGAGTGACAGAATCAAACCAATACTCAAGCACAAATCCCTGCGCCCCGATTTGCAGTGGCCGAAATTCCATGTGCTTGCCGAATACCTGGGAGACGCTGAGCACAGCGGTAAGCCGTCACGCGTAGAGGACAAGAGGCGGATGCAGGACTATGCCACTGCCCACTACACCGCCTTTCCGCTCATGTTCGATGATGTGAGGAATGTGGCGGCGATTCGAGTGACCGCACAGATGATTGCGCGCGAGCTCATGAAGAATGGAGCGACGAACGAGTTGTATCGGATTCGCCGAATCATGAAGGGCGAGTCTTTCCAAGAAAAGCAGACACAGCTTGTTGCGACGCTGCTTCCGCCGGTGACGAGGTTTGAATAATTGCCATGGAGAGGGTCCTGTTGGAATCGTGTCTGCTGAGGGTCAATCTGCTGTAATCGCACCTGCTGAGGATAAAAAATCCTCAGTTGACGCTGTTTCTGCAGGAAACAAGGCAAATCTGCTGGGATAGAGTCACGTGAGGGTCAGTAATCCTCGGCTGGTGCTTTTTCAGCAGGACTAATTCCCAATCTGCTGCAATCGCACCTGCTGAGGGTTGCGAATCCTCAGTTGACGCAATCTCAGCAGGACTACTCCCCGAAGGGTGCATTACATTTG
>CADAAU010000046.1:0-8533 GCA_902786015.1 uncultured Coriobacteriaceae bacterium
GACGATGCCGCTGGTCGACACGCAGAACATGCTGCAGGTGCCCGCCACGTCCACGGCGCTGCCCGGCTGCATCACGCCGGAGCCGATCATCGACTGCATTGTGTCGCCCGCGCCGCCGCAGATGGGCGTGCCGGCGGCGAAACCGGTCAGGCGGGCCATTTCGGGCGTGAGGGCGCCCACGATGTCCCAGGGGCGCACGATGCGCGGCATCATGCTCTCGGGAATGCCAAGAAGGCGAAGCTGTTCAGGCGACCAGCGCTTTTCCTTCACGTTGTAGCCCAGCCCCCAACCGCTCATGGCGCCCCAGTCGACGAACATGTCGCTGGCGGGCAGGCCGGCCAGGTGGGCCAGGACGTAGGGGGCGTTGTGCACGAATTTGGCGTAGGGGGCGTTGTGCACGAATTTGGCGCCGCGTTCGCGGAAGCCGGGGACGTGTTCCATGAACCAGCGGGCGAACAGGGCGGGGAACATGCACTTGGCGGCGGGGTTGCCCGTTTCGCGGCCCCAGATGTCGAGACCCCAGCTGTTGATGAGGGCCTCGTCTTCGGCGGTGCGCGAATCGAGGTAGTTCACGTAAGGGGTGATCGCGTTACCTTGGGCGTCGACGCCTGCGATGCCGCAGATGATGCCGTCTCCCATGATGGCGCGCACATCGGCGGGGTCGAGGCCCGCATCGCGCATCTGGGCGCTGCAGTCGGCCATGCCCTGGATGGTGAGGGCCAGGTATTCGTCGACGTCCATGTCGACCCAACCGGGGTGCGGATAGGTGAGCGTGGTGGGGTGGGTGAGCGTGGTGGGGTGGGCGCTGCTGGCGACGCAGTGCATGCGGTCGTCGTGCACGGCGACCTTCACGCTTTGGGTGCCGGCGTCGAAGCCAAGGTAATAATTGGGCATGGACCCTCCGTTCGAACTGGGTTCAGTATGGTGAGCGAACGGTAAGCTGTAAACCGCGCTTAGGGCGCAACGTCTAATTCTGATGGATGCCGAGCAATCGTTGTTGAATATTCTATGGACGGTAAAATTTTGCTTGCAAACGGTGTAGAGGGAGCATATAGTAAATAGCTGTCGCAAGACACCAGACATAGTGCGGGGTGGAGCAGTCTGGTAGCTCGCCGGGCTCATAACCCGGAGGTCGTCGGTTCAAATCCGGCCCCCGCGACCAGAAACACCAGGTCACAGGCTCAAACCTGTGACCTTTTTTCTTTGCCTGGACTCCCAAGTGGTCCCAAAGTGGTCCCAAACTCCAAGAAATACCAAACTTTCATGGTTCCAACACATGCTTGCGTGACAGCAGTTGCAGCTGTGGCAGATATGTAGGGATGCCCCTGAATTTGCAACAGAACGTACCATCGCTTTGGTAAATGGCTATTTGGCTTAGTTACGCTTTTTCTGGTTATTGCGGTTGGCAGTCGTTTTTTTCTGGCCCAGATTCACACGGATTGCATCCGCACATACCTCAGTCAAGGGGTCGCCTATCGCCTTCTTGTAGTCAAATCCCAGAAGCTGCACAGCTTTTAGCGTATCGACAGACAGGAGGGATTTGAACCGCTCGAAGTTCGAGAAATCACTACCGGGCGAGAAGGATTTCAGGATGTCTAGCGCATGCCCAACCGTGTTTTGCAGGTGCTCAATATCCTCGTCTGTTATCTCGTACCTGTTCAACTCTGATTCGTATGCCTGAGCAATAGCGATCGCTTGAGCGCGCTCAGCGACTAATTCATTTATTAGTTCTTCGTACGAGTTGCAAAGTTCCTCGTGGGTTTTCTTCTGCCTAATAGCCTGAAATCTATTGCTAACTTGAGTAGCAGTTCCTTTTGCGGCGAGGACGGCGAGTTGAGAACTCGCTGTCGCAATTGCCGTAATAACTGCATCTTCCATTTATGTCACCTGCTCCTAGATGAACCATTCAGTAGGTTCTTGCCCAGCATAGAATTTATCTTCTGGGCAAGAAATTTCGTCATCAACTAGTTCTATAAACGTTTCATTGGCTGCGTCAAACAAAGCTTCCGGCCACTTGTCGCCACTTTTGTATTCGACTTTCCAAAGTGAGTAGTTGCCAACGCCGCAGCACACAGTTTCCCATCCATGTTCTTCGATCCGTATACCGCACGGAGCTTCAATCTTGGCAACAGGACGGTTGTCTTTCTCTTCGCGTTTAGTAAATGATTCCATTCGAGAAAGCAGCTGATTGTAATCGACTAATTCGCTATAGACGCCAGCATTACAATTCGACGAAATAATGTAGTCACAGTCTCTTGTTTTGAAAGCCACCCTACTAAGAGGGACCTCAGAGCTCATCGTTTCGCTAAGTGCTTTGAAAGTCCTCGACAACACGTACTTGGAAAGGTCGTACAGAAGACCCGGAACAATAACGCTAGATACAGACACAACCAGGCTTTGACTTTAGCCAGCCCCTGCAGTAATCGACTGTTATCCCGCACCATTACCGCGAAGGGCTCAGTTTTAAGCTTTTGCCTCAATGCGAATTCTTGCTCCGTGCGACATTCACTACCAGTAAGCTCGATAGAAGCAAGATCAATAACTTGCGGAATATCGTCCACAGTCTCACTCCTAGATTGCCACACTTGAAACGTCTATCTCGCCCGAAATAAGCTTAGGCAAAAGCGTGTCGCGCAATTCGGCCAACCGTTTCGATTCCTTTTGATTTGTGACAATCAGCTCAACTGCCGGCTGCGCAACGGCGTTGAACTTTTCAAGTTCTGCATCGCTGGGAAGTACAAGACGAATTGCCTGCACGTGATCGCGTGGCAATTCCGTTTGGCCCGTACTTCCGGTGTGAAGAGATTCAATATAACGCTGTGTTCAAACGCCCAGAATCCCATGTAAAGAGCACGCCTCGGGTCGGCTGCGCGAACGATGGTGACGTGGGAGTTGACAACGAGCTTTGAAGGATCAAACCAAACTTGAGCGGTCCTTCCAAGAGAACCGACACCCGTCGAGTTAGTCAGCAAGTCGTACTTCTTAAGCCACTTCTCGGTAATCTTTCTCGGGGCATGCAGGCGGCCATTCTCGAGTAGAACTAGATTGTTTCGAATACAGGTTTGGCCAAGAATTAGCTCATCGGACTCGTCGTTGTACTTGGGCGTTATGCCCCAGCATACCATCTCGGATATCTCGCCAATGGTCGTCCAATGCCAGCCTTCTGGCAAATCCGCTTCTTCATCTCGTTCGTATTCACGGTATAGCCGTTTTGCGCAAGACTTAAGATACTCTGCCAAATAATCACTTGTGCCACGATTGGGTCTACCAATCGATAGTCGTGAAGAAAGTGGAATTCGCACTGATGATGGCAATCGACCACGAAAGACACCGTAAATGCCTCTACCACTAGAACCTCTCAGAAGTACAGACGCACTTGGCGAAAGCACCAGGTACGGCATCCAGAAGCAGTGGCCTCTCAAGAGCAAAACCGACGATTCGTTGCACTGGGACTACATTCAAAAGGTCAACTATGCAGTTCAGGACTTCAATGCGAGCATAGCCGAAAAGGAGAGCCTTGCTCGGGAGGGCGTGGTGTTCGCGATAACACTGATTGACTGGATCGACGATGCAGTTGAAAGGATACTGAGCTGCTACAGGGACGATGCTATCGATTCTTTCGCCTACTCGCGACAGAGCGAGCTTGACGGGACAAGGAAGTACTTCAGGGCTGTGCGTTCCTTCGTGAACGCGCATCCGCTCGGAACGGATCGCCACAGCACTTTCGGACTTGACGGCAGTTATATCTGCATTGACATATGTAACAAGAGTAGATTGCTTGGCTTAATAGACTCCGATTTGTACATGTTGTCGCCAGGAGGTCTCGAGCAGGTTGACGACCTCCGCGAAGCAGATGTTGTGTTATACGCATACTCGAAAGCTGATGGGGGCATATTCTATCACCATATTGGGCTTGACCTCGACGATGTATGCCAAGTAGCTCGCCTTTGCATCGATAAGCTTTACGAACTGGACAAACATCTCGGCAGGTTGAGGAGAAAGGATTTCTCGACTCAATAACTCTCGCATTACGCGTCTCTTTGTGACGACCTGAGACGAAAGGCTGGGCAAATGGCAGCCGATAACCATGGCGCAGAGACGACGCAAAAGCAGGAAGCCGCGCAGGAGCTCGGGGGCGAGCAGGCGGCGCAAGAGCAGCAGGGAATGATCGCTACTGGCGGCATCGACTACGAGAAGCAGACAGCCGAGCTTGACGAGAAGGTCGCGATGCTCGAAGCGCAGGTGGCGGAGGCTGCCAGGAACGCAGAGACTGCCGAGCAGTTGCGCGGCGAGATCGCGGAGCTCAAGGCCCAGGGCGAGCCCGGCCGGATCGATTTCAAACTGCAGCTCGCAGGTGTACGCAACGTCAAGGCAGCACGCGCGATGCTCGGCGACTACGACGGCGATGTGGACTCGCTCAAGGCCGCAGAACCGTGGCTTTTCGAGAATGAGCACACTTCAGAGTCCCAGGGCGGCAAGACCGGGCTTCCCAACGCGGGCACGAGCTCCGACGAGGGCAAGACGATGGAGCGATGGCGCAAGCTCGCCGGCCTGGACGATACCAACGACAACGCATCGGAGGGCTGATACATGCCGAACAGCATCGAATTCGCTAAGAAGTACACGGGCATTCTGGGCAACCTCTCGGGCGTGCGCTCGATGCGCTACATGTTCAGCTCCTGCGCCTTCACGACGATCGACTTCCGGGGCTTCGACCCTTCGACGCTCACGGAGGTGTTCTACACGTTCCCGGGGTGCTCGCACCTTACGACGATCTACGCGGATGCGACATGGGCATTGCCTTCGAGCGGGATCACGGGCTCGCAGTGCTTCTACTCGTGCTCGACTTCGCTCGTTGGCGGCAACGGCACCGCATGGGCAAGCAACAAGACGGCGTACACGTACTTCCGTATCGACACGGCGGGCACGCCAGGGTACGTCACGGCGAGCTAGTGGATGCGGGAAGCATCAGGATACGGCCTTCTGCCACTTCATTGAAGAGCGTGTCGATGTTCTCGTAGACGCTCTGCAGCTCAGCGTCGATGGTGTCGAGGACAAACCTGTCTCGAAGAGCCGGCTTCGTTACAAGACCCCACTTGAGCTGCTGGTACGAGTACTTTGCAAAAGCAATCCACTGGGGATAGTTGATGGCCATGGGATTCTCCGTGAAGACTACCTTGCCTGCATTGATGGCGGCAGCGGCGGAGTGGGCGGTGAACAGCATCGTCCCGAGCTTCGGCATCCTCTCGCGATTCGTGTTGATGGGGATCGCGTTCTTGACCGCAACTCCCTCTTTGATTCTCTTTATGGCATAGCCCAGCCGCACGACGACCTCTATGAGCATCGCGCTCACCGACATCGAGCAGAAGTGGATGAAGTCGTATCCCTCGTAGTACATGCCCTGAACAATCTCGGCGACCGTCTGCTCATACTCGCCGATGCTGCCCAACTGCAGGAGGTTGAACAGCCCCATCATGGGCGCGGGCAACCCCATGGAGGTCGTCATGTCTGACTTGAGGTGCGCCACTTGCTTTGCTAGGGCGGCGAATATATCTGCCTCGGTGCGGTCTGCATAGTTCTCCATTACCTGCGAGACGACCTTGCCGGCCTTGTCTATTGTGGTCATTCTTCCCATGAGGATGTCGGCAACACCGAACACGAAACCGAGAAGGGGGTCATGCCCGAGGGACAGCAGCCTGTGGTAGTAGGCAGATAGTCCTTCGACCCATTCGGTGGTGTTTCGGTTGTCCTGCGCGTCAAACGGGACCTTGCTGACCTTCGAGTTGGCCAGCCTCTCCATCTCCTCGGGCGGAAACCTCCGGTCGAACGCATCGCGGATATAGTTGGAAAGCGGCCCCGCCTTGAGCCCGTCGGGAGTCTTCTGCGGGATGCCAACGAGCAGGATGTCGACGGCTCCCGCGAGCAGCCCCGCTGCGACGGCAATCGAAACGTCGAACTTGTCAAGCCTGTGGATTTGGTTGTATTCGAAGTTGAGCCTTCGTATGGCGAGGGCGTTCTCCCTGAACTCCTCTGCGGTGAACAGGTCCTCGATCTCCACATCGCAACTGATGGCCTGTTCCGCCTCGGCGCAAAGGTCGTCCCACGAAGGCACGCGGAGAACTGCCCGCTGCGTCGAGCTGGCGCGCGTCACATTAGGCGGAAGCGCATATCCAAGCTCGCTGAGAAGGCTCTCGCTCGCCGCGATTCGATCTTCGATTCCGCTTGTGTCGGGTGCCTCAATCTCGTCAAGCTGCTTCGCCTGATAAGCGAGGACCTTGTTGATGCGTTTCTCGTCTTCCATGGGGCTATGCGGCGTCGTCGATTCCGAGGTCCTGGCGGAGGTCCTTCACCGCGCGCTCGAGAAGGACGTTCAGGCTCTGCAGGTACTCCATTCGCTCCTTGCTGGCGTCGACCTCGTCCTTGAGCGCTTGGATGATTGCCTGGTGCTTTTCGAGGGCGGCCTTGTAGAGACGCTCCTTCTCCTGCTTCAGCTGCTTGTTCTTGAGATGGGATGCCGTTCCGACGAAGACCGCTGCAAGGGCGGCCACGGGAGCTGCCAGAACAAACACCCCTGCAACCATACCCCCGCCCACTATGCCGCCGGCGGTAGCGAGCCCTGACGTAATGCCGGCAGCAGAGAGCCCGACCGTGCCGAGGCCGTATAGGGCGGCAAATGAGCCAACGCCTCCGATACCCGCGCCCAGAGCGCCTGCCAACACTTCGGGAATCGAGCTCTCGCGAATCGTGCGTCCTTTGTCATTGAGCGCGGCACCGGCTTCGTTCACGACGTTTACGACCTGCTGCAGAGAGTCCCCGCTTTGGAAGATCATGTCCTTCTTCTTTTTCACATACTCGCCCATGATCAGACCTCACTGGGAATAGTCGCTTGTTGATGATGCCAATTATAAGGCGCATACACTGGGCGCTAGGTCAATCCGCCGTTGACATCAGCCCATGCGGTCAAGCGAAACGGGGCCAAGCATGACGCCTGACCCCGTGCAAACCGGATTGCCCTTATGTCTAGATGGACTCAAGCTCCCGGTACAGCGGGTCTCCTTCGCCGACGAGGACGTCCCACCACCATCGGGGCTTTCGACCCTCGACTGGCAGAGCATGTCGAGTAGCTTGCTGCGGGCTTCTGGCGGCAGCTGCTCGAAGTCGGCGCGCATTGCGTCGAGCATGGCCTTGCTAGCGGAAATCATGTCGTTGCAGATTTCCTTCTTCTCCTCGAGCGAGTAGCTCTCGGGCGAGTAGCAGCAGAGGTCTGCTTTGAAATAGGCCATGTCCTCGGCCTGCTGCAGGGCGGTCCAATCGGTGTTGCTGGCGTTCGTTGCGGTCATTTCGCGTTCCTTTCTCGGTTCTGCCGCCCCTACCTGCTTGCACAAGGTTTTCGCAGGTCAGAGCAGCTATGTCTCCCTCCGCTGGTGGAGACAAATTGGAGACATTCGGCGAAAAGACAGTGTCATCCAACGTCGCCCAGCGGAACCAATGCCATCAAGAAACGCCTGTTCAAAGCACTAATGGCTACTAGTGACTAACAGTTTCGGGTCACAAGACTGCCCTCATAACCCGAAAGGTCGTTGGTTCAAACCCTGTCCTCGCGACCAAATGTAACAGCCTCCTTCGGGAGGCTTTTTTTATTGGGATCCGCCGCATGCTTTCCCTATAAAGAAACTAAGTCGAAGCCTTTTTCCTCCGGCGCGTCGATGTTGAGGAACTCGCGCGCAAGCGCCCTACCGTTCTTGGTGAGGCACCTGTAGATACCGGCACAGGAGGTGTGGCCGGATATGGGTTTCAGGATCGGCACTGCGGTTCCTAGAGGAAGAGGATCCGCGACTCTGCGACGGAGCGCACGCTGGAGGCAAGCGGGCCGGTGTGCACGTGGATGTGCGGCTCTCGCTCCGGATCGGTGCGGCGCGCCCCCGGATTCGCTCCGCTGGAATCCAGGGCTCGCCAGGCGCCGACAAGAGCTGTTTCGGGCGCGTACGCACGAAACAGGCTGCTTGTTTTCCACCTCTTAGAGTTTTATATACGTCGTGTATATACAACCCAAGGAATTGGCGCATGAGTTTGTCGTCATTTAGAAGCTCGCCAAAGAACTTATTATGCTGATTCAGGCCGTCATAGAGCACGTCTTCGCCCTTGTCGAAATGGGCGATGGCAAAGTCGTCTTCATTGTTAGCAATTGCGGTAGTGTCGGACAGTCCCTGGACAAGATCTTCCAGGACAACACGAAGGCACGCAGCATCCAGCCCGACGGAACGTACACGTTTGTGCGCGAGGGGTGGGACGCCGCCGAGCTCGACATCCTTGTTTGGTACGGAGGGGCAGGCCGGGGTGTCCCTCCGTACCAGAGTGGCACGATACCCACGGCCCCTCGTCTCACGCCTAGCGTTCGAAGAAGCGCAGGTACCTCTGGGGCGTCCCATCTGGCGCCGCATAGTTATCGAGCGAGAAGGATTTCCGTTCGCCCGCTGCGCTCATCTGGGCGTTCCGGTACCAGGCGAGGGTCTCCTCGATGCCATCGCCATTC
>CADAAU010000046.1:8559-13668 GCA_902786015.1 uncultured Coriobacteriaceae bacterium
CTCTTCGGGGCGGCGCTTCCGGTCTCGGGGCTGGTGAGCTCTGTGAAGGCCTCGAACCTTCTTGCCGCGCCTGTTTCGACGAGCAGCGCCGGAATACACCTGTTCTCGGCGAGTGTCGCTCGTTCCCTCTCGCTCAGCGAGTTCTCGTGTCCCCTGAACCAGCCCTCGCCAAAAAGGTAGAGGCCAATACCGGATTCCCCGTCGACGAGGAGAGGGATCAGGACATCGTCTCCTGTGACGCGCGCGTTGTTTCGATCCCGCTTCACGACGCTTATCATCTGCTTGATGTCTTTGCCGACGGCCTCGAGGTCGATGTCGGCTCTGTCGCCTTCCCCCAACGGAGAAAAACGCCTGCTCCACATCTCGACAAGCTTCAAGTCGATGTTCTGGGATTTTATTACGGTGCTCTGCGGTGTCGGAGTTGACCCGCCAAAGCCGGAGTTTTCGAGCCAGCGTTTCGCTTGAATGCTGACCTGCGGGAATACCGCGCGTTTCAATTCTGGCAGCATTGTCTGGGGCGAAGCCTCGAGCGCTATCCTCAGTTCGACTGCCGCATCTTCGGGCATGCCGTCTTGTTGGGCACGACTGCACTGCTCCGTGATGCTCGCGGCACGGATTGCCAGCGCTTTCATCGCCGCGTCCATGTCTCGCTCGTTACTGCCTTCGTTTGCATTGCCAAGGAGCAGGTCCTCGAACCACTCGATTGTGCGCGCGCTTTTTGTGCCGGCGGAGTACTTGGCGAGCATCTCTGCCAAGAGGTCGGATACGAGCTGGTCGCTGAGGCTGCTCGCCGTGCGGCCGATGTCCTCGCTCGCTTCAGCAAGCAGGAGGCGTTGCTTCTTGGACGAGATGCGCTCGAACGATTCGGGTTTTACATCGGCGATTTCTGCAAGTAGAAGCGGCAGGCACTTGTATTTAGAGAGTTGCCCTGCTTTATCATCACGTAGCAATGTATCGATAATCAGGGCGACGAGCGCATTTTTCTTGCCGAGAAGCAAAAGGCGCTTCGACTGCACGCGGAAGTGATGCCAGCTTTCGTCGAGGAAGTACTCGAATAGTATGGAGCCTTCGCCTTGAACCCCCGTCTTCGTCTTCGGCCAGAAATCCGCGTGCAAGTCGTGCATGATGCGCGACCAGAGGTCTTCTTCTGATGGCAACGACATAGAGATGCCCCCTTCTTCTTAGCGCGTGATGCGCGCCTGCGCCTGGGCGACGAGCAGATATACGGGGAAGAATATCGAATCGTCCTCGTAATGGCTGATTCCATGGTCGTCGAGCACGAGTCTTATCGAGTCCATCAGCCTCTGAGTGTCGATGGCGACCTCACCGCTCAAGATGCTCGCCGAAAAGACCTCGAAGCTGCGGCAGTACTTGTCGTGTCCCGAAAAACCTTCGACGAAGGAGCCCGTGTCCCTTCTCTGCCCGGCGCGTTCTTCCTCGACAAAATGCCATTCCTCAGCATCGCGCTTGGTGTTCGCGCCTTCCGGAGCCTGCATCTGCGCCGCCCGCTCGATTGCGAGGTGTTCGCTATACAGCCGGGCAGTGATGAGTCCTGCGCTGTAGGCAGTTTCAATACGCTCTGCCGGGCAACCCGCTATATCCAGATAGCTGTCGAGGGGTGCTTGCCGCATCATGGCGAGACAGTTTTCTCTCTCAGCCGGTTCGACGAGCGAGGCCAAGGGGCGTCCCGACAGCAGCTCGTAGAGCTCTCCAAGTGCTGACAGGCAGTCGAGGCTCCGAAGACGAGGTGTCTGCACGTTGTACAGCGTGAACATCTCGAGTGGCATCTCTCCAGTGTGGAACCCCTTGCCGAGCTGGTCTGCCAAAATCCAACTGCTGAGAATTTCTTCTCGTGCGTAATGAATCTTCGGTGGCATCGCATCGAGCAAGTCGCAGACCCGCCCGACAGTGCCAACCGAAAACGGGTTGTTGAGCTCGGCAAAGAAGAGACATTCCAGCAGCGCGCCGACGCCGTCTTTCTCAATACTGCCGAGTTCGATGGGAAAGCTTCCGGTATCGATGGCATGCTGAAATGCCGATCGGTCTGCATCCGTGTAGCAGTAGGGCCCGTCGATGAGGTCCTGTAGAAGCTCTTTCTCATCGACTGGCTCGTCGAATTGCGCCTCTGCAGACAAGAACCATCTTGTTCGGTCGAGTACGCCGTACACGTTGATGACGTCATTCATCAGCAACGCGATGCTGTCTTTGCTTGGCGTGCCCTCCATGTTCTGCAATTGGAAGAGCGGCGTGTCGGCTCCGCTCAGCGCACGCGACAGGGCGGCGATGCGAGACTGGAATTTTTCGCGGCGCATGTCATACGCGTCGACTTTTCGAGGGGTGAGTCTCATGTGCTGTGCTACCCTCCTTTGGCGGTTGTGGTGTCACCGTGGGTCTAGGAATGAAGACTTCCAATTCCGCATTTCGAGGATACCTAACTACGGTAATGAACATTTGTAAATATTACGAATTAATTTGATGCAGAGGGATATAGTCCGGAGACACGACGACATCGGAGAGGAAGGACTTCACATGGGTTGGTTTTCAGATGCCTTCGAGGTTGGGGCGGGTGCCACGCTGGGCAGTCTGGCCGCGGTTGGGGCAGTCCACGCCGGCGCGAGCGTGCTGAGCGGAATCGATGCAAAGAAGTTCGCGGAGTACCGTGCGGAGCACTTCGACCCCGTCGTCTTCGACGATCTTGACAATCTGCTTGTCCACAAAAGCCTTCCGGAGATCCCGTATCCCTTCCCCGATGCTGCTTCGGCTGCTGCGGAAGCAGCGGGCAGCTCATGGCAGCGCAAGGTGATTGTCGCGGGGCTCGCGGGCTCTCTCGTTCTCGCGTTTATCGGGCTGGGAATTTCGACGGAGTCATCCCTCGACACTCTGTTTCAGTGGGGGATAGGGCTGTTCTGGGTTTTTGCCTTCTGGGGGATTGGAAGCCTTATCGTGAAGGGGCTAAAAAAAGGCAAGCAGGCCATTGGCGACAAGAGCTATCGCGAAAAGCTTGATGCCGCGGGATCACGGTACTGGTACATTCGCGAGCACGTGCGTCAGGGGCTCGCATCGGGGCAGATGGGGTTCAAAGATGCGATCAGAAAGCTTGCTGCCACCGATCTCGTGCAGCAGTTTCCCTACACGTTTGACGAGATCGAGGCACACGCATTCTATTTCCAGCAACATGAGCAGAAGTAGCCGTCTTGCTGGATAAACGGCATGCGCGAGGCTCGGTGTTGAAAACGAATGCCGTCGCCAATTTGTAAAATGGGAGAGAACGAAGATGACCCGTTATTGTCAGAAATGCGGTGCAAAGCTCAGCGCGGGCGAAAAATTCTGCCCCGAATGCGGAACACCCATTGGGGCACAGCAGGAAGAACAGACACCTCATGCGAAGAAGGCCGATGTGCGGGCGCAGCGGCGCGATGACCGGTCTGTAGACACTCCGCAAACGCAAAACAGCGAGCAGCCTGATAACCGGGCATCTGGAGATGCGCGGAGCCATGTGACCCGTGAGACGCAAGACGACATCTCGCCCGATTGGAACCGTACGGCTCGCGAGAACTGCAATTCTTCGCGATCCGACATGCCCCCTCGATCCAAGAACGCTTCGTGGCGTTGCTCTGAGATACTCAGGCACAAGACGATACTCTGGATTGTCATCGCGGCTGTGATCTTTTCCTTGCTTGAAGAGCCTTTTGAGAGTATTGAGAACACCGTCAATCTCTGGCTGAACACCGAGGTGGGAAATACCCATTCAACATTTGTGTACAACTTCGACATCGTGTTTTTGGGCGGCGGGGCGTTGCGCCTTATCTGCTCGCCGTTGCTGTCGCTTGTGCTCTTGAAGCTGTTTCTTACCGTGACGAGGCAGCCTGTTCCCGAAGAGGTGCTCGATGCGCGCACGCCCGGAAAGTCAAAAGGCGGCTTCAAATGGCACGTCTTCTACAGTCTGTTCCTCTCGTATGTGGTCCTGTTCGTGCTGGTCACTATCACCGATCGCATCTTGAACACGGTCCTCGACTCCTCGACTGGTACCGGTATTGCCCTGGGGTTCCTGCTTGCATTGCTCGACCTCGTCCTTACCGGCGTGTTCTTCCGCTTGTTCAACAAGGCGATGATCGGGAAGTGCCGTTCGAACGACAAGCTGGTCTCTGAGATGAAGGCGGGGAAACATGTCGACGAGCTGCCTAAGAGCATGCGCGACGAACGCGACTTGGCGAAGGTGGTCGCTTGCTTGGAGAAGTACCGCGCCACTACCGTCAATGGGGCGGTCACCTATGTTCGCGTGCTCGATGCCATCAAGAAGATCACGATCGGAACAGCCGTCGTGGGAACCATCGTCGCGGCTTTGCTGATGATCGTTACCTTCGGCACAATCAACAGCGAGATCAAATCCTGGGAGGAGATGGCAGAAGAGGAACGCAAGAAGGCGTGGGTCGCCGATGCCATTCGAAAGTATTACTGAGGGAGATTGGCTTGTTAACGGGGCAGTTTCATGACGTTTCATGTAAAGCTGCCCCCTTTAACTTCTAGAAATAGGGCTGTCCTGATGCAGAGGAGGCTATGGCGAAGCTCTACAGGCGCGAGAAGTATCCGGGGCGGATTCGCCCCCTCTACCGCGCCGGGCGCATCGGCAAGCTGGGTGCGACTTCGCGCTGAGAAAGGATGCGGCATCAAGCGCGTGTCCGGACGTTGCGTTAGCGCTGCACCGCTGCCGCGCGGGCGATGTCTTCAGCCTCGATGGTGACGAGTGCATCCTTTGGCAGCATGGTGAGTTCTGCCCCCAGATCTGTCAGTCTCGCCGCCTGCGCGGTCACGACCTTCTCGAAGAAGTTGCGTACGTCGCGTGCGTTTCCGAAGTTCTCGTCCTTGTTCGCGACGAGCTGGTCGAAGTAGGCCCTCTCGCGGGACCGGGCGTCGTCTGCTAGCCTGAAATCGCTGCTCTTGCACATTTTCTCAAAAATCTCGCCCAGCTCGAGCGCATCGTAGTCCTCGAAGACGATCGTCTTGGAAAAGCGCGACTCCAGCCCGGGGTTGGACGAGATGAACTCTTGCATGAGATCCGTGTAGCCCGCGACGATGACGCACAGGTCGTCTCGGTGGTCCTCCATGTCC
>CADAAU010000047.1 GCA_902786015.1 uncultured Coriobacteriaceae bacterium
TCCGTGCTCCCCATAGAGGTCAAGTCGGGCAAGGACTACAAGCTGCACACCGCACTCAACAACCTCCTTGGGACCATAGAGTATGGCATCGGGCGGGCATACGTCCTTTCGGAGCACAACGTGTCGAGGGGCGAGCGGATGGGCAAGCCGGTGCACTACCTGCCGCTGTACATGACGATGTGCCTCGCCGCCGAGAGGGGAGAGCAGGCGCTGGCTGACACCACCTTGGAGGCGGTCAGCTTCGAGGACCTGCTGTAGGCATGGCCGAAATTCTCTGGCGGGCAGACGCTTCCGTCTCAGAGCCCGCACCTAATCATGCAACGGCTCCCGCATGCGTCGAGTTCGACTCTTTCGCGGTATGCCCTACCAGGTTGGAACGAGCGCCCGCAGCGGGGCGCTTTTTTGTTCGGGCGCTTTGCGGGGGCTCGAACCGTAAGGTCGCGACGCGCGAGTGTCGCGGGCCGAGGAGCGTACGCGACGAGGCCCAGGAGCCCTGCCGCCCCTTTCAACCACTTTAGAGCGAGGTCCTGCGAGACTCAGAACACCTGCCGATCCGACTAGCGCTGGTTTTGTTGGAAAGTGGCGCGTCAAGAAGCTGTTTGTATAATGCATGTCACAAATTTGCGGGCGGAGTGGACCAAGCGGCCCATGTCGCCCTGAGTATTCTGTGCGTCTATTGCATAATGAGCCTTTTTGCCGTACACAAAAAAGTCGAGTGCAAATTGCTTTTGTGCAGTACATTCGTTTTGTCGCGAGAGGAGGTCGAAAGAAGCCGCGGGTCGCACTCCCAGCATCGCTCGCACGCTTGGTTATGTTTGCCCCAAAGGTAGGGCCACCACGTTCAGGCGAGCGACAGGGGCATTTTTCCTACCCGACGCAAACTGTTTGTAGCACCGAGCTTTTGGGAGAGGGCACTTATGCGTGAACAGGAAATAGTACTGTTCGAATCTAGTGATGGAGCCGTTACGCTGCCAGTGGAGGTGGATCACGCACGTAATGAGGTCTGGCTTAACCGCCGACAAATGGCCACGCTCTTTGGCAGGGATGTCAAAACTATCGGCAAGCACATAAACAATGCACTGAGGGAGGAACTTGCCGACTCTCGTGGTCGAGTTGTCGCAAAATTTGCGACAACTGCCGCAGATGGAAAGACGTATCAGATTGAACATTATGGCATCGATGCAATTCTATCTGTAGGGTATCGCGTCAAGTCTCGACGTGGAGAAGGACGACTCGTTTCGCGCGTCCATCGGTGACATCTATGCGGGCTTCGCTGGTCAAGAGGCCTATCCCACGGTTGAAGAGAAGGCCGCGAACCTCTTGTACTTTGTCGTGAAGAACCACAGTTTCCTCGACGGCAACAAGCGCATAGCGGCGGCACTCTTTCTCTACTTCCTCGACTGCAACAGGATCCTCTTTGACGAGGCAGGTCGCAAGCGACTTGCGGATGAAGTCCTCGTAGCCGTAACGATCATGATCGCCGAAAGCCGTCCTGACGAGAAGGATGCGATGGTGCGTCTCGTAATGCACTTCCTGTGCGGGGCGTAATGGCGACAATGATATCAAGTCATCCCTGTGCGCGAAAGGATTACATGCCTTTGCGCACGGGTGAGGAAGGGCGGCTCTCCACTGCACAGGCAACGAATGCGTTTTGAGAGGTCGAGGTTGGAAGCGGTTATTTTATGGGGCGTGCGGGTGCGAAGAGAGCTCTCTGCGCAGTGTTCGTACTGACGCTCGTCGTACAGTTGCTTATGTCGTCGTCGGCGGTGTTTGCCGGGCGGTTGGGTATGGCGGCGATGAGCATAAACGTTACATCGGCCACATACGACCTTGCGGATTACGAGATTGAGGGCAACTTCCGGCTCTACTGCACCGACGTATCGCTGCTGCTCGCCATGCGCGACTTCTCGCTCAAGCAGGCCATAGCTGAGGGGACCCTTGTGGGCAATACCAAGGGCGGCCTTTACGAGAGCTTCGTTGCCGACGCCCTGCTCAAGTCGGGCCACGCGCTGCACTTCTGCCGCAACGAGTCGACCAAGCGCGAAGTGGACTTCCTCATCCAGGTAGGGGGAGCGTGGTGCCCGTGGAGGTGAAGGCCGGCAGGGCGGCGGCAAACTCGCTCAAGGCCCTCATGCGAGTCGGCCGGGAGATCGGCCTTGCGTACAAGGTCGCCGATGCCAACGTGAGCGTAAGCGATGACGGCGTGGTTACCTTCCTCACTACATGGCGATGTACCTGTAAGGATACGGGCCACTCACGACATGTTCGTCAGGACCCTCGGCAAGGTTGCTTCCCACTGCGGTAGGCGCAAGGCTCACAAGGAATGACGCGTCCTCCTCCGGGGACAACTGCGCAAGGCGGATTTGCCGCATCGCGAGGGGGTGGGACCTCGTCATACCCATGACGCATACGCCCCCCGTGACACATAGCGCCTCCCCGTGACACGCGTTGTGAGCATATGCCGCTCAGAGGCTCTGGGTCAAGCTCGCCCAGGCCCATCAGCCATGCGGCCGTGTTGTGGGAGACGGCGCATGCGAGCGGGTCCCGCGAATGCGCAAGCGCTGCAGGTTCGAGCGAGAGCCGGGTGGCCCATACCGTCTCCTCGCGCATCGAAGGAGCACCCGATGTCCGATACACAGCGCGGCCCACGCGCTCGAGGTGCCCGTTCGCGGCGAGACACGAGAGCTCCATTCTTCCCATCCCCGCAGACAGCGCCTGCGCGGATGTGACGAGCCCTCGCTGCGAGGCAGCAATATACAACCATCTGTAATGTTCAAGGCATCCAATGCTTTCATGCTGCAATCACAACAGTATATTGTTACGATTGCAGCATTCATCTTCCCATAAGAGGACTTTGCGCACTGAAGGCATCGTTTTAGAGGGAGTTTGTACACTGCCAAGCCGGCCCAGTGTACAAAGTCCCGTCAGAACGAGGTTCGTAGCGTACAAAGTCGTCATGCAATAATAGAGAGTATCTCATGTCTAAATGTGCTATTTTATACGAGTTTTAGACAAGCAATACATAACCCATTAGAATGAAATGCTATCATTAGTCTAAATCCCTATTGCTTAGTTCGATTAAGACATAAAATCAAGCAAACAGGAAGGTGCGAGATGAGCATCAGCAGAATTGTTGGGAGGAGAGACGAGATCGCCAGGCTGGACCGTTGCATGGACGAAGCAAAGGCCCAACTAGTCGTAGTCTATGGTAGGCGGAGGGTGGGGAAAACCTATCTCATCGAGGAATACTATAACCACGACTTTGCTTTTAAACTCACGGGCGCATACCGACAACCAAAGAAATTCCAGTTGGCAAGCTTTTCGGACGAACTCACGCGCAAGACCGGAGCGGACCAGCCTGCCCCCAGGGATTGGCGCGAAGCGTTCAGGCTGCTCAGAATCTATCTTGAGACCCTACCCACTAGCGAGAAGAAAGTAGTCTTTTTCGATGAGATGCCCTGGCTCGACACGCCCAAATCGGATTTCCTCCCCGTCTTCGAGTGGTTCTGGAATGACTGGGCCTCGACATGCGATAACCTCATCTTCGTTGTGTGTGGCTCCGCGACCTCTTGGATGGCCGCGCATATCGCAGACAACAAGGGCGGCCTTTTCAATCGCCAGACCTGCAGGATGTACTTAGAGCCGTTCACCCTCCAAGAGACGGAGCTTTTCCTCAGGGCACGTGACTTCGCATGGTCACGCTATGAGATTGCGGAATGCTATATGGTCATGGGAGGGGTGCCCTATTACCTGAGCCTCCTAGATGGTTCGTACTCCTATACGCAAAACATAGATAGGCTGTTCTTTAGAAAAAGGGGCGAACTGTGGGACGAGTTCGACCACCTGCTCCAGACCCTGTTCTCCGGCAGCGAAGGATACGTGAGGATAATTGAGGCGCTGAGCACAAAGACGGGCGGCCTGACAAGGGAGGAGATAATACAGAGAACGGGTTTGCCAGCCAACGGCGCGCTCACAAGGATGCTGCACGACCTCGAGCTGTCTGGGTTCATGAGGGTGAGCACCTTCTACGGCAAGAGGAAGAAGGACGCGCTCTATCAGCTCTCAGATTACTACACGGCGTTTTACTTCCGCTACATCAAGGACAACCGTGGCAAGGACGAGCACTTCTGGAGCAACGCGATCGACAACCCGGCGCGTAGGGCTTGGGCGGGACTGACCTTCGAGCAGCTCTGCAAAGATCACATTCCACAGATAAAGAGGAAACTCGGCATATCAGGCGTGCTATCTGAGGAGTCGATATGGTACACGGATGGAGACGAAGACCTCGGCATTGCGGGCGCTCAAATTGACCTTCTTATCGATCGGCGAGACAGGGTCATCAATATATGCGAGATGAAGTTCTCTATAAACGAGTTCGCGATAGACAAGAGCTACGACATGAGCCTACGAAACAAGCTCGAGAGCTTTAGGAGGACAACGAACTGCAGGCGGTCACTTCAGACGACCATGATTACAACCTATGGGGTAAAGAGAGGCAAATACAGCGGAATAATCCAAAGCCAGGTAACGCTCGACGATTTGTTTGAGAGCTAGCGCGGATGCCTTGCGCTTGAATGGCTAAGAATGTATTCTCTGCACCACGCCTGCCACATGGTAACGATGCATTTCCTCCTGCTCGCGCTGCATTGCGTCTCCAGTAATTGTATCCAGCGCTCTTCGGCGGGAGGAGCCATCCATTTCAGAACCCGCACCTGATCACGCAACCATCAACATGCATTCTCCCGATGGCTTGCTCCAGCATCTTTCGGTGCCTAAAATGGTTGTCAGAAAAACCTTTGTTAGAACAACCATTTCTGGAGGAGCCATGTTTGTCGGCAGAAAAGATGAGCTGAGACGGCTGGAAGACGCATACAACATGGGCACGTTCCAAATGGCGGTCGTATACGGGCGGCGTCGCGTGGGAAAGACGACCCTCATCTCGGAGTTCGCGCGCAACAAACGGGCGCTCTTCTTCACGGCGCTCGAACAGGCGGATGCAGACAACCTCGCAGACTTTACCCGTGCGTTGGCCGAGTTCTTCGGACTGCCTGGAGGCGTGCGCTTCGACAGCTGGCGAGACGCCCTCGACTACCTGTGCGAGCGTGCAACACAGGAGCGATTCGTCTTCGTGTTCGACGAGTTCCCCTACGCGGCGAAGCGCAATGGTTCGCTTCCGTCGCTCTTGCAGGTGTGCATCGACCACAGGCTGCAGGCGACGGGGGCTTTCGTCATTCTCTGCGGGTCCAACCAGGGCTTCATGGAGAGCGACGTCCTGGGCCGCAAGAGCCCGCTCTACGGACGTAGGACCCTGCAGATGAAACTCGGCCCCCTCGGGTATCGGGACGCCGCACAAATGGTCCCCTGGACAACTCCTGCCGAAGCGTTCCGCATCTACGGCTGCGTGGGAGGGGTCCCGTACTACCTCGCTCAGGTGAGAGAGGGAAGGAGCCTGCGCGAGAACCTGCGCGAGCTCTACTTCGACCCGGCGGGATTCTTGTACGGGGAGCCGGGCATGCTGCTGAGGCAGGAACTCTCGGAGCCCGCCGCGTACAACTCGGTGCTCCGAGCCGTCGCAGGCGGTGCCACGAGGCCTAAGGAAATCGCAGAGAGAACCAAGATCGAGCGCAATTCCCTCGCGGGATACCTCACCACCCTCGTGTCTCTCGGCATCCTCGAGCGGGCGGTTCCCTTTGGCGAGAGCATGGAGCGCAGCAAACGAGGAATATATCGCATCCGGGAGGCGGCGTTTGCTTTCTGGTACCGCTTCGTCATGCCGAGGGTCACGCAGGTCGAGGACGGTGCCGGCACGCTAGCCCTCGCTGCCATAAGCGATGGTGACCTCGATGCCTACCTTGGTCTGCGTTTCGAGCGGGTCTGCCGCGAGTGGCTCCTGTCTCAGGCCATCGAGGGGCGGCTCCCCTTGAGGGTTGACGCCTTCGGCTCGTGGTGGGGTTCGGACCCCGGCAGGCGGACGACGACGGACATAGACGTTGTGGCTGCAAACACCCAGAGCAGGGAGATGCTTGTGGGGGAGTGCAAGTATCGTGAGTCGTTCGACGAGACCGAGGCGATGCGCGAGCTCGAGCGCCGCGCGGCACTCGTTAGGGGGTACGAGCCCAAGTCTTTCTACCTCTTCTCAAAGCACGCCCTGTCGAAGGGCACTATCGAGAAGGCCGAGGGCATGCCTGAGTGGCATCTGGTCACCATCGGGGGTCTCTATCGGTAAGGCAAATTCAATCTCAAAGCCCGCACCTAATCACGCAACGGTTCCTGAATGCCCCGAATTCGACTCTTGCGCGGTATGCTCTACCATTTAAATCTTTCCAACCAAGACACGGGCTGAAATGCCGCTCCAGGCACGCCATTGCGTGGCGCACATCGTGAGCTAGCGCCTATGCGTTCGGTCCCCACATCACGATGCGCTTCTTTGGCGCGAGGTACATCCCGTCGCCCTCGGTGATGCCGAACTTGTCGTAGATCGTATCGAACATCTGCACGTTGACGTTCGTGCGGAGGTTGCCCATCGGGTGGATGTCTGCGGCGTAGTAGGCAAAGTCCTCTTTGGTAATTACCTGAGCATACTCTTTGGCCACAGAGCTAAAGAACTTGTTGTAGTCGAAGCCTTTGTCCTCGGCGGCAATCTGGAGGATGACCTGCATACCTGCGAGGTCTGCACTGGCTTCGCCTACGACGTTTTGCCCGTCGACCTTTACGCCGGGCTTAAGCTCGATGTTGCTGTAGTATTCGGCGAGCGTTGAGGTCTTTTGCGTGAACTTGTTCACATCCTCGTTCGTAAAGACGGGGTTTGGCAGTCCGTAGGCATCGAGTTGGGCGCCCATGTAGTCAAAGCCGTGGCTGATCTCGTGGCTTATGGTGTATCCAAGGTCAGCGAGCAATTCCTCGTCGCTCATATCGTCTGCGTACGAGCCGCTCGTGATGTAGCCGGGCATGATGTTTATCGAATTGCTTGTCGACTCGTAGAACGCATTGCTGAGGGTGGGCTCGGCGCTGAACCAAAGACCCGATGCGATTGCCGGCTTGCCTACCAGCGCTGCCTCGTGGTCGTCTTGGTGTTTCTTGATCTTGAGGTAGTTGGAAAACAGCGTGCCGCCCTTGTTGGTGGGCGTGAGCTCCAAGTCGCTGTAGTCACGGTAGCCGTCAGCGGGCTCCAATACGTTGAGCGTCATGTGATCGAGCTTTTCGATGACGCGGCGCTGCGACTCCTCGCCGAGCCAGGCAGTGTCGTCGACGAGGTCCTTGTACGTATTGATGATGCGCTTCGAGAGCTCGGTCAAACGCTCCTTCGCCTTTGTGCCAAGACAGTCCTCTACGTAGGTCTGGGAGACAATCTGCGTAAGGGAGTTGCGGTTGTCGCAGGCTAGCCATGCACTCTGGTCGGCA
>CADAAU010000048.1 GCA_902786015.1 uncultured Coriobacteriaceae bacterium
TCCCCCGCTCGCTCAAGACGATGGAAAGAGGCCGGTCGCGACGGCTCTCACAATCTCCGCGACCGGCCAACCAAACCGAAGGCTTTTGTTACAGCCCCCCTCTGGGAGTAAAACCCCTTGTGCCATCTATGGAGACGTGCCCGCTGCTTGGCGCGGTATAATCGGGGCATGCGCAAAAGTAGGGGGACTCATGGGGGCCTATCTTAACCCGGGGAGCAGCCAGTTCGTGGAGGCCGTGAGGTCTGCCGTGTTTGTAGACAAGAGCGCGATGATTCGCTATCTCAACTCCGTGGTGACGACGAAGCAGAAGTACGTGTGCGTGTCGCGGCCGAGGCGCTTCGGCAAGACGATGGCGGCAGACATGCTCTGCGCGTACTATGGGCACGGTGCCGACGCGCGAGCGCTCTTCGAGGGGCTCAAGCTCGCTGAAACCGAGCCAGTTGCCTTGCGGGGTGGTGAGGTGCGACCCTGGGATGCCTTCCTGAACCGCTTCGACGTCGTGTGCATAACGATGACCGAGTTTCTTAGGGACGGAGAGTCCATAGCCTGGAGCATCGATAGGATGTAGAGCTTCGTCACGCACGAGATTCGACGGGCCAATCCGACGGTGGACTATCGCGACGAGCATGACCTCATGCTGTGCATGGCCGACGTCCACCTCAGTACCGGTGCCCTCTTTGTGGTGGTTGTCGACGAGTGGGACGCGCCCATACGCGAGCGGCCGAGCGACGATGCCGGGCAGCGGGCGTATCTCGACTTCCTGCGCGACTGGCTCAAAGACCAGCCGTTCATTGCCCTTGCATACATGACCGGCATCCTTCCCATAAAAAAAGTTCGGCATCCACTCTGCGCTTAACATGTTTCGCGAGCACTCCATGGTGGCGCCGCTTCAGCTTGCGGAATACACCGCGTTTACGGAAGACGAAGTACGCGGACTCTGCGCGGAGTGGGGCGTAGACTTCCGTCTGCTTCGCGATTGGTACGACGGCTATGAGGTGCGCGGTGTTGCGCCCGTTGAAGAGCGCGATTCAAACGTCCCGGCTGAATCGCCTCGCTGGTCTCTGTATGCGCCGCTCTCGGTGGCAACCGCTGTGGAGACGGGAGAGATTGCCAACTACTGGGGAGGCACCGAGACCTTCGAGGCTCTGGCGCGCCACATTCGCCGCGACTTCGACGGACTTAGGGAGAAGGTGGCCCTGCTGATGGACGGGGCGCGACTACCCGTGGGGCTTGGCACGTATCAAAACGACATGACGAGCTTCGGGCGGGCCGACGACGTGCTTGCCATGCTCATACACCTGGGCTACCTCGGATGGGACTCGCGCGAGGGAGTCGCCTTCGTGCCAAACAGAGAGGTGCTCGAGATCTTTCGCGACTCGACTGCCGACTCGGCGTGGGAGCCTACCTTCGCCGCATACGAAGCTTCCAAGGAGCTGGTGAGCGCCACCCTTGCAGGGGACGAGGTCGGTGTAGCCAGGCTTCTGGAAGAAGCCCACGACCGCGCTGAAAATAAGACCTACCACTCGGAAGCCGCGCTTTCCTATGCCGTGCGGCTTGCTTACTACGCTGCGCAGCGGTGGTACAGCGAGGTGGTGGAGCTAGATAGCGGAAAAGGATATGCCGACGTGGCCTATTTCCCGTCGCCTCGTTTTCCGGAAAAGCCGGCTTTGCTTGTGGAGCTCAAGTGGAGGGCCGATGCAAACACCGCTCTCGACCAGATACACAGCCGTCGTTATCAAGGTAGGCTTGAGCACTATGTGGGCAACCTGCTGCTCGTGGGCATAAGCTACGATCGAGATGCGAGGCCGGGTATGGAAGGTTACAAGCACCACATCTGCCGCATCGAGCGTGCGTGAGCAATCGCTTGCCAGACGGCCCGCTGCCGGGTGCGAGCAGTAACGCATCGGGAGGCGACGGAGTCGCGTCCGCCGTCTTTGTTGCAGAGTCTGGAGCATTGAGAGTAGAATCACAGCTATACAGAAGCTAACAATAGCAAAAAGCACATAACCGGGAGGAGACTGCATGACACTTAGAGATTTGGAGATAGGTCAAAGCTGTATTGTGGAGCGCGTGGGTGGTGAGGGCTCGCTGCGCCAGCACTTCTTGGACATGGGCATCATACCGGGGGTGCGTGTGACGCTCGTCAAGTTTGCCCCTATGGGAGATCCCATGGAGCTGCGTATCCACAGCTATGAGCTTACGCTTCGACTGGCCGACGCTGAACAGATCGACGTGCGTCCGATAACAGCTGCCGACCAAGAGCCATCCACGTCGGCGAAGGCAGCCGACGTCTCGACCGATCAGCTGCCACGCCCCGAGTACGGTGAGGGTGTACCCGCTCAACCTGCTTCTGAGCCTGTGCCCGATGACACGACGCTCTCGTATGCGCTCGTCGGAAACCAGAACTGCGGCAAGACGACCCTCTTTAACCAGCTCACGGGATCGAACCAGCATGTGGGCAACTTCCCTGGCGTCACGGTGGACCGCAAGGACGGCGTTATTCGCGACTATCCCAATACCGTCATCACCGACCTGCCCGGCATCTACTCGTTCTCGCCGTATACGAGCGAGGAGCTGGTGAGTCGTGAGTTCGTGCTCGACGAGCATCCCCTTGGCATCATCAACATCGTGGACGCCACCAACATCGAGCGCAACCTCTACCTCACCATGCAGTGCCTCGAGATGGGGATTCCCACCGTGGTCGCGCTCAACATGATGGACGAGCTCACCGGCAATGGGGGCTCGGTGGACATCAACCGCATGGAATGGATGCTTGGCGTTCCCGTGGTGCCCATCTGCGCAGCCACGGGCGAGGGCGTGGAAGAGGTCGTGCGTCATGCGATCCACGTCGCCAAACATCGTGAGGCGCCGGCGCAGCCGGTCATCGACCTTCCCGGCGACTATGACGATTGCCTGCGCCGTTGCCACGCGGCAATCTCGAACATCATTGCTGCGCGCGCCGAAGCGACGCAGCTGCCCGTTCGGTTTGCCGCGAGCAAGATCATCGAGGGCGACGAGCCCCTCATCGAGCAGCTCAAGTTGAGTGGCGACGAGAAACAGGCAATCGAAGCCGTCATCCGCCAGATGGAGAAGGAGCGTGGACTCGATGCGAGCGCGGCCATTGCCGACATGCGCTTCCAGCTCATCTTCCACATTTGCGACAACTGCGTGGTAAAGCCTCACGAGAGCAAGGAGCACAAGAAGAGTACGCGAATCGACCGCATCCTCACGGGCAAGTGGACAGCCATTCCCTGCTTCATCGGCATCATGGCCGCTGTCTTTGTCCTCACCTTCAACGTCATTGGTGCCTGGCTGCAGGAACAGCTCGAGGTGCTTATCGACATGGGGACCTCCGCCGCCGACGCGGCGCTTACGAACGCGGGCGTCAGCGAGGCGCTTCACAGTCTGGTGATCGACGGCGTCTTTGCGGGCGTGGGGTCGGTGCTGTCGTTCATGCCCATCATCCTCGTGATGTTCCTGTTCCTCTCGCTGCTGGAAGACTCCGGCTACCTCGCTCGTGTGGCTTTCTTTATGGACAAGCCCTTGCGCCGCATTGGCCTCTCGGGTCGCTCCATCGTTCCCATGCTCGTGGGCTTTGGCTGCACCGTCCCCGCGGTCATGTCCACGCGTACGCTTCCGTCTGACCGCGACCGTCGCATGACCATCCTTCTTACGCCCTTCATGAGCTGCACGGCCAAACTGCCAATCTACGCCTTCTTTGTGTCCGCATTCTTCCCGGGACAGGGCGGTCTCGTCATGACGCTGCTCTATCTGCTGGGCATCGGACTCGGCATCTTGGTTGCGCACTTCTACAACCGCACCATCTTTAAGGGCGACCCCACCCCGCTCGTGATCGAGCTTCCCAACTACCGCATCCCCAGCCCCAAGAACACGGGCCAGCTCATGTGGGAGAAGGCCAAGGACTTCCTGCAGAAGGCATTCTCGGTCATCCTCATCGCCACCATCGTGGTTTGGTTCCTCTCGCACTTCGACGCCGGCCTGAGCCTGCTTCCCGACGAGGATGCCGGCAACAGCTTGCTGGCCGCGATCGCTGGACTCCTCTCGCCGATTCTCAATCCCGTGGGACTCGGCGACTGGCGCATTGGCACCTCTCTTATCAGTGGCTTCATGGCCAAGGAGAGCGTCGTGGCCGTCATGGAGCAGCTCTATGTGTCTATGGGCGGCGTGGCCGCGGTCTTTACCACGTTGCAGGCCGCTTGCATGCTGGTGTTTGCCCTGCTCTACACCCCATGCGTGGCGGCTATGGCGGCCATCAAGCAGGAGCTGGGGACGGGCTGGGCCATTCGCGTGGCCGTGGGCATGTTTGCCATGGCATGGCTCGTCGCGTTCGTGGTGCGGCTCGTGGGTCAGGCCATGGGCATGGCATAACATGTGTACCGAGCATGTTGATTGTTAGATTTGTGTGATAGGAGAGTTCATGGAAGTACATCGACGGCTGATTGCCTATTCGACCGCTATTGGATGGCCTGCCACTCCGCACGTATCGTATTCCTATGAGCCGGACGTGACCGGCCTCATGGAAGTGTATGAAGACATGCGCGACGGCTTTTTTGCCGAGCACGGTCATCGCCTTACCATAAACATCCTCATGCTCAAGGTGCTGGCCGAGGGCATCAAGCTTGCTCCGCGGATGAACGCGCGCATCGACTTGCCTCGTGACATTGACCCCACAAACTACGACGGCACTCTTACTTTGCGCGAGTCCATCGACGTAGCGGCCCCGTGGCACCTGCCCAACGGTGCCACGCTCTCGCTCAACATGCGTGACTGCGGAAACAAGAGTCTGGCAGAGCTTGCCGCCATGGCGACCGATCTGCAGCAGCGTGCCGAGGCCACGGATTTCGACAACCTATACGAGCGAATGATAGGAGCAACATTGGGCGGTGAGGTTATCAACGTCGATGGACAGCTCAACCCCGCCGACATGCTCGATGGGTCCATCACGGTGTCCAACATCGGATCGATCTGCAACGCTCCCGGCAAGTTCGACATGCTGGTCGTCATCGCCCCGCAGACCACTGCGATTGGCATCTCGGCCATGCAGCGCCAGCCGCGCGTGTGTGTTGTGGACGACGAGGAACGGATTCTACCGCGCAGCATCATGCCCATCACCATCGCCTTTGACCATCGTGCCATGGGCTTCTATGACGTCGTGCCCTTCATCGACCGCTTGGAGCAGATCTTCGCTGAGCCAGAGGTTATCCGCAACTGGTAATTTGCTTGGTTAACGCGGAACAGAACTCCCCGGGAACTTTGTACCATGTGGAACAAAGTTCCCGGGGAGTATTTTGCTGTGTAGGGGAAACCCTACACTAGCTCGTCGAGCATCTGCTGTGAGTTGTCCTTGGCCTTGACCTTGCCGAAGGCGCGAACGATGATGCCTTGCTCGTCGATAAGGTAGGTGCTGCGCACCAGACGCCTTGAGACTCTGCCCGTTTTTGTGACGCCCTCGACGAGCACGTCGTAAGCGGCGATAACCTCCATCTGTGGGTCGGACAGAAGCGTGAACGGTAGGCCGTGCCTTTCCTCAAAGCGTTTATGCGACCGTGTGTGTCCGTGATATGATGACATAAGTACTGTGTGAGCGTCATAATGGATAAGAGTCTTACGTTCGCCAATCTAAACAATTCAATTCACGATGCCTAAGGGGTCTCATGGCTGCACCGAACGAACATACGCGCATCGCCGAGCATAACGTGACGAGGCGAAACTTCTTCCGAATGGCTGTAGGATCGTTCGTCACGCTGCCCGCGGTGGCGGGTGGCTTTCTGGTTGAGATGCCGACCGCCTACGCTGACGAGCCCGAGCGATACTTCCAGCAGAAGGACGGCGGGCAGGTGGACAACACCATCACCGAGATCGTCCTCGTGGCGGGATACCAGCTCGGCGTTAAAGTGGCGGATGCTGCCACGGGAGGGCGAGACCCTATACCTGGAGCTCACGTCTACCTCACCTCCCGCTATAACGGCAAGACGGTCGATGATTACACGCCCGACAACGGCATAGTCACGTTCGACATCAGCGAGCTGGCCGAGGACCTCGAAGGCGTTGGACCCGAAAACCTCAGCACCTACGCCTTCAACGGGACCATCACCGTAACGTGCCCCGGATACCGGGAGTACAAGATGGCCCTCACGCGTCTGACGGGAGGCGGTGGCGTCACGGTGTCCACGCGCAGCCTGTCCGACGGCGCGAGCGACCCCTACCCGCGTACGGTCTCCTTCAACGAGTGGGATGTGCTCTACAACACGGACAACGAGTTCCTCACCACCTCGAAGAACGACGCCGAGCAGAACCTGAGCCTCGAGTTCCTCCAAATGCCCGTCGGTGCGGCTACCGTGTTGCTCAAGGACCGCAACTCGGGCGAGACACTCATGACTACCACCTCAAACGTGGGCGACGACGGCATCCTCAACGCGTCCTTCGTGGGCAAGTACCTGCAGGCCGGTACCGAAGGTGCTCTGCCGGAGAAGCGGCAGTACGACATCGAGGTGGTGCAGGGAGAGAACCACATCCTCTGTCCCATCAAGCTGGCCGTTAAGAAGGGCGTGGCAGACGACGAGACGCGGTCGGACAAATACTTGGTCAGGCCAATCGACACGTCCCTCACGAGCACGACGATGGCGCAAATCAAATGGCCCAAAGAGGTACCGATCGTGGGTGGGGGTGAAATCAAGGGCTTTAGCCCCGACTTCTATGTGAATCAGTACTTCAACCCCCTCGGGTATTACCAGCTCACGCTGAAGACTCCCGCGATGGGCTACTACAGGGACTCCGGCCACGAGGCGACCGACAAGGGCCAGGGATGGCAGACATTCCCCTGCAAGTTCCCCGACAAATGGTGGGATGATGGCGTAAAGGGAATTGAGGACGGTCTGGCCCGCGCAAAGCAAGGTGCCGCAAACGGGATGGAGACGTATACCGGTCGGATGACCGCTGGCAGCCTCATGCCCATCGAGACGTTTGCCTCGATCAAGACGGCGGTCAACCTGCAGCTGTGCGTCATCGCAAAGTGGAGCGAAGAGACGGCAATCTTCCAGGGTATGGCTGCGGGTCAGGTGTTCGTTGCTATCATCACCTGCATCTCGGAGAACTTCTGGCTGGGATGCGTTCCCGTCCTCATCTCCTTCGACTTTAACTTCTCGTCGACCATCACCCTGAGCGCGGGATTCTACACGGCTCCCGACTCGCAATACGGTCCAAAAGAGCTGAGCCTCGACACGAGCAAGTGGAAGTGGGACTACAGCAACACGGGATTTACCTTCACGTTCAACCTGATTCCAAGCCTCTCTGTTGGCGTGGGCGTTCGCGGTATCGGGTCGGTCTCCGTGAAAGGCACCTTCCAGCTGACGGTCAGCTTCGGTCTCACTTACAAGGGCAGCATGAGCTCGAGCACCTACGAGCTACCGCACATCATCGCTGGCTATGCCGCCCAGATCGCCATCGTGATCAGCATGTTCTTCTTCAGCACGTCATACCCCCTCAAGAGCTGGAAGTACCGCACCTTCTGTGACAACTGGGAGGAGAACGAGAAGAAGGGGGCTGTCGAGGCTGCCGCCGACGAGGCAGTGGCCGACTGGAGAAGGTCGGCCGAGGACCTCAGTCTGGAAGAGATCGTCGGAAGACTAAAGAAAATCCCCTCTTGCAGAAAGTTGGTAATACCTTGAGCTGCACCTACTCTGAGCTGGACGTCTGACCGTAGAACTCTCTGTAGGGCAGCGAAATGGGG
>CADAAU010000049.1 GCA_902786015.1 uncultured Coriobacteriaceae bacterium
CCATGGCACCCGCCGACGTTCCCGCCTGGGTGCCTCAAGGCTAGCAACGTAAAGTGGAAGGTTTCTTCGGACAGAAGAATCGGATTTCATAGAGAGACCGATTGACAGCCACGGTTCTTCATTGTTCGTCAGCCATATCGCACTGGCCGAGATTAATGATAACGGGCACGAAGAGTGGTTGGCTATCGAAGAATATGACACTCGATTGAAGATCATCGAGACAAAGTGCAAGCTGTATACAGTTGACGAGTTTGCGAAAGCGCGAGGCGCGGCACCGGCCACAGTTCGAGTCTGGATTCGAAGGGGCAAGATTCGCTCGGCAATGAAGACGGCATCTGGATGGATGGTGCCCGAAATGACCACCCCCTTCAAACGCGGCTTCACCGATGCGAGGTACGAATGGGATGTAAACCTTGGTGAATGCCCGGACGGAATCGAAGAGATATGCGAACCGGGAAGCATCGACATTCGCAAATCCACGAAGAAGGGGAAGCGCAGGGCTTGGTATACAAGCAAGGACCGCACTTCAGTCCGGGAGTATGAGCTCACCGTACCAGAGACGGAAAGACTCGAGCTGTTCCTAATAGGACATCCAGCAGTCGAGTACACAGGAGATCAGGAAAACAATAGCCAATAAGGAGGGCACATGAATGAGATTGTAAACCAGAGAGAATGTTCGAAGCCGATGGAGGTCGAAGCCATCGTGCTCGATGACAAATCCTATGACTCAACCATTGATGAGCAACGCATGGGCTCCCTATGCGACGAGATCATCGCAATTATCAAGGATGATAGGACCAACACGAAGAAGGCGATAAACTCAGACTCCAATTCCAGATCAATGGCCCTAAAACAAAACGACATACTGATGAAGTGCTATGAGTCGGAATTCAGGCGAGAAGATACGACGGATGAACAACGTGCTAGCCTGCTGAAGTTAGTGAGGAGGTCTCTTTCGAAGTGTTGGAGATGGGTGATATCGCCGTTGCTTCCCTTCGAGATCGCCTCCTTGAATTCACTGGCAAACCTCTGTGCCTTTGCATCACCACCTTCTGCGAGTGACATAATCTTCTCGATGAGATCGAGAACGACGGCGACCCAAGCCTCGACAATAGACGCTCGGTATGCTCCCGATTGATATGCAAGGACGGCTTCGTGAAAATGGGGCCGGGTGTCAGCGTTTCGTATTGCCGACTCAAGGTCAACCATGCCGCGCATGTCGATTATCCTTTCCATCTGTTTGCAGGCAATCACAGGACAACGCAGGGGCATCAGTCGAAAACTTGGCTGTTTGGATGCCCACATAGAATTACGGTCGCCTCATCGCCATCCCAATACCATTTTGAAGACCAAAGGTCGTCTACACCTTCATATAAATGACTTCAAACTGCTTCACCCTCCGCATCTCTGGCAGCTGGCTCTCCAGGGCAAATGCGTTTCCACTGTCGAACTTCTGCCAGATGTCGAGGCCACGGTCGAGCAGGATGTCCCAGCGGTCGTCGATGCGCAGGTGCCGCGCGTGTATACCGCTGTCGCTGATCTCCCATGTGAAGTCTATGTCCATCGGCTCCACTGCGTCACGAATTTGACCGAGATAGTCTTCCTGCTTGGCGGTGCCATACATGTCCGGCGCGGTTATCAGGTGGACTCTAGGTGACGCCTTCGTGTAGTCCAGGCGCTTGATGAGCACCCCCATGAGCTCCATGACGTTTCTGCACTGGTGGAACGTGCGCACATAGGGGTCGATGATCTCCACTCGCTCAGCACCTTCGAGGTACGGGCCGAAGAGCGTGTCGTAGGACACTCCGCGCTGGTTTTCGCGGAAGGACACGAGCCCCTCTTTTAGGGCTGTCTCTTGCTGAGTCGCCATAGCTGCAGCCTCGGTAGTTGTTGATCCGGCCTCGTTGGCGCATGCTTCGTCCCGGTTCATTACGGAAGTCACCAGCTCGGCAGACTCCGCACCGTCCACAGCCTCCGGCGAGAGGTCGAGAGCATGGTAGGCCTCTGGCCACTCGTCCTCTTCCAGCGTGTGCACTTGCACCCACGCGCCGTCCTTGGGGCGGTATGCGAACTGAACGTGGTCGAAGGTCTCGTCGATGCGGTAGAGCTGGTCCTTCACGCACTTTCGCAGCTCGAGCGCGCACTCAAGGATCTCTGCCTCTTCCTCGGCGGTGGCACGAGACGCGTGAGCATGAAGAGCTTGGATCGACGTCCCAGCTGATTGGGGTCGAGGCCCGTGGAGCGGATAATCGCGTCAATCCACTCGTCAGTAGTGAAGGCATCCCTGCCCATCTGATAGCCGTCGAGGAAAAAGTGCGCCATCTGGATGGGCTTCAGGCGGTTAAGCAGGAACGATGACTCGTTCTTGGCCTCGTTCGGCGAGTACGACAGGTCGCAGATGCACCATACACCCGACACCAGCAGGCGTCGGTTCTGCCGCACCGTATCAGAGTCCACGAGCACGTGGGAGATGCGCAGGTTCTCGAAGCTCGCCTCGTAGGCGTCGCGCTTCTCGTTTAGTACCACGGTCACTTTGTCGATGACGCGCATGAAGCCGCGCAACTTGATGTCGGACTGGATGGCGTTCGCCTGCGCGCGCTCCACATAGTGCTGCGCCAGGATGTCCTTCACGCGTTCAACACCCTCTGCAATGGCCTCGTCATCATCCGTCGCACAGTTCTGCCCCAGCAGGTACTCGAGCACGTAGCTCGGCACGGCGGCGTTGCTGGAGGCCTGCTTGACGAGGTCCTTGCGCACCACGTAGCCGGTGAAGTAGTCGTTGAGCTTTCGGTCGAGGTCGTTCATCTATCCAATCACCTCGTTTTCGGTGTCCATGTCATCATTTGCAGCAATAGCCCCAAAAAAGGCACAGATTGCTTCTTCGATTTGCGCATCGGCGATATCGTTAACAATGGTCATGAGGCCGGAAGCCTTGCGAATGAGATCCAGAAGCTCCTCTAGGTTCCTAATCGTATCGTCTATATGGCTCCTTGACGCCCTGTAGATTCCCTGGTATCCGTTCGCGACCACCTCGTAGTCAGCATGCGCAAGCACTTTGTTGCGAATTGGCTCGAATTCGCCGAGCAGACGCCTGACATACTTTCGCTTTGTCCTGTAGGCCTCCCTATCGGCGTCCGACCAATTGTCTGTATGCACGAGATGGGTCAGTCTATCCAATGAAAGAGTCTCGTCTTTGCCGCCTGTTGGGTCGGCAAAATGGGCGAGCCTAAGGGCGATGGAATCCCACATCGTCCTCTCTACCGTCCATGTCACAAGGCCTGATATGCTATTCAGGATGTCAACACGACTCTCAGATGTGCCGAACATGCCCTTGTAGACAAGCCAGTCACGCCGTATCGAATATAACTTGTTCTCTAACAGCCTCAGGCACTCACCGGCATCATTGCCCAGTGCCTGCCTATAGGTATTCCTTCGCTCTTCCGGACTGATGTATGGCATTGTCACTTCCAGTCGCTTAGCCTTGGCACTTTTGCCAGTGCCTGAGGGAACTTGTTGTAGTTGACCTTGACGCCATTGTCGAGGTCAATGGAGACGCGCTCGTGGGCAAGCGGGTAGATGACTTCGCGCTCCCACCGCTCGAGCTCCTCAATTGAGGCGCGAAGTCTGTCTGACTCACGCACATCAGCAGATTTGGCATTAGGAGACTCTAGAACTTGCAACCGCATGCGTAACTTGTCCTCCAATGGGCGCAGATAGCCCGTGAGTATAGTGCCCACCGTGCCTTCATCATAGCGATGCATGTATATGAGGCATCGGAAGGAGCCGTTGGGGCTTGAGAACATCCAGTATATGGGGCGCTTCTGATAGGCCTTTAGATGGTCGCCGTAGAATTCTCTGCAGAAATAGGTCCGGAGGTCTTTGCCGATGGAGCTTTCCAGCCAGGCTACGTTGTCTTCCAGCTCTTTAGCGCCAAATGTATGGGCTAGCCATGCGCGGAAGCCCGCAACGATATCGTCACCAAACCATTCATCAGAGAGAACGGGCAGGATGTTGTCTTCGTCAGGCGTGAATGTGCTGGTAGGAACCTTCGCGCGGAAGTCATCAAGCGTTGCGCCTTGGTCGGCAAGCACTGGCCCCCCGAACCCGACAGAGTAACGACCGAACATGCATCCGACACCGTACGAGATGAGATTACGCGCATCCAAGGCTTTGTCAGGTTTGCGGACTGGATAGTCACGCTCCTCGAATGGCGGAAGGCTGTCGCTTGTGATTCCATACACGGAGCAGAAAGAGCTGTCAACGGCCGCCATTAAGTGGCGTACCTCAGCCCTTGCAGACGATAGATGAGCAACGCGCGCGTCATATGCTTCGGAAAGCAAATCACAACGCTGTGCAACTAGGACGTTCTCGCGGAAATCCAGGCTTGTTTCCTGCTCGTCCCAGTCTTCTCGCGCAATTTGCTGAAGGCGCTTGGAGCTCTCGGCAATCGAGTCGTCCCCTGCGAACTTGATTGGCCGACGCCCTCACCCTGAACGCGTCGAGGGCGGAGTTCACGCGCAGGACGCGCACCGCCTCCGGGTCCTTCGACCTGAAGCACCTCTTCCTGAGCGGGCACGCCGGGCAGCCCTCGCCCACGTACACCCTGGTCACGGACTCGTGGCCCAGCTCCGACCTGGCCGTCTTCTCCCCCCGGAACGAGAGCGTGCGCCCGCCGGGGCATGCGTACGTGTCGGATCCCTCGTCGTGCTCCCAGTTGGCGGGCATCATCGGGTCCTCGCGCCACTTCTTGTTCCTGCACTCGCGGAAGAACTCGCCGTGCTTCACGTAGGCGTCGCAGCCCTGCCCCTCCAGCCAGGCGTAGTTCTGCTCCGAGCCGTAGCCGGCGTCGGCGACGACCTCGGACGGCAGGTGGCCGATGGTCTCGCGCGCGTGCTCCATGTGGGGTATCATGCACGCCGTGTCGCCCGGCCTCTGGTGGCAGGTGACGTCGAGTATGAACTGGCCCTCGGTGCCGGCCTGCACGTTGTAGCCGGGCTTGGTCTGGTTGGTGAGCGAGTCCTCCTTCATGCGCATGAAGGTGGCGCCCGTGTCGGTCTTCGAGTAGCTGCCCCGCCCCGCCAGGGTCCCCTCCTGCTCCTCGTAGCGGGCCATGCGCTCGGCCCACTCGCCCTCGAGCATGCGCTTGGCGGCCCTGAGGGCGCGGCCCTCGTCGTCCTTGGGCCTCTTGCCCACGCCCTTGTCGCGGATGCGCTCGTTGATCCTGCGCGCCGCCTCGGCGATGGCCTCGGAGTCGACCTCGGACGGGTCGTCGGGGGCCAGCGCCTCCTCCTCGTCGTCCATCTCGTCGATGGCCGCGAGGTGGGCGCGCACCCTGGCCCGGAGCTGCTCCTTGTA
>CADAAU010000050.1 GCA_902786015.1 uncultured Coriobacteriaceae bacterium
CGCACTCGGACGTCTCGCCCCAGAAGACCTGCGTCAGGCCCACGTTGGAGTGCGGGAAGCTCACCGTGAGGTAGTGGCCGCGCGTGAGCACGCCCCTCACCCTGAAGTCCGCCTGCCCGAAGTCGACCTGGCACTCTCCCGGCGACCAGTCGAGCTGCAGGTATCCCTGCGCGTCGCGGGCCTCCGCCTCGGCGGCCATCTCCTCCCTCCTGCGCCTCACGTAGCGCTGCACGGTGGAGTACGACCCCTCGTACCCCTCCTCGTCCCGCAGGCGCACGTACACGCGCACGGCGGTGTGCCGCTGCTTCCTCCAGTACTTCCTGTCGTCGAGCAGCCACGAGTCGATGGTCGACTCGTAGGGCGCCAGCAGATCGCTCTCCGGGCGCCTGGCCCTCGGCGGCTCCGGAGACAGGTCCTCCATGTCCCTGTACTTCCGCACCGTGGGCTCGGAGACGCCGGTGGCGCGCGCGATGTCCGCCACCGTCTCGCCCCTCCTCCACATCCTCCTGATATCCTCAATCTTGTCCACGCCGATCATCCTCTCTTGGCCTCCTTGTGTCGAAAACGGACGCATCGACTAAGGTAGGCCACGTCTACGGGTGGTCGGCGTGCCCATGCACATATGCGAAAGTCGGTGCTCAAACCCGCAACTGAGAGGCTATCAAACACACACAGCCTAGAGGACGAGAGCTTAAGAAATCAGCCAACAGCTTATTTAGTAACTCATTTATTGAGCTTACGTATATAAAAAGCGGTGCAGATTCACTTGATGAGCATTGCAACAAAAGAGAGTGGCACTATGGTCTAGAATTCTCCTTTGCTAGACCGATTGGCTTATCGCACGCTTTTGAATACTGGGTTAATCCAATAGTAGATTTACTAATAGTTGTCTGTGGTGGAGATATAACGTCCGATCGGATTGTGTTTCAGTCAAAGAAGCTCGGTGCAGTATTCGAGCGGTTAGTTTGTAGTGCTGGAAGACGAGATCCCTCAAATCAACCAGGCATCGATAGCGGATTCTTCTCGTATGGCAAGAATGCAGAGAAGTACGCATCAGCGATTTCCGCATGGATGGAGAGGCCAAATACATTGCGAGGCGTTTCTGGGCTATATCCGATTATGAAGTACAGAATGAGACAAGCAGAAGCCTGTTTTTCATTTGCAATGCGTATGGCAGAGGCGGCTTTCGCTGATAGATTGATTGCTGATGAGTGTTCGCAAATATGCCTTCAGCCGCATGCAGACGGCATGTTCGATCTTGATACTCCGGAATTGAAGCAGATTAAGAAGAAGGTTGAAGATTTGAGCACAGGGAAACCGCCATTTAGAACCAAGATCAAGTCGCTTGCTAAGCGGTATGACAATCTTTACAGGCTAAATGGGCAGCATATCGATTGGGATAAGTGCTCAAAGGATTGCAAAGATCTTCGAAATGAAGAATCGCACGGGACTCTAGTTGGAGGCCAGCCATATGATGAGCATGACAAAATGGTGGCGCTAATCAAAATGGGGGAGCTTCTGTATGAGCTCTCTGTTCTCGATTTGTTTCAGCTGTCAGAAGATGAAAAGGCTGTTGCACAGCAACGTGTCTTTGAGAGATGTCAGCTGAAAGTATCCGTCAACTCCTTTTGGAGCTTCGGATAAATGGTTCAATTTTATACGCTCGATTAGACCTACGAGCAATCCGCCTATTTATTTCTGTTCGCGCCACCATCTCCAACCGCGTCAACAACTACGGTCCTCGCCAGAATGCCGAGAAGTTCATCCTACACACCATCGCTGCGGCGCTCGCAGGCGGGCGGCCGAGCGTGTACGGCACGGGCCTCAACGTGCGCGACTGGATCCATGTGGACGACTACTGCTCCGCCATCTGGGCCATCCTCACGCGCGGCACGGTGGGGGAGAGCTACGTGGTGGGCGCCGATTGCGAGCGCACCAACCTCGAGGTCGTGGGCGGGATCCTGCGCGCGCTGGGGTTGCTGGGAGATGCGTACGACCTGGTCGCCGATCGTCCGGGCCACGACCGTCGCTGCGCGGTTGACGCTTCGAAGCTTCGCTGCGAGCTGGGATGGGTCCCCGAACACACTGATTTCTCTGAGGGGCTTGCGGCAGCCGTTGCGTGGTACCGTGAGCATGAGGATTGGTGGCGAACTGGCGTTTTACGTGCATGCGAGTAATTGTGGGGGGTGGTACTAGTGCCAAGCCTTCGCCAATACCATATCTTTATCAGCCATAGCTGGGATTATGACAGCCAGTATCAGACAATTCGCGGCTGGCTTGATCGTTCTTCCTATTTCAGCTGTTCTGACTATTCGGTTCCGATAACACGACCAGTCGATGCAGCTGGCAATCGAGCGCTTAAGGAGAAGCATAGCAATCGAATAGCGGTATCGAGTTGCGTAATCGTGCTATCGGGAATGTATGTTGCGTATAGTGACTGGATTGACTACGAGATTGACACTGCGCTTTATTACAGGAAGCCAATCATCGGAGTGAGGCCGTGGGGCCAAGAGCGGGTACCGCTCAAAGTTCAAAATGCGGCATGCACAATGGTAGGATGGAACTCATCATCGGTCATTGATGCAATCCGAAGATATGCTTTGTAAGACCGATGGCCGTATTGATGCGCACGGGCATTATGCTGACATACTTGTAAAAAGCGATTATTAGGGGAGGATAGTTCGATTTCCTCAAAGAGAAGAGTTGCGGAGTCGGGTATCTCCTGCGCATCCTGGAGATCTCGTCAACGCAGACGAAGCAGGACTTCGGTCGCGCGGGCGGTCCGACGTCGGGCAGTCGCGATAACACGGGCGTGGATTTGAGCAAGTAGGGAAGCGGGCATAGAACTCGTGCATCATCGTTCCCTATACAATCAAACTGTATTCTAAACCTTTTCAACCATATCGATTAAATACTTGCCGATGTCACTTGGCCGTTTCATGCCATAGTCCTGCTTAAGTTGCATGAAGAATGCACCGATGTCAGAAACGTCAATCGGATTGTTTGAAGCCTCGTCAGCTGGCGTATCACCCCTCGCATCCTTCCAAGGCGTTTCACTATGTGTGATGTCACGTAGGGCGAATGGGCTGTAGCAGCCAACCCTGGCAACCACTGCGTCTAGGACGGTAAGCTCGTCATCCGTGAACGTTCCACGCACACAATCCGCCAAGTCTGTGCCTTGCAACGACTCCTCGCTTACATCTCTGGGGTGGATTCGTCTCCACACTTCCGGGAAGACGGGACCCATCTGCCATGCCTCGCACTTGGCATCAAAGAGTGTCCTGCCAAAGAAAGCAAGCATCATCCCCTGAGCGTAGTAAAGCTCCTTCTGGAGCGCCAGCGACGAGTTGCTTTCTGTCTTGCCAATGAGATACGCGCACACTCTCTCGACCTTAGGGCTTACGCTTGCGAGAGCATTCTTAGTTGCTTTGACGGCCTTTCTCAGGGCGACTCCGGTCAGGTTGTCTCTGCTGTTAAGAAGCAGTAGGTAGAACGATAAGGGGCTGTCGTAGAGGTCTTGGATCCTGTCCGCAAACACCTTGCTGGGGATGTCACCCTCGACGAAGCGCGAGTAAGTGTGCTCGCCCCAGCCAAGAAGAGCAGAGAGCGGTCGCGGCCTGATGTTGTAGCGGACAGGAAGTCCCTCAACCGTTTCTTGGCTGACTATTCCGTGATGCCTACGAACAGCATCGGAGAACGACCTCTGGTTGGCTTCGAGAATGACCTGCGGAGTTGCTTTCTCCCCGCAAAGGCTACAGTAGCCAGTGTGGATGGTATAGCTGTAGCTGATTCCGTCAATCTCGAGCGTCTCGGTCTCCTCGACAAGATGGACCTCGAGCGCGGCGTCGTACGGATCGGCGATACGGACTACCCGCTGCTCGACACGAACTTCCCGACCGTCGACCCCGCCTCGCCCTATACGCTCACGTTTGAGGAGCAGATGGTGATCGA
>CADAAU010000051.1 GCA_902786015.1 uncultured Coriobacteriaceae bacterium
GCGGGACATATGAAGCGCCAAAAGTAGCGCGTCTTCACCTGCGGCGTGATCGGCGCGACAATCGTTGCCAACCAAGGATTGGAGGCAGCGATGGCGACTACGGCCCAGCAGGCGCAGAACAGGGGTGCCAAAACGAGTTACTACTCAGGTACGAACGCACCGCCTCGTAGCGACACCTCATATGAAGGTTGAATACCTACTGATGAAGAAGCGTAGCGACGAGTTCTGCGGCACCGAGGACCAGTTCAAGTGGGCAGCGCCCGGCCCACTCGCATAGCAAGCTGCGGGCGTCGCGCTTGGTTGTCGGAAATTTAGTCGCAGAGTTAACGGAAAGCAGCCAACCCTACAAGGCGTCCGACCAGTTAGATCTGCCGTAGAGCAAACGCTCCACGGTGACCGTCTTGGAGTTGCGGTCAGCAACGTAGAAGGCCATGTAGTTGCCAACCGGCGCCCATCGGTAGCCGAGCCGTGCGATCCTGGCATTGCGGACAAGCGGACGTGCCTCAGGGTTATTGGCGATGTCTGCGACAATACTTTCGAACTCGTCGAGAAGGCGAAGCGCCGCCGCTTGGTTTCCCAGACGGTCCTTGATGTAGAGCACCGCCTCCGCAAGGTCGCGCTCCGCAGTCCTGGCGACCACGACCGACCAACCGGTCATGCCAAGATCCTCTCTCGCAGGTCCTCTATCACACTTGCGGCGGGGCGCGTCCTCCCCGCCTCCGCGTCGGCACGCCCCTCCGCGAGGAGCGCCAGGAGCTCGGAGGCCGCGTCCGAGGCGAGCCGCTCGTATGCCTCCATGCTCATGACCGCGAGGTCTCCGTTTCCGTTCCTAGTGACGAAGACGGGCCGACCCGTCGCATGGCACTCCTCGGAAACGGCGTTGTACTCGTTGCGCAGCTTCGTGCTGGATATGATTGTGGGCATTTTTTCATCCTAAAGATATTGGTACCTTATTTCTTTAGATTATACACCATAGCTCGACCTCCGGCGCGCTCCTCGAAAAAGTAGTGACGTGACGAACGACATTGTCACATGCTCTTCGGTGAACGACTCTGCGCTTACATCGCTTTGGACGCGCAAACAAACCGCGCAGTTCAACAGGGCCGCCAATGGAAAAGCGTCAGGGCGAGCTGGTCTAGACAAATCGCGCAGCGCGCGCCTAGCAGAAGAAACGCGCCTCTCCGAAGCGGGCGTACCACTTGCCAACCACCTCGCTACTGCGCGCCTCAACGATACGGCAAATGTTGCGGAGAACGTGGCCCGGTATCTGCGACCTGTTGTGGCACACGAGGCACTTGCCGGCGCGCGTAATCCACACCTTGGTCGCGTCAGCGGACGGCTTGCCCTGCGAAATGTGGACGTGAACGGGCCCGAGGGGATCGCCCTCGTTCGTCCAGAAGTAGACCCAATAGCCGCCGATCCTAAAAACCTGAGGCACGGTCAAAGCCTCCCGCCTTCGAGAACTCCATAATGAGGTGAGCGCAGGACTCAACCACTTCCTGGAGTCGGGCGACGTCGTCCTCGTCGAACCCGTACACGTCCTCCCATGTGTAGTCCGGCAGGAAGCACGTCGCGTGCTTGAAGCACAGCTCGGCGTCCGGCCGCTCGATGTAGACCTCCACGCGACCGTCGGGCCGCATCTCCGAGTGAACGATCTCGGTCTCGTCGTCAAGCACCAGAAACGGATACATCATGGGCCAAGCTCCCTTCGTCAAGAACATTATAACGTCGAGCGCGAGGGATGCACGATGGGATCTGCGGGACCGGCCCTTGCCGCTTGAAATGAACGTACGCTTCGACGTGATGGAGTGTGAAGAGTGCGGCAATCACATGAGCTTCAGGCTCGTTGGCTACGAGTACCCACCAGACGCCCTGGAATACCGAGAAAGCGAGCCGAAGGGATGCACGATTCTTTGGGAGCCATCATGGGAGGCCGACTATGTCCAGATCCGGCCCTTTCAGTCTACCAGCAAGTGCTTTGGCACACTCGGGACATGCGCGACCTCACCCCATCGGAGTTCGAGGACTTCGTGGCCGAGGCATTCGAGAGAAGCGGCATGGAGACTCGTGTCACGTCGCAGACAAGGGACGGTGGCAAGGACATAATCGCGGAATATGAAGGATAAAAAGTGAGGAAGAAGCATGGAGACGACTAACGTTACGCTGAGGATGGAAAAGGCCTGAAGGAGAGCGCGGACGAGCTCTTCGGTGCTCTGGGCCTGAGCTTTTTCGCAGCCGTGGACCTCTTTGTACGTAAGGCCTTGAGGACGCAGAGCATCCCGTTTGATGTCTCGCTGAGCAGCTCGACCGACTCCACCACGGCACTGCTCGAAAGCCTCCTGGCATCTCCGCAAGCGCAAAGAAAACTGTCCGCCATTGGCGAGAACACCCCGTCCTCGTACGACTCGCTTACGAGCGTCGAAGACGCACAGGCACTTATAGAGTCCATTCGCCCATAGGCGCAAAATAGAAGGGAGGTCGGCGATTCTGCATTGATCAACGCCGGTCCATTCGCAAAAGGAGAACCCATGAAGAACGGCGATCCATGTTTTTCACCATTGCCCGACACGGGGGAACCACGCGTTATCGCATTCCTTCATGGCGGTTTACGACAACAGCGAGGACCATACCGAAACCGGCGGAACCGGCACAAAGCTCCTGCTGGTCAAGCACGATGGCAATGCTATTGTTTATGAGGACGGATACGATTCTGCCTGGCTGAAAGAGTACCTTCCCGAAGCCTTTGATTAGATGGCGTTCCCGAACTTCGGCACGTGTTTCGCACAGGGCTACGCCTTGTCGTAGCAATCAGACAAGAGCGGGCATACGGATATGTCTGGCAATCGCACCGCAGCTCATGGCATCACGGGGCGATTGCTTTTGCGGCCTCGATGACTCCGGGGCAAAAAGTGCTCTTTTGGCTGCGATCCCATTTCCTGACTTTCGCAGTTTTTTAGCACCGCTTGCTAGCCGCATAGAGCTGTGCGATGTGTTGAAGGGAAATGACACGTTCATACACGTCAAGCAGTTTACAAGCTCCGCACCACTGAGCCACCTATTCATGCAAGGCGTTGTGAGCGCCTCATCGGTTCTGAGCGACCGGGAATTCGTGACAAAGGCCAACAAAAAGCTAGACCCGTAGTTTTTCATTCGTTACTTTTCACGGCCCAGCCAATGAGCGATGTCGCTAGGCCACGGTCTCCCGCTTGGCCCTCGGTGCCCTCGGCCTGTTGAAGACTGCCTCAGACTCGGCGAAAACGTCCCTCCCGGCGGTGCGCATGTTGTCGACGGCGGCGATGCCGTCGCAGACGTTGAACAGGTTCTCGAAGCTGCGGAAG
>CADAAU010000052.1 GCA_902786015.1 uncultured Coriobacteriaceae bacterium
GGGTTCGATAGCGCCTTGAATGTCTCGGTCATGTCCATGGGCACATCATATCGTAATACCGCGATATGTCAACACATTCTTCGCGCCCCTCCCCTTCCGAGCGGGCCGAGCCTGTGACGTCGTCGGATGGCGTGCAATCAAGGTTCATTTCCAAAGAATTGAAAACATTACACCTCGTGCCCATGACGGCAGCCGGCACACGCCGGCAGCCCATCCCTCCTGCGGAAACAACCGAGAGGAATAATCGCCGGCGCGAGGAGCGGGGCCAAACCGGTTTCTCCAGTGAGCAAGGCCCGAGCGGGCTAGAGGGAATAATCGGCAACTTTCGGAAATGCTGGAACAAGGGGCCCCTCTCGCTGCAACCTTCGACAAGTCACAGCTTGAAGGAGTCCCCCCCTTTCGTCACGTCGTGTGTCAACAACCTGTTGGCACACGACAGCTAGGCCTTGCCGGACGAGCTTCTCGCAACTTACGCTCGGTCGCAGTACGCGCGCACCGCGGCAGCGGCGAACGCGCCGGCACCGGGACCGGCCGCCGCGTCGATGTTGCGCGTGAAGTCGCCGCCTGCGCCGTATGCCCGGCCCAGCCCCGCCAGGATCTCGTCGGTGCAGGCGTAGTAGTTCTCGGTGATGAAGGCCTGGATCTTCGCGACCTGCGCCCCCGCCTCCTCGCACGAGGGGTCGGCGCCTTCGGCGGCCATCCGCCCGAACGGCACGAAGAGCTCCATCAGGCTCCTGCCCATCGCGACCTGCTCCCCCTTCGGCCTTCCGGCCCACTTGCTCTCGTATTCCCTCCATTGCGGGGTCTTGCCCCACGACGCCTTCGCCTGCTCGGCGTATGCGTCCATCTTGCTCGTGTCGAACGGCCCGAATTCCAAGGCTCTCCCCTCTCCGCCCTTTAGGGCCTTTGCCATATCTATCAGGTTGCCGATGCGCTCCCGACGGAGCTCCAGGAGCTCGATCTGCTGGTCGATCGCCTTTTCCCGGTCGAACCCGGGGCTGTCGAGAATCGCCCCTATGTCGGCGAGCGAGAACTCAAGCTCGCGGAAGAGCATGATCTGCTGCAGCCGCGCCACGTCGCCGTCGCTGTAGAGCCTGTAGCCGGCCTCGCTGCGCGCGCTTGGCCTGAGCAGGCCTATCTTGTCGTAGTAGTGCAGCGTCCGCACGCTCACGTGCGCGAGCTCGCTTACTTCATGCACGGTTCTCACGGGACCTCCCCTCGCTCGTCTTGGCTGCACTCTAAACTATGACGTTACGTGAGGGTCAACGACATCACCTTGTGGAAATCGGCCCAAGGTCATCAAACGTCCTCGACCACCCTCCACACCCCGGCAAGCTGACAACTGGTAGATTAGGGACGGATGTATCTCAATTCCAATCGGGAGCATCAATGCCAACACCAATGATTCATGGACTGCACTTCAAACAGCTCGAACTCGATGGAAAAGCTTCCATATCTACCGATCTCACCGACGAGCAGGCGTCTGGAATATATGCTTACGAGTTTACCGACGGCATGTAGTACGTCGGCAAGTCAAAAAACGTGAAAGCGCGACATGTACAGCACATGCATGAGTACCGCCACGAATACCCAATCCGTATCCCGAAGAGAATGCTGTGGGCTGAAGTACGCGGCAACGAGAGGCAGCTCGACTACGCCGAAACTCAGGCCATTGTCTGGTTCGAACAAAGAGGATATCCGCTTCTCAACGTCATGAAGACTGAGAGACCTCGCGGGGAAATGAGTGCCGCAGTCGACGCCGGAGCAGGTTGGGGCGTGCCCATCCCCTGGGACGAGAGAGACGATACCGGCCCCGGAGGACACCGCAGGCACTCTCTGGACCGCCACAGCTTTCCCCACCACGAGCGGAGGGTCGCGCCTTTGCGCCATCTCCTGCCAGAACGCTGAGACCCTCGTCATCTTGAAGGGCGAATCAGGCGGTCCCGGACCATCCGGCTTCGTGAATGTCAAGCAGCCTGATTGACGACCTCCTGCGAGAAATAGGAAGCAAATAATGCTGCGTGCCATCCAAGCGTAAAGGCGTCCACACTCGCTCCAACTTCTCCCGCTGCGTCGTAAGGCGTTTCATCTAGTCCGTCCGATCGGCGAGGAAAGCCAGCATCCTCTCGAACGCGTCACGTGCCACCTCGTCGGTACGCTCGGATGCCACGAAGCAGTGAGGCATCTCCAGACCACGCTCGGCTAGCGGGTCGATGAGCTCGTGCGCGGCACCGACCTCCGAAAGCGCCGCATCCATAGCCCGCATATCGTTGTGGTACTCGCTGCCGAGAAGCACCGCGGGCGGATAGGGCGACGTGACCCATTGGATGGCATCGTAGCGATGTATCTCCTCCTTGCTGAGGAAGATCGTGCCGCGCACATAGTTGCCGATGAGAATCTTGGTGCCCAACGAGAACTCGTCGTAGACGAGCGGCGCGTCGTCGATCACGACGGCTCTCACCTGGTCTCGCTCTAGTGAAGGCTCGATGCCGAGCTCGGCTGCATACTCAGGGTTCGAGATTACGGCACCCATCTGGCTCGCTATGATGGCGCCGGCAGACGAACCCATGATGACGGCATCGTCCATATCGAGGCCGTACTCCCCCGCATGCGCCTCGCACCAAGCAAGCGCCTGGTTCGCCTGGATGACGGGAACGGGAAAGCGGCAGTCGGGTACGAGGCCGTAGTCCACGTTCACGACGTTGTATCCGGCCGCGCAGATGTCGTCCAGAAGCGATGTGACATCACATCCCCACCAAAAGGGCGAAACGGTCTTCCCGGCATCGGCATCTCCCCCATCGCGACTAATATTCGCAAGTACGAAAATGGGAGGGAGCACATTCGAAGCGAACAAAAACGCGTTCAGATCATCGGCCTTCCCGCAGCTAAAGTACGAGGCCGGCGGCATAAGAAGGAATGAAAACACGTGCCGCTGCTTTGTCGAAAATGGCGCATGACCCTGCTGATGCAAGGCCATGCGCCATTTTTCGCGCGTAGTTATGCTTCGGGCTCAGCCTTCTCGGCACTCCTCTGGTCTTGCCTGCGTTGTTCGACTTGGAGCGAAACGAGCGCGTCCACGCGTTCGACCTGCTCCTTCAGCTGGGCGATCTGCTTCAGCAGTTCGTCGTCAGGGCTGAGGCCTTCCCTCTTGCTGCGCTCCTCCAGGTCCTCATCTTCCGCCTGGCGATGCGTCTGGTCCACGACACCGACGATGATGTTCACGATGACGAACGCCGAAATGATAACGAACGGCACAAAGTACACCCACGCCCATGGGAACACTTCCATGACGGGACGCGAGATACCCATCGACCAGCTCTCGAGCGTCATCACTTGGAATAGGGTGTAGAAGCTCTTGCCCAAGTCGCCAAACCATTCGGGGAACGCCTCGCCGAACATGTTGGTGCCGATGACGGCGAACACATAGTAAATGACGATAAGCAAGAGCGCCGTCCATGCAACGCCGGGAATGGCGCGGCCGAGCGCCTCGATGATGATGCGCATCTCGCGGAACATGGACACAAGGCGCAGCACCCGGAACACGCGCAGGACGCGCAGAACTCTCGCCACCTGAACCGGGAAGGGGATGATGCCAGTGGGGATGCAGCAGAGCACCACAATCGTGAAGTCGAAATCATTCCAACCGTTGCGGAAATAATCACCGTGCCAAGCTATCAGTTTGAGCGCAGCCTCGACGATGTAGATGGCCAAGCAGACATTGTCGAACACGGCGAGCGCCTGGGCCACTTCCGGGCTGAGGTGAGTGGTTTGGATTCCAATGCGCATGTTGTTCCTCTCCTGTGGTTCAATGCGCAGACGCCGCCTGCATCCGACGTTGTGGGCAAGCGTGAACTCCCAGGTAACACAATGCGTTGCGCGGCTTACTTCCGAAGTCAGCGGAAATTGTACCAAACGCTCCCGCGAGAGGCCGTGCTGGCGAAAACGGCGCTCGGTCGGCGGTGATAGCGGTGCTGAGCGTTGCAAGCGTCTTCTTTCCGACAGCGCTCGCCGCTTTTGTCGTCAATTGCCGCAACGAGGTCATGCGCGCATGTCCTGCACTTTCGATGCGCCACAGGCCGTGCACCCCCGACTTGTTGTAGGTCTCTCCGTCTTCTTTCGCAGCGAATTTGATGGCCTCCGGCTCGATCGTGCACAGGTAGTCCGCGGCCTGCTCGAGCCGAAAGCCGGTCATCGATGTCTTGCGGCACTCCAAGACGCCCTTGGAGAGGGCCAGCCCGAAGGGCTGATCGAAGTCCTTCTTGACGATGTTTTGGCCGTTGTCGTACTAGACCTTCTGAAGGGTGTGGATTACTCGGTCCAGGCCGGCGAATGCATGACTATCATGGGCGGGTCCGGCTCGGGAAAGCTACCCTGCTGAACATTCTCGCCACCTTGGACCGCCCCACCGAAGGCGCCGTCCTGCTGGAGGGCAAGAGGATGACCGATATCACCGAATCGGAGACGTCCGCCTTTCGCAGAGAGAACCTGGGCTTTGTGTTCCAGGAGTTCAACCTGCTGGACACCTTATCCCCTAAAGACGGCATCCTCCTGCCCCTCGTTCTAAATGAGATCGGCCGCCCTGGAATGAGGAAACGGCTCGAACGGGTCTCTGTCCCCCTCGAGATCCGAAGTAAGCGGCCCGCCCGACGGTCTCATGGGCGTGCCGCAGGTTGCGAGATTCCTTAGCCTACGACGCCGTTGACCCACCCAACAAGCGCGTCATAGCCTACCGACCCATCCGCAACGCCTAGCATGGCTTTGAGGAAGGCTGCATGTTCCGGTCTGAAATCGATGCCGGACATTCTGAGATACGTACCGAGCAAGGCAGCGCCCGTTCTCTTGTTCCCGTCGATGAACGGATGGTCGGACATGATGCCGAAGGCGTATCGGCACGCCTTATCGACAGCGCTTGGGTACAGGTCCGCGCCATCAAAAGTTTGGAACGGCTGCGCCAGCGCCGAATCGAGAAGCCCCTCGTCGCGCAGACCGTCAAGTCCGCCGAATCGCTCGATCGCCGCCGCATGGATGGCCAAGACCTCTTCTTCAGAGAAGGCCGTAACGATCATTTGGCAAGCTCTTCGAACACGTCAGCGTATTCGTCCATAAAGTCGACGGCGACATCGGTGGCGCTGCTGCTACTCCGAGCCGGTTGGATCACGACCCAAGGCTTGTTGTTCTTCAAGATGGTGACCGACTTTCCGGTCCTGTTCACCTCTGCCGTCACGCGTGAAAAGTTGTTCTTGGCCTCTGCGAGCCCCATCGTCAATGCTGCCATTTCCGACCTCCTTAATACTATCCAGAATTATAGCCAGTATATGAGGCAACTTCAATTGGAGGCTTAGACGACGATCTACCGTACAGCTATCAGGCAATCACAGTCTCCCGGTGCTGGCGTCGGAGAACTCGGAGTTCGGCTGGATCTGGCAGATGCTATAGGCCTGGAGTATCGCTGTGGTGGGCACGCCATTCCA
>CADAAU010000053.1 GCA_902786015.1 uncultured Coriobacteriaceae bacterium
AGTGTTCACCATCTGCTTGTAGAATGCGCGCGTGACAGAGGAAAGATCGAGCCCGTAGTAATCGGCAACCTCCGATGCCTGACGCTTCAGATCTTCATCTATGCGAATGGTTAAAGTCGAACTCGCCATAACAGCTCCAATCAACATTTGTATGTACGTTGCTATTAAAATGCACCGGCATATACATTTCTAATTCGCGAACAGACGGTGCGCTCTAAGCTCTAAGGGTGCAGGAATGCTGCCCTCTCACACGGCGAGCGCAATCAGGTCAGCTGTAAATAGGCCTTCAACCTTCTTGACTGCATACTCAAGTATCGCCATCGGGTTGGATTCGTCGGGCTTTTCGGTGACCAGCCAACTCGCACGAAACCGACACTTCAGCGCTTAGAACTAATTGAGCTTGGTGTCCCCTTTCGCAAACGATGAGAACGTACGGCCGCTCCTTGCGCCTTCCGGGTCCGAGATCGCCAGGCTCTGCGACTAGCCCCCCGTCACTGCGCGCCTTGATTTGCCCCTCGCATCACCAGCGCTCGCCGAACGCAGTCGATCGTCTACCCTTTAAGCAGCGCAGAGGCAACGCCCTCGGCCAAAGACGAAACCACTGCAGACGATATCGTCTTAACGGTTTCGACAACGAGCGGAACGCCCTTCTCAGCTGCCAGATTCTTGGTCTTATCCCAGACAGAGTCGTCCCTCACCTTGTCGAGGTAGTCGGCCCCCTCCCATGTGAGCCCGCCGACACTGAAGAAGTCGACGGAGTCCTCCGCATAGTGCACAATACAAGATGAGACCAGGCCAGCCTCCTCGAGCAGCTGGCAATGATACGCGATGATAGCGCGGTCGTAGCCCTCGATTTCCAGATTCGCCAAGCCTACGCCAGCATGCTCCTCCTCTATTTTCAGCAAGATGACCCTCACGAGGTCCATATCTCTCCTCATGCAGTTACCCCTCTACTCAAAGACTGGTGTTTGATTCCGAGCGCCCACGGCGTCCCGCCCGCTGACAACAAAACGACCCGCCCGATTTCTTGTCTAGCCCGCCATCTGTTCCCGCTCGCGCTGGGTAACGGTCGACTCGCCTTCCTTCAGGGCATCTGTGGCCTTCTCGACGGCAGCGACCCCAGTTTGAGGCGCTAGAGAGCAGGCGATGGAGTATTTTCCCCTCAGCATGTCATAGCAGGCCCTTGCGGATTCGGAGGAAACGCGCTCTCCCTTCAGCTCGGAAAGCAGGTCCTTGCCCTCTTCTCGCAGGGCGAGGAAGTTCTTTGCGGCATGTCTGTGGCTGGCCGCCTCTCCCGGGAAGTCGAAAGCCATGGTGAGCATGTAGAGGAGCAGAGAGACGAACGCGAGCAAGGCGGTTGCCAGCTTCAGAACGAAGTCGTCTGAGGCGAAAAGACCCAGTGCACCCGACCCGGTCAAGGCCGTTGCCGCTATCGATGCGACGTTGAGCTTGGTTGCGTGAGAGGAGCAGATCTCGGCCTGCTTTTCGTGAATCTTATGGGTCCAGGTGATGGACACGAGAACGTCCTCCACGCGCGAGGTCAGCCCCTTGCGCTCGCCGGCCGAGAAACCCGTTTCCCCTTCCGCAAGCTGACATGACGAAGACGGCTCGGATGCCGCGACGCAGTATTCTTTCACTCCGCCATCACCCTTAAGACCTTCCCAAGGCACTCCAGGCTCCTCGAGACGTCGACGGGTTGGTTGCTTCCGGGGCTCGAGAGGGAGAATGCGAACAAGCCGTTCGCCGACCGCGTGTTGTAGGCGTCGAGCAAGACGTTCTCGTACGCACCCGGAGAGGCGGCAGGTCCGTCGCCCTCCCCGATCCATCGCCAATCCCCCATGGCGTGGTAAACGAAGCTGTCGATCACTATGCCCGAGAGCTTGTAGCTCGAGAAGCGCTCGGCGTGAATCTTTCGCATGTGCTTGCAGGTGTCGAGCAGGAGGCCGTTCGAGGCGTCGTTCTTCTCTTTCATCGCGGCCTGCTCCGCTCTGGGATTCGTCGACAGCCATCGACCGCCCATGTTCGAGTCGGGGTAGTCGAAGCCCTCGCCTCTCCAACTCGAGCGCGCGAAGGCGGGAAGCAGCTCGAATTTCACCCCATCGGAGAAGTCGACCACGACCACCTGTCTATCCGCCCTTATGCTGGTCCTCGGATAGGTAGCGGAGACCGCAGCCTTGACGGCTTGGAGAAGGCGCGATTGGCCGTTGCCCCTGTAGGCGTCGTAGCGCTCGTACTCCGCCCTGGGGAGCGAGACGAGCACGTCGAGGTCGCTGGCCGAAGTCGCCGTCCCCCGTCCGTAGGACCCGACTTGCAGCGTGTGCTCGATTTCGCTCTGCGAGCCCCAAAACTCCCCGTTAACCGCCCTCGAAGTAGCGGGGCTCGGTTTACTTGCCCTCGCTCACCACGAGGTGGCGCGTCATCTGGACCATGCGAGAGCGACCCTCGCGCCTGCCGCTGCGCCAGCCCTTGCCCTTTTTCGCCGCCATGCTAGTCCCACTCCTCGATGCGGGTGAGGTACGGATCGGCGCCGTAACGGCCCGACAGGTACTGCTTGTCGAAGGCCGCGTTCTTGCTGACCAAGTTGCCGTTGGCCTCGTGGATGTCGGCGAGCGACCACAGCTGGCTGGCTTCACCCTCGCCGCGTGCCGCGAACCATATCTCGTCGCGGCGGAACACGTCGTTTCGCATGGTGGATACGTCCTGCGACGAGAAGATGAGCTGCGCGCCGTGCTTGTTGACCTCG
>CADAAU010000054.1 GCA_902786015.1 uncultured Coriobacteriaceae bacterium
TAGAGCGGGTGGAAGGCAGCAGGGATGACACGCAACGCCAGCATGGTCTCGAAGTTTGGCGAGAACGCCGCCGCCCCATTGCACACGGTGAAGATGCCTAAGGTAAGCAGCATGACCGTCTTGCGGTTCACCTTTGAGAAGAGCAGGGGCATGATCGGTGCGGCGATGGCCACCACGAGCGCGAAGCCGCTCACTAGAAGCGATGATTCGGCGACGGGCACGCCATAGGCAGCTGACGCATCGGGGACGATGCCCACGACGCCCATCTCGGTGTTGAGTATTCCGAATACGCCGACAGCGAGGACCAAGACCAGAATCTTGTTGTTCGTTGACTCCATCGCCCGTACCCCCTCTTGTCCGCTTCAAGGGAGGCTTGCCTCCTCCCAATGGCTCAAAGCTTTACCGCTATCTACTTTGAGTTGTCTTGTATGAATAATCAAATGCTTATAATGCAATTAGGTTTATTCAGAATATGCATATTGCAACAATGGAGGGTTACATGGACTTGCGCGCCCTGCAATATCTTTTGGCCGTTGCCGATGAAGGGAGCATCTCGAATGCGGCAAAGTCGCTGCACATGACCCAACCCACGCTCTCACGCCAACTGACTGCTCTTGAAGACGAGCTGGGGTGCAAGTTGTTCACGCGGACCTACAAGGGCATGGAGCCAAACGAGAACGGCACGAAGCTCCTTCGGTATGCGCAATCGATGCTCGAGTTGGAGCAGAAGGCGAAAGACGAGCTGCGCCAAGGAGAGGAGTCCGTCACAGGGTCGGTCTACATCGGCGCGGGCGAGACAACCAACATGCGCTTTGTTGCCCAGGCGATGCAGGAGGTGTCGAAAGACCACCCGGAGGTCGATTTCGAGCTCTTCAGCGGCAGCACGGTCGATCTGTTCGATGGATTCATGCGCGGCGCTTACGACTTCCTGATCGAATGCGAGGTCAAGGCCCACGTGGACATGAACTCGGCGATGCTTCCGATCGAGGATGTGTGGGGCGTGTACACGCGCCGAAACTCGCGTATCGGCTCCTTGAAGCGCGCACGCCCGGAAGACCTCGTGGGAGAGCCGCTCTTGATGGCGCGCCAGGCAAGCGATCTGGGAAAGCTGGAAAGATGGGCCGGAGAGATCGCCGAAGAATACGATGTACGCGTCACCTATGGTCTCCCGCTGAATGCAGCGCTTATCGCCCGGGCAGGTTTCGGGAGCCTGCTCACATACGAGAACCTGAACGAAGTGGGCCAGGAAACCGAGATGGTCTTCATCCCCCTTTTCCCGAAGCTGACCTCGAAGCAAGGAATCGTCTGGCGGAAAACGGAGCTCAGCAAGCAGGCTCAGGTATTTCTGGAATCGTTTACGGCAATTTGTTCGGCGGCGATTTCAAATACGAGCGTGCCCGGGAAAGCTTCTTGAAGATCGCTCTTAAGGTGCAATCTTCGAAGAAGCTCGATGCTGCGATCAGGGTATCGAGGCCTGTTATTGACGAGGTCGCATCAGGAGGGTTGACCTAAGTGGGAATATGATCTCTGGAAGGTGAAGCTCAAATGTGCAAGCAAATGAATAAGCACCCCTGAACAGGCATTTTTATTCCCACTCGGCAGTTGCATTTGGTTAGGGGAATTATCCGAGTTCACCTTTTCGCAGGTCTGAGATGGTAAGGGGACGACTCGCTTCTCGTTCGTGCTTCGGCTGCTACAAAAGTGCTGCAAATCGTCCTCGCGTTCATAGCGTGCACCGAATACCGTCGCAAAGCCCGAGTCAGCAAACAAGGGACGCGCAATCGACGTTCTGCCATTTTGGCCCCATGCTCATACGTGCGAGTGCATGCAAATCGACTTCCCGCGCATCGGATAAAAGCTACTCGTCGAACAGATCCGAGTGTGTCCCTGTTCGCGATGCGGTAAGTATCAGTTGGCCCCTGTCAATCGCGTATATCAGCAGCCAATCGGGGTGAACATGGCATTCGCGAAACCCAATGTAGCTGCCCGATAGCGCATGGTCGCGATGGCGCTCATCGAGCGGTTCCTCGGCGCAAAGCTTGTCAAGCACAGCTTGGAGCTCGCGCATGTCCAGCCCGCGCTTCTTGGCCCTCTTGTAGTCCTTCTTGAACTGCGATGTGGGAACGAGCTTCAGGGACATGGCGCCCCTATTCGTCGAGCGCGGCGAACATGGCTGCCGCAGAATCGAAGGTGTCCGCCTCGGTCTTGCCGCTCATGATATCGCGCGCCTCGCGCATGGCGGCTTCCGTCTCAGCGTTGTAACGGGGCTGGCGCACGTCGAAGGGCAGCCCGCCCTCCATGACGGACTTGTGCAAGAAGACGTTGATGGCCTCAGTGAGGGTCATCCCCAGGCTTGCGAAGATCGATTCGGCGCTGGACTTAATCTCTGGGCTTACGCGCATGTTGATCGTTGCGGTCTTTGCCATGATATGACCTCCTTTGTAACTACGACGTATACGCATTGTATCACATCATAATGTCAGGGCAAGAGGAGGTGGACGCGCTCCATGATGTGTCGCATGGTCTTAAGCCCCCATGTGACGGCGTGCCACCTGCTCGATGAAGTCCGCAGCGCCAGCTGGGCCTACGCATGAGCGCAAGTCGTCGCGCATTCGCGTAGAGCCCTCAATGAGCCGCTCGTCCTCCGCGACACGTTTCGCCACGGCGCGTTGCTCGCCGGTCAGCGGAAAGAGCAGCTCGGGCACGCCCATCCACATGCCCTCTGACGCGCTGTTCATACCACAGTGGGTGACGAACAGGCTCGCCTGCGAGAGTACCTCCATCTGGTCCACGTATTGCTCCACGCGCACGTTGCCGGGCAGCTCTCCCAGCTGCGCCGGGTCAAACGCCTTCCCGCATGAGATAAGAAGGTCCACATCGGTGTCTCGCAGCGCGTCGATGAGCGTGCGATAGAAACCCGGGTGGTCATTGATCACCGTACCGAGCGAGGCGTACACGAGCGGTCGGCCGACTTTCTCCTTTGAGGCCACGTCGCGCACCGATGGGCCCACGAAGCGGTAGTGCCCCTCGTCGAACGTCTCGGAGCACGGCTGGAACGTCCGTGAGGTGTAGACGATGGTGTCGTCGTCAGGCTTGTTTCTCACGATGTCGAGGACGCTCTTCACGTGGTAGCCCAAGGGCCGTAGTTTGCGGATCTCGCGGTTGAGGCGCGGAAGGCCCAGGACCAGGTCGGCAAGCTCCGAGGCGCTGTGGCTCATGTACTTCGACGAGTGCTCGTTGAACGCGAAGGTCGTGGTGGAGCACACCCAGGGAAGGCCGTGCTTGGCTGCCGCAAGCTTGCCCCAGAAGCACGCCGAGTCGCTCACCACCACGTCAGGGTGCCAGGACGCGACATCGGCGGAGACGACCGGTTCGAGGTTCGCGACCGTACGAAAGGACTGCACGCTCATCTCGGTAGTCGACACCCGTCGCAGCCTTCGCTCGGCCCTGGCGTCAACCGGCGGCAGGAACGGGTCGCAGGCAACGAACTGGGCACCCGCGCCCTCGATTCTCTCACGGAACTCCTCGAACGAGTAGTAGCGCACCTCGCTGCCACGCCTCACCAGCTCGCGCACGACCTCGATGGTGGGGTTGGTGTGGCCGTAGGCGGGGATGCAGAACCAGAGCACCCTCATTGCCGGCTCCCATCGAACACGGCGCTGATCCATTCGCCGAACTGCTCCTTGGGCGGGATGGCGAGACCGCGCTCGGCGTCCCCCAGGATGACGAGCGTATCGCCCGGCTTGATGCCGAACATGTCGCGCGCCTCTTTGGGAATGACAATCTGCCCCTTGGCGCCAACCGTCGCCGTCCAAGCTCCTCTG
>CADAAU010000055.1 GCA_902786015.1 uncultured Coriobacteriaceae bacterium
TTCCGATGGGTCGCACTATGAGAAGCGCGGCAAGGGCGACCCGGCTTGCATCGACGACGAGATCCCGTTCGAGATTCCGGAGAGCTGGGCGTGGGTAAGGCTTGGCGATATTGGCGATTGGAAAGCCGGCGCTACGCCAGCCAAGGGCGAGAGCAAGTATTATTCAAATGGCGCTATTCCTTGGCTTTTGACCGGCGACCTTACCGATGGGCCTGTTACAGAGATACCAAATACCATCACCGAGCAAGCGCTACGCGAATGCTCCGTGAGGTTAAACCCTGTCGGCTCCGTTCTTGTGGCAATGTATGGGGCCACAATTGGCAAGATTGGTGTGCTTGGTGTTGCCGCTACCACTAACCAAGCGTGTTGTGCGTGCGTACTTCACGATGAAAGCATCCGTGGGTGGCTTGTGACATGGCTGCGTTACCAGAAGCCTCATTTCATCAAAATGGGCGAAGGTGGAGCTCAACCGAATATATCGAGACAAAAGATTGTCGGATGCTTGCTTCCTTTGCCGCCTCTTGAAGAACAGCGACGTATTGTTGATAGTTGCAAAGCGCTGCTATCTGTACTTGGCTAAACAATCCTCCATGACAGACGAAAGGAGTCTTTCATGGAGGATTACAAAACTTACCTTGTCGAGAAGGGGTTCTCGAAGCATACGGTCGATTCGTACCTATTCGCAGTTCACCAAATGCACGAGAAGATTGGCGGTCAGCCAAGTAACGAGAACTTGCTTAATCACAAAGATTGGCTGGCCGCACACTTCGCTGCCAAAACGGTAAATCTGCGTATCACGGCCATCAACTCATACCTCGATTTCATCGAGTACCAGGGTGTCCGGTTGAAAAGCCTTCGCATCCAACAGAGGCCTTACCTCGACAACGTCATCAGTCAAGAGGACTATCTCTTACTGCGAGACTCGTTGCTACGTGACGGTGAGCTATTCTGGCACTACGTCGTCCGCTTCCTCACGTGTACGGGAGCTCGCATCAGTGAGCTGCGCCTGTTCACGGTGGATTCCGTGCGTGTCGGGCATCTCGATCTCATCTCGAAGGGTCAGAAACTCAGGCGCATCTATATGCCAACGGTCTTGCAGCGCGACGCGATGCAATGGCTGCATGATATCGGCCGCTGTGATGGTTACCTGTTTTCCAATAATGGCGATAAGCCCATGACAGCGCGAGGCATTTCGATGGGCCTCAAGCGTTACGCGGAACGGTACGGCATAGACCGGGACGTCGTATACCCACATTCGTTCCGCCACCGCTTCGCCAAGAACTTCATCGAGAGGAACTCTGACATCGCACTTCTGGCAGACCTCATGGGTCACGAGAGTCTAGAGACGACACGCGTCTACCTGCGGCGCACCGCTTCCGAGCAGCGCGCCGCAGTCGATGCAGCTATTGATTGGTAAGCTGAGGAAGCACCTTGCTGAGCTGTTCGGCGATTCTCGTCTGCTCGCGACGAGGAGGAATAGGAACGAGGTAGCTACGTACTGTCTCCTGGGCTAGTTCTTTCTGCTTCGTGCTCCCGCTTGCTTTGTCCTCAATAACCGACTGGACTGAAGGCCCAGCAAAATAGGCGAATGCGTAGCGATAGTCGAGCCACTCGGCCATCGTCCGGATGACCGTTACGTGACTATCCGCGACGGCCCATCCATAATCGTTAACGGAGGAATCGTATATCGCCATCCTGCCTAATGTTCCAAGACCAGTGGAGTTCCAGAGAAGGTCGCCGTCTTGGAGAATGCGCTCCACAGCATATGAGCTCACCGTGGACGGATCTACGAACTTGGCAAGCTCGAGTGAGAAGCCGGACCACTGATTGCACTTCTGGGCAACTACCGGATACTTTTTGATTGGTGAGTATTTCGGTGACTTACCGCGTTGGATGTAGACTGTAACACTTTCCAGCCGCACCCACTTCCAGCTCTCGGGAATCTCGAAAGGGATCTCGTCGTCGATACAGACAGACTCGCCCTTGCCGCGCTTCTCATAGTAGCCGCCATCGGAAGCGCGGTAGATGACCGACTCGCCGCCCTTGGGGGCCTTGAGTTTCTTGGCCTTCACGAGGGCGGCGCGCTCGGCGCGGATGCGGTCGAGCAGGGCGGAGGCGGGCTCGTCGGCGGGGTCCTGCTCCACCAGCTTTCCCTGTACGGCGAGCTGGAGGATCGACTTGCGGAGCCTGCCGGGCAGCTCGGCGTCTAGGCGCTCGCGGGCGTCCTCGAGGTTGCCATAGTTATCGACGAGAGGCTCTATCTTGTCGAAGGCATAAACGATGCGATATTGCTCTGATGTCGAAGGCACTGGAACAATTAGTTGCTCGAACTTCTCTCTGGAGATGTATGCGTGTGTGGTACCGGTACCAGCAGTTGTTAGGACTTTATTAAAAGCAAGAAACAGCAGATAGAGGTATGACGGTATCAGTCCGTTTGCAGGCAAGAATCCAATGAATCTCTGATTGGTCACACAT
>CADAAU010000056.1:0-670 GCA_902786015.1 uncultured Coriobacteriaceae bacterium
AAGCGCCCCGATCTCGTGGAAGATCGCGCCCACGAGCCGCGCGACGGTCGTCTTGCCCGTGCCGGGGTTGCCGGCGAAGACGAGGTGGAGCGTCGTCTTGCCCACGTGCAGCCCCTGGGCCTCTCGTGCAGCGTTGACTCGCATGAGGCTTGTCAGCTTGGTGACTTCCCGCTTGACGCCCTCGAGGCCGATCAGCGCCTCGAGTTGCTCCATGGGGGTGGGTGTATCGAGGTTCTCGCCATCTAAGTCGGTGACAAAATAGGGACATCCGGAGGCGGCGGCAGCGGCTGCGATGTCTTCTGCCTCGATGACCATAAGCGCCTCGCGCGAACGTTCGGCTGATTCGGCCAGCCTCGTTGCCTGGGCGTCCCGCACTTTCTCGAAGAAGTTTCGCACGTCGCGCGCGTTGCCGAAGTTCTCGCCCCTATTGTTTGCGAGCCACGTGAAATAGTCCTGCGCCCAGGAAACGGCGGTATCGTTCAGCTGGAAAGCGCCCTTGACGCACATCCTCGAAAAGATCTCCATCAACTCGAACTCGTCGTAGTCCTCGAAGACGATCGTCTTGGAGAAACGCGACTCCAGCCCGGGGTTGGACGAGATGAACTCTTGCATGAGATCCGTGTAGCCCGCGACGATGACGCACAGGTCGTCTCGGTGGTCCTCCATGTCC
>CADAAU010000056.1:696-3111 GCA_902786015.1 uncultured Coriobacteriaceae bacterium
AAGCGCCCCGATCTCGTGGAAGATCGCGCCCACGAGCCGCGCGACGGTCGTCTTGCCCGTGCCGGGGTTGCCGGCGAAGACGAGGTGGAGCGTCGTCTTTCCGGTTGGCAGCCCCTGGGCTGCGCGGTCTGCGTTTATCTGCATGAGGTTTGTGAGCTTGGCTACTTCCCTTTTGACGCCCTCAAGGCCGACCAGGCCCTCAAGCTGGTCCATCGGGCTTGGATGGTCAATCCTGTCGACGGCTTGTTTCGCGGGGTCGTATCCTTGTTCGGCTGCGAGCCCGTAGTATTCGCGTGCCCTTGGCAGATCGGGGGATACTCCCGCAGCCGCAAGTCCGTTCTCGTAGTACCACCCAAGGTTGAACTGCGCCATGTCATCGCCCTCTTCTGCGGCTTCTTCCAACAAGTGGAATCCTTCGACGATGCACGTCTCCTCACCGGTCCTCGTGATATAGCACATGGCGAGGTTGTTCTTCGCAGGCTTACAGCCGTCTGCTATGGCCTTAAGAAACCAATTGACTGCCTCGACGAGGCTTGGCTCCACTCCATAACCGTCGCGATAGCAAATTGCCAGGTTGTTCTCGGCGTTTGGCTGGCCTTGACTCGCGGCAAGCAGATACCACTCGTATGCCTTGGCGGGGTCTTCTTCGACTCCCAGGCCCTCTTGATAGTGAAATGCCAGCCTGAGCTGAGCCTGAGCGGAGCCTTGCTTTGCGGCTCGTGCAAGCCATTTGTTCGCTTGCGAGTAGTCTTGTTCGATGCCAAATCCCCAGGCGTATGAGAGGCCTAGCTGAAACTGCCCTTCAGCATCACCTTGCTGAGCCGCCTTGGAATACCATGCAGTGCTCTTTTCGTGATTGCTCTGTTCATAGTGCTTTCCGAGCTCCAGCTGTGCTTCGACGTCTCCGGCAGAGGCAGCTTTTTCCATCCATATCTCGTAGGCGATGATGTCGACGGGGAGGCCGATTCCCCGCTTGCAGCAGATGGCGAGCCGTCTTTGCGCCTCGACGTTTCCTGCTTCTGCGGCGTTGCGGAACCACTGCGCCGCAATTTCGGCATTTTGCTCGGTGTCGTTACCATCGAGGTAGTGAAGTCCCAACTCGAGCATGGCCTCGGCATTGCCCCTGCTTGCCCTTTTCCGCAGTTTCTCCAAATCGTTGGACGTGTCTCTCATCAATTTCGCCTTTGAATCTCTTGTCTGAAGTAACGTGCCCCATGATACGCGCATTCAGGTTTTGACCGGTACGGACATCCCTGCAATTGCGCCACGAGGGCTTTGCTCTTCCGGTTGCCGCCCGTTTGGCAAAGAGACCTTCGTCGTGTAGAGGGAAGTCACTGTCGTTGGCATACGAATGCGTACTATTTACGAATGCGGGAATCTCGGCCTCGTATTATTCCCATCGTCAAAGATGTCCAAAGATGAGGAGATGAGGCTGATGAGTACAGATAGGAGAAAACTCGCAAAGATTCTGGTGCCGGCGGCGCTCGTGCTGGTGATCTGCTGCGGTGGTGTGGCCTGGTATCTGGCAAACCAGTCGCCCAAGACCTATGGCGTGCCGCTCGTAGTGAATGCAGAAGGGCTGGACACGGAGAAGGGCACGAAAATTCCGCTGCACGCGACCGGGGAGGACGCTCGGGGGAACCATGTCGACGAGGTCTTCTATGGCGGGACGGATTCTTCTGACGTGACGCTGGCATCCGGCGCGTACACTCTCTCGATCGAGGATTCCCCGATCGCGGAGGACGGGACGATCTACAACACCGAGGGCGCCTTCACGAAGGCAGACATTTCCAACGATGGAGGCGCTGACGTCGAGTCTGAAATTACCATCACGCCAATTCCCGCAGAAGATGTGACGGATGAGGAGATAGAGAAGGCATACAACGCGGCGAAGAGCAGCGGAATCGAAGCTTCCAGACTTGACTCTCTCAAGGAGAAAGCCAAGGAGCGCAGGGACGCTGCGGTGGCAGAAAAGCAGGCCGCAGAAAAGCAGGCCGCGCAGGAGAAGGAGGCCCTGGCTTCCGATGGGCATTCTTTCAGCAACGACTGCTTCTACATCGACGTGCCGGCGGACTGGAAGCCGAGCGAATGGAGCGTGGAGCAGATAAGCGCATCGAAATGGCGATTCTCATACGATCCGGAAAACGACTATGGAGGAGGGGCGGATATCGTCGTCGCGAGCGACGACCCCTGGCCCAAAAACGGCAACACGAAAGACCTCGGCAAGCTGGCAGATGGCCAGAACGTGTATGCGAGCGAAGCCGGCTCTGGATTCCTCAAGTACGTGACTTTCGGCTTGAACAGCACGTGGCAAAATGACCACGATTATGCGCAAGCACATGGCCTCACCGATGAGGGCGAGACCGATTGGAACGCCATCTGGGAAGCCCGCGAGTGGCACAAGCAGCATTCGGC
>CADAAU010000057.1 GCA_902786015.1 uncultured Coriobacteriaceae bacterium
GCGTGGCAAGGAGGCGCTTGCCGATGCCGTCCACGAAGCTGGCGCGCTACCGGTCTCGTTTGTCTATCAGGACGATCCCAAGGGATTGGGACACGCCGTATACTGCGCAAAGGACGAGATGGACGGCGACCCGTTCTTCGTTCTTTTGGGAGACTACTTCGTTCCCGACCGCAAGATGTGCGTCAACATGCAAAAGGTCTCCCAAGAGCATGGCGGAGCATCCGTGATTGCCGTTGCTCCCGTTCCCGCCGATCAGGTAGATCGATACGGGATTATCGCCGGCGAGTGCGTGGGATCGCTCGAGGGCACCAACGCCGAAGGCGAGGATGAAGGCGCCGTATGGAAGGTGACTGGACTCGTAGAGAAGCCCTCCCCTGCGGAAGCACCCTCGCACCTGTTCATCGTGGGCCGTTACCTGCTTTCTCCGCGCATCATGGACCTTCTTGCCACGCAGGGAACAGGTGCCGGCGGCGAGATTCAACTCACTGACGCTATGGAACGGCTGCTCGACGAGGAAGAGATGTACGCACTGGTTGTCGACCCCGATCAGGGATGCGACACTGGCACGCCCGCCGCATGGGCTGCCACCAACGCACGCATGGCGCTTGCCAATCCGTCGCAGCGTGCGGCATTCATCGAGGCGTTGGGTAAGGACGTAAAGCTAGGATAGTTATGCAAATCATACGTTTTAGCGCAAAGGGATGGCGCGCTCGATTTGACGACGGCTTTGACGAGTCAAACATCGCGCGCGTGGCAGATGCATTTGCCTATATTTGGAGCGAGGCCAAACGGGGTGCCACGGTGTACGTTGGGTATGACACGCGATACGCCGCGCTGCTGCATGCCCGAGTCGTAGCGCGGACCTTGTCGATGCGAGGTCTACGCGCGATAGTCTCTGATGCACCCTGTCCCACTCCCGCTCTTGGATGGGCTGTTGCCCAAGACGATGAGGCTGTTGGTGGCATCATGATCACAGCTTCGGGTGCGGCATCGGAATACGGGGGAATATCTGCGCGCAATGATGACGGCGGACCCGTTTCGGAGGAATTCTATGACGCGGCAGCACGCGTGGTGTCATCAGCTCCGGTAGAAGCTACGGGGAAGTTTGAGGAACGCGATATAGTTAGTCCCTATCTGGAGCATCTTGCGCAATGCGTTGACTCGTCGGTTATAGCGCAGGCCTCCCTAAGCGTGGTGGTCGATCCAATGTATGGCGCGGGGCGTGGGTATCTGGCTCGCCTGCTGCGATCGATGGGCTGTAGGGTGCACGAGATTCACGGCGAGACGATGGCTGACTTTGGCGGGCTCCAGCCTGTGCCCAGCGAACCTTGGGTCGAGACGTGCAAACAGGCTGTAAGGTCTTTTGGCTGCGACGCGGGACTCGTGCTCGACGGGGATGCCGACAGGTTTGGTTTGGTGGACGAGAAAGGGCGTTTTGTTACGCCACATCGCATGGTGCCGCTTATCATGGAGCATCTGGTGGAAGATCGGGGAGAGCACGGACGCATCGTCGACACGTTCTCGTGTTCCGCATATGTGCGTCGCCAAGCGGTGAACCTGGGATGTCCCTTTACGGCCGTACCCATGGGGTTCTCACGCGTGTATCGCGAGTTCGTAGAGAATGACGTGCTCTTGGGGGCAGATGAGTTCGGAGGAGTGTGCGTGCCCAAGATATTCTGCGAGCGAGATGGTATGCTCGCGGCGCTTCTTGTGGTGGAGCTCCTGGCTGCCCGCAAAAAGAGCGTGTCGGAGCTGGTAGACGAGCTCAACGAGAACCTAGGAACGATGAATTACATCCGCAGGAACATCCAACTAGATGCGGCTTCCATCCAAGCGTTCAGAAACATACTGCCGGGACTCAACCCTCATGAGGTGTGTGGTATGAAACCGTCGGTGGTGGCACATTCGGATGGCCTCGTGTTGGTCTTCGAAAACGATTCGTGGGTGCAGTTGCGACCTTCCAGAACAGAGCCGCTCGTACGTGCATGTTCGGAGGCATCCGATGTCGGGCTCGCAAATCGTTTGGCGGAAGAGGCATGCAAAGGGGCCCTCAAGGCCTTGCCGTAGGAACAGGACTGTCAAACGTCGCATATGTGAATTCACCACAACAATCGCCCCCACGTACAAGTACCTATATGCGTGGGGGCGTTTGGATACAGAATCATCTGCGTTACCAAGGGGCGCTCTTTACCAGCCGTTTTCGAAGGGCTTGAAGGTCCTCCCCCCGAGTTGTGCAGAAACCGTGGACGCCCGGATTCTGGTCCCGCGGGCCCCCCCGATGGCGTATAGTAACTCCTCGCGCGACGCAGAGCAGCCGCGCGGCGAACC
>CADAAU010000058.1 GCA_902786015.1 uncultured Coriobacteriaceae bacterium
GCCTCAGACTCGGCGAAAACGTCCCTCCCGGCGGTGCGCATGTTGTCGACGGCGGCGATGCCGTCGCAGACGTTGAACAGGTTCTCGAAGCTGCGGAAGGCCATGCTGGCGTGCTGCCTCCGCTTGAAGACGCGCGCCTTGCGCTCGCAGAGCGAGTTGTCCGGCTCCACCTGCGGGTCGTGCAGGAACAGCAGGTGATGCTCGCGGTAGTCGCGCATTCGGACGAAGAGGTTGTAGCCGTCGCGATAGTACTTCGTTGGCGGATTCTCCCCGTACTCCCTCTCGGCCAGCCCGAGGATCTCGTCGTAGCGGGACTCCATGGCGGCGACCTCCGCCGGGTCCGGCTCCACGTCCGGCGGCAGGCGCTTCCTCCAGTGGAGCATCGCCCTCACGTGCCCCAGCATCCGCGCGTTCCAGGTGAGGTGCGGCTCGTTCTGCACGCTGCCCACCAGGTATCTGACGACGTGCTGCATGCACTCCTGGTGGCGAGTGCCGTACTTGTAGAAGGTCCTGTCGTGGTCGTGGGAGACGCACCCGACGTAGTCTGCCAGCGGCGTGCCGGCCACGCCGTCGTGCCCCTTGCGCTCGCGGGCGTACATGGCGGTCGCCCCGCCGTTGGCGAGTATCAGCACCTGCGCCATGTCCCCGCCGACGTTGGCGCAGGCGAGGTCCGCGTGCATGACCGGCCGCGACATCAGCGACTCGAGCGCCGCCCGCCGCTCCGGCCCGGACTTCTCCGAGAACTCGCGCGCCAGCCCGCAGACCATGCCCACGGACATGTCGAGCGCCCCGCCGCTCGCCTCCGACAGGAACCTCGACGTCTTCGGCAGCGACGCGCAGCACTCGTTGTTGAGAAGGAACGCGAGCGCCTTGCACGAGCCGTCGTAGGTGACCTCGTCGGTGACGCCGTCCGGGAAGGGCGCGTGGCGCCTGCCGCCGGTGGAGCGGCTGCGCCAGACGCTCGCCACGTACTCGGTGACCTCGACCGCGACGCGCGCGGAGACCACGAGCTTCCTGACCTCGGCGCCCGTGCGGTAGAGGTCGGGGTCCTCCGCCCAGCCCTCGGGGTCCGGGAGCGCCACGGTCGCCGTCGGCTCCGGCGCCCTTCGCGGGTGGTGCGGGTGGCCGGGCTGGGCGCCGGGCCTGCGGCCGGTGGCCTCGCGCGTGTTGGGGACCCTCTTCTTCCGGACGACCTGCTTGGAGGACGGCACCGACGAGTTCTCGAAGTCGCGGTTGGCCTGCGCCGTCAGCTTTGAGTTCATGCCGCGCAGCTCCTCGAGCTCGGCCTCGAGCTCGCGCACGCGCCCGCCGAGGGCCGTCACCTCCGCGGCCAGCTCGTCGCGCCTCCGCTCGGCGCGCAAGGCCCGCTCCTCCTGGGCCCTGGCCGTGCGCATGGCGCTCGCCGCGGCCTCCTCGCCCTCCCTGCGGACCATCTCGCAGGTCTCCCACCAGCCCCTTATCATCTTGGAGTCGGGCCTGCCGAGGTCGGCGACCTCGCGCCTCAGCGACCTGACCTGCGACTCGTAGTCGCGCTGCAGCGACTTGCGCCTCGCGACCTCCCTCGCGTAGGCGCCGCCGGACTCCAGCTCCCCGATCCGCCTGGCCTGCGCCCTCGCCTTGAGCTGCAGGGCGCTTATGGTGGCGAAGTCGTCCCCGATCCGCACGGCTAGCCCCTGGGCGCCCCGAGCTCGGACTCCAGCCTGGCGACCTCGGACTGGAGCCTGGCCACCTCGGCCTCCAGCTCGGCGACGCGCGCGAGCTGCCCCTCGTACATCGCCTTGTACCGTGGCCTCCTGGCCTCCTCGGCCCTGCGCTCCATGGCCTTGCGGACGCGACCGTCGGTGGGCACGATCTCGCCGGTCGCCTCGTCGACGCGCCCTATCAGCCTCCTCTTCGACCTCGACTGCCCCTTCTCCTTGTCCCACCACGCCTTCGACTCGTACGCGTAGGTGATGCCGCTCCTCTTGTCGAGCTGGTACACGATGCCCACTCTCTGCCTCCTGACCTGCGGATATAGTTAGGTATATTCTAACACCTAACGATATCCGCGTCAAGCGGAAATGGTCGTCTACCTGCGATTTCTTCTTTCATTCAAGCTACGACGATTGAGCTAATTCACGTGCATTGACTACCGCAGGTAAAAGCGGTACCATTCACTCACGAGATGTACCCGTGAAGGATAAGTGCTGGGTTCCCGAATGGGAGTAGGCGTATACGCTTAGAATCCTTTGCCCCTGGGGTCATCTCGTCTTTTTTATTGCAGGGCATTCTTTAGGTCATCAATTATCGTATCGGGGCATTCAGCTATTCTATCAACGATAAAAGTAACGGTTTACATCGAGTACGTGTGTCTTGTGGTGTTTCCGATGGAATGCGCATATGCAAGCTCTGGGCGAGACTTGAGGTCGTAGAAGCTCAAGAACAACTTCCAGTCATTCGTTGTGAACCGTTTTTCTTTTCCGGATGCCATCAGCGCTATTCCACGCTTCTCAAGAGCCTTGTTGACGTGTGCGACTAGCTTGCTTGCCGAGAGCGGATGAGTGGTGCTGGGATCGCGGAATACTTTTGCCGTCCTGATGTGCTTATCGGAGGACGCATCATAGGCGACGGTGAAGTCTGCGGCCTTTGGGTTCTTCACGATTGCCAGCTCCGTAACCATAACAGTGGCATACCGCTGGCTGCTTTGGAGAAGCTGTTCCTGCTCGATTTCGTTCTCGTCGAAAAGGAACTTCTCGGCTATATGCGCGGGATACTTCGCCCTGATATACTCTGGCGTGGCAGGACTCGCCGTCATAGAGAGGGTGAGGAAGTGTGGTGGAATGGAATCACCCATTCTCCTGCCGTGGAACTCGAACATTTTGTCGTCGAAATTTGTAATACAGGACTGAAATAGACCAACGTATATCTGCTCGTGCTCTTCTACGATAAAATGCGTACTCGTGTTTCTGAGGCGGATGATGTCTTCTAGATTCTTTCGAAGCGGATCTTTGTTGTTCGTGAACACCAACGCAATGCATCGTTCGAGCGAGATGGTTCTCGTCGGGTTGTCCTTATAGTAGATTGCGCTGACGCCTTTGTCCTTAATAATCTTTGCCTTTAGCATGAGTTCCCATGCGTTGCAAACGAAAAAAGCGAATCCCTCGACGCGATATCGAATACTTGGGCGATTGTATAGCTCTATGGCGAGGATAAAAGCCTCGGTTGCCTTGTCGAGCAGTCTGTTGGCTGTTTTGGTTTCGTCGCTGTTCAAGAGTCCCTCCCTCAGCTTGATCAACGTGGTACAGATGCTATGAACGTACAATAACACTTTGATGCGAGAAGAGACTTGGAAAACGAACGGCGCCATCGTCATAAATGGTTGCCACTCGCGCTCAACTTCACAAACTGCATCCCCTTATGGTCCCTGTCATAGGTGATCACTTCTTGGTAGATCCTCACATTCAACTCATTAGCCAGTCGCAACAGTCCTTGCTTGTGATCATCGCTGATCTTCGACCCCAGGTATAAAGCCGTCAGCCACATTTTGGCGTACATAGTTGAACCCTGAGCACAATCGCATTTGAGTGCGAACAGGCGTCATCCCCGCTCTTCCGCCCATTTATCGTTCTTATACAACGATATTCACCATTGCAAGATACAGACGACCAGTCGGACCTGCTGGGCACAAGTCGCCATCGCTGCCTCCAATCCTTGGTTGGCAACGATTGTCGCGCCGATCACGCCGCAGGTGAAGACGCGCTACTTTTGGCGCTTCATATGTCCCGC
>CADAAU010000059.1 GCA_902786015.1 uncultured Coriobacteriaceae bacterium
GATGCTTTGCCTTATCGGCATCTTGGCGGGCATCGCCAACAATGTGAATCAGTGGCTCGTATCCACGGCAGCCCCCGAGGCTCCTGACTTCGCGAACGGCCTCTACCTCACCGCAGCCAACCTGGGCGTGACCATTTTCACCCCGTTCCTCGGCGTCTTCATCTCGAATGGCGGCTCTATTGCCTCGGGCCTTGGCGTCATGGGACTTTTGGCCATTGCATTTGGATTGATACTGATCCGAAGGGCGGTGTCCCATACCAGGAACGCTCGCAGGTCACGCACTGTTATGGCAAACACGTGCCCAAGATAGCAATTTGAAACGATCCAAAGGAGAGAAACATGCTTGGAGATTTTACATTTCACAACCCCTGCCGCATCCATTTCGGACAGAATGCGCTGGACAATCTGCCCAGCGAGCTTGCAGAATACGGATCCAATGTCGTCTTGGTCTACGGCGGCGGCTCCATCAAGAAGAGCGGTCTATACGATCAGGTGATGGAGGTTCTCGAGACTGCTGGCAAGAACGTCACAGAGATTTCGGGCGTCATGAGCAATCCGACTGCCGACAAGCTGCGAGAAGGCTGCCGTATCGCACGCGAGGCCGATGCTGATCTGCTGCTCGCCGTCGGCGGCGGCTCGGTTATCGACTTCGCGAAGGCGGTATCCGTTTCCGCATCGAGCGATGAGGACCCTTGGGAGAAGTACTACCTGCGCATGGAGGACCCTGACGGCGATATCATTCCCGTCGGCGATATCCTCACGATGTCCGGCACCGGCTCTGAGATGAATGCGGGTTCAGTCATCACCAACCCCGATGAGAAGCTCAAGATCGGACATGTCTTCGGCTCCGAAGTCATTCCGCGTTTCGCTATCGTGAACCCCGAGCTCACGTTCACGGTTCCCGACAAGCAGATGCGCGCGGGCATATTCGACGCGTTCAACCACATCCAAGAGCAATACTTCAGCGGGGAAGATGACAACGTTTCCGACTACATCGCCGAGGGCATGATGAGAAACCTGATTCACGCCTCTCGCATCGCCGTGAAAGACCCGACTGACTACGAGGCGCGCTCCAACATCAGCTGGATCAGCACCTGGGCTTTGAACACGCTGCTTGCTTGCGGCAAGGCCACCGATTGGGAAGTGCACATGATTGGCCAGGCCATCGGCGCGGTGACGGACGCGACCCACGGCATGACGCTCTCCGCCGTGGCTCCGGCCTACTACAGGCACATCATGCCCTACGGATTGCCCAAGTTCGTTCGCTTTGCCACCGAAGTCTGGAATGTTGACCCCTCGGGCAGGACGGACGAGCAAGTTGCGCTTGAGGGCATCGAGGCCATGGAAGACTGGATGGACGAGATCGGCGTGGCCCGCACTGTGGGTGAGCTGGGCCTAACTCCTGACAGGTACGACGACGTGGTCAAGGCCACTGGACGCTGATGAGGTCCGCGAGATCCTTATGGCAAGCGAATAGGGTCGGGAAGGGGGTCACGTATGCCGAACAAGATAACCCTCGACTTCAACGGCACGACTGTCGAGGCCGAGTTGAATGACTCGGACACATCAAGGGAGTTCTACGATGCCCTTCCCCTGCGCATAAGCGTGGGCACGAGCGGGGTGGACTATTGCGGGCAGATGCCCCTTTCCCTTTCCTACGACGATGCTCAAGTAGGGCGAGGCTGGAGAAATGGAGATGTGAACTACAACCCGAGAGGCGGATGGTTCGCTGTGTTCTTCGCTGGTGAAGAGGAGTCCCAGGCCTACGACGATCAGCTGAACATGGGCAGGCTTGCCGACGGAGCCGTCGAGACCCTCGCATCCGTGAGCGACGTGTCCGTTGTCGAGATCAGGAAAGCGTGAGCAAGATGAAGATCCTCGTTCTGCAGGGAAGCCCGCGAACAAACGGGCACACAGCGACACGCGTCGCAGCCTTCGTCGAGGGGGCCCGCGAGGCGGCCCACGACGTTGATGTCGTAGACGTGGCGCATATGGAAATCCATGGGTGCACGGCCTGCGAGTACTGCCATACCAAGGGCAACGGCACCTGCATCCAGAAGGACGACATGGCTAAGGTCTACCCGCTCTACGATTCGGCGGACATGATCGTCATCGCCTCGCCCATCTACTACGGATCTCTCTCCGGACAGCTCACCTGCGCTATCAACCGCACCTACGCAATAGGCGTGCCTGCCGCTTGCAAGAAGATGGCGCTCATTCTCGCCTCGGGTGCATCGGGCGTCTTCCGCGCTTCCGAGACGATCTACCACGGCTTTCTGCAGGGCTGGTACGGTGTCGAGGACTGCGGCGTCTTCGAGGGAGCAGGATCGGCCGCTGTCTCGGATGCCGCACTTGAGGAGCTGCGCGCCTTCGGTCGGAGTCTGTAGGGGAGGGGTGTGCAACATGAGACTCAAGGCAGCACCGGCAGTGCTCGCCATCTGCGCCCTTCTAGCGCTATCAGGATGCTCCAAGCAAGGTGGCGAGACCGTCGCAAGCAACGAGAGCAGTTCATCCTCGGCTGCGAGCACAAGCGCGAGCACGGACGACAACGCAGCTGCCCGACAGCCAGATACGGCAACGGTTCCGGCAGAGACACAGAAAGAAGGGGCCATGAACGTCACGGCAACACTCAACGGGCATGATTTCGAGATAGAGCTTGTCGATAATGACACCGCACGCGCCTTCGCGGGAATGCTTCCCCTCTCCGGCACCTTGAGCGAGCTCAACGGCAACGAGAAGTACCTCATGGTGAGTGACTCTCTCCCTTCCAACCCGTCCAATCTGGGAACCATCGAGGCGGGAGACGTCATGCTCTACCAAGACGACTACATAGTCGTTTTCTACGAGACGCACCCCAGCTCTTACGCCTACACGCGCATAGGAAAGATCGCCGATGTGTCAGGGCTCTCATCCGCTGTCGGATCGGGCA